>NZ_CP064942.1:900000-2100000 GCF_015679265.1 Pontivivens ytuae
GGCCTTAGCTGTTGGTCAGGGCTGTTTCCCTTTCCACGACGGGCCTTAGCACCCGCCGTGTGTCTGCCGCATAGTACTCCCCGGTATTCGGAGTTTGGTTAGGATCAGTAAGCCTGTGGGGCCCCATTACCCATCCAGTGCTCTACCCCCGGGGGTATTCGTGCGACGCTCTACCTAAATAGATTTCGCGGAGAACCAGCTATCTCCGAGTTTGATTGGCCTTTCACCCCTAGGCACAGCTCATCCCGATCTTTTTCAACAGATGTGGGTTCGGTCCTCCAGTGCGTGTTACCGCACCTTCAACCTGGCCATGCCTAGATCACTCGGTTTCGGGTCTGATCCCACGAACTCACGCGCCCTATTCAGACTCGCTTTCGCTGCGCCTACACCTATCGGTTTAAGCTTGCTCGTAAGACCAAGTCGTTGACCCATTATACAAAAGGTACGCCGTCAGGCATGAAGCCCTCCGACTGTTTGTAGGCGTCCGGTTTCAGGTACTGTTTCACTCCCCTCGTCGGGGTGCTTTTCACCTTTCCCTCACGGTACTGGTTCGCTATCGGTCAGCAAGGAGTACTTAGCCTTCGAGGGTGGTCCCCCGATCTTCGGACAGGATTTCACGTGTCCCGCCCTACTTAATACGTGTCATCGAGCTTCGTGTACGGGGCTGTCACCCATCTCGCCCAGCTTCCCAACTGGTTCCACTCACTCTCAGACCTCGGCTGGTCCGCGTTCGCTCGCCGCTACTAACGGAGTCTCAATTGATGTCCTTTCCTCCGGGTACTTAGATGTTTCAGTTCCCCGGGTTCGCTCTTAAAACCCTATATATTCAGGAATTAAGTACCTGTTTCACCGGCCTAATGAGTAACCGAAGCCACTCAATAAGTCAGTGTCAGGTGGGTTGCCCCATTCGGAGATCTTGGGATCAAAGCCTATTCCCGGCTCCCCCAAGCTTATCGCAGGGTATCACGTCCTTCATCGCCTCTTGCTGCCAAGGCATCCACCAAACGCCCTTCTCGCGCTTGATCCAATCCAGAAGAAGAAAGACTGTCATGCAGTCTTTCTTCTTCTGGATCCCGACAGGGGCTTTCCAAAGGAAAGCTCCCGAGAGGGCCAGAAGAGGGCCGACTGCATAACACTTCTCCCAGATCAGAAGTCACATAACGCCCCGGCCCTGAACTCGATGGACCGAGACGCCTTCCCAAGGACATCCCGAACGATCCGAAGATCAGGCAGGATGCCCAGGTCAGTGTTCTTGACTTGGAAAGACTGTTGCCGTCGCAAGGCTTGCGCCCCGCCGGTACATCCCCACTCGGATGCACCCGACAACGTCTCGTGTATTGCTCTCTGAACGATGTAAAAGGTCGTCTTCCTGGACCCGAAGGTCCGACCAGACGTCCAAACGCATCCGCGATGCGCTTGAAGATCGGGTCTCATGAGACACGCAGAGGAATGTTGGTGGAGCCTAGGAGGATCGAACTCCTGACCTCCTGAATGCAAATCAGGCGCTCTCCCAGCTGAGCTAAGGCCCCACAAGGTTCGCCTCCGGCGAACCTTGTGGGGCCGTCACCCGTCAGGCTCTTTCCGCAGGAAAGATGCCGAGAGGGAAAGGCCCCGATGCTCGCGCTCGGGCAGGAACTAGGATTACCGGCAGCACACCGCTCAACCGTGTCGCTCCCGGGACATTCCTTCGGAATGCCCTGCTGCGACCCCGGACCTTTTGCTTTGCAAAAGGCCGGTTGGTGGGTCGAGGAGGACTTGAACCTCCGACCTCACGCTTATCAGGCGTGCGCTCTAACCACCTGAGCTACCGACCCACGGTCAATCGAGCTCTGCTCGATCGTACCGAGTGCGGTTGCTGACCTTGTCCAGGACAAGGTAGCGAAGAGGCACCCGGATGCCGTTCTGGGCACCACTGTCCCACCATCCGAAGCCGGCGGCTTCGTGTCTCGCTGAAGGGATATGAGGACGGCCCGGCCGTCTTGTATGAGCTCTCGCCTCCGAAGAGGACCGGCTCTGCTAAGTGATCCACGTCAGGGAATTGCCAGGCAATCTCCCGATCTAGGATCATCCTTAGAAAGGAGGTGATCCAGCCGCAGGTTCCCCTACGGCTACCTTGTTACGACTTCACCCCAGTCGCTGAGCTTACCGTGGTTGGCTGCCTCCTTACGGTTGGCGCACCACCTTCGGGTAAACCCAACTCCCATGGTGTGACGGGCGGTGTGTACAAGGCCCGGGAACGTATTCACCGCGTCATGCTGTTACGCGATTACTAGCGATTCCAACTTCATGCCCTCGAGTTGCAGAGGACAATCCGAACTGAGACAGCTTTTGGGGATTAACCCATTGTCACTGCCATTGTAGCACGTGTGTAGCCCATCCCGTAAGGGCCATGAGGACTTGACGTCATCCCCACCTTCCTCCGGCTTATCACCGGCGGTTCCGCTAGAGTGCCCAACTAAATGCTGGCAACTAACGGCGAGGGTTGCGCTCGTTGCGGGACTTAACCCAACATCTCACGACACGAGCTGACGACAGCCATGCAGCACCTGTCACTGATCCAGCCGAACTGAAAGACCCGTCTCCGGGACCGCGATCAGGATGTCAAGGGATGGTAAGGTTCTGCGCGTTGCTTCGAATTAAACCACATGCTCCACCGCTTGTGCGGGCCCCCGTCAATTCCTTTGAGTTTTAATCTTGCGACCGTACTCCCCAGGCGGAATGCTTAATGCGTTAACTGCGTCACCGAACAGCATGCTGCCCGACGACTGGCATTCATCGTTTACGGTGTGGACTACCAGGGTATCTAATCCTGTTTGCTCCCCACACTTTCGCACCTCAGCGTCAGTATCGAGCCAGTGAGCCGCCTTCGCCACTGGTGTTCCTCCGAATATCTACGAATTTCACCTCTACACTCGGAATTCCACTCACCTCTCTCGACCTCAAGACCCCCAGTATCAAAGGCAGTTCCGGGGTTGAGCCCCGGGATTTCACCCCTGACTTAAAGGTCCGCCTACGCGCGCTTTACGCCCAGTAATTCCGAACAACGCTAACCCCCTCCGTATTACCGCGGCTGCTGGCACGGAGTTAGCCGGGGTTTCTTTACCTGCTACCGTCATTATCTTCACAGGCGAAAGAGCTTTACGACCCTAGGGCCTTCTTCACTCACGCGGCATGGCTGGATCAGGCTTCCGCCCATTGTCCAAGATTCCCCACTGCTGCCTCCCGTAGGAGTCTGGGCCGTGTCTCAGTCCCAGTGTTGCTGATCATCCTCTCAAACCAGCTACTGATCGTCGACTTGGTAGGCCGTTACCCCACCAACTATCTAATCAGACGCGGGCCGATCTCTCTCCGATAAATCTTTCCCCCAAAGGGCGTATACGGTATTAAACCCAGTTTCCCGGGACTATTCCGTAGAGAGAGGCACGTTCCCACGCGTTACTAACCCGTCCGCCGCTAGATCCGAAGATCTCGCTCGACTTGCATGTGTTAGGCCTGCCGCCAGCGTTCGTTCTGAGCCAGGATCAAACTCTCAAGTTGAAATGCCCGAAGGCATTCTTGACGTTGAACCAATGCACATCAGACACACCCGACCTCGCAGCCAGGCGCATCGTCACTTCCATCGTTCCTTCACGCGAGCCTAAACCCGCCTTCCGGCACAATGGTGAAGCTGACACCGATATCATCGAGACCCCAAAAAAGCCCCTAACCGGCCGATATACAGTCAGTCCAACCGTCGATAACGACAACCAAACCGCCCGCATATCCCTTCAGATATTCATCAATGTCAAAGAGCGTCGCCGGCATAAGTTACTGTTTCCAGTGTCTTTCTTGGCGCCCCGCGGTGTGGAGTGTTGTGCTCCCCGCCGCCGGTGAAGGGGTATCTACGGAGATTCCCCCGACCCTGCAACCGCATTCTGACACAAAAATGCATTTTTTTCGCCGGCTCATTTTTGTGTCGCGGACGCCGGGGCGGGACGACATTTCCGCCAACGAAGCCCCCCGTTTCGCGGTCATTTTCCTGCCGGAGGGCTGCGCGCGCCCACGAAAAACCCCGGCGCGCGGGCTGCGGCCGGGGTGGAAGAGGGTGAATCATGCGACCGGGCGCTGCCCTACCGCCCGCGATAGGCCTCGATGGACAGGCCGAGCAGCCCACGGACCGCCCCCCAGCTTTGATAGAGCTTGCGCCCCGCACTATAGAGACGGCGTTTCCCACCGACCCGGTCGATCGGCAGCAGCACCAGACCCGCGATCCCGCCGAAGGGCACGGCAAGGAGCCGCCGCAGCGCCTTGAAGCCGGTGAGGAACGCCGCCGTCGGTCGGCCGTGGCGCTTGCCCAGGATATAGTGCCGGTTCTCCGCCGTGCGTTGCGCGCGCTGGAGCTGGCTCTTCAGCGTCAGACGGCTCGCCGGCCAGAACTCCGTCGCCACCTGCTCGTCACACCAGATGAACCGCGCACCCGCCTGGTTCGCGCGCCAGAAGAGCTCGGTGTCGCTGGAGCCCGCGAACCGCAGCGCATAATCGAAGCGCAGCGCGAGCCCGTCCTCGGCGAAGAGATAGCGGCGGCAGGCGGTGTTGTTGCTCGCGGCGAGCTTGATCCGCGTGCCCGTCGGCTTCCGGTTGCCGGAGAAGGGCGGATACCACTCGGGCGGCTCGGCCTCGTAACGGCGCAGCGCTGGGCCGGTGATAACGTCGGCGCGGTCCTCGGCGATCTCACCGCACAGGGCGGTCATCCAGCCCTCCTCCGCCACCTGGTCGTCGTCGAAGAACACGATCCAGTCGGCATTCGCCTCGAGCGCCGTGCGCACCGCGGTGTTGCGGGCGGGCGAGATGCCGGGATCGGGCTCCTGCACATAGGTGACCCGCGGCCCCATCTCGGCGCAGAGCGCATCGGATTTCGGCGGGTCATCGTTCTCGCAGACGACGATGCTGACGTCGAAGCCCTCGGGTACCAGCTGATCGAGGAGCGAGCGCAGGCAGGGTTCGAGCAGGTCGAGCCGGTTCCGGGTGCAGACGGTGATGACGATCCGGGTCGCAGCCATTTCAGCCATCAATGATCGCCTTGAACTCCCGCCACTCGCCGGCCGACATGCCGGAGCTGTCCTGATTGACCTCTTCGCCACGCAGCATCCGGCGCAGGCAGTCGAGGCCGCGCGCGGAAAGCTGCACACCTCCCATCCGATAGTCCTCGAAGGCGGCATAGGCAAGCGGCACCCAGTCGGCGACGACCTCGCACAGCGCCTCCGCATAGACCCGGATCTCGTACTGCGCATGGGCATCCGCGCGCAGCCGCAGGAAGTGGAAGAGGTTGTGCAGGTCCACCTTCCAGTACCACTGGGTGTAGACATTGGCCGGCAGGTTCATCCGGGCGAGCTCGCGGGCGAGGCCCTGCTGGCCGTCCTGGCTCAGCATCTCCTCGTAATGGTCGTAAGCGCGGGTGGAGTCCTCGCGCAGCAGGCGCAGCACCCGCTCGGCCTCCTCGCCCTCCAGCACCGCACCGCGGCCCTGGTTGTTCTGCTTCGACTGCGCGGCGAGCTGGTCGGGCGCAGGGATGTAGAACTCCCGATCGAGGATGGAGTAGCGGGCCGAGTACTCGTTCACATTCGCCGTGCGGTGCCGGATCCACTGGCGCGCGACGAAGACGGGAAGCTTCACGTGCAGCTTGATCTCGCACATCTCGAAGGGCGTGGAGTGCCAGTGCCGCATCAGGTAACGGATCAGCCCCGCATCGTTCTGCACCGCCTTCGTGCCGCGGCCGTAGCTCACCCGCGCGGCCTGAACGATGGCGCTGTCGTCGCCCATATAGTCGATGACCCGGACGAAGCCGTGGTCGAGCACCTCGTGCGCCTTGTAGAGATGCGCCTCCATCCCCGGCACCGTGGCGCGCAGCGTCTGACGGCTCTCCCCCCGCTGGGCGTCGATCTCGGCCTGCTGGTCGGGGGTGATGGGCATTCGGGGTCTCCGGTCTTGCTTCGCGCGATTCCTCCGAACAATATCTTGACGACTGATCGTGGGGAACAACCAGATGCAGGAAAAATCCCACCGGCTCGGCGTCGAGCGGCGACTCGGCGACTGGATGCGGGCGCGCCTGCCGCACGGGATCGCGGAATTCATCATGTTCGGGCTCAAGCAGGGCTGGGCGTGCCTGTTCGGCGGGCTGATGCTGCTCCTGCTGATCGGCACCAGCCTGATCTGGGAGGACAGCTGGTGGCTCGCCCGCTACGATTTCCTCGTCCTCGCCGCGGTCGGCATCCAGATCCTGTTCCTTGCCACTGGACTGGAGTCGCGGCGGGAGGCGTGGGTGATCCTGCTCTTCCATGTCAGCGGCACGGCGATGGAGATCTTCAAGCTCCACATGGGCTCCTGGGACTATCCCGAGCCGGGGCTCCTGAAGGTCGGCGGCGTGCCGCTCTTCTCCGGCTTCATGTATGCCGCCGTCGGCAGCTACATGGCGCGGGTCATCCGCCTTTTCGACATGCGCTTCGTGCCCTATCCGACGGAGTGGATGACTTGGGCGCTCGGGGCCGCGATCTACCTCAACTTCTTCTGGCACCATTTCGGCCCGGACCTGCGCTACGTCCTGATGACGCTGACCGTCGTGATCTACGGCCGCACGATGGTGCGCTTCACCGTCACCCGCCGCTTCGCCATGCCGCTGATCCTCGCCGCCGGGCTTTCCACCATCTTCCTCTGGATCGCGGAGAGTGTGGGCACCTCCACCGGCACCTGGGTCTATGCCGGTCACGAGGGGTTCCGCCTCGCCCCGCTCGCGAAGGCTGGATCGTGGTACCTCCTCCTCTATGTGAGCTTCGTGCAGGTCGCGCTGATCTATCGCGACCGGCTTTCAGAGACGAAGGAGGAGGCCCATGGGCATCGAATATCTGCACGCGATGGTGCGCGTCCGTGACATCGAGGAATCGAAGAAGTTCTACTGCGACCTCCTCGGCCTGAAGGAGCGGCGGCGCATCGACAACGAGAAGGGCCGCTTCACGCTCGTCTTCCTCTGCCCGCCCGATCAGGACGACGGCCGCGCGGATGTCGAGCTGACCTACAACTGGGACGGCGACGACGCCCTGCCCGATGACAGCCGCCATTTCGGGCACCTCGCGTACAAGGTCGACGACATCTACGAGACCTGCCAGAAGCTGATGGATGCGGGCGTGACCATCAACCGCCCGCCCCGCGACGGGCACATGGCCTTCGTCCGCTCCCCCGACAACATCTCCGTCGAGCTTCTGCAGAAGGGGGATGCCAAGGCGCCGCAGGAGCCCTGGGCCTCGATGGAGAATACCGGTCACTGGTAAGGCATCACGTCGCGGGGAGGGCCGCCCTCCCCGCTTCCCCGGCGGAAAGTTGCGCGCTAGGCTGCGCTCATGATCGGTCGCGTGCTTCTCATCGTGATGCTGCTCACCGGCCCTGCAGCGTCACAGACCTGTCGGCTCGCGCTGCAATTGGCCCTCGATATCTCGTCCTCCGTCGATCCGCGCGAATATGGCCTCCAGATGGAGGGCACGGCCCGCGCGCTCGAGGATCCGGAGATCCGCGCCGCCTTCCTGGTGGAGCCCACGGTCTACCTCACGGTGTGGGAGTGGTCTGGCCAGCGTCAGCAGATGATGATCGTGGACTGGGTGCCCATCCAGACCGCCTTCGACCTCGACCGGGTGGCCCAGCGCATGCGCGGCCACCGGCGGACGACCAATCGCGAACCCACGGCGCTCGGCTCCGCCCTCGCCTTCGGGATCCGGCACTTCGCGAACGGACCCGCCGATTGCGAGGCGCGGGCGATCGATGTCTCCGGCGATGGGGAGAGTAATGATGGCTTTCCGCCCTCCTCCGCCTACCGCGCCTATGACTGGACCAATGTCGCTGTGAACGCGCTGGTGATCGGCGGCGACCGGCACCCGTCGCTGACCGCCTATTTCCAGACCGAGGTCATTCGCGGGCCGCAGGCCTTCGTGGAGGTGGCGGCGGGCTATGGTGATTATGAACGAGCGATCCGGCGCAAGCTGCTGCGCGAATTGCAGCCCACCTTCCTGATCGGACAAAACCGGTGATCCGGGCGCTCCTCCTCACTCTCGCGCTCGCCGCCCCGGCGGAGGCGCGCTGCCGGCTGGCGCTGGCGCTCGGCATGGACATCTCGTCCTCGGTCAATTCGTGGGAATACGAGCTGCAGCTCTACGGCCTCGCCGCCGCCTTCCGTGACGAGGCGGTGATCGAGGCGATCCTGTCGGTGCCCGGCCAGCACGTGCTGGTCCTGCCCTACGAGTGGTCCGGCCAGATGCAGCAGGACGCGATCGGCGGCTGGACGCGGCTGTCCTCGGCAGAGGAGATCGCGGCCCTCGCCGACCGCCTGTCGGCCCACACGCGGCGCTACCAGAACTTCTCCACCGGCATCGGCACGGCGCTGGAATACGCGATCCGGCAGTTCGACCGGCTGCCCGAACGCTGCGACCGCCATGTGATCGACTTGTCCGGTGACGGGGTGGACAATGACGGGCGCACGGCGCCGGAGCTGCATCCCCGCCTGATCGCCGCCGGCATCACGGTCAACGCGCTGGTGATCGCGGGGGGCGACCCGGACCCGGTCAGCTACTACGCCGACCAGGTGATCGTAGGCCCCGACGCCTTCCACCTGATCGCCCGCAACGGGTTCGAGGATTATCCCGAACTCATCAAGGGCAAGCTGATCCGCGAGCTGAACCCGCCGCTCCTCATCGGAGAAGCGGCGGAGGAGGAACCGGCCCCTACTCGTTGAAGGCCATCTCGTTGATCATGTCCTCCACCGACAGGTGGAGATCGGTGATGAGCTGCACCTCGATCGGATCGCTCTCGAACGCGCCCCACATGTCGACGAAGCTGCCCGAGCCCACATCGGTGCGCATCGGGTACTCGAAGTTGCGCCGGGCATAGATCGCCTGCGCTTCCGCCGAAAGCTGGAACTCCATGAAGGACTGCGCGGCCCGCCTGTCCCGCACGCTCGACAGCATCGCCATGCCGGACATGTTCACGTGGCTGCCGCCATCCTCGAACCGCGGGAAGATGATGTCGATCCGGTGTGCCCATTCGCGCTGCCGGAAATTCGTCTGCGCGAGACCGTAGTAATAGGAGTTCGCCACGGCGACGGAGCAGATCCCCTCGGCCACCGCCCGCATCTGCGCGCGGTCATTGCCCTCCGGCAGCCGGGCGAGGTTCTGCTTGAGACCGGCCAGCCAGGCCCGCGTCTCCTCCCGCCCGTGATGGGCGGCATAGGCGGAGAAGAGGGCGATGTTGTAGGGATGCGAGCCCGACCGGATGCAGATCCGCCCCTGCATGTAAGGAGAGGCGAGATCCTCATAGGTGAGGCTGCGCAACCGCAGCGGCGCGTCCTTGGAGACGTAGAGCGCCCGCACCCGCCGGGTCACACCGTACCAGTGCCCCTCCGACTGTCGGAATTGCGCCGGCACGTGCAGGTCGAGCATAGAAGACGACACCGGCTCGGTCAGGCCGTTCTGGAAGGCTTCGTCGAGCCGGGTCACAGATGCGGTGATGAAGACATCCGCCTCCCCGGCATCGGTTTCTTCGAGCAGCGCGCCGATGACATCGCCGCTGAGCGGACGCACGGCAACGGTGAGGCCCGTTTGCGCGTAGAAGGCGTCCACGATGGGAGAGAGGAAGTTGATCCCTCTATCCGTGTAGACAACTACATCCTGTGATTGTGCTGAATTAGGTGAATTTACGGTGATGAGGACCCCTAGAAGGGCACCGATGATTTGAGGCATTTTCACTTTGACACTCCCCTTTTTGCTGTTTTTTTTGATTTGAGCGCGTCATCGACTCGTCATAAAAGTCTAGTTAAAATTTTATCTAATCGGTAACGCCTTGCATTCGCAGGGCCGACGCCCTACTTCTCGGGTGTCTCGCTTGCGGGACTATGGTGATAAACGCGCGTGTAATAAGCGGATCGGACCCGGGGGCGGTACCCGGCGGCTCCACCAACCTCCCCACCGGGGGACCATGGGGCCGAAACAGTATCGACGGACGTCTAACGACGTTGCTTTCACTCGGTGAGGTACCACCGTTATCGGTCCGAACAGTATAGTTGCAAATGACAACCATGCTCCGGTGGCCGTTGCCGCGTAAGCGGTAGCCAAACCGAAATCTAAGTCTCGGCGCCTAGCAGCGTCGTGCGGGGTTCGCAGGCACCTGGCAACAGAAGCCTGCACTTCCCTCCCGTCAGACGATCATCCCGAAGACCAGCCCGGCCAGCGTCGCGCCCGTGAAGCCGAGCCCGAGATAGACCGCGAAGACCTGCGGCCGCACGAGGCTCCAGACCGCCGCCATGGCGGGGATCGAGCTCACCGCCCCCCCGATCATGAAGGCCATCGCGGCCGAGGCCGACATCCCCTCCGCCATCAGCCCGTCGACCAGCGCGGGTGCTGCGTAGGAGTTGAGATAGGCGGGCATGCCGAGCACGGCGCTCAACGCCACGGTGAAGACCCCGTCCCCGCCGACCAGCCCCGCAATGGCCCCTGCGGGCACGTAGCGGACCATCAGCGCCTCCAGCAGATAGGCAAGCGTCAGCCATTTCAGCAGGAACAGCCCGTTGACCCGCAGCTCCTGCCCGAAGACGGCGCGCCGGTCCGCATGCTCCCAGAACCGCCACACGGGCTGACCCATCTTCGGGGCACCGCAGCCGCAGCCGCCGCTCTGCCGCGGGCGCAGCGGATCGGTGAAGAGGCCCGACAGCGCCTTCATCGCGAACCCGCCGAAAAGGCCCAGCGCCACTGCCGACACCGCCTTCCCGATGGCGAAGTCCCAGCCGAGCGCGCCTGCGGTGATCGCCAGCGACGGCGGGTCGATGAGGGGGGAGGCGAGCCAGAACGCCATCACAGGCCCCAGAGGCACGCCCACCGCCAGCAGCCCCGCGATGAACGGGATCACCTCGCAGGAGCAGAACGGCGCCAGCCCGCCCATCAGGGCCGCGAGCACGATCGCCCGGCTCTCCCGCCCCTCGAACGCGGCGCCGATGGCCCGCTCGGCCCCCGTCGCCTTCAACCCGGCGATCATCAGGACGGCAGCGAGGATGTAGGGCAGCGTTCCGCCCAGCGCCCGGGCGGCGAAGTCGAGCACCCCGCCCAGCGCGGCCGGATCGAAGAGCGCTACGGCTAGCGGGATGGCAACGACCACCCACCAGGCGGTCGGCCGCGGCAGCGCGCGGCGGGAAACGGGGATCTCAACCATTCTGCTCTTCCTTCTCGGACGGCTGCTCGATGCAGCACTCCTCCATGGCGAAGCGGCCCAGCGCTTCCAGCCGGTCGAAATCGGCGCGGTTGATCACCGTGCGCCCCTGCCGCTCCTGCACGACGAGGCCCGCGGCCGCGAGAAAGCGCAGGTGATGCGCCAGGGTCGAGGGCGCCATGCCGGTGCGCACCTGGATGTCTCCGACGCTGAGGCCCGGGGCGCCGGCACGCACCAGAGCCTGAACCACCTCCAGCCGCGCCTCGGACCCGAGCGCGGCAAATCCCTGGGCTGCTTCTTCGCTGCGCATGAACCACTCCACTAAAAAACTAGAATCATAGTTATATCGTTTTGCGAACGAAAACAACCTGCGAGATCACGGACCTGTTCACATCCACAGAATCGGCTATGGTCGGGGCACTGGAAAGAGAGACCCCATGTCGGACCGAATTAACTACGGGCAGATGATGCACCGCGCGCTCCGCGGCCTGCTGCGTGACGTGTTGGAACGGGTCGCGGCGGACGGTCTGCCGGGCGAGCACCACTTCTTCATCACCTTCGACACCGCCCACCCGGGCGTCGACCTCGCCGATTGGTTGCGCGAGCGCTATCCGGACGAGATGACCATCGTGATGCAGGAATGGTTCGACAATCTCGCCGTCATGGACGACCGCTTCGCCGTCACGCTGAACTTCGGCAACTCGCCGGAGCCGATGGTGATCCCCTTCGATTCGGTGAAGACCTTCGTCGATCCCTCCGTCGAGTTCGGCCTGCGCTTCGAGCCGCAGGAGGAAAGCGAGGAGGACACCGAAGGCACCCCCATCGAGGCTGAGCTGGACGAGCCCGAGCTCGACGACCCCCTCGACGATGACGGGGACGAGGGCGGCGCCGAGGTCGTGAGCCTCGACAGCTTCCGCAAGCACTGATCTGCCCCTCTACCACGGCGACAGCTTCTTCACCCTCGATCTTGCGGAACGCGCGGGCCTGCTTCTCCTGTCGCTCACCCTCGCGGCCGGATGGATCGTGGGCACCCGGCACCTCGCCCGCGGACGACCGATGCTTTTGCGCCTCACCGTCGCAATCCTGTCATTCGCGCTTTTCGTATGGTTCTCACCGCAAATCTATTATGCCTATTATCGACTAATTATTCCGGGACTGCCGCCACAATGGGTGATCGGTTGGTATCCGGAGGCGGGGGCCGTCGTGACATTGCTGAGCTTTACCGGGTCCACGACCCTGTCGGCCCACGCGAAGGGCGTCCTGGGCTGGTGCCTTGTGGCAACGGTCCTGATTGCCCGCCGCCGCCCGCGCCGCTAAGAGAGGCGCGGAATACGTCAGGGAGGGGAGCCCATGCAGAAGACGCGCACGGAAACCGACAGCTTCGGACCGCTCGAGGTTCCGGCCGACAAGTACTGGGGCGCGCAGACCCAGCGCTCGATCCAGAACTTCCCCATCGGATGGGAAAAGCAGCCCGTGGCCCTCGTCCGCGCGCTCGGCGCCATCAAGCAGGCGGCTGCCCAGGCGAACATGGAGCTCGGCAGCCTGGAGCCGAAGCTCGGCAACGCCATCGTGGAGGCAGCCTCCGAGGTGGTCTCCGGCAAGCTCGACGATCACTTCCCGCTGGTCGTCTGGCAGACCGGCTCCGGCACCCAGTCGAACATGAACGCCAACGAGGTCATTGCGAACCGCGCGATCGAGATCTTGGGCGGTGAGATCGGCTCCAAGGACCCGGTGCACCCCAACGATCACTGCAACATGTCGCAGAGCTCGAACGACACGTTCCCCACCGCGATGCACATCGCCGCGGCCCGTACCGCCGTCGACGTGCTGCTGCCGGGGCTGGAGACGCTGCACCGCGCGCTCGCCGACAAGGCCGAGGCGTTCAGCGACATCATCAAGATAGGCCGCACCCACACCCAGGACGCGACACCCCTGACGCTGGGCCAGGAATTCGGCGGCTACGCCTATCAGGTCGAGCAGGGCATCCGCCGGGTGAAGCACGCGCTCGACAATATCTATCCGCTCGCACAGGGCGGCACCGCGGTCGGCACCGGCCTCAACACCAAGGTGGGCTTTGCCGAGAAGGTCGCCTCCAACATCGCGAACATCACCGGCCTGCCCTTCACCACCGCCCCCAACAAGTTCGAGGCACTGGCGGCACATGACGCGATCGTGGAGATGTCGGGTGCGCTGAAGACCGTCGCAGCCTCCCTCTTCAAGATCGCAAACGACATCCGCCTGCTGGGCTCCGGCCCCCGCTGCGGCCTCGGCGAGCTGATGCTGCCGGAAAACGAACCGGGCTCCTCGATCATGCCGGGCAAGGTGAACCCCACCCAATGCGAGGCGCTGACCCAGGTCTGCGCCCACGTCATGGGCAACGACGCGGCCATCGGCTTCGCCGGCAGCCAGGGCCATTTCGAGCTCAACGTCTACAAGCCGATGATGATCTACAACTGCCTGCAGTCGATGCAGCTTCTGGGCGATGCGGCCGTCGCCTTCACCGACAACTGCGTCGTTGGGATCGAGGCGGATGAGGAGCGGATCTCCAAGCTGATGTGGGAAAGCCTGATGCTCGTGACCGCGCTCGCGCCCGAGATCGGCTACGACAACGCGACCAAGGTCGCCAAGACCGCGCACAAGAACCGCACCACGCTCAAGGAAGAAGCCATCAACCTCGGCTTCGTCGATGCGGAGACATTCGACCGTGTCGTCCAGCCGAGGGACATGCTCGGGCCGAAGTAATGCGCCCCGCAACGATCGCCTTCGTCCTTCTGGCCGCCGGCCCGCTCCGGGCCGAGGGCGGTCCCCTGCCCCTGATCGACGAGCGGCTGGAGCTGATGCGCGACGAGGCCGCGTGGCGCTATGCCCGCAACGCGCCGGTGGAGGATCTGGCGCGCGAGGCGATCTCGCTCCAGCGCGCCATGGTCGACGCGCAGGCCATCGGTCTCGACCCCGGTGCAGCGCGCGCCTTCTTCACCGCCAAGAACGCGGCGGAGAAGGAGATCCAGTCCTGCTTCATGCACCGCTGGTCCATGGGCGAGGAGGACCCGCCCGAGATGGTGCCCGACATGTCGGGCGAGCTGCGCCCGCGCCTCTTCGAGCTGGAATTCGAGATCCTCGACGCGATCCTCGCCTATGACGGCCCGCCGATCACCGCCGAGATCTTCTTCGAGGCGGTCGCCGTGGATTGCCTGTCACCCGACACGGCCGAGGCCCTGCGCAGCGGACTCACCGACTTCTTCGAGTTGGAGGAGTGAGCATGGCCGACGCCCCGATCAACCTGCGCCGCTGGAAGAAGCAGAGGGGCCGCGAAGAGGCGCGCAAGGAGGCCGACGCCAACGCCGCTCGCCATGGCGAGAGCAAGGCGGAGAAGGTAGCCCGTCTGACAGAGGCAAAGCGGGCCGAGCGCGACCTCGACGGCAAGAAGCGGGAATGAGCCGGCCCGAAAAGCACTCCGTCACCCTGCGCGGCCACCGGACTTCGATCAGCCTGGAGCCGGAGTTCTGGGCCGCCTTCCGCGCGATTGCGGCCCGGCGCGGCGTGGCGATCAACGCACTCGTCTCGCAGATCGACGAGAGCCGGGATCCCGAAACGGGCCTTGCCTCGGCCATCCGCGTTTTCGTCCTGGCCGACGCCCAAGATCTTTCGGCCGAAAGATCTTCCCAAGACTCTTCATCCTGAAGAGTCTTCAGCTCCGCTCAGAAAACCGCAGCCAGATCCCGTCCGCCGCGCGCACCGTCAGATGCGCCACGGGCCGCGGCATCCGCCCCTCGACCGGCGCCACCCGCCAGTGCCGTAACAGCGCCGCCAGCATCAGGACGCCTTCGGTATTGGCGAACCCCGCACCCGGGCAGATGCGCGGCCCGGCGGAGAACGGAAACCACGCCTCCGACGGAACGTCGCGCGACCAGCGGTCGGGATCGAAGACATGGGGCGCGTCCCAGACCCGCTCGTGCCGCCCGCTGTGCCACGGCGAGAGGATCACTGCCGCGCCTGCCGCGACCTCCCGATCGCGGAGCTGCGCGGGCCGCGCCGCCCGCCGCGGCAGCATCGGAACGGGCGGATAGAGGCGCAGCACCTCGCGCCAAACATCCCGCAGGAACGGCATCTGCCGCAGCCCGGCGAAGCCCTCCGGCGCCGCAAGCGCCTCAACCGCCGCCCGCTCCTGCACCTCGTCAGCCAGCGCGAGGCACAGCAGCGCCCAGGACAGGGCCGAGGCCGAGGTCTCGTGCCCCGCCAGCAGGAACATCACCGCCTGATCCAGCAGGCGCTCCCCCTCGAACCCGGCCTTCACCAGCCGCGCGGTCAGGTCGTCCTCCTCCCCGGTTCGCGCCGCGATCAACCCGGCCACAAGCGCCCGCAACCGCCGCGCCGCCGCCGCCCCGCGCCGCCGCCGCGGCACCCAGCGCGGCAGGCGCAGCAGATCGGCGGGCGAGGCCAGCGGCTGCGCCCGCTGGTAGGCGCGGAAGGCGTCGTAGACCTCCGCCGCCTGCGCATCCTCGATGGGGCGGGAGAACAGAACCCGCAGGATCACGTCCGCCGTGGCGCGGGCCGTGACCGCCTCCACCTCGACTTCACCCGGCGACAGGCCTGCACACATCGTCCGCGCCGCCGCCTCGATCTGCGGGGCCATCTCCCGCACCCGCCCGCCGGAAAAGGCCGGATCGATCCGCGCCCGCGCCTCCCCCCACTCCGCCCCGTTGGTCACGAAAACCGAACGGCCCAACAGCGGCCCCAGTGTCGCGGAGAGCACGTCGCTCTTCGGAAAGCCCTCCGCATCCTCCAGCACCTGCCGGGCGAGCGCGGGATCCGGCACGGTGAAGCTGCGATAAACCGGCGTCTTCAACTCCGCCACCCGCGCGCGGTAGAGCCGTTCGGGCTGCGAGCTGAACATGTCCTTGCGGAAGGCCCGCCAGCGGGCCAGCACGCTCGCCCCCTCCGGCCGGCTGACCGGGCGCGGCGGCGTCACGGGCACGGATCGGCGTCCCGAAACCCGCTCTCGGGCGCCACGATCCGGCTCGCCGTCGAACCCCGGTCGCCGAAGCGCGAGCGCAGGCTCACCGGCCCCGCCGTGATCCGGAAATAGTCGTAGGGTCCCGGCCGCCCGAAGGCGCAGAGATACTGCACGTGTTTGCGGAAATAGCGCCGTTTGTAGGCCCCGATCTGCTCCTCCGAAAGCGTCCGCAGGAACGTGCCGGAGATCACGGTGGGGTTCACCTGCCCCTCCGCCCACTGCCCCGACACCGCCACCGGATCGGCGAGCGCGAAGCACGCCCCGTCCGACGGCGCGGTAACGTCAAGCCAGTAGACGCTCTCAGCCTCCGCCACCGTCCGGAGGTCCCGCCGAAGATCGCCCGCCGTGGGCAGGAAGCTGACCATCGGGATCACCTCCCCCAGTGTGAGCAGGCTCACCGGCCCGACGCCGCGCCGCGCCAGCCCCGCGGCCACATGCACCGCCAGTGCCGCGCCCGAGGAGTGGCCGACGATCAGCACCTCGTCCACATGCGGCACCCGCTCCGCGACCTCCTCCACCCACTCCTCCACCCGCGCGGCAAGCGGCGGCGGCATCCGTCCCCGCTCCTGCGCCGCAAAGGCATAGTCGCTCATCAGGTAGAAGGCGTAGAGGTTGCGCTGATCGATCCGCCGCAGACCGCGCATCAGGCCCAGGAACACGATCAGCCCGACGAGAAAATCGATCCCCTGCGGCGACAGCCGGTGAGCCGCGACCGCGGACCAGAAGGCGATGTTGAAATAAAGGATCAGCATGAAGATCGGGTAGAGCGCGATCACCATCGGCACCCAACGCAGCCGGATCAGCCGCCACAGCGCGCCCGTCGAGACATAGATCCACGCCGTGCGCGCCATCTGCCAGTAGGACTGGAAGGCGCTGTCGCTCATCGCGTCGCGCACCAGGTCGTTCCAGCCGAGGAAGATGACCTCCGCCTCGCTCGTCCGCTCGTCCTCGGTGAACGCCACGCTCCACCCGTAGCGCCCGTCGCCGCGGGGCGTACCATCGACCGCGAGGGTGTAGCCCGAGATCGCCGCCTGCTCCGCCCCCTGGCTGCGGTAGAGCTCCCGGTAACGCCGCGCGCCCACCGGGTCGAAACCGGGGATGAAGAACACGGCGCGGCTGCGCACCTCGGGACCGGACTGCTCCATGTCCCGGTGATAGCGCGCGCAAGCGGCGCCCGTCATGTCCCTAATGTGCCTCGATTTACTCGCGCGTCAGGCGAGTTCAGCCGATCGCGCCCAGCGCCGGGAACTGCTCCAGCAGCCAGAACGACAGGTCGGTGAAGGCGCCGGTGAGCATCATGACGCCCACGACGACCAGCAGCACGCCCATCGCCCGCTCGATCATGCCCATATGCTTTCGCATCCGCTTCATCGCGCCCATGAACCGGTTGAGGAAGACGGCGGCCAGCAGGAACGGCACCCCCAGCCCGATCGCGTAGAGCGCCATCAGCGCGATGCCGCGCCCCACGCTCGCCTCCTGCGCCGCGAGGCTCAGGATCGCACCGAGGATCGGCCCGATGCACGGCGTCCAGCCGAAGGCGAAGGCGAGGCCCAGCACATAGGCGCCCAAGGCGCTGCCGCCCCGGTCGCCCGCATCCACCCGTGCCTCACGATAGAGGAACCCAATCCGGAAGATGCCGAGGAAATGCAGGCCGAAGATCGTGACCACCGCCCCGGCGGCCATCGCGAACTCTCGCTGGTACTCCAACAGCGCCCGCCCGATCTGCGAGGCCGCGGCACCCATGATCAGGAACACCGTCGAAAGCCCCATCACGAAGAAGAGTGCCGCGACGATCATCGCCCGGTTTGCCTTGCGATCGCCCTCGGCCAGTTCGTCCACCGAAGATCCCGCCATGTAGGCGAGGTAAGGCGGCACGATCGGCAGCACGCAGGGGCTCAGGAAACTCATGAGCCCGCCCAGCATCGCTATGCCGAGCGCCACGCCCAGCGACGCGTCCATGATCTCCAGTCCGAGCATTCCGCCTCCTTCGTCCCTTCACGGCATATCGCGGCTTTGCCCTTCACGTCACGCGGCATGCGGTCACAAACGCGTGGCCCGTTGCAATCCTTCGACACGCGCTATGTAGCGGCGGGAAGGAGAGTTCCCATGCAGCGACCCGCGTCCCATTCCGCCCTCGGCCTCGTCTTGGCCGCCTTCGTTCTCAGCGCATGCGGGGCCGATTTGCGCCCCACCTGCCCGGGTGCGGGCAACATCCGGGACAGCAGCGGGCAGTGCAGCGGGAACCCCGGCGCCGCCAACAACGACGCGGACTTCGCCGGTGCCGACGACTGAGCCCGCTGGACGGGCCTACGCCGCCCGGCTATGCCGGATCTCATGACCGCCGAGCTCGATGCCACGGGCCTTTTGTGCCCCCTTCCCGTCCTCAAGGCCCGCAAGCGTCTACAGGCGCTTGCGCCGGGTGAGACGTTGAGCGTGCGCACCGACGATCCGGCAGCCGTCGTGGACATCCCGCATTTCTGCACCGAGCAGGGCCACGTCCTCCACGACGACGGACCGGACGGGAAGGCCCATCGCTGGCGCATCGTGAAAGGCGGCGCGTGACGGCGTCCGTCCTGATCACCGGGGCGAGCGCCGGGATCGGGGCGGCCATCGCCCGGGCGGCGGCTACGGCCGGATACCATGTCGGCATCAACTACCGCTCGGACGCCGACGGCGCCGCCACGGTCCGCCACGCGGTCGAGCAGGCCGGACAGCGCGCCGTCCTTCTGCCCGCGGACGTGACCGATCCCGACGCCGTCTCCAAAGCCTTCGACACGCACGAGGCCGCGTTCGGCCCGCCCACAGCGGTCATCAACAATGCCGGGATCGTCCCGCCGCGCAGCCGGACGCTAGCGCAGGCGACACCGGACGAGATCGCGCGCGTGATCGCGGTGAACACCACCGGTGCCCTTCTCGTGGCGCGGGAGGCCGCGCGGCGCA
Organism: Pontivivens ytuae; assembly: GCF_015679265.1. Classification (NCBI taxonomy): domain Bacteria; kingdom Pseudomonadati; phylum Pseudomonadota; class Alphaproteobacteria; order Rhodobacterales; family Paracoccaceae; genus Pontivivens; species Pontivivens ytuae. The sequence goes on from NZ_CP064942.1 coordinate 919,169, forward strand.
TGACCAGCGGCACGATCCTCAATATCTCCTCCGTCGCCGCACGCGGCGGCAGCGCGGGCGAATATGTCGACTACGCCGCCAGCAAGGGCGCCGTCGATACCATGACCATCGGGCTGGCAAAGGAGCTAGCGCCGCGCGGCATTCGCGTCCTCGGCATCCGCCCCGGTGTCATCGAGACGGAGATCCACGCTAAGGGCGGCCGCCCCGACCGCGCCGCCGAGATGGCAGACACGATCCCCATGGGCCGACCCGGCCTGCCCGACGAAATCGCGGCGGTCGCGATCTTCCTGATCTCCCCAGGCGCCAGCTACATGACAGGCACCACCATCGACGTGTCCGGCGGGCGCTGAGCGCAGCCTGTCACCGCGCGGACACGCCCCGGCGCGGCGGCCGCCGCCGCTCTTGAAGCGATGCCAACGGCCCCTCATGTGAGCGTTGATCACATAATGTGACTACCTCTAACATTGAAAGGATGTCCGATGTCCCCTGCCGCCCTGCGCCGCACGCTCCGCTGGTTCCACATCGTCCTGGGCCTCGCGATCGGCACCTTCTTCTACTCGCCGCTCCGCGATAGCGCCGCCTACGAGAGCCTGCTCGCCTTCGGCCTGATCCCGCTCGCCGTCATCACCGGCCTCGCCATGTGGCAGCAGGGGCGGCTGAACCGGCTGCTCTCCCGCAAGTCGCCCGGCTGATCAGTCTCGGGGCGGATCGAAGAACCCGCGCAACAGAACGATCTTGCCGTCCTCGTTGAAGCGGAAGAAGTCGATCCCTTCGAAGCTCACTTCCTGCCCGCCAGCGAGACCCCGGCCCGTGAACCGCGCCACGGCCTCCAGTCCGTTCACATGGATGAACTCCTCGTGGAGGCCCACCTCCTCGAACGCGGCGAGAAAGCCAACACCGCGCTCCATCACCGCCTCGGGCGTCGTGATCAGCGGCGAGCCTACCGGATCCTCCAGCGTCGCGCCCTCGGCGAAACAGCCGGCCCCGCGCGCCGCGTCCATCGAGCGGGTCGCCTCGAAATAGGTCCGCACCCAGCCCTCGACCTCGTCGCGTTCCGCCATCGCACCCTCCTGACGTCCACATCCCGCGACATGGCCCGACCCTAGGCGCAATCCAGCCCTGTTCTCCTGCGAAAAATATCCCCGCCGGAGGCGCACGCCCGCCTCCCCTTGCTGGCCCCCGCTCCCTGTCGTAAACCGCATCCGACGCATTCGACAGGACGCACCCGCATGACCGAGCTCGCCTATACCGAACCGAAACCCAAGGTCATCTCCGGCGCCACCGGCGACTGGGAGCTCGTGATCGGGATGGAGGTGCACGCCCAGGTCAGCTCCACCTCCAAGCTCTTCTCCGGCGCCTCCACCGCGTTCGGGGCCGAGCCCAACTCCAATGTGGCGCTGGTGGATGCGGCCATGCCCGGCATGCTGCCCGTTATCAACCAGTTCTGCGTCGAGCAGGCGATCCGCACCGGGCTGGGGCTGAAAGCGGAGATCAACCTCTTCTCACAGTTCGACCGGAAGAACTACTTCTACCCCGACCTGCCGCAGGGCTATCAGATCAGCCAGCTCTACCACCCGATCGTGGGTGAGGGAGAGATCCTGGTGGACATGGAGCCCGGCGTCGGCCGCAAGGTCCGGGTCGAGCGCATCCACCTCGAACAGGATGCCGGCAAGTCGATCCACGACATGGACCCGCACATGTCCTTCGTCGATTTCAACCGCACCGGCGTCGCGCTGATGGAAATCGTCTCCCGCCCCGACATCCGGGGCCCGGAGGAAGCGGCGGAGTATGTCCGCAAGCTGCGCCAGATCTTGCGCTATCTCGGCACCTGCGACGGCAACATGCAGAACGGCTCCCTGCGCGCCGACGTCAACGTCTCGGTCTGCCGCCCCGGCGATTACGAGAAGTATCAGGCGACGCAGGACTTCTCCAATCTCGGCACACGCTGCGAGATCAAGAACATGAACTCCATGCGGTTCATCCAGCAGGCGATCGACTACGAAGCGCGCCGCCAGATCGCGATCCTGGAGGACGGCGGCACCGTCGATCAGGAAACCCGGCTCTACGACCCCAACAAGGGTGAGACCCGCTCCATGCGGTCGAAGGAGGAGGCGCATGATTACCGCTACTTCCCCGACCCCGACCTGCTGCCGCTCACCGTCGAGCAGTCGCTGGTGGACGAGATCGCGGCGAGCCTCCCCGAACTGCCTGACGAAAAGCGCGCGCGCTTCGTCGCCGATTTCGGCATGACCGAGTACGACGCCGGCGTCCTGACGGCGGAGACCGACAGTGCCGCCTTCTTCGAGGAGGTCGCCCGAGGCCGCGACGGCAAGATGGCCGCGAACTGGGTCATCAACGAGCTCTTCGGCCGTCTCAACAAGGAGGGGCACACCCTCGCCGACAGCCCGGTCACCGCCGCCCAACTGGGCGGGATCATCGACCTGATCGGCAAGGGCGACATCTCCGGCAAGATCGCCAAGGACCTGTTCGAGATCGTCTGGACCGAGGGCGGCGACCCTGCCGAGATCGTCGAGGCACGCGGCATGAAGCAGGTCACCGACACCGGCGCGATCGAAGCCGCAGTGGACGAGGTGATCGCCGCGAACCCCGCACAAGTTGAAAAGGCCCAGCAAAACCCCAAACTGGCCGGGTGGTTCGTCGGTCAGGTCATGAAGGCCACCGGCGGCAAGGCCAATCCGCAGGCGGTCCAGCAGATCGTCCGCGACAAACTGGGGCTCTGAGGGGGAAACCATGGGCGATATGGAATACAAGACGGTGCCGCTGCCCACCAAGCCGCGCAAGTACAAGGGCGTGAAGGACCGGGTCGAGCAGTACAACCGCACGCTCATGGACGTCCTGAACGAGGAGGCCCGCGGCGGCTGGACCTACCTGCGGCCCGAAACGCTGCCCGCGACGCTCAAGAAGGGCATGTTCGGCGGGACCGAGACGCAGACCATGACCTTCCTCCTCTTCGGGCGCGAGCGCGTGTCGGAGGGGGCGCGGATGCGCGCCGAACCGCGTGCAGGAAGTGCCGAGGGGCTCGCCGCGCGCTTGGGCACCCGCCGCGAACCGGCGGTCGATCCCAACACCTAATTCCCCTCCTTCGCGACCTTTCGCCCGCCCCGGCGCCGGAACCCGGCCCCGGGGCGATCCGTTTCTCCTCCATTGACGCAATGGAATTGGAGGACGAACGATGCCCGACGGCATGGGAGAACGCGAAAAGCGCCGCAAGGCCGAAAGCCACCTTGCCGAGGAAGGCGCCATCGGCGGCGCAGGCCGCCAGGGCGGCCGCCTCGCCCGCGAGATCGGCACGAAGGACGAGCTGAAGCGCGCCTTCGAGCGCCCCGCCGGCAAGACCCGTGTCACCAAGGCCACCGAGCAGGAGGACGCGGAATGAAGGATTTCAAGCTCAAGCCCGAGACCTGGGTCGTCGTCGCCGATGGCGAGAAGGCCCTCTTCATGGTGAACCGCGGCGATGCGGAGTATCCGAACCTCGACGTGATCCGCGAGGAGGAGCAGGACAATCCGCCCACCCGCGAGCAGGCCGCCAACCGCCCCGGCCGTTTCAACGACGGCCCGAACGTGCACCGCTCGGCGGTGGACGACACTGACTGGCACCAGCTCGAGAAGGAGCGGTTCGCCAAGGACCTCGCCGACATCCTCTACAAGCAGGCGCACAAGGGTGCATTCGAGGCCCTCGTCATCGCCGCCGATCCCTCGACCCTCGGCGAACTGCGCAAGGAGCTCCACAAGGAAGTCGCCGACAAGGTGATCGGCGAGCTCGACAAGGACCTGACCAACCATCCCATCGACGAGATCGAGAAGATGCTGCGTCACGTCCCCGTGGACAATTTCGACAACGACCTTTGAAGGAGAGATTTCATGAGTGACCTTAAACTGGCCAAGACCGATCCCGAAGCCCAGCTCTGGGAGCAACTCGCCGACCAGACCGCCGGCATGCTCGGCCTGCACGGCGTTGACCAGCACATGCAGCCCATGGCGCATATCGTCGATCGCGACGCGAAGGCCCTCTATTTCTTCACCAAGAAATCGACCGATCTGGTGCGGGCCATGGGGCCGAACTCGATGGCGCACTTCACCCTGATCTCCGACGATCACGACTACCACGCCTGCATGAAAGGGCCGCTGGTCCTCGACAACGACGAGGCGAAGATTGAGAAGATGTGGTCGAACGTCGTCGCCGCCTGGTACGAGCAGGGCAAGGACGATCCAGACCTCGCGCTGATCCGCATGGATCTGCAGGACGCCGCGATCTGGGCCTCGACCAACTCCAGCCTGAAGTTCGGATGGGAGATCGCGAAGGCGAACGTCAAGGACGCGCATCAGCCCGAGATCGGCGTGACCAACCACGTCTACTTCAAGACCGCGGCGTAAGCTGCTCAGGGCGGGCTTTCGGGCCCGCCTCTTCTCATGCGGCCAGCGCCTCGACCCGCGCCTGCGCTGCCCGCAGATCCTCCACGAACCACCGGTACTCCTCGGCCCGCGCCGCGTCGTCCGGCAGGCGCAACAGGTAGGAGGGATGCACCGTTACCCGCAGGCGGGCAGCGCCCAGATCCTCCTCCCGGGCCCGCGCGTCCCGGATCGTGACCTTCCGCCCCAGCACCGCCCGCGCGGCCGAGGCGCCCATGGCGAGGATCAGCTTCGGGCGCACCAGCTCTCGCTCCAGATCGAGCCACCAGCGGCACATCTCGATCTCGCCCGTGCTGGGGTTCTGGTGGATCCGCCGCTTGCCCCGCGCGATGAACTTGAAGTGCTTCACCGCATTGGTGAGGTGGAGCGTCCCGCGCTCCATCCCCGCCTCCGCCAGCGCCCGGTCGAAGAGTTCGCCCGCGGGGCCCACGAAGGGGCGGCCGGCCAGATCCTCGCGGTCGCCGGGCTGCTCCCCCACGATCATCAGCTTCGCATCCGCCGGCCCCTCACCGAACACCGTCTGCGTCGCGTCCTGATGCAGCGGGCAGCGAGTGCAGGCCGCCGCTGCCTTTCGCGCGCCCTCCAGCGTGGCGATGTCATGCTCCACCGGCCCGCGCTTCAACCGGTCCGTCAACGCAGTGGGCAGCGTAGGCGCCGCATCCTGCATCGCCTTCGCCCGGCTGTCGGCCTCGGCCATCAGCTCCGGGATCAGCGGCGCCTCGGGCAGGTTCTTCCAGTATTTCTTCGGCATCTCGGCCTGCATCGCCTTCGGCTTCAGCCGCGCGGGGTTGAAGATCGAGCGGAAATAGCTCTTCCACTGATCCTCGATCGCATCGTCCTCCGGCACCTCGTCGCGCGTTCCGCCGGGGCCGAGGGAGAGCTGCCCGCCCTCCCACACGATCCGCGCCTCGGGCGTCACGATCGCCCAGTCCATGCCGGTGAAGCGCTTCACGAAGAAGTCCGCCGTCAGCGCCTCGATCCGGTGCGATGGCTCGAACCAGCTGGCAAAGACCTCCCGCCCGTCCCGCTCCCCCAGTTTCCGAAAGCGGACGAAGGCGTGCATCTTGTGCAGGTCACGCCGGATCGCCTTGTCGCACGCCTTCAGCCAACGGATGTCGTCATCGGTCTCGTGCGCCAGCAGCCCCGGCTGCAACTGCAGACACAGCAGGATGCGGTAGAGCTTCGCGAACCGCTCGGAATCACGGTGGCAGATCACGTTGCGCGCCAGCCCGACAAAGGCCTTGGGCACCCGCACCTCGCCCCGCATCGGCGGCAGCGGGTCCGACAGCGTGTCGAACAAACCGCCCTCCCCCACCTGCCAGACCACGTCGGCCGACGGCACCGCGTTCGAGGCGAGCGCCCGCGCCGCCCCGCGCCACCCGTCGAAATCCGTTTCGGAGGCGAGCGCGACCCGGATCACAGCAGTTCGAGCTGTTTCGGCTTCGGCGCGAACCGCGCGCGCAGCCCCGCGCTGTCGATCAGCCCGCCCGGATGCCAGTCGACACAGCTCACGAAGGGCTGCACCTTCTTCAGGCTCTGCACGACCTTGCCCAGATCCGCGAGCCGCAGCGCCCCGAACCGCCGCGCGCGCAGGATCTTCGCCACGCCGGTGGTGCCGAGCCCCGGAATGCGCAGCAGCATCTCCTTCGGCGCGCGGTTCACGTCCACCGGGAACATCTCCCGCCGCTTCAGCGCCCAGGCGAGTTTCGGATCGACGTCGAGGTCGAGCATCCCCCTGTTCGCCCCCTCCATGATCTCCTCCCGCTCGAAACCGTAGAAGCGCAGCAGCCAGTCGGCCTGGTAGAGCCGATGCTCCCGCATCAGCGGCGGCTTGATCAGCGGCAGGTCCTTCGAGGAATCCGGGATCGGCGAGTAGGCGGAGTAGAACACCCGCTTCAGCCTGTAGCCGGAATAGAGCGAGGTGGAGGTCTTGAGGATCGCCCCGTCATCGGTCCCGTCCGCCCCCACGATCATCTGCGTCGATTGCCCGCCGGGCGCGAAGCGGGGCGGGCGTTTGCGGCCGCGCTTCACCTCCTGCCTCGACGGGGTGGACGCCTCCAGATGCCCGCGCACATTGGCCATCGCCTTGCGGATCTGGGTGCCCGACTTCTCCGGCGCGTAGTCTGCGATCGAGCGGTCCGTCGGCAGCTCGATATTGATGCTCATCCGGTCGGCCCAGCGCCCCGCCGCCTCGATCAGCTCGGGCGACGCCTCGGGGATCGTCTTGAGATGGATGTACCCGCCGAACTTGTGCTCGACCCGCAGGCGGCGCGCGACCTCCACCATTTGCTCCATCGTGTAATCGGAGTTGCGGATGATGCCGGAGGACAGGAACAGCCCCTCGATGTAGTTCCGCTTGTAGAAATCGAGGGTCAGCGTCACGACCTCGTCCACCGTGAACCGCGCCCGCTCCACGTTCGAGCTCACCCGGTTCACGCAATAGCGGCAATCATAGATGCAGAAATTGGTCAGCAGGATCTTCAGAAGGCTGATGCACCGCCCGTCCGGCGCGTAGGAATGGCAGATGCCGGAGCCCGTGGTGGACCCGATCCCGCCCGTCTTCCTCGAATCCCGCTTGATCGAGCCCGAGGACGAGCAGGACGCATCGTATTTCGCTGCATCCGCGAGGATTTCGAGCTTTCGGTTGATGTCGCGACCGGCCATGGATTCCCCTCCCACCCCGGAACAATGCCAGAACAAACATCAGGAATGAAGCGGGACAGCCTGTCGCGGCGCTGCGTCAGGTTTGACACGACTCGGCGGCAATCCCCACCTTGAGAGTGGAGGAAACGAACAATGCAGTACGCAAAGCAGTTCCTCAGCTCAGAGGACATCCGCCCGCTCGCCGAACGATCCAACATCACCGGCGCCCTTCTCCTGCTCCATTGCTACGGGATCATCGCGGCCGCCATCGCGCTCTTTGCGCTGTGGCCGAACCCGCTGACTTTCCTGCTGGCGGTGATGCTGATCGGCTCCCGCCAGCTGGGCCTCGCGATCCTGATGCACGAGGCGGCGCACAACGCGCTCTTCCGGAACCGCAAGGTGAACGAGTTCGCCGGGCGCTGGCTCTGCGGCCACCCGATCATGGCCGACATGGTCGCCTATCGGCACTACCACCTGACCCATCACCGCTTCACCCAGACGGAGAAGGATCCGGACCTCAAGCTCTCCGCCCCCTTCCCCACGACCCGCGCGAGCCTGATCCGCAAGTTTGTCCGCGACCTCACCGGCCAGACCGGCGTGAAGCAGCTCGTCGGCCAGATCGTCGTGTGGATGCAACTCGCAGGCGACCACGACGCGGTCGAGGCGGCAGAGGCCGAGGAGAAGATGGCACAAGCCTTCAAGGGCCTCAGCTTCGGCACCTCGCTTGCGGTCAACGCGGGCATCATCGTGGCCCTGGGGCTCGTCGGCGACTGGTGGTGGGGCCTCGCCTTCTGGCTTCTGCCGCTGCTCACCTGGCTCCAGCTCGTCCTGCGCCTGCGCAACATCGCCGAGCACGGCGCGACGGAGGCCTCGGACAACCCGCTCCAGAACGTGCGCACCACGCTGGCCGGCCCTCTCTGGCGGCTCTTCGTGGCGCCCTACTGGGTGAACTACCACCTGGAGCACCACCTCGTGATGCACATGCCCGCCTACAACCTGCCGAAGCTGCACAAGCTGATGGTGGAGAAGGGCTACGGCGACAAGATGCGCGTCGCGCCCTCCTACTGGAAGGTGCTGGGCGAGGTCGGCTGGCGCAACAGGACCGCCTGAGCCAGCCCCGGCCGGCCCGACAGGAGTATTTGAACGAACTCGAAAGCGCGGCCCCGCCTTCTTCTTTGTCTCAAATACGCAAATCCTGCGGGCGCAAGCGGCCTAACGGCTCGCCGCCTGCTCGACCGCCGTCAGCTCGCGATTGAGCGTCGCCGCATCGGTGCCGAGCTTCGCCACCAGCCCAGCCTGGAAGTCGAGCGCCACCTTCGACAGGTCCGCATAGCTCGCCTGGCCCTGCCGGGTCAGCACCAGCCATTCGACCCGCCGATCCTCGCTGTCCGTCTCCCGGCTCAGCCAGCGCCGCTCCTCCAGCGAGGCGACGGCGCGGCTCACCTTCGTCTTGTGCATCGCCGAGTGCTTCGCCACCTGCGTCGCCGTGATCCGCCCAAGCTGGCCCAGGGCCGCCAGCGTCCGCCATTCCGGCCGCGTCAGCCCGTAGCGGTCGCGGTAGAGCTTGGCGAAGCGCTGCGACACGGCCTCCGCCGCGCGGTTGAGCCGGTAGGGGATGAAGGTGTCGAGGTCGAAATCGGTCATCGGCCCGCCTTGATAGTTACATGAGTAACTTTATCCTGAGCCCTGACCATTCCGCAAGGGAGACCAGGATGACCGTTCAGGGCAAGACGACCGCCCCCGCCGCCAAGGTCGGCGCCAACGCGCTCGACTACATGCCGGGCTTCGGCAACGATTTCGAGACCGAGAGCCTGCCGGGCGCCCTGCCGCAGGGCCAGAACTCACCCCAGAAATGCAACTACGGCCTCTACGCCGAACAGCTCTCCGGCTCGCCCTTCACCGCGCCGCGCGGCACCAACGAACGGAGCTGGCTCTACCGCATCCGCCCCTCCGTGCGCCACACCGGCCGCTTCTCCCCGGTCGAGCGTCCGCACTGGAAGACCGCCCCTTGCGTCGAGGAGCACTCCCTCGCCCTCGGCCAGCTCCGCTGGGACCCGATCCCGGACGCGCCCGGCGCCACCTTCCTCGATGGAATCCGCACGGTCACGACCGCCGGGGACGTGATGACGCAAGTCGGCATGGCCGCCCACGCATATGCCTTCGACACCTCGATGGAGGATGACTACTTCTTCAACGCCGATGGCGAGCTTCTGGTCGTGCCGGAGCGTGGGACGCTGACGATCTTCACCGAGATGGGGATCATGGAGGTCGAACCGCAGGAGATCGCCCTGATCCCCCGCGGCATGATGGTGAAGGTGGGCTGCGACGGTCCCGCCCGCGGCTATATCTGCGAAAACTACGGCGCCAAGTTCACCTTGCCCGACCGCGGCCCGATCGGCGCGAACTGCCTCGCCAACCCCCGCGACTTCAAGACCCCCGTCGCCGCCTACGAGGACAAGGAGACGCCCTGCCGCCTCCACGTCAAATGGTGCGGCAGGCACTACGTGACCGAAATCGGCCACTCCCCCCTCGACGTGGTCGCCTGGCACGGCAACTACGCGCCCTTCAAGTACGACCTCCGCACCTTCTCCCCCGTCGGCGCGATCCTCTTCGACCACCCCGATCCCTCGATCTTCACGGTGCTCACCGCCCCGACCGAGGAGGCGGGCACCGCCAATGTCGATTTCGTCATCTTCCCGACGCGCTGGATGGTGGCCGAGCACACCTTCCGCCCGCCCTGGTACCACCGCAACATCATGAGCGAGTTCATGGGCCTCATCACCGGGCAATACGATGCGAAGGAAGAGGGCTTCGTCCCCGGCGGCATGTCGCTCCACAACATGATGCTGCCCCACGGCCCCGACTTCACAGGTTTCGAAAAGGCATCGAATTCCGACCTGAAACCTGTCAAGCTCGATGCCACGATGGCGTTCATGTTCGAGACGCGCTACCCGCAGCAGCTCACGCGCTACGCCGCCGAGCTCGAGACCCTGCAGGACGACTACACCGACTGCTGGGACGGGCTGGAGCGCAAGTTCGACGGGACGCCGGGCATCAAGTAAGGGAGAGACGCGATGTATGTCGATGGCTTCCTCGTCCCCGTCAAGAAGGTCAAGCTGGAGGAATACCGCGCCGCGGCCGAGGCGATGGGCAAGATCTTCCTAAAGCACGGCGCGCTCGCCACGACCGAGGCCGTCGCCGACGACGTCGATCCGGGCGAGCTCACCTCCTTCCCCCGTGCCGTGCAGCTCGAGGAGGACGAGACCGTCGTCTTCAGCTGGATCACCTGGCCCGACCGGGCCACCCGCGACGCGGGCCAGAAGAAGGTCTTCGACGACCCCGACGGCCAGGCGCAGATGAGCGTCTTCATGGGCGACGACCCAGCCGTGGCCGGCAAGCGCATGGTCTATGGCGGCTTCACGCCCATTGTCGAACTGACGGCCTGACGGGAGGCGGCAATGTATGTCGACGGCTTCGTGGTCCCGGTGAAGGCGGACCGCATCGAGGAGTATCGCGCCGCTGCCGACGAGATGGCCGACCTCTACCTGCAGCACGGCGCCCTCTCGGTGGTTGAGACGGTGGCCGACGATGTGCCGGTGGGCGAGCTCACCTCCTTCCCCCGCGCCGTGCAGCTCGAAGCGGATGAAACTGTGGTCCTGAGCTGGATCACCTATCCCGACCGTGCCACCCGCGACGCGGCGAATGCAGCAGTGACCGCCCTGCCCCGCGCGGCGGAACTGATGACCGGCGACGTGCCGCTGGCCGGCCGCCGCATGATCTTCGGCGGCTTCACCACGCTCCTCCAGAAGACCGCATGACCTCCTTCCACCTTGTCGAAATATCCTTCGGGGGTCTGGGGGTGAAAAACCCCCAGCATCGCTCGGGTCCGGGGGTGGAAAACCCCCGGCATTGCTTAAAGGCGATGGCGACCGCGCCACAGCGCATCACGAGATGACCGACCGCCTCGTCCTTCTCGGCACCAAGGGCGGCCCGGCGGTGCGCCGCGGCGGGCCGAACCCGACCTCCTCGCTGCTGACCATCGGCGGCCGCCACGTGGTGGTCGATTGCGGCCTCGGCGTCACCCGCGCGCTGGTCGAGGCCGGGATGGCGCTCCGCGATCTCGACCTGATCTGCATCACGCACCTGCACAGCGACCATGTGCTGGAGCTCGGGCCCCTCATCCACACCGCCTGGACCTCCGGCCTCGCCACGCCCGTCACCGTGCTCGGACCGCCCGGCACCCGCGCCGTCTGGGACGGCTTCCGCGCCTCCCTCGCCTATGACATCGCCCTGCGGGTGGAGGATGAGGGCCGCCCCGACCTCGCCGACCTCGTCACCGTCGAGGAACACAGCGACGGCACGTGGCTTCGCGACGGTCCGCGGATCGAGGCGCTGCGCGTCCACCACCCGCCGGTGGAGGACTGCTTCGCCCTGCGCTTCGATGTTCCGGACTGGTCCGTTACGTTCTCCGCCGACACCGCCTACCACCCCGCGCTCGCCCCCTTCGCCCACGGCACCGACATCCTGGTGCACGAGGCGATGCTGACCGAGGGGGTGGAGCGGATCGTGCGCCTCGCCGCGAACGGCACCCGCCTGCGCCAGCATATCCTCGCCAGCCACACCACCGCGCAGGACGCGGGCCGCATCGCCGCACAGGCCAACGCCGCCCGCCTCGTCCTCCACCACCTGCTGCCTGCCGACGATCCGGAGGTGGGGGAGCGCGACTGGCTCGCCGCGGTGCGCGCGGGCGGCTATCTTGGCCCGATAACCGTCCCCGAGGACGGAACCACGATAACGCGGGAGACCCCATGAAGCTCGCCACCCTGAAGGACGGCAGCCGCGACGGGCGGCTGGTCGTCGTGTCCAACGACCTCACACGCTGCACAGATGCGAACCGCATCGCGCCCACGATGCAGCACGCCCTCGATTTCTGGGACGCGGTTGCGCCCGAACTCGAAGCCATGGCGCGCGGCCTCGAATCGGGCTCGGTCCCGGCGGAGCGGTTTCACGAGCGTCAGGCCCTCAGCCCCCTGCCCCGCGCCTACCAGTGGGCCGACGGCTCGGCCTACATCAACCATGTCGAGCTGGTGCGAAAGGCCCGCGGGGCCGAGATGCCGCCGAGCTTCTACGACGATCCCCTGATCTACCAGGGCGGCTCGGACAGCTTCCTCGCCCCGCGCGACCCGATCCCCTCCCGCCCCGACTGGGGCACCGATTTCGAGGGCGAGGTCGCGGTCATCACCGGCGACGTACCCATGGGCTGCGACGAGGAGACGGCGCGCGAGCTCATCCGTCTCGTCATGCTGGTCAACGACGTCAGCTTGCGCGGCCTCATCCCCGGCGAGCTCGGCAAGGGCTTCGGCTTCTTCCAGGGCAAGCCGTCCTCCGCCTTCTCCCCGGTCGCGGTCACGCCCGCGGCCCTGCCCGGCTGGCGGGACGGGAAGCTCCACGGCACGCTCCATGTCGATCACAACGGCGCGCCGTTCGGCCGGGCGGACGCCGGCATCGACATGACCTTCGATTTCGGGCGGCTGATCGCGCACGCCGCCCGCACCCGCAGCCTGTCGGCGGGTACGATCATCGGCTCGGGCACCGTGTCCAACAAGCTCGACGGCGGTCCCGGAAAACCGGTGGCCGAGGGCGGCGCGGGCTATTCCTGCATCGCGGAGCTGCGCATGATCGAGACCATCGCAGACGGCACCGCCCGCAGCCCCTTCCTCGCCCCCGGCGACACGGTGCGCATCGAGATGCCGGGTCCCGACGGACGGTCGCTCTTCGGCGCGATCGAGCAGGAGGTGGTGGCCGCCTGAGCCACCGCCTCCGGCGGGCGTACTTGCCGGAAAGATGAAAGCCGAAGGCCGCCGCGACGGAGCGGGCCCGCGCGCCCGTATCAGGCGCGCTGCCCCCGTGACAGCACCGCCCGATTCCCCCTATTGAGGGGCGCGATGAAGGAGCTGCCCGCATGACCGAACCCGTCTTCACCCTCACCGTGTCCCCCGTCCGGCGCTGGACCGGCGCGGTCGTGACGGCGGGGCTCGGCCTGCTGCTGATCTGGGTGGCCGCCCAGCGCCCGCCGGAGGCACCCTGGGCGCTCGCGGTCCTGCTCGGCGCGGGCGGCCTCGCGCTCTGGCAGGGCTGGCGGCTGCTGGAGGCCGGGAACCGCGCCATCCACCTCACCGAGAGCGCGTTGACGGATGAGCGCGGGGAGCTTCTGACCTCCCTCGACGGGATCGTGCGGATCGAGCGCGGGATCTTCGCCTTCAAGCCCTCCAACGGCTTCGTGCTGGTCCTGAACGAGCCCCGCCCCCGCTCCTGGGTGCCGGGGCTCTGGTGGCAGATGGGCCGCAAGCTCGGCATCGGCGGCACGGCCCGGGCGCAAGACGCGAAGGTGCTCGCCGACATGCTGGAGACGCTCCTCGCCCAGCGGGACGCGGCGTGAGAGCCGCCTTCGCCCTCCTGCTCGCCATCGCCGCTTGCGCGCCGTCGGGCCGCCTGCTGGCGCCCGCCGGCCCCGCCGATCTCGACGGTGCCGTGGCCGGCCGGTTCGAGAACATCCGCTTCTTCCCCGATCAGGTCGACCGCATCACCCAGCTCCGCGACGAGGCGCTGCGCAGCGAGGCCGCGCGGATTGGCGCCTCGGAACTGCTCGAAGACGGGCGCTTCGACATCCTCGTCCTGTCGGGCGGCGGTGCGTGGGGGGCCTTCGGCGCGGGCTATCTGGAGGGCTGGACGCAGTCGGGCGCCCGGCCCGAATTCGAGGTCGTCACCGGCATCTCCACCGGTGCGATCATCGCGCCCTTCGCCTTCATCGGCGCGCAGGAGGATTCGCGCCTGCGCACCTTCTACACCACGACCCAGGACAGCGACCTGTTCCGCATCGCGCCGCTCTTTGCGCTCCGCGGCGGCTCCGCCGTCACCGACACCACGCCCTTCCTCGGAGTGATCGATCGGGAGATCACGCCAGCCGTCGTCGCCCGCATCGCGGACGAGCACCGCCGCGGCCGCCGCCTGCTGATCGGCACCACCAATCTCGACGCCGAGCGCCCGGTGGTCTGGAACATCGGCGAGATCGCGGTGCAGGGCGGTCCGGGGGCGGAGGCGCTGATCGAGCGCATCATCCTCGCCTCCGCCTCGATCCCCGGCGCCTTCCCCCCCGTGGAGATCGCGGTGGGCGAGGGCGAGGCGCAGCGGGGCGAGCTGCATGTCGACGGCGGCGTGACCCGCGCGCTCTTCGCTCTGCCCGAAGGTGTGTCGCTCGCCGCGCTCGACGACGCCTTGCCCGGCGGGCTGGGCGAGATCCGCTACCACGTCATCGTCAACGGCACCCTCGCGCCGGAATACGATCCGGTGGAGACACCGCTCTTCTCCATCGCGTCGCGGGCGCTGACCACGATGATCAAGCAGCAGACCCGCGACAACATCGCCGCGATCCGCGCCTCCGCGGCCATGGACGGGGCCGAGGTGAACGTGATCGCCGTGCCCGAGAGCTTCGACGGCGAATCCGACACTGCCTTCGACCCCGCCTTCATGTCGGAGCTCTTCGAGATCGGGCGGCGGATGGGCCTCGCCGGACAGACGGAGGTCCCCGATGCTTGAGCGCCTGAGAAGCTGGCGCGGGCTCGCCCGCTCCCTACGCGTCTACCGCCTCGATCGGCAGCATCTGGCGAGCCTGACGGCGTTCTACGCCGAGCTGCTGAGTGACGACGCACTCGTCTTCGACATCGGCGCGCATCTCGGCGACCGGATCGCCGTGGCCCGGCGGCTGGGCGCGCGCGTGGTGGCGGTCGAGCCCCAGCCCGGCCCCATGCGCCTCCTGCGCCTACTACACGGCCGTGACGAAGCGGTGACGCTTCTTCAGGCCGCCGTAGGGGCGGCGGAAGGCACCGCGCGGCTCCACGTGAACCGGGCGAACCCCACCGTTTCAACACTGTCCTCGGAGCTGGCCGATACCGCGGCGCTCGCCGAGACGTGGCAGGGCCAGCGCTGGGACGGGGCGATCGACGTGCCGGTCACGACGCTCGACGCCCTGATCGCACAGCACGGCCGCCCCGACTTCATCAAGATCGACGTGGAGGGGTTCGAGGCCGAGGCCCTCTCCGGCCTCTCCGCCCCCGTGCCGCTCTTGAGCTTCGAGGTGACGATGGTGATGCGCGCGGCGGGAATCGCCGCACTCGACCGGGCGGCGGAGCTGGGCTTCCAGAGCTTCCGCCTGTCGCTGGGCGAGAGCCACGCCTGGCACGCCGATTGGGAGGACGCGGCCGCCACCCGGATCCAGCTGCAGGAGCTGCCCGACAGCGCCAACTCGCTCGACGTCTACGCCAGGCCCTGATTTGCAAGGGTCGCGGCCATTCTACCAACCGTCCCGGCTGACACGCCGGGACCGTCGTCAGCCCTCGCGGACCCCGGCGAACGGCCCCGGATCAAGTCCGGGGCGGTAGCGCAGGGAACAACCCTCCCGCGCAGCTGCACCACTCGCCGCGTCCATCCGGGGCTCCGCCCGTTCACGCCTCAAACGCTCCACTGGAGCGTTTGCAAGACGGTGTTCACCCAAGGCTCCGCCCGTGATCCGGCAAAACTGTCCACCGGACAGCTTCCGGGAAGCCGGATCACCCTAGTCACACCAGCTCAAACGAAAAAAGCCGCCCTAAGGGGCGGCTTCCTTCAACTCCAAGCCAGACAGCTCAGCCCTGGCGGGCCTTGAACCGGCGCTGGGTCTTGTTGATCACGTAGACGCGGCCCTTGCGGCGCACCACGCGGCAATCGCGGTGGCGCTGCTTCAGGGAGCGAAGCGAGTTTTTGACCTTCATAGCCTCTCTCCAATGTCAGCGGCGCGCATGGCGGGCCAGGCGCCTCGGTTACGTTTGCCTTCTCAGGCGGAATGGGATGGTGGGCGTAACTGGGATTGAACCAGTGACCCCTTCGATGTCAACGAAGTGCTCTCCCGCTGAGCTATACGCCCATCCGTCCGTCAGGGCCGAAGCCCCTCTGGAAGTGGAGCGGTGTTTGCCACGACACGCGGGGGGCGTCAAGCGGGCAAGCCAACCAATTCTTGCAGGTCCCGAAAGCGACCCTCACTCCGGCGTGTAAGGCCGCTCGATGGACAGGGTTTCGGCCAGCATCGCCCAGGTGATCGCCTCGAAGCGCTCGGGCCACTCGACGCCCCGTTCCGCCGCCAGACGGCGTGCCCGCGGCAGGTAGGCGCGCGCGAAGTCGAGATGGGCCGCGATGATCGCGGCGCGCTCGGGCGCTGGCACCGGCAGGGACATCACGAGCGCCTTCTGCTGCTCCGTCAGCAGCCGGTTGAGGTGCAGCACCCCGCCCCGATGCGGGGCCGCCGTCTCCTCGATCAGCAGCTCCACCAGATGGTTGCGCAGGTGGAACACGCCGAGCACGCCGTTGATGTACTCCTTGCGCCCCATCGCGAGGTGGAGCAGGCCGAGGATCCGGATGAACTCCTCGATTTGGTAGCGCAACCGCGCGGGGCTCGACCGCGGGTCGCCCGAACGCTCGGCGAGGCTCCCATGGATCCCGTCGTGATCGAAGAGCGGCGTCACCGCATCCCGGCTCTGCCCGCCCATCTGGCCCGGCTTCAGGATCACGACGTCGGTGCGCGTCCAGTCGGCGGTGATCGCGTTGATCAACGCGGGCCGCGTCGTGCGATCCCACCACAGGATGATCTTCCCGGTCCGCTCGATCGCCTCCCGCCACAGGGCCGCCACGGCGTCGGTCGGGCCGTCCTCGGCCACCAGGATGAAATCGATATCGCTGTAGGCATCCGCCATGCCCGTCCCGTAGCTGCCGCTCAGGAACAGACCGCGGATGCCGGGCGCGTCGCGCAAGGCCTCCGCAACCACGTCGATAACCGTCTGATGATCCATATGCGACGCCTCCGACCCGCCCCAATACAGGTAGGCGCCGCCAGCCGAACCCCAACCGCCTGCCGCACCTTCAGAAAAAAATCGCCCCGCCTGTCGATTGCGGTGCATCCTGCGGGTCATGGGGGTGCAGGCGGCCCGCCTGCGCCAACCTCAAGGGAGAGATCCGATGCAGTACATGTTCCTCTTCGTCGATGAGCGCGAGAACGTCGTCCACGACATGGACGCCTGGCGCGCCTATATGGGCGCGATGCACGAAGCCGGCATCATGAAGTACGGCGACGAGCTGCACCCGAACGAGGCCGCCACCACCCTGCGCATCCGCGACGGCAAGCGCAGCGTGCAGGACGGCCCCTACGCCGATGTGCGCGAACAGCTCGGCGGCTTCGTCGTGGTGGAGGTCCCGGATCTCGACACCGCCCTCGACTGGGCGGCAAAGTCCCCGGCGGCGGAGCTCGGCTGCGTCGAGGTCCGGCCCGTCGTGCTCCACGACGCCCCCGCCCCGGCCTGACCCATGCAGGCGCGCGCCGAAGCCGAACGAGTGGCGCGCGCCTCCTACGGGCGTCTAGTGGCGCTCATCTCCCGCCAGACCCGCGACATCGCCGCGGCCGAGGATGCGCTCGGCGGCGCGCTCCTGACCGCACTTGAGCGCTGGCCCGAGGCGGGCGTCCCCCGCAATCCCGAGGCCTGGCTTCTCACCGCCGCCCGGCGCCGCGGCCTCAACGTCCTGCGCCACGACGCGGTGGTGAAGGCCGCCGAGCCCGCCCTGGCGCTGATGGCGGAGGAGGAGGTCGAGGGCGACCTCCCCGACCGCCGCCTCGACCTGCTCTTCGTCTGCGCCCACCCCGCGATCGACCCTGGCGTCCGCACGCCGCTGATGCTCCAGACCGTGCTGGGCCTTGATGCCGCCCGCGTCGCCCGCGCCTTCGTCGTGCCGAAGGCCACCATGGCCCAGCGGCTGGTGCGCGCGAAGGCCCGCATCCGCGACGCGGGCATCCCCTTCCGCACCATCGCGGCGGAGGAGATGGAGGAGCGCCTGCCCCCGGTGCTCGACGCGATCTACGCCGCCTTCGGCCAGAGCTGGGAGGATCCCGACACCGCCCTCGTCTCCGAAGCGCTGTTCCTCGGCGATCTCCTCTGCGCCGCCCTGGCCGAGGAGCCGGAGGTTGCGGGCCTCATGGCGCTGATGTGCTACGTCGAGGCGCGTCGTGCTGCGCGCCGCGACGCCCAAGGCGCCTATGTCCCCCTCGACGCCCAGGACCCCGCCCGCTGGTCCCGCCCCCTCGCCTTGCGGGCCGAGGGCCTGCTGCACCGCGCCGCCCGGGCCGGGCGACCGGGCCGCTACCAGATCGAGGCGGCGATCCAGTCCCACCACATGCGCCCGCTATGGGGCCGCCCGGTGGAGCCCGCCGCCCTCGTCGAGCTCTACGACCTCCTGCTGGCCGAGGCCCCCTCCCTCGGCGCCGCCGTCAACCGCGCCGCCGCCTTGGGCCGCGCCGGCGAGGCCCGGGCCGGGCTGAGCGCCCTCGACGCCATCGACTCGCGAGACATCCGCGGCTACCAACCCTACTGGGCCGCCCGCGCCGACCTCCTCGCCCAGGCCGGCGAGGACGCCACCGAGGCCTACGCCCGCGCCATCACCCTCAGCGACGACCCCGCCATCATCCGCTTCCTCACCGACCGCGCCACCGCGGCCGGGGCGCGGATCGAGGCAACCTGAAGGCCTGTCTCGATCACGACGCCGACCGCTCCGAAACACATCCCGGACCGCGGTCACGAGCACCGAAAACAATTTCGAGTTGTAGGCCCATTGCGGCCCGCCCAACGCCTCACCCAACATTGAGCCAACTTACGTTCCCCCTTCGCCCCTGCGATTTCGGCCGCTTTCCCGAACGCAGGGCGAACGAAAACACCCTTAGGTTGTATCCTTGAACGAACCGCGAACACCGCTTATGAACTTTTTCTGCACAAAAAACGGGCTAGGCTCCGCCCACGGGGAGATAACGCACCGCAAAGGACGACCGCCCATGAATGCGCAGAACGAACCGACCTTCCGCCAATCCGTCGACATCATGTTCAACCGCGCCGTGGCGCTGATGGACCTGCCGCCGGGCCTGGTCGAGAAGATCCGGGTGTGCAACGCGACCTACACCGTGCGCTTCGGCGTCCGCTTGCGCGGCGACATCCACACCTTCACCGGCTACCGCGCGGTCCACTCCGAACACATGGAGCCGGTGAAGGGCGGCATCCGCTACGCGATGGGCGTCAACCAGGACGAGGTCGAGGCGCTCGCCGCCCTCATGACCTACAAATGCGCGCTGGTGGAGACCCCCTTCGGCGGCTCCAAGGGCGGGCTCGCCATCGATCCGCGCGAGTGGGACGAGGCGGAGCTCGAGCGCATCACCCGCCGCTTCGCCTACGAGCTCGCCAAGCGCGACCTGATCCACCCCTCCCAGAACGTGCCGGCCCCCGACATGGGCACCGGTGAGCGGGAGATGGCATGGATCGCCGACGCCTACCGCCGGATGAACACCACCGACATCAACGCGCGCGCCTGCGTGACAGGCAAGCCGCTCAACGCCGGCGGCATCGCCGGCCGGGTCGAAGCGACGGGCCGCGGCGTGCAATACGCCCTCCGCGAGTTCTTCCGCCACCCCGAGGACGTGGCGAAGGCGGGCCTCACCGGCAAGCTCGACGGCAAGCGCGTCATCGTGCAGGGCCTCGGCAATGTGGGCTACCACGCCGCGAAGTTCCTGAGCGAGGAGGACGGCTGCAAGATCACCTGCATCATCGAGCGGGACGGCGCGATCCGAGACGAAGCGGGCCTCGATGTGGAGGCCGTGCGCGCCCACATCGCCGAGACCGGCGGCGTCGCGGGCTTTGCCGGGGCGGAGTTCACACCCGGCGGCTCCAAGGCGCTGGAGGACGAGTGCGACATCCTCATCCCCGCCGCCCTCGAAGGGGTCATCAACCAGCGCAACGCCTCCGACATCAAGGCCCCGCTGATCATCGAGGCCGCGAACGGGCCGATCACCGCGGGCGCCGATGAGATCCTGTGCCGCAAGGGCACGATCATCATCCCCGACATGTATGCGAACGCGGGCGGCGTGACGGTCTCCTACTTCGAGTGGGTCAAGAACCTCTCTCACATCCGCTTCGGCCGGATGGAGCGGCGGCGGGAGGAGGCGCGCCACGAGCTCTTGGTCGACGAGCTGGAGCGGCTGGCGGGCGAAGGCTCCAACATCAAGCTCTCCGACGGCTTCAAAAAGAAGTACCTGCACGGCGCGGGCGAGCTCGAACTGGTCCGCTCCGGCCTCGACGACACGATGCGCGAAGCCTACGGCTCGATGCGCGAGATCTGGCACGAGAAACCCGGCGTAACCGACCTGCGCACCTCCGCCTACCTCGTGAGCATCGACCGCGTCGCGGCGAGCTACGTGAGCTTGGGGCTTTGACGAGGGTGGCGGGGTGGCGGGCCACTTGGTCCACGCCCGCTCGAAGCGTCGGTCGCGCGAGGGCGCAAGTGTCAGCCCTATGATCCCACCGTCCCGGCCGAAGCGCCGGGACCTTTCAGAAACCGACGCGCCCAATACACAAAGGCCCCGGATCACGTCCGGGGCGGTTGCAAACTATACCACCCTGCCGCCCGGCGACACCGCCGGGCCGCGTTCGCCCGGGGCTCCGCCCGTTGGTGCCTCAAACGCTGCGCCGGAGCGTTTGCAAGACGGCGTTCACCCTCCCCCAGGAGGGCGCGCTGGCGACGACGCCTATTGAACGAGCGGCGTTTATGCTTGCGGGCGCCCGCCTCTCAATACCGTCCGACCAGCGCCCTCCTGGTCGGGCGCGGCCCTCACCGCCTGAAATGACACCGACAACGACGCACGGCGAGTGAACAGTGGGCGGGAACAACCCGCCCGCCTTACCTCACTGCGGCGGGGCGAGGACGATGAGCTGGCGCACCGTCGCTTCGTTCAGGAAGCCCGTCGGCTCCAGGCCGTACTCCCGCTGGAACTGGGCCAGCGCTTCCCGCGTGTCCGCGTCGAACTCGCCGCTGATCGAAGGCACGCTGTAGCCCAGCGAGCGTAGCCGGGCCTGCACCAACGTGCGGTTCACCAGGTTGAGGCCCAGCGCCTGCTCACCGGCCGCAGCGCCACCGTTCGTCGCCGCGACCTCCCGCTGGTCCTGCTCCTGGAACTGCTGGAGCCGGGCCTGCGCAGTCGGTGCGAACTCGCTGTCGGGGAAGCTCGCGAGGAAGGCGCGGTAGCCGTCCGCCGTGTCGGTCTGCAGCGCCTGGGTCCAGGCCGCCTGCACCTCGGCACTCGCGGCGGCGAGCTGTTCGGCCTCGATCTCGGCCAGCGCCGTGCCTGCCTCATCCGAGAAAAGCCCGTTGGGATAGCTGCGCAGGTAGGCGCGCAGCCCCTCCTCGGTACCTTGCGCCCCGCTGTTCTCCCAGAAGGCGCGATCCTCGGCCTCGCGCTCGGCGCGCTGGCGCTCCTGCTCCGCCTCGATCTCCGCCCGGCGGTTGTCGCCCTGCACCGAGAGGAGGTCGATCTGGCCCTGCGTCAGGAACGAGGTCTGCTCGAACTCCTGGCTCTGCTGCCAGCCGACGATCGCAGCACGTGTGCCGGGGCCGAAGATCCCGTCCACGCCGCGGGTGTTGAAGCCCATGAGCACCAGGTCCTCCTGGATCGCGCGGCGCGCCTCCTGGTCGAGGTTCAGCGCGGCCTCCGTCGCCTCGGCCTGGTTCTCCTCCGGCTCCGGCTCGGCTTCGGGTTCCGGCTCAGCCGCCGCCGTCTCCAGATCGTCGACGCCCTCGATCAGCACCGGCTCGGCGGCGAGCAGGTTGTCGTCCGCGATCACGACCGCTTCGGGATCCGCGAAGCCCGCGCTCGTCATCCCGTCCGTCATCTCCGAGACGACGTCGCGCAGCGAGGTGCCGGGGATCAGCGCCACCTCGCGGGCGAGCGTGTCGATCTCCGCCACCGGCCCGTGGATCAGCAGCGTGTCGCGCGGCGCGTAGATCCGCCCGACGCCGGGCCCGATGCCGGCGCCCTCGATCTCCGCCTCCGGATCGGTGCCCACGAACATCACGCCGTGCCGCCCCTCGCCGGCCGTCAGGCCCAAGAGCAGGTCGAGCGTCGGCGCGGTCAGCCCCACCCGGATCACCGTGTCCGTCGTCGCATCGGCGGGCAGGAACCAGCTCTCCGTCCCGCTCGTCGCCGTCTGGCCCGAGAGGTGGACGACCACCGTCTCCGCCTCCTCGGCCCGGTCGCGGAAGCTGGTGAGCAGGGTGAACATCTCGGTCCGCGTCAGGTTCTCCCCGCTCAGCACCTCGAAGCCCGCACCCTCGTAGGCCAGCGTCAGCCGCTCGAAGTCCGTGACCTCGGCGTCGGGCAGGTTGGTGTAGGGCCCGTTCTGGATCACCAGCGCGACCTGCTGGGCGGCGGCAGGCAGCGCCACCCCCGCGAGCAGGGTCGCCACCACGGAGCTGTGGATCAGACGGATCATGGGAAACTCCCTTCGTGTTTCGTCTTCCCGAGCAATCTGGAGCCGAACGCGCCTGCAGCAAGACCCGTTCCACGAGACCGTCACCCAACCGTCACAAGAGCTTCACCAGACCGTTGCGAAGGCCACGCACACGGACCCGGTCCAACGACAAATTCAGGGAGCCTCAACCATGATCATCCGAGCCACGGGCATCGCTGCCCTCATGCTCGGCGTTGCCCTTCCGGCACACGCCCAGGTCTTCAACCGCATCGCGAGCTTCGACGTCTCCACGCAAGAGGGAACCGATGCGAGCGCGGAGACCGCGCCCGAAATCATCGCCGCGACCGCCGACGGCATGACGCTGGTCTACACCGACAGCCCCGCCGGCGTGCTCGGCATGATTGACATCACCGACCCGGCCGCCCCCGCCGGGATGGGCACCGTGGCCCTCGATGGCGAGCCGACCTCCGTCGCCCTGTCGAATGATGTCATTCTCGCAGGTGTGAACACCTCTGAAGACTTCGTGAACCCGTCGGGCCACCTCCTCGCCCTCTCCATCGACGGTGAGGAGCTCGCCCGCTGCGACCTCGGCGGCCAGCCCGATTCCATCGCCGCCACCGACAGCATCGTGGCCGTGGCGATCGAGAACGAGCGCGACGAGGACCTCGACGACGGCGTGATCCCGCAGCTTCCCGCCGGCAACGTCACGATCTACCCGCTTGAGGACGGCGTGCCCCAGTGCGACAGCGTGATCGTGGCCGACGTCACCGGCCTTGCCGAGACCGCGCCCACCGATCCGGAGCCCGAATTCCTCGACATCAACGGCAATGACGAGATCGTCGTGTCCCTGCAGGAGAACAACCACATGGTGGTGATCTCCGCGGCGGGCGAGGTCCTGTCCCACTTCTCCGCCGGCGGCGTGGATCTGGAGAACATCGACACCATCGAGGAAGGCGCCATCGTCCTGAACGGCAGCCAGCCCAACCGCCTGCGCGAGCCCGACGCGGTGAAGTGGTTCGACGACGTCCACTTCATCACCGCGAACGAAGGCGACTACGAGGGCGGCTCCCGCGGCTGGACCGTCTTCAACCGCGACGGCACCGTGGTCTACGAGGACGGCACCGGGCTCGAATACGCCATGATCCGCGCGGGCCACTACCCCGACGAGCGCTCGGGCAACAAGGGTGTCGAACCCGAGAGTGTCGAGGTCGGCACCTTCGGCGGCACGCCCATGGCCTTCATCGGCTCCGAGCGGGGCTCGATCGTCGGCGTCTACGACATGACCGACCCCGCGGCCCCCGCGCTCGCCCAGCTCCTGCCGTCGGGCATCGCGCCCGAGGGTCTGCTCGCCCTGCCCGATCGCAACCTCCTCGTCACCGCCAACGAGGCGGACCTGGTCGAGGATGGCGGCGTGCGCGCCCACGTCATGATCTACGAGTTCGGCGACGAGACGGCGGTCTATCCCACCATCGTCTCCGGCGACGACACGGACGGCCTGCCGATCGGCTGGGGCGCCCTCTCCGGCCTCGTCGCGGATGAGGCGGATGCGGGCACGCTCTACGCCGTCTCCGACAGCTTCTACGGCGGCGCGCCGGCGATCTTCAGCATCGACGCGACGCAGACCCCCGCGCTGATCACGACAAAGACCATCGTGACGCGGGAGGATCTGGGTGCGGCGCAGAAGCTCGACCTCGAAGGCATCGCGACCGATGGGGAGGGCGGCTTCTGGCTCGCCTCCGAAGGCCGGATGGACCGCAACATCCCGCACGCGCTCTACCACGTGGACGGCGAGGGCGTGATCCAGGACGAGATCCCGCTGCCAGAGGCCCTGCGCGACGTCGACCGCCGCTTCGGCATGGAGGGCGTGACCCGCGACGGCGGCATGCTCTACATCGCCATGCAGCGCGAGTGGCGCGACGACCCCGAAGGCCAGGTCAAGATCGTCCGCTACGACATCGAGGCCGAGGAATGGGCCGCCGTTGCCTATCCGCTCGAAAGCGGTGAGCAGGGCTGGGTCGGCCTCTCCGAGATCACGGCGTCGGACGGTCAGCTCTTCGTCGTCGAGCGCGACAACCAGATCGGCTCCAACGCGGCGATCAAGCGGCTCTACACCGTCTCCCTCGACGGGCTGGAGTTCGCGGAGCTCGGAACAGACCTGCCGGTGGTCGAGAAGAGCATGGCGCACGACTTCCTGCCCCAGCTCGCCAGCTACAACGGCTTCGTCGTCGACAAGATCGAGGGCTTCGCCATCGCCGCCGACGGCACGCGCTACGCCGTGACCGACAATGACGGCGTCGACGACAGCTCGGGCGAGACCTTCTTCTTCGTGGTCGAGTAACGCCTCTCGGGACCCCCGGCACGATCCGGGGGTCCCTTCCCCGCGGCCTCCGCCAGGATGCCGCCATGGAGCTGCACACCGACCGCCTCGCCACTGACCCGAACTGAGATCCGTTACAGATTTCGGAGAGCGGCCGGAAAGCTGTAACAGATCATCTCAATGCGGATACCGGTAGCGCTGCGCCCGCCGCGCCGCCTCCCTTGCCCATTCGAGACAGGCCCGAATCTCCTCCTCCTGCCGCGCGGCCTGGAAAACGAGTGTCCGGCTTCCGAACCAGCCCACGACTGCCATGACCTGAGCTGCGTGTGCCGTGCCGGTACCAGGAAAAACGAACAGCGCGTCGCGCCGGTACACATCAAATCCAGAGAGGTCCGAGAAGACATAGTACTCGTCCGCCATCCTCGACGGAAACGAATGCACCTTTCTCAGTTGAACCAGATTGGATGTCACATCAAACGTAATGACGCTGTAGGTCATGAGACTGACGATCAGGAGCCCGACCATCGAAAAGACGCCCGCGACTAGGAACGCCATGAAATAGTAGTCTTGGTGAACATAATCGTTCTCCTCGAAAATCGCGAGAATGACGACAAGTGTCAAACTCACAGCCGCGGCAGCAAAGAAGATATGCTTTCCCAGGCGCGAATGGCGCTCTCCCGACAGGACGAGGCGCACCGGATCCTGCTCGATCACCTCGAACCGTTCGGCGAAGTAGACCGATGGCAGTCGGATCGTGTTGCCCTGCACGGATGTCTGCATCGGCCGCTCCCCCACTGGCACCGCTCAGCAGGTCCGGACCATAGGGAATCCGATGAAGCGCGCCATCCCCTTCATCTTTCCGAAAATACGCCGCGAGGGTCCGGGGGCGCGCAGCCCCCGGCGTCACTCGCCCGGAACCGCCGCCGGCTGCTCGGGCTCGAGCAGGGCTGCGAACCGGGCCCAGCCGTCGCGCACCGCCGTCTCGCAATGGACGGCCAGCGCCTTGCGGTCGGCAAAAGCGGCAGGCCGCACCGGGTCGGCGAAGCTCAGATGCACCTCGCCGCCGAAGGATCGCGTGACCATCGCCCAGATATGCGCGCCGAGGCTCATGTCGCCCCACCAGCCGTAGAAGGCCGGCGGCAGGCTCTCGTTCGGGACGTAGGCGAGGCCCACGGGCTGCACCTCCATCTCCTCGGCCAGGCCCGGCTGGTGGAAGGCGGCGAAGAGGGCCGACTTGAACGGCAGCACCCGCAGACCGTCGGTGCTGGTGCCCTCGGGGAAGAAGAGGAGCTGCTGCCCGCGGTCGATCCGCTCGGTCATGTCGCGCTTCTGCTGAGCCGCCGCTGCGGCCCGCCGCTCGACGAAGAGCGCGTCCATCAGCCGGGCGCAGAAGCCGATGCCGGGCCAGCTCCGCACCTCGGCCTTGGCCACGAACGCCACCTGCCCGATGGAGCAGAGCGTCATGATGTCGAGCCAGCTCGAATGGTTCGCGACCATCGCGCCGCCCCGCCCCAGCGGGCGGCCATGCACAACGCGCCGCAGCCCGATCAGCCGCAGGCTGACCCGCGCCCAGAGCCGCATCACGAGGAAGCGCGGCTGTGCGCCCAGAAACAGCGGCTCGGTGACCTTCAGGAGCGCATAGAGCGTGGTCATCACCGCGAGCCACGCTGCGAGCACCCCGATGCGCAGTCCGCCGACGATCGCGCGAAGCGGCCCGGGCCGCGGCAGGACCGGCGGCGGCGGGCCGTGCCAGGTGCTCACGCCTGCACGCTCCGCGCGCGGCGGGAATACATCTCGCGATACCGGTCGGCCATGCGGGTCGTGTCCATCAGGAGGCACACGTCGACCGTATTGAACTCCCAGTCGATGAACGCGCCCTCACCGACGAAACCGCCGAGCCGCAGATAGGCCTTGATGAGCGGCGGGATCGCGCGCATCGCCGCCTTGTGGTCGACTTCCTCGGCGCGGAGCCGGTCCATCGGCACGAAATGCTCCGGCAGCGTGCGCACGCGCAGCTCCTCCGGCGCCAGGTGCTGGTGGTGGAGGAGCGAGAGCGGCTGCGCGAGCTCCTCGACATCCGTGCCGTGGAAGGAGGCGACGCCGAACATGATCTCCACCCCGTGGCCGATCACGTATTCACCGAGGCCCGACCAGAGCAGGTGCATCGCCGCCCCGCCGCGATAGTCGGCATGGACGCAGGAGCGGCCAAGCTCCACCGTCTCGCGGCCCAGCGCGGTGAGCTTCGACAGGTCGTACTCGTGCTGGCCGTAAAAGCCGGCACCGGCGGCCGCGACCGAACCGCGCATCAGGCGGTAGACGCCGACAACGCCGCGGTTGATGCCCTGCGCCGCCCGTGTCCGGTCGATCAGGAGGAGGTGGTCGAAATGCGGGTCGAACGCGTCCCGCTCCAGCCGCTCGGCATGATCCTCGGGTGAGGCCTTCGCGCCCATTTCCTCGACGAAGACCTCGTAGCGCAGACGTTGCGCGGCCCGCACCTCGGCGTCGTCGGACGCGAGGCGGACCTCGAATTTCTGGGCTTCGACCTGCATCTTCATACCGTGACCGTTCCTGCGGGGTGCGAGGGACCCTATGCGGGCAGGTCGTGAAGTTCAACGGCGCCGCTGCGGCGTTAACCGCCGCTTATCACCCGGTCATCTTCTGTTAACCTTGCGATGCGACATTTCCGCCAGTGTCGGACTGTTCGTAGACCTGCGTCAGGATCACCCGCGATCCATCGATCACCACCTTGCCGGTGTGCTCGAAATTCACGGTGATCCGGCCGCCAACGACTGACTGCACTTGCCCGGTTCCCCAATCGGGCTTGTCTGGATGGCGCACCAGTGCGCCCGGTTCGAGGAATTCGTTCATGACCTCCCGTCCTTCGCCTTTATCGTCCCAATCCGACATCGCGGCGGAGACGCCGGGCGACGACCCGACGGGCGCGCTCGCGGCGCTGGTCACGTCGCGCATCTGCCACGACCTGATCAGCCCGGTCGGCGCCATCGACAACGGCGTCGAGCTGATCGAAGCGATGAATGTCGGCACCTCTTCGCCCGAGATGGTCCTGATCGGCGAAAGCGCAAGATCGGCTGCGGCAAAGCTACGCCTCTTCCGGCTCGCCTTCGGAGCGGCGGGCGCGGACGGGGTGAGCCGCGGGCGGGAGCTTGAGCAGCTCTTCACCGACTGCTTCACCAAGCCGCGGCTGCGCTTCTCCTGGGCGGGGGGGCCGCGGGACATGGCGCGCAGCGAGGCGAAGATGCTGGCCCTTGCCCTGCTCTGCGCAGACAGCGCGCTGCCGCTGGGCGGGCTGCTGACGGCAGTGACGGGAGAGAAGCTGCGGATCGAGGGGACGGGGCCGCGGATCAAGCTCGATCCCAGGCTCGCGGCGGCGCTCGAAAGCCCGCAGGACGTCTCGACCTTCCGCGCGGGCGAGGTGCAGTTCCTGCTCGCCCGCCTGCAGGCCGCGACGATCGGGCGCCCAATCGCGCTCGACCTGTCGGAAGAGCGGCTGACACTGACCATCTGAGCCCGTCGGCGGGCGGCCGCCGAAGATCCGCGTACCGGCTCACGGTGCTTTGTCGTGGTCATCGCGCTCCCTGCGCCCCATCTGACATGTCACGAAACAGTCACGGCGTGGGGGCGCATCATGATCGAGGTGAGATACGGAACCGGCCTGTCCGGCGGGCGGCGCGACGTCTTCCAGCGGGCAGCCGGGCGGTGGAACGCGGTGCTCGACACAGCGCTGCCCCCGGTCAGCTACCGCGGGGAGCGGATCGAGGGGATCGTCATCGACGCGACGATCACGCCCATCGACGGGCCTTCGGGCGTGCTCGGGCAGGCCGGGCCCACGGTACTGCGCCCGGTCACCCGCCTGCCCGCCCTCGGCGTCATGGAGTTCGACGAGGCCGACATCCGCCGGTTGGAGGAGGACGGCACGTTCGAGGACGTGATCCTGCACGAGATGGGCCATGTGCTGGGCGCCGGCACGTTGTGGAGCATCCTCGGCCTGATCGAGGGCGAGGGCGGCCCGGATCCCGTCTTTACCGGTGCGGCGGCAGCGCGGGAATACGGCGAGCTTCTGGGCCAGGCCCCGGCGGTGGTGCCGGTGGCGAACACGGGTGGGGCCGGCACGCGGGACGGGCACTGGCGCGAGCTCACCTTCGGCGACGAGCTGATGACCGGGTTCCTGTCGGGCACCGACCGGCCGCTGAGCCGCATGACCATCGCCTCGTTCGCCGACCTCGGCTACGAGGTGCGCTACGAGGCCGCCGATCCCTACGTCCTGCCGGGCGACGAGGATCTGATGCGCTCAGGCGTGCTGACGGCGCTCAGGCTCTGCGACCTATGCCGGGTGGACCGGCCCGCCCCCATCCCCCTCGGCCCCGGCGCCTTCGCCGACTAAGCCGCGGGGAGGCACGCGTCGCGTTTGCGTGTTTGGGACAAAGAAGAAGAGCAGGGCCTTTGCCCTCCCCCAGATCGGGGAGAGGGTTAGGGAGGGGGCTGAGCGACTGGCCCTCCAAGGCGGAGTAAAGCGCGGGCAGGCGTCGAAGGTGTACGGGAGCACCTGTGTTCCGGGGCGGCTCCCTCACCGCATTCAACCGGACGAGGGTGGGATAGCTGCATTGCCGACGACATCCGGCCAAGCAGGGCGACGGGTAGCTCAGTTCAGGAAACACGCGAGCGCACCTCACCCAGCGGCAGCTCCCCTCGCCAGATCCGGGGAAGGGTCAGGAAGGGGAACTGTTCCGACGGCGCGGCCCTGTCCCGCAGGATGAAGCGCGAAGGGGCCTGCAAGACGGGCTAGGGCATCCGTGTTCCACAGTAGCTGACGATCCGAACTGGAAAAGTTCAGGCACGGGGAGCCGTACGGTCGGCGGGCGCCTTTTAACTGGACGTAGGGCCGTTACGCCCAGCAGAACCACAGGCGAACCTCACTCCGCGGCAGTTCCCCTCCCCCGTTTCGGGGGAGGGTCAGGGAGGGGGTTCCGTGCCGCAGGCACGGCCCAACGGGATGAGGGGCCGGCAGGCCTCAAAGACGGGCGGGAGCGCCTTACTCGGCGGCCATCTTCCCCGCCGCGTCGAGCCAGCCCCACATACGCACCGGGGTGATCGGCATGTCGACGTGGTGCACGCCGGCATCCCAGACCGCATCGAGCGCCGCGTTCGTCACGGCGGCGAGCGCGCCGACGGTACCGGCCTCGCCGCAGCCCTTCATGCCGATCTCGTTGGCCGTCGACGGTACCAGTTCCGCGTGGAAGTCCATCCACGGCACGTCGTAGGCGCGCGGCATCGCGTAGTCCATGAAGGAGCCCGACAGGAGCTGGCCGTCCGCGTCGTAGACCACCTGCTCGGTGATCGCCTGCCCGATGCCCTGGGCCACACCGCCATGGACCTGCCCCTCGGCCAGCATCGGGTTCATCAGCACTCCGAAATCGTCGACCACGGTGTATTTCACGCACGTGGTCTTGCCGGTCTCGGGATCGACCTCGACCTCCGCGAAATGCGCGCCGTTGGGGTAGGAGCGGCCGGGGACGGTGTTTTCGAGCTCCGTCACAAGCAGCTCCTGCAGGCCCCGCTGGCGCGCCGTTTCGGCGAGCGCCATCAGCGTCACCGTCTTGTCGGTGCCCGCGACGCGGAACGCGCCGTCCTCGAAGTCGAGATCGGCGGCGGCGACCTCAAGCTCCTCCTCGGCTAGGGGGCGGTACTTGCGGATCATCTCGTCTGCCGCGGCGTTGATCGAGTTGCCCTGCATCGTCACCGAGCGGGAGCCGCCGGTGCCGCCGCCCGTGGCGATCCGGTCGCTGTCGCCCTGCACGAAGACGATCTTGTCGAAGGGGATGCCGGCGCGCTGGTGCAGGATCTGGGCGAAGACCGTCTCGTGCCCCTGCCCGTTCGACTGGGTGCCGACATAGAGGTTCACGCCGCCATCTTCGGTGAACTCGATCTTGGTGGTCTCGTCCTGCGAGCCGAGGATCGACTCGATGTAGTAACAGAGGCCGAGGCCCCGATACTTGCCGTGGCGCGCGCTCTCCGCCTTGCGCGCCTCGAAGCCCGCGAGGTCGGCCTCGACCTCGGCCCGTTCGAGCACGCGGGCGAAATCGCCCACGTCGTAGGTCTCGCCGGAGGCGGTCACGTAAGGGAAGCTCTCGCGCGGGATGAAGTTCTTCTTGCGCAACTCCACCGGGCTCACGCCGAGCTGGCGGGCGGAGGCGTCCATCAGCCGCTCCAGCGCGTAGATCGCCTCGGGCCGGCCCGCGCCGCGATAGGCATCGACGGGCGTGGTGTTGGTGTAGACGCCCTCGACGTGGAAGAAGGTGGTCTGCACGTCGTAGGTGCCCGGCATCACCTTCAGCGCCAGTTCGGACTGGATGAACTGGCCGTAGGGCGAGTTGTACGCGCCGAGGTTCGACACGGTGTGGAAGCGCAGGGCCTTCAGGCGGTGATCCGCGTCGAAGGCCGCCTCGGCGGTGGTCACGAGGTCCCGGCCCGAGGCATCGGTCATGTGCCCCTCACCGCGATCGGCCATCCAGCGCACGGCCCGGCCCGTTTGCTTCGCGGCCAGCGCCAGCACGAAGTGTTCGGGGTAGTTGAAGGACTTCATGCCGAAGCCGCCGCCCACATCGGGGTTGGTGACGCGCACGTCGCCCGCATCCATGCCCAGCTTCTTGGCAAGCGCATCGCGCAGGCCCCAGACGCCCTGTCCGTTGACGGAGACGTGGAGGCGCCCGTCCTCCATGATCTCGGCATAGGCGCCGCGCGGCTCCATCGGGTTGGCGATAACGCGGTTGTCGATCAGCTCCAGCGTGACGTGGTGGGCGGCCTCGGCGAACGCGGCTTCGGTCGCCGCCTCGTCGCCATGGGCCCAGTCATAGGCGCGGTTCTCGGGTGCTGTCTCGTGGATGGCCGCGCCGCCGGTGGCGGTCGCCATGTGCACGGGCAGGTCGTCGTAATCGACCATGACGAGTTCGGCGGCATCCTGAGCCTGCTGCTTCGTCTCGGCCACGACGGCGGCCACCGCCTCGCCCGCGTAGCGCACCGTGTCGCCCGCCAGCATCGGGCGGATGGGCCGCGCCCCGCGGGAGCCGTCGCGGTTGTTCACGACGGAGGCGTCCATGCGGTTGTCGAGCTCGCCCTCGAGGTCCGCGGCGGTGATGACGGCGAGCACGCCATCGGCGCCCCGCGCCTCCTCCACGTCGAGGGAGGCGATGGTCGCGTGGGCCACCGGGCTGCGGACGAAGACAACGAAGGCCGCCCCCTCGGGCGCGATGTCGTCCACGTAGCGGCCGTGGCCGGTCAGGAAGCGGACATCCTCGGTCCGGCGGACCGACTGGCTGGTTCCGAACTTGGTCATCGCGCTCTCCTTTGTGCTGGCCGAAGCGGACACTAGCAGCGAAGTGGCCCGTGTCCATGACCCCCGGTGCCGCATTGCGCGTTGGGGTCGCAGGGGCTCACATAGGTGCCGGATGGGCGAGCGCAATCGCCCGGCGAAGAAAGGGCGGGCCGACATGCTGCTCCACTGCGTGTTTCTGAACTTCAGCGAGCGGTATGGCCGGGCCGAGCGGCTGGAGGTGCTGCGCGCCATCGCCGCCCTCGTCCCGCTGATCGACGGGCTGGAGGCGGTGGAGTTCGGCGTGAACATCGACGTGGAGGGCAAGTCGCCGGACCACGAGGAGGGCTTCGTCGCCCGCTTCCGCGACCGGGCGGCACTGGCGGCCTATGCGGAGCATCCGGAGCACCGTGCGCTCGGCGCGCGTCTGGTCGAGATGTGCGAGGGCGGCGCGGACGGGATCGTAGTCTACGACCTGGAGCTCGCGTGACCGACGGCCCCAGGCGCATCGTCTGCCTGACCGAGGAGACGGTGGAGACGCTCTACCTGCTCGGACAGGAGCACCGGATCGTCGGCGTCACGGGCTATGCCGTGCGCCCGCCGCAGGTGCGGCGTGAGAAGCCGCGGGTCGGCGCCTTCACCTCCGCCGACGTGCCCGCAATCGTGGCGCTGGAGCCGGATCTGGTGCTCACCTTCTCCGACCTGCAGGCCGATATCGTGGCGGAGCTGATCCGGGCGGGGATCGCGGTGCATGCCTTCAACCAGCGCGACGTGGCGGGGATCTACGCGATGGTGGCGACGCTGGGTGCACTGACCGGGGCGCAGGAGCGGGCGGCGGAGATGATCGCGGGCTGGCAGGCGCGGATTGCCGCCATCCCCGCCCCCGCGCATCGCCCGACAGTGTGGTTCGAGGAGTGGGACGAGCCGCTGATCTCCGCCATCGGCTGGGTCTCGGAACTGATCCACATCGCGGGCGGGCGGGACATCTTCGCCGACCGGCTGACCGCCGATGCGAAGGGCCGGATCGTGGAGGAGGCCGACGTGATCGCCGCCGCCCCCGAGATCATCATCGGCTCCTGGTGCGGCAAGAAGGTCCGGCCAGAGCGCATCGCCGCACGCCCCGGCTGGCAGGACGTCCCCGCGGTACGCGATGGCCGCATCCACGAGATCAAGAGCCCGCTCCTCCTCGCACCCGGCCCCGCGGCGCTGACCGAGGGGCTCGACGCGCTCCGCGAGGTCATCGCACCGCTATCGTCCTGAACCGCCACCAAGAAACCGGTGGTCAGTGCGCGCGGTCGTTTTACCTGCTGCGAAAACCAAGGGAACGGCAGGACGGCTCGACATGGATGCACTCTTCTTCGGATCGATCGGAACCGTGGCCGAGACGTCGGAGATGCAGCGCCGGGCCTTCAACGCCGCCTTTGCTGAGGACGGGCTCGACTGGGACTGGGGGCGCGAGCTCTACCAGGACATGCTCACCCGCTCCGGCGGGGCCGACCGCATCCGCCGCTATGCCGATCAGCATGGCCCCGACCTAGATGACGAGCGCATCGCGCGGCTCCATGCCCGCAAGACCGAGATCTTCGACAAGGAGATGCAGGAGACCGGTCTCACGCCGCGCCCCGGCGTGCGCCGCCTGCTGACCGAGGCGCGGAAGGAGAAGCTGCCCGTCGCTTTCGTCACCGCCACGGGGAAGGAGAACGTGGACGCGCTGCTCACGGCGACCAGCGGCATCCTGCGGCCCGACGATTTCGACCTGATCGTCACGCGCGAGATGATCGAGGAGGGCAAGCCCGCGCCCGACGCCTACAACCTCGCGCTCGAACGGCTCAACGTGAGCCACCCTCTCGCGATCGAGGATAATGCCCAGGGCGTCTCGGCCGCCGTCGCCGCGGGCATTCCCTGCATCGCCACGCCGGGTGCCAACACCACCGGCGAGGATTACAGCGACGCCGTCGCCGTGCTGCCGCATCTGGGCGACGGGGAGCACAAGCTGCCCGACGTGGAGCTCTGCAAGGGCTATGTCACGCTCGCCTGGCTGCATCGTCTGACCGGCGACTGAAGGCGACGCGCGGTCCGGCTTGACCTCCTGCCTGACGGGCGCATGGTGGCGCGCAAAGGCTAAGGGAGGACCAGCCATGACCCGCGACATCGTGATCCTGAGCGGCGCACGCACCGCCATCGGCACCTTCGGCGGCAGCCTCGCCGGCACCCCGCCCATCGAGCTGGGCGCTACCGTGGCGAAGGAGGCGCTGAGCCGCGCCGGGGTCGAGGGCGGCCAGATCGGCCATGTCGTCTATGGCCACGTCATCAACACCGAACCGCGGGACATGTACCTGAGCCGCGTCGCGGCGATGGAGGCGGGCGTGCCCGACACCACGCCCGCGATGAACGTGAACCGGCTCTGCGGCTCCGGCGCGCAGGCCGTCGTGTCGGCCGTGCAGGCGCTGATGCTGGGCGACGCCGACTTCGCGCTCGCCGGCGGGGCGGAGAGCATGAGCCGCTCGCCCTACATCCTGCCGGAGGCCCGCTGGGGTCAGAAGATGGGCGACGTGCGCTCGCTCGACATGATGCTGGGCGCGCTCAACTGCCCCTTCGGCACCGGCCATATGGGCGTGACGGCGGAGAACGTCGCGGACGAGCACCAGGTGAGCCGGGAGGACATGGACGCCTTCGCCATGACCTCGCAGGAGCGCGCCGCCTCGGCGATCTCCGAAGGGCGCTTCGCGGATGAAATCGTGGGCGTTCAGGTCAAGCGCAAGCGCGAGATGGTCACCTTCGACACCGACGAGCATCCCAAGGCCACCAGCGTCGAGGCGCTGGCGGGCCTGCGCCCCGTCTTCCGCAAGGAGGGCCGGGTGACGGCCGGAAACGCCTCCGGCATCAATGACGGAGCGGCGGCCCTGGTGCTGGCGAGCGCCGATGCGGCGGAGAAGGCGGGACTGAAAGCGCGTGCCCGCGTGCTCGGCTACGCCCATGCGGGGGTCCGGCCCGAGGTCATGGGCATCGGCCCAATCCCCGCGGTGCAGAACCTGATCGAGCGCACGGGGCTTACCGTCGACGATTTCGACGTGATCGAGTCGAACGAGGCGTTCGCCGCGCAGGCGATCGCGGTGAACCGCGGCCTTGGCCTGGACCCGGCCAAGGTAAACCCGAATGGCGGCGCCATCGCGCTCGGCCACCCGGTCGGGGCGACCGGCGCGATCATCACGGTGAAGGCGCTGCACGAACTGGAGCGGACCGGCGGCACGCGCGCGCTCATCACCATGTGCATCGGCGGCGGCCAGGGCATCGCCATCGCGCTGGAACGGCTCTGACCGCGGGTTAGGAAACCTGCCTCCGGCGGGCGTATTGGCCGAGAGTGATGAAGCTGCCCTCAGGCGCCATGCGGACAGTCCGGCGCGTGTTCAAGGGCGGCCATATCCTCGGCCCGCGCGCCGCAATCGAGGCACTGGTACTGGCCATCCTCGAACCCGATGAAGCGGGGCAGCTTGGCCTCCCGCACCCGGCGGGCGGTCAGGTCGGGGGCGTCGTTGCGCGCAATGCTGGCCTTGCGATCAAATTCGCTGGTCATCCGTTTGAAATCCTTCAATTCGCCTTCAATTCCAGACCAACGCACCGCGCGGCGTAGGGATGCAGGGCGCGATATTGCGTCGCCCCCACCCCCCGGCCATAGTCGGGGAAAGGGCCGCCACAAGGCCCGTTCGGAGGGAGGATGACGATGCATAACCTGATGCAGGACTGGCCGCTGCGCGTGGGCTCGATCCTCGACCACGCCGCGCGCTACCACGCGAACCGGCCGGTCATCAGCCGCTCGGTGGAGGGGCCGATCACGCGGACCACCTGGACGGACATCCATCTGGGCGCGCGACGCTGCACGCAGGCACTGCGGCGGCTGGGCGTGCAGCCCGGCGACGTGGTGGGCGTAATGGCGTGGAACACCGCGCGGCATCTGGAGGTCTGGTACGGCGTGCCGGGCGCGGGTGCTGTGCTGCACACGCTCAATCCTCGCCTTTTCGCCGAGCAGATGACCTATGTCATCAACCACGCGGGCGATAGCGTGCTGATGGTCGATCCCGACCTCGTGCCGATCATCGAGGGGATCGCCGACCGGCTGGAGAAGATCCGCCACATCATCGTGCTGACCGACCGCGCCCACATGCCGGAGACGACGCTCGACATGCTCTGCTACGAGGAACTGGTGGCCGCCGAGGATGGCGACACCGCCTGGCACATGGGCGATGAGCGGGACGCCTGCGGGATCTGCTACACGTCGGGGACCACCGGCAATCCGAAAGGTGTGGTCTACACCCACCGGTCCAACGTGATCCACGCGCTGTCGAGTCAGTCGCCCGACATGCTGGGGCTCGGCGCGGCGGACACGGTGATGCCGGTCGTGCCCCTCTTCCACGCCAATGGCTGGTCCATCGGCTACACCGCGCCGCTCGCCGGGGCCTCGATCGTCATGCCGGGCCGCGACATGACCCCGCCCGCGATCTACGAGATGCTGGAGCAGGGCGTCACGCTTACCGCCGCGGTGCCTACGGTCTGGCTCGGCCTCCTCGGCTGGCTGCGCGAGAACCCGGAGAAGCGGTTCTCCACCCTCAAGCGCGTGGTGATCGGCGGCTCCTCCTGCCCGCGCGCGGTGATCGAGACCTTCCAGGACACCTACGGCGTCCAGGTCCTCCACGCATGGGGCATGACGGAGATGAGCCCGCTCGGCACCGTCTGCTCCTTCAAGCCCGAGGTCGCGGCCCTGCCCGACGACAAGCGCCTCGACGTGCAGGAGACGGTGGGCCACCCGCCCTACACCGTGGAGCTGAAGATCACCGATGATGCGGGCAACCGCCTGCCGGAGGATGGCGCGGCGCAGGGCCGTCTCTGGTGCCGCGGCCCGGCCATCGTGGGCGAATACCTGCATATGGGGGAGAAGGCGCACGACGCAGACGGCTGGTTCGACACCGGCGACGTCGCGACGATCGATCCCAACGGTTATGTCCGCATCACCGACCGCTCGAAGGACGTGATCAAGTCGGGCGGCGAGTGGATCAGCTCGATCGATCTGGAGAACGTGGCGGTGGGCCATCCGGATGTGGCCGAGGCCGCGGCCATCGGCGTGCCGCACCCGAAATGGGACGAGCGCCCGGTGCTGGTCGTGGTGCCCACGCCGGGGACGGAGCCCGACAAGCAGGCGATCCTCGACCTCGTCGCGACGCGCTTCGCCAAGTGGCAGGTGCCTGACGACGTACTCTTCGTCGAGGAGCTGCCGCACACGGCGACTGGCAAGATCTCGAAGTTGACTTTGCGCCAGCAGCTCAACGAGCGGGGGTATGCGCTGCCGGCTTGAGGTGAGTGGTCGTTTTCAGTTTCCGGCTCGCGGATCGCTCGCGACGGTGATCGGTTGGCGGGGTACACCGTTAGGGCCGGAGAATGACTACTGGTTGGAGGGCGCCTCGGAGTGCGCAGGCAATGCCCGCACGTCGCAGCGGAGATCATCCCTCGATCAGAGACGGTCATCCTCGGGCTTGACCCGAGGATCTCCTGCCGCCGCGCTCCATCCGACAGATGCTCCGGTCGAGCCGGAGCATGACGGCTTCTCCTCCACCCCAACTCAACCCGAGCCCCCGCGGCCACGCCGCTGATCCGATCCCCCGCGCCCCCTTCGCCCTCGTCGCGATTTGCACTAGGGTCCGGCCGCGCAGGCAGTGGAACAGGCAATGACCGCACTCGATCAGTATGACCGGCTCGAGGCCGTGGGCCTGTGGCAGGCCGCGGCCGATGCGAGCCCGCGCGAGGTCATCGTCACCTTCGGCAACGCCACGCTCACTCTGATGGACAGCGCGGAGGCGCCGCTCGCCCACTGGTCTCTGGCCGCCGTCGAGGAATGCGACGGCCCCGGCCTCACGCTCAGCCCCGATCCGGCGAGCGGTGAGCGGCTGGAGATCCGGGACACCGACATGATCGCCGCGATCCGCGCCGTGCATTCCCACACCGAGCGGCAGGAGGCGGAGGGGCGCCGCGCCTCCCGCCTCGTCCCGCTGCTGCTGCTCGCCGTCCTGCTGGCCGGGGCGGCGGTGTTCCTGCGTGTCCCGGCGCAGGCGGCACTCGCGAACCGCATCACGGAGCAGGCCTGGGTCAACCTCTCCGAACAGCTGGCCGAGGATGCGCTGGCGGCGCCGGGCGTGACGCTCTGCCCCGCGCTTGGCCGTCGTGCGCCGGCGGAGCTCGCGCGCATCGCCACGCGGCTCGGCCCCGACATGCCGCGCCTGCGCCCGATCCTGGTGCGGATGGAGCGGCCGTGGCTGCCCCTGCCCGGCCCGGTGTTCCTGATCGACGCCGGCGCCATCGAGAGTGCGGGCCAGGTCGAGGAGATAGCAGGGCTCACCGCCCTCGCCGCCGCCCAGCGCACCAGTGGAGCCGCGCGCGACACCGTGGTCGAAGAGCTGGGCCTGCCCGCCCTCCTGCGCCTCGCGAGCTCCGGCACCCTACCCGCCGAGGATCGGCGCGAGGTGCTGGCGGCCCTGGTTGACCTCAGCAGGATCGGCAGCGACGCGATGGATGCCGAGGCGCTGCGGCGGCTGGAGAGCGCGGGCCTGCCGAGCCTGCCGCTCGGCCTCCTCCTCGCCCGCACCGGCGCGCCCGAGGCACGGGTGGAGCGGCTGCAGGCGGGTGACACGATCGGCACGGCCGCTTACCGCCCCGCGCTCAGCGACGGCGACTGGCTCACGCTCCAGGCGGCCTGCCGATAGGGGCGACGTGGATCGGCAGTGGCGCGTGGTGGGCGTAGCTGCGGATGAAGGTGCCGGTGCCGCCCGTCATCCCGGCCAGGGCCGCGCGATACCCGAAGATGTTTCCGTAGGGCACCAGCGCGCGCAGGTGCCCGCCATCCTTCTTCTCCACCCGCGCGCGGCGGGTCTTGAGGTCGGCGAGGACGTCGGCGGCCTGCGCCTGCGGTACGTTGAGGTCGAGGCGGGCGAGCGGCTCCAGGATCACCGGCTTCGCATCGCGGATCGCATCGCGCAACACCCGCCGCGTGGTGAGCGTGAAGGTGAAGGGATCGGAATCGATCGGGTGGGAGCGGGCCTGCAACAGCGCCACGCGCAGTCCCACGACCGGGAAGCCGCCGACCGGGCCCTTCTCAAGATCGACATCGATCGCGTCGCGCACGACCTTGAGCAGGCGGTCCGGCAGGCTGCGGCCGGACCGGTCCTTGAAGTCGAAGCTCGGGGCCGGGGCGACCTCGAGCGTCAGGTCGGCGAAGCGGCCGAGGCCGCCATGCTTCTTGAACTCCCGATGCGCCTCTGCGGTCCTGGTCACCGTCTCGCGGAAGGCGACCTGGGGTGCGCCGACCTCCAGCTCCAACGAGGTGGCGAGTGGGTCGATCACCGCGTCGAGCCCGGCCTCGCTGTCGCCCGCCAGCACGATCCAGCCGTCATCCTCCCGCCGCGCCCGGACGCCCTCGAGCGTGCTGAGCGCGAGGTCCAGCGCCTTGGGGTCGGCGGGGGCGCGCACCTTCACCTCCAGCGGCGGGTCGGAGAGGCGGAGCTGGCGCATCTTCAGTCCGCCACCACCCGGCCGTCGCTGAGATGCAGCACCCGGTCCATGCGGCTCGCAAGCTCCAGGTTGTGGGTTGCGATGAGCGCAGATAGCCCCGTCTCCCGCACCAGGTCCATCAGCACGCCGAAGACCTGATCGGAGGTGCCGGGGTCGAGGTTGCCGGTGGGCTCGTCGGCGAGCAGCACCGCGGGCGCGTTGGCGAGCGCGCGGCAGAAGGCGACGCGCTGCTGCTCCCCGCCCGACAGCTCGGAGGGGCGGTGCGTCGCCCGCTCGGCGAGACCCACGGCGGCGAGCAGATCCGCGGCCCGCGCCCGCGCCGCGCTGGCGGAGACGTTGTTGGCGCGCTGGGGCAGTTCGATATTCTCGGCGGCCGAGAACTCCGGCAGCAGGTGGTGGAACTGGTAGACGAAGCCCACCGCGTCGCGCCTGAGCCGCGTGCGGCCGCGATCACCGAGCTTGGCCGTCGCCTGCCCCGCGATCTCCACCTCGCCCGCATCGGGCGTGTCGAGCAGCCCCGCGATGTGGAGGAGCGTGGACTTGCCGGAACCGGAGGGTGCCACCAGCCCCACGACCTCGCCGGGTGCAAGGCTCAGGTCGAGGTCCGAAAGCACCCGGATCTCGCCGGGCGTGCCGGGGTTGTAGGTCTTCGAGACGCCGGTGAGGCGCAGCACCGCCTCACTCATATCGCAGCGCCTCCACCGGGTTCATCCGCGCCGCGCGCCGCGCCGGAAAGATCGTCACGACGAAGGAGAGGCTAAGCGACAGGCCGACCGCCTTCAGCACGTCGGCCAGTTGCAGCTCCGCCGGAAGCTGGCTGATGAAGCGGATCGAGGGGTCCCAGACCCCGCCGCCCAAGAGCCAGTTCACCGCGTTGAAGATCGGGTCGATATAGATCGCGAAGAGGCAGCCCAGGATCACACCGATGATCGTGCCGAAGATCCCGATGGACAAGCCGCACAGGAAGAACACCCGCAGGATCGCCCCCTGGCTCAGCCCCATCGTGCGCAGGATGCCGACATCGCGGCCCTTGTTCTTCACCAGCATGATGAGGCCCGAGGTGATGTTGAGCGAGGCGATGAGCACGAGGATGGAGAGGATGACGAACATGATGTTGTCCTCCATTTCCAGCGCGCGCAGGAAGCCGCCCGCGCTTTGCATCCAGGTCCAGGAATAGGTGTTCGGGCCCGCGGCGGCTAGGATGTCGGGGACCAGCGCGTCGATGTTCTCGGGCTCGTCGACCAGTACTTCGAGCTCGTCCACCACCCCCTCGCGGTTGAAAAAGCGCTGCGCTTCTTCGAGGGGCAGATAGGCGCGCACGTTGTCCACGTCGAAGCGGCCGACCTGGAAGATATGGACGACCTCGAAGGTGGAGGTCCGGATGTTGCTGCCGAAGATCCCCTGCACCCCGTTGGGTGAGATCAGCTGCACCGGATCGCCGATGCCAACCCCCAGATTGGCGGCGAGGCGGCTGCCGAGCGCGATGCCTTCATCGAGCCGCGACAGGTCGCCAAAGCTCATCTCGGGGTCGGCGAGGAGCGGCAGTGTCGCCACATCCTCGACCCGCTGGCCTAGCACGTCCACACCCGCGTTGCGGTTGTTGGCCGAGGCCATGACCTGCCCGCGCACGGTGGGAGCCGCGCGGGTCACGCCCTCGACATTGCGCACGGCTTCCGCCCGCGCATCGAAGTCGTCGAGGGTGCGTACGACCACGCCCGCCTCGTTGCGGTAGGGGGTCTGGAGCACCTGCACATGGGCGTTGGCGCCGAGGATCGTGCCCACGAACTCCGTCCGGAAACCCGAGCGCACGGCAAGCGTCGCGATCAAGGCGAAGACGGCGAGGGCCACGCCGATCAGGCTGATCCAGGTCATGACGCTGACGCCCCCCTCGCGGCGGCGCGCACGGAGGTAGCGCCACGCGATCAGGAACTCATAGGCGGAAAAGGGGGGCGCGGTCTGGGCCATGGTACCTCCGGCAATGCGCGCGGAAGATGGGCCGGGGGCGCGATGCGGTCAAGGGCGGCGCGTGCTGCACTGCGGGATGCCTCCGGCGGGCGTATTGGGCGAGAGTGATGGGGTGGGCGGCGTCAGGAGCGGACGGCGGGGCGATCCGGGCGGTCGCGTGTTGGACGGCAAGACGCCTCCGGCGGGCGTATTTGACGAGAGTGATGAGGCAGTTCGGTGCTAGGGGATGAGATGCGGTGGCGCTAGGCAGGGGTGAGGGATGGGTCCGTGCGAAGGAACCCGGCGGATCCGTCTGGCTGCGGCGTGGAGTGCGACGTGCGGCCGGGTCACGCCTTTATTGAGCCGAAAGCCGCCTCCAATGGGCTGCCAGGGTAAGAGCACCGACGCGATCCGGCAGAACAAGCGCAACGCGATCCCCTCCCCCAGAAAGGGGGAGGGTTAGGGAGGGGGGCGCAGGGAGAATTAGGGAGGTGGGCTCAGCTAGAGGGCCCCGGCGTCAGCCGCAGCACGGAGCCTTCCGGATCGTCGATCAGTACCAGGATCGCCCCGTCCGACGTGATCTCAACGTCGCGCACGCGGCCCACGTCGCCGAGCAGCCGCTCTTCGCCCACGACCGTGTCCCCATCAAGTTCCAGCCGGACGAGACCGCCCGGCCGCAGGGAGCTCGCGAGGATGTCACCCTGCCAGTCGCCGAAGAGCTCGCCCTCGTAGAACGCGAAGCCCCCCGGCGCGATCACCGGGTCCCAGTAGTAGCGCGGCTCGGTGAACTCGGGTTCGTGCCGCGCCTGCCCGGTCCCGACCGGCGTGCCACTGTAGTTCTCGCCGTAGCTCACCACCGGCCAGCCGAAGTTGAGGCCGGGCGTCGCGAGGTTGAGTTCGTCGCCGCCCGCGGGTCCGTGCTCCAGCGTCCAGAGCTGACCGGTCTCGGGATGCAGGTCCGCGCCCTGCACGTTACGGTGGCCCGTGGTCCAGATCTCGGGCAATGCGCCTTCCTGCCCCACGAAGGGGTTGTCGGCGGGCACCTCGCCCTCCGGCGTCAGGCGCACGACCTTGCCGTAGGTCTTGTCCATGTCCTGGGCGAAGACGCGCTCGGCCTCCCGCGAGTGCTCACCGGTGGTGATGTAGGCGTACTCCCCGTCCAGCACGATGCGCGAGCCGTAGTGCATCGGCGTCGGCGAGGGCGGGGTCTGGACGAAGATGTCCTGGACCTCCAGGAGCTCGGTCATGTCCTCCGAGAGAACCGCGCGGGCGGCGGCGGTCGCACTCATGTTGTTCGGCTGGGGCTTGGCATAGGTGAGGTAGATCACCCGGTTGCTCTCGAACTGCGGATCGAGGGCCACGTCGAGGAGGCCCCCCTGCCGCTGGGCCACGACCTCCGGCACACCCGCGACCGGTGTCTCGCGCAGACCGTCCGCGCCGATCACGCGCAGGCGGCCCTCCCGCTCCGTCACGAGGAAGCCGCCGTCCGGAAGCTCCGCGATGCCCCAGGGGAAGGTGAGGCCGGTCGCCAGCTCCTCCACCGCGAACTCCACCCCGCTGTCGGAAGCAGGCGCGCGGGTCTGCTCGGCAAAGGCCGGCGTGTTGGAGGGAACGTTGGCCGGGCCCTGGTCCACGGGTTGCTGCGCGAGGAGCGCCATGGGCACGAGCGCGGTCGCGGCCAGGATCGGGAAACGGGACATCTCAAATCTCCGGGTCGTGGTTAATGACCCGATAGATAGGGTGCGCCGCCGCCCCGGCCCATCTGACTTCGGTTCACAGACCGGCGAAAATACCTCGAAGTCGATCGATCGCGGCCGCGGGGCTCATCGCCTCGCTCTCGCCCGTCCGGCGGGAGGTGAGCTCGACATTGCCCTCCTTCAGGCCGCGCGGGCCGACGGTGAGGCGCCAGGGGCAGCCGATCAGGTCCATGGTGGCGAACTTCGCGCCCGCGCGCTCCTCCCGGTCGTCGTAGAGCGCCTCGACACCGGCGGCGTTCAGCCCGGCATAAAGCTCCTCGCACACCCAGTCGCAATCGGTGTCGCCCTGCTTGAGGTTGACGATGGCCGCGCCGAAGGGGGCCACGCCCTCGGGCCAGATGATGCCGTTCTCGTCGTGGTTCGCCTCGATCAGCGCGCCGACCAGCCGCGACACGCCGATGCCATGGGAACCCATGTGGACGGGCACCTGCTCCCCCTCGGCGGTCTGCACGAGGGCCTTCAGCGGATCGGAATACTTGGTGCCGAAATAGAAGATCTGGCCGACCTCGATGCCGCGGGCCTTGCGCCGCCGCTCCTCGGGCACCTCGGCGAAGATCGCGTCGTCGTGGGTCTCATCGGTGCGGGCGTAGGGCGTGGTGAACTCCTCCATGATCGCCTGGCACTGCGCGCGGTCGTCGAAATCGATGGCCCGGTCGCCCAGCCGCAGGTCGGTCACGGCACTGTCGTAGAACACCTCGCTCTCGCCGGTCTCGGCGAGCACAAGGAACTCGTGCGTGTAATCGCCGCCGATCGGCCCGCCGTCGGCGCGCATCGGGATCGCCTGCAGACCCATCCGCTCATAGGTGCGCAGGTAGCTCACCAGGTGGCGGTTGTAGGCGTGCAGCGCGTCCTCCTTGCTGACGTCGAAATTGTAGCCGTCCTTCATCAGGAACTCGCGGCCGCGCATGACGCCGAAGCGGGGGCGGATCTCGTCCCGGAACTTCCACTGGATGTGGTAGAGCGTGAGCGGCAGCTGCTTGTAGCTCGTCACCTCGCGGCGGAAGATGTCGGTGATCAGCTCCTCGTTCGTGGGTCCGTAGAGCATGTCGCGCCCGTGTCGGTCCTCGATTCGCAGCAGCTCCTTGCCATAGGCGTTGTAGCGACCGGATTCCTGCCACAGGTCCGCGGACTGGATCGTCGGCATCAGCATCGGGTGGTGGCCGGCGCGCTGCTGCTCCTCATGCACGATCTGTTCGAGCCGGCGCAGCACCTTCAGCCCCAGCGGAAGCCAGGAATAGATCCCGGCACTCGCCTGCCGGATCATGCCGGCCCGCAGCATCAGGCGGTGCGAGGCGATCTGCGCCTCGGCGGGCGTCTCCTTGAGCACGGGCAGGAAGTAGCGGGACAGGCGCATGGATCGGCGTCTCCTGAGGCGATAACGGGCTTCGCCGTGCATAGTGGAAGCGCCGCGACGGGGCAATCACGCGAATCGAGCCGCGGCCCCGGCGCGCGGGGTGCGGCAAAATGGTGCCCAAAAAGGGGGCAATAGCCTGACCCTTCATCAGCAAATCGCTGAGCCAGAAAGAAAATTTCCAGGTGACGGCGCGAAATCGAGTGTTTATTGTCCCCTCAAAGCCGCAGAGACGGCCCA
This sequence comes from Pontivivens ytuae, assembly GCF_015679265.1. Lineage (NCBI taxonomy): Bacteria > Pseudomonadati > Pseudomonadota > Alphaproteobacteria > Rhodobacterales > Paracoccaceae > Pontivivens > Pontivivens ytuae. Next base: position 964,095 of record NZ_CP064942.1, read on the forward strand.
AGTCTGGGGAGACAGCAAGGCGGCCCGGCAGCACAGCCGGGCCGCCTTGCGCTTTGAACGTCGCTTTTTGCAGCATCCGGCAGAGCACGTTCCGCATCGGTTGCGCAATGAGACTTTAGGCGTAGGGAGGCCGGGCATGGCATAAGCGCGCCTGCAGCCGGTCAGGAGCTCCGCATCTCCGGCTCCAGCTCCAGGCTGGTGGCGAGCTTGGCGAGGCGCTTTTCCACCACCTCGCCACCCAGCGCCGTCATCTCGCCGGCGAGCTCCAGCACCAGCTTGCCGTCCTCGCGCGCGATCCGCGCCTCCCGCAGGCCCTGCGCCGAGGCGCCGGTCAGCATGGCACCCAGCCGCAGCGCCCGGCCCACCGTCTCGGCCAGCGTCACCTCCTCCTGGTTGAGGAGCGCCAGCAGCGCTTCGTCGGGCCGCGCGCGCCGCCCGCTCTTGTAGCGATGCGACAGCACGAGGCCGAGGAAGACGCGCCCGCGATGGGTGATCCCACCCAGATTGGCCCGCGTCGCCGCCTCGAAGCTCACGGCGGGGCGGAAATCGGGATGCGTGCGCCAGTTGATGTCGTGGAGCAGGCAGGCCGCGTGGATCAGCCGCCGGTGATGCGGCTCCAGGTCATCGAAGAGCGGGTCGATCCACTCGTAGAGCGCCTCGCCGAAGCCCGGGAAGCGTGCGGCGGCCAGCTCCATATGCCGGCACGCCTCGATCAGCGGGTCGAGCCGCCGCGCCGCCTCGCTCATCACCTCGTAGAGCACCCCTTCGCGCAGGCCGTAGGAGGAAATCGCGATGCGCTCGGGCGCGAAGGCCGGGATCAGCCCGCGCAGCACCCGCGCGGCCATCGGCACCAGCGCCAGCCGCGCGTCGGAGGTCGTCGTGAGCGACTTGAAGGTGTCGAGGTCCTGCTCCACCGCCCATTCGGCGGTCTCCAGCATCTCCTCCGGCGTGGTCTCGTAGGCGTGCAGGACGTGCAGCGGGTACTCGTGGCGCGCCATGTGCAGTGCCGCGATCGCCCGCCAGGAGCCGCCGACGAGGAACATCTCCTCCACCTTGCCGGGCATCCGGTCGCGCAGATCGGAGAGGGTGTCGGCGATCGTCCGGTCGACCTCCTTGTCCGTGAGATCAGCGAGCGACAGGGGCGCGAGCTTCGAGGTGAGGCACGTCCCGATCCGCCCGCCATGGATGCGCGCAAGCTCCATCGAGGCGCCGCCGATATCCACCGTCAGCCCCACCGCGTCCGGCCAGCCGACGAGCACGCCCTGCGCGGCCAGCCGCGCCTCCTCCAGCCCCTCGACAACGCGCAGCTCCAGCCCGGTCTCCCGCGCGATTTCGGCCACGAAGTCGGGGCCGTCCTCAGCCTCCCGCACGGCGGCGGTTGCGACGCCGATCAGGGTGGTGAGCTCCATCCGCTCGGCCAGCGTGGTGAAGCGCCGGATGGTGGCGACCGCCTGCTGCCGCCCCTCGGGATGCAGCCGCCCGGTCGAGGCGATGCCCCGGCCGAGCCCGCACAGCACCTTCTCGTTGAAGAAGTAGGCCGGGCTGCGCGCCGCCCCGTCGAACACCACCAGCCGCACGGAGTTCGACCCCACATCGACCACCCCGACCCGCGAAAGGTCGATGGCCGTCGAAGGCTCGGGCGCGAGTTCGTTCATCCTGTCATCCCGTACCGGACCAAGTCGTGCCACTGACCTACCCTGTGGAAAAAGGAAATCAAACCGGTTGGGACCCGCAACCGCCCGTATACCGGTGGTCGATGAAGCAGGAAATCGACGTGATGCGCCCACGCCGCACTCCGCCGTCGCCGGCACGGATCGAGGTCTCGACCCCGTTTCCCGTTTGCCCGTTTGATTGGGCGGCCCCACGATGAGACCGTGTGAGCGGCGGAGGACGGTGCGTGTGGAGAGCACACGCCGCGAGTGGGGGCGAAGCGCGTTCGCCGGAGGTGGGGCACTGGCATGAATGTCATCGACCGATACTGGAGGGGTCTGATCGGCATCCTCAAGAAATGGGCGCATGTCGGATGCGGCGTGCTCCTCGTGCTGCACGCGATGATCGACCCGAACGCCTACCTGATCATTACGACCGCACTCTACATCGGCATGATCTTCGGCGGGCGGTTTCCGCAGCATTCGGCCTTTCACTACTTCATGTTCTTGCTGCTGCTGGGCCTGTTCTTCGTCGGCTCCCAGTACGACCGCCTGATCGACGGCGGGAGGAGCTACGCGGTGTTTGCCACCGCCCTCATTGTGTGCTGTGCGAACACGTTCGATCCGAAGGATTGGAAAGGGTTCGGCAGGGTCCGTCGGCCGGACGGACAGGCCCCGGATCGCGCGAAGGGTCGCTTGTGAGCCGAGCAGTTGGGCCGGCTGGGGCGGAATGACGCCGAACGGTGCTGTTGAGGGTGGGCGGCCCCGGATCGGGGTCCGGGGCGGGGGCTACCAATCCAACCGTCCCGGCCGAAGCGCCGGGACCTTTCGCTGCAATGGAACAACCGGGGGCGAGGTCCCATTGATCGGACCGCATCGCCCCATGACGACGCATAGCTTCGTTGGTTTGCACGCTTGGGCCAACGGCCCCGGATCAAGTCCGGGGTGGTTGCGCCCAGTTCAACCGATCCGCCTGGCCCGCTCAGCCCGTCGCCTCGACCGGCGCTACCGTCTGCTTTGTCAGACGCGGCGCGTCCTGTTTGCCGGCGCGGCCGCGGCCCGAGAGGGACGGGTTCTCCATGAAGAAGCGGTGGCAGTTGAACGCCTCCTCCCCTTCCGGCGCGCCGGGGCGCACATAGGTGCCGTCCGGGCGCAGCACCCAGGTCTGCGCCTCGTCGGCGAGGTTCGCCGCCATCACCTGATCGACGATCTGCGCGTGGACAGTGGGGTTGGTGATCTCCACCAGCGTCTCCACCCGCCGATTGAGGTTGCGGCCCATCCAGTCGGCAGAGGAGATGTAGACCCGCGCCTCCTCCGACGGCAGGCCGTGGCCGTTGCCAAAGCAGGCGATGCGCGAGTGCTCGAGGAAGCGGCCCACCACCGACTTCACCCGGATGGTCTCGCTCAACCCCTTCACGCCGGGGCGCACGCCGCAGATGCCGCGGACCACGAGGTCGACCTGCACGCCCGCCTGGCTCGCGGCATAGAGCGCATCGATCACGTCGGGCTCGATCAGGGAGTTCACCTTGGCCCAGACCGCCGCGGGCCGCCCGGCCTTCGCATGGGCGATCTCCGCTTCCAGGCTCTCGAGGATATGGCTCTTCAGGCTGTGGGGGGAGATGTGCAGGTTCTCCAACCCCTCGGGCATCGCGTAGCCGGAGACGTAGTTGAAGACCTTCGTCGCATCGCGGCCCAGCGGCTTGTCGCAGGTAAAGAGGCTGAGGTCGGTGTAGAAATTCGCCGTGATCGGATGATAGTTGCCCGTCCCGAAGTGAGAGTAGGTGACAAGCTCGCCCCCCTCGCGCCGCACGACGGTGGAGATCTTGGCGTGCGTCTTCCAGTCAATGAAACCGTAGACGACCTGCGCCCCGGCGCGTTCGAGCTGCCGCGACAGCCGGATGTTCGCCGCCTCGTCGAAGCGGGCCTTGAGCTCGACCAGTGCTGTGACGGACTTCCCGTCCTCCGCCGCCTCGCACAGCGCCTGCACGATCGGCGAGTTCTTCGACGTGCGATAGAGCGTCTGCTTGATCGCCAGCACGTCCGGGTCGCGCGCCGCCTGCCGGATGAAGTCGACGACCGTGTCGAAGGTCTCGTAAGGATGATGCAGCAGCATGTCCTTCTGTCGGACGGCGGCGAAAATGTCGCCCTCGTGGTCCTGCACCCGCTCGGGCATGCGCGGCTTGTAGGCGGGCCACAGCAGTTCGGGCCGCTCGGAGATCACGAGCTCGCTGAGGTCGGAGATGCCGATCACGCCCTCGATCTCGATCACCTCCTCGCCGCTGGCGCCCAGCTCCTCGATCACCATGGCGCGCAGATCGGCGGGTGCATCGGCGGAGATCTTGAGGCGGATCACCTCGCCGCGGCGGCGGCGCTTGAGCGCGCTTTCGAACTCACGCACGAGGTCCTCGGCCTCTTCCTCCACCTCCAGGTCGCTGTCGCGCAGCACGCGGAAGGTGCAGAGGCCCGCCGTCTCGTAGCCCGGGAACAGCCGGTCGAGGAACAGCTCCAGCAGCCCCTCCAGCGGCAGGAAGCGGGTGATGCCGGGGCGCCCGCCCTCCAGCCGGATGAAGCGGTCGACCTGGCTCGGCACCGGCAGCAGGGCCTCCAGTGGGGCGCCGTCCTTGCGGCGCTTGAGCTGCAGCGCCATGGCGAACCCGGCGGACGGGATGAACGGGAAGGGGTGCGCAGGGTCGATGGCGAGCGGCGTCAGGACCGGGAAGACCTGGTCCATGAAGACCTGCTCCAGCCGCTCCGCATCCGCCTTGGTCAGGTCGCCGGGACCGACAACGCAGATATCCTCGCGCGCGAGCTCCTGCCGCAGCTCCGCCCAGCAGTCCTGCTGGCGCAGCATCAGCGCACGCGCATCCGCGTCGATCTGGTCGAGCTGCTCGGCCGGGGTCAGCCCGTCGGCCGAGGGCTTGACCACGCCGCCGCGCACGAGCCCGCGCAGGCCCGCGACGCGCACGGTGTAGAATTCGTCGAGATTGGAGCCCGAGATCGACAGGAACCGCACCCGCTCCAACAGCGGAACGGCCGGGTTCTGCGCCTCTTCCAGCACCCGCCAGTTGAAGGCGAGCCACGACAGCTCCCGGTTGAAGAAGCGCTGCGGGCCCGCCGGATCGAAGCCCGGAAGCTCGACCGGATCGGAGGCGGTGGAATTGAGGAAATCGGCCTGGGTCATGCTTTTGGTATATCGTGCGCGCTCACGACAGGTCCATGACACCGCCCCCGGTTTTGGTTCGGTTCTGCGCCAAATCGGGTGGGGTCTAAGGGGCGCTGCCCCTTCTGGCCTGACGGCCATTCATCCCCGGGATATTTGGACAAGCTGGAAAGCGCCGATCGGGCGCTCTCTCTTCTTCCAATATCCCCGCCGGAGGCCGGTCAGCCCGCGCAACCGACACAGCGGGTGGCGGTGGGGTTGAGGCGGAGACGGGCTTCGGGGATCTCGTCGCCGCAGGCCTCGCACCAGCCGAACGTGCCGTCCTTAAGCCGGGCGATTGCCGCCTCGATCCCGCGGCGGCGCGCGGCGCGGCGGGCCGCCTGGGCCTTCGCCATCGCCTGGCCCTGCAGCGCGTCCATCCGGCTGAGGCGCCCCACCGACTGCTGGTCGAGCACCACCACATCGCGGGCATCCGCGTTGGCGCCTTCCTCCGCATCGAGTTGCGCGATCAGATCGTCGAGCAAGGCGCGGGCCTCCCGCTCCTCCATCGCTTGTCCCTCCCGCCCCGCAGGCGTATCTGTCATCCCGACAGCGAAACAAGGGAGCGCGCGATGTTCAAGGGTCTCGGCGGTCTGGGCGACATGGGCAAGCTCATGAAGCAGGCCCAGGAAATGCAGGAGAAGATGCAGGAGGCGCAGGCCGCCCTCGACACGATCGAGGTCGAGGGCGAGGCGGGCGCCGGTCTCGTCCGCGCGCGGGCGACAGCGAAGGGCGACCTCGTGGGGCTCACCATCGCCGACGAGCTCTTCAAGCCCAAGGAGCGCGAGGTGGTCGAGGACCTGATCGTCGCCGCCGTGAAGGACGCGCAGGAAAAGGCGCAGGCCCGCGCGCAGGAAGAGATGGCGAAGGTCACCGACGGCCTGCCCCTGCCGCCGGGCATGAAGCTGCCGTTCTGAAGGGCGGCTTCGCGCCCGCCCCGAACCCGATGCGGGTCCGCGCTCTACGAAGTGAGCAGGCTCGAAGGAGTTGGCTTACGGTCCCGGCTCTCCGGCCGGGATGGTAGAACTGGATCGCAACCGCCCCGGACTTGATCCGGGGTCGCTCGAAACAGGACGACCACTCTCGAAGCAGGACGCCGGCGGTCCCGGCGCTTCGGCCGGGACGGTGGGCGCGGGTCACGGCCGCGCCGTTCCCGAACGTCCCATCAAAACGGCCCCGAACCCCTCTGGCCCTTCGATCGTTCGGGCAATAGTGTCGTGACAGAAAAAAGACGAGGGGAACCTATGCATCAGCCCGCGATTACCGGGTCCGGGGTCTTCACCCCGTCAGAGATCATCACCAATGACGAGCTGGTCGCGGCGTTCAACGCCTATGCGGACCGCTACAACGAAGAACATGCCGAGGCGATTGCGGCCGGTGAGGTCGAGGCCAAGACCCATTCGAACGCCGAGTTCATCTTCGCCGCCTCCGGCATCGAGCAGCGCTATGTCCTGAACAAGGACGGCGTGCTCGACCCCGCGCGGATGTTCCCCCGCTTCCGCGAACGCTCCGATGATGAGCCCTCCCTCATGGCCGAGATCGCGGTGAAGGCCGCGGGCGACGCGCTGGCGCAGGCGGGGATCGAGGCGAAGGACATCGACGCGGTGATCTGTGCCGCCTCCAACATGGAGCGGGCCTACCCGGCGATGGCCGTGGAGATCCAGCAGGAGCTCGGCATCGAGGGCGGCTTCGCCTTCGACATGAACGTCGCCTGCTCCTCCGCCACCTTCGGGCTGCAGCAGGCCGCGGACATGATCCGCTCGGGCTCCGCCCGCCGGGTGCTGATGGTGAACCCGGAGATCACGTCCGGCCACCTGGAATGGCGCGATCGCGACTGCCACTTCATCTTCGGCGATGTCTGCACCGCCGTGGTGGTCGAGCGGGCGGAGGACGCGAAGGGCCCGCATTACGACATTCTCGACACGCGGCTGCTCACCCAGTTCTCCAACAACATCCGCAACAATAACGGCTTCCTGCGCCGCACCCGCCCCCACGGGATGGAGGACCGGCGCGACATGCAGTTCGTGCAGGAGGGCCGCAAGGTCTTCAAGCAGGTGGTCCCGATCGTGGCCGAGCTGATGACCAGGCACCTCGCGGACAACGACATCGCGCCGGATCAGGTCAAGCGCATGTGGCTGCACCAGGCCAACAAGTCGATGAACGACCTGATCGGGAAGAAGGTCATGGGCCGCGAGCCGACGCGGGAGGAGCAGCCGAACATCCTGCAAGACTACGCGAACACCTCCTCGGCGGGGTCGATCATCGCGTTTTCGAAGTATTCCGACGATCTGGAGGATGGCGACCTGGGCGTGATCTGCTCCTTCGGCGCGGGCTACTCCGTCGGCTCGGTCATCGTGCGGCGGGTGGCATAGCGCCATGCCTCCGGCGGGGATATTTGGGGACAGATGAAGTGAGCGGGGCGCTCGACGAGCTGATCGCGCTGATGGCGCGGCTGCCGGGGCTGGGGCCGCGCTCCGCCCGCCGGGCAGCGTTGGCTCTGGTGCAGAAGCGCAAGGTGCTGCTGGAGCCGCTGGCCGGGGCCATGGCGGAGGTGGCCGCGAGCGTGCGCGAGTGCCTCATCTGCGGCAATGTCGGCACGGGCGAGAAATGCGACATCTGCCTCGATCCCAAGCGGGACGGGCGGACGATTTGTATCGTAGAGGACGTCGCCGATCTCTGGGCGATGGAGCGGGCGCAGGTCTTCAAGGGCCGCTACCACGTGCTGGGCGGCACACTCTCGGCCCTGGACGGCATCGGGCCGGAGGATCTGAACCTGCCGCGCCTCGCCGCCCGCGTCGAGCAGGACGGGGTGGAGGAACTGATCCTCGCCCTCGGCGCCACCGTCGACGGGCAGACCACCGCTCATTACATCGCCGACATGCTGGAGGGGCGCGGCGTGCGCGTGACCTCGCTGGCGCAGGGCGTGCCGGTGGGCGGCGAGCTCGACTATCTCGACGACGGGACGATCACGGCGGCGCTGAACGCCCGCCGCTCGGTCTGAGACTTGCGCGGAACGCGGCCCCGGGCGTAGGCTGAAAGAGGCCGACCGGGGCGGCCGCCCGATCCGTGGACAGCGCCGCGCGCACCCCTGACATACGATCAGCACCCTCGGGTTGACCTGATGCCCGCCTCAACGGATCGCCGGGCCGATGTCAGGAGACCCCGTCATGACCCTCGATCCGAACCGTTTGCGCCGAGATGCCAAGGCTTTGCTGCGGGCCGCCCGCGCCGGGGACGCCGCCGCCGCGGCGCGTCTGGAAGCCGTCGCCAAGGGCACGCCCCGCCACGCCGACGCCCTGCACGTCATCGCGCAGGACCATAGCCACGAGAGTTGGCCGGCACTCGTGCTCGCCGCCGAAACCGCCTCCATGGACCGCGCGGCGCGGGAGGAGGCGCTGAAATATGCGCTCTATCTCGGCAACCATCCGCGGGTCGACAGCCTGCTCGCCGCCGATCCGACGCTGGCGCGGGCCAATCTGGGCCTTGCCTGTGCGCTCTATGATCTGGAGGGCGTGGGCGGCATGCTGGCCCGCGATCCGCAGGCCGCGACCCGCCTCGTCGCCGGGCCGCGGGAGCCGATCCTGCACCTCACCTTCTCCCGCCACCACCAGCGGGCGCCGGAGAAGCGGGAGGCGATGCTCGCGATCGCCGAAACGCTGGTCGCCCACGGCGCCGACGTGAACGCGAGCTATCCGTTCCAGCAGGGCGCGGAGCATCGCCTCTCCGCCCTCTACGGCGCGCTGGGGCACGCGGACAACCTGCCGCTCGCCCGCTGGCTGCTGGAGCATGGGGCGACGCCGGACGACAACGAGTCGCTCTATCACGCGACGGAGCTCGGCCATCTCGACGGGGTGCGGCTGCTGCTGGAGCACGGCGTGACCATCGCGGGCACCAATGCCCTGCCCCGGATGCTGGACTTCGACAATGCCGAGGGCGTGCGCCTGCTGCTCGAGGCCGGGGCCGATCCGAACGAGGGGATCGCGGAGCATCCCTCCTGTGAGCCGCCCGCGGTGATCCCCGCCCTCCATCAGGCCGCGCGGCGCATGTGCTCCGCCGAGGTCGCGGAGCTGCTGATCGACCACGGCGCGGACGGCACCGTGCCCTACCGCGAGCACACCGCCTACGCCCAGGCCCGGATCATGGGCAATCACGCCGTAGCACGGGTGCTGGAGGCGCACGGCCAGGCCACCCCGCTCGACCCCGTCGAGACGCTCCTCGCCCAGGCCGCCGACGGCGCACCGCGCGGGCGCGTGACGGAGGAGGCGCTGAGTGCCGACATCCACTGCATCCTCACCCGCCTCTTCGGGTTCGAGGGACGGCTGGAGCACGCCAAGCGCCTCGTCGCCCTCGGCATCGATCCGGACTGGCGGGACGAGCAGGACATGTCCGCCATCCACATCGCGGGGTGGGAGGGGCTGGCCGACGAAGTCGCGTGGCTCCTCACCTTCGACCCCGACCTCGAATACAAGAACATGTATGGCGGCAACCTGCTGGGCACCGTCATCCACGGCTCCGACAACGCACCGGCCCGCGCGCGGCGCGATCACCTGACCTGTGCGCGGCTGGTGCTGGAGGCGGGCTCGCCACTGCATCGCAGCGACATCACCGATGCGGGGACGGAGGAGATGGAAAGCCTGCTCGCCGACTGGGCCGAGGCGCATCCCGACAGCGTGTTGGAGAACGCCTAGCCGCGCTCTGCGAACCAGTCCCACGCCGTCGCGGCGATCGAGGGGCCGATCGCGTAGAACCAGTGATCGTGCCCCAGCACGGGACGGAACAGAACGTCGTGCCCCGCCTCGGCCAGCGCCCGGGCGGAGGCACGGCCATCGTCGAGCGGGAAGTTGAGATCCTCGGTGCCCAGGATCAGGAGCAGGTCCGGCGCGCCTTCCTTCGCCCGGATGCGCCTCTGCGGCAGGGTTCCGGCATGGACGGCGACGGCCTGCCAGGGGCCGTCCGTCCCGTTGGCGAGCGTCTGGGCATGGATCCCGCCGGCGCTGTGCCCGAAGAGGAAGATCTGCTCGGAGTCGATCCGCGCCTCGGCGCCTGCCGCCTCCAGTATGCGCGCCACGGCACCGGCCCCGTGCTGCCGGATCGACCAGCCGCCATCCGCATCCGGCGCGATCAGCACCAGCCGGTGCTGCCGGGCCACCGCGCGCCACATGTCGAGTTGCGACAGGCCTGTGCGCCCCGCGCCGTGAAACAGCACGACCGCAGGCCGGGGCGTGAGGCTGCCGCCGAAATCGAGCATGTGCCAGGTGACGCCGTCGGTCTCGAAGGTCCGCTGGCCCTGGTCCCGCTCTACATAGGTCGTGCCCTGCCTGCCGAAGCTCATGGGCCGCGGCAGCCGCTCTTCGGTGAAGACGCCGGGTGTCGCCGCGACATCGGCGACGGCCACCGGCAGCATCCGTTCCTGATAGAGCATCATGCCGAGGAGCAGGAGGACGAGAGCGGTCGCGCCCCGCACAATCAAACGAACAGGGGACATGGCAGACCGGTCTTCATCGTGGATGGGTGAGAGGCTGGACAACGACCCAAGCGGGGCTCGTTACGGCTGCTTCCTTCCGGACCTGACCGGGTTGGCGAGGCGCCTGCCCGCGCCAACCTCTCAGTTGTGGAGATAGCCCCGCCCGCGCCGGAGCGCAACCCATGCCCGACGCCGACCGCCTCCCACCTGCGCAACAGCCCCCTCCCCCGCTTCGGGGGAGGGTTGGGGAGGGGGAAAGCTCAGGAAGCACCGCTAACCTCTCCACGGTACACCACGATGTCGTACGACCTGTGCACGCATGTCATACGCAAATCATACGCCGCTCTCGGCGTTAACCTTCGCACCCGCAGCATTCCGCTTGACGCAGACTGCGCAACGAAATAGCGATTGAGCCGCAATCCGCGAAACTTCCTTACGCGACGGAGATCCCATGTCCTTCAAGGTCCAGCCGCAGGCCCCCGCCGTTCCGAACCGCTGCCAGCTCTTCGGCCCCGGCTCGCGCCCCGCGATCTTCGAGAAGATGGCCGCCTCCGCCGCCGACGTGATCAACCTCGACCTGGAGGATTCGGTGAGCCCGTCCGACAAGGACGGCGCGCGCAAGAACGTGATCGAAGCGGTCAACGATATCGACTGGGGCAACAAGACGTTGTCGGTGCGCATTAACGGTCTAGACACGCCGTACTGGTATCGGGACGTGGTCGATGTGTTGGAGCAGGCAGGCGACCGGATCGACCGCTTCATGATCCCCAAGGTCGGCAATGCAGGCGACATCTACGCCGTCGATGCGCTGGCCAGCGCCGTGGAAATGGCGAAGGGCCGGACGAAGCGTGTCGGCTTCGAGGTCATCATCGAGACCGCCGCTGGCCTCGCCCATGTCGAGGAGATCGCGGCCGCCTCCCCCCGGATGCAGGCGATGAGCCTCGGCGCCGCGGACTACGCCGCCTCCATGGGGATGCAGACCACGGGGATCGGCGGCACGCAGGAGAACTACTACATGGTCACGCCCGACCGCGCGCAGCACTGGGGCGACCCGTGGCACGCGCCGATCGTGGCCATCGTCGCCGCTTGCCGCACCCACGGCCTGCTGCCGGTGGACGGGCCCTTCGGCGACTTCTCCGACGACGAGGGCTTCACGGCGCAGGCCAAGCGCTCCGCCACGCTCGGCATGGTCGGCAAGTGGGCGATCCACCCCAAGCAGGTGGCGCTCGCCAACGAGGTCTTCACGCCCTCCGACGCCCAAGTGACCGAGGCGCGCGAGATCCTCGCCGCGATGGAGGAGGCGGAGAAGTCCGGCCAGGGCGCCGCGGTCTACAAGGGCCGCCTCGTCGACCTCGCCTCGATCCGCCAAGCGGAGGTCATCGTGAAGCAGGCCGAGATGATCGCGGGCTAGCCCGCTGTGGGCCTCACCCGTTCCCAGACCTGATAGCGCAGATCGCTACCCCAAGGATCCGGCTCTTCCGAGAGCCGGACGAAACCGAACCGGCCATAGAGGTGCAGCGCCGCATCGAGCCCCCGATAGGTGCTCAGCCAAGCACGTACCACGCCGCTGCCGTCGAGATGCGCGCAGGCCTGCTCCATCAGCGTTCGCCCCAGACCACGCCCGCGCAGGGCGTCGTTGATGATGAACCAGCGGAGTTGCCCGGCATCGGGCTCGGTCAGATCGACCACCATGCTCGCCGCAAGCCGCCCTTCGTGCCTGACGGTCGCGATCAGATCGCGGTTCGCGTCATACTGCGCGAGGAAGTCGCCGAGATTGCGGGCCTGATACGCTTCGAAGGTCGAACCGAGCCCCCAGACCGGTGCGTAGTAGTCCATGTGCAGCTGCAGGATCTCAGCTATGAGGCCAGGGCGGTACGCGGTCTCGATCTCCATCGCTATCCCTGCCCGATCCCCATGCCCACCGCGACGACGATGGCACCGCCGAGCACGACCTGGATCGTCGCGCGCTTCCACGGGGTCTTCATCCAGCGGTTCTGGATGTAGACGATCGCCCAGAGCTCGACGAAGACCACGGCGATCGCCGTCCAGGTGGCGATCCAGAAGTCGGGGATCAGGTAGGGCAGCGCGTGGCCGAGCCCGCCAACGGTCGTCATCACCCCCGTCGCGATACCCCGCTTGATCGGCGAGCCGCGGCCCGTGACCACGCCGTCATCCGCTGCAGCCTCGGTGAAGCCCATGGAGATCCCGGCCCCCAGCGAGGCGGCGAGCCCGATGAGGAAGGTCTGCCAGGTGTCCTGCGTCGCGAAGGCCGCCGCGAAGATCGGCGCGAGGGTCGAGATCGAGCCGTCCATCAGCCCCGCAAGGCCGGGCTGCACATAGACGAGGACGAATTCGCGTTCCTTTTCCGAGGGTGTTCCCTCGGCGCGGCGGGGGCAATCCTCCCGCTCGCAGGGCTGGGTGATGCCGCTCATGACATGTCTCCTTGCCGGTCTCAGATTAGAATAATTCTAAAGTGAGAGAACGACAAGGAGACGGGTGCGATCACTTCAGCGGGACGCAGACATCCGTGAGCAGCTCTTCGGGCGGCGTGTCCATCGGCGAGTTGAGATAGACCTCGAAGGGGGGCGCATCGCCGGGCACCTCTCCGCTCTTCGGCAGCCAGACGCCGTAGAGGTAGTCGTAGGCCGCGCGCAGGCCCGCATAGGGACCCTTGTAGTGCATGACGGCGGTGCGCCCCGGCGCGAGGCGCAGGTCCTCGAGCACGTCGGGCATCTCGAAGCCGTCCTCGACCACGACCCCGGCATGGGAGTTCAGCTCGGCCTCCGGCACCGCGGTCACGTCGTCGTGGTAGACGCCGACCATGCCGCGGGCGTGGGGCCAGAGCTCACGGGCGGTGAAGATGTTGCCCACCTTCTCGAAAGCCTTGCCGATCTCCATGTAGGCGCCCTTGTGAGGCACAGCGGCGAGGCGCCGGGGCGGGACCTCGGCGATATCAACGGGATGCACGGGATAGTCTCCTCTGTCCGGTTGCTGGAGCGGCGAGCGCAGCTCACCGCGTTGCCGGAACGCGCCGGGGGACATGCCGTAGGCCTCGCCGAAGGTGCGGGTGAAGCTCTGCAGGTTCGGGTAGCCCGCGCGCTTCGCCACCTCCGCGATCGGCCAGTCGCGCTGGACCAGCCAGCAGGCGGCACGGTGCAGCCGCATCCGCCGGACGGTCTGGGCCAGCGTCTCGCCGGTCATCGCCTGGTAGATGCGGTGCCAGTGAAAGCGCGACATGGCCGCCACATCCGCGAGCGCGTCGAGCGACAGGTCGCCCGTGGGGTTGTCGTGGATGTGGTCCACGACGCGCAGGATGCGGTCCTCGTAGCTCTGCATCGGCCCTCCGGTCCTCGTTCCGTGGAGAGTGCATGGCACGGGGCCGCTTCGCAAATCTTGCTCAGTTGAGGGAGCGCACCCACCGCTCGCCCATGAGCGGGATGCCGAACTCGGCGTGGGGGAAGCTCTCGACCAGCTCGAAGCCACGGGCGGCGTAGAGGCGGCGGGCGGCGTCCAGTTCCGGCTGGGTCCAGAGGGTGATGCGGGTGTAACCGGCGGCGCGGGCGAAGCGGAGGCATTCGTCCAACAGCATCCCGCCGACGCCGCGGCCGCGGGCCTCAGGATCGACATAGAGCAGGCGGAGCTTGGCGAGCTCCGGATCGTCGGTCTGCACGCAGAACACACAGCCGAGGCGGCGGGGGCCATCGTGGGCGATCCAGAGCCGCTCGCGCTCCGGGTCGTGGCCGCTGCCGAAGTCGCCGACGATCTGCGCGACCAGTGCTTCGAAGCGCGATCCCCAGCCGAGTTCGGCGGCCTGCACGGTGCCGTGGCGCTCCACGATCCAGCCGAGGTCGCCGAGTTCGGGCGGCCGCAGCGCGACCTGACCCGCCGGCGCCAGCAACGCATCCACGCCCGCAAGATGATCGGCGAGTGCAGTTCGCGCGGCGGGGCTCAGCGGCTCCAGCACCTCTTCCATCGCGGCGCGCTGAACCGCGATGAACCCGTCCATCGCGGCCTCGCCCGCCGCGGTCATGGAGAGGAGCCGCGCCCGCCCGTCCGCGGGATCGGGCCGCGTCTCCACCAGCCCGTCGGCCTTCAGCCGCGCCACGATCCGGGTGAGATACGCACTGTCGAGCCCGAGCGCCGCCCCGATCTGTGCCGCCTGCGGCCCGCCCATCGCGCCCACCTCGTAGAGCACCCGCATCTCCGGCAGGGAGTAGCCGGAGCGCGCGAGGCTCTCCTCCAGCAGGCCGATGCGCCGGGTCCAGCTGCGGTTGAAGGCGCGGATGGTGTCGATGGTGTCCAGCATGGCTCCTCCGATTTACCTGACTTTGTCAGCTATCTCGAAGAATTGCAATTCCCGTAGCGGAAGGCCTATATCGCGGCGGACGTGAACGAGCGGGGCGACATGCAGAACTATCTCGACTTCGAAAAGGGGCTGGCCGAGATTGAGGGCAAGGCCGAGGAACTGCGCGCCCTCGCCCGCCAGGACCCGGAGATGAAGGTCGATGAGGAGGCGAGCGCGCTCGACGCCAAGGCCAAGGGCCTGCTCGAAGAGCTCTACAAGGGCCTGACCCCATGGCGGAAGGCGCAGGTGGCCCGCCACCCCAACCGCCCGCACTGCAAGGACTACATCGACACGCTCTTCACCGAGTACACGGCACTTGCGGGCGACCGGAACTTCGCGGATGACCACGCGGTGATGGGTGGCCTCGCCCGGTTCGAGGACAAGCCGGTGGTGGTGATCGGGCAGGAGAAGGGGCACGACACAGCCACGCGGATCGCGCGCAACTTCGGCATGGCGCGGCCTGAGGGCTATCGCAAGGCGGTGCGCCTGATGGACCTCGCCGACCGCTTCGGCCTGCCGGTGATCACGCTGGTGGACACGCCCGGCGCCTATCCCGGCAAGGGGGCGGAGGAGCGCGGCCAGTCCGAGGCCATCGCCCGCTCCACCGAGAAATGCCTGCAGATCGGCGTGCCCCTCGTCTCCGTCGTCATCGGCGAGGGCGGCTCGGGCGGTGCCGTCGCCTTTGCCACCGCGGACCGGGTCGCGATGCTGGAGCACTCGATCTACTCCGTGATCTCACCCGAAGGCTGCGCCTCGATCCTCTGGAAGGACGCGGAGAAGATGCGCGAGGCGGCCGAGGCGCTGCGGCTTACCGCGCAGGACCTCAAGAAGCTCGGCGTCATCGACCGCATCATCGAGGAGCCGATGGGCGGCGCGCAGCGCGACCGAGAGCAGGCAATCGCCGGTGTCGGCCGCGCGATCGGCGCGATGCTCAAGGAGCTGAGCGGCAAGGACGCCAAGACCATCGTCGCCGACCGCCGCCGCAAGTTCCTGGAGATGGGCGGTACGGCGCTCTAGGCGCCTGCTCGATCACTCTCGCCAAGTACGCCCGCCGGAGGCGCCTCCCAGCTCAGGCCGGGTCGGGCAGAAGGGCGTCGGACGCCGGTTCGATCTCGGCTTCGAGCCGCGCCATGAACTCCGCATGGTCGAGGCCCGGCGGGATCTCCGGCAGGAACTCCACGACCGCGACACCGGGCCGGCGC
Source organism: Pontivivens ytuae (assembly GCF_015679265.1). NCBI lineage: Bacteria > Pseudomonadati > Pseudomonadota > Alphaproteobacteria > Rhodobacterales > Paracoccaceae > Pontivivens > Pontivivens ytuae. The sequence goes on from NZ_CP064942.1 coordinate 979,954, forward strand.
AGCACCGAGTTGCGGCCCCAGAAGAGCCCCGCATTGGTCGCCGCGGGCACGCAAGGAAGCCCGTAGGCCTCGTAGAGCGCCGCGGCCCCCCGCTTGTAGCGGGCGACCTGGCCCGGCGCGACGCGGGTCCCTTGCGGGTAGATCACCACCTGCCCGGGTTCATCGAGCTTCTGGCCCACATCCTCGACCATCTTGCCCATCGCCCCCTTCTCCCCGCGATTGACCGGCGCGCAGCCGATCTGCATCGCGTAGAAGCCGACGATGGGGGTCCACTTCACCGAGCTCTTCATCACGAATTTCGGGCGCGGCAGCGTGCCCATCATCATGATGATGTCGAGGAAGCTCTGGTGCTTGGACGCGACGATGCACGCCCCCTGGGGCACCGCCCCGCGGATCTCGACCCGCAGGCCGATGAGGTTCCGGGCGAGCCAGAAGACGACGTAGCAGTAGCGAGACATGAACCAGTAGGCCGCGTCGCGCGACAGCACCGCGGGGATCGCGCCGATGAGGCCCATGACGGCCATCACGACATACATGGCGAAGGAAAAGATCAGCGATCGGATCAGCAGCATCGGGGGTCCTCAGCCATCCTCGAGACGGCGCAGCATGGCGAAGGCCGCCATGCGCGTCGCGATAAACGCGGTCAGCGCCGCGATCAAGGGGATGGTGAGGAAGAGCGCCCATTCCGCGCCCTCCGGTCCGAGCCGCGTGACGAAGGCCGCCTCGCGCGCCACGTCGGGCATCAGCGCGAGGCCGAGGGCGGCGAGACCGGTGCCAATCACGGCGCCTGCACCTGCGCGCAGGGTGAAGCGGCGGACGAAGGCGCGGGCGATGTAGCGGTCCTGAGCCCCGATCAGCCGCAGCGTGCGGATGAGCTGGGCGTTAGCGGCCAATGCTGCCTGTGCGGCGAGCGTGATCATCGTGGCGGTCGCAGCAAGGATCAGCACCAGCGCGCCGAGGGCGAAGACCCCGAGCCGCCGCGCGGCGGACACCATCGGCCGCCGCCAGCGCGTATGGTCGTCAAGCACCGCATCGGGCGCTTCCCCGGCGAGGCGCAGGCGCAGGCTCTCCATATCCGGGCCGGCCTCGCTCTCCTCCATCACAATGATGCGGGGCAGCGGCAGCACGTCGAGGGTGAGCGAGGTGCCGAGCCAGGGTGTGAGCAGATCCGCCTGTTCCTCCCGCGTGAGGAGCCGCGCCGCGATGATGCCGGGCGTCGTCTCGGCAGCCGCAAGCGCCGCCTCAGCCTGCGCGTCCATGTCCGGCGCGCTCGCGAGAACCGTGATGGTGGAGGAGCGGGCGAGCTCCGCCGACCAGCGCTCCGCAAGCCGGCCCGCGGCAAGGGACGCTGCCAGCGCCGCAACCGCGAGGGCTGCCATCGCGATGGCCGTGGCGCTGACGAGCCAGGCGGTGAAGCCCGAGGGCGGGACGATGTTCTCCGCCTTTGCGGCCGGGCGCAGGGCGCTCACAGGTCGGTCCCCGCGACGGTCATCCGCCCCTTGGCGAGGCGCAGCACGCGGGCGTTCACGTCGGCCTTCGCCGCGCGGATCAGGTTGAGGTCGTGGGTCGCGATCAGGATTGCCTTGCCGAGCCGGTTGAGCTCGACGAGGAGGCGCAGCACCTTCTCCGCCATCGCCCAGTCGAGGTTGCCCGTGGGCTCGTCCGCGACGATCACGTCGGGGGCGACGATGATGGCGCGGGCCAGCGCCGCCCGCTGACGCTCGCCGCCCGAAAGCTCCGGCGGCAGGGCGGTCGCGCGATGCTCCAACCCCACCCATTTCAGGAGGTCGTCGAGGTCCTGGTCACTGTTGCCATCCGCACGGCCACTGACGCGCAAGGGCAACATGATGTTGTCGCGCAGGCTCAGGTGGTCGAGGAACTGGCAGTTCTGGTGCATCACGCCCATGCGCTGCCGCTGGCGCGCGATGTCGTCCCGGTCCATGCCGGCCGCATCCCGCCCGAAGCTCAGCATCCGCCCCTCGCTCGGCCGCAGCGCGAGGTAGCACATCTTGAGGAAGGTGGTCTTTCCCGCGCCCGACGGCCCGGTGAGGAAGTGGAACGAGCCCGGCGTCACCTGCAGCGTGAGCCCCGACAGGATCCGGTCCTGACCGTAGCTGAAGCCCGCCTCTTCGAATTCGATCACGGCTGCCCCGTTTCTTCTTGTTGCCCCCGGCGGGACCATCGCAGATCGGCACGAAGGTCACAATCTCTTCGGCTCTAGGCACTGTGCGATTTGCGCGCTAGATTTCCCCGACCGGTCGTTTAGGGGTTGAATGACCGCGCCGCGCACGTGCGCGGACCGAGGGGAGGGGACAACGAACATGCGGCTGATCTGTCCGAACTGCGCCACGCAATACGAGGTGCCCGACAGCGCCATCCCGGCGCGGGGTCGGAAGGTCGAATGCGGGAACTGCGGCAATAGCTGGCACGTCAGCCCGCCCGAGGTTGTGGCGGAGGAAGCCGCGCAAGTCGTTGAACCGGAACAGGTTGTCGAGGAGACGCCGCCGCCCGCCGCCGAAGAGCCGGTGGTCGAGGCCGAGGCTGCACCGGTTGCGGAAGAGACGAGCGGTCAGCCCGCCTTCGACGCCAACGTGCTGCGCGAGCTGCTTGCCCGGCCGGTGACGAAGGACGAAGCTTCGGAAGAGACGGCGGAGGCTGTCGAAGAGGCGCCGCAGGAGGACGTTGAAGCCCCGTCTTTCGCCTCGGAAGAGGTGGCGGAGACGGAAGATGACGCTCCGCGCGCGGACGACACCGAAGATGCCGCGTCGGATGAGGCTTTCGAGCAACAGGACGATGTGGCCGCCGTGGCGCAGGAGGAGCCTTCCGAGGAGCTCACCGCCGAAGCATCGGATGACGCCAGCGAGGACGCGCCGCGCACGCCGGAGGGCGAGGACACCACCGACGGTATGTCGATCCCGCCCGTGCCGCAGCCCGAGAGCAGCGTGCGACAGAGCGCCGACGCCGCCTTCGAGGCGATGCGCGCCCGTCGCGCCGCCCGCCGGGCCGCTCGCGCCGCGCAGCGCGAGCAGGAGGAGGCCGCAGCCAGCGCCGAGGTCGAGCCGCAGGACGACGCGCCCACCGAGGCGGAGACGGCCGAGAGCGATCCGAACGTCATGGCCGACCTGCGCCGCCTGATCGACAGCGACGACGCGCAGCCCGAGACGACTGAGAGCGAGAACACGGTCGAGGAGATGCCGGCGGCACCGCGCCGTCCACGCCGCGAGCGTCCGCCGCGTCCGGGTAGCGAGGCTGCGACGGAGGCAGGCGACGACGACCGCGTCGTGCCCCTCTCCCGCCGTCCGCGGCCCAAGCGCCCGGGTGCCTCCGAGGCCACTGCCCTGCCGGAGCAGGAACCGGACACCGTCGATACCGAGATTTCCGCCGCCGCCATCGCCGCAGACGATGTGCCCGCACGGGGCCGCGGGGTGCTGGGCTTTGCCGTCGCGATCATGCTCTTCGTCGTGCTCGCCGTCGTCTACATGATCGCGCCGAGCCTGTCGGCCGCGGTTCCACCGGCCGCGCCGGTGCTTGACGCCTATGCCAGCAGCGTCGACGCGCTGCGGCTGTCGATCAGCGACACTTATCGCGGGCTGACGGGCGGCGCCGCAGGACCGACTTCCGGCTGATCTCTCTTAACTGACGGATGCAGAACGGCCCGCCCCGGCGGGCCGTTTTTCGTTGCGCGCCTCAGAACCGATCGAGCAGGCGGCGCAGGTATTCGCGCTCTTCCGCCGGTCGGTCCTGCTCGGCGGAGCGGCGGCGGATCTCGTCCATCAGGTCCTGAACGGAGCCGAGCGGGCCGACATCCGGCACCATCTCGCCCTCGCCATCGAGCGCACGGCCATTGGCGGTCGGCCGGCCCAGCGGGTCGCGGGCATCGCCGTTCTCCCCGGATTCGGCGGCGACATCGCCCTGGTTCGGGGAGGGGTTCGCCTCGGTCTCCTGATCAAGCTGGCGAAGGGTCTCGCGCAGCGACTCCATGGCTTCCGCCTGGCTGTCGAGTGCGCCGCGGCCATCCTCGCGCTGCAGTGCATCGCGGGAGTCGGCCATCTCGCGCTCGGCCTCGTCCAGCGCGTCGCGGCTGCCGTTGCCCGGCAGGCCCTCGCCCAGCTCGTCGAGCAGGCGGCGCAGCGCCTCCTGCGTTTCGGCGAGGCCCTGGAGGCCCTGTTGACCCTGGCCCTGACCGCCCGGGCCGCCTTCCGGCTGGCTCGGCGTGCCCTGTTGCTGACCCTGCTGGCCTTGCTGACCCTGGCCCTGCCCCATCCCCTCGCGGAACTGGCGCTGCAGCTCCTCGAACGAGCGGTCGGCGAGCTCCTGCTGCTGGCGGAGGAGATCCTGCACGCCCTCCTGCGGGGTGCCGCCCTCACCCGGACCGCCGGGCTGGCCCTCGCCCTGCCCCTGGCCGTTGAGGGCCATGGTCATGTTCTCCATCATCTGGGCGAGCTGATCGAGGAGACGCTGCGCCTCGTCCCGGTCCCCCTGTTCGGAGAGTTCCTGGATGCGGTCGAGCAGGTCCTGCAGGTCCTGCTGGCTCATGGTCATGCCGTTTTCCATGGACTGCTCGGCGCGCTGCTGTGCCTCCGGATTGTCCTGCAGCGCCTCGGCCATCTGGCGCATGTAGTCCTGCATGGCCTCGCGCAGCTCCTGCATCAGCTCCGCGATTTCCTCGTCGCTCGCGCCTTCCTCCAGTGCCTGGCTGAGGCGTTCCTGGGCGCGTCGCAGGGCGGCGGCGGCATCGGCGAGGCGACCATCCTCGATGGAGAGGGCGGTGGCCCAGAGCTGCTCGGCGATCTCGTCGGTGCGGTCGAGTACCGTGCCTTCGTCCCGCGCGGCGTCGAGCGCACGGATCGCGGTGCGCAGTTGCAGGAAGGCGCCGGACGGCACCTCAAGCTCCTCGGGCCGGTAGGAGACGGCGCGCAGAACCTGGCTGACGCGGCGGGCGTTCTCCTCCGGCGCCCAGAGGAGATCACGGCGCTGCTCGACGATGGCGCGGGCCAGCGGGTCGAAGAAGGAGCGGCGGGGCAGTTCGAGCTCCCGCGTCTCACTGCGACCCGACTGCTCGGCCCCGTCATAGACCGTGAGATGCACCTGCACCGGCATCGCGGCGAAGGGATGGGTGGAGAAGTCCTGCACCATGATCTCGGTCAGCTCCTGCCCAACGACGCGTGCGGGCAGCGGCAGGTCGACGACGAGCGGCTCGCGCGCCATGGGCTCGGCGGCGAGGCCGTAGCGACGGTCGACGGCATCGAGGTCGAGGGTCACGGTCATCTCGGCCCGCGCGACCTCGTAATCGTCGGTGGCAGCGAAGGGCACTTCGGTGGCCCCCGCCTGCGCGCGCGCGATCTCCCCGTCGAAGCGGATGGTGGGGGAGAGGTCGCCATCCACGGTGAAAGTCCAGCTCGCAAGCTCGGACCGGCCGCGGCGCAGGCTCATGCGGCCGCCCTGCTCCACCGTGAAGCTCGCATCGGCGAGGCCGGGGGCGAGGCTGGTGAGCGGGGTGTTGCCCGCGGCGCTCAGCGTTTCCTCCAGCGTGAAGTCGTCGCCATAGGCGCGCATCACGATCTCGGTCCCGGCGGGCAATGCGATCGCTGCGGCCTCGCCGGCGCGCTCGGTCAGGTAGAGGGTGGGGGCGCCGGTATAGCCGGGCGGCGTGGCCCAGGCCTCGAAAGCCGGGCCGGCGGCGACGGCGGGGCCACCGCCGATCAGGGCGCCGGGATCGGCATCGCCGCCGCGGACGAAGAGCAGCGCGGCGACACAGGCGGTGGCTGCGAGCAGGCGGAGTGCGAGCGGGTCCTGCCGCGCGACGCGCAGGTCGGCGGGCGGTACCTCACGCTCACTGGCCCGCTCGAAGGCGCGGCGGCGGTGCGCCTCCCACACGGCACGTTGGGCGGAGGTCGGCTCCTCGGCCGGGCGATCGTCGAGGGTCGCGAGCGGACGGCCTTCCCCTTCCAGATCGAGGCGAAGGGCGGCGTCATTGCGGTCCGGCCAGCGGAAACGGGCGGCGCCGAGGCCGAAGAGTCCCCCTGCGATCAGCACCACCAGAATGGCAGGCCAGGGGGCCCAGCTGTTTACGAGGTTAGCCCCGCCGAAACCTACAAAAGCCACAACTGCGAGCAGGAAGGTCCAGACCGGCCAGAACACGCGCGCCGCCCGTTCGGAGGCGATCACCAGCCGGGTGCGCGAGATCCGCCGGGCGATCTGCCTGCGGATGCTGTCGGTGTCGGTGTGGTTGTCCTGCATATACGCCTCCCGCGACACGCGGCCGAGCGCATCACTTAGCTGGAAGCGTAGCGCAGGGGCTGGGCAGGACCAAGGCCGCAGCCATTCAACTTGCGCGGACGTGATGACGCAAGGGCGGGATCAGGCTTGGTCGAGTTGGACTGTCACGGTGCCGAGATTGGCAAAACGGGCGGTGTAGGGCGTCCCGAACGCCGCCACGATCATCTCCGTCAGCAGGCCGGTGGAGACGATATCGCCCGCGCGCAGCGTCCGGCCGCGCTCGTGAAGGTGGTTGGCGAGCCAGGTGACCACGGCGAGCGGATCGCCCAGCGCGTTGGCGCCGATGCCGGTTGCGACGGTCGTGTCGCCCGCGTCGACCTCCACCGGTTCCTTCGCGAGGTCCAGATCGGGCCGCCAGTCGATGCCTTCACCGAGGACCAGATGCTGGTTCACCGCGCCGTCGGCGGCGATCCACGGCGCGCTTTCGCGGATCGTGCCGGGCAGCCGTTTGGTCGCGAGTTCGAAGGCGGGGTGGACCGTCGCGATGGCCGCGGTGACGTCTTCGCGGCTGACGGGGGCGTCGGTCCGGGGAAGGTCCCGCGCCATGCGCACGGCGATCTCGGCCTCCAGCACGCGCAGGTCGTCGGCACTCACGACAAGATGCGCAGGCGAGGCATGGACGAGGCCGTCGAAGAGCGGGCCGCAGATCGGCTCGCCCACGCCCATCGCCTCCTGCGCGGCGTGGGAGGTCAGGCCGATCTTCCAGCCGATGACGGGGCGGCCCATGGCTTCGGCCATGTCGTCCTGCACGCGGTAGCCCTCGACGAGGTCGACCGGCGCACGCTCCGGATAGGCCGCCAGCCGCGCACCGGCGCGCCGCGTCCTTGCCAGCAGCGCGCCGAGCGGCTCAGCCATCGACCAGCCAGTCGGGCACGGTGTCGCGCGCGATCATCTCCTCGTAGGTCGGGCGGGCGCGGACCACGTGGTAGCGGTCGCCGCTCACCAGCACCTCCGGAATCAGCGGGCGGGAGTTGTATTCGGAGGACATGACCGCGCCGTAAGCCCCGGCGGAGCGGAAGGCGACGAGGTCGCCCGCCTCCAGCGCCGGCAGGTCGCGGGCCTTCGCAAAGGTATCCCCGCTCTCGCAGACCGGCCCCACCACGTCGAAGGGCTGCAGATTCACGCCCGCCCGCGGCTCGATCACCGGGACGATGTCGTGCCAGGCGTCGTACATCGCGGGCCGGATCAGGTCGTTCATCGCGGCATCGAGGATCAGGAAGTCCCGCCCCTCGCCCGCCTTGTTGTAGATCACCTCGCTGACCAAGAGCCCCGCATTGCCCGCGATCAGGCGGCCGGGCTCGATCTCGATCTCGCAGTCCAGATCGCCGACCGTGCGCCGGATCACCTCGCCATAGTCGAAGGGCAGCGGCGGCGCCTCGTTGGCCCGGCGATAGGGGATGCCAAGGCCGCCGCCGAGGTCGAGGCGGCGGATGTCGTGGCCGTCCTGGCGCAGCGCAAGCGTCAGCGCGGCAACCTTGTTGAAGGCGTCCTCGTAGGGCTCAAGCTCCGTAAGCTGGGAGCCGATATGGACGTCGATGCCCACCACCTCGATCCCGTCGAGGACGGCGGCCATGGCATAGACCTCCCGCGCCTTGGAGATCGGGATGCCGAACTTGTTCTCCGACTTGCCGGTGGCGATCTTGGCGTGGGTGCGTGCGTCCACATCCGGGTTCACGCGGATGGTGATCGGCGCGGTCTTGCCCAGCGAGGTCGCGACGGCGGAGAGGCGGGCGAGCTCCGGCTCGCTCTCCACATTGAACTGGCGGATGCCGTTCTCGAGCGCGTAGGTCATCTCCGCCGTGGTCTTGCCGACGCCGGAGAACACGATCTTGTCGCCCGGAACGCCAGCGGCCCGCGCGCGGCGGTACTCGCCAATGGAGACGACATCCATGCCCGCGCCGAGCCGCGCCATGACCCGCAGCACGGCCATGTTGGAGTTGGCCTTCATCGCGTAGCAGATCAGGTGCGGCATGCCCGCCAGCGCCTCGGCAAAGACGCGGTAATGACGCTCCAGCGTGGCGGTGGAGTACACATAGACCGGGGAGCCGACGGCGCGAACGATCTCGGGCACCGGCACGTCCTCGGCATGCAGAATGCCGTCGCGATAGAGGAAATGGTCCATGGTCAGCTCTGTCCGCGCGAACGAAGGAAGAGGTAGAGGGGCAGCGCGCAACTCACCCCGATGCAGAAGATCGCCGGGATCGCGATGAGCGAGGACCAGTCGCGGCGCACGCGCACCTCGGCGATGATCCAGACGGTGAGGGCGGCGGCGGCGACTGTCAGGTCGTAGACGAGGCCGGTGGTGGCGTCGCTCACGTTCCACGCCTCGATCATCGCGGCGAGGGACCAGTCGTTCTCGGCCAGCCACGGCAGGAAATAGGCCATGGGCAGGACGGTGCCGATGATCGCAAGGGCGAGGTAGGTCAGGCGCAGGGGCGACATGGGCAATCTCCCGGACGGGGCGGCAATTGCCGTCCCCTAGCGGGAGATCGCCGAAGGTTCAAGCGACGCTCAGAAGGTGAGCGCATCCGCCCCCGAAGTTGCGATGCCCTCGTCGTCCACGGTCTCGCCGTCGGTCAGCGGACCCTGCGCACAGGCGGCGAGGACGAAGGCGGACACGATCAGGATGGTGAGCTTTTTCATGGTGATACTCCGTTTTGTGTTCGGCAGTGGAACGTCCTTCCGCCTGACGGAGTTCCCGCGATCAATCGTTTCGCGCCGTGGGATCAGGCGAGAAGGTCTCCGCCGGCACGAGGTCGCGGCCAAGGTCGTTGCTGGCGCCGCAGCCCAACAGGGACAGGGCGATGAGCGTCATAGCGGCCAGTTTGATCACGGGCGTTCTCCTTCTCTCCTTAAGCGAGAGTAGCGTCGCCATGTCGCAAGTCCACGGCGCTCGCGTGCCGCCACGAAACGGTGAGGCCCGCTTGCACCAGATGCCCATGCGGGTAGCATTTTGCGAGACGAACCGGAGGGATTGCCGATGCGCGCGGAAACAATCGTGGCCTTGCTGGCGTGGTCGGCGGTGATCGCGAACACGGCCCTACGCATCTCGCGCGGGGAGGGTCCGGGGGAGGCGATCTGGACGCAGGCGCGCTACTTCACGTTTCTCACCAACACGACGGTGGCGCTGATTTTTACCCATGCGGCGCTGACCGGGCGCGGCCCGGGCGCCTCGCTCGCCGGGGCGGCAACGGTCTGGATAAGCGTTGTCGGGCTGGTCTATCACGCGCTGCTCAACCAGGGCTTCGTGCCCAGCCAGCCGGATTTCTGGACCGACCACATGCTGCACACGGTCGTGCCGCTCACGGTCTTCGGCTACTGGGCGTTACGGGCGGAGAAGGCGGGGCTCGGCCTGCGCGACGCCGTGATCTGGGCCGGGTTCCCGATGGCCTATCTGGTCTACGCGCTGGGGCGCGGGCTGATCGACGGGCGGTTCCCCTACTACTTCATCGATCCCAGCGACATCGGCTGGGCCGGCGTCGCGATCTGGGTGACGGGGCTCACCACGCTCTTCGTCGGGCTGGGCTGGGCGCTGACCCTCGCGGGCCGCACCCGGGTGCTCAGCCGGACGTAGCTTCCGTTTCCGGCTGCGGCGGCACGGGATCGCCCTTGCGCCCGCAGGCGACGGGGGCGAGCAGGATGGCGGCGATCAGGATCAGACGGATCATGCGAGCGCCTCCTTCCAGCGGGCGATCTGTTCGCGGACGCGCACCGGCGCGGTGCCGCCATAGGAGATGCGGGAGGCGACGGAGGCCTCGACCGTCAGCACGTCGAAGACACCTTCGGTGATCTGGTCGTTCACGCTCTGCATGTCCTCCAAAGCGAGGTCGGCAAGGTCGCAGCCCCGATCCTCCGCCATCTTCACCAGCGCGCCCGTCACATGGTGCGCATCGCGGAACGGCAGCCCCGCCTCGCGCACCAGCCAGTCGGCGAGGTCGGTCGCGGTGGAAAAGCCCGCGGCGGCGGCGGCGCGCAGGGCCTCGGGGTTCGGCTTCAGGTCCGCGACCATCCCGGTCATCGCGGCGAGGCTCAGCATCATGGAGTCCGCCGCGTCGAAGACCTGCTCCTTATCCTCCTGCATGTCCTTGGAATAGGCGAGCGGCAGGCCCTTCATCACCGTGAGCAGCGCGATCAGCGCACCCGTGATGCGGCCGACCTTGGCGCGGAGCAACTCGGCGGCATCCGGGTTCTTCTTCTGCGGCATGATGGAGGAGCCGGTGGAGAAGCGGTCCGAGAGCGTCACGAACCGGAACTGCGCCGACGACCAGATCACCAGCTCCTCGGCGAAGCGGGAGAGGTGCATGGCGCAGATGGAGGCCACGCTCAGGAACTCCAGCGCGAAATCGCGGTCCGACACGGCGTCGAGAGAGTTGGCCGTGGGCCGGTCGAAGCCGAGTGCGCTCGCCGTCATCTCCCGATCGATCGCGAAGCCGGTGCCGGCGAGGGCTGCGGCCCCCAGCGGGCTTTCGTTCATCCGGGCGCGCGCGTCGCGGACGCGGGAGCGGTCGCGGGCGAACATCTCGACATAGGCCAGCATGTGGTGGCCCCAGGTCACCGGCTGCGCGGTCTGCAGATGGGTGAAGCCCGGCATCACCATGTCCGGCCCGGCCTCGGCCTGCGCGACGAAGACCTTCATCAGCGCGGTCAGCCCCGCATCCATTGCGTCGAGCTGATCGCGGACCCACAGCTTGAAGTCGGTCGCCACCTGGTCGTTGCGCGAGCGCCCGGTGTGGAGCCGCCCGGCAGGCTCGCCCACCAGCTCCTTCAGCCGCGCCTCCACGTTCATGTGGATGTCTTCCAAGGCGGTGGAGAACGCGAATTCCCCCGCCTCGATCTCTGACAAGACCGTGAGCAGCCCTTCCCGGATCACCTCCGCATCGCTATCCGTCAGGATGCCGGTGGCGGCGAGCATGGCAGCGTGGGCGCGCGAGCCCTCGATGTCCTGCTTCGCCAGACGCCGGTCGAACCCGATGGAGGCGTTGATCGCCTCCATGATCGCGTCGGGGCCGTCGGCGAAGCGGCCGCCCCACATCGCGTTGGAGGATTTGGCGGCCTTGGTGTCGTTGGGCATTCGGGGCCTCGTTGTGGGGAGGAATTTCACATGCGCATGACCGGAAAGGCGTTGAGCCTCGTGGCCTCGGCCCTCTTCTACGCAGCACCGCTGGCGATGGCAAACGGGGCGGCGGCACAGTCGCTGGCGGAAGTGGTGGAGCCCATGCGCGAAGGCGACATGCGCAAGCTCGTGGTGCATTCCGAGCCGGTGGAGTTGCCCGACCAGACCTTCACCGATCCCGACGGCGGCGAGTACTCGCTGGCCGACTACGCGGGCCAGGTCGTGCTGGTGAACTTCTGGGCGACCTGGTGCGCGCCGTGCCGCGAGGAGATGCCGGATCTCGACGCGCTCCAGCAGACCTTCGGCGGCGATGCGTTCGAGGTGGTGACGATCGCGACGGGCCGGAACTCGCTGGCGGGCATTCGGGCCTTCTTCCAGGAGGAGGAGATCGAGGCGCTGCCCATCCTGCTCGACCCTCAGGGCCAGCTCGCCCGGCGCGCCGGGGTGCTCGGCCTGCCGGTGACGGTGATCATGGGACCGGACGGGATGGAGCTTGCGCGGTTGCAGGGCGGCGCGCACTGGAACGACGAGAACGCGCGGGCCGTGCTGACGGAGATCATGGCGCAGAGCGGGGTGTGAGGCTCGGACGTCTGGCGCTGATTTAATCCCAGCGGCACTCCTCGAGAGACGAGGGTCGCGCCCGACCTGGAGGGCACTTGCCCAACGCCTTTGCTAAGCGCGCTCTTTCAAGCATCGATCTGGCGAATTCTTTTTCCGACATCGCCAACGCGTCCTACGGGGGGAGATCGGGCGCGGCCCGGCGTGGCCGCCGGGCGGGATGGTGCTTCGAGGCGGTACCACCCCGGACTTGGTCCGGGGTCTTTGGCTCCGAGGTGCCGAGTTGGGAACGGTCCCGGCTCCTAGGCCGGGACGGTGGGGAGGGGTGTCATGGTCGGGCTTGACCCGGCCATCTCCTGCATGGGGGGATCCTCGGGTCGAGCACGAGGATGTGACGGTACATTTGTCAAAGGTCCCGGCGCTACGGCCGGGACGGTTGCGCCAGGAAGTCACCGCCCCAGCGCCTTCACCTCCTGATGACGGAAGCAGTCCGTTGTGTGGTCGTTCACCATGCCGACCGCCTGCATGAAGGCGTAGACGATCGTGGGGCCGCAGAACTTGAACCCGGCCTTCTTTAGGTCCTTGGAGATGCGGTGCGACAGCTCGGTCTCCGCCGGAACCTCGGCCATGCTCGCCCACTCGTTCTGCAGCGGCGCGCCGTCCATATAGCGCCAGAGGAAGGTGTCGAAGCCCTCCTGTTCCTGGATCGCGAGATAGGCGCGCGCATTGCCGATCGTCGCCTCGATCTTGCCGCGGTGCCGCACGATGCCGGGATCGGCGAGGAGGCGAGTCACGTCGGCCTCGGTATAACGCGCGATCCGCTCCGGCTCGAACCCGTCGAAGGCGGCCTGGAACGCCTCGCGCTTCTTGAGGATCGTGATCCAGCTCAGCCCGGCCTGGAAGCCGTCGAGGATCAGCTTCTCCCACAGCGCGCGGGCGTCCTTGTCCGGCACGCCCCACTCGGTGTCGTGGTAGTCCACATAGATCGGGTCGGTCCCGCACCACGCGCATCTCGGCCCCATCGGTCCCCCTTTACGATTCGTTCAGAACATTCCGCGAACAGTAGCGGGGAACGGAGGGCCGGGCGAGAAGATGTTGAGCGTGATCGAGGACGAGGCGCCGGACCCGGATCTGCGGCCGGAGGCGCTGCTGGCGGCGGGACGGGTCGAGCTCGCCTTCCAGCCGGTGCTGCGCACCCGCGGCGGGATCGCGTTCTTCGAAGGGCTCGCGCGGTTGCGCACGCCGGACGGGCTGCTGGCGCCGGGCGCCTTCCTGCCCGTGCTGGAGGCGGCGGGGCTGGGGCCGAAGCTCGACCGCTTCGTGCTGCGCCATGCGCTGGCCGCGCTGGAGGCGACGCCGGGCACGCGGATCTCGGTGAATGTCGGTGCACAGACGCTCGGTGATCCGGCGTGGATCGACCTCCTGCGGCGGGAGGCGGCGGACCGGCCCGGCCTCACCGACCGCCTGATCGTGGAGGTGACGGAGACTGCGCTGCTCGACAACGACCGTGCCGCCCGCTTCACCCGCGCGGTGCGCGCGCTGGGACCCGCGGTGCTGCTCGACGATTTCGGGGCGGGCTACACCGCGTTCCGGCAGTTTCGCGACCTCGCCCTCGACGGCGTGAAGATCGACGGCTTCTTCACCCGCCGGATCGAGGCGAGTGCCGACAACCAGTGCCTGATCCGCGCGCTTGTCGACATCGCCCGGCATTTCGAGATGTTCACGGTCGCGGAATACGTGCAGACGGCTGCGGAGGCGGCAAGCCTCTCGGCGCTGGGTATCGACTGCCTGCAAGGCCACTTCATCGGGGCGGCGGGGCCGGAGCTGACCCTCGGCGTCGCGCACCCCTCGGCCGGAGTGGCGTGACCGGGATCAGGACTTGCGCACCAGTTCGGAGAGCTGCTCCTGCATCCGGGCGAGCTGGTCCTTGAGCTCGTCGAGCTCGACATCCTTGGCCGAGGCGTCGGCCTTGGCATCTTCAGGCGCCGCGGCGCTGCCGGTGGCGAAGGGCGAGAACATGCGCATCGTGTTCTCGAACCACTCCATGTTGGCGCGGGTCATCGCCTCGTAGTTCTGGATCGCGGGGTTGGCGTCGAACGCCGCGCGCACCTGATCGCGCATCTTCTCCTGGTTGCGCGCGAAGGTGTCCATCGACGCGTCGAGATAGCCCGGCACGAAACCCTGCAGCGTGTCGCCGTAGAGCCGGATGAGCTGGCGCAGGAAGTTCGTGGGCAGCATGTTCTGCCCCTTCGCCTCCTCCTCGAAGATGATCTGCGTGAGGACGGAACGGGTGATGTCCTCCCCCGTCTTCGCGTCGTTGACCACGAAGTCGTCGCCGTCGCGCACCATCTGGGCAAGGTGCTCGAGGGTCACGTAGCTCGACTTCGCCGTGTTGTAGAGACGGCGGTTCGCGTACTTCTTGATGACGACCGGCTGATCGGTCTCGGTGGGTGTCTTGGCCACTCCGATCGCTCCCCCAAAGGTTGTTTTGAACGTCTCTTCGCGGACGTGTGCTGCGCAGCATAGTGCGCTGCACACTTGCACCGCAACGCAAATTTCGCGGATGCGGCGTGAGCCCGGCGTGATAGGGTCCGGCCCCATGAGAGGGGACGATGAGACGAATGCCGCCGCGCGCGACTGGCTGGAGCGCTGGCTTGCCGACGTGGCGCGCCTGATGCGCGACGGCCCGGCGCCCCGCCCCGCGGAGCGCGACCCGCAGCAATGAGGCCGGGCCTGCCGACGGATCCGCGCCGGGCCGGGCCGAGCCCCTTGCCCCTGCACCTCGCCCAGGCGGCCGCTCTGGTGGGCCAGGCGACGCTTTCGCCGGAGCCCGGACCGCTGCCGCTCGATCGGGCGGCGGCCGCGGGCGACATGCTGGAGGACATGCTGGCCGGCATCGCCCGGTGGCGTGCTCATGAGTGGCGTCGGCCGGAGGAGCGCGCGCCGGTGCTCTGGTCCGACGGTGCGACGGAGCTGCGAGACCATGGCGGCGGCACCGGCAGGCCGGTGCTGGTGCTGCCCTCGCTCATCAACGGCAGTGAGGTGCTCGACATCCATCCGGAGCGCTCGCTGCTGGGCACGCTGCGCGCGGCGGGTCTGCGGCCGCTGCTGCTCGACTGGGGTGTGCCGGGCGCGGAGGAGCACGGCTTCGGGCTGGCGGATTATGCCGACCTGCGCCTGCGCCCCGCACTCGCCGTCGCGCGGGTGCTGGCGGGCGGTCCGGTGCCGGTACTCGGCTACTGCATGGGCGGCGCGATGGCGGCCGCCGCGGCGGCGCGGCGGGCGAGCGACGTGGCCGCGCTCGTCACCATCGGCACGCCCTGGAACTGTCAGGAGGGGATCTGGATCGCGCGCATGGTCCGCGAGCTGGTGCGCCCCGACCCCGCCATGGCACGCGCCGCATTGCAGACCATGGGCGCGAGCTTCGGCCTGATCCCGCACGATGCGGTGCAGACGCTTTTCGCCGGGCTCGACCCCGGCCTCGCCCTGCGCAAGTTCGCCCGCTTCACGCGGATGGAGGGGCTGGAGGCCGAGCTCTTCGTCGCGGTGGAGGACTGGCTGAACCGGCCCGTGCCGCTCGCCCCCGCGGTGGCCGAGGAGGTGCTGATCGACTGGCAACTCCACAACACCCTCGCCGCGGGCGTGTGGGAGGTCATGGGCGGCCCGGTCACGCCCGACGCCATCGCCTGCCCCACGCTCAGCTTCTGCGCCCGCCGCGACCGCATCGCGCCGCCTGCCAATGCCGACGCGCTGCCGGGGGCCATTCCCGGCGCCCGCATCGCCCGCCCCGATACGGGCCACGTTGGCATGATCGTCGGGCAGAAGGCGCGCGCGGAGGTGTTCGAGCCTATCGTCGACTTCCTCGACAACGTGCGTATCTGCTAGAGACTCAACTTAGGGGGTGCAATTTCGTGTCGCCCCACCTATGTTGCAGCGCAACAATCGGAAAACTCTGGGGAGACCTCTCATGACCAACGTGGTGATCGCAGCGGCCGGACGGACGGCCGTCGGCTCGTTCAACGGCTCCTTCGCCAACACCCCCGCCCATGACCTGGGCGCGGCCGTGATCGAGGGCGTGCTGGAGCGCGCGGGCGTGGACAAGGGCGAGGTCTCCGAAACCATTCTCGGGCAGGTGCTGACCGCGGCACAGGGCCAGAACCCTGCGCGTCAGGCGCATATCAATGCGGGCCTGCCGAAGGAGAGTGCGGCCTGGGGCATCAACCAGGTCTGCGGCTCCGGCCTGCGGGCGGTCGCGCTCGGCGCGCAGCACATCATGCTCGACGATGCCGACATCGTGGTCGCCGGCGGGCAGGAGAGCATGAGCCTCGCCCCCCATGCCGCGCACCTGCGCGCGGGCCGCAAGATGGGCGACATGAGCTTCACCGACACGATGATCAAGGACGGGCTCTGGGATGCCTTCAACGGCTATCACATGGGTCAGACGGCGGAGAATGTCGCGAACCAGTGGCAGATCACCCGCGACGATCAGGACGCCTTCGCCGTCGGCTCCCAGAACAAGGCGGAGGCCGCGCAGAAGGCCGGCAAGTTCGATGACGAGGTCATCCCCTTCACCGTAAAGACCCGCAAGGGCGACATCGTGGTCGACAAGGACGAGTACATCCGCCACGGCGCGACGCTGGACGCGATGGCGAAGCTCAAGCCCGCCTTCGCCAAGGATGGCTCGGTCACGGCGGCCAACGCCTCCGGCCTCAATGACGGGGCGGCTGCCACGCTGCTGATGACCGCGGAGAACGCGGAGAAGCGCGGGATCGAGCCGCTGGCCCGGATTGCGAGCTACGCCACCGCGGGCCTCGACCCGTCGATCATGGGCGTGGGGCCGGTCTATGCCTCGAAGAAGGCGCTCGACAAGGCGGGCTGGTCCGTCTCCGACCTCGACCTGGTGGAGGCGAACGAGGCCTTCGCCGCCCAAGCCTGTGCCGTAAACAAAGAGATGGGCTGGGACCCCGAGATCGTGAACGTGAACGGTGGGGCGATCGCCATCGGCCACCCGATCGGCGCGTCGGGCTGCCGCGTGCTCAACACGCTCCTCTTCGAAATGAAGCGCCGCGACGCGAAGAAGGGCCTCGCCACGCTGTGCATCGGCGGCGGCATGGGTGTCGCGCTCTGTGTCGAGCGTGACTGATTGATTCCGGTCAAGGCGGCCTCCGGGCCGCCGGGCCACACCCCTCCCGACACGACCACCCCAAGACAAAAACAGAGAGGAAACGACCATGGCACGTGTGGCAATCGTCACCGGAGGCTCCCGCGGCATCGGCGCGGCCATCGCGACGGCGCTCAAGGCGCAGGGCTGCGAGGTCGCGGCGACCTATGGCGGCAATGACGAGGCGGCGAAGAAGTTCACCGACGAGACCGGCATCAAGACCTACAAGTTCTCCGTCGCCGACTACGCCGCGTGCAAGGACGGCATCGCGCAGGTGGAAAGCGATCTCGGCCCCGTGGACATCCTGGTCAACAATGCCGGCATCACCCGCGACGCGCCGTTCCACAAGATGACGCCGGAGCAGTGGTCCGAGGTGATCGACACCAACCTCACCGGCGTCTTCAACATGACCCACAACGTCTGGGTCGGCATGCGCGAGCGCAAGTTCGGCCGGATCGTCACCATCTCGTCCATCAACGGGCAGAAGGGGCAGTTCGGGCAGGCGAATTACTCCGCTTCCAAAGCCGGCGATCTCGGCTTCACCAAGGCGCTGGCGCAGGAAGGCGCGCGCTACGGCATCACGGTGAACGCGATCTGCCCGGGCTACATCGCCACCGACATGGTGATGGCGGTGCCCGAGAAAGTGCGCGAGGCGATCATCGGCCAGATCCCGGTCGGCCGCCTCGGCGAGGCGGACGAGATCGCGCGATGCGTGGCGTTCCTGACGTCGGACGATGCGGGCTTTATCACCGGCTCGACCATCACGGCGAACGGCGGCCAGTACTTCATCTGACGCACTGGCCCGCGCTGGAGGCTGGCGCGGCTTGAAGAACGGATCCGGGGCGCTGCTCCGGATCCTTGGCCCACCCGTCCGGGCCCGAACCGCGATGCGGTTCCGGGACGATCTGCCCCCGTACATCGAGAGCGAAGACGGCGCGGTTTCCGGATCGGCGACAGTTTGAGGCTGATCGGACGGTTTTTCGGAATCAGGAAACGGAACACATTCACCACAGCCTGATTTCGTCCGAAAGGATCCCGACCATGACCTCCGATAACATCCTGCTGGTCCAGTCCAGCGCCCGTACCGACGCCTCCGTCACCCGCCGTCTCAGCCGGGAGCTTGCAGAGCGCCTCGGCGGCACGATCGTGGAGCGTGACGTGGCCCCCGGCCCCGAATTCGTCGATGGCGACTGGGTGGGGGCGAACTTCACCCCGGCCGCCGACCGGACGGATGCGCAGCACGCGCGCCTCAGCGGTTCCGATGCGCTCGTTGCAGAGCTGCAGGCGGCCGACACCATCGTCATCGGCCTGCCGATCTACAATTTCGGGATGCCCGCGGCGCTCAAGGCCTGGATCGACCAGGTCGCGCGCTCGAAGGTGACGTTCGAGTACGGCGACACCGGGCCGCGCGGCCTGCTGACCGGCAAGCGCGCCTTCATCGTCGTCGCCTCCGGCGGGACCGAGGCGTTCGGGGACGTGGACTACGCCACGCCGCACCTGCGCCACGTGCTCGGCTTCCTCGGCATCACGGATGTGACCGTAGTCCGCGCCGACCAGCAGATGGTGAAGGGCGAGGCGACCGTCGAGGCCGCCGAGCGCCAGATCGAAGAGCTGACCGCGGCCGTCGCCGCTTAAGTCAGACGCGGCTGCGGCTTCAGAAGCCGCGGCCGCTCCACGAAGAGATCCTTCTCCCGCTCGCCGGAGCGCAGGGCATCCACCGCATCGAACAGGATCTGCGTGGCCTCCGCCCCGTCCGAGGGCAGGCTCGCACCGTGGATCGGCTCGCCCGCGCGGACGTGGAAGCGCTGCCGGTCCTTGTTCAGCACCTCGTAGAACAGCGTGATGTCGCGCAGCGTCGGGTGCAGCTTGTCGAAGAGGTAGAACAGGAGCGAGTTGCGCGCCGTGATCCGCATCGGGATGATCGGCAGCTCGTACTTGCGCGCCAGCATCGCCGCGGAGGGCATCCATTCGCGCTCATGCAGCCGCAGCCCGCGTCGCTTCGACAGCCGCCCGGCGGGGAAGATCACGGCGAGCCGCCCCTCCTTGAACGCACCGCGGGCGTAGGTCAGCGTCTCGCGGTTCTTCGCGTGGCTGCGCTTGTCCTCCCGCCACTCCACCGGGGCGATCATCGAGATGAACTGCGGCATGATCCGCAGGATGTCCCCGTTGGCGAAGAAGAAGAGGTCGGGCCGCTTCTCCTTCAGCAGGTGGTACATGATGATGCCGTCGGCGATGCCGGTGGGGTGGTTGCAGACGATAATGGCCGGGCCGGTGGCCGGTATGTTGTCGAGGCCGTCATGCTCGACCCGCCGCGCGATCATCTCGGACATGCGGTCCATGATCTCGGCCGTCGGCTCGTTCTCCAGCTCCGTGCCGAGTTCGACCGTCCGGTCGTAGCCGAGCATCAGATGCAGCAGGCCCCGGATCGGCCGCATGGCGGGGCCGCCCCGGTAGATCCAGCCTGCCCGCTCCGCGATGAGTTCGTCGATCTTCTCCTGCATGGCGGGCACCTATCGTTTCCCCGTATCATTTTTGTGACGCCATTCGAGGGCGCATTTCGTAGATATGTGGCCCGTCCCCATGGGTTTTCGAGGGAGCGGGCCGCTTTCGTGAAGGTTGAGCGGCAAGGACCTGCCGTCACCTGCGATCGAAGCGGACCTTGACGAATTCGCCCGGAGCGGGCTCGAGAACACCGTGTTTCGCGCCGGGTTCGCGGGCCTTCACCTTGCGGCCCGAATGGCCGATGAGCCATGCCTCCCAATCGACCCACCAGGAGCCGGGATGCTCCTCCGCCTGCTCCATCCATTCGGCGAGGGTCGGGGCGCTGAGGTCGTCGTTGACCCAGTACTGGTATTTCTGCGCGGCAGGCGGGTTCACGACGCCCGCGATGTGGCCGGAGCCTGCGAGGATGAAGCGGACCTCCGCGTTCTCCATCATCCGCGCGCCGCGATAGACCGAGGGCGCGGGCGCGATGTGATCCTCGCGCGTGGCGACGTGGTAGACCGGCCCGCGGATGTCGGCGAGGCTCAGCGTCTCGCCGTCGACCTTCAGCGTACCGTCGACGAAGGAATTGTCGCGGTAGAAGCTCTCCAGATAGAAACGGTGGACCTTCGCGGGCATCGCGGTGGAATCCGCGTTCCAGTAGAGCAGGTCGAACGGGAACGGGTCCTTGCCCAGCATGTAATTGTTGACGCAGTAGCCCCAGATCAGGTCGGCGGAGCGCAGCATGTTGAACGCACTCGCCATCTTCTCGGCCGGCAGGTAGCCCTTCTGCATCTCGTCATCGACCACCGCGATCGTCTTGTCGTCGACGAAGACCTGCAGCTCGCCCGCATCCGCGAAATCGAGCTGCGCGGTGAAGAGCGTGGCGGAGGCGACGCGCGTGTCCTTCCGCTTCGCCGCACGGGCGAGGAAACTGCCCACCATCGTGCCCCCGATGCAGTAGGAGGCGAGGTTGATCTTCTTCTGTCCCGTCTCCTTCATCGCGACGTCCATCGCGTCGGAGACGGCCTGCATGTAGCTCTCCCACGTCTCGCCGGCCTGCCGCTCGTCGGGATTGACCCAGGAGATCATGAAGACGGTGAAGCCCTGGCCCACCAGCCACTTCATCAGGCTCTTCTTCTCGTTGAGATCGAGCACATAGTACTTGTTGATCCAGGGCGGGATGAAGAGGAGCGGGCGCGCATGCACCTGCTCGGTCGTCGGCGCGTATTGGATGAGCTGGAGCACGTTGTTCTGCCAGATCACGGCACCCGGGGTGACCGCCATGTCGCGGCCCACCTCGAAGGCGTCCATGTCGGTCTGGCGGATCAGCAGGTTGCCCTTCCCCCGCTCCAGATCGGCAAGCATCATCTTCAGCCCGCGCACGAGGTTGTCGCCCTTCTGGGAGGCCGTCGCCTCTAGCACTTCAGGGTTCAGCGCGAAGAAGTTCGAGGGGCTCATCGCTTCGACGAAGCTGCGGGTGTAGAACTCGACTTTCTTGCGCTCGTGCGGGTCGAGATCGCCGATCGAGTGGGCGGTGCCCTGCATGTAGCTCGATGTCAGCAGGTAGGATTGCTTGAGATAGTCGAAGAGCACGTTCTCCGACCACTGGTCGTGCTTGAAGCGCTTGTCGCCGGGCTTGGGCTCGACCACGGGCTCGGACGGCTCGCCCATCCAGCGGGACCACGCGCTCTGCCAGAGCTCGGCCTGCGCCTGCCACCAGGCCATGGTGGCGGCGGCAAGCTCCTGCGGATGATCGGCGAGGACCTGGGCGAACCGGGTGAAGGTCGGCAGGGTGTTGAGCGGGTCGGGCGTGGCCGGCTTGTCGGCATTGGCCGCCTGCGCGGCGAAGACCTTCTGCCAGATCTCCGCGCTCGTCTCGCTGACCCGCGCCATGTTCTGCGTGAACTCCGCGCTTTCGCGCATCCACGCCTCCACGGCGTCGCGTTCGCCCCCGGCGTCACTCATAAACGTCCTCCCGGCGATCCTCCCGCGCACCCTGTACCGATTTGGCCGGATGCTTTATCAGCGATGCTAAAGCAAACAGCTCGCAAGGCAAAACCCTGATGCGAACGCCGCTCCTTCTCCTCGCCCTCAGCGGTTGCGCCATCGGCGAGACGATCGGGTTCTACGACATCCCCGAAGGCACGGAGCTGGTGGTGGGCGATGGGCCCTATCCGGAGCTTCTGGGGCTGGAGGAGATCGAGGCGCGCGGCTTCGTCCTGCTCACCCCCGGCGAGGTCCGCGGCGCGCGGGAGGAGGTCGACCTCCTGCAGGCCGACGCGGGCGCGCTGCTCGACACCGCGACGCTGGAGGCGCGGGCGATCGCGCTCAGGGCCGAAACGGCGGAAATCGGCGGGCAGACCGCGACGCTGAGCCCCGAGGGCCGTGCGCTTCTCAACCGTGCCGCCTCGCAATCCTCCCGCGCCGCGCGGGTCAGCGGCTCGGCAACGGAGGCGCGCCTCCTCCAGCAACGGGCCGCGGCCCTGCGCGCCCGGGCGTCCCGGCCCTGATCCCTCGCCGCGCACCCGGCGCGGCCCTATCTCTTCGCCCCATCTGATTCGTCACCGGAGACACCGCATGGAAAGCGTGCTTGGACTGCTGACCGATCCGACCAACTGGGCCGCCCTGCTCACCCTGATCGTCATGGAGGTGGTGCTGGGCATCGACAACCTCCTCTTCATCTCGATCATCACCAACAAGCTGCCCGAGCGGCAGCGCGCCTTCGCCCGCAACCTCGGGATCGGACTGGCGCTGATCATGCGGCTGGGCCTCCTGATGGCCATCGCCTGGATCGTGGGGCTGGTGGAGCCGGTGCTCAATGTCGGCGAGCTCGCGCTGTCGTGGAAGGATCTGATCCTGATCGCGGGCGGTATCTTCCTGATCTGGAAGGCGACGAAGGAGATCCACCACCATGTGGATCCGGAGCCCGAGGGCGACATCCTGGTCGGCAAGGCGGTCGGCATGACGCTGGGCGCGGCCATCGTTCAGATCCTGCTGCTCGACCTCGTCTTCTCCATCGACTCGATCATCACGGCCGTGGGCATGACGCCGCATGTGCCGATCATGGTGATCGCCATCACCTTCACGGTGATCTGCATGCTGGTGGCCGCCGGTCCGCTGTCCCGCTTCGTCAACGAGAACCCGACGGTCGTGATGCTCGCCCTCGGCTTCCTGCTGCTGATCGGCACGACGCTGGTGGCGGAGGGGTTCCATGCGAAGATCCCGAAGGGCTACATCTACGCCGCCATGGCCTTTGCCGGGCTGATCGAGGGGCTCAACCTCATGGCCCGCCGCAAGAAGGCGCGGCTGCGGGCAGAGGCGGAAGCCGGGCTGTCATGAGGGTTTCTTCTCTGCCGGAATATCCTCGGAGGTAAGCGCTATCCCGGAAACGCATCGCGTTTCAGGCCCGAACGGGCGGAGCCCCGAACAGACACAAGGGGGCGGATAGCTCCCTGCACCGCCTGCACAGGAGCGCCAGACATGCCGACCGTCCCCTACTTCCCCGGTCAAGACGTCACCATCCGGGAGGACGCCGAAGGGCACCCGGCCTTCGACCGTTTTCTTGCCCTCACCTCCAAGGACCGCGACGCCCATACCCGCCATGTCTGGGCCTATTTCAGCGACATGTACGCGATCTACCCGGACTATATCGAGGAGGACATGGACGAGGTTCCGCAAAGCGCCGAGGAGATCTGGAACCACGTCCGGCCAAAGGCGGTCTATGTCGAGGACTGGCGCGGAAACGACTACGTCATGATCTCCTGCAGCTGCGGCTGGGATCTGGAGCAGGGCCTGCTGATGTCCTTCGAGAACGGCGATACGCTGGTGAAGGTCGGCGGCTTCGACGGCCATCCGACGTATCGCTCGGCGAGCACCAGGTGGCCGGAGGAGGACAACGACGTCGTCTATGACGCCGAGGACCCCGAGCTCACCACCCGGCGCGGCTGACCATCCGTGCCACCACGGCAACGGCGCAATATCTGTTCACCGGAATGCCGCGTTGCGACACACATCGGACATTGCACCCCCTGCCGGGGCTCTCCATAACGGCGGAACCTGCAACCTCCAGACAGATCCGAGCCGATGTCCGAAGAGTTCTACCGCATCAAGCGCCTGCCGCCCTACGTGTTCGCCGAAGTGAACCGTCTGAAGGCGGAGTACCGAGCGGGCGGGATGGACATCATCGATTTCGGCATGGGCAACCCTGACATGGATACGCCCAGCCACATCGTCGACAAGCTCTGCGAGACGGTCAGGAAGCCGCGGACACACCGCTATTCCGCCTCCAAGGGCATTCCGGGGCTTCGCCGCGCGCAGGCGGGCTACTACGCCCGCCGCTTCGGCGTGAAGCTCGATCCGGAGACGGAGGTGATCGCGACGCTGGGCTCGAAAGAAGGGCTCGCCAACCTCGCCATGGCGATCACCGCACCGGGCGACGTGATGCTGGTCCCGAACCCCAGCTACCCGATCCACCCCTACGGCTTCATGATCGCAGGGGGGACCCTGCGCCACATTCAGACGCTGGTGGACGGCAAGTTCGATCCGGAGGCGTATCTGCGCGCCCTCGAACAGGCCGTGATCCATTCGGTGCCCAAGCCCGTCGCGGTCGTCGTCAGCTTCCCGTCGAACCCGACGGCGCAGGTGACCGATCTCGACTTTTACCGCGACCTCGTCGCCTTCGCGAAGAAGAACCACCTGTGGTTGCTCAGCGATCTCGCCTATTCGGAGATCTATTTCGACGGCAATCCGCCGCCCTCCCTGCTGCAGGTCGAGGGGGCGAAGGACATCGCAGTGGAGTTCACCTCGCTCTCCAAGACCTACGCCATGCCGGGCTGGCGCATGGGCTTCGCCGTCGGCAATGAGCGGCTGATCGGGGCGCTGACCCGCATCAAGTCATATCTCGACTACGGTGCCTTCACCCCGGTGCAGGTGGCCGCGGCCGCAGCTCTGAACGGCCCCGACGACTGCATCGAGGAGATCCGCGGCATCTACAAATCTCGCCGCGACGTGCTGGTCGAGGCGATGGGCCGCGCAGGCTGGGACATCCCCGCCCCGCCCGCCACCATGTTCGCCTGGGCGCCGGTGCCGGAGCGGTTCAGGCATCTGGGCTCCATGGAATTCTCCAAGATCCTCCTGCGCGAGGCGGAAGTCGCGGTCTCGCCCGGCGTCGGCTTCGGCGAGTATGGCGAGGGCTACGTCCGCCTCGGCCTCGTGGAGAACGAACAGCGCATCCGACAGGCCGCGCGCAACGTGCGCCGGGTGATGGAGGATGCCGACCGCATCCTCGCAGACTACCAGGGACCGGGAGAGGCCGCGTGAGCGACTGGGATTACGAGCACCAGAAGGCCGTCACGGCCCTGACGCTGAAGCAGATCGCCGAGGAAGGCGACCTCGACGAGGCGGTGGAGGTCACGCTCGACCTCGAATTCCTGCCCGGCGACGGCGCGGATGCGGAGGCGTGCGCAAAGGCGCTGACGAGCTTCGGCTACGAGGTCGAGGTGCAGGAGGACGGCATGATCTCCGCCTCCATCGGCGGTGTTCCCCTGACGCTGGACGGTGTCTGGACGCAGGAGGAGCGCGCGACGAAGATCGCGCTCACCCGCGGCTATACTCCGGACGGCTGGGGCTTTTGGGAGCCGTGATCGCCTGAGCCGGGACGCTCCCGCCCGTCGGTCGCCCTTGCGGGCTTCCTCCCGTTGGGCCGGGCCGCGCCTGCGGCGCGGAGCTTGATCGGCGGCGGGTCCGGGCGCAGGCTGGGCAGGACCGTAAGGAGGCCGCCATGCCCGTCGATCCCGCAACGCTGCTCGCCTTTCTCGCCGCCTGCATCGTGATCTACGTCATCCCGGGGCCGGACATGGCCTACATCGCCGCGAACTCGCTCTCTGGCGGGCGGCGCGGCGGGTTGCTCGCCGCCACCGGGACCGTGGTCGGGGCGAGCATCCATGCGCTCGCCGCCGCGCTCGGCGTCAGCGCGATCTTCGCCGCCTCGCCGGTCGCGTTCGAGGTCGTGCGCTGGGCGGGCGTCGGCTACCTCGCGTGGCTGGGCTGGCAGGCGCTGCGCAGCGACGGGCGGACCGAGGCTGCGGGCGCGCCGCCGAAGCGGCCGCTCCTCATCATCGCGAAGGGCACGGCGATCAACGTGCTGAACCCCAAGGTCGCACTCTTCTTCCTCGCCTTCCTGCCGCAATTCGCCGATCCGGCAGCGGGGGCGCTGACGGCACAGCTTGCCACGCTCGGCCTCACTTTCGCGCTCGGCGGCGCGGTCTGGTGCGCGGGGCTGGCGCTGGTCTTCGCCTGGGCCGGCGGGCGGCTCGGCGCATCGGCGCGGGTGGCGCGCTGGCGCAGCCGCATCACCGGCTCGCTGTTCCTGACATTTGCCGGTGCGCTCGCCCTCGGAGATCGGTAGCAGGCAGGGTCCGACGCGCTATCTCCCTGCCCGTGAATTGCAGGAGAGGAGCGTCCCCATGATCGCCCGTATCGCCCTTGCCGCGCTGGTCGCGGCCACCCCCCTCACCGCCCAGACCTTCGAGGTCGTCGCCGAGCTCGACCAGGGGCCGGGTAACGTCACCGTGACACCGGACGGCCGGATCATCCTCAGCCTGCACCAGTTCTACGCGCCCGAGATGCGGGTGGTGGAGCTGACCGAGGATGGCAGCCTCGTCCCCTTCCCCACGCCCCGCTGGGCCGGGCCGCGGCAGGCGGACGGCACGGGCCTCGCCGCCGTGCTGGGCCTACGGAGCTCCGCCGACGGCGTCGTCTGGATGCTCGACAACGGCAGCGGAGGGCAGGTGCAGCAGCGCCTCGTCGGCTGGAACACACAGACCGATGAGCTGGAGGCGGCGATCGACATCCCGGCGGAGGCGTCGGTGGAGGGATCCTTCCACAACGACCTCGCCCTCGATGCGGAGCGGCCGCTCGCCTACACCGCCGACATCGCGGGCGGTTTCGCGATCATAAATCTCGAGACCGGCGAGGGGCGCCGGGCGCTGGACGGCCACGTCTCCACCATGGCGGAAGACGTGGATTTCATCGTGCGCGGGGAGCTGCTGCGGAACCCCGATGGCTCGCGCGCGCGGGTGGCGCTCAATCCGATTACCATCAGCCCGGATAATGAGTGGGTGTACTACGGCGCGATGAACGGGACGGCGGTCTGGCGGGTGCCGACCGCGGCGCTCGCCGATCCCGAGCTGCCTGCCGAGGAGCTGGCCGCCCTGGTCGAGCGCTATGGCGACAAGCCGCCCTCCGACGGGATCACGGTGGACGATATCGGCAACGTGTATATCACGGACGGCGGCGGCAATGCGATCGGCGTGACGGGGCCGGACGGGCGCTACCGCGTGCTGGTCGCGGACCCGCGCATCGAGTGGCCGGACGGGATGTCGGCGGGGCCGGACGGCTGGATGTACGCGACGGTCAACCGCCTCAACAACACGCCGCCGCTCAATGCAGGCGCGAGCACCGAGCCCGCGGGTCCCTATTACGTGGTCCGCTGGCGGCCCATCGGCAGCGCGGTAGTGGGGCGCTAGTCGGCCTCGGCGCTGGGGTCGATCTGAACTGAATAGCCTGCGGCGAGCAACGCGATCGTCGGGAGAGGCGTCAACGGACGGACCGGTCCGTCCGGAAGGCATTCGGGCGGACCGTAGCCCTCGAAACTCCAGCGGTGCGCGGCGCCTCGATATGTGAGCCACGCCGCGTTCCCGTCGGTGAAGAGTGCCCCGTCGGTGAGGTCCCGCGCGCGGACCAGCTCTTGCGGTCCCCGCCGCGCCGTGTGCAGCGCCTCGTCCATCTCGGGCACCTTGATCCCGGGCCGCCAAGCGTCCGCGAAGGTGTGCGCCGCCTCCCGCCGACACAGGAAGCAGGGGCGGTGGCCGGCGGCAAAGGCCGTCGCCTCGTCGAGAAAGAAGAGATGCGTGTAGCCCGGCCCCATCACCTTCCGCCGCCAGCCCTTCCACTGCAGGCGGCAGATGATCCAGTGCTTCGAGGCCCAGCGGCGCGTGAGCGTCCCGTCCTCCCGGTGCAGCCGCCCGCCCCGGTTGCCGGTCCACGCGCCGCGCGCCGGAGAGGCGGTGATCTCGCCGAAGGGGGTGACGCGGTTGGTGTGCGGCAGGACGGCCTCCCTTGCCCGGGCGCAGCGGTCTTGGCAGGGTGCCGCCATGCGACCGCCCCTGTCCATCCGCGAATGCCCTTCGCCCAACTACGGCGACCGGCGCGGCGCCGTACCCTCACTGATCGTGCTGCACTATACGGCGATGGGGAGCGCGGCGGCGGCCATCGCGCGGCTGTGCGATCCGGCCTGCGAGGTCTCCGCCCACTACGTGATCGACCGAGATGGTGACGTGACCCGGCTGGTGGCCGACGAACATCGCGCCTGGCACGCGGGCGCGGGCGCGTGGCTGAACGTGACGGACGTGAACAGCCACTCGCTGGGCATCGAGCTCGACAATCCCGGTGATGCGCCATTCCCGGAAGCTCAGATGCTGTCGCTGGAGGCGTTGCTCAGCGACCTGCGCGACCACTGGCGGATCGGACCGGAGGGCGTGATCGGACACTCCGACTGCGCCCCCGGGCGGAAGAGCGATCCGGGCACACACTTCGACTGGGCACGGCTGGAGCGCGCTGGTCATGCGCAGCCCGCGGTGGCTGGCGTGGGGTCCTCTCCAGATATGGAACGGTTCCTGATGGCCGCCCGCACCTGCGGCTGGACGGCGGAGGCGACACCGGAAGACATCCTCACCGCCGTCCGCCTGCGCCACCGGCGCGGCGCCACCGGCCCGCTCGGCACAGAAGACATGAAGGTGGTCGGCCTGTGAGCCGTTCGGACCCCGACGACATCCTGTCGACCTATCGACGGCAGGCGGCCACGTGGGACCGTGGCCGTCCAACGGGCGTCTTCGAGCAACCGTGGCTCAATCGCCTCGCCGCTCTCCTCCCATCCGGCGGCCACGTGCTCGACCTCGGCTGTGGCTCCGGCGTCCCGATCGCCCGCTGGCTGATGCAGCGTGGTTTCGCCGTCACCGGCGTCGACGGCGCGCCCGAAATGCTCGAGCTCGCCCGCGCCCACCTGCCTGAGGCCGAGTGGATCGAAGCCGACATGCGCACCCTCGCCCTCGACCGCCGCTTCGATGGGATCGTCGCGTGGGACAGCTTCTTCCACCTCACGCCGGACGCGCAGCGGGCGATGTTCCCGATCTTCGCCGCGCATCTCGCACCGGGCGGCGCCCTGATGTTTACCTCCGGTCCCGCCGCGGGCGAGGCGTGGGGACGGGTCGGCGGCGAGCCCGTCTATCACGCGAGCCTCGACCCGGAGGAATACGTCGCACTGATGGCGGCCGAAGGGCTGACGCTGCGCGGCTATCTCGCCGAAGATCCCGACTGCGACCGCCACACCGTTTGGCTCGCCCGGAGGGCGGACGGCAGCACCGGCTGACCTCGCGCGATCGCGTATTTGGACAAAGAAGAAATCCCCGCCTTCTTCTTTGTCCAAATACGCAAATCCACACTCTCAAACCGCACGCCGCCGCAAGACTGGCCCGGCCGGGCGCAACACGCTAACATCACCCCTGCGCGAACCGGCCGAGAACAGGCCGGGCGGGCGAGGCAGTGTCGGCGGAAGCAGCGGGCGTGAGGGCAGTCGCATGACGGAGATGGTATTCGGCGCCGAGGGTGCGCCGAGCGCGGAGCGCGAGCCGATCGTGCCGCGCTGGTGGCGCACGGTCGACCGCTGGACGCTGTCGGCGGTGCTCGTGCTGTTCCTGCTGGGTCTCTTGCTGGGCCTCGCCGCCTCGCCGCCACTGGCCGCGCGCAACGGGCTCGATCCGTTCCATTACGTGACCCGGCAGGCGGTGTTCGGGGTGGTGGGGCTCGCGGCCATGCTGATCGTGTCGATGTGGGAGCCGCGGGCACTGCGCCGCTGGGCCACGATCGGGTTCGGGCTGACCTTTCTCGCCGTCCTGCTCCTGCCGGTGCTCGGCACCGATTTCGGCAAGGGCGCGACGCGCTGGTACTCGCTGGGATTCGCGAGCATCCAGCCCTCGGAGTTCCTGAAACCCGTCTTCGTCGTCTTCGCGGCCTGGCTGATGACCGGCTCGATGGCGCGCGGCGGGCCGCCGGGCAAGTCGCTCTCCTTCGGGCTGGCCGTGGCGGTCGCAGCGAGCCTCGCCCTGCAACCGGATTTCGGGCAAGCGAGCCTGATCCTTGCCGCCTGGGGACTGATGTATTTCGTGGCGGGCGCGCCGATGCTGCTGCTTGTCTCGCTGGCCGGCGCGGTCGTGGCGACCGGCATCTTCGCCTACAACAACTCGGAGCATTTCGCCCGGCGGATCGACGGTTATCTCGACCCGGTGGTCGATCCCACGACGCAGATCGGCTACGCCACCGCCGCGATCCGCGAGGGCGGATTTCTCGGCGTCGGCGTCGGTGAGGGGCTGGTGAAGTGGCGTCTGCCGGATGCGCATACCGACTTCATCATCGCGGTCGCGGCGGAGGAGTACGGCCTGCTTCTGGTGCTCGTCATCATCGGGCTCTTCGCCTTCATCACGCTCCGCGCGCTCTTTCGTCTGAGCCGGGAGCGGGATGCGTTCATCCGGCTGGCGGGCACTGGGCTGGCGGCGCTTTTCGCCATGCAGTCGGTCATCAACATGGGCGTGGCGGTGCGGCTGTTGCCGGCGAAGGGCATGACGCTGCCCTTCGTGAGCTATGGCGGTTCGTCACTGCTGGCGACGGGGGTGTCGCTCGGCATGCTGATCGCGTTTACCCGGACGCGGCCGCAGGACGACCTGGGCGACGCACTGGGGCTCGGCGGGCGGCACGGGTAAGCGCCTCCGGCGGGGATATTTGACGAAGAGAGAGCGGGGGCATGGGCGGACGCAAATTGGTCATCGCGGCAGGCGGAACGGGCGGGCACATGTTCCCTGCGCAGGCGCTGGCGGAGGAGATGCTGGCGCGCGGCTGGCGGGTGTCGCTCTCCACGGACATACGCGGCGCGCGCTATGCCGGGGCCTTTCCGGAGGATGTGCCGCGGGAGGTCGTGCGCGCCGCGACCCCGGCGCGCGGCGGGGCGCTCGGCAAGCTGGTGGCGCCCCTGATGATCGGCCGCGGCGTGCTGGAGGCGGTGAGCGCCATGCGCCGCGACCGGCCCGCGGCGGTGGCGGGGTTCGGCGGCTATCCGGCCGTGCCTGCGATGACGGCGGCGAAGCTCCTGGGCATTCCCACGCTGATCCACGAACAGAACGGCATTCCGGGGCGGGTTAACCGCCTCTTCGCCAAGCGTGCGGACAAGGTCGCCTGCTCGGTCTGGCCCACCGTCCTACCCCCCGGTGTCGATGCCGAGCACACCGGCAACCCGGTGCGCGGCACGATCGCGGCACAGGCCGGCGCGCCCTACGACTTCCCGTCCGACGGGTCCCTCAAGGTGGTGATCATCGGCGGCAGCCAGGGGGCCGCGATCATGAGTCGGGAGGTGCCCCCGGCTCTCGCCGCCCTGCCCGAAGACCTGCGCGCCCGGCTCGACGTCGCCCACCAGGCCCGCGGCGAGGACGAGGCGAGAGTACGCAACGCCTATGCTGACGCCGGGATCGCGGCCGAGGTGAAAGGTTTCTTCGACGACGTGCCCGAGCGGCTGGCCGCCTGCCAGCTCGTCATCAGCAGGTCGGGGGCCTCGTCGGTCGCCGATATCTCGGTGGTCGGGCGGCCCTCGATCCTGATCCCCTTCGCGCTCGCCGCCGACGATCATCAGACGGCCAATGCCCGCGGGCTGGTGGAGGCGGAAGCGGCCGTCATGCTCCGCGAAAACGAGGTTGACACGGACCGCCTCGCCGCCGAGATCAGCGCGATCCTGTCGCGCCCGGCGCGCGCCCGCGCCATGGCCGATGCCGCACAGGGCGTCGCGAAGCCCGACGCGCAGGCCCGCCTCGCCGATCTGGTCGAGCGGGTCGCCGAGATGAAAGGAAACGCATGAACGACCGTCCCACCCGCCTGCCGCAGGACATCGGCTCGATCCACTTCGTGGGCATGGGCGGTATCGGCATGTCCGGTATCGCCGAGGTGATGCTGAACCACGGCTACAAGGTGCAGGGCTCCGACCTCAAGGACGGCCCAATCCTGGAGCGGCTGCGCGAGCACGGGGCGGAGACGTTCATCGGCCAGTCGGAGGACAACCTCGAGAATGCCGAGGTCGTCGTCGTCTCCACCGCGATCAAGAAGGGCAATCCGGAGCTTGACGGCGCCCGCGCGCGCGGCCTGCCGATCGTGCGGCGGGCGGAGATGCTGGCGGAGCTGATGCGGCTGAAGTCCAACGTCGCGGTGGCGGGAACGCATGGGAAGACGACGACGACGTCGCTGGTCGCCGCCATTCTGGACGCAGGCGGGGTGGACCCGACCGTCATCAATGGCGGGATCATCCATGCCTACGGCTCGAACGCGCGGATGGGCGACGGCGACTGGATGGTGGTCGAGGCGGACGAGAGTGACGGAACATTCCTCAAGCTGCCGGCGACCATCGGGATCATCACCAATATCGACCCCGAGCACATGGACCATTACGGGGACTTCGACGCGATCCGCGCGGCCTTCGACAGCTTCGTATCCAACATTCCGTTCTACGGTGCGGCCGTGATCTGCATCGACCACCCCGAGTGCCAGGCGTTGAAGGGCCGGGTGATCGACAAGCGGGTCATCACCTATGGGTTTTCGCTCCAGGCCGATATCTGCGCCGTGAACCTGCGCTATGACGGGCCGGTCGCCTGTTTCGACGTGATCGCGCGGCACCGCCATGGCGAGCGGCGGATCGAGGGGCTGCGCCTGCCGATGCCGGGCGAGCACAACGTGCAGAACGCGCTGGCGGCGATTGCCGTGGCACTCGACCTGCGCATCCCGGACGAGGCGATCCGCAAAGGGCTGAGCGGTTTCGGCGGCGTCAACCGACGCTTCACCCATGTCGCCGAGGTCGGCGGCATCACGATCATCGACGATTACGGACACCACCCGGTGGAGATTGCGGCGGTGCTGAAGGCGGCGCGGAAGGCCACGAAGGGCCGGGTGATCGCGATCCACCAACCGCACCGGTTCAGCCGCGTGGCGAGCCTCTTCGACGACTTCTGCACCTGCTTCAACGAGGCGGACGTGGTGGGGATCTCCTCGGTCTACGCGGCGGGGGAGGAGCCCATCGCGGGGGCGGACCAGGCGGCTCTAGTCGAGGGCATTACGTCCCACGGCCACCGCGACGTGCGGGCCGTGGATGCGCCGAAGGGCATCCCGGATTTCGTGCGCGAGGTGGCCGAGGCCGGGGACATGGTCGTGTTCCTCGGCGCCGGGACGATCACCCAGTGGGCGCACGCGCTACCGCGGAGCCTGACGTGATGGTACGGCCCCCCTCCTCTCCTCCCCCCGGCGGGGGGAGGAAGCACACGAATCCAACCAAAGCGCACCACGGGGACCGAAGCGCTCCCCTCCCCCCGCCGGGGGGAGGGATAGGGAGGGGGGACGCTGCGCCGTCCTCTTCCTCCCTTCGGCGATGCGTTCCGCATCGCCGACGCGCCCGACCCGCCCCCAAGGCGGGCGCGTTTGCGCCCCCCTCGGGCCGGGCGCGAGGCCAGTAACGATGGGCGACACGCAGCACTTGAGCCTTCTCGACCGCCTCCCCGAGATCCGCGGCCGCTACCTTCAAGAACGCGACATGAGCGCAATGAGCTGGCTGCGCACCGGCGGCCCGGCGGAGGTGCTGTTCATGCCGGCCGACGAGGCCGACCTCGCGGCCTTCCTCGCCGCCTGCCCAGCAGACATCCCTGTCCTGCCCATCGGCGTCTGCTCCAACATGATCGTTCGCGACGGCGGCATCCGCGGCGTCGTGATCCGCATGGGCCGCGGCTTCAACACCGTCGAGATCGAGGGGACCCGCGTCCGCACCGGCTGCGCCGCGCTCGACGCGCAGGTGGCCAAGCGCGCGGCGGAAGCGGGCATCGACCTCACCTTCCTGCGCACCATCCCCGGCGCCATCGGCGGTGCCGTGAAGATGAACGCAGGCTGCTACGGCAGCTACACGGCGGACGCGGTGGTCGAGGTCTCGGGCTACCTGCGCGACGGCACGCCGATCACGCTCGCTAAGGACGAGATCGGGTTCGCCTACCGCTCCTCGGACCTGCCGGACGGCATGGTCGTGACCTCCGTCCTTCTCGAAGGACCCGCCGGCGACCCGGCGGAACTGGCGCAGAAGATGGAGGATCAGCTCGCCAAACGAGCTGAGAGCCAGCCGGTCGATGACCTGTCCTGCGGCTCCACCTTTCGCAATCCGGCGGGATACTCCTCGACGGGCCGCGACGACGACGTGCATGACCTCAAGGCGTGGAAGGTGATCGACGATGCGGGCTGCCGCGGGCTGACGCTGGGCGGGGCAATTATGAGCCCCAAGCACTCCAACTTCCTCGTCAACACCGGCACCGCGACCTCGGCCGATCTGGAAAACCTGGGCGAGGAGGTTCGAAAAAGGGTTTTGGCCCATTCCGGCATTGAGCTAGAATGGGAAATCATGCGGATCGGGGATCACTCCGGCCGCTGACGACCCCGGACCCTCAACGCAGGGACATGAAACCGGGGCGACACCAGAACGAGGCGGGCATGTCGAGCAGTGGACAGCCCCGCATCGCGGTCCTGAAGGGCGGCCCGTCGGCCGAGCGAGAAGTGTCGCTCGTCTCCGGTGAGCTGGTCGCGGCCGCGTTGCGGGATGAAGGATTCGAAGTGGTGGAGATCGACGCGGGCCCGACGCTGCCTGCCGATCTCGTGCGCGAAAAGCCTACCGCCGTCTACAACGCGCTGCACGGCCGCTGGGGCGAGGATGGCTGCGTGCAGGGCCTCCTGGAATGGCTCCGCATTCCCTACACCCATTCCGGCGTGCTCGCCTCCGCGCTCGCCATGGACAAGCTGAAGACCAAGGCCGCCTATCGCCGCGCGGGCCTGCCCATCGCCACGGACGTGCGCTGCACCAAGGCCGAGGCGATGGAAGCCCACCCGATGGAGCCGCCCTACGTGGTGAAGCCCTATAACGAGGGCTCCTCGGTCGGCATCTATATCGTGCAGGCCGGCGCCAACGGCCCCGCGAAGCTCTCCGACGACATGCCGGGCGAGGTGATGGTCGAGGAATACGTGCCGGGCCGCGAGCTGACCGTCAGCGTGCTCGACGGGCACGGAGCGATCGCGGTCACCGACATCATCTCCAACACCGGCTGGTACGACTACCAGGCGAAGTACGGCGAGGGCGGATCGCGCCACGTGGTGCCCGCCGAGCTGCCGGAGGAGATCACGGCGCTC
Organism: Pontivivens ytuae; assembly: GCF_015679265.1. Lineage (NCBI taxonomy): Bacteria > Pseudomonadati > Pseudomonadota > Alphaproteobacteria > Rhodobacterales > Paracoccaceae > Pontivivens > Pontivivens ytuae. The sequence continues at coordinate 1,014,849 of NZ_CP064942.1, forward strand.
TGCCTCGACTATGCCACCCGCGCGCACGAGGTGCTGGGCTGCCGCGGCGTGTCGCGCACCGACATGCGCTGGGACGAGAGCCGGGGCGCCGAGGGCCTCTACCTCCTGGAGACCAACACCCAGCCCGGCATGACGCCGACCTCGCTGACGCCCGAGCAGGCGGCACAGATCGGGATCTCCTTCGGCAAGCTCTGCCGGATGCTGGTGGAGGACGCCTCATGCGACCGCTGAAACGCGACTACGCCCCGTCCCGCTGGCGCTACCGCCTGTCGCGCTGGTGGCTGAGCCCACGGGTCCGCCTGATGGTGAAGCGTGGCCTGCCGCTGAGCGTCATCGCGATGGTCGTCGGCGGTCTGGCGGCCAATCCCCACAATCAGGCGTGGGTGCGGGCGCAGGTGATGGCCGCACATTCCGCCGTCGTCGATCACCCCGAGTTCGCCGTACTGGCGCTGGAGATCGAGGGCGCAGGCCCCGATCTGACCGCCGAGGTGGCGGATGCGCTGGCGGTGGAGCTGCCCGCCTCCTCCCTCCGCCTCGACCTCGATGAGGCACGCGCGCGGGTGGAGGCGCTGGCGCCCATCGATACCGCGCAGCTCACCATCGGGCCGGACAAGGCGCTGAAGGTGCGCGTGACCGAGCGCATTCCCGTCGCCGTCTGGCGTGACCGGCAGGGCCTGCACCTCGTCGATCCGCATGGCGTCGTGGTCAGCGACCTGTCCCCCGCCCCCGAGCGGCCAGACCTGCCGATGATCTTCGGCACGGGGGCTGCAGAGCATGTGGGCGAGGCGCTGGCGCTCGCCGAAGCCGCCGGGCCCCTCGGCCCGCGCATCCGCGGCATGGTCCGCGTCGGCGAACGGCGCTGGGACATCGCGCTCGACCGCGGGCAGCGCATCCTCCTGCCCGAGAGCGGCGCGGTGGAGGCGCTGCTCCACGTCCTCGCCCTGCATCTCAGCGAGGAGATGCTGGAGCGCGACATCGAGGCCATCGACATGCGCGACCGCACCCGCCCCACCGTGCGCCTCACCGACCACGCCGTGCGCGAGATGCGGCGCCTGCGCGCCATGGAAGCGGGAGAGGACGCATGACCCGGAACCTGCTCTACCAATCGCAGCGCGCCATGCGTGAGCGGCGGGAGAACGCGCTGCGCCGCGGGCTCGTCGCCATCGTCGACCTCGGCTCGTCCAAGATCACCTGCCTGATCCTCGCCATCGACTTCGCCCTGCTGCGTGCCACCCGCGCGGATGGCGTCGGGCGGCTCGACGGGCAGGCGGGGCTGAAGGTCATCGGCGCGGCCACCACCCGCTCCCGCGGGATCGAGCTGGGTGAGATCGCGGCGATGGAGGAGGTCGAGCGCGGCGTGCGCACCGTCATCAACGCAGCCCAGAAGATGGCCGAGGTCCGCGTCGATCACGTCATCGCCTGCTATTCCGGCGGACGCCCCCGTTCCTACGGCCTGCTGGGCGAGGCGGAGGTCGAGCATGGCGAGGTGACCGAGGCCGATATCGGCGAGGCGCTCGCACAGGGCGAGGTGCCGGACTATGGCGCGGGCCGCGAGGTGCTGCATGCGCTGCCGGTCAACTTCACCCTCGACCACCGCACCGGGCTGACCGATCCGCGGGGCCTCACCGGTGCGCGGCTCAGTGTCGACATGCACATGATGACCGTGAGTGCGGAGAGCATCGCCAACATGGTGCAGGTCTTCCGCCGCTGCGATCTGGAACTGTCGGGGCTGGTGCACTCGTCCTACGCCGCGGGGCTCGCCGCGATGACGGAGGATGAGCTGGAGCTTGGCGGGGCCTGCATCGACCTCGGCGGTGGCTCGACGGGCCTGTCGATCTTCATGAAGCGGCAGATGATCTACGCCGACACCGTGCGGCTGGGGGGCGATCACGTGACCTCCGACATCTGCCACGGGCTGGCCGTATCAAACGCGGTGGCCGAGCGGATAAAGACGTTCCACGGCGGGCTGGTCGCGACCTCGCGCGACGATCGCGACCTGATCGAGGTGGCACGCGATCCCAACGACCACACGCCGACGCGGCCTACCGTGAGCCGCGCCGAGCTGATCGGCGTCATGCGTCCGCGCGTCGAAGAGATCCTCGAGGCCGCCCGCGACCGTCTCGATGCCGCGAGCTTCGAGCACATGCCGGGTCGCCGCATCGTGCTGACCGGCGGCGGCAGCCTCGTGCCGGGGCTGGAGGAGATCGCGGCCCGCATCCTCGGCCGTCAGGTGCGGCTCGGCCGCCCGCTGCGCATTCCGGGGCTGCCTCAGGCCCAGACCTCCGCCCAGTTCTCCGCCGCGGTGGGGCTGGCGCTGCACCTGGCCAAGCCGTCGGACGAGTGCTGGGACTTCGAGGTGCCCGCCGATCGCTACGGCACCCAGCGGCTGCGCAAGGCGATGCGCTGGTTCCGCGAGAACTGGTAGCGCCTCCGGCGGGGATATCTGGGCAAATCCGAAGCGCGTGGGGCCGATTGACGGTTGCAAACGGGCCGCGGACGCTTTGCGGATGTCCAATGCGCCCGTCTACGAGATCGACCCCGCGGCCTTCTGGGCCGATCCTTATCCCGACCTGAAGCGGATGCGGGCGGAGGCGCCGGTGTGCTTCGTCCCGCAGCTGGGCGCGACGCTGATGACCCGGCGCGACGACATCTTCCGCAACGAGAAGAAGACAAGCGTCTTCTCGTCGTACCAGCCCGACGGCCTGATGACTGTCCTGATGGGCGAGAACATGATGCGCCGCGACGGCGACGGCCACATGTCGGAGCGGCGGGCGATCTTCCCCACGGTCTCCCCCCGCACGGTGAAGGACGTGTGGCGCGCGCGGTTCGAGGCGGCGACGGAACAGGTGCTTGACGATCTCGCCCCGCGCGGCGCCTGCGATCTTGTGGCGGATTACGCGATGCCGGTCAGTGCCGAGGCACTGAAGGCCATCACCGGGCTCGACAACATGGACTGGCGGGAGATGGACCGCGTCAGCCAGGGCATGATCGACGGTTGTGCCAACTACGCGGGCGACGCGGAGGTCGAGGCGCGCTGCCACGACTGCACCGCCTCCATCGACCGGCATATCGACGCGCAGCTCGCCGCCCCGCCGGAGCACTCCCTGATCGCCACGCAGCAGGCGGCGGGTCTGGGTGAGGACCGGATCCGGGCCAACGTGAAGCTCGCGATCTCCGGCGGACAGAACGAGCCGCGCGACGCCATCGCGGGCTGTGCCTGGGCGCTCCTGAGCCATCCGGAACAGCTCGCGATGATCCGGCGAGGCGAGGCCCCTTGGCTCGCCGCGTTCGAGGAATACGCCCGCTGGATCAGCCCCATCGGCATGTCGCCGCGCCGCATCGCTGAGGAGGCGGAGGTCGACGGCATCGCCTATGCCGAGGACGACCGCGTGTTCCTGATGTTCGGCTCCGGCAACCGGGACGAGGCGGTCTTCGCCAGACCGGACGCCTTCGACATCACGCAGGACGCCGGCCCCTCCATCGCCTTCGGCGCGGGCCCGCATTTCTGCGCCGGCGCCTGGGCGTCGCGCTGCCTGATCGCGGAGGTCGCAGTGCCGATGCTCTTCGACCGGCTGGCGAACCTGCGCCTCAACCCCGCCCGTCCGGCCCGGTTCGGCGGCTGGGCCTTCCGCGGACCGCTCGAGGTGGCCGTGACTTGGGGCTGATGTGACCCGGAACTGGCCGAAACCTGCCGAGAGCGCCTTGTTTTCGCCGGATTTACAGTTTTCGCAACCCTTTTTACCGTGACCGACTCCAGCCTTTGAGTTACTTTAGCGAATCAGAAGGAGGTCCCGAACAACGAGGACCCCTCGAGCGGTAGAGCAGAGCAACATACAGGCGGATCACATCATGAGTCTGACTCTTCGGATGCCCGAGCAGACCGAGTTGAAGCCGCGCATCCTCGTCTTCGGCGTAGGCGGTGCGGGCGGCAACGCGGTCAACAACATGATCGACAAGCAGCTGGAAGGTGCGGAGTTCGTGGTGGCGAACACCGACGCGCAGGCGCTGCAGCAGGCCCAGGCGAGCCGCAAGATCCAGATGGGCACCCAGGTGACCGAGGGTCTGGGCGCGGGTGCGAAGCCCGCCGTGGGTGCCGCCGCGGCCGAGGAGAGCATCGAGGAGATCGTCGATCACCTCGCGGGCTCCCACATGTGCTTCATCACCGCCGGCATGGGCGGCGGCACCGGCACCGGTGGCGCGCCGATCATCGCGCAGGCGGCCCGCGAGATGGGCATCCTGACGGTCGGCGTCGTGACCAAGCCCTTTCACTTCGAAGGGTCGAAGCGGATGCGCCAGGCCGATGAGGGCATCGCCGAGCTGCAGCAGCACGTCGATACGCTGATCATCATCCCGAACCAGAACCTGTTCCGCCTCGCCAACGAGAAGACCACGTTCACCGAGGCCTTCATGATGGCCGACGACGTGCTCTACCAGGGTGTGAAGGGCGTGACGGACCTGATGGTGCGTCCGGGCCTGATCAACCTCGACTTCGCGGATGTCCGCTCCGTCATGGACGAGATGGGCAAGGCGATGATGGGCACGGGCGAGGCCGATGGCGAGACCCGCGCGGTCGACGCCGCCGAGCGTGCCATTGCGAACCCGCTCCTCGACGAGATCAGCCTGAAGGGCGCGAAAGGCGTCCTGATCAACGTCACCGGCGGCAACGACATGACGCTGTTCGAGCTGGACGAGGCCGCCTCCCGCATCCGCAAGGAAGTGGACGAGGACGCGAACATCATCGTGGGCTCCACGCTGGACCCGGCGCTCGACGGCGTGCTGCGCGTCTCGGTCGTCGCGACCGGCATCGACGCGGCCATGGCCGAGCAGATCGCGGCGGAGCAGGCAGCCGCCCGCTCTGCCCCGGCACCGGTCGCAGCACCCGCCCCGGCCCCCGTTGCCGAGCCCGAGCCCGCGGCGGCCCCGGTCGTGACCAACCCGACCACCGTGTCGGACCTGATCGCGAGCCGGCAGAGCACGCCCGAGCCGCGCATTGAAGCCGCGCCCGAGCCGGAGCTTCCGGCGGAGGAGACCGTGGCCGAGACCGCGCGCCCGGCCGGTGAGCCCTCGAACGAGACGCTCGCCCGGCTTCAGGCCGCCGTGGCCAAGCAGCCCTCGCATTCCACGCCGCCGCGTCCGGCGCCCACCCCTGCGCCGCAGGCCCAGGACGGTGAGCGCAAGCCCGGCTTCGGGATCAACTCGCTCATCAACCGGATGACGGGCCAGCCCGAGGGCACGCCGGCCCCGCGGACCGAGCCGCAGCAGGCAAAGCCCCGCGCCGTGCCGCAGGCCACGCCGCGTCCAGCCGACCGCCTCGACGAGGATGAGCGGCAACGGATTGAAATCCCGGCGTTCCTGCGGCGCCAGGCCAACTGATCACGCCAGACGGGAATACGCGCATTCCCCTTGATCGCCCCGCCTTCGTGCGGGGCGATTTTCGTTTCGGATCAACGCACTAACTTTGTTAATGTGATGTGACACAAACAGACACATAGCTTGATTTGAACCGATCGGTCCCCAGCCCCTATTTATGCGTTAACGAACAAAGGGAAGCCCACGAAGTCTTCCCGTTATTGAACGAGGTCAGGCTTGCAATCGCTTTATCAGACGACGCTTCGCCGTGCCGTCCGGTTGTCCGGTATCGGCCTGCATTCGGGCCGCTCGGCCGAGCTGGTGGTCCGTCCCGCATCGGTCCATCACGGCATCTGGTTCCGTCGCATGGACCTCGTCGCACGTGACACCATGATCCCGGCGAGCTGGGACGCGGTGACCGACACGACGCTGAACACGCGGATCGCGAACGAGGCGGGCGTCACCGTCTCCACCATCGAGCACCTGATGGCCGCCCTGCATGGCTGCGGCATCTCCAACGCGCTGATCGAGGTGGACGGCCCCGAGATCCCGATCATGGACGGCAGTGCTGCACCCTTCGTGCGGGCGTTCCTCAACACCGGTCTGGCCGAGCAGGACGCGCGCCGCACCGTGCTGCGCGTGCTCAAGCGCGTGGAGCTCGATGAGGGTGGTGCCTACGCGGCGCTCGAGCCCGCCCGCCACTTCGAGGTGGATTTCGAGATCGACTTCCCGAACACCGCGATCGGCTGGCAGTCCAAGCGCCTCGCCGTCGTGAACGGTGCCTTCGTGGACGAGCTGATGGACAGCCGTACCTTCGTGCGCGCAGCGGACGTGGACGCGCTGCGGGCGCAGGGCCTGGCCCTCGGCGGCTCGCTCGACAACGCCGTCGTGGTCGAAGGCCGCACGGTGCAGAACCCGGAGGGCTTCCGCCACGCGGACGAGGCCGTGCGCCACAAGATGCTGGACGCAGTGGGCGACCTCGCGCTGGCCGGTGCACCGCTCCTCGCGCGCTATACCGGCGTGCGCGCAGGCCACGGCGTGACCAACCGCCTGCTGCACAAGCTCTTCGCCACGCCGGGTGCCGTGCGCCTAGACGTGTGCCGCGACCGTGACGTCGCGGGCCTGCCGGGCGTGACGCGGCAGGAGGAGGCACTGCGCCGCATCGCGTGATCGCGACGGCCGCAGGCCACGCTTCCCCACCGCTCGCGATCCGTGTTATTGCACGGGAAAGTCCGGGCGCATGGCGTCCGCAGGGAAGGAAGCGGGCGCCGGCCGCCCGCGGCGAAAGACGGGACTACCACTCATGATGCGCGTGACGCGGCTGCTGTTCATCCTCCTCGCGGCGATCAGCCTCTCGGCCTGCGGCCTGTTCCGCGGCGACAATGACGAGACGGCGAACCTGGAGGCCCGTTCGGCCCAGGAGATCTTCGAACTGGCCGAGGATCAGCTCCAGCGCGGCCAGCCGCGGACGGCGGCGGCCACCTTCTCGGAGATCGAGCGGCTCTACCCCTACTCCCAGTGGGCGAAGCGTGCGCTGATCATGTCCTCCTTCTCCTACTACGAGGCGACGGATTTCGTGGAGGCCCGCTCGGCCGCCGAGCGCTACATCAGCTTCTACCCGGCCGATCCCGAGGCCGCCTACGCGCAGTACCTCATCGCGCAGAGCTGGTACGACCAGATCACCGATGTGGGCCGCGACCAGTCCAATACGCTGGAGGCACTGCAGGCGCTTCGCGTCCTGATCGAGCGCTATCCGGGCACGGAATACGCCCGCGAGGGTGAACTGCAATTCGACCTGGCCCTCGACCACCTCGCAGGCAAGGAGATGGAGATCGGGCGCTACTACCTCAAGCGCGGTCACTACATCGCCGCCCTGCGCCGCTTCCAGGCCGTGGTGGACGAGTACCAGACGACCTCCCACACGCCCGAGGCGCTGCACCGGATGGTGGAAAGCTACCTCGCCCTCGGCTTCGACGACGAGGCTCTGAAGGCGGCGTCGATCCTCGGCTACAACTTCCCGGGCTCCGACTGGTACGAGGACAGCTACGCCCTGATCCAGTCGAACGGGCTCGACAACGCCTCCCCCGACGGGACGACGGCGGGGCGGCTCTGGCGGCAGATCGTGCTGGGCGAATGGCTCTGAGCCCATGCTGCTGAGCCTGTCGGTTCGCGACATCATCCTGATCGACCATGTGGAGCTGGCCTTCCGCCCCGGCCTGAACGTGCTGACCGGGGAGACGGGGGCGGGCAAATCGATCCTGCTCGACGCGCTTGGCTTCGCGCTCGGCCACCGCGGCCGGGCCGATCTGATCCGCAAGGGCGCGGAGCAGGGCGAGGTGGTGGCGGAATTCGCCCTGCCGCCTGACAGTCCGATCCGCGCCGAACTGGAGGAGGCGGGGCTCCCCGACGAAGGCGACACGCTCCTGATCCGGCGCGTCAACGGCGAGGGCGGGCGCAAGACCGCCTGGGTGAACGACCGCCGCTGCTCCGGCGAGATCCTGCGCCGCATCGGTGCGCATCTCGTCGAGATCCACGGCCAGCATGACGACCGCGGGCTGCTCGACCCGAAAGGCCACCGCGCCCTGCTCGACGCCTTTGCGGGCGCAGAGGACGCGCTGGAGGGGACCGGCCAGACCTGGCGGGCCGTGTCCGCCGCCCGGCGCGCGCTCGACGAGGCCCGTGCCCGGCTGGAGGCCGCCCGTAGCGACGAGGAGTTCCTGCGCCACGCCATCGGCGAACTCGACGCACTCGACCCGCAGCCCGGCGAGGACGAGACGCTCGACACCCGCCGCCGCCACATGCAGGCCGCCGCCCGCGTCGGCGAGGATGTGACGAAGGCCGATGGCGCGCTCGGCCCCCAAGGCGCCGAAGGCCCGATGAACGACGCGCTTCGCTGGCTGGAAGGCGCGGCGGGCAGTCTCGAAGGACTGCTGGAGCAGCCGGTGGCGGCGCTGGAACGCGCGCTCTCGGAACTGGCCGAGGCGCAGGCCGGCGTTGCGTCGGCGTTGGAACAGCTCGACGCCGATCCGATGGAGCTGGAGCGGGTGGAGGAACGCCTCTTCGCCATCCGCGGCCTCGCCCGCAAGCACAACGTCCTGCCCGACGACCTCGCCGGGTTCGCGGACGAGCTGCGCACCCGCCTCGCCGCCATCGACGGCGGCGCGGAGGAGATCGCCGGTCTGGAGGTGGCGCTGACTGAAGCAGAGGGCGAATACGATACGGCGGCCACCGCGCTCGGCGACCTGCGTCGCACCGCCGCCGCCCGCCTAGACGCCGCGATGGCCGCCGAACTTGGCCCGCTGAAGATGGAGCGCGCGGTCTTCACCACCGCCATCGCCGACGCGCCGCCCGGACCAGAGGGCCGCGAGGCCGTTACCTTCACCGTCGCCACCAATCCCGGCGCGCCTGCCGGCCCGATCAACAAGATCGCCTCGGGTGGCGAGCTCTCCCGCTTCCTGCTCGCGCTGAAGGTCTGCCTGACGACCCGAGCGGAAGGCCTCACCCTGATCTTCGACGAGATCGACCGCGGCGTCGGTGGCGCCACCGCGGACGCCGTCGGACGCCGCCTCGGCACCATCGCGGACAAGGCGCAGGTCCTCGTGGTCACCCACTCGCCGCAGGTGGCCGCCCGCGGCGCGCATCACTGGCGCATCGCGAAATCGGTGGAAGGCGGGATCACGACGACCCGCGTCACCCCCCTCGCCCCCTCCGACCGCACCGATGAGATCGCCCGGATGCTGTCCGGCGATAAGCTGACCGACGCCGCGCGCCAGGCGGCGAAGGCGCTGCTGGACGGGTGATCCACACTACGGCCTGCGCGACTTCATCGTCAGTCGATTGAGTACTTCACCGAAGTCGAAGACGCATATCGCGCTGCTTCATCCGGAATGTCGCCCCGACCACTCGGCCTGTGCCCAACTCGGCGACCGGCGGAGAGCCGGGGCGCGCTTTCGACTTCGGCGGTCATCGGCTCTCCAGCCTGTACCGCAGACGCATTACGCCACGATTCCCCTTTCGAGTTCGTAAAAATACTCCCGCCGGAGGCAGAACCGGGGCGCATGCCCCGGCCCCGTTCAGTTCTTCGCGATCCACGTCGCCAGGATGTCGCGCGCCGCCTGAAGGTCGCTCTTGTGGATCATCTCCGTCACCGTGTGGATGTAGCGGGTGCCCACCACGATGCCCACGGCCCGCGCGCCCGCTGCCGCCTGCTGGGCGGCCGCACCATCCTGACCCCCAGAGGCCAGGATGGTCCGCTGGTGCGGGATCTCCGCCTCCACGGCCAGCGCCTCGATCTCCTCCACTAGGTCGATATCGGCGATGAAGCTGCCGTCCTTGATGTGGAGGCCGAAGCCCTTGCCCTGCTCCGTCACGCTCTGCGGTTTCGGCACGCCCGGCGTATCGCAGGCGAGCGTGGTATCGATGCCGAAGCCGATCTCGGGCTTGATATCGAAGGACGCGGTGCGCGCGCCGCGCAGGCCGACCTCCTCCTGCACGGTGAAGGCGACGTGGAGCTCGCAGTCGTGCCCGCTTTCCTTCGCCGCACGCAGCGCCTCGATACCCAGCCAGCAGGCGATACGGTTGTCGAGCGCCTTCGACACCACCTTGTCGCCCATCTCCACCAGCGGCTCGTCCATCACGACGTAGTCACCGACGCGCACCTTGTCGGCGGTCGCCTTGCCCATGCCGACATCGACGAAGAACTCGGAGATCTCGGGCACCTTCTTGCGATCCTCGGGCGAGGCGATGTGGACCGGCTTGCCGCCGGGGTTCATCACCCCCTTCAGATCGCCGTCCTTCGTGCAGACCAGCACCCGGCGTGAAAACAAGTTCCGGTTGTCGAAGCCGCCCACGGGATTGACGTGGATCCACCCCTCCTCGCTCACGTGGCTGACGAGAAACCCGATCTCGTCCATGTGGCACAGGAGCATGACCCGCTTGCCCGAGCCATTGCGCTTCACGAGCAGGCTGCCCATCGGGTCGATGCGAACCTCGTCTGCGAGGCCCTCGATCTCCGCCTCGATCAGGGCGCGCACGCGGTGCTCGCGGCCCGGTACGCCGGGGGTCTCACACAGGCGCTTGAGCAGGTCGATGTCCATGGTGTCCTCCTTGGTGGTCGGCCCTCGACATAGCACGGGGACCGGCGCGTCACACTGCCCCTCCCCAAGGCGGGCGGGACGGTCTATGTGTCGCATCATGCCGATGTCCTACAAAGCCCGCCGCCGCTGGTCGATCATCCTCCTCCTAGTCTGGCTGCCGATCTACACCATCATCGCCTGGGTGGTGCTGGTTTCGATCCCGCGCCAGCACATCGCGATCGAGTTCCTCATGTATGCGGTTGCAGGAATTCTGTGGGCCTTGCCGTTCAAGAATGTCTTTAAAGGCGTCGGCAAACCTGACCCGGACGGCTGACGCCGTTCCTCTTGCACCGCAGCAATAAATCGCCGACAAAGACGCAACTTGTGCGGGAGAATAAGCATGGCCGACGGAGCGACCCCGATGAGCGACACGCCAACTCAGGACATTTCGGTCCGCGAGGCCTTCGGTATCGACAGCGACATGACGGTAAAGGGCTTCGACGCGCCCACGGACCGGGTTCCCGAGCTCGATCCGACCTATCGGTTTGACCGTGACACAACCTTAGCGATTCTTGCTGGATTCGCGCACAACCGTCGCGTGATGATCCAGGGCTACCACGGCACCGGGAAATCGACCCATATCGAGCAGGTCGCATCCCGCCTGAACTGGCCCTGCGTGCGCGTGAACCTCGACAGCCACATCTCGCGGATCGATCTGATCGGCAAGGACGCGATCAAGCTCAAGGACGGGGTGCAGGTCACCGAGTTCCAGGAAGGCATCCTGCCCTGGGCGCTGCGCAACCCGGTCGCGATCGTGTTCGACGAGTACGATGCGGGCCGCCCCGACGTCATGTTCGTGATCCAGCGCGTGCTGGAGCGGGATGGCAAGCTGACGCTGCTCGACCAGAACGAGGTGATCCACCCGAACCCCTATTTCCGCCTCTTCGCAACTGCGAACACGGTCGGTCTGGGCGATACGACGGGCCTCTACCACGGCACCCAGCAGATCAACCAGGGCCAGATGGACCGCTGGTCGCTGGTCGCCACGCTCAACTACCTGCCGCATGACGCGGAGACGGAGATCGTGCTCGCCAAGAACCCCTCTTGGGGTGACGAGGAAGGCCAGCGCAAGATCCGCCAGATGGTGACCGTGGCCGACCTCACCCGGACCGCCTTCATGAACGGGGACATCTCCACTGTCATGTCGCCCCGGACCGTGATCGCCTGGGCGGAGAACGCGCGCATCTTCGGCGATGTGGGCTTCGCCTTCCGCCTGACGTTCCTCAACAAGTGCGACGAGCTGGAGCGGCAGACCGTCGCCGAGTTCTACCAGCGCTGCTTCGACGAGGAGCTGCCGGAGAGCGCGGCGAGCGTGAGCCTCGGCTGAGCCATGGCGCTGCGCCCGGAACTCCACCCGCCGGCGCTCGATCCAGAGATGGTCGACACGGCCGAGCATCTGGTCGCCGACATCGTCGACGGCCTCGACACCGGTGACGACGTGTCGGCCCCGCTGGAGATGCTGCGCGCGCTGAGCGGTCACGACGATCTGGAGGCGGAGTACTACCGCGAGCTCTACGGTCACATGACCGATCGCGACGCCGCAGAGATCGCCCTGACGCCCGAGGCGCCGCGGGTGACCGACCTCACCCGGGCGGAGTTCATCGACATCGTGGAGCGCATCCGCTCCGTGCTGAGCGAGCGGGAGTACCACTACTATCTCTCGCTCTTCGACCGGAACGTGGCGCACCCCGCGGTCTCGGACCTGATCCACTACCCGGCGCAGGACTGGCTGGATCGTCTTGGCAAGGCCGAACCATCGGCCGAAGATATCGTGGACGAGGCGCTGAGCGCGCAGGCAATCACAACGGAACTGCCAGAATATGAGTGACAACCCCGCAGACCCGTTCAAGAAGGCCCTGGCCGAGGCCACCCGCACGCTCGCCAACGAGCCGGAGATGAAGGTCAGCTACTCCGTCGACCCGCCGGGCATGTCGAATGACACCGCGCGGCTGCCGCAGGTCACGCGCCGCATGACCCGTGACGAGGTGATGCTCGCCCGCGGCACGGCAGACGCCTACGCGCTGCGCACACGTTTCCACAACGCATCCACTCACAACCGCTACGTCCCGCAGGGCGAGATGGCCCGCGACATCTACGAGGCGATGGAGAAGGCCCGGTGCGAGGCCGTGGGCACCCGCGCCATGCCGGGCTGTGCGGGCAACATCGATGCGAAGATCGAGGCGGACGCCCAGCGCATGGGCTACGGCGACATCATCGAGGCGTCGCAGGCCCCGCTCGCCGAGGCCGCGGGCTACCTCGTCCGCCACCTCGCCACAGGCCGGCCTCTGCCGGAATCCGCCAACAACGTGATGGAGCTCTGGCGCGGCTTCCTCGAGCAGCAGGCCGGCGCCACCCTCGAAAATCTCGACGAAGTGCTCGCCGACCAGCGCGCCTTCGCCCGCTTCGCCCGCCAGGTCATCGACGATCTCGGCTATGGCGAGGAGCTCGGCGACGATCCCGATGCGGGCGACGAGGAGGAGGGCGCCGACGCGGAGGCCGAGGAGCAGGAGGAGCCCGAGGCCGAGCAGGACGGCGGCGATCAGCAGGACGAGACCGAGGCTTCCGACGAGACCTCCGAGGAAACCTCCGAAGCCGATCCCGACGCCGCCGAGGCGCAGGTCGCCCAGGACGAGACCGAAGAGGCCGACATGGCCGAGGATGCGGAGATGCAGGAGGGCGAGCCGCCCGCCGACCTCCCGCCCCCGCCGATCAGCGAGGCCGACCCGAACTACGACGTCTTCACCACCGATTTCGACGAGGAGGTGATGGCCGAGGACCTCGCCGGTCCCGACGAGCTCGAACGCCTGCGTGCCTATCTCGACCAGCAGCTCGAGCCGCTGAAAGGTGCTGTATCGCGCCTCGCCAACCGGCTGCAACGCCGCCTCCAGGCGCAGCAGAACCGGAGCTGGGACTTCGATCAGGAGGAAGGCGTGCTCGACGCGGGTCGCCTCGCCCGCGTAGTCGCGAACCCGACGACGCCGCTGAGCTTCAAGGTCGAGCAGGACACGGAGTTCCGCGACACGGTGGTGACCCTCCTCCTCGACAATTCCGGCTCCATGCGCGGCCGCCCGATCTCCATCGCGGCGATCTGTGCGGACGTCCTCTCCCAGACACTGGAGCGCTGCCAAGTGAAGGTCGAGATCCTGGGCTTCACCACCCGCGCCTGGAAAGGCGGGCAGAGCCGTGAGAGCTGGCTGCATGCCGGCCGCCCGCCGATGCCCGGCCGCCTCAACGACCTGCGCCACATCATCTACAAGCGCGCGGATGCCCCATGGCGCCGCGTGCGCCCGAACCTCGGCCTGATGATGAAGGAAGGGCTGCTGAAGGAGAACATTGACGGCGAGGCGCTGGAATGGGCACACAAGCGCCTGACCGGGCGGCCCGAGGCGCGGCGCATCCTGATGGTGATCTCCGACGGCGCGCCGGTGGACGATTCCACCCTGTCGGCCAACCCGCCGAACTACCTCGAAAAGCACCTGCGCGACGTGATCGCGATGATCGAGCGGCGCAAGCAGGTCGAACTGCTCGCCATCGGCATCGGCCACGACGTGACCCGCTACTACCAGCGGGCCGTGACGATCACCGACGTGGAGCAGCTCGCGGGTGCGATGACCGAACAGCTCGCCGCCCTCTTCGAGGCGGACCCGCGCCTGCGCGCCAAGGCCGAACGGCGCAAGGCGGGCTGAAGCCCTCCCGCCCGTCGCGCGCCTGCCGGCTCCCTCCCGTTGGGCCGGGCGCGGCTGCGCCGCGCTACCGCTGCCTCAGCCTTTCGAGTTCGCCCAAATACTCAAACACGACAGCCCAACCGGGCGTGCGGCCTAACAGACGCGCACCCCACCCTTTCGGATTCGCCCACGTATCCAGATCCCGCCGCCCGCAGCGGGCGCTAAGGCTACCCCTGAAGCACCCGGTCGCAGCCGGTCTGCTCCAGCATCTCCCGGATCGCGGGGTTCAGGTCGGCGCCCGCATGGAGCTCCCGCAGCCGGTCGAGGCACTTGGCCTGCCAGCGGAACGGCATCTGGCGGTAGGGGCCGGAAGCGAGCTCGACCTCCAGCATGTTCTGCTCGGCGTCGAGCGCGGCCGCGTTGGCCTCCAGAAACGGCAGATAGTCGCCGCCGACCAGCTCCAGCAGCGGGCGCAGCACGGTGAGGTCGTCCTCCCACGCCCCCTCCAGCCCGGACGCGTCATCGATCCGCCGCAGCCAGTGGGCCACAGCTTCGCCCTCGGCCATCATGATCCGCTCCGAGACCGGGTCGAAGGCGAGCTGGCTGAGCTGGCCGAACAGCGCGAAATCGGCGAGCGCGGGCCGCGAACCGAAGAGGTAGCCGCGCTCCTCCAGCAACCCGTTCATCGCGGCGAGCACCGCGCGGTAGCCCGCCTCGATCACCGGGCCGTTCTCCGCTGTCGCACCCACCATGGGCATCCGGTCCTCCTGCCGCTTGCGCACCGTGGCGGGCAGGACGGGTCGCATCGCCTCGGGCACAGTCGCGCCGATCTCGCCGCCGAGCCAGCGCATGGCAAAATCAGCGCCCTCGGGTGTCGACCAGCGGTACCAGAACATCGCCTTCGTGAGCCACTCGTCGGCCATGTCCTCGATCAGCGCGTTGAGGAAGGCGGCGTCGTCGCCCGGCGGCACAACCTCGCGCCCGTTGATGATCTCACGCTCCAGGATGCCCGCGATCTCGGTCGAATCCGTCATGTCCCGGCCCATCGGGTGACGCAGCACCGGCAGCAGCACGGGCGAGACCTCGACCTTGCGGCCCGTGAGCTGCGGCATCTCCACGATCCAGTCGAAGGGGATGCGGCGATAGCGCAGGAGCGCGCGCACCTTCATGGAGTAGGGCGAGGCCGTGAGGCCGATCAGCTCGTAACGTGCGCTCATGGAAAGATCCGTCTCCGGCAGGCAGGCGCCTTCGTGTCCGGCGCTACTCGGCGGCTTGCGCGATGCGCGCTCCCCCAACCAGCCGGAAGGCCATATCGACGTAATGTGCTGCGATTGCCGCCGGTTGCAACCGTCCACTGTCGCGATACCAGGTGGAGACCCCGGTGAGCATGGCGATCATCGCCATCGTGGTGATCCGCGCGTCCTCCATGTGGAAGACGCCGTCGGCCGCTCCGGCGCGCAGAATGTCCTCCAGAACGCCCTCGTAGGCGCGACGCAGGCGCTCGATCTCGGCGAAGTTGTCGGGCTCGAGGTTGCGCAGCTCCATGTAGGAGATGAAGACCTTTTCGGGCCGGTGGATGTGGTAGTCGATGTGGAAACGCACCAGCCGCTCCAGCCGCGCGACGGCAGGGGTGGCGGGGTCCGGCGCCTCGGCTTCCCAGCTCGCGAGCAGATGCTCCATATGCCCGCGCATGATGTCGAAGAGCAGGCTCTGCTTGTCAGGAGTGTAGAGGTAGAGGGCGCCCGCCTGCACGCCGACCTCCCGCGCGATCTGGCGCATGGAGACGGCGGCGAAGCCGTGGCGGGCGATGAGCCGGATGGCGGCTTCCTCCACCGCGGCCCTCGTCTTCTCCCCGTTCGACCCGGTCTTTCGTGCCATCGCGATCCCCTGTCCGGGGTCCAGACTAACTGAACAAGCGTCCAGTTGACAACGATCCCGCGGCGATCCGCCGATCACGCCTGCGCGTTCCGTAGCGAAAAGGCACCAAATGGCAGGTGCGCGCGTCAGATCCGGCCCCACCCGATCCGCGCCCAGACCCGTTCGTGCACCACGTAGGTGGCAAGGCCCGTGACGGCGCCGCTCAGCGCGATGCCCGCGCCTTGGGTCAGCGAGCCGGTGAAGACGAGGCCGATCAGGCCCATGGAGATGAGGCCGAGCATCTGCCAGCAGACGGCCTTTGCGACGGTTCGGATCGGGCGATCCATCGGAAATCCCTTTCGTTGGTGACGTGATGCCCCCTGTGTAGGCTGCGGCTCGACACGCGGGAATTCGGAGCTTACGCTGCACGAAGTCTCGGCTGATGACTTTTCTCAACACCCGGTGGAAAAATGGACAAACGCGCGCGCGCCGCCCTGTTCCGCGAACGGCTCGACCAGGCGATGACCGTAAAGGGCGTGAGCCGCAGCGCGCTGGCGCGGGAGACGGGCGTGGACCGCTCCACGATCTCCCAGCTCCTGTCCGCGGGCGAGGTCCGGCTGCCCAACGTGCAGCTCGCCGCCGATGCGGCCGTGGCGCTCGGCGTCTCGATGGACTGGCTGGCGGGGCTCACCGACCGGCCAGAGCGGCCCGGCGACCTGATCGCCAACGCGATGACCATGACGGATGCGGCGCGCAGCGCGGTGGATGCACAGCTCATGGCTTGGCACGAGGAGGCGCGTGGCTACAAGATCCGCCACGTGCCCGCCACCCTGCCCGACTTCCTGAAAACGCCGGAGGTCATCGCCTGGGAATACGCGCCCGCCGCGGACCGGACCACCGATCAGGCGATCGGCGCGACGGAGGACGCGATGGCCTGGCTCGACCGGCAGCAATCGGATTACGAGATCGCGATGCCGCTCTCGGCCCTGTCCGCCTTCGCCGCCGGGACGGGCTACTGGTTCGGGCTCGACCGCGACATCCGGGCCGAGCAGCTCCGGCGCATGGCGGAGGACTGCGAGCGGCTCTACCCCACGCTGCGGCTCTTCCAGTTCGACATGCACCGGGTCTACTCGGCGCCGATCACCACCTTCGGCCCGATCCTCGCGATCATCTATATCGGGCAGAGCTACCTCGCCTTCCGCGAGTCGAGCCGCGTCGCGTCCCTCTCCCGCCATTTCGACCGTCTGGTGCGGGAGGCGGAGATCGACGCGCGCGATGCGGCCGCCGCGATCCGTCAGTTGCGCGATCGCATGGTGCGCTGACGGGAAGGGCGCATTTGGGGAAAGATGAAGGCGCGGGCCGCTTTCATCTTTCCAAACAATACGCCCGCCGGAGGCGCACGGTGCTCAGAGGCGGAAGCCGCTCTTCGGATAGACCCCGAGGATGCGGAGCGACGAGGTGAAGTAGTCGAGCTCCTCCAGCGCGCGGGCCACGCCCGGCTCGTCCGGGTGGCCGTCGACCTCCGCGAAGAACTGCGTCGCGGTGAAGGAGCCGTCGGTCATGTAGCTTTCGAGCTTCGTCATGTTGACGCCGTTCGTCGCGAACCCGCCCATCGCCTTGTAAAGCGCCGCCGGGATGTTGCGCACCCGGAAGAGGAAGCTCGTCATCATCGGCCGGTCCGAGACCTCGGGCAGCACACCGTGGGGCGCCATGACGAGGAAGCGGGTCGTGTTGTTGTGCGCGTCCTCGATATGGCGGGCGAGCACGTCGAGGCCGTAGATCTCCCCAGCAAGCTCCGAGGCGAGCGCGGCCCGGGCGGGGTCGGCGAGCTCCGCCACCGTCCGCGCGGAACCGGCCGTGTCCGCCCCGGTGATCGGCTGGATGCCGTGGGTGTTGAGGAAGCTGCGGCACTGGCCCAGCAACACCGTGTGGCTCATCGCCTCGCGCACGGTGCCGAGCGTCGTGCCGGGCAGCGCCAGAAGGTTGATGTGCACGCGCACGAAGTGCTCACCGATGATGTGCAGGCCGCTGTCGGGCAACAGTTGGTGCACGTCGGCCACGCGGCCATAGGTCGAGTTCTCGACCGCGATCATGCCCAGATCGGCGCGGCCGGTGCGCACGGCCTCGATCGCGCCTTCGAAGGTTCGGCAGGGCAACGGCTCCATGTCCGGAAACATCTCGCGGCACGCCTGATGGGAATACGCGCCGAGCTCCCCCTGGAAAGAGATGGTTCCAGTCCTATTCATTCAAGCCTCGTGCCCTATGGTCGCGCCCCCGGAACGAGGTCGCTTCGTCGCGCCTTCTATACCTTGAAAACCGTGTGGGGGAACGGCTACTACACGCTGGAAATTCGGAACCTCCGGGCCAGCCGTCCCGGTCAGTGAGGAAGGTGCCTATCGCATGGACAGTCTCGAACTCAACAAGATCGTAGCCGGGGTGCTGGGGGCGTTCCTCCTGCTCCTGCTGTTCGGCTGGGTCAGCGATAGCGTCTACGGCTTCTATGGCGGGCATGACGAGGAGCATCTCGCCTTCGAGATCGAACTGCCCGAGGAAGAGGGCGCCGAGGTCGAGGTGGCAGACGCCGGCCCGTCGATCGGTGAGCTTCTGCAAACCGCCTCCGCCGAGGCATCGTCGTTCCGGGCGTGTGCCGCATGCCACAACGCGGAGGAGGAGGCCAACGGCGTCGGTCCGCACCTCGTCGGCCTGCTGGGCCGGGAGATCGGCAGCGTCGCAGGCTATGACTACTCCGATGCGCTCGCCGGGATGGGTGATGTCTGGACCGCCGAAGCAATCAGCGCCTTCATCGAGAACCCGCGGGGCTGGGCGCCCGGCACCAAGATGGCCTATAACGGAATGCGCCGCGCCGAGGACCGCGCCGACGTGATCGCCTACATCGCGGCGGCCGGTGGTCAGGACATCTCCGAATTCATCGTGCTGCCGGAGGAGGAAGCCTCCGTCGAGGGTGAAGCCACAGAAGCGGCCGCCACCGAAGAGGCGATGACCGAGGAAGAGACGGCAGCGGCTCCGGCGGAAGAAGCACCGGTCGAGGAAGAAGCGGCCGAGGCACCTGCGGAAGCAGCGCCGGTCGAAGAGGATGCGGCCGAGGCGCCCGCGGAAGAAGCACCGGTCGAAGAGGATGCGGCCGAGGCGCCCGCGGAAGAAGCTCCGGTTGAAGAAGAGGCCGCCGAAGCGCCGGCAGAGGAAGCTCCCGTTGAGGAAGAGACCGCCGAAGCACCTGCCGAAGAGACGGCGACCGCCGAAGCCGACGTCGCCGTGACCGAAGAAGAGACTGCGGCAACGGAAGAGGCTCAGGTGACCGAGACGGCGGAGCAGGAAGCGCCGGCTGACGAAGCCGCCGAGGCCGCACCCGCGGAAGAAGCCGCTCCGGCCGAGGACGCCGCTGCAGCCGTTCCCGCCTTCATGCAGAACGCATCCGCCGAAGCGGGCGAGAGCCTGTTCCGCGCCTGCCGTGCCTGTCACGTGCTGGAGGACGGCGTGAACCGCGCGGGCCCGCACCTCTACAACATCGTCGGCCGTGAAGTGGCCTCGGTGGAGGGCTTCAACTACTCCGGCGCGCTGGCCGAGAAGGGCGGCGTCTGGACCTACGAGGAGCTCAACGGCTACCTGGAGAACCCGCGTCAGTGGGTGCCGGGCACGCGGATGGGCTATGCCGGGATGCGCAGCGAGGAAGATCGCGCAAACCTGATCGCCTATCTCGAGGCGGCGGGTGCGGAGTGACGCACTCCTAACCGACTGAAATTGCGAGGAAGCCGCCCCGACCGGGCGGCTTTTTCACATCTGGGGCTGCGTGGATGCGTCGCGTCGTTCGCTTCGCGGGTTGTCACCACCCGGGGCGCGACCTAACGATTAAGGTATCTCAGTTGCCGAAGGGATCCAGATGGTTTTCAGCCTGCGCAAAGCCCGTCTCCGTGCCGCCCCACGCCCTGACGAAACGGGCGCCGGGTTCCTTGAACGGGTCCGCCGCGCCGGGATCGCCTTCGCGCTCGTCCTGACGGGCGCAGCTACCGCGTGGGCGGAGGGCCATGAGGGCGGCGTGACCGTGGCGCACGGCATCTCCTCCTTCGGCGCGCTGAAATACGAAGAGGGTTTCGCGCATTTCGACTACGTGAACCCGGAGGCACCCAAGGGCGGCTACTTCTCGCAATGGGCGTTCGGCACCTTCGACAGCGCCAATCCCTTCGTCCGGGACGGCGTGGCCGTCGGCGGCGCGGCGCTGATGTATGACAGCCTGATGGCGGGCAGCGCCGACGAGCCGGATTCAGCCTACGGGCTGGTGGCAGAGACCATCGAGTATCCCGAGGATCGGAGCTGGGTCATCTTCAACATGCGGCCCGAGGCGCGCTTTCACGACGGTACGCCGATCACGGCGGAGGATGTGGTCGCGACCTATGACGCGCTGATGGAGTTCGGCAACCCGGCGCGCTACCGCCTCGGCATCTTCGCCGATTTCGAGGGGGTCGAGGCGCTCGACACCCACCGCGTCCGCTTCGATTTCAAGGACGGTGTCTCGACGCGCAACCTGCCCCTGCTGGCGGGCGGCATGTCGATTCTGTCGAAGGACTGGCTCGACAACAATGACTTCACGCAGACGACGCTGGACCCGATCCCGGGCTCCGGCCCCTATCGGCTCAAGAGCATCGATGCAGGCCGCTCGGTCGTCTACGAGCGGGTCGAGGACTACTGGGGCGCCGATCTGCCGGTGAACGTCGGCTCCAACAATTTCGACGAATACCGCTGGGAGTACTTCACCGACTCCACCGCCGCGTTCGAGGCGTTCAAGGCGGGCGTCTACACCTTCCGGCAGGAGAACACCTCGCGCCTGTGGGCCACGGCCTATGATTGGCCCGCGCTCAACGACGGCTACGTGGCGCGGGAGACGCTGCCAGATGGCCGCTCGGTCGGCACGCAGGGCTGGTGGATAAACATGCGGCGCGACCGGTTCCAGGACCCGCGGGTGCGCGAGGCGATCAGCCTGATGTTCAACTTCGAGTTCGCGAACCAGGCGCTGTTCTACGGCCTCTACAACCGGACCGACAGCTTCTGGGAGAATACGGATTTCCAGGCGACCGGAATGCCTTCGGAGGAGGAACTTGCCCTGCTGGAGCCGGTGCGCGACTACATCCCCGAGACGGTGTTCAGCGAGGAGGCATACGTGCCCCCCGTCTCCGGCGGGCAGCGGCTTGACCGGCGGCTGCAGCGCCGCGCCGTGCAACTCTTCCGCGAGGCGGGCTGGACGCTGCAAAACGGGCGGCTCGTCAACGAGGCGGGTGAGCAGTTCCGGATCGAGATCCTGAACGACAGCCCGTCCTTCGAGCGGATCATCAACGGCTTTGCCCAGAACCTCGAAGCGATCGGCATCGACGTCGATGCGGAGATGGTGGACGCCGCCCAGGCCCAGCGTCGCCAGCGGGAGCTCGACTTCGACATGGTCACGCAGGGCTTCCGCATGTCGCTGACGCCGAGCCAGAGCACGCAGGTGATCTTCGGCTCGCAAAGCGCCAACGAGCCCGACACCTTCAACCTTTCGGGCATCGCCAACGAGGGCGTCGATCAGCTCCTGTTGCGCATCGGCGAGGCGGAGACGCGGGACGAGCTGCGCACGCGGGTCCAGGCGCTCGACCGGGTGCTGCGCTCGATGTTCATCTGGGTGCCGCAATGGCATTCGGGCCAGTACTTCGTGGCCTATCTCGATGTCTATTCCCGGCCCGAGATCATCCCGCCCTACTCGCTCGCCACCGGCACATGGTGGTGGGACGAGGAGAAGGCCGATCGGCTGCGCGCGGCCGGGGTGCTCTGATCCGTCATGGGCGCCTACATCCTTCGCCGTCTGCTTCTGGTGATCCCGACCCTGTTCGGGATCATGCTGATCAACTTCACCCTGACGCAGTTCCTGCCGGGCGGCCCGATCGAGCAGATCATTGCCGAGATCAACGGCGCCGCAGGCTCTACCGAGCGCTTCACGGGCGGTAGTGGCGATGCGGGGATCGAGACGGCGCAGGGCGGCGGTGAGTATCAGGGCGCCCGCGGTCTGCCCCCCGACTTCATCGCGGAGCTGGAAGAGCAGTTCGGCCTCGACCGCCCGCCCGCCGAGCGGTTCCTGTTGATGATGTGGAACTACCTGCAGTTCGATTTCGGGGAGAGCTACCAGCGCTCGATCTCCGTCGTCGATCTTGTGATCGAGAAGCTGCCGGTGTCGATCACGCTGGGCCTGTGGTCGACGCTGATCGCCTACCTCATCTCCATCCCGCTCGGCATCCGCAAGGCGGTGAAGGACGGCACGCGGTTCGACACCTACACCTCCGGCATCATCATCGTGGCCTACGCGATCCCGGGCTTCCTGTTCGCCGTTCTGCTGCTGGTGTTGTTCGCGGGCGGGTCGTATTTCCAGATCTTCCCGGCACGGGGTCTCACCTCCCCGGGGTGGGAGACGTTCCCGTGGTGGCAGAAGATCACCGACTACCTGTGGCACATCACGCTGCCGGTGATCGCATCCACCATCGCGAGTTTCGCCACGCTGACGCTGCTGACGAAGAACTCCTTCCTCGACGAGATCCGCAAGCAATACGTGATGACTGCGAGGGCCAAGGGCCTGACGGAGAGCCGCGTGCTCTACGGTCACGTGTTCCGCAACGCGATGCTCATCATCATCGCGGGCTTTCCGGGGCTGTTCGTTTCGGTCTTCTTCGGGGCAAGCCTGATCATCGAGACGATCTTCTCCCTCGACGGGCTGGGGCTGCTCGGCTTCCAGTCGGCGGTGGAGCGGGATTACCCCGTCGTCTTCGGCACGCTCTACGTCTTCGGCCTGATCGGGCTGCTGATCGGGATCCTGTCCGACCTGATGTACGTGCTGGTGGACCCGCGCATCGATTTCGAGAGCCGCCAGACATGACGCTCACCCCTCTCCAACGCCGGCGGCTCAATGCCTTTCGCGGGAACAGGCGCGCGCTCTGGTCCTTCTGGATCTTCGCCGTACTGTTCGGGCTGTCGCTGATTGCCGAGGTCATCTCCAACGACCGGCCCATCGTGCTGTCCTACCAGGGGGAGCTGATGTTCCCCGCGCTTGGCGGCGTCTACGAGGAGGTGGATTTCGGCGGCGATCCCGGCTTCCTCGCCGATTTCCGCGATCCTTACGTGCAGTGCCTGATCACCACCGGCGGGTCGGAGGCGTGCTTCGACATCCCCGAGGAGGCGATGGCCGAGGCGGAGGCTTCGGGCACCGTGGAGGGCGAGGTGGTGCCAGCGGGCTGGATGATCTGGCCGCTCAACCCTTACTCCTTCAACACGATCAGCTACGAGGTCGCGCGGGCGCCGTCCTCGCCGGACGCGCTGCATCTGCTGGGCACCGACGATCAGGCGCGCGACGTGCTGGCGCGCGTGATCTACGGCTTCCGCACGGCGGTGCTGTTCGCGTTCGCCACCGTCTTCATCTCCTCGGTCGTGGGGATCGCGGCGGGCGCCGTGCAGGGCTATTTCGGCGGCTGGCTCGACCTCTTCTTCCAGCGGTTCGTGGAGATCTGGGGGGCGACGCCGTCGCTCTACATCATCATCATCGCGGCCGCCCTCTTCACCATGAACTTCTGGCTGCTGGTGGCGCTGATCTCACTCTTCTCCTGGACGGCGCTGGTGGGCGTCGTGCGGGCGGAGTTCCTGCGGGCACGCAACTTCGAATATGTCCGAGCGGCCCGCGCGCTTGGCGTGACGGACGGGGTCATCATGTTCCGCCATGTGCTGCCGAACGCGATGGTGGCGACGGTGACGCTGATGCCGTTCCTGATCACATCGTCCATCGCAGGGCTCGCCACGCTCGACTTCCTCGGCTTCGGCCTGCCGTCGAACTACCCTTCGTTGGGGGAACTCGCGCTCCAGGCCCGCAACAACCTGACCGCGCCGCATCTGGGGATCACCGCGTTCCTCAGCCTCGCCATCATGCTGTCGCTTCTCGTCTTCATCTTCGAGGGCGTGCGGGACGCGTTCGACCCGCGGAAGGTGCTGAAATGAGCCTGCTCGAGGTCCAAGATCTACGCGTGAGCTTTGCCGAGATGCAGGCGGTGCGCGGCGTGAGCTTCACCGTCGAGAAGGGTGAAACGGTCGCTCTGGTCGGGGAGAGCGGATCGGGCAAGTCGCTCACCGCGCTGTCCACCGTCGAGCTCTTGCCCGACAGCGCCACGGTCACCGGCTCCGTCCGCTACGAGGGGCGGGAGATCCGGGGTGCCACGCCGCAAACCCTGCGGGAGATCCGGGGCAACGACATCAGCTTCATCTTTCAGGAGCCGATGACCTCGCTCAACCCGCTCCAGACCATCGAGAAGCAGATCGGGGAGAGCCTCGCGATCCACCAGGGGCTGAGCGGTGACACGGCGCGCGCGCGCATCATCGAACTGCTCGACCGGGTGGGCATCCGCGATGCCGAGAATCGGTTGAAGAGCTATCCGCACGAGCTCTCCGGCGGGCAGCGCCAGCGCGTGATGATCGCCATGGCGCTCGCCAACGGGCCGAAGCTGCTGGTGGCCGACGAGCCGACCACCGCGCTCGACGTCACGATCCAGGCGCAGATCCTGGAGCTGTTGAAGGCGCTGCAGCGGGATGAGGGGATGGGGATGCTCTTCATCACGCACGACCTCGGCATCGTGCGCCGCATCGCCGACCGGGTCTGCGTGATGAAGGACGGCGAGATCGTGGAACAGGGCCCGACCGCCCGCCTCTTCGCCGATCCGCAGCACCCCTACACGCAGAAGCTGCTGGCCGCCGAGCCCACCGACAAGCCGCAACCGGTGCCGAGTGGCGCTGACACGCTGGTGGAGACGAAGGACCTCCGGATCTGGTTCCCGATCAAGACGGGCCTCCTGCGCCGGGTCACGGGCCATGTGAAGGCCGTGAATGCCGCGACCGTGACCGTCCGCGCGGGCGAGACGCTGGGCGTGGTGGGAGAGAGCGGGTCGGGCAAGACCACGCTGGCGCTCGCCATCATGCGGCTGATCTCCTCCGAAGGGCCGATCGTCTTTCTCGGGCGAGACATCCAGGGGCTGAAGAACAAGCAGCTCCGCCCGCTGCGCGCCGACATGCAGATCGTGTTCCAGGACCCCTACGGCTCGCTGTCACCGCGTATGAGCGTGGCGGAGATCGTGGCCGAGGGGCTTGGCGTGCACGGCACCGGCGACGGGCGCACGGCGCGAGACCAGGTGGCCGAGATCCTTGCGGAGGTCGGCATCGACCCGGAGACGATGGACCGCTACCCGCACGAGTTTTCCGGCGGTCAGCGCCAGCGTATCGCCATCGCGCGGGCGATGATCCTGCGGCCCAAACTGGTGGTGCTCGACGAGCCAACCTCGGCGCTCGACATGACCGTGCAGGTCCAGATCGTGGACCTCCTGCGCGAGCTGCAACGGCGCTACGGCCTCGGCTACATCTTCATCAGCCACGACCTGAAGGTGGTGCGCGCGATGAGCCACAAGGTCATGGTCATGCGCCTCGGCGATGTGGTGGAACAGGGGCCCGCGGATGCGATCTTCGACGCGCCGCAGACCGACTATACCCGCGAGCTGATGCGCGCGGCCTTCGGCACGCCGGGCGACGTGGCGGCGGCCGAATAGCCGTCGCGCGGGCTGCTCGCCTTCCGACATGGATATTTGGGCGAATCCGAAAGCCTCCTTCGGATTCGCCCAAATATCCTCGCCGAAGGCCCGCGCCGTCAGGCGCGCCCGTAGCCTCCGCCAGAGGGTGTGTCGAGCCAGTAGGTGTCGCCTGGCGCCATCTCGGTCTTGTCGGCGGAGCGCAAAGTCTCCTCGCTGCCATCCGCACGGGTCACGCGGCTGATCCCCAGCGCGCCCGGCCCGCCCCCGTCCAGGCCGGGAGGCGGCAGCGTGCGGTGACCTGAGAGGACGGCGAGCGTCATCTCCTCCAGGAACCGGATGCGCCGCCGCGTGCCGTCACCCCCGCGGAACCGTCCCTCGCCGCCCGAGCCGCGGCGCAGGGAGAACTCGTCGAGCACCACCGGGAAGCGCCATTCCAGCACCTCCGGATCGGTCAGGCGCGAATTGGTCATGTGCGTGTGCACCCCCCCGGTGCCCGGATGCCCCTTGCCGTTGTTGAGCACGCCCGCGCCGGAGCCGCCGCAGATCGTCTCGTAATACTGGTAGGTCGCGTTGCCGAAGGTCGTGTTGTTCATCGTGGACTGCGCCGCCGCCTGGACGCCCAGCGCCAGCAGGAGGGCCGAGGTCACGGCCTGCGACGTCTCCACGTTCCCCGCAATCACTGCCGCGGGATATTCGGGGGAGAGCATGGTGCCCTGCGGCAGCACGACCTCCAGCGGTTTCATCACGCCCTCGTTCATCGGGATGTCGTCATCGACCAGCAGGCGGAAGACGTAGAGGACCGCCGCCCGCGTCACCGGCTCGGGCGCGTTGTAGTTGGTGGCGAGCTGGCCCGTGGTGCCCGTGAAGTCGATCCTGGCCGACCGCGCCTCGCGGTCCACGCTGATCTTCACCCGGATCTCGCGCGGGTTGCCGTCGAAATCGGGGTCCATGGCGTAGGTGTATTCGGCGTCGTGCAGCGTCTCGATGGCGCGGCGCACGCATTCCTCGGCGTTGTTCTGCACATGGTCCATGTAGGCGCGCACGACGTCGAGGCCGAAAAGCGCGACCATCTTCAGGAGCTCCTGCGCCCCCTTCTCGCAGCTTGCCACCTGCGCCTTGAGATCGGCGATGTTGGTGTCGACGGCGCGGACCGGGTACTTGGCGGAGAGGAGGAGGTCGCGGGTCTCGCCCTCCCGAAACCGCCCCGCATCGACCAGCTTCCAGTTGTCGATCAGCGCGCCCTCGTCGTGGATCGTGCGGCTGTCGGGGGGCATCGAGCCGGGGGTGAGGCCGCCTACATCCGTATGGTGTCCACGCGCGGAGGTGAAGAAGAGCAGGTCGCCGCCCTCGGAGAACACGGGCTGCACGACCGTGATGTCCGGCAGGTGCGTGCCGCCGTTGTAGGGCGCGTTGAGCACGTAGACATCGCCCGGCCCCATGTCCGGGTTCTGCGCGATGATCGCCTTCACGGAGGCACCCATCGAGCCCAGATGCACCGGCATATGCGGCGCGTTGGCGATCAGGTCGCCCTCCGCATCGAAGACGGCGCAGGAGAAATCCAGCCGCTCTTTGATCGTGACGGAGGCGGCGGTGTTTTCCAGCACCGCGCCCATCTGCTCGGCGATGGACATGTAGAGGTTGTTGAAGACCTCCAGCATCACCGGGTCGGCCTCGGTCCCCACGGCGAAGGCGTTCTCGCGCGGCTCGATCCGGTGGAGGGTGACGTGGTCATGCGCCGTGATCCGGGCCTGCCACCCGGGTTCGATGACGATGCTCGTATGCGGCTCGACAAGGACGGCGGGACCGGTGAGCGTATCGCCGGGGCGGAGAACCTCGCGGCGGACGAAGCGGGCATCATGCCAGCCGCCCGCATAGATCGGCGCGGTTAACGCGGTGTCATAAATCTCGTCGCGCGTGTCGGTTTCGTGACGGTTCTCGCTGAGGTCCGCGGCCTCGCCCACCGCCTCCACCGCGACGCTCTCGATGACCAGCGGCACGTCGCCGGGGGCGAAGCCGAAGCGTTGCTTGTGGGCGGTGTCGAACGCCGTGCGCAGTGCGTCGAGCGTGTCGAAGGGGATGGGGAGCGCGGTGTCGGTCCCCTTCACCTTCAGATTGAGCACCTTGTCGAAGCGCAGCGCCTCCTCGCCCACGCCCTGCGCGATCACCTCGTCGGCGGTCTGGGCCATCAGGCTCTCGATGATATTCGCCGCCTCCAGCCGCGATGCATCTCCCAGCTCCAGTTCCAGCGCCTGCTGGCGGCTCGCCCGGATGTCGGCGAGTCCCATGCCGTAGGCGGAGAGCAGCGAGGCCAAGGGGTGGATCAGGCAGGTCTCCATTCCCAGCGTGTCGGCGATGGCGCAGGCGTGCTGAGCGCCGGCCCCGCCGAACACCGTCAGGCAGTATTTCGAAACCTCGTAGCCGCGCTGGACGGAGATCTTCTTGATCGCGTTCGCCATGTTCTCGACCGCGATGCGCAGGAAGCCGTCGGCCATTTCTTCCGGCGCCATCCCGGCCTCGACCGCGAGTGCTTCGAAGGCGGCGCGGGTCGCATCAACATCGAGCGGGCGGTCGGCGTCGGGGCCGAAGATGGCGGGGAAGAACTCGGGCCGCAGCTTGCCGGTCAGAACGTTTGCATCCGTCACCGCGAGCGGCCCGCCGCGGCCGTAGCAGGCAGGGCCGGGATCGGCGCCCGCGCTCTCGGGTCCCACCCGCATCCGCTGACCGTCGAAGGTGAGCAGCGAGCCGCCCCCCGCCGCGACCGTGTGGATGTTCATCATGGGCGCGGTAATGCGCACGCCCGCGACCTCGGTGTTCAGCACCCGCTCGTATTCGCCCGCGTAGTGGCAGACATCGGTGGAGGTGCCGCCCATGTCGAAGCCGATGATCTTCTCGAAGCCCGCGATCTCGGAGGTGCGGACGGCGCCGACCACGCCGCCGGCGGGACCGGACAGGATCGCGTCCTTGCCCTGGAACATGCGCGCATCCGTCAGCCCGCCGGAGGACTGCATGAACATCAGCTTCCCCGCCGGATCGCCGTCGAAGGCGCCTGCCACGCGATCGACATAGCGGCGCAGGATCGGGGAGAGGTAGGCGTCCACCACCGTCGTGTCGCCGCGCGAGACCATCTTCATCAGCGGAGAGACCTCATGGCTGACGCTCACCTGCGCGAAGCCGAGATCGCGGGCGATCTTCGCGGCCGCGGCCTCGTGGGCTTGATGCCGATAGCCGTGGACGAAGACGATGGCGAGGGCGTCGATGCCCTGCCCCTTCACGCCCTTAAGCGCGTCGCGCAGCGCGGCTTCGTCGAGCGGGCGCACCACCGTGCCGTCGGCACGCACGCGCTCGTCGGCCTCCACCACCGTCTCGTAGAGCATCTCGGGCAGCACGATATGCCGATCGAAGAGACGGGGCCGGTGCTGGTAGCCGAGGCGGAGCTGATCGGCGAGGCCCCTGGTGATGACCAACGCCGTGCGATCCCCCTTCCGCTCCAGCAGAGCATTGGTTGCGACCGTCGTGCCCATCTTGACCGAGGCGACGCGCGCGAGCGGGATCGTGCCGTCGACGCCGAGGAAGCGGCGGATGCCTTCAAGGGCTGCATCCTCATACTGCTCGGGGTTCTCGGACAGGAGCTTCGCGGTATGCAGGCCGCCCTCCGGATCCCGGGCGACAATGTCGGTGAAGGTGCCGCCGCGGTCGATCCAGAAATCCCACGCTCCGCTCATGCCCGCTGTCCTTTTGCCAATTCGCGCCTAGTCTTGGCGCGCACCACGACGAAGGGCAAGCACATGGCAGGCGAGATCAGGGACGCGCGGCCCGACGACGCGGTGGCGATCGCGGCGATCTGGAACCGGGTGATCCGCGAGACGACGGCGACCTTCACGACCGAGGAGAAGGGCGAGGGCGCGCTACGCACGTGGCTCGCCACGCAACAGGCGGCGGGGCGACCGGTGCTGGTCCTCGACGATGGCGGCTGCGTGGGTTTCGCGACGTGGGGCCGGTTCCGCGGCGGGCCGGGCTACGCGCATGTGGCGGAGATCACGGTTTACCTGGCGGAGGACGCGCAGGGGGCAGGCGGCGGTCGCCGGCTGCTCACAGCACTTGAGGAGCGGGCGCAGACGGCGGGCCTCGAACGGCTGATCGCGGGGATCAGCGGGGAGAACGAGGCGGCCATCGCCTTCCACCGCCGCTGTGGTTTCGAAGAGGCCGGGCGCATTCCGGGCGCGGGGCGCAAGTTCGATCGCCTGCTCGATCTGGTCCTGATGCATAAGCCGCTCTGATCGGACCCATGCCGGATCGGCGTTGGACGCAAGGCCCCGGGCGGGCGCAGGCTGGCTGGGCAAAGGAGACATCGGCATGACCATCGAACATCTCGCCGCCTTCAGCGATGGCGATCACGGCGGCAACCCGGCGGGCGTCCTGCTCGGCGACGCCCATCCCGATGTGGAGCGGATGCAGGCCATCGCGGCGGATCTCGGTTATTCGGAGACGGCCTTCGCCGCGCCGGAGGGCGACGGCTGGCATGTCCGCTACTTCGCCCCGGCGAGCGAGGTGCCGTTCTGCGGGCACGCGACGATCGCGCTCGGCGCGACGTTGGGCGCAGCACACGGCCCGGGGACCTACGCGCTGCGCACGGCCGGCGGAGCGGTGACGCTGACGGCGGAGCGCGTCGGGAACGGCTGGCGCGCGGAGTTCACCTCGCCCCCGGCGCGGCATCAGGCGATTGGGGAAGAGGCGCTGGATGAGATCCTCGCCCTCTTCGGTCTCACGGCCACTGACCTCGCCCCCGAATGGCCGCCGGTGTTGGCGGAGGCCGGGGCGCGCCACGCGGTGCTGCGCCTCGCGGACCGGGCGCGGCTGGCGACGATGGACTATGACCTGACCGCGGGCAAGGCGCTGATGGAAACGCACGGGCTCGTCACCATCGCCCTCGTCCACCTGGACGCGGACGGCGTGTTCCACGCCCGCAACGCCTTCGCCTCCGGTGGCGTGCTGGAGGATCCGGCGACGGGTGCAGCCGCCGCGGCCATGGTCGGCTGGCTGCGTGACAGCGGCCTCCTCACCGGGCCGCTCACCATCCTGCAAGGCCACGACATGGGCGTTCCCTGCCAGTTGGAGGCAGAGGCGCTGCCCGAACCGGGCGCAGGTGTCCGGGTCGGCGGAACAATCCGTCGTATTCGTTAAGCCTTCTTCTGGCCCTTTGAACCGCGTCTGCTAGACTTCGCCAATGTCGATCTGGTCCCGCATAAACGATGCCATCGGTGCGCTCCGCTCCGGCGAGAGCCTGTCGGCGGTGTTCGAGCGTCTGCGCACGCCGCCCGAACGCTCCGTCGCGTTCACCATCGCGGTTATCGCGCTGGGGGCGAAGATGGCGAAGGCGGACGGGCACGTGACCCGCGACGAGGTGACGGCCTTCCGCGAGGTCTTCCACATCGCCCCTGCCGATGAGGAGAAGGCGGCGAAGGTCTTCAACCTCGCCCGACAGGACAGTGCGGGGTACGAGGCCTATGCCGAGCGCATCGCCAGCATGTTCGTCGAGGAAAAGGCGGCGCTGGAAGATCTGCTCGAAGGTCTCTTCCACATCGCCGTCGCCGACGGGGTCTATCACCCAGCGGAAAACGATTTCCTGCGCCGCACGGCAGAGATCTTCGGTCTGGGCGAGCGGTGCTTCCGCGCGATCCGTGCGCGTCAGGTCCCGGATGCGGAGCCCGATCCCTACGACGTGCTCGGCATCACGCCGGAGATGTCGCTGGAGGAGATGCGCACCCGCTGGCGCGATCTGGTGCGTGAGACGCATCCCGACCGCATGGTCGCCCGCGGCGTGCCGGAGGAGGCGGTGAAGCTCGCCACCCGCAGGCTCGCCGCGATCAACCGGGCCTGGGAGGAAGTGCTGCAAGAACGCACCGCTGCCTGACTTCCGGCAACACAACCTCCGGTTGCAGTCGATTTTTTCGGAACTTTCTGTCACATGGCCGTGTTATCGGCTTGTGACCGGGCATGAATCGATGCTTTTTGCTGAAACGCAATTCCGCATTGTGAAATGGACTGGTGACTGCGCATAATGAAGGTGGTCCGCAATGGGCCCCGAAACCCCTATGCGGCGCGTCCGCGTCGCGACTCAAAGGAATGGAGAGAGGGATGAAAGCTGTTTCTTCCGTCATGATTGCGGGTGCTGCACTCGCACTCGCAGCCTGCGCCCAGCAGGAGGAAGTCCTTGTCGTCGAGGAGCCGGCGGTTGAGACCGTCGCGACCGAGTACACGGTGTTCTTCGGCTTCGATCGTGCCGACCTGACCGATCTCGGCGCGCAGACCGTGTCCGAGGCAGCTGCTGCCGCAACCAGCGTTGGCGCATCCTCCGTCTCCGTCGTGGGCCACACCGACACCGTCGGCTCCGTCCAGTACAACCAGGGCCTCTCCGAGGCACGCGCGGCCACCGTCGTGGGCGCAATGGTTGCGGACGGCGTGAACCCGGCAATCATCACGGCATCCGGCCGCTCCGAGCTCGAGCTCGCAGTGCCGACCGAAGACGGCGTGCGCGAGCCGCGCAACCGCCGCGTGGAAATCGGCATCAACTGATCGCCGTTCCCATATCGGCTTTCGGGCCGATGCAGGGCCGCTCCATCCGGGGCGGCCCTTTGCATTTCGGGAGGGGTGAGCTGCCACGCCTGACCTTGCCCGGCCCGCAGGGCGCCACACGTCTCCAAATGCAATGCTAGGATTTCGGGGAGCGTCGGGGATGCAGGTCGATCCGCCCTTCAGGGCCGCCATTGTCGGGGGATCGGTCGGCGGGCTGGCCGCAGCGCTCGAACTCCGCCTCCGCCTCGGCGCTGACGTCGCGGTCTACGAGCGGTCAGCGGGTGCGATGCAGGTGCGCGGCGCGGGCGTCGTCATGCAGCCGGAGATCGAGGCCCTCCTCAACCGCATCGGCGTCGGCACCCGCGCGATCTGCGTCGAGCTGCACGAGCGGGTCTTCCTCAAGCAGGACGGCACCCCGCAGCGGCAGCAGGCGCCGCAGCTCATGACCGCGTGGGACACACTCTACAAGACGATGCGCGCGCATCTTGCCGATGCCTGCTACCGGCAGGACAGCCGGCTGATGTCGATCGATCAGAGCGGGGACGGGATCTCGATCGCCTTTGCCGACGGCTACGACACGGAGGCGGATCTGCTGATCGGCGCGGACGGCATCAATTCCACCTGCCGCGCGCTGCTGACCGACGCGGGCAGCGACGCGCAATACGCGGGCTACGTCGCCTGGCGCGGGCTGGAGGAAGAGAGCGCCCTGCCCCGCCAGCTGGTCGCGGCGCTGGCCGACCGGTTCACCTTCTACAACAGCCCGGGCCTGCAGATGCTCTGCTACCTCGTGCCGGGTGCGGACGGCGCGACGAGGCCCGGGGCGCGGCGGGTGAACTGGGTCTGCTACGTGAACACGCCGGAAGAGGCACTCGTCCACCTGATGATGGGCCGGTCGGGGACGCAGTTCCGCTCCTTCCTCCCGCCCGGTGAGGCTTCGGAGGACGCGATGCGCACCGTTGCGGAGCTCGCCGAGCGCTGCCTGCCGCCGCTCCTGCGCGATCTGGTGGCGGCGTCGACGCTCTTCATGCAGCCGGTGCAGGACGTGGACGTGCAGCCGCGCGTCCATGGTCGTGCTGTGCTGCTTGGCGATGCGGCGGGGACGGCCCGACCCCACACGGCCTCCGGCACGTCGAAGGCGTTCGGCGACGCCGCCTTGCTGGCGGAGGCCCTGCGGGACTGGCGCGGCGGAACGCCCCCGCCGACGGAGCGCCTTGAACAATGGGACGCGTCGCGAAATGCGGACCTGACAGTGCTCGCCCGCCACGGACGGCGGCTCGCAGCGCATTCGGGGCTGGGTATCGCCGCGGCCTGAACGGCTGAGCATCGCAATCTGCGCCGGATAGATGCTTTTTTGCATCAAAACTCGAAAATGCCGCGATGCACCTGATCCGCGGGAGGGCGCCCGCCGCGGCCACCCTATCTCACCTGACAGGATCGCGCCTTGCGCGGTCGTGACCTCTGACAAGGAATGGAGAGAGGGATGAAGTCCGTTACCACCGCATTGATTGGTGCCTCCGCGGTACTCGGCGCATGTGCTCACGTCCAGGAGGCGCCGCCGCCCCCTCCGCCCCCGCCCGCCGTCGAGGCTCCCGCCGCGACCGAATACACCGTCTTCTTCGGCTTCGACCGCGCTGACCTGACCGATCTCGGCCAGCAGACCGTGTCCGAAGCCGCGTCGGCCGCGATGGCCGGTGGTGCGACGTCGGTGTCGGTCGTCGGGCACACCGACACCTCCGGCTCCGTCGAATACAACCAGGGTCTGTCGGAGGCGCGCGCCTCCACCGTCGTGGGCGCGATGGTCGCCGACGGCGTGAACCCCGCGATCATCACCGCGTCGGGCCGGTCCGAGAACGACCTCGCCGTGCCGACCGAGGACGGCGTGCGCGAGCCGCGCAACCGCCGGGTGGAGATCGGCCTGTCCAACTGACGGCCGCCACTCCCGTTTCCAGATGCCCCGCGCCCATTCGCGCGGGGCATTTTCGTTGATGGGCCATTGCAGGCGGGGCGCACCCGCTTAACTGTCAGGATCAATCGACAGCCAAGGAGCCGCCCATGTTCTCGCAGCCTCTCACCACCCTGCCCACCCGCCTGAATGCCGAGGCTGCCGGGGGCCCGGGGGAGCTGGAGGGTCTGCCGGAATGGGACTTCTCCGCCCTCTACGCCGCCCCGGATGACGAGAAGCTGACCGCGGATCTCGACTGGCTGGCCGGCGAGACGAAGGGCTTCCGTTCCGACTACGAGGGCCAGTTGGCGGAGAAAAGCCCGGACGCGCTCGCCACCTGCATCCAGCGCTATGAGGGCATCCAGACCGTGATGGGCCGCGTGATGTCCTATGCCGGCCTGCGCTACTACCAGAACACCACCGATCCGCAGCGCGCGAAGTTCATGTCCGACATGCAGGACAGGATCACCGCGATCAGCGCCGACCTCGTCTTCTTCAGCCTGGAGATGAACCGGATCGAGGACGAGCGCTACACGATGCTCATCGATCAAAGCGCGGAGCTGCGCCGCTACAAGCCGGTGCTCGACCGGATGCGCGCAATGAAGCCGTACCAGCTCTCCGACGAATTGGAGCAGTTCCTGCACGACCAGTCCGTCGTCGGGGCCGCCGCCTGGAACCGCCTGTTCGATGAGACGATGGCCGGGCTGGAATTCGAGGTGAGCGGCGAGATGCTGCCGCTGGAGGCGACGCTCAACCTGCTCACCGACACCGACCGGGCGAAGCGGGAGGCGGCGACCCATGCGCTGATCGCCGTGTTCCGCGAGCACCTGCCGCTCTTTGCCCGCATCACCAACACGCTCGCCAAGGAAAAGGAGATCGAGGATCGCTGGCGCAAGCTGCCGACGCCGCAGGCCTCCCGCCACCTGTCCAACCATGTGGAGCCCGAGGTGGTGCAGGCGCTGCGCGACGCGGTGGTCGCGGCCTATCCTCGGCTGTCGCACCGCTATTATGCGCTGAAGGCGAAGTGGCTCGGCCTCGACACGATGCAGGTCTGGGACCGCAACGCGCCGCTGCCCACCGCCGACGACCGCGTGATCGGCTGGGACGAGGCCAAGGACACGGTGCTCGACGCCTATGCGGGCTTCGATCCGAAGATGGCGGAGCTCGCCGAGCCCTTCTTCACCGAAGGCTGGATTGATGCACCGGTGAAGCCCGGCAAGGCCCCCGGCGCCTTCGCCCATCCCACGGTGACGGACGCGCACCCCTTCGTCATGCTGAACTACCTTGGCAAGCAGCGGGACGTGATGACGTTGGCCCACGAGCTTGGCCACGGCGTCCACCAGCGGCTCGCGGCCAAGCAGGGGGAGCTGCTGTCCTCCACCCCGCTGACGCTGGCCGAGACCGCGAGCGTGTTCGGCGAGATGCTGACCTTCAAGAAGCTGCTCGCCCAGACCACGGAGCCGGAGAAGCGCAAGGCGCTGATCGCTTCCAAGGTCGAGGACATGATCAACACGGTCGTGCGCCAGATCGCCTTCTACGATTTCGAGGTGAAGCTGCACGACGCGCGGCGACAGGGTGAACTGACGCCCGACGACATCAACGCGATCTGGATGAGCGTTCAGGCCGAAAGCCTCGGCCCCGTCTTCGAGTTCGTGGAGGGGTACGAGACCTTCTGGTCCTACATCCCCCACTTCATCCACTCGCCGTTCTACGTCTACGCCTATGCCTTCGGCGACGGGCTGGTGAACGCGCTCTACGCCGTCTACGAGGAGGGCGATCCGGAGTTCCGGGAGAAGTACTTCGCGATGCTGGAGGCCGGCGGGTCGAAGCATCACAAGGAGCTGCTGGCGCCCTTCGGCCTCGACGCCTCCGACCCGAAGTTCTGGGACAAGGGGCTGAGCGTCATTGAAGGGCTGATCGACGAGTTGGAAGCGATGGAGGCGTGACCTTCCCCTCCATCGGAATATCTTGCCGTCACGGGACCTTAGACGAGGTTCCGTAGCGGAATGGAACTCTGATGGCCGAGGCTCACGGCAAGTCGCATTTGAAGGCGGTCGCCCGCTTTCGCATCGCTCTCATCAGCATGTCGCCGGCGAAGCTGCTGCTGACCGGCTATGTCAGTTACATGCTGATCGGCTGGGTCCTCTTGTCCCTGCCGGTCGCGCAACAGGTTCCCGTTAGCCCGCTCGATGCGCTCTTCATCGCGACCTCCGCAGTCTCCACCACGGGGCTCGTCAGCGTCGATCCGGGCGGCAGCTTCACCCTGTTCGGCGAGATCGTCATCATCCTGCTGATCCAGGCGGGCGGCCTCGGCTACATGACCATCGGTTCCTTCGCGACGCTCGCGATCCTGGGCAAGCTGCCGGGGATGCGGGCGCGCACGACGAAGCACGCCTTCAACCTGCCGGAGCATATCCGCCCCGGCCATTTCGTCGTCTGGGTCGTCGTCTTCACCCTGATCGCGGAGACGATCGGCGCGCTGGCGCTCTGGCCGATGTTCGCGGCGGCAGGCGAGCCGAACGCGCTGTGGCTCGCCATCTTCCACTCGATCTCCGCCTTCTGCACGGCGGGCTTCAGCCTCTTCTCGACGAGTTTCGAGGGCTATGCCGGCCATGCGGGCATCAACATCGTAATCTCGGCCCTGTCGATCCTTGGGGCCATGGGCTTCCTGATCGTGGTGGACACCTGGCGGACGCTTACCGCGCAGCGGCGCTGGCTCGGGTTCTCCTCGAAGGTCATCGTGCGGATGACGCTCCTGTTCCTGATCGTGGGCACCGCCGTGCTCTTCGTGGTGGAGCCCTCGATCAACGCGCTGCCGCCGGTGGAGCGGCTGCTCGCCGCCTTCTTCCAGACGATGACGGCGACGACGACGGTCGGTTTCAACACCATGCCGATCGGTGCGATGAGCCTTGCGGCGCTGATGCTCTTCTTCTTCCTGATGATCATCGGCGCCTCGCCTGCGGGCACCGGCGGGGGCCTCAAGACGACGTCCTTCGCCGCTCTCGTCGGCCTCGTCCGCTCGACGCTGAAGGGGCGCGATGAGATCCGGTATCTCAAGCGCCGTGTGCCGCTGGACCGGTTGCAGCTCGCCGCCTCCTCGCTCGCCTTCTACCTGGTGCTCGCCGGGCTCGCGATGTTCTTCCTGTTCCTCACGGAGCCCGGTGCGGCCTTCGAGGTCGTGATGTTCGAGGTGATCTCGGCCATGGGCACGGTGGGGCTGAGCATGGGGATCACCGGCGATCTCTCACCGCTGGGCAAGCTCATCATCATCGTGCTGATGACCGCGGGCCGCGTCGGGATCCTCACCTTCGGCATCGCCATCGCCTCCCACGACGAAAGCCGGGAGGAGGAGCAGGACAACGAACTCGTGCTCTAGGCGCCGGCTGCGCGGATCATGTCGATCATCGCGGCGTTCCCGCGGGAGAATTCGAGCGTCACCGGGAAGTCCGTTCCGTCCAGCACGGCGGCATTGAACGCGTCCATCTGGCGGAGGTATTGCTCGACCTCGGGGAAGCGATGCTCCCGCGCCTCGTGGCCCCGGCGGACGATGACGCGTGCCTCGCCGAACTTGCGGGCGTTGAAGGGGGCGGGCACCTCGATGACGCCGCGGGTGCCGTGGAAGCTCATGGACTGGTGCGACGCCATGCGCATCGAGCAGTGGAAATCGAGCGCGAAGCCGTCGAAATCCACCATCGTGCGCGCGGTCACATCGACCCCGTTCTCCATCGTCAGCTTCGCGGTGGCGGAGACCGGCTCCGCTCCCGTCACGAAGCGGGTTGTAACCGACGGATAGACGCCGATATCGCCGAGCGCGCCGCCCTCCGTCTCGGCCCGGTTCCGGATGTTGTCGCCATCGTCGTTGAAGAAGGCGAAGGCGCCTTGGACGTGCACCAGCTTGCCGATCGTCCCCTCGGCGAGCAGGTCGCGCACGAGGTGCCATTGCGGGTGGTGGCAGACCATGAAGGCCTCGGCAATCAGCTTGCCGGTGCGATCGCGCACGCCGATCAGCTCCTCGACCTGCGCGGCATCCCACGCGATCGGCTTCTCGCAGAGCACGTGCTTGCCCGCCTCCGCCGCGCGCTTGGTCCACTCCACGTGCATGTGGTTCGGCAAGGGGATGTAGATCGCGTCGACATCCGGATCGTCGATCAGCGAGTTGTAATCGGTGTAATGCGCAATCGGCTCGTAGCCCGCGACCCGCTTGGCGGAGCGGGAGGCGACGGCCTGCACCCGGCCGCGCTTCGACAGGTGGATGGCGGGCATCACGTCGGTCAGCGCGATCTTGGCCGCGCCCAGAATGCCCCAGCGAACCTCGGTCATGAATGCTCCTCCTTCGCCACCTCGGCGAGTGCACGGTTGTAGGCCTTGAGCGCATCGACCTGGAAGAGCGCGCCCAATAGCTCCGGCGGGCCGTCCTTGCGGGCGTCGACCACCGGCACGACGCCGCCCTTGATGCGCTCGAAAAGCGGCATCGCCGTCTCCAGCGTGTCGGCGCGGGTGAGGTAGGCACCCTGCTCCACAAGGCTCCAGCTTTGCGTGTCGGAGGCCCCGTTCTCCGCCCCGCGCGGGCGCATGAGGGCGCCCACGGTGATGGTACAGAGCACGTAATCCTGCGGCCCAGCGGCGACGTGGCGCCCGGCCCGTTCGAGCTGCGTGAGGAAGAAGGAGCGGTCGACGAGCTTCACCGACACGGCGGTGGCGAGGGAGACGGCAACCATCACCGCGATCCCGGCCTGCCAGTCGCCGGTCAGCTCGAAGACGATCAACGTGGTGGAGATCGGGGCGCCCAGCACCGCGGCCGCCACCGCCCCCATCCCGGCGAGGGCATAGAGCGACTGCGCCCCACTCACCGTCGGGAAGATCGCCGTCGCGACCCAGCCGAAGGCGAGCCCCGTCAGCGCGCCGAGCATCAGCGAGGGGGAGAACACCCCGCCGCCCATGCGACCGGCCATGGTGACGGCCACGGCGACGACCTTCACCACGGCAAAGAGGAACGCGGTCCAGAGCGCGAACTCGCCCGACAGCGCGCGGTTCGTCGTCTCGTACCCGACGCCGATGATGTGGGGAAAGTAGATGGCGATGACGCCTAGGATGGCCCCCGCCAGCGCCGGGCGCAGGGGGATCGGCAGGCGCAGCTTCTCCTGCACCCAGTCGCCTGCATCCTCGGCGAGGAAGATCGCCTTCATCATCGCAACGGCCACCAGCCCGCAGATGAGGCCCAGCAGCATGAACGCCGGGAGCTCCACATAAAAGGCGAGCGTGTGCTCGGGCAGCATGAATTCCGGGCCGTCCCCCGACCAGAGGCGCGAGACGACCGTGCCCGCGACCGAAGCGACCACGATGGGGGCGAAGGCGTGGATGGCGAAGTGGCGCAGGATGACCTCCAGCGCGAAGAGCGCTCCTGCGATCGGTGCGTTGAAGCTCGCCGACACCGCGCCCGCCACGGCGCAGCCCATCAGGTCGCGCGCCGTCATGTCGCTCGCCCGGATCCAGTTCGACACCTGCGAGGAGATGACGGCGGCAAGGTGCACCACCGGCCCCTCCCGCCCGGTCGAGCCTCCGGTCGAGAGCGTGATGAGCGACGCGGCGGCGGAGGCGAGCCCCGCCTCCTGCTCCACCCGCCCGCGGCCCAGCGCGGCGCCCTCGATCACGTGGGCGACCGAGCGCCCGCGCCCGTCCGGCGTGAACCGCCAGAGGATCAGCCCGACCGCGAGGCCGCCGAGGATCGGGATCCCGACCACCACGGTCCAGTGCAGCGTCGAGAGGTGCGAATGCAGTTGCTGATCGGTCTCGCCGTAGAAGGTTTCCTGCAACAGCGCGATACCCTCGCGGAACAGGATGGCGACGATCCCGGCGAAGATCCCGATGACCAGGGCGAGCAGCCAGAACTGGATCTCACCCGGGCCGTCCTTGCGCAGACGTCGGATATCGTCCGCCCACTTGCGGCGCACCAGCCTCCACTTGCGTCTAAGGATGTTGCCCATCGGCCCTCCGCCTGTCTCCGGTCCTAGCACCGGGGCGGAGGGCTGAAAAGTCGTGGATCAGAGCGGGATGCTCACAGTTGTTCGACCGTCACCCGGTCGGTGTAGAAGGCGACGTGGTCGCGGATGCGCTCGACCTCCGCCTTCGGGCTCTCGTAGGACCAGGCGACATTGGCGAGGGTGCCGCTTTTGGCCACGATCGAGAAGTAGCAGGCGTCGCCCTTGTGCGGGCAGTGCGAGGCGCGATCGGTCCGGTCGAGAAACTCCATCGCGATGTCCTCGCGCGGGAAATAGATCACATGCGGGTAGTCGCCTTCGGCCAGTTCGAGGGCATTGGCGCTTTCGGCTATGATGGCACCGGCGGCACGCACGACCCAGGTGCCGTCGGCCTTCGTGATGGTGATGTAGCGGTCGACCATGGGGGGTCTCCTCATGTCGTGGCGGGGTGGGCCGTCACCTTGCCCGTCGCAGATGACGGTTCGGTAACGGTCAGTCGGTGAGCGGGGCGCAGGCGGCGGTGAGCCAGTCGCGGGTCTCGGGCGAGACGAGCGGGCCGATCTCGGCCAGCACCCGGGCGTGATAGCTGTCGAGCCAGTCGCGCTCGGCAGCTCCCAGCAGGTGGGGCTGGATGAGCCGCCGGTCAATGGGCACCAGTGTCAGCGTCTCGAAGGAGAGCATGGGCTGGTCGCCGCCCTCCGGCGTCGTCGGCTCCTCGACCACCACCAGGTTCTCGATGCGGATGCCGAAGGCGCCCTCGCGGTAGTAACCGGGCTCATTGGACAGGATCATGCCCGGCTCGAAGGCGACGGTGGAGCGGCGCGACAGGCTTTGCGGCCCCTCGTGCACGCCAAGATAGGCGCCGACGCCGTGGCCCGTGCCGTGGGCGTAGTCGAACCCCGCCGACCAGAGCGGCGCGCGGGCGAGCGCGTCGAGATGCGCGCCACCCAGCCCTTCCGGCCAGCGCAGGCGGGAGATCGCGATCATCCCCTCGAGCACCAGCGTGAAGGCGCGAGCGGCATCGGGGTCCACCGGTCCGGTGGCCATGGTGCGGGTGACGTCGGTGGTCCCATCGGCGTATTGGCCGCCCGAATCCACCAGCATCAGCTCGCCCGGCACCAGCGTCCGGTCGCTCTGCTCCGTCACGCGGTAATGCACGATGGCGCCATTGGGTCCGCTGCCGGAGATCGTCTCGAAGGAGATGTCCTTGAGCTGGTTGGTGGCGCGGCGCCTCGCCTCCAGCTCCTTGACGATGGCAATCTCGGTGAGCTCGCCGGAGGGCGCGGCGCTGTCGAGCCAGCACAGGAACTCCGCCATCGCGGCGCCGTCGCGGCGGTGGGCGGTACGCGCCCCCTCGATCTCGGCCGCGTTCTTTCGCGCCTTGGGCAGGCGGACGGGCTCGTGATCCACGATCTCCACATGGTCGAGCCGCTCGGCCACCCAGACCGGCGCAGTACCCTTGTGGAGCGCCACCTTGCCTTGAAGAGCCTTCAGCGCGCCCTCGAACTCGGCCATCAGCGTGATCTCCACTGGAGCAGGACGCGGCTGGCCGAAAAGATCCACGCGGCCATCGTCGTGCAGGATCGCGAAGAGATGCGGCACCGGCGTGCGCGCGATGTCGGCCCCGCGGATGTTGAGGAGCCACGCGACGGAGTCGGGCAGCGTCAGGACGGCGGCCGCAGCCCCCTTCTCCCGCAGCTCCTTGGCCAGCCGCGCGGCCTTGTCCGCGGCACTCTCCCCCGCGAATTCGAGCGGATGCTCCACGATGGGCTCGGCGGGCGGCTGGGGCTGATCCTCCCACACCGCATCGACGGCGTTGGCGACAGGGCGGAGTTCGACGCCGTCCAAGGCCTTCTCCAGCTTCGCGATCTCGGCGGGCGTGTG
Organism: Pontivivens ytuae; assembly: GCF_015679265.1. Taxonomy (NCBI): domain Bacteria; kingdom Pseudomonadati; phylum Pseudomonadota; class Alphaproteobacteria; order Rhodobacterales; family Paracoccaceae; genus Pontivivens; species Pontivivens ytuae. The sequence continues at coordinate 1,056,825 of NZ_CP064942.1, forward strand.
GAGCCACGGATCGAAGCCGACGACGCCCGTCTCCAGCCGCTCGGCCAGCCAGTCGCCGACCTGGATCTCGGTCCAGTCCACCGGAGTGAAGACCTCCGTATCCACCTGGTTGCGGACCTGCAGCGTGTAGCGCCCGTCGATGAAGACCCCGGCCTCGCCCGCCAGCACAACGCAGAAGCCCGCGGAGCCGGTGAAGCCCGTCAGCCAGGCCAGCCGCTCGTCGCGAGGGGCCACGTTCTCCCCCTGATGGGCGTCGGCGCGCGGCACGAGAAAGGCGTCGAGGCCCTGCGCCGCCATCTCGGCGCGCAGGGCGGCCAGCCGCGGCGCGCCGGTGTCGGGAGAGGTGGACATCTCGAAGGATTGGAACATGATCACTCCCGAGGATAAGCGTGAGCCAGAGTTCGCACCTTCGCCATCGCCGCCCGCCGGCGCAAGGCCCCGACCCAAGGAGATCTCCCCGGATGCGCAAGACCTTCCGTGTTCTGTCCTACGTTCTGTTCGTGGCCGCGTTCGTGCGCCTCTACTTCGACTTCACCGCCACGGTGATGCAGGACCGCGCCTTCCGCATGTTCGACACGGGGGAGATCTGGGCGAGCATCCATCGCGAGAGCCTGCTGGGCCTGCAGCCGGGGGTGGAGCGCTACCTGCCCTCGGGTCCATGGATCTGGGAGAACCTGGTGTTCCCGGTGCTGCAGACGCCGCTCTTCCCGATCATGATCGGCTTCGCGATCCTGTTCTGGATCGCGGGACGGGGTGAGCCTCAGTTGCGGTGAGCGCTGCCGTCACGAATGGCCCGCCCGGCTGACAGGCCGGGCAGCGCCCGACCCTGGGAGGGCGCTTTGCAACGTATCAATCGGAACTGCAGTAGGGTTGCTTGAGCGGTCGGTACATCGCGGCGAGCGTTCGCTGGCGCCCACCCAGGGTCGGGCGCTGCCCTCCGCACGCCGCTCCTACTCGATCTCCACGACCTCGCGCAGGGCACCGCCCTCACCGAAGATCCGGATCCGCTGCCGACCGCCCTCATCCGTCGTGACCACCGCGAACCAGCCGCGGCCCTGCGTCACCGCTTCCGCCCGCTCGCCCTCGGGCAAAGCAACCACCTCCGGCACCACCGGCGCCTCGGCCCCGCCGCCCAGGCGGATGACAAGCAGGCCCACGATCGCTATCACGCCGAGGATCATCACTGCCGTGAGCACGGTGACGAGCCGGCGCAGGAACCGCAGGTTCGCGGGCTCCGGCGGGTCCTGATCGGAGGGCGTCGCCATGTCTGAACCTTTCGAGCTGATCGCGGCCAATGCCGGCCGCCTTGATAAGGTCCTCGCCGACGTGGCGCCAGAGGGGACGGGCCTCTCCCGCTCCCGCCTGCGCGCGCTGATCGAGGGCGGCGCGGTCGAAGGCCCGCATGGCATCGAGACCGACATCCGCCGCCGTGTCGCCCCCGGCGAGCGCTTCGCCGTCACCCTGCCCCCCGCCACCGATCCGGAGCCGCAGCCAGAGGACATTCCCCTCACCGTCGCCTACGAGGATGCGCACCTGATCGTCGTGGACAAGCAAGCGGGCATGGTTGTCCACCCCGCGCCGGGGGCGGAGAGCGGCACCCTCGTCAACGCGCTGCTTCACCATTGCGGCGACAGCCTCTCCGGCATCGGAGGGGAGCGGCGGCCCGGCATCGTCCACCGGATCGACAAGGACACGTCGGGCCTCCTGGTGGTGGCGAAGAGCGACGCCGCGCACCAGGCCCTCGCCGCCCGCTTCGCCGCCCACGACATCGACCGGCGCTACCGCGCGATCTGCCACGGCGTGCCCGATCCGGGCGACCCGCGCCTGCGCGGTGTGCCCGGGCTGGTGATGGAGCCGGGCGGCGTGATCCGCATCGAAACCAATCTCGACCGCCACCCCGCCGACCGCAAGAAGATGGCCGTGCGCCCCACGGGCCGTCACGCCGTCACCCGTGCGCGCGTGCTCGAACGCTTCGATCTCGCCCGGCCCCTCGCCGCCCTGATCGAGTGCAAACTCGAGACCGGGCGCACCCACCAGATCCGGGTTCACATGACCCATGCGGGCCATGCCCTCGTCGGCGATCCGGTCTATGGCGGCCATCGCTCGGTGCCGGAGGCCGCCCGCTTCCTGCGCGAGTTCCCCCGCCAGGCGCTGCACGCCGCCACGCTCGGCTTCGCTCATCCGATCACCGGAGACGCGCTGGAATTCGAAAGCGAGCTACCAGCCGACATGGCCGATCTGCTAAGTGACCTCCGTTCACTCCGGTGAACAATCGCATTTCTTGCGATCCATTCCTTGCAATTCCGCGTATAATCCCCAGATAGGGTTCAACGCCCAGCCACCAGGGGGTTTTCTCATGGCCAATTACACCAGTCTTCCCGCTCCAAGCCCCGAACAGGGCCTGTCCCGCTACATGCAGGAGATCCGCAAGTTCCCCATGCTGGAGCCGGAGGAGGAGTACATGCTCGCCAAGGCCTGGGTCGATCACCAGGACAAGGAGAGCGCGCACAAGCTCGTCACCTCGCACCTGCGCCTCGCGGCGAAGATCGCCATGGGCTATCGCGGCTATGGCCTCCCGACGGCAGAGGTGGTGAGCGAGGCGAACGTGGGCCTCATGCAGGCCGTCAAACGCTTCGACCCGGAAAAGGGCTTCCGCCTCGCCACCTACGCGATGTGGTGGATCCGCGCGTCGATCCAAGAATACATCCTGCGGTCCTGGTCCCTCGTGAAGATGGGCACGACCGCCGCGCAGAAGAAGCTCTTCTTCAACCTGCGCAAGGCCAAGAACAAGATCGGCGCGCTAGAGGAGGGGGATCTCCGCCCCGAGCACGTGCAGAAGATCGCCACCGATCTCGGCGTGACGGAGGAGGAGGTAACGTCCATGAACCGTCGCCTCTCCGGCGGTGACGCCTCGCTCAACGCCCCGCTGAAATCGGACGGCGAGGGCGCTTCCGAGTGGCAGGACTGGCTGACGGACGAGGATGCCGATCAGGCCGAGGCCTATGCCGAGCAGGACGAACTCGACAACCGCCGCGAGCTGCTGATGCAGTCGATGGAGATGCTCAACGAGCGCGAGCGCCACATCCTGACGGAGCGCAAGCTGAAGGACGAGCCGCAGACGCTGGAGGATCTCTCCCAGGAGTACGGCGTCAGCCGCGAGCGGATCCGCCAGATCGAGGTCCGCGCCTTCGAGAAGCTGCAGAAGCGGATGCGTGAGCTTGCCGCAGAGCAGAACATGATCCCGGCGGTGAACTGACCGCCGGGCGTCCTATCTGCCTGCCCCGAAAGGGAGAAGGCAGATGATCGAACGCATCCTTGTCCTCGGCGCCACCGGTGACACCGGCAAACTGGTGGTCGAGGCCGCGCGCCACCGCGGCCTCAAGGTGAACGCCGCGGCGCGCGATCCCGGTGACATCGAGACTACCGATGCCGAGGTGCGCCCCGTCGCCGTCGACGTGATGGAGCCGCGGGGCCTGCCCGAGGCGCTCAACGGCGTAGATGCGGTGATCTCGACCTTGGGCGTCGGCAACGATCCAGCGACGCTCGCCTCCCCGCCACCGCTCTACACCGATGGGCACATGAACGTGGTCAACGCAATGGAGGATGCGGGCCTCGACCGCCTCATCTGCGTCTCCGCCCTCTGGTCGCGCGGCAACGATTACGGCCCGCTCTGGTTCCGCGCGGGGCCCGTCATGGCGCTCACCCGGGTCTATTCCCAGATGCGCGCGATGGAGCGGCAGTTGGGTGCGCATCCGAAACTCCGCTTCACCGCCGTCCGCGCCGGCTACCTGCAGGACGACGCGATCGACAGCCCTCCCCCCGAACCCCATGCCGACCGCGCTCCGGAGGGCTGCTGGCTGACGCGCCGCGCCGACCTCGCGGAGTTTCTCGTGACCTGCGCGGTCGAGGAGACGTGGATCCGCAAGTGCCCCTGCTTCGCGCAGAAGGACGATGGGAAGGTGCTCGCCCGCAAGACACCAAGTGTCGCCTGACACCCTATCCAGCGATCATAAATTCATGTAAGACATGAATCACTGATTGTCTGGAGCGAAGTCATGCCCCTCTCCCCTGCCCTGCGCCGCGCCTGCCTCGCGGCGCGCGTCACCTGCCACTTGGCCGTCGTCGTGATCCCGGTCGCCGCGCTCTACACCATCGCCACGCGGGGCCTCGACCCCGCGCTCGCGCTGATCGGCATCGCGGTGCTCGTGCCCCCGGTCACCGTCGGCCTCTGGGGCCTCGCCGCCCTCGCCCGGTTCTTCGAGGCGGCGCGCCGGGGTGGTGTACTGACCGCCAGCGCCACCCGCGACCTGCGCCGCTTCGCCCTGTCGCTGCTGGTCCAGGCGGTCCTGACGCCAATCGTCGGCGCCGCCTTCTCCGTCCTCGACAGCTGGGCGAACGGGCCGGGGCAGCGCACGCTCGCCATCGCGATCTCCAGCGACGTGATCGGCTTCGCGGTGCTCGCGGCTCTCCTGCTCGTCGTCGCGAGCGCGCTGGCCGAAGCCGCCGCGCAGGCCGAAGAGCGCAAGCTCATCATCTGATGCCGATCGTCATTCGCCTCGACGTGATGCTCGCGCGGCGCAAGATGCGCTCAAAGGATCTCGCCGCCGAGATCGGGATCAGCGAGCAGAACCTCTCGATCCTCAAGACCGGCAAGGCGAAGGGCCTGCGCTTCGACACGTTGGAGAAGATCTGCCGCGCCCTCGACTGCCAGCCCGGCGACCTGATCGAGTGGGAACCCTGATCCTTCGGCTCCGCCCAAACATTCGCCCGCCGCAGGCGCACGGGAAAGCTGCGACGCCGCCAGGCGTCTCAATTGTCATCCTCGGGCGCGACCCGAGGATCGCCTGACCATGACGGCACCGTCAGATCCAGTCGGCGATCTGCGCCGCCGCGTCCTCCGCCGACAGCTCCGTCACGTCGAGCTCCAGCGTCCGGTCGCCGCCCTCGCGGATCAGTGGGCGCCGCGCCGTGATGCCAGGATAGAGAGCGGGGTCCCGCGGCTTGCGCTTGCCCGCCCGGCCCGGGCTCTGCAGGCGCCGCAGGTTCTCCTCCGCAGCACAGTCGAGCACCACGACCAGATACGGACAGCCCCGCCGCCGGGCGAGTGCCGCCCCGGTCGCCCACGCCGCCCGTCCATGCGCGGAATCCGCAAAATGCGCATCCGTCAGGACCACCGGCACCTCCGCCGGCAGGTCGAGCACGCGGCGATGGGCGATCTCCCGCACCTCCGCCACGGCCTCGTAGAAGGCGGGGGATTTCGCCTCGGTCAGCGCGAAGGCGAGGTTGTAGATCGTGTGATTGTCGAGCAGGCGCGCCCCGATCCGCTCGGCCAGCGCCGTCCCGATGGTGAGCTTGCCGGTCCCCGGGCGTCCATTGATGTGGACGATCACTTCGTCCCGAACATCCGGTCGCCCGCATCGCCGAGGCCGGGCAGGATGTAGCCCTTCTCGTTCAGCCGCTCGTCGAGTGCCGCAGTCACGATCCGCACGTCCGGGTGCCGTTCCTTCATGCAGGCCACGCCCTCGGGTGCCGCGAGCAGGCAGAGGAAGCGGATGTCCTTCGCCCCCGACTGCTTCAGCAGATCCACCGCCGCGGCCGACGAGTTGCCTGTCGCCAGCATCGGGTCCACCGCAATGACCACGCGGCTGTCGAGCTCGGCGGGCACCTTGTAGTAGTACTGCACCGGCTTCAGCGTCTCCTCATCCCGGTAGAGGCCGACGAAGCCGACGCGGGCCGAGGGGATCAGGTCCATCACTCCGTCCAGCAGCCCGTTGCCCGCCCGCAGGATCGAGATCAGCGCGAGCTTCTTGCCCTTCAGCGTCGGCGCCTCCATCTCGGTCAGCGGCGTGTCGATCTGGGTCGTGGTCATCGGCAGGTCGCGCGTGACCTCATAGGCGAGCAGGTGGCTGATCTCCCGCAGAAGCTGGCGGAACACGGCGGTGGAGGTCCCCTTCTCCCGCATCAGGGTCAGCTTGTGCTGCACCAGCGGGTGATCGACGACGGTCAGGTGCTGGGTCATACGGTGGCCTCCTCGAAGCGGGTCATCAGGCGCGCCCGGGTCGCCGCATCGCAGAAGGCGGCGTTGAGCGCGACGCGGTTGATGGCATCGAATTCCGCGCGCGTCCAGCCGAAGACCCGGGCGAGATCGGCATATTCCTTGCGCATCGACGTATGGAAATAGGGCGGATCGTCAGTGGAGACGGTGACGGGCACGCCCGAGCGAAACAGCCGGTCGATCGGGTGGTCGTCGAGGCTCGCGTACACGCCGAGCATGACGTTGGAGCCCGGATTGACTTCCAGCACGATCCCCTCCGCCGCGATCCGGTCGACGAGGGCGGGATCCTCGATCGCCCGCACCCCGTGGCCGAGGCGCGTGGGGCGCAGGTGGTCGAGGCTTTCGCGCACGCTCTCGGGCCCACCGAACTCGCCGGCATGGGTGGTGATGCCCAGCCCCGCCTCCCGCGCGATGTCGAAGGCTGGAGCGAACTCGGCAGCCGAGAACAGCGCCTCGTTCCCGCCCATGCCCCAGCCGGTGAGGCGCGGCGTCAGGTGGGCGACGGTCGCCTCCGCCGTTTCCCGCGCCATGTCGGCGCCCAGATGCCGGACGGCGGTGGAGATGAAGCGGCATTCGACCTCCGGCACCGCATCCGCCCCCGCCTCCATCGCGTCGAGATAGGCGGGCCAGTCGGCGAGCGACGTGCCGGTGAGCGTCGGGGCAAGGAACAGCTCGGTATAGATCACCCCTTCGGATTTCGAGTGACGCAGCACCGCCTCCACCAGCCGGCGGTAGTCGTCCGGGGTCTGGAGGACGGTAGAGACCGCCTCGTAGGTCTGCAGGAAGTGCGGGAAGTCGGTATAGACATACATCCCGTCCTCGATGACCGCGGAGAGATCCACCCCCTTCTCCGCCGCGAGGCCCGCCATGAACTCCGGCGGGGCGGCGCCCTCCAGGTGCAAGTGAAGTTCGGTCTTGGGCAGGTCCGCGACGGGGATGTCTGTCAAATCAGGCTCTTTCCATGGTTGCCGGGTGCGAGGCCCAGATGCGCGGCCACCGTCTCACCGACATCGGCGAAGCCGTGCAGGCCCAGTTCGCGCGCGCCGAGCCCCGCCATCAGCACCGGCACCCGCTCCCGCGTATGGTCGGTGCCGCGCCAGGTCGGGTCGTTGCCGTGATCGGCGGTGAAGATCATCAGGTCGCCGTCGCGAAGTCCTGCCAGCAGCTCCGGCACGCGGGCGTCGAATGCCTCCAGCGCGCTTGCATAGCCGGACACGTCGCGGCGGTGGCCGTACTTCGAGTCGAACTCGACATAGTTCGCAAAGACGAAATCGCCGTTCCGCGCTTCGGCGAGCAGCCGCACGGTATGGTCCACGAGGCCCATATCGTCCTTCGCCTTGTGCAGCTCCGTGATCCCGCGATGGGCGAAGATGTCGCCAATCTTGCCGACAGCCAGCGTGCGCCCGCCGCCCGCCACCACCCGGTCGCAGATCGTGGGTTCCGGCGGCGCGATGGCGTAGTCGCGGCGGTTCGACGTGCGCTCGAACGCGCCTTCGGTGCCGATGAAGGGCCGGGCGATGACGCGGCCGACCTTCATCGGGTGGACCAGTTCGGCCGCGATCTCGCAGACCTCGTAGAGCCGGTCTAGGCCGAACGCCTCCTCATGCGCGGCGATCTGGAAGACGCTGTCGGCGGAGGTGTAACAGATCGGCTTGCCGGAGCGGACATGCTCCGCCCCCAGCTCCTCGATGATCGGAACGCCGGAGGCGTGCTGGTCGCCGAGGATGCCGGGCAGACCGGAGCGGGCGATGAGCGCGTCTGTGACCTCAGTCGGGAAGGCCGGGATCGTCGTCGGGAAGTAATGCCAGTCCCACGGCACCGGCACGCCCGCCAGCTCCCAATGGCCCGAGGGCGTGTCCTTGCCCTGGCTCACCTCGGTCGCCGCCCCCCACGCGCCGGTGGGCGCGGTGCCGAGACCGGGCGCATCGAGGCCCGAGGCCAGCTTGACCGCCGCCCCCAACCCCAGCGCATCGAGATTGGGCATGTGCAGCAGGCCGGAACGCCCCTCCTCCGCCCGCCCCTCGGCGCAGGCGACGGCGATATGGCCCAGCGTGTTGGAGCCCTCGTCCCCGAACTGCGCCGCGTCGGGCGCGCCGCCGCAGCCCACTGAGTCGAGCACCAGGAGGAAGGCACGCGGCATCAGCCGATCCGCCCTTTTTCCAGCGGCAGCTCGCGGGGCGCGTCGTCGCTGATCCTGTAGGCCGCGCGCAGCCGCGCCTCGGCCCGGTCGGCGGCGTCCTCGCTCGCGGCATGGATCCGCGCGATGGGCTGGTCCTCGTCCACCCGCATCCCCCGGCCCGCGAGCATGTCGAGGCCCACGGCGTAGTCGATCGGATCGGCGGCGCGCACCCGCCCGCCGCCGAGTTCCACCACGGTCAGGCCCAGGCCCTTCGTGTCGATGCGGCTGACGAAACCGGGCGTCGCCGGCGCGATCTCCCGCACCACCGATGCCGAGGCCAGGTGCCGCTCGTAATTCTCCATGAAATCCGCAGGGCCGCCGAGTTCGCTTACCATCCGCGCGAACCGCTCCGCCGCCTGCCCGCTCTCGAAGGCGGCGCGCATCTTCGCCTCACCGTCGCCCGCGTCCTTCGCCAGCCCCGCGAGGAACAATGCCTGCCCGCCGAGCGCGACGGTCACGTCCCACAGGCGGCTGTCCACCTCCTCCATCTTCAGGAAGCGGACGGCGTTGATGACCTCCAGCGCGTTGCCCGCGGCGGTCGCCAGCGGCTCGTTCATGTCGGTGATGATGGCCGACGTCTTGCAGCCCGCGCCGTTCGCGACCTCCACGAGAGAGCGCGCCAGCGCATCCGCATCCTCCGCCGTCGCCATGAAGGCCCCCGTGCCGACCTTCACGTCGAGGACCAGCGCATCGAGGCCTGCGGCGAGCTTCTTCGACAGGATCGAGGAGGTGATGAGGTCGATGCTCTCCACCGTCCCCGTCACGTCGCGGATGCCGTAGAGCCGCTTGTCCGCCGGCGCGATGTCCGGCGTCTGACCGATGATGGCGCAGCCGACCTTCTGCGTGACCCGCCGCAGCTCATCGAGATCGGGCTGCGTGCGGTAGCCGGGGATCGCGTCGAACTTGTCGAGCGTCCCGCCCGTATGCCCCAGCCCGCGGCCGGAGATCATCGGGACGTAGGCCCCACAGGCCGCCAGCGCGGGCGCGAGCATGAGGGACACGTTGTCCCCCACCCCGCCCGTCGAATGCTTGTCGATCACCGGGCCGTCGAGGTCCCAGCCGACCACCGTGCCGCTGTCCCGCATCGCCTGTGTGAGCGCCACCCGCTCGTCCATCGCCATGCCGTTGAGCAGGATCGCCATGGCCATGGCGCCCACCTGCCCCTCGGTGATGCTCTCGTCATGGAGCCCTTCGATGAAGAAGCGGATCTCTTCCTCGCTCAGCCGGTCGCCGTCGCGTTTCTTGGCGATGACCTCCTGCGGCAGCATCAGTAGCCCTCCGCCGCGCGGGGTGCGTCGGCTCCGTCGAGCGTCGCGATCAGCGCGTCGAGCACGCCGGACGCCCCGATGCGGAAGGTGGCGGGCGTCGCCCAACCCTCCCCCATGATCTCGTCGCAGAGCGCCAGATACGCCGCCGCGTCCTCCGTCGTCTTCACCCCGCCCGCGGGTTTGAAGCCGACCTCCTCGTCGCTCGCCTTGATCGCTTCCAGCATGATGCGGGCCGATTGCAGCGTCGCGTTGATCGGCACCTTGCCGGTGGAGGTCTTGATGAAGTGCGCCCCGCCCGCGATCGCCTGTTCGGAGGCGCTGCGGATCAGCTCCGGCGAGCCCAGCATCCCGGTCTCCAGGATCGCTTTGACCTGCGCGCCCTCGGCCTCCTTCCGCACGCGGCGGACGATGGCGGCGACCTCCTGCGGGTGACCTTCGAGGAGCTTGGGGTACGGCGTGACCACGTCGATCTCGTCCGCGCCGTCGTCCACCGCCTGCTCCGCCATCTCCATCACGTCGTCGGCCTCCTCCATGCCGGAGGGGAAGTTGACGACCGTGGCGATGCGGATGCCGGTGCCCGCGAGCCGCCGCTTCGCCGCCGCCACGAATTGCGGCCAGATGCAGATGGCGGCCGTCGGGCCGTGCTTCGTCTGGGCGCGGTCGCAGAGGGCGAGAACGTCCTCCTCGGTGCAGTCCTCGTTGAGGTTGGTCAGGTCGAGGCAGGCGAGCGCGCGCGCCGCTGCATCCTTAAGATCGCTCATGCGAAGCTCCGTACATAGGCGCGGACCAGGCGGATGAAGCCCGCACGCGCCTTCGCCGATTCCTCCAGGGTCTCGGCATGGGAATTGTTGATGTCGGTCATGCCCGCCCCGAAATTCGTGATGCAGGAGATCGCGGCAACCTCCAGCCCGATCCGGCGAGCGAGGATCGTCTCGGGCACCGTCGACATGCCGACCGCATCCGCGCCCAACGTGCGGATCATGCGGATCTCGGCCGGCGTCTCGAAGCTGGGGCCGGAGAACCACGCATAGACCCCATCGTGAAGGGTGATCTCCTCGGCCCGCGCGGCGGCATGCAGCCGGTCGCGCAGGGCGGGCGCATAGGCGTTGACCATGCCCACGAAGCGCTCATCCCCGGTATCGCCGATCAGCGGGTTGAGGCCCGAGAAATTGATGTGGTCGGACAGCGCCATCAGGGAGCCCGGCGGCATCTCCTCCCGCGTCGACCCGGCGGAGTTGGTCAGCAGCACCGAGGCCGCCCCGATCCCCTTCAAGAGTTCGAGCGCAGGCCGCATCGCCGCCGCGTGGCCTTGCTCGTAGTAATGCACCCGGCCCGACAGGATCGCGCAGCGCACCCCTTCCAGTTGACCCACGACCAGCGCGCCCGCGTGGCCCGAGACGCCGGATTGCGGCATCCCCTCGATCTCGTCGAAGGAGATCCGCTGCGCCTCCTCCATCTCGTCCGCCATCGCCCCGAGGCCGGAGCCCAGGATCATGCCGAGCGCCACCGGCGCCTCACCGATGCGCGCGCGAACCGCGTCGAGGTTCATTCCAGATGCTCCGTCGTGAAGGTGCCGGGCAGAAGGTCGCCCACTTTCATCCGCGTCTTCTCCCCCTCCGGCCCGGCGAGGATCACGGCCACGTCGGGCTTTGCGAACTCCACCAGCTTCTGCCGGCAGCCGCCGCACGGCGTGATCGGCACCGGGCTGTCGGCGATCACCAGAACCTCCGTAACCTCTCGGACGCCCGCCGCGCACATCGCCGCGATCGCGCCCGCCTCGGCGCAGGTGCCCTCGGGATAAGCCACGTTCTCCACATTGCAGCCGGCGAAGATGCCCGCGGGCGTGCGGATCGCCGCGCCCACCTTGAAGTTGGAATAGGGGGCGTAGGCGTTCTCCCGCGCCGCCTTCGCCGCCTCGAACAGGTCTTGCATCAGCGTTCTTTCACGTAAGGTACGCCGCCCGCCTTCGGCGCGCGCGCCTGACCGATGAACCCGGCCAGAAGGATCACGACGAGCAGATAGGGCAGCGCCTGCACCAGTTGTACCGGGATCTCGAAACCGCCGATCTCCTGCCCCTGCAACCGGCTCTCCGACGCTTCGAGGAAGGCGAAGAGCAGGCAGGCGAACATCGCCTGCACCGGCCGCCACTTGGCGAAGATGAGTGCTGCCAGCGCGATGAAGCCGCGCCCCGCGCTCATGTTCGGGATGAAGCCGGAGTTGAGCGCCATGCTGAGCGTCGCGCCCGCCAACCCGCACAGCAGCCCGCAGCACAGCACCGCGCGGTAACGCAGGCTCGTCACCGAAATCCCCGCTGTGTCCACCGCCGCCGGGTTCTCCCCTACGGCCCGCAAGCGCATCCCGAACCGTGTACGGAACAGCACCCACCAGGTGAACGGCACGGCCGCAAAGGCGAGATAGACGAAGATCGACTGGTCGAAGAAGAGGTTGTGCACCGCCCATCCCGGAAAGCCCAGATCCTCCATCCAGACGAAGAACCAGCGGTCGCCCCCCTGGAGCCGCGCCTCCGGCGGCAGTTGCGGCGTCCGCCCGCCCATCGAGAACATCGCGTTCCCGATCACCGCCGACAGCCCCGCAGCGAGGAAGTTGATTGCCACCCCCGACACAATCTGGTTGCCGCGGAAGGTGATGCAGGCGACCCCATGGATCAGCGCGAATGCCATCGATGCCGTCACCGCGAGCACCAGTGCGAGCAGCGCGCTCCCGGTCTGGACACCCGCCGCCGCGCCCACGAAGGCCGCGATCAGGATCTTGCCCTCGAGCCCGATGTCGAACACACCCGACCGCTCCGAATAGAGCCCGGCTAGACAGGCGAGCAGCAGCGGCGTCGCCAGCCGCAGCGTGGAATCGAGGTTCGCGATACCGATCAGATCAAGCATGCGCCCGCTCCCGCATCGAGAAGGCCCGCGCCACCCAGGGCCGGAACATGAACTCCATGGCACCCGCGAACAGGATCACGAGGCCCTGGATCACCACCACCATGTCGCGCGTGATCGTGGGCATCTCGAAGGCAAGCTCCGCCCCGCCCTGATAGAGAATGCCGAAGAGCAGCGCCGCGAACACGATCCACAAGGGATGCGACCGCCCCATCAGCGCGACCGCAATCCCGACGAAGCCCGCCTGCTGCGGAATGTCGAGGAAGACCCGCGTCTGGTCCCCCATCACCGGGTTGAGCGCCATCATCCCGGCCAGCCCGCCCGAGATCGCCATGGTCAGCACCACCGTCCGCGTGACCGAGATCCCGGCATAGCGCGCCGCCGTGGGGTTCGCGCCGTAGACCCTCACCTCGTACCCGAACTTCGTGCGCCAGATCAGGATATAGACGAACACACAGGCGATCAGCGCGATGACGAAGGAAAGGTTCGCCGGGCTCGTCCCGATGCCCGGAAAGACCCTCTCCAACCAGGTGAGCTTCGGCATCCACGCCGTCTGCTCGAAGGTCCGCGATTGCACCGAGGCATTGCCCGGCACCCGCAGGAAGTTGTTGATGACATAGTTCATCAGCGAATAGCTGAGAAAATTGAACATGATGGTGGTAATCACCACATGCGCGCCGCGCTTAGCGAAGAGATATCCCGGGATCGCCGCCCAGATCGCCCCGAAGAGCGCACCCATCGCGATCGCGAACGGCAGGATCCCCCACCACGGCAGGTACTGGTCGAGCCCCAGGCACGCGAGCCCGACCCCGAGACCGCCGAGGTAAGCCTGCCCCTCACCCCCGATATTGAACTGCGAAGCATGAAAGGCCACCGCGACGGCCAGCCCTGTGAAGATGAAGTTGGTCGTGTAGAACAGCGTGTACCCCACGCCGTTCCCGTAGCCGAACGCCCCGAACAGGATATGCCCCACCGCCTCCACCGGGTTCTCCCCGATGGCCAGCACCACGAGCCCCGCAACGAGGAAGGCGGTCAGCAGGTTGAGCAGCGGCAGCAGCCCGAAATCGACCCAGCCGGGCAGTTCCTTGTTCATTGCTTCATATCCTGGATTTTGCTGCGAAGCCGCTCCCCAACGGTGCTCCTGTGCAGAACATCGTTGTAAATGATCTTGGCGACCTCCAAAGCCTTGCGCTGCTCACGCGCCGATAGACCGCTGGCGGGAGATGCGTTGGGACGCTTATTGTTCTCGAAAAGATGGCAGCCTGCAGGTGTGCTTACGAGACTATCAGTTACAAATTGCTCAATTTCAAGCATATGACCCTTAGAAAAGGCCATCGAAGTTTCAAAGTAAATTGCAACGGGTGATTTCGCATTACACATACGAACCTTTACATCACTCCCCTTGAGAGAGTGACTTAGGCTTCTGTGGGTATCAAGCCTCTTGAGCAGCTCACCCTTACCAATGTGAAAGAAATCATATCCACTCTTAAGAGCATAAAAAGCGCAAGGGCGCAGCCCTGACCCAACTCGCACCGCGCACTTCAGTGATTGACGAACTAAATCAATCTCCCCGTCAAGAACAATAAAATATACATCACTACATTCCTGCAAATGGCGTGTGTTGACTTGGGCGCCGGCCAGACTCGATACATCAAAGTTGAACAGAGCCCCCGCCTTCATCTGTCCGGAAATATCCCCGCCGGAGGCGGCTCGACGCCCGCCGCTCACGCCGCCTTCTCCCCTTCGCGCACACCGGACATCAGGAGGCCGATCTCGCGCTCCGTGGCGTCCGTGCCGACCTCGCCCATGATCTCGCCGGCGAACATCACGAGGATGCGGTCCGAGAGCGCCCGGATCTCGTCGAGCTCGACCGAGACGAGCAGGATCGCCTTGCCCGCGTCGCGCAGCTCGATGAGGCGGCGGTGGATCGCCTCGATGGCGCCGACGTCCACGCCGCGGGTCGGCTGGCCGACGATCAGGACGTCGGGGTCCTGCTCGATCTCGCGCGCCAGCACGATCTTCTGCTGGTTGCCGCCGGAGAAGTTGGCCGCCTTCAGGTTCGGATCCGGCGGGCGGACGTCGAAGGCTTCCATGTTCTTCTGGCAGGTATCGAGCACCGAGCCGCGGTCGAGCATCAGCCCCTCGCCGAACTCCTGGTTCCGCTGGTAACCGAGGATCGTGTTCTCCCGCGCGGTGAACTTGGTGACGAGGCCCATGCGGTGCCGGTCCTCCGGCACGTGGCCGAGGCCGTTGCGCGGGCGCCAGGCGCTGTCATTGCCGACCACACCCACCAGTTCCACCTCACCGGCGGAGATGGGGCCGATCCCGGCGATCGCTTCCAGAAGCTCCGACTGGCCGTTGCCGGAGACGCCGGCGATGCCCACGATCTCGCCCGCGCGGACCTGGAAATTCGCGTCCTTCACCCGGCGCACGCCGATCTCGTCGACGACCTCCAGCCCGCGGACGTCGAGCTTCACATCGCCGGGTGTCGCGGGCGCCTTGTCGACGCGCAGCAGGACGCGGCGACCGACCATCAGCTCGGCCAGTTCCTCGACGCTGGTCTCCGCCGTCCGGCGGCTTGCGACCATCTCGCCCTGCCGCATGACGCTGACCGCATCGGTCGCCGCCATGATCTCGCGCAGCTTGTGGGTGATGAGCAGCACCGTCTTTCCCTGCGCGCGGAGCTGCCCGAGGATGCGGAAAAGGTGATCGGCCTCGTCCGGCGTCAGCACGCCCGTGGGCTCGTCGAGGATCAGGATCTCCGCCCCGCGGTAGAGCGCCTTGAGGATCTCCACCCGCTGCTGCAGGCCGACCGGCAGGTCGCCGACGATCGCATCGGGATCGACGTTGAGCTCGTATTCCCGCTCCAGCCGCTCCAGCTCTGCCCGGGCCTGCGCACGACCCCGCTTCAGCAAGGAGCCGCCTTCCGCGCCGAGCATCACGTTCTCCAGTACCGTGAACGGCTCGACCAGCATGAAGTGCTGGTGGACCATGCCGATGCCCAGCGAGATCGCCGCGTCGCTGTCTGGGATCTGCACCTGGTTGCCGTCCACCGCGATCGTCCCGCGATCGGCCTGATAGAAGCCGTAGAGGATCGACATCAGCGTCGACTTGCCCGCCCCGTTCTCCCCGATGATGCCGTGGATCGTGCCCTTCTCGACGACGAGGTCGATGTCGCGGTTGGCGTGGACCGAGCCGAAGCTCTTGGAGATGCCCTTCAGCTCGATGGCGGGTGCGCTCATGCGGCAGGCTCCTTGATGCGGGCGACAAGCTCGACGGTATTGCCTTCGGGGTCCTGCGTGAAGACCCCGCGCCAGCCGATCCAGTCGAACTCCTCGATCCGGTGGGGCTGGCCGGTCTCCGCATACCAGGCGATGGCCTTCTCCTGCTCGGCCGGGGTCACACCCAGCGCGAGATGGTGCAGGGAGGAGGATCCGCCAGTCTGCGGCACGCCCTCGGGATGCAGGGCCGGCCGTGTTCCGGCGCCGGGGCCAAACAACGCCAGCACCTGCGTATGGCCCGCGACACCGGGCCCGAGGTCGAAGAAGACGATGCCGCCGGCCCGCTCGGCCAGCCGCGTCAGGCCCAGCACGTCGGCGTAGAACGCCTCCATCGCGTCCAGATCGGCGCAACGGATCGCAATCTCGCCGAGCCCGCCCACGGTAAAGGGCGGGCGCTGTCCCTGAAGTTCAGCGGTCATAGTCGAGTTTTTGACCAGATGGTCCAGACTCGCAAGCGCTAATGCGCGATCAGTACGGGCAGTCCGACGTCGCCATGTAGTCGTGAACCTCCAGATCGCCGGAGATGATCTGGTAGGAGATCTCCTCCACGAGGCCCACCATGGTGCGATCCACGAGGAACTGGTTGTTCTCGTCCACCGCATAGCCGACGCCGCGATCCTCAAGGCCCAGCGACTGGATGCCGTAGGTGTATTCGCCCACCGCGTGGTCCTTCAGCGCGAAGTAGACGGCGTAGTCGACCTGCTTGAGCATGGAGGTCAGCACCGAGCCCGGCTCCAGCCCGTTCTGGTTCATGTCGACGCCGATGCCGAGGATGCCCGCATCCGCCACGGCGTCGAGCACGCCGACGCCGGTGCCGCCAGAGGCGTGGTAGATCACGTCGGCACCCTGGGCGATCTGCCCCTCGGCCAGCTCCTCGCCCCGCTCGGGGTCGTTGAAGGCGGCGGGCGTGGTGCCCGTCATCTCCACCAGCACCGTCGCGTCCGGGTTCACCGCCTTCACGCCGCCGACATAGCCGCAGGCGAACTTGCGGATCACGGGGATATCCATGCCGCCGACGAAGCCGACGGTATCGGACTCGGAGGCCATGGCCGCCATCGCGCCCATCAGGTAGCTGCCCTCATGCTCGCGGAACACGACGGAGCGCACGTTGGGCTGGTCCACCACCATGTCCACGATCGCGAAGTCGGTCTCAGGGAACTCGGCCGCGACCTGGTTCACCGCCTCACCGTAGAGAAAGCCGATGGCGACGATGGGCTCGTAGCCCTGCCGCGCGTAGTCCCGCATCAGCTCGACCCGGTCCGCACCGTCCGGCAGCACGACCTCGGAATAGGTCCCGCCCTCGGTCATCCGGTAGAGTTCCGCCCCGTTCCACGCGCTCTCGTTGAAGGAGGCGTCCATCTTGTCACCGCCATCATAGAAGAGGACGGGACCCTGCTGGGCCAGGGCGGGCACGGAAACGGCAGCACTCAGGGCTGCAACGGCAGCGAAGCGAAACATGTCTGATTCTCCGGGAAGGGCGGTTTCGCCCGCGCCTATGCCCCGGATTGACGCTTGCGGCAACCTGCCCCGGCCCGCGCGACGCAAGGTCTCGCAAGGGCTGTTGCCGAAAAATGACCAGATGGTCAAAAAATTCAGAAGGGGCAGTCGCCGTCGGCGTAAGTGTCGTGCACCACGGTCTCGCCCGCGGCGATCGAACGGGCGGCCTCGTCGGCGGCGGTCTTGACCTCTTCGGTCACGAGGGCCGCATTGTTCTCGTCCATCGCGATGGACAGCCCCCCCTCCGCAATGCCGAGCGACAGGACACCGGCGGCCCATTTTTCCTGGTCGAAGGCCTCCTCGACCGCCACGTCCACCCGCTTCATCAACGAGGTGAGCACGTGGCCCGGGTGCAGGGCGTTCTGGTTGGAATCCGTGCCAATCCCCAGGATCCCCGCATCCGCCGCTGCCTGCAGCACGCCGATCCCGGTGCCGCCGGCCGCCTGCATGATGATGTCGGCGCCCTCGGCGATCTGGCCGCGCGCGATCTCCGCCCCCGCCACCGGATCGGCCCAGGCCGCGGGCGTGTCGCCGGTCATCGTGGCGAGCACCCGCGTCTCCTCCGAGACCGAGGCCGCGCCCTGACGATAGCCGCACTCGAAGCGGCGGATAAGCGGGATGTCCATGCCGCCGACGAAGCCGATCACGCCGCTCTCCGACGTCATCGCCGCCATCTTGCCGGTGATGAAGCTGCCCTCATGCTCGCGGAACACGACCGACTGCACGTTGGGCGCGTCGACCTCGATATCCACGATGGTGAAACGGGTGTCGGGGTAATCCTCCGCCACCTTGCGCAGCGCATCGGCGTGCAAAAAGCCGATGGCGACGACCGGGCTGTAGCCGCGCGAGGCGAAGAAGCGCAACGCCTGCTCGGACTCCGCGGGCCGCTCGATCTCGTACTCGCCGTAGCGCTCCCCGGTCGTGGCGGCCCAGCGTTCCGCGCCGCGCCATGCCGCCTCGTTGAACGAGGCGTCGAACTTGCCGCCGACGGAGTAGACGACCGCGGGCGTGGCCTCGGCCATCGTCGCCGTCATCAGGACCGCAATGCTCAGGAGCAGGTGTCGCATCGGGCCGGGTCTCCGCTTCAGGTCGGGCAAGGGGCGCACGCGGCGCCCCCTGCCAGGTCGTCTCAGTAGGGGCAGGCGCCGTCAGAGGTGTAGTCGTGGACCACGACCTCACCCGACACGATCGCCGCACTCGCCGCCTCGACGGCCGCCGCGATCTCGTCGGTGTAGAGCGCCTCGTTGTTCTCGTCGATGGCCAGGCCCACGCCCGCCTCCGCCAGACCGTTCACGTCGAACCCGTAGGAGAATTCGTCGTTCATCGCGTCGGTGAAGGTGTCGTAGACCGCATTGTCCACGCGCTTGAGCATCGAGGTCAGGACCGAGCCCGGGTGCAGCGCGTTCTGGTTGGAGTCCACGCCGATGCCCAGCATGCCCTCATCCGCGGCGGCCTGCAGGACGCCCACGCCGGTGCCGCCGGCCGCGTGGTAGACCACGTCAGCCCCACGGTCGAACTGCGAGCGGGCAAGCTCCGCCCCGCGCGTCGGGTTGTTCCAGGCGGAACCGTCGGTGCCGGTCATGTTGCCGAACACCTCGATATCCGCGTTCACGGAGCGGGCGCCGCCGATGAACCCGCACTCGAACTTGCGGATCAGCGGGATGTCCATGCCGCCGACGAAGCCGACCGCGTTGGACTCGGACGCCAGCGCCGCCGCGATCCCCGCGAGGTAGGAGCCCTCATGCTCCTTGAACACGATGGAGCGCACGTTGGGCAGGTCCACGACCATGTCCACGATGGCGAAGTCGGTGTCGGGGAACTCGGCCGCGACCTTCTCGACCGCGGAGCCGTGGGAGAAGCCGATCGCGATGATCGGCTCGTAGCCCTGCTGGGCGAAGCGGCGGAGGGCCTGCTCGCGCTGCGCGTCGTTCTGGATCTCGAAGTCGCGATAGGCGACGCCGGTCTCCTCGGCGAAGCGCTCCGCGCCCGTAAAGGCCGCCTGGTTGAAGGACTGGTCGAACTTGCCGCCCAGGTCGTAGACCACCGCCGGGCGGATGTCCTGCGCCTGTGCAGCAGCCGCCGCCACGAGCGACGCGACCGCCGCGCCGATCAGGGACTTCTTCATCGTGTACCTCTTCCTGTTATATGGGGCGGCGCCATGCCTAAACGCCGCCGGAATTGTGTTTCCGTCGCCGGAACGCCGGGTAGTGCATCCCATTCCCGAACCGCTTTCAAGGGCAAAACAGCAGGCTCCCCCAGCGTCGCGGACGACCTCAGACCGCCTCGCTGCGCTCCGCGCGTTCGGCCCGTTCCCACGCCTCGCGCTTGCGATAGAGGGTGGAGGGCGAGATCTCCAGCATGCGCGCCGCGCGCGGGATGGAGCCGTTGCACTCCGCGATGGTCGCCTCGATGAAGGCGCGCTCGACCTCCGCCAAACTGCGCCCGACCATGCCGGAGAACGCCGCGCGCCCCTCCAGCGGTTGGTCGAGATCGGGCTCGGCCGCGGCGACCTTCCGCGCGCCGATATCGGGCGGCAGCATGTCCGGCGTGACCTCCAGCCCGTCATGCAGCACGACGACGTTGCGCAGCACGTTGAGGAGCTGGCGGACATTGCCGCGCCAGACCATTTGCCGGAACAGGCCCTGCACCTCCTCGGAGAGCCGCTCGAAGCGCTTGCCCTCCTCGGCGGCGTAGCGGCGCAGCATCTCCTCCCCGATCAGGTTCACGTCGTTGTCCCGGTCGCGCAGGGGCGGCAAGTGCAGCGGCACGACGTGGAGGCGGTAGAACAGATCCTCGCGGAAGCGGCCCGCCGCGACCTCCGCCGCCGGGTCGCGGTTCGTCGCACAGATGATCCGCACATCGACCGAGCGCGCGCGCGTCGCGCCCACCGGCTGCACCGTGGAGCTCTGGATGAACCGCAAGAGCTTCGTCTGCAGATTCAGGTCCATCTCGCAGATCTCGTCGAGGAAGAGCGTGCCGCCATGCGCCGCAACCGCAGCCCCCTCCTTGTCCGCGATTGCCCCGGTGAAGGAGCCCTTGAGATGGCCGAAGACCTCCGATTCCAGAAGGTGCTGCGGGATCGCACCGCAGTTCAGCGGGACGAAGGGTTTGTCGGAGCGGGTGCTCAGGTCGTGGATCGCCTGCGCGCAGACCTCCTTGCCCGTCCCACTCTCACCCGTGATGAACACCGTCGCGGTCGACCGTCCGATCAGGTGGATCGTCTGGTAGATGTCCCGCATCTCCTGGCTGTCGCCGATGAAGCCCGGCGGGGCGGAGCGGTCCACCTCCTCGGGCACCTCGCGACCGACCAGCGGGATCGGGCCGGGCTGCGCGTGGGCCACGGCCGATTTCAGGCGCAGCTCGTCGAAGGGTTTGACGAGGAAGTCCGACGCGCCCATCCGCATCGCCTCGACCGCCACCTTGATAGAGCCGTTGGCCGTGATGACGATCACCCGCGTCTCGGGCGCCTGCGCCTTGATCCAGGTGAGGATATCGCTGCCGTTCCCGTCCGGCAGCATCATGTCGAGCAGCACGATATGGTGCCGGGCTGCGTCGAAACGCCGCCGCGCCTCGGCTGCCGTGAACGCACAATCGACCTCGTACCCGGCCTTTCCGAGCACGGTTTTGTACATCAACGAGAGGGACGGCGTGTCCTCAACCAGAAGAAGAGTCTTGGTCATGCGCGGATCATACAAAAAAGGTCAAACGTCACCACCCAAAAGTGAACTCGCCAAGCGGATTCAGGTCCGGCGCTCAACACCGATGGCCTGGATAAGTGCCGAGATTTCCACCGGAAGCTGAGTAAAGCAGCTCGAGATGGTGACAAAATCGCCATCATGCGCAGCCCGGTTCATCGTGCGCGCGATCGAGCGCAACCGCATGCCGCCGATCGTCCCAGCAACCCCCGTCAGCACGTGGCTCTGCGCCCGGATCACGGCGACGTCCCGTCCTCTCACGGCACTGTCAAGGGTCTCCAGCGCCCCGGCGAGGTCCGTCTCCACCTGTTCGAGCAATGTGCCCACCATCGGCTCGCCCATCATCTCGGCCATCGGGCGGAAGACGGTGAGGTCGAGCACGGCGAGCCCCGGCTCCGCATTCGTCCCGCCAGCGCCCGTCTCCATCAGATCGAGGATCCGCCGGCCGAAGCTGTCGAGGCTGCCGATCGGTTTTCCGATCGCGCCGATCGCGCCCAGTTCCAGAACCCGCTCCACATGCTCGGTCCCGACATGGGCCGTGAGGCAGATGGTGGGGATCGCGATCTCCCGCTCCGCCAGCCGCCGCAGCACGTCGAGGCCCGAGAGGCGCGGCATCTCCACGTCGAGCAGGATCACGTCCGGCTGCTCCCGCTCCGCCAGTTCCAGCGCCACGATGCCGTCCCGGGCGACGGAGACACGTGCGCCCAGCCGCTCCAGCATCTCGCGGGCCACCATAAGGTTGGTTTCGTTGTCCTCCGCCAGCAGGACATGAAGGCGAGACAGATCAGGGGTGCTGGACATCACTCATCGCGCAGCCGGGTAACCAATACGGGATAGCGCTGAGCCGATTTCCTCCAGAATCACCGGATCGTCAATGGTCGCCGGCATCTTGTAGTCCTGCCCGTCAGCGATCCGGGCCATGATCGCACGCAGGATCTTGCCCGACCGGGTCTTCGGCAGACGGTCCACGACCACCGCCGACTTGAAGGCCGCGACGGGTCCGATCTCGTGCCGGACACGGGCGACGCACTCGGCCACGATCTCCTCCTCCGGACGGTTCACGCCCTTGGAGAGGCAGAGAAAACCGACGGGAAGCTGACCCTTCAGCGGGTCGGCCGCGCCGATCACCGCGCACTCGGCCACATCGGGATGACCGGCCAGCACCTCCTCCATCGCGCCGGTGGACAGGCGGTGCCCGGCCACGTTGATGACGTCGTCGGTGCGCGCCATGATGAAGAGGTAGCCATCTGCGTCGATCAGCCCCGCATCCCCGGTCTCGTAGTAGCCGGGGAAGGTGTCGAGGTAGCTCTTGCGGAACCGCGCATCCGCATCCCACAGCGTCGGCAGGGTGCCCGGCGGCAGCGGCAGCTTGATCGCCACGGCGCCAAGCTCTCCGGCCGGCATCTCCTCCCCCTCCGGGCTCAGGATGCGCACGTCATAGCCCGGCATCGCGACGGAGGGCGAGCCCACCTTGATCGGCAGCGCGTCCATGCCGAAGGGGTTGGCGGCGATGGCGTAGCCCGTCTCGGTCTGCCACCAGTGGTCGATCACCGGCACGCCCAGCACGTCGCCCGCCCAGTTCACCGTGTCCGGATCCGCCCGCTCCCCGGCGAAGAACAGCGCCTGAAGGCCGGAGAGGTAGTACTTCTTCGCCTCCTCACCCTTCGGATCCTCCCGCTTGATCGCGCGGAACGCGGTGGGTGCGGTGAAGAAGCTCTTCACCTTGTGCTCGGAGATCACGCGCCAGAAGGTCCCCGCATCCGGCGTGCCCACGGGCTTGCCTTCGAACACGATCGTCGTGCAGCCGGCCAGCAGCGGCGCGTAGCAGATATAGGAGTGCCCCACGACCCAGCCGACATCGGAGGCCGCCCAGTACACGTCGCCCGCCTCGACGCCGTAGATGTTCTTCATCGTCCAGTGGAGCGCCACCATGTGCCCGGCCATCGGCCGCACCACCCCCTTGGGCTGCCCCGTCGTGCCGGAGGTGTAGAGGATATAGGCGGGGTCCGAGCCCTTCACCGGCACGCAGTCCGCAGGCACCGCCCGGCTCATCTCGTCCGCGAGATCGAAGTCGCGCCCCGGCACCAGGTCGGCCTCGCCCGCCTCGCGCTGGAGGATCAGGCAGGCCTCCGGCTTGTGCTCCGCCAGCACGATCGCCTCGTCGAGCAGCGGCTTGTAGTGCACCACCCGCCCCGGCTCGATCCCGCAGGAGCCCGCGATGACCGCGCGCGGCTTGCAATCGTCGATCCGCACCGCGAGCTCGCGCGCCGCGAAGCCGCCGAACACGACGGAATGCACCGCCCCGATCCGCGCGCAGGCCAGCATCGCGACCAGCGCCTCAGGCACCATCGGCATGTAGATGACGACCCGGTCGCCCTTCAGCACGCCCTGCGCGTGCAGCACCCCGGCCATCCGCGCCACGCGGTCCTGCAGCTCGGCATAGGTGATCTTCGTCTTCGTGCCGGTGACGGGGCTATCATGGATGATCGCGACCCGCTCGCCATGGCCCGCCGCCACGTGCCGGTCGACGCAGTTCCACGCGGTGTTGCCCATGGCGTCGGCGAACCAGGTGTTGGTCGCAGCATCGTAGCCCTGGGTCGGCGCCTTGGACCAGTCGAGCGCGGCGGCCTGCTTCAGCCACCACCCGTCCGGATCCGCCTTCCACGCCGCGTAGGTCTCCGCGTATCCCATGTCATCTCCCCGTTCATTATGGTCTTTCGCTGCGCAGGATGAGCCCGGCGGCTCCGATCATGGCAAGCGCGGCGGCCCTGTCGATGATTTTTCTGCGCGCCGCACTCAGCGCTCGTGCGCCGAGCCAGGCCCCGCCCCCGGCCCAGAGCGCCGCAGCCGCCCCCTCGACCGCGATATAGACCACGCCCAGCGCCATGAGCTGCCCGGAAATGCCTGTGTCGCCGACTACGAATTGCGGCAGGAACGCGGTGAAGAGCAGCACCGCCTTGGGGTTCGACATCGCCGTCAGGAACTCCGCCCGCATCATCCGCACGGGCGGCGGCGCACCCTGCTCCACCGGCGCGGACCACATGCGCACGGCGAGCCACAGGAGGTACGCCGCACCCGCCCATTTGATGAGCGTGAAGGCAAGCTTCGACGTCGCCAGCACCGCGCCGAGCCCCGCCGCCACCAGCCCGATCATCAGCGCGAAGGCCACCAGCCGCCCGGCCAGTGCCCGGATCGCCGCCCCGAACCCGGCCCGGCTGCCGTTGGAGAAGGCGAGCAGGTTGTTCGCGCCCGGCGACATCGCCACCAGGAACGCCGCGGGGATGAAGATCAGAAGTTGGGCCAACGTCATGCCGTCTCCTTCGGCAGGTCGTCGGCGAGCGGCAGCCACGCCAGCCGCTCGTTCCAGAAGTCATGGGCCTCGGGCACGAAATCATGCGGATCGGTCAGGCCCGTGGCGTAGACATGGATCTCCTCCGGCAGCCCCTCCCAGCTATAGGCCACCGGCGTCCCGCAGGTGGGGCAGAAGCGCCGCACGACACCGGGCGAGGACTCGTAGAAGGCAGGCTCCCGCCGGATCCACCGGAACTGCTTCACCGGCACCGCGACGAAGGCCGTCACCGGCGCTGCGCAGTTCCGCCGACAGCTCTCGCAATGACAGTATTTCTGCCAGAGCCGCGGCCCGTCGAAGGCCCAGCGGATCTGGCCGCACAGGCAATGTCCCGTCGTCTCGCTCATGACAGTCCTCCTCTGCCACCAGCTTAACACCGAAACCGGGGGGCGACAGACGCTCAGCGGATGTCGAGATGCAGATGGTCGTCGTGCCGCGCAGCCCCGCAGCCCTGGAAGCGGAAGAGCGGGCTCTCGACCCCCAGACGCACCGGCAGATGGGGCTCGACCAGCACGCGCCGCAGGCCGTGCTCTGGCCCCTCCTCCGCGAGCCAGGCCAGCATGTCGCGCTGCGCTGCCTCATCAAGCGGCCGGTCCGGGATCGCGCCCTGCAGCCAGTCCATGTCCCAGCGCAGCGCCCCGCCGCCTCCGGCACAGGGCTGCGGCTCCCCCGGACGCGGCCCAGCAAAGGCCCAGTAGCCGAAGGGCGAGGGGCTCCCCTCCACCCCCTCATAGGCGAGCGCCAGATCGACCGAATGCCCGTCGCGGTGGCTCAGATGCGGCAGCAGGGGAAAGCCGTCGAACAGCGGAAACCCGGCGTCGAGCACGCGGATCGGCTGCCCGGATCCCTCGGCCATCGCCACCAGCAGATCCCGCACTTCGGGCGCCGCGTAATGTCGGTTCATCGCACAGAGCGCCCGCGGCTGCACCGCCACCGGCCCGTCGCCACACGGCAGCGGCACCCGACCGAAGCCCGCCGCCGCAGACCAGGCCAGCACCGACAGCCCGAAGTAGAAGCCGAGGAACCACGCCGCATGCCGCAGCACCCGCGCCGGCCCCGTCCCGCGCGCAATCAGCCCGGCGAGCCACGCCACCCCGCCGACCTGCGTCGCAGCCGTCAGCACGAGCGCGAACGCCACGTGGATCAGGAACACGCGCCCCGCCCTCTCTCTTCGCCAAATGTCCCCGCCGGAGGCAGCCGCCCCTCAGCCATAGGAGGCGACCGGCGTCCCGGCGAGCGCCGCGATGTTCAGCAGCCCCCGCGCCGTGATCGAACTCGTGACGATATGCGCGCGGTTGCCCATCCCCATCAGGATCGGCCCCACTTCGAGGCCCCCCGCCTTCATCTTGAGAATGTTTCGCACGCCCGAGGCCGCGTCGGCATTGGCGAAGACCAGCACGTTCGCCGCCCCCTCCATCCGCGAGCCGGGGAAGATCCGTGCCCGCAGCTCCGGATCGAGTGCGGCGTCCGAATGCATCTCGCCTTCGTATTCGAAGCCGCAGCTCCGCGCGTCGAGGATCTCCAGCGCCGCGCGCATCCGCCGCCCGCTCTCGGTATCGAGGTTGCCGAACTGCGAATGCGAGCAGAGCGCAACCTTGGGCACGAGGCCGAAGCGCCGCACGTGCCGGGCCGCGCCCACGGCGATCTCCGCGATCTCCTCCGCCGTCGGCTCGGGATGCACATGGGTGTCCGCGATGAAGAGCGCACCGCTCTCCAGGATCATCAGGCTCAGCGCGCCGACCGGCGACAGCGCGCGACTGCCGAGCACCTGCTCGATATAGTTGAGATGCCAGAGATACTGCCCGAACGTCCCGCAGATCAGGCTGTCCGCCTCGCCCCGATGGACCATCACGGCGCCGATCGCAGTGGTGTTCGTCCGCATGATCGCGCGGGCAAGGTCCGGGGTCACGCCCTTGCGCGCCATGATCCCGTGATAGGTCTCCCAGTAGTCGCGATAGCGCGGATCGCTCTCCGGGTTCACGATCTCGAACGCGCCGGGGTCGAGCGGGATGCCGTTGCGCTGCGCCCGGCTCGCGATCACGTCGGGCCGGCCGATCAGGACCGGGGCGTCCACCGTCTCCTCCAGCATCGCGTGGGCGGCGCGCAGAACGCGCTCGTCCTCGCCTTCCGCGAAGACGATACGCCGCTGGCCGCTGCGCGACGCCTCGAAGACCGGCTTCATGATGAGGGCGGAGCGGTAGACGGAGCCGTCGAGCTTCTCCTTGTAGGCCTTGAGATCCGCGATGGGCCGCGTGGCCACCCCGCTCTCCATCGCCGCCTTGGCCACCGCCCCGGCGACCACCGCGAGCAGACGCGGGTCGAAGGGTTTCGGGATCAGGTAGTCGGGACCGAAGACGAGCCGCTCGCCATGATAGGCCGCCGCCGCCTCGGCGCTGGAGGCCGCACGCGCCAGCTCCGCGATCCCCTCCACGCAGGCCACCTTCATGGCGTCGTTGATCTCCGTCGCGCCCACGTCCAGCGCGCCGCGGAAGATGAAGGGGAAGCACAGCACGTTGTTGACCTGGTTGGGATAATCCGACCGACCCGTGGCGATCAGCGCGTCGGGCTTCACCTCGCGCGCCTCCGCCGGATCGATCTCCGGGTTCGGATTGGCGAGCGCCAGAATGATCGGCGCGTCGGCCATCTCGGCCACCATCTCGGGCTTCAGGACGTTCGGCCCCGACAGCCCCAGGAACAGGTCCGCGCCACCGATCACGTCGGCCAGCACCCGCGGCCCACCGGGCTGGGCATAGGCGGCCTTCTGCGGCGTCATCTCCGCCTCCCGCCCCTCGTGGACCAGACCCGCAAGATCGCAGAGGAACACGTTCTCTCGCTTCACGCCGAGCGTCAGCAGCATGTCGAGGCAGGCGATCCCCGCGGCACCGCCGCCCGTCGAGACGACCTTGATCTCCTCGAACCGCTTGCCGGTCAGCCGCAGCGCGTTGGTCGCCGCCGCCCCCACCACGATCGCGGTGCCGTGCTGATCGTCATGGAAGACGGGAATGTTCATCCGCTCCCGGCACAGCTTCTCCACGATGAAGCAGTCGGGCGCCTTGATGTCTTCGAGGTTGATCGCGCCGAAGGTCGGCTCCAGCGCCGTCACGATCTCGGCCAGCCGCTCGGGATCGCTCTCGTTCACCTCGATGTCGAAGCAGTCGATATTGGCGAATTTCTTGAAGAGGACCGCCTTGCCCTCCATCACCGGCTTCGAGGCCAGCGCCCCGATATTGCCGAGGCCCAGCACCGCCGAGCCGTTGGTGACCACCGCAACAAGGTTCTGCCGTGCGGTAAAGCGCGCCGCCGCCGCCGGGTCCGCCTGGATGTCGAGACAGGCCTCCGCCACGCCCGGCGAATAGGCCCGCGCGAGGTCGCGTTGGTTGGCGAGCGGCTTGGTCGCCCGGATCTCCAGCTTCCCGGGCCGGGGGTGCTCATGATAGTCGAGCGCCGCCTGCCGGTTCGCCTGCTTCTGATCGGTCATCCATCCCTCCAGCCGGTCTTTTCGACCTGACTAGCGGGCGGCGACCTCCGCGCCAACCAATTCCGGCGCAAGATTCTTTTCATAGACCGTGCAGGGCTGGCCGTCCGACCGCGACGTGACCGAGCCGACCTGACCGAAGCCATTCTTGGCGTAGAACCGCTCGGCCGCCTCCAGCCCCGTGCAGGTCTCGACCCGCAGGCGCTCGACACCGGCCTGCCGCGCCTGCGCCTCGACCGCGTCAAGCAGCATCTGCGCAGCACCGGAGCCGCGCGCGGCAGGGGCGACATACATGGACTTGAGCTGGCCCCATTCCTCGCACTGGTGGACGAAGGCCGCGCAACCGACCGCCATCCCCTCCTCCTCCGCGAGGAAGAAGGTGACGTTCTGCGCGCCGAGGTCCTTCACCCCCAGGCGAAACCGCCGCTCGGGCGGGAAGCGCGCCTCCAGAAAGGCGCAACTATGGGCGAGGACGCATTCGGCCTCTGGCGTTGTCGGGTCTGTGGCAAAGACTTTCATCTCCGCTCCTCCGCTGGTTCCCACATTTCCACCGGATTTCCTTCCGGGTCGTTAACGCGCGCGAACCGGCCGACCTTCGGGTCGTCCCATTCGTCGCGCGTCTCCACCGCGAGCCCCTCGCCCCGCAATGTCTCGATGAGCGTGTCGATATCGTCGACACGCAGGTTCACCATCCACTGACGATCGCCCGGCCAGTAGTGAGTGTTCTGGTCGAATGGCTGAAAGACCGTCGGCCCCGCCTGCTGCATCCACGGCACGCCGTCGATCCCGAAGCGCGCGGCGTACCAGGCCGACAGCGCCTCCGGATCCCGGGCCCGGAAGAACAGTCCGCCGATGCCCGTCGCATGTGCCATCAGTTGTGGCCCACCCGGTTGCGTGGCCGGTCCCGGCCGATCCGTTGGAGAAGGAGGTTGCGCTGCGCTCCTACCGCGTCCGGGTCGAAATCGACGCCCGCATCGGGCAGCGTCGCGGCCCGGTCGGAGATCAGGTCGTCCGCATCGCCGATCTCGTTCGGCGTCCGGCGGTTGTAGGGCAGGATCTTCGGCTCCGCGCAATCGGGTCCTTCGCAGGCCTGCGGAAAGGGCGGAAGAGGCGGCACATCGGCCTGGGGTCCCTGAGCGAGAGCCGGGGCGGCGACGAGTCCAGCAAGGGCGAGGCGCAGCAGGCGCATGGCTTCCCCACGGGTTGCACTGCGAGGCTCCCCACCCTCGCGATCCGTTCCGACCAAAGATACGCTCGCGCTGCGTGTCTTCTAGGACGTCACGATCACGCTTTCATCAAATCGTCGCGTTGGCGTCGGCACGGCTCCGCTCACGCACCGGTTCCCGGGCACTGTGGCAAAGAAGCCGCAGAAACTGTTGCTGTTCGTTGCAGTTCGTGACTGCGGAGAGGTCGTGATCCGCGACTCGCACTGAAGATGCCCGGGTCGAGCCCGAGCATGACGGTGACCCCAAGGGCGCCGCCGCGAGGGCGACTCTCGCGCCCACCCCGCCGATCCCGTCACCCGAAACACGACAAAGCGGTCATCGTCGGGCCTGACCCGACGATCTCCCGCACCCTTGCGCCTACTCCGCCGCCTTCGGCTGCCGTGCTTCCTCGATCAGCCGCAGGATGCCTGCCGCCGCCTCGGGGATGTTGGTCCCGGGACCGAAGATCGCCTTCACCCCCGCCGCCCGCAGGAAGTCGTAGTCCTGCTGCGGGATCACGCCGCCGCAGACCACGATGATGTCCTCGGCGTTCTGCGCCTTCAGCGCCTCGACGAGCTTCGGCGCCAGCGTCTTGTGCCCCGCCGCCTGCGAACTGATCCCGACCACATGCACGTCGTTGTCCACCGCGTCCTGAGCGGCCTCCTCCGGCGTCTGGAACAGCGGGCCGACATCGACGTCGAAGCCGATATCGGCGAAGGCCGTGGCGATCACCTTCGCGCCCCGGTCGTGCCCGTCCTGCCCCATCTTGACCACCAGCATCCGTGGCCGCCGCCCCTCGGCCTCCGCAAACGCTTCCACGTCGCGCTGGATCTGGGCGAAGCCCTCGTCACCCTCGTAAGCCGCGCCGTAGACGCCCGCGAGCGTCTTCACCTCGGCGCGGTGCCGTCCGAATACCTTTTCCATCGCGTCCGAAATCTCCCCCACGCTCGCCCGCGCCCGCGCGGCCTCGACCGCCGCGGCCAGCAGGTTGCCGTCGCCCCGCGCGGCCTCTTCCAGTGCGGCCAGCGCCGCCTCGCATTTCGCCTGATCGCGGCTGGCGCGGATCTGCTCCAGCCGCTTCACCTGCGCCTCGCGCACCGCGACATTGTCGATGTCGAGCACGTCGATCGGCTCCTCCTCGTCGCGGCGGTACTTGTTGACGCCGACGATGACCTCCTCGCCCCGGTCGATGCGGGCCTGTTTCTGGGCGGCCGCCTCCTCGATCCGCAGCTTCGGCATGCCGGAGGCGACGGCCTTGGTCATACCGCCGAGCCCCTCGACCTCCTCGATCAGCGCCCAAGCGGCCTCCGCCAGATCGGCGGTCAACTTCTCGACGTAGTAGGAGCCGGCCAATGGGTCGATCACGTTGGTGATCCCCGTCTCCTCTTGCAAGATGAGCTGCGTGTTCCGCGCGATCCGGCTGGAATGCGCCGTCGGCAGCCCGATCGCCTCATCAAACGAGTTGGTGTGCAGCGACTGCGTCCCACCCAGCACGGCCGCCAGCGCCTCATAGGCCGTGCGCACCACGTTGTTGTAGGGGTCCTGCTCCTGCAACGACACACCGGAGGTCTGGCAATGCGTCCGCAGCATCAGGCTCTGCGGCTTTTTAGGCTCGAACTCGCTCATGATCCGGTGCCACAGGAGCCGCGCCGCCCGCAGCTTCGCCGCCTCCATGAAGAAGTTCATGCCGATGGCGAAAAAGAAGCTCAGCCGTCCCGCGAACTTGTCCACATCCATGCCGGACGCCAGCGCCGCCCGCACATATTCCCGCCCGTCCGCGAGTGTGAAGGCCAGCTCCTGCACCAGGTTCGCCCCGGCCTCCTGCATGTGGTAGCCGCTGATGGAGATCGAGTTGAAGCGCGGCATCTCCTGCGCGGTGTACCCGATGATGTCCGACACGATCCGCATGCTGGGCTCGGGCGGATAGATATACGTGTTGCGGACCATGAACTCCTTGAGGATGTCGTTCTGGATGGTCCCCGACAGGTCCGCGATGGAGCATCCCTGCTCCTCCCCCGCCACGATGAAGCTCGCGAGCACCGGGATCACCGCCCCGTTCATCGTCATCGAGACCGAGATGTCCTTGAGCGGGATCCCGTCGAAGAGGATCTTCATGTCCTCCACGCTGTCGATGGCCACGCCCGCCTTGCCCACATCGCCGACGACGCGCGGGTGGTCGCTGTCATAGCCGCGATGCGTGGCGAGGTCGAAGGCGACCGAAACCCCCTGCTGCCCCGCCTCCAGCGCCTTGCGGTAGAAGGCATTCGACTCCTCCGCCGTCGAGAACCCCGCATATTGCCGGATCGTCCAGGGCCGCCCCGCATACATCGTCGCCCGCGGTCCCCGGACGAAGGGCGCGTGGCCCGGCACCGTGCCCAGGTGCTCCAGCCCCTCCAGGTCCGCCTCGCTATAGAGCGGCTTCACGTCGATCCCCTCCGCCGTGTGCCAGGTCAGGTCGTCGAGCGGACGGCCCCGCAGTTCCTTCTCCGCCAGTGCTTTCCAGTCGGTCATGTCGGATCTCCTTCAGGGCATCGGGTGGCCGAGGGATGCTTCCAAGACAGCATACCAGTCCCGGCGGGTCATTTGGATGTCGTAAGCCGCCGCGGCGGCGCGAATACGATCGGGGTTCTGCGAGCCGAGGATCGGGATCGGCCGCGCCGGGTGCGCCATCAGCCAGGCGAGCGCCGCCGCGGCCCGGTCGCCGCCCCCGATCCGGTCGAGCTCGACCGCCACCGGCCCGTCCCCGGTCATCAGAGCACCACCGCCGAGGGGGCTCCACGCCATCGGGGTCAGCCCCACCTCCTGCGCGAGGTCCAGCGTGCCGTCGAACAGCGCCGAGGTCTCGGTCACCGAGATCTCCGGCTGCGTCACGACCATCGGAAAATCGAGGAAGCGCTGCAAAGCACGCGTCTGCGCCGGGGTGAAGTTCGACACCCCGACCTCCTGCACCACGCCCCGCGCCCGCAGGTCGGTCAGCGCGCCGGCCACCTCCTCATGGCTCACCAGAAGGTCCGGCCGGTGGACCAGGAACACGTCGATCACGTCGACCTTCAGCCGCTTCAATGAGGCCTCGGCACTCGCGATCAGTTCGGGCGCCCGGCTGTCGTAGGGCTCCGGCGGTACGATCCCGCCCTTCGTCACCAGCACGACCCGCTCGCGCAGGCCCGGATCGGCCGCGAACAGATCGCCCAGCCGCTCCTCCGCCTCGCCGAAACCGGTCTCGCCAAACCCGTAGATCGCGGCCGTGTCGAGCAGGTTCGCCCCGACCTCCAGCGCGGCCCCCACCTTGGCCCGCGCGTCCTCCAGTTTGGTGCCCGCAAAGCGCCAGCAACCATAGGCGAGCGCGCCCACGTCGAACGGCCCGATGGTCCTCGTTCGCGGAACTGTCAGAATGTCGCTCACGCTTGCCTCTCCCCTCCGTCAAAAAACCGATTATCTTGGGCAGCGAAGGGAGCCGACATGCTCAGACTGCTTGCCGCCATCACACTCGCCGCCGCTCCGGCGCTGGCCCAGGACGACCCGCTCGCCGAATACCTCTGGGAGGCGCGGCCGATCCTGATCTTCGCCGACAGCCCGCGCGACCCGCGCGTCGTCGCCCAGCTCGCCCAGTTCGAGGCGGCACAGCGCGACCTCGACGAGCGCGACATCGTCGTCATCCTCGACACCGAGGAGGACAGCGCGCTGCGCGACCGCTTCCACCCGCGCGACTTCCAGTTCGTCCTGATCGGCAAGGATGGCGAGGTGAAGTACCGCAAGCCCGACCCGGTCCCGATCCGCGAGCTCGTCCGCCTGATCGACCGCATCCCGCTGCGCCAGCAGGAGATGCGGGCCCAGCGCGCGCTGCGCGGCATCGCCCCCTCGAGCGACAGCAGCGAGCTCACCGAATAGGCCCGCCCCTTCATCTGTCCCGAAGTATCCCCGCCGGAGGCGCACGGCGCCCCTACTCGGTGAACTCCGCCGCGTCGGGGATCCGGTTGAAGGCGATCTTGGCGCCCGTGTAGGCCACCTTGTGCGGCGGCAGCTCGCCGAAGCGGATCGTGTCCTGCCCGAACTTCCGGTTGAGCCCATCGATGGCCGAGCACAGCGCCTCGCGCCCCGTCTGCTCCTCCCGCGCACCCAGCAGGTCGCCCGTATCCGCGCCCACCTCGTGCAGCCCGCCCAGCATCACGCTGACCGAGACCGGTTCGTCGAAGCGCAGCCGCGCCCAGTACCGCTCGAAGGTGCGAAGGAGCGTGAAGCTGTCCTGCGTCGCCGCGATCTCCCCCTCCGAGCCGCGCCGGCCCCGCACGCCGCATTTCACGCTCACGTGCAGCGAGCGGGCGAGCAGCCCCTCGCGCCGCAGCCGCGACGCGGCCTTGACCAGCAGCCGCCGCGCCACCAGCCGCGCGCCCTCGGCGGAGCGGTTCTGCGGCGTCAGGATCTGTCCGTGGCCCAGCGAATGCCGCTCCGTCGCCGGATAGACCACCGCTTCGCCGTGCAACTGCCGCAGGAACCGCTCGCCCTCCACGTTGCGCCACAGGTGCCGCGCCGCCTTCGGATCCATCGCATGGAGCGTGGCCACGTCGCGGATCCCTGCCCGCTCCAGCCGCGGCAGGATGCCCCGCGACACGCCCGGCAGGTCCTTCAGCCTCAGATGCGCGATCTTGCCCGGCAGCACGTCCGGGTGCAGCCAGTCCACCGCCGGTTTGCGCAAGCCCGCCGCCACCTTCGCCAGCATCTTGTTGGGCGCGACGCCCACCGAGCAGTTCAGCGCCGGGCTCACCTCGTCGAGGATCACCTGCTGCACCTGCCGCCCGATCTCCAGCGCCTTCGAAAGCCGCCGCTGCGAGCCGGTCAGCCAGCAGGAGAACTCGTCCACCGACCAGGCCCGCTCGATCGGGATCACCATGTCGACGGCGGCCCGGATGCGGTGGTGGTAACTGACGAAGAGGTCGTGCTTCGCCTCGCGCAGCTCGATCGAGGGGCAGAGCCTGCGCGCCTCGCCCACCCGCGTCGCCATCCCGATGCCGAGGCGCTTGGCCTCCTTGCTCGCCGCGATCAGGGCCGCGCCGGGCGCATCCACCGTCGCCACGCCCACCGGACGCCCGCACAGTTCCGGCTCCTCCGCCTGCCAGACGGAGGCGAAGAAGGAGTTCATGTCGAAGAACAGGACGTCGACCTGCGGTTCCATGATCCGACTCGGCACCGGTTGAAATCGGAACAAAAATAGAACATATTGTCAGCCAAGGCGAGTCCCCCGTCAGGACCCGCTTGCCACACCGCGCCGCGGTGCCCATATTCGTGTTGCGTCCGATCCCGCCGGATCGGCGCTGGAAGGATGTGGGACATGGCTGATAACAAGAAGACATCTCAGGATCCCATCACCGGCCGGACTGGTCCGCGACCGGTCTATTGATGGGTGAGGCGCCCTGCTCCAGCAGGGCGATGCTCTCGCTCAGGCTCTCGATCGCCTTCTGCCCCCGGCGCAACAGGTTGCGCTTCGTATCCATGTAATCGGCAAAGAACAGCGCTCGCCGCTCGGGATCGAGCGCGCCGTAGCGTTCGCTGCGCATGTCCTCGGTCATAGCGTCGATGGTGGCGAGGATGTCGTAATAGACCACCACAGGCCGGATCGTGTCCGTCGGCAGCACCTGGATATCGCCCACGAGCACCGCGAAGATCACGTCGTGCCGCTCCCGCGGGATGAAGGGCACGTAGCCCGGATCGCTCCCGAAGAGCGTCGCCACGACCTCCGCCACCCGGTCCAGATCGTCGCGTTCGAGCTGGTAGACATGCGTCTCGATCTCCGCCCGGATCGCCTTCTGCACGTCGATCACCCGCTCCCGCCGCCTGCGCCGCTCCCGCCGTTCATCCCGAAAGAACGCGAAGACCCAGCTGAGCACCGCCACCACGGCCGAGACCGCAGCAGCAATGATCGCGGCCGTGACGCGGTCATCCATGGCATCGACGGGCGAGTTCATCCGTCCCCAACGGCGGAGACGACGCCTCAACAGCATCAAGATCGACCGCCGTTGCCGACTTCAGTCGCTGCCTATGTTCAGACGTCAGACGCGGTACAACCTTATGATGCAATCCGATCATGAGAGGCTGCTCAGTCTCGATGCGCCGAAGCAGGCTTTCGATGTCTTGGTCCTTCATGGAACCAAAGAACGAAATGCAAAGCGGTTCTCGGGGAGCGAAGCGCTTTCGCAGGGTGCCGTCCTGGAACCGCACCAGAGCGTTCACGCAACAAAACTCCGTCGGTCGTTTTCGCCGCAGGAGAAACGCCTGGGGCAAGCCGCCGCGTGTCCGCGCAACAGAAGCCTCGGTCACCCGCAACACATCCGCCTCGACCGGGAACGGCGTCGCGAACGTCGTATGCTCATCGAATTCCGCAGCCGTCTGGCTCGACCCCACGGCGTGTAACGAAGGCGGCAGCCAGGTATCGATCATCCGCCAGAATGCGGCGTTCCCGTCACGTCGGGACATCATCGGAATGCGCACCCTCCCGTCGCCTTCGAAGAAATCCTCCAGGGAGGGCGCATCGCACCACACGTTCTTGCCGTCCAGGATAACCACGTGGCGCGCATGGCAAACGCGACCCAACGCGAGCTTCATCATCTGCTGAGTAACCCACCCGCGATAGCCGCCCCAGCCCAGCCGGCTCTTGCGATCTCGCCAGCGACGCAGCGGGAAGACCGTCTGGGATAGACGCGCCAGCGGGCTGCTGCCGCGCGGGGCGGTACTTAGCAACTCGTCTCCACTAACGATCCGGACCTTGGGGGCCAGCGCGCCGTAGAGAGGCACGATGCCATCCACTGCGCTCCGCAGCGGCCCCTCGTCAACAGCGTTGAGCACCACGATAATCTCGTCCACCAGATCCGGCCCGACATGCCGCGCGAAGGAGTGTGCCTGGAGCCGCAGCAGGTGCAGCTCCAGATCGTAGATCACTGTCGCGAAGGCCAGTGGGCCGGAAGGTGGCATCACTCGAACTCCATGATCACCTCGTCCACGGCGAGGCTGTCGCCGGGGGCCGCGTTGATCTTTGCCACCGTGCCCTTCCGTTCGGCGCGCAGGACGTTCTCCATCTTCATCGCCTCGACGGTGCAGAGCGCCTGACCCTCCTGAACCTCGTCGCCCTCCTCCACGGCCAGCGAAACCACGAGGCCCGGCATCGGGCACAGCAGCATCTTCGAGGTGTCGGGCGGCAGCTTCTCCGGCATCAGCGCCGCGAGCTCGGCCACGCGCGGGCTGCGGACGAAGACCTTCCGCCGCGCGCCGCGCCACGCCATGTCGTAGCCATTGGTGATCCGTCCCGCCTTGATCCGCATCGCGGCGCCATCGACCACCGCGTCGATCAGCACGTCGCCGGGGCGCCAGGCGGTCAGGTCCACCGCCATCTTCACCCCCGCCACGGTCACGTCGAACAGCCAGTCGCCCGAATCGACCACCTCGACCTCGCGCGCCTCGCCGTTCATCTGCACGACCCAGTCGGAACCGGGCTTGTACTCCCGCCCCTCCATCGCGCCGGAGACCTGGGCCCCGCGCCGCTGACGCACGAGGTGCGTGGCCGCGGCCACGGCACTCATGCGCACCGCGTCGGCCTGCGACAGCTCCGCCCCCTCGAAGCCGTCGGGATACTCCTCCGCGATGAAGGCCGTGGTGATGTTGCCCGAGACGAAGCGGGGATGGTCCATCACCGCCGAGAGGAACGGCAGGTTGTGCCCGATCCCGTCCACCTCGAACCGATCGAGCGCCTGCCGCATCCGGTCGATCGCCGTCTCCCGCGTCTGGCCCCAGGTGCAGAGCTTCGCGATCATCGGGTCGTAATACATCGAGATCTCGCCGCCCTCGTAGACGCCGGTGTCGTTGCGCACGCGCCGCTCGACCTCTTCCGGCGGGCGATACCGCGTCAGCCGCCCGATGGAGGGCAGGAAGTTGCGGAACGGATCCTCCGCATAAAGCCGGCTCTCCATCGCCCAGCCGTCCAGCTTCACGTCGTCCTGGCTCATCGTCAGCTTTTCGCCCGCCGCCACCCGGATCATCTGCTCCACCAGGTCCACGCCGGTGATCAGCTCCGTCACAGGATGCTCCACCTGCAGGCGTGTGTTCATCTCCAGGAAGTAGAAGTTGCGCTCCCCGTCCACGATGAACTCGACGGTGCCCGCGGAGCAGTAATCCACGGCCTTCGCCAGCGCGACCGCCTGCTCGCCCATCGCCTTGCGCGTTTCCTCATCGAGAAACGGCGAGGGCGCCTCCTCGATCACCTTCTGGTTCCGTCGCTGGATCGAGCATTCCCGCTCGCCCAGGTAGATGCAATTGCCGTGCGTGTCGCCGAGCACCTGGATCTCGATATGCCGCGGCTGGGTCACGAACTTCTCGATGAAGATGCGGTCGTCGCCGAAGGAACTCGCCGCCTCGCTCTTCGAAAGCTGGAAGCCCTCGCGCGCCTCGTCGTCGGTCCAAGCAATGCGCATGCCCTTGCCGCCACCGCCGGCGGACGCCTTGATCATCACCGGGTAGCCGATCTCGGTCGCGATCTTCACGGCATGCTCCGCATCGTCGATCAGGCCCATGAAGCCGGGCACGGTGGAGACACCCGCCTCCGCCGCCAGCTTCTTCGACGTGATCTTGTCGCCCATCGCCTCGATCGCGCCGGGGGGCGGGCCGATGAAGGCGACGCCCTCCTTGGCCAGTGCCTCCGCGAACTCGGCCCGTTCGGAGAGGAACCCGTAGCCCGGATGCACCGCCTCCGCCCCCGTCTGGCGGATCGCGTCGAGGATCTTCTCGATCACGATGTAGGACTGGTTGGCCGGCGGCGGGCCGATATGCACCGCCTCGTCCGCCATGCTCACATGCAGCGCGTCGCGGTCCGCGTCGGAATAGACGGCGACCGTGGCGATCCCCATCTTGCGCGCCGTCTTGATGACGCGGCAGGCGATTTCCCCCCGGTTGGCGATCAGGATCTTCTTGAACATGTCCCTCGTCCTTTTCAGGCAGCACGAACGGCCCGCGCTCCGGGACGGAGGCGGGCGGGGCGAGCCGCGTTGGTGTTCAGTGTCGGATTATCTCCAGACCGGGCGGCCCAGATTGATCTGGCTGGAGTCGGTGAGAGCCCCGGCCGCCGCGCCGACCACGATGGCCGGGGCTGCCGCCGCACCGACGAGCACGCCGGTGCCGAGCCCGATCGCACCGCCGGACAGGCCGCGATCGCCGGTTGAACTGCCGCAGGCGGCGAGCGCCGCCACTGCGATGAAGAGAAGGATGCGCATGTATCTTGCCCACGTTCGTCCGGCCTCAGCCGGGCCGTGGCGGACCCTAGCACAACCGCAGATTGCGCGACAAACCCCCTCACGGCTCGAAAACCTCGGGGAATGACCTGCGTGCAACATCCTCGTCGATGCGCAGCAAGGCGTCATAGGATGTGGGGTCGAACGGCTCCTCGGCAGGCACCACCTCGCGCCCGAAGAGCCACGACAGGCGCCCGGCATCGAGGTTGCCGCGCTCGAAGGGCTCGGCCCCGAAATGCTCCCAGAGGGCAGCCATGAAGGCCGCGTCGGCCTCCCGGTCCTCCTTGCGGCGGTCGCGATAGCGCTCCCGCGCCTTGAGCTCGGTCGCGCCCTTGGGCGAGGCGCGGCGCAGCACGAACTGGTAGTCGGTGCCGCGCAGGCGGCCGGGGAACCCGCGGTGCTTCAGCATGGCACCGCCCCCGGCCGCGAGGGCCCGTTACTGCCCGGCCGCGAGGGCCAATTACTGGATGGCGAGACCCACGCCCGCACCGACGAGGCCGCCGACCGCGGCACCGTCCTCGATATCGTTGCCCGTGGCCTCGGCCGCGATGGCCCCTGCCCCGGCACCGACCGCCGCGCCGGTCGCGACCGCGCAGCCCGACAGGCCGAGAATGAGGAGAAGCCCCGCAGCGGGGTAGAAGAAGACGTTCCGAACCATCGCATCCTCCGGTTGCTGTGTCCCTGGCGAAGGGACAACGGGCCATGCGCGATTTGGTTCAGGAACAATGGCGCGAGGGGCGCAGCGCGACCGCGCCCCCCGGCTGTATCAGCGGCGTTGGAACGTCCCGCTGCCGACAGCGGCCGCACCGACGGCAGCGCCGATGACGGCACCTTCGGTCTTCTCGTTGTCGGTCGCTTCGGCCGCGAGGGCGCCGAGCCCTCCGCCGAGCACGGCCCCGGCTGCGACCTCGTCGCCCCGGACGCCGTTGCAGCCCGCCAGAAGCAGGATGCCGAGGCCCGCGAGCGCAGGCAGGCTGTATGATTTAACCATGGATCCCTCCGTAGGGTACATCTGGGTGATGCCCACGGCCGGGGTGAAACCGTGGACGGAGGATCAGTTGGTCGCGGCGCCGACGGTCGCGCCCACGGCTGCGCCGCCGATGGCCCCGTCGGAGATGTCGCGATCGGTGATGGCCGCAGCGGCCGCGCCGCCCACGGCGCCGATGGCCGCGCCCCGTGCCGCACCGGCCTGCTGGCTCTGCGTGCAGGCTGCGAGACCGGCGAGAGCGACCGCGAAGGCGGACATACGGATGATGGACATGTCAGTGCTCCTTTCCACTTTGACGTGTGCGGAGAGAACCACGACATTTCGTCACGGTTCCATAACAGCACCGTCAACGCGGCGGCGGAGTTCCGCCCATCAGTCACGCAGAGCCTCGATCAGTTCGTCCTTCGTCATGTCCGAGCGCCCCTTGATCTCGAGCTCCTGCGCCCGGTCGTAGAGCTCGTCCTTCGTCCATTGCTCGTAGGGTTTCGCCTTCCCGCCCTTCTCAGACGGGTTCATGTCGTCATTGGCCTGCGCATTGGCGATGGCCGCGGCCTTCTGCTGGTCGTAGCCCTTGTCGCGCAGCGCCTCGTAGGTCTCGTCGTCCTTGATGGACGGTCCGTGATCCTTGGTCATGTCATCTCCTCCTGTGATGGAGGGGGAGGTAGCGCGAAGCGCCGCATGGACCCGCCAGCGGGCCCGCAGTGCGGGATCGTGAAGCAACTCGGCAATGGCCTCGGAGGTGCCCGGCGGCACCCGCCCCTCCACCTGTCCGCCCGCCCGCACCCGCAAGCCGGAGGGACGGCGGCGTACCTCCACCACCGGAGAGAACCCGCGCAACCGCTTGAGCCGACGCCACAGGTCCTGCCGCACCTGATGCGCCAGCCGCCCCCGCCGCAACGGCGGAAACTCCGCTGTGGCCTCCACATCGAAGCGCGGCGGCAGGCGCCGGGCGAGCGTCAGCACCTCGGCGTCGCGAAGGGTATGCCAGCGGGAACCGCTCATGGCTGTCCAGACATAGGAAACGAGGCGATGAGGGCGGCGCCCGAGCCTGGGTGGGCGCTCACGACATCAGAGCCACTTGATACGTCCCAAGCCTCAAAACCGGTGCTCCCGGCAGACACGTCACAATGCGCCCTCCCGGGGGGAGGCTCGGGCGCCGCCCGGCGGTGCCGCCGGGCGATACCGGTATGGAGCGCAGCACTCAAAACCGGTCCGGGCTCACCTGGATCAGGACGCATCGCCACCCTCACAACGGAATGTTGTCGTGCTTCTTCCACGGGCGGTCCTGGCGCTTGTTGCGCAGCATCGCGAAGGCGCGCGTGACCCGTCGCCGGGTCGAGTGGGGCATGATGACCTCGTCGATGAAGCCCTTCTCCGCCGCCTTGAAGGGGTTGGCGAAGGTCTCCTCGTACTCCGCCGTGCGCTCCGCGATCTTGTCCGCGTCGCCGAGCTCGGAGCGGTAGATGATCTCCACCGCACCCTTCGCGCCCATCACCGCGATCTCCGCCGTCGGCCAGGCGTAGCTGATGTCGGAGCGAATGTGCTTGGAGGCCATCACGTCGTAGGCCCCGCCATAGGCCTTGCGCGTGATGACCGTGACCATCGGCACCGTCGCCTCGCCATAGGCGTAGAGCAGCTTGGCGCCGTGCTTGATGACCCCGTTCCACTCCTGCGAGGTCCCCGGCAGGAAGCCCGGCACGTCCACCAGCGTCAGCAGCGGGATCTCGAAGCAGTCGCAGAACCGGACGAAGCGCGCAGCCTTGCGCGACGCCGCGATGTCGAGGCACCCGGCCAGCACCATCGGCTGGTTCGCCACCACGCCCACCGTGCGCCCCTCCAGCCGGATGAAGCCGGTGAGGATGTTCTTCGCATACGCCCCCTGCATCTCGAAGAAGTCGCCCTCGTCGGCGATCTTCGTGATCAGCTCCTTCATGTCGTAAGGCGTGTTGGGGTTGTCCGGGATCAGCGTGTCGAGGCTGTCGTCGATCCGGTTCGCGTCGTCGAAGCTGGGCCGGACCGGCGGCTTCTCGCGGTTGTTTAGGGGGAGCAGATCGACGAGGCGGCGCACCTCGCCCAGCGCCTCGACGTCGTTCTCATAGGCCGCATCGGCGACGGAGCTTTTCGAGGTGTGGGTCG
The DNA here is from genome assembly GCF_015679265.1 of Pontivivens ytuae. Classification (NCBI taxonomy): domain Bacteria; kingdom Pseudomonadati; phylum Pseudomonadota; class Alphaproteobacteria; order Rhodobacterales; family Paracoccaceae; genus Pontivivens; species Pontivivens ytuae. The sequence goes on from NZ_CP064942.1 coordinate 1,098,116, forward strand.
CGGCACCGCCCAGTTCCTCCGCCGTCACGGTCTCGTTCGTCACGGTTTTCACCACGTCGGGGCCGGTGACGAACATGTAGGAGCTGTCGCGCACCATGAAGATGAAGTCGGTCATCGCGGGCGAATAGACCGCCCCGCCCGCGCACGGCCCCATGATGACGGAGATCTGGGGGATCACGCCCGACGCCTCGATATTCCGCTGGAACACCTCGCCATAGGCGGCGAGGGAGCCGACGCCCTCCTGGATCCGCGCGCCACCGGAGTCGTTGAGGCCGATCACCGGCGCGCCGTTCTGCACGGCCATGTCCATGATCTTGCAGATCTTCTGGGCGTGGGTCTCGCTCACCGAGCCGCCGAGCACCGTGAAATCCTGGCTGAAGACATAGACCAGCCGCCCGTTGATCGTGCCCCAGCCGGTCACGACCCCGTCGCCGGGATGCTTGTGCTCGCCCATCCCGAAATCGGTCGCGCGATGGGCGACGAACATGTCGTATTCCTCGAAGGAACCGGGATCGAGCAGCACCTCCAGCCGTTCGCGCGCGGTGAGCTTGCCGTTCTCGTGCTGCCGGTCGATCCGCTTCTGTCCGCCGCCGAGCCGCGCCTGCGCGCGCCGCTCCTCGAGCTGGTCGAGAATGTCCTTCATCGCCGGTTCCTCCCTCTTGTTGCGCTGCACACTAGCGGTGGGGTCCGCCCGCGCAACGGCTGTTCTGCGAATTTGCAAACTCTGACAGCAGCAGCCTCTGCGATTTGCGAAATTGCGAAGTCGCTTGCCACCGCCGCACCTCACGATATGAACACAGTTCAAAGGAGACGTCATGAGTGCAGTCGAAGATCGCCGCGCCGCCCTGCGCGAAACCCTGATCGACGCGGCCGAGCGGCGGGTCGAGGCGGACGGCCTCGCCTCCATCCGCGCGCGCGATCTCGCGAAGGAGGCCGGGTGCTCGGTCGGGGCGATCTACAACATCTTCGACGATCTCGACGCGCTGATCCTGGCGGTGAACCTGCGGACCTTCGCCAAGATGGGGGCGGAGATCCGACAGGCCATGGCCGAGGCCGGCGACGTGCCCCCGGCCCAGCGCATGATCGTGATGGCGAACGCCTACCTCGACTACGCCTCGGCCCATCCGCGGCGCTGGCGGACGCTGTTCGATTTCCAGATGTCCATCGAGTCGGACGTGCCCGAATGGTATCTGAAGGCCCTCGGCGAGCTTTTCGAACTGATCGCCGCCCCCCTGCGCGAGCTGTTCCCGGACGCGGAGCCCGAGCGGATCGATATGCTGATGCGCGGGCTCTTCTCCTCGGTCCACGGCATCGTACTGTTGGGCGTGGAAAGCCGCATCTCCGGCGTCCCGCGGGCGCGGCTGGAGGAGATGATCGCCTTCATCATCACCGCAGCATCTGACGCCACGTTACACTGAACAACGTTCACGAATGACTTGAACGGCGTTCAGGAATCTCCAATTCTCTCCCCGTGAACAGCGTTCATGGAGGAAACAGGATGCTGAGACTGATGGATACGCTGATCCGGGGCGCGCGTGCGCGGGCCGAGGATGCAGTCACCGACCGCTATGCGATCGAGCTCATCGAGCAGAAGATCCGCGACGCGCAGGCGAGCTTTCGCGCCGCCAAGACGACGCTGGCCACGCTGATGCAGCGCCAGCGCGTGGAGGAGCGGACGGTCGAGGAACTCGACATCCGCATCGCGGACCTGACGGACCGCGCCGCCCAGGCGCTGGAGGCGGGGCGCGAGGATCTCGCCCAGGAGGGGGCGCTCGCCATCGCGGATCTGGAGAACGAGCGCGCGGTGCGCCAGCAGACCCTCGACCGGCTGGAGGCGAAGGTGACCCGCCTGCGCCACAGCCTCGACCGGGCGAACCGGCGGATCATCGACCTCAAGCAAGGAGCTATCGGCGCGAAGGCGGTGGAGCGGGAGCGGCGCGCGCAGGCGGGCCTCGGCCGGACATTCACTTCGACCCCGCATGTGCAGGAGGCCGAGGAGCTGATCGCCCGCGTCATGGGCGCCGACGACCCGTTCGAACAGGACGAGATCCTGCGCGAGATCGATGCCGAGCTCGACCACAGCAACGTCGCCGACCGGCTGGGCGAGGCGGGCTTCGGCAAGCGCTCCCGGGTCAGCGCAGACGACGTGCTCGACAGACTGAGGAAGGGCGACTGACACCCGCTGTCATCCTCGGACGTGATCCGGGGGTCTCCCACGAAGCGGGAGATGGCCCGGTCACGCCGGACCATGACACCCCCCTTGCCGCCGTCATCCTCGGACCGGATCCGAGGATCTCCTAGGAAACCGGGAGATGGCCGGGTCGAGCCCGACCATGACGCCCCTTGCAACCGTACCCCGGGCCGCTGCCCGCGGCCCCTTTTCAACCGTCACCCTCGGGCCTGACCCGGGGACCTGCCGAAACCAGAGACCAACGAGAGGAACTTCAACATGATCAACGACAACGGAAACTCGATCTACACGACCTTCAACTTCGCCGGCGTGGCCGTCGCCTACGGGATGCTCGCGCTCTCGATCTGGCTCGCCCCGGTGGACCTGTCGACGAAGGGGTTCTGGGGCATGGGGGTGTTTCTGCTGACCCTGAGCCTCGTGAACCTCGTGAAGTACCGGATCGATAACCGCATCCGCGAGGACCGGATCCGGCAGCTCGAGGCGGCGCGCGACGACAAGCTGCTCGAAGAGTTCGTGACCGACCCCAAGGTCTGATCTTGCGCCAAGGGTTTGCAAAGCCCTAGCGTCGGCTTTGCAAACCGGAGGCGCCATGACCCGCACCAAACTCTATGCCGGCGTCCAGCTCCGCGAGCTGCGGCGCCGGCATGACCTCACGCAGAAGGCCTTCGCCGCGCGGCTGGGCGTCTCGCTCTCCTACCTCAACCAGATGGAGAACAACCACCGCCCGGTGGCCTCCTCCGTGCTGCTCGCGCTGGCTCGGGAGTTCGCCTACGACATCTCGACCCTCGATGCGGGCGAGGCGGAGCGGCTGGTCGCCGACATGAAGGAGGCGCTGGCCGATCCGGGGCTGGGCGAGGTGCCGGTGCCTGACCTGTCGCTGGTGGCATCCAACGCCCCGGCGCTGGCGCGGGCGTTTCTGGCCCTCCACCGCCAGCATCGGGAGGTGCGGGATCGCCTCGCCACGCTGGACGCCCGGATGGCGGGGACGGGGCACGCGCCGCAACCCTGGGAGGAGGTGCGCGACTTCTTCCACTACTGCGACAACTACATCGACGCGATCGACCGGGCGGCGGAGGGCTTCGCCGCGCGCCATCTGACGGGCGTGGACGCGCTGGAGGATTGCGCCGCGTGGCTCAAGGCGCAGGGCACCCAGCTCATCCGCCTGCCGCGCGGACCGCTGCGCCGGTACGAGGGCGATACGCTCACCATCTCGACGGAGCCGGAGCGGGCGACCCAGCTTTTCCAGGTGCTCCACCAGGTCGGGCTGATCGCCCATGGCGACCTGATCGACGCGACGCTGGACCTCGCGCGCTTCTCGACGCAGGACGCGCGGGACATCGCGCGGGTGGGGCTCGCGAACTACTTTGCCGGGGCCGCGCTGCTGCCCTACGGCGACTTCGCCCGAGCGGCGCGGGAGATGCGGCACGATCTGGAGCGGCTCGCCCGCCGCTTCGGCGCCTCGATCGAACAGGTGGCGCACCGGCTGTCGACGCTGCAAAGGCCGGGGGAGAAGGGGGTGCCCTTCTTCTTCGTCCGCGTGGATCCGGCGGGGACGATCACCAAGCGGCACTCTGCCACCCGGCTGCAATTCGCGCGGTTCGGCGGGGCGTGTCCGCTCTGGAACGTGCATCGGGCCTTCGAGACGCCGGGGCGGTTCCTCACCCAGCTCGCCCAGACGCCGGACGGGGTGCGCTATGTGTGCCTCGCCCGTGAAGTCACGAAGCCCGGCGGCAGCTATCGCGCGCAGGTCCCGCGCCACGCGATCGGGCTGGGGTGCGAGGTGGAGCATGCCGGGGAGCTGATCTACGCCGACGGGATGCGGGTGGACGACGCCGCGGCCTTCGAGCCCATCGGCGTGTCCTGCCGCATCTGCGAGCGCACCCGCTGCCACCAGCGCGCCCTGCCCCCGCTGGAACGCCCGGTGCGCATCGACGCAAACCGCCGCGGGGCGTTGCCGTATGCGCTGGAGTGAAGCCCTACGGTAGGCCATCTGAACCGAGGATCGCGTCCGATCCCGAGGGCGAGGTTGGGCGCCCCGGCGGGACTATTGATCTGCTGATCTGCGATTGCGCCGAGAATCACTAATCTATGCGAATGCCAAAATGAGATCGGGGCTAGGAGGGCAGCGCCCGACCCTGGGTGGGCGCTTCGGGACCCGTGAACAGCAGCCGAATTTCGCAAGCCTCCGAGCCTCAGTCAGAATTGACCCGTCGCAAAAGCGCCCTCCCGTGGGGAGGGTCGGGCGCTGCCCGGCGGTGCCGCCGGGCGGAAAGCTCGGGCGCCGGCCTCCCGTTGCGCCGGTGATTGCAAACCGCCCTGCCCCGTGCCTACCTGTGCCGAAACCGAAGGAGGCCCCCATGGAAATGTCCGGAACCCGCGAGATCGCAGCCCCGCGTGCCACCGTCTGGGCCGCGCTCAACGACCCCGAGGTGCTCAAGGCCTGCATCCCCGGCTGCCAGGAGCTCACCGGCTCGCCCGAGGACGGCTTCGAGGCCACCGTCGTCCAGAAGGTCGGACCCGTGAAGGCGACCTTCAGAGGCGGCGTGACGCTGGAGGACGTGACAGCCCCCGAAAGCTACCGCCTCGTCGGCGAGGGCAAGGGCGGCGCCGCGGGCTTCGCCAAGGGGGCCGCGGACGTGAAGCTGACCGAGACGGCGGAGGGCACGGAACTCGCCTACACCGTCGACGCCAAGGTCGGCGGCAAGCTCGCCCAGCTCGGTTCCCGCATCGTGGACGGTTTCGCGAAAAAGATGGCCGACCAGTTCTTCGAGCGCTTCAAGGACGAAGTGGAGGGGGCTGGGGTCAGCTGAGGCGTCCCGCCTTGCGGATCAATGCGGGGTAGTAATTGAACGCGCAGTCCCAAACGTGCTCATCGTTTATGGTTGGACCCCAGGAAATCTGAAACCACGCTTCATCAATATCCTGCGCCAATAGAGCCACCATCGCTTTCGGGAGGCCAGTTTCCGCAAGCTTTTCCTGTTGCCCCCTCAGCGACCAGACATTTCTGAAATACGTCTCGAGCGTGAGAGCAACAGGGTACTCTTCGTCCCCTTGAGTATATCGCGGAACACCGAGATGGATTGGCTTGGCGAAGATCTTGGCATGCGCATCAAGAGCACGTTGCACGCCCTCTTCTCCTCTCCAAGCCTCTCTTTCAATATCATTGAATTCGGTGTGAAAGCCTTGCTGATGAATTACGATCAGCGGGATGAGTACCGCTAGGTTGAGAGGAACGGGTTTATCCCAGACATGCATTGTATCGGCGATGATGGTGAGACACTGCCGCGCGTCTCTCAGCGAAGCATTCTGCGCCTCCAGCATCTGTTCCAAGACATGGAGCGGATCGACGTCATGTGGCATGGGAAGTTCTGCATCCCGAATGATGCTTGCTTCTGGCGAGTTTAAAATGATCCCTTGCAGGCTACCCTCATCGAACCGATACGTCCGGTCAAAGAACCGCCGCAGGTAGGCCTTCGCGTCGAAGCCCTCGCCGTAGACCGCGCGGATGGAGTGCTGGAGTTGCTCCGTGTCCGTCGCGATCACGAAGGCAACGTTCCTCACGCCGAAGAGGTGCTTGATGCGCTCCAGCATCTCGATGGCGTAGGTGGGACGGCAGCGGTCGAGCTCGTCGATCAGGATGTGGAGTGGGGTGTCGCGGTCCTTCACGGCTTCGACCAAAGCTTCCTTGAAGTCGGTCACGGTTTTCTGCTGCGTCTCGAACCGCGCTATGAGGGCGGTGCTCGCCTCATCCAGCGCCGCCGAAAGGCCGGCTTCCGTGATCTCGGCCCCGGTCTCGCCGATCTGCTCGGCCACTTCCTCCACAGCCTCGCCGATCATCTTGCGCCCAACCTGTTTTGCCATGCCCTTTCCGATGGTCAGGGCCATGCGCGAGCCCTTCTGGAGCAGGGAGTTCGCCACTGTCTCGGCCGAGCCGCTCCCTGATCGCAGCGCCTCCGTCACCGCCTTGAGCACCGGCAGCAGGGGATCGTCGGCGAAGTCGCTTTCCCACGCGTTCACCATGACCGCGTCGTCGCCGAGGCGCTTCTTCAGGAGGCGCAGGAAGGTCGTCTTGCCCATGCCCCACGCCGCATCGACGTTGAGCACCAGGCCCTGCGGGCCAGTAGCGCGGGCGGCGGCGAAGCGAGCGACGGTTTCCGCATCTTCGCTCCGCCCCAGGACGTCGTTGATCTTTTCCATCGGCGGAGCTTCAGCGCTAAGCTCGCGCCACGCAAGATGGAGGGTCGCGATGATCTCGCCCGACTGGGTCCGCATGATGGCGCGCTACAATGCCTGGCAGAACGGGCTCGTCTACGACTGTGCCGAGCGGGTGGGGGCCGCGGCGCGGCAGGCGGAGCGCGGGGCCTTCTTCGGCTCGATCGAGAAGACGCTGAACCACCTCCTGTGGGCCGACCGGATGTGGATGAGCCGCTTTGCCGGGACGCCGAAGCCGAAGACGGGCTCCATCGCCGCCTCGGTGGGGGAGGAGGCGGACTGGGCGACGCTCGCGGCGGAGCGGGTGGCGATGGACCGCGTGATCTCCGACTGGGCAGCGGGCTGGAGGCGGGCGCGCTAGAGGGCGATCTCACCTGGTTCTCCGGCGCCTCGGGGCGGGAAGTGACGAAGCCGCTCGCGGGTCTCGTGGTGCATTTCTTCAACCACCAGACGCATCATCGCGGGCAGGTCAATGCGATGCTGACGGCGGCGGGCGAGCGGCCGGGCGATACCGATCTGTTCCTGATGCCCGGGTGAAGGCGGCTCAGGCGAAGGGATCCTCCGGGTAGCCGACCTCCATCAGGTAGAGCCCGTCCGGCGGGGCGACGGGGCCGCAGCGGGCGCGGTCGCGGGCGTCCAGGGCGGCCTCGACATCGTTGGGGGTCCAGGCGCCCGCGCCGACCCGCTCCAGCGTTCCGGCGAAGCTGCGGACCTGGTTGTGGAGGAACGAGCGGGCGCGGACGTAGAGGTGGACCTCGGCGCCCTCACGCCGGACGTCGAGCGCATCGAGCGTCTTCACCGGGCTCAGCGCCTGGCACATGGTCGAGCGGAAGGTGGTGAAGTCGTGCCGGCCGAGAAGCCGGTTCGCGGCCTCCTGCATCGCATCCACGTCCATCTCCTGCCGGACCTGCCAGACGAGACCCGCATCGAGGGCCGCGGGCGCGCGACGCGGCAGGATGCGGTAGAGATAGCGGCGGGAGATGGCCGAGAAGCGGGCGTGCCAGTCGGGGGCGACCTGCGCGGCTGCGGTGACGGCCACGGGCAGCGGGCGCATGTGGTGGTTGATCGCCTGCGACAGGCGGAAGGGATCCCAATCGCGCTCCGTGTCGAGATGCGCGACCTGCCCGCGGGCGTGGACGCCCGCGTCGGTCCGGCCGGCGCCGGTGACGGTGGTGTTCTCACCGAGCTTCGCTGTCGCTTCCTCCAGCGCCTGCTGAACGGAAGGGTGCGCGCGCTGGCGCTGCCACCCGGCAAAGGGCGCGCCGTGATACTCGATGCGGAGGGCGTAACGGGGCATGACGCCTTGGCCTAGCGGGCGCGGGTGAGGGAGGCAAGTGGGGGTACTGGCGGCATTCGAAGCGCTGAGGGCCGCGCCCGACCTGGAGGGCGCTTGCGGGACGGTGTTGATGGGGCCGCGCCCTCAAGCATCGATGTCGTGCCTTCTGCGAATGACAGCGACAACGCGTCCTCCGGGGGGAGGGTGATCCGGCTTCTCGGAAACTATCCGGTGGACAGTTTCGCCGGATCACGGGCGGAGCCCCGAGCGGGCGCGGCCCGGCCTATCAGCCGGGCGAGACAACCATTCTGCGAGGCGCCGCCCCAGACTTGATCCGCAGGCTTTTGCTATCGAAGCGCATGATCTTCCAAAAGGTCCCGGCGCTTCGGCCGGGACGGTGGCGAGGGTTGTCATGGTCGGGCTTGGCGCGGCGGTCTTCAGGAACGGGAGATCCTCGGGTCGAGCCCGAGGATGACCCCGCGTTGGGAGACCGCAGAAGGCGGTACCGTGGCCGTGGCCCGGACGGCATGCGTTCTAGAGCGCCGCATCGACCCTTGAAGCGCCGCCCCGGACTTGATCCGGGGCCTCCCGCCAACGGCCCCAACGCCACGGCTCCACTGAGACCACCCCGAACGCCGTGCTCGCATTCCGGGCCCGCCGCGCCCATATTGGCCTTCGCACCGATCGCGAGGCCGCCCTTGATCATCAACGACATCGCCGACGGGCTCCTGCGGGGGGTCGAGGATGCGCAGGCCGGGCTGCGGGAGGCTCTGTTCGACCCGGTGATCCGGCTCGGGGTCACGGGGCTCAGCCGATCGGGCAAGACGGTCTTCATCACCTCGCTGGTCGCCAACCTGATGGAGCGGGGGCGGATGCCGCAACTCCGCGCCGCCGCGGACGAGCGGATCACGACCGCCTATCTCCAGCCCCAGCCCGACGACGCGGTGCCGCGCTTTGCCTTCGAGGATCACCTCACCGCCCTCACCGGACCCGAGCCACATTGGCCGGAGAGCACGCGGGCGATCTCCCAGCTTCGGCTCTCGCTCAAGGTGCGGCGGGGCAACTGGGTGACGGGGCTCGGCGGGCCGCGGACCGTGCATCTCGACATCGTGGATTATCCCGGCGAGTGGCTGCTGGACCTGCCGTTGATGGAGAAGAGCTTTCGCCAGTGGTCCGACGAGGTGTTGGCCGCCGCGCGCGATCCGGTGCGGGCGGAGCATGCCGCGCCCTGGCTCGCCGCACTGGAGGAGGCCGATCCGGCCCGCAAGCTCGACGAGCCGGAGGCGCAGCGGCTCGCCGCCGCCTTCACCGACTATCTCGGCCGGATGCGCGCGGCGGGGCTGTCGGGCTTTGCCCCCGGGCGCTTCCTGATGCCCGGCGATCTGGCGGGGAGCCCGGCGCTTACCTTCGCTCCGCTGCCCGCCGGGGCTACGCCCTCGGGCTCGCTGGCGAAGGAGTTCGCGCGGCGGTTCGAGGCCTACAAGCGGCTGGTCGTGAAACCCTTCTTCCGCGACCACTTCGCCCGGATCGACCGGCAGGTGGTGCTTGTCGACGCGCTCGGCGCGATCCATGCGGGGCCGCCGGCTGTGGAGGATCTGCGGGTGGCGATGACCAACATCCTGGAGGCGTTCCGCCCCGGCCCGAACTCCTGGCTCTCCGCGATCCTCGGCAAGCGGGTGGAGCGGATCCTGTTCGCCGCGACCAAGGCGGACCACCTGCACCATAGCCAGCACGCCGCTCTGACCGCGATCATGGAGGCTCTCCTGGCGGACGCGAAGCGCCGCGCGGATTTCAAGGGCGCGCAGACGCAGGCGCTGGCGATTGCCGCGATCAGGGCGACGGTGGAGCAGGAGCTGGCGCATCAGGGGGCCAAGCTGCCGGTCGTGCGCGGCCGGCTGGAGGACAGCGGGAAGGAGGCCGCACTCCATCCCGGCGACCTGCCGAGCGATCCCTCCGCACTGCTGGTGCCGGCGCGCAAAGGCGCTGCGGAATGGCTCGACGAGGGCTACTCCGTGATGCGCTTCGCGCCGCCGGTGCTGAGCCGTGCGCCCGGAGAGGGGCCGCCGCATATCCGGCTGGACCGCGCGGCGGAGTTCCTGATCGGGGATCGGTTGCTGTGACGGGGGTGCTGGAGAGCGTGACGTTTGGTGGTTCGGCCGCAGTTGCGTTGAGCAGGTGGAAGCGCGCTGAGGGCGGCAAGCCATCTGGGCACCTACGTCGCTCACCTGTCCTGCCCGGCTGCCAGGCCGGGCCGCGCCCGCCCGGGGCTCCGCCCGCGATCCGGCGAAACTGTCCACCGGACAGTTTCCGGGAAGCCGGATCACCCTCGCCCAGGAGGGCGCGATGGCGAAGTCATTCGCAGAACACGCAAGGTCGACGCTTGAGAGCGCAAACCCATCAATACCGTCCCGCAAGCGCCCTCCAGGTCGGGCGCGGCCCTCAGCGCATCTCCGCTCTGACAGGGCAAGGCGCTGCAACTAGCCACGTTCATGCGGCGCAAGGAGATCAGATCGATCAGACGCACACCCAGCGTCGGGCGACGCCCTCCGCCCGTCGGTCCCCCCGATTGCAGGTGCCCTCATGACCACCGATCCGCCCCGCCGCGGTCCCGTCCTGATCGAGGATGTGGAGACCCTGCCCGACGCCCCCGCCGTTACCGAGGCGCCGCCCGTTCCCGACGGCCCGCCACCCGCGATGCTGCGCGCGACGCGCATGGCCGCGCGGCGGAGCTCTTGGCGGGGCAGGCTCTTCTGGGGCGCGCTCACCTCGCTCCTCGCGCTCCTGATCGGCAACGCGGCGTGGGAGGCGGTGCTGGCGCTGACCGAGCGCAACCTTTGGCTCGGCCGCGCGGCAATGGCCCTCGCTGCCATCGTCGTCATCATCGCGCTTGCAAGCGTCCTCAAGGAACTCGCCGCCCTCGCCCGCCTCTCCAATGTCGAGACGATCAAGACGAAGGCCGCAGCGGCACTCGCCAGCGGCTCGGTAGACGAAGCGAAGGGCGTCCTCGACAAGCTCCATGGCCTCTATGCGAGCCGCGACGACCTCGCCGATGCGGCGGCCAGCGTGAAGCGTGCGCGCGATGAGACGGTGGACGCCGATGCCCTCCTGGAGCTCGCCGAGCGGCACTACTTCGCGGCCCTCGACCGGCAGGCGGCGGCCGAGGTCCAGTCGGCGGCGCGCACCGTCGCGGGCGTCACGGCGCTGGTGCCGATCGCGCTCGCAGACGTGCTCGCGGCCCTCAGTGCGAACATGCGCATGATCCGCCGGATCGCGGAGATCTATGACGGGCGCGCGGGCGTGGTCGGCACCTGGCGACTGTTCCGCGCGGTGGCCGCGCACATGATCGCGACCGGGGCTGTGGCCGTGGGCGACGATCTGATCGGGGCGGTGGCGGGTGGCGGCGTGCTCGCCAAGGTCTCCCGCCGGTTCGGGGAGGGCGTGGTGAACGGTGCGCTCACGGCCCGCGTCGGCGTCGCGGCGATGGAGGTCTGCCGACCCCTCCCCTTCGCGGCGCTCAAGCGACCGTCCGTGACCTCGATCCTGCAGCGCGCCCTGTCCGGCATGTTCGCGAAAGGCGACGCCTGACCCTCTTGTGCACGCGCCGCGCGAACGGCATCTTCGGGACAAGCTACGGAGGATGCCATGGCCGCGCTCACCATCGACTTCGCCACGTCCGAGGCCGACCTGGAGGTCTGCCGCACGCTGCGCCGGACCGTCTTCATCGAGGAGCAGGGCGTGAGCGAGAGCGACGAGGTCGACGGGCTCGACGACGCCTGCCTCCACGTGCTGGCCCGCGAGGGCGGCGCGCCGATCGGGGCCGCACGGGTCCACATCCAGGGTGGCACCGCGAAGATCGGCCGGGTCTGCGTGCTGCCCCCGGGCCGCGGGCGCGGCATCGGCGGCGAGATCATCGGCTTCATCCTCACCCACCTGCGCGCGGACCCGCAGATCACCCAAGCCAAGCTCGGCTCCCAGATCGCGGCGATGTCCCTCTACTCCCGCGCCGGCTTCCGCCCGGTGGGTGACCGCTACATGGAGGCGGGGCTGGAGCACCAGGACATGGAGCATACGCTGGAGTAGAGCGCAGCGCAGTCTGTGGTTTCTGGCTGAGTAGGGACGCCACCATCCCGGCCAAAGCGCCGGGACCGCTTCCTTTCCGAGAGACCCCGGATCAAGTCCGGGGTGGTACTTCTCCGAAATCAAGTCCTGGCCGGGGCTCCGCCCGTGATCCGGCGAAACTGTCCACAAGACAGTTTCCGGGAAGCCGGATCACCCTCACCCGGAGGGCGCGTTGGCGATGCCGGAAGCAAAATGCGCGGCATGAAAGCTTTAGGGCGCGGACTTATCAACCCCCTTCCGCAAGCGCACTCCAGGTCGGGCGCGGCCCTCAGCTCTTTAGTCTCGCACGTAGTACACGTCGAACTCCGTCCGACGCTCCTCGACGAACCCATGGCGCTGGTAGAACCGGTTCGCGGCACTGCCCTTCAACGCCCCGAGCCGGATCGGGCGCCCTCCTGCTTCCGACACGATCCGCTTCATCGCGGTGGCTCCCAGGCCCTGCCCCGCCACCTCATGCGCGATGTAGAGGTGGGAGAGGAAGAGGTCCGCGCCGCGATCCTCCAGCACGTAGAAGCCGACGATCCGGCCCTCGGCCTCGACCACCGTGCAGGCCGCGGGCTCGAACCCGTCCAGCAGACGTGCGCGGGCCCGGTCCGGGTCGAAGCGGCCGAGGGCGCGCAAGCTGGGCTCCATCGCGGCGGCGCGAAGGTCCGCCAGAGCCTCCGCGTCCTCGGCCCGCGCCGTCCGGAACGCGGGCCTCACCGCACGCCCAGCGCCGTCTCGACCGCGGCACCGATGCGCAGCAGTGCGGCCTCGCCCATCGGGCAGCCCATGACGGAGAGGCCGCACATCGGGGTGCCCGTCGGCAGCGTCAGCACCGGCAGGCCCATCAGGTTGCCGATGCGCGTGTTGCGCAGGGCCATCAGGTTCTCGGAGCGGTAGAAGGCGCCATCCTCGGCCACCCGAGCAGCGTTCGGCGCCAGGATCGGAGCGGTGGGCACGAGCACCGCGTCATAGGCCGCGGTGGCGGCGCGGTAGGCCTTGCGCAGCTCCTCCAACCGGGCGCGGGCGCGCAGGTAGTCGGCCGCACTCACCTTCGCCCCGGCGAGGAAACGGTCGCGGACCTCGGCGAACATCACGTCGGGGTTGGCCTCGATCAGCTCGCCTTGCGTGGCGTAGGCCTCGGGCGCAAAGAGGAGCGCGCCGGCCTCCATGCCCTCTGCCACCTCGGGTACGGCGATCCGGTCGATCCGGGCCCCTGCGTTGGAGAGGCGGGTGACAGCGTCTTCGAAGGCGGCGCCGGGCGCCTCGCGCAGATCGTCGAGGGCCACGGTCTCCAGCACGGCGAGGCGGAGGTTGGAGGCGTCGCCGCCCTTCAGGTCGGGTGCGGCACCACCACCAAAGGCGTCGAAGATGAGGGCCGCGTCCTCCACCGTCCGGCAGAGCGGCCCGATCGTGTCGAAATAGGCGCAGAGCGGCACGACCCCATCGAGCGGCAGCGCACCGGAGGTCGTCTTCAGCCCCACGAGGTCGTTCCAGGCGGAGGGGACGCGGACCGACCCGCCCGTGTCCGACCCGATCCCCGCCGCCGCGAGCCCGAAGGCGACCGAGGTGGCCGCGCCCGAGCTGGAGCCCCCCGGCAGCAGCTCCGGATCGTTGATGTTGGGCGGCGTGGCGGTGACGGGATTGTAGCCGAGGCCCGCGAAGGCGAGCTCCGTCATGTGGGTCTTGCCGAGGCAGACGAGTCCGGCGCGGGTGGCGCGGGCGAGCACTTCGGCGTCTTCCGTGGGGACGCGGCCCTTGAGGAGGGCTGAGCCCGCCTCGGTCGCCGTGCCCGCGATGTCGAAAAGGTCCTTCCAAGAGATCGGCACACCGTCGAGCGGGCCGCGGCGGACGCCGTTCTTCGCTCTCTGGGCCGCGGCCTGCGCCTCGGCCAGGGCGCGCTCGGGGGTGGTGCGGGCGTAGATCCGCGCGCCGTGCTCCGAGGCCGCGATGGCGTCGAGGTAGCTCTCGGTCAGCGCGACGGGGTCGAGGCGGCCTGCGGCGATCTCCCGCCCCAGATCGGCGGCAGGGCGGGTGAGATGGTCGGTCATGGGCGCTCCCTCTCGCGGTCGGCGCACGGTAGCGGGCGGGTGGGGGCGGTGCAATCGGAGTGGTTGGGTGTTAGGGGCGGGGCCGTCCCGACCGCAGCGGCGGGACCTTTAGCAACCGTTTTCTGCTGCGGCGAAAGACCCCGGATCAAGTCCGGGGTGGTTGGACGACTTGGTACCGTCCCGGCCAATGCGCCGGGACCGTTGCGCTCCGGTGCGCGCCAAAACCGAAGACCCCGGATCAGGTCCGGGGTGGTACCGCATAGAATGGGCGCCCCGCCCGGCGGCCACGCCGGGCCGCGCCCGTCCGGGGCTCCGCCCGCGATCCGGTGAAACTGTTCACTGAACAGTTTCCGGGAAGCCGGATCATCCTCCCCCCGGAGGGCGCGTTGGCGATGTAGTTCGCAGAAGGCGCGACACGGATACTTGAGAGCATGCGCTCAGAAAAAAGCGTTTCAAGCGCGCCTTCCAGGTCGGCCGCAGCCCTCCGCACAACAGCCTATAGGTCGCTAAGTCTCGTCAGGACGCCTGCAGCGTCCGTGTATCGAGCCGATGCGAGGTCCAGCGCGGAACCACCTCCATAAACCAACCCCAAAATCCACCCCAGCGACTCCGCGCCGCGATGGACATGACGCGCCGCAGCCCCATAGATACGGGCATGACGCCGGACACCGATATCGCCATCGTCGGGGGCGGGCTGAACGGCCCGGCTCTCGCCCTCGCGCTCGCCTCCGCGGGCTTTCGCGTCACGCTGCTCGACGCGCTGCCGCCGGAGACCTTCGCCGATCCGGAATTCGACGGGCGCGCCTACGCGATCGCGCTCGGCTCGCAGCGCCTTCTGCAGGGGCTCGGCGTGTGGGAGACGGTCCGCGACCGCTCGCAGCCCATCAATGATATCGTGGTGAGCGACGGGCGCGTGGGCTTCGGCGGGTCGCCCCTCCACGTCCATTTCGACCACCGCGAGATCGAGGAGGGGCCCTTCGGCGCGCTGATCGAGGATCGCTGGCTGCGCAGCGCCCTTGCCGACGCCGTGACGCGCGCGGGGATCGAGACGCGTGCGCCTGTCCGCGTCACCGGCCAGACCATCCACCCGACCCATGCGGAGCTCGCGCTGGAGGGGGGCGAGACCCTGTCCTGCCGGCTCATCATCGGGTGCGACGGCCGCGGCTCAGGCACGGCCGAGCGTGCGGGGATCAAGCGCATGGCGTGGGGCTACGGGCAGACCAGCCTCGTGTGCGCCGTCGAGCACGAACAGCCGCACGAGGGCGTCGCCCACCAGATGTTCTTTCCCGAAGGCCCGCTCGCGATCCTGCCGCTGCCGGGCAACCGCTCCTCCATCGTGTGGACGGAGGAGACGGAGCGGGCGGAGGCGGTGCAGGCCGCCGATGACGAGAGCTACCTCGCCGCGCTGCGCCCGCGCTTCGGCGATTTCCTCGGGGAGATCCGGCTGGCGGGCAAGCGCTACACCTACCCGCTGGGGCTGAGCCTCGCGCGGGCCTGGACGGCGGAGCGGGTGGCGCTCGCGGGCGATGCGGCGCACGGGATCCATCCGCTGGCGGGTCAGGGGCTGAACCTCGGGCTGCGCGATGTCGCAGCACTCGCCGAAGTGCTGGCGGATGCGAAGCGGCGTGGCGAGGACTGGTCGCGGCCCAGCGTGCTGGAGCGCTACGCCCGCTGGCGTCGCTTCGACACGGGCGGTCTGGCGCTGGCGACGGACGGGCTCAACCGGCTGTTCTCCAACGATAACCCGGTGCTGCGGGGCCTGCGCGACCTCGGTCTCGGCGCGGTGAACGCGATCCCGGCGGCGCGGCGCGGCTTCATGCGGGAGGCCGCGGGCCTGACCGGCGACCTGCCGCGCCTGATGCGGGGCCGGCCGCTGTGAGCACATGACGTCGGAGGCCGGCTTCGACGCCTACATCATCTGTACCGCGCCACGCAGCGGGAGCACACTGCTCTGCCGCCTGCTCGCGGCCACGGGCGTGGCGGGGCAGCCGGGTTCTCACTTCCACCGGCCTTCGCTGGAGGGGTGGCTGTCGGCCTACGATCTGCAGGCGGCGGACTTCGCGTCGGAGCGGGCGGCGGCGCAGGCAGCGCTCGACGCCGGGCGGCGACGTGGTACGGGGCCGAACGGGGTGTTCGGGCTGCGAATGCAGGGAGGCAGCTTCGACTTCTTCCGCGCGCAGCTCGAGATCCTGCATCCGGGACTGCCGAGCGACGTGGCCCGGATCGAGGCGGCCTTCGGCCGGACGCTCTTCGTCCACCTCAGCCGCGCGGACAAGCTGGCGCAGGCGATCTCGCGCACGCGGGCGGAGCAGACCGGGCTGTGGCACCGGCATGCGGATGGCTCGGAGCTCGAACGGCTCGCGCCGCCGCAGGAGCCCCACTACGACGCGGAGACGATCGCGCGGCACATCGCGGAGCTTACGGCACTGGAGGCGGACTGGGCGCAGTGGTTCGAGCGGGAGCGCATCTCGCCCGTCCACATCGACTACGACGCGCTCGCTGCCGATCCGCGTGGTGTGCTGGCAGGGTTGCTGGGTGCGCTGAGGCTCGACCCGGCGGCGGCCGGCGTGGAGGTACCGACGGCGCGGCTGGCGGATGAGGTCAATGCCGACTGGGCGGAGCGGTTTCGCCGCGATGCAGCGCGCGCCGGCTAGATGCTGCGCCTCGACCATCTCACGGTCATCGCGCCGACGCTCGGCGAGGGGGTGGCGCATGTGCGCGATTGCCTCGACCTCGACGTGCCGTTCGGGACGCGGCACCTCTACATGGGCACCCACAACCACCGCCTGCAGCTCGGCGATCGGGTCTATCTGGAGATCGTGGCGCTGGATCCGGAGGGCACGCCGCCCGGCCGCGCGCGCTGGTTCGGGCTCGACGATCAGGGCGCGGTGCGGCGGGACTGGGACGCCGGGCGGCGACTGCGGGGGTGCGTGGCGAGCACCACCAACATCGCCGCCCACGGAGCGCTGTTCGGAGAGGAAGTGCCGCTGCCGCCCGAGGACCCGTCCTTCGCCTTCGCCATCCCCGCCGATGGGTCCCTGCCGATGGGCGGGGCTCTGCCCTCGCTGATCGACCACCGGGGCGACCCGACCGCGATGGCGGAGATCCCGGATCTGGGCGCGCAGCTGATATCGCTGCACCTAACCCACCCAAGGCCGGAGGAGATCGCGGCGCTCTACACGGGCCTGTCGCTCGACCGCCCGCCGGAGATCACCCAAGGCGCGGAAACCCGATGGACCGCCCGGATCGAGACACCGACCGGCGTAAGAGAGCTGACCTGACCGGCCCGCACCTGCTCACTCCACCTTCCGGATCTCCTCCATCAGTTCCTTGAAATCGACCAGCGCCGCGATCTGCTTGTCACCCAGCTTGTCGCGGTCGAAGCTCCCGTCCTCCTTCGTCAGGAGCGCGTCGACCACCGCCTCCAGCGCCTCGGAGATGCGGCCGAGCTGGCGGCCGTAGCTGCCGGCCTGTTCGAGGATGCGCCGCTCCCGATCCGCATCGGAGCTCTTGCCGAGATTGATGTTGATCAGGCTCCACTGGCCGGCGAAGCGCAGCCACCAGGTCCACGGCAGGATGTCCTGCGTGACGTTGCCGGAGAACGGGGCGGCGTTGGCCTGCATGGGCCGCACCGATGTGAGGGAGGACGGGAGCTGAACAGACTGATTACGCATTACGCATCCACCTAGCGATGATCACAAAACAGCCACGACACTACATGTAAAAGCATTAGAAACGAACATATGTTTCAGTAAAGCCGCGGCGCGTGTCCAATTCACCATAGTGTTCAGGCGCCGCGCACCCGGTCGCGATCGCAGGCGAAAACGCGGAGAACGGGCCTATCTCTCTTCACAAAAGGAGACGCACCATGATCCGTATCGCCGCACTTTGCGCCCTCATCGCCCTGCCTACCGCCGCCCCCGCCGAAGAGATCGGCGAGGTCACCACCGCCTGGCGGCTGCTCGGCGCCAATCACCGCATCGTCGTGGAGGCGTTCGATGATCCGAAGGTGGAGGGCGTGTCCTGCTTCGTCTCGCGCGCCCGAACCGGCGGCATCCAGGGCTCGCTGGGCATCGCGGAGGACACGTCCGACGCCTCCATCGCCTGCCGCCAGACCGGGCCGATCTCCTTCGAACCCGAGGAGCTTGACGAAGGGGAGGAGGTTTTCGGCCAGCGCGCCTCCCTGCTCTTCAAGCGGGTGCAGGTCGTGCGCTTCTTTGACGAGGCGCGCAACACGCTGATCTACCTCACCTATTCGGACCGGCTGATCGAGGGGAGCCCGAAGAACGCGATCTCCGCCGTCGTCATCCGGCCGTGGGATGCGGCCGGTTAACGGAAGCGGTTCGCGACGGCGTCCGATAGGCGGTAGACGTCGGGGCGGCCCTCTACGGGGACGAAATGGCCCTTCTCCACCAGCGTGCCGAACGCGGCCTTCGGCTCCGCCGGTTCCAGCGGACGGCCGATGTCGATGCGGGTCATCTCGGCCAGCACGGCCTCGCCGCGGAACTCCGTCTCGCCGCGCAGGTGGTGATTGTAGGCCGCCGCAATCTCCAGTGCGTCGACGGGCCGGCGCGGGCGGCGCGGGGCGGCGTAGTCGCGCAGGCTGAGCATCGGGGCGGCCCGCTTGGCACCGGGCTCCGGCCCCGCCACGCTCTGCGTCATCGCGCGGTCGAGCGCGCTGGCGAGCGCGTCGTCGGGCAGCGCGGGAGCCATCTTCTCCAGCTCCTCGATGCTGGTGATCTCCTTTTCCGCACCGGGCTTCGGCATGGCGAGGTCGCTGTCGGGCGTGGCGGGCGCGCGGGCCGCCGGGGCGCCGGACGCGAAGAAGTTGTCGTCCTCGTCGTCGTCCTCCTCCGCATCATCGCCCTCGAAGACAAGCGCATCGGCCCCGCCGGTGTCGCGCAGGACGAGGCGGCCGTCGGTCACCTCGGCGTGGAGGGAGCCCTCGGTCACGAGGCTCGCGTTGAGCTCGGACAGGGGTGCGACGCGCTGGCCGAACTCGGGATTGCGCTGCTCCACCTCCTCGCAGAACGCCACGAGGCGCTGGAGCGTGGCCACGGGATCCTCGACGCCCTCCATCTCGCAGGAAAACGCGCCGAAGCGCAGGGCAATGCGCGACCGTCGGTTCATGTGTCCCCTCCCTCGTTTTCGGCGAGCCTAGCCGGGCGGCGGGGCGATGCAAGCGCTTGACGCCGCGTGCGGGAGGCGAAAGGTGGGGCGGATGACGCCGCTCCTCGAATATGATGCACCGGTGCTACTGGTCGGCGGCGGTCCGCTGGACGCGGAGCTGGTCCATGGGCTCGCCGCGCGCACGTCCGGCATGGTGGCGGCGGATGGCGGGGCGGACGGCCTCGCGGAACTGGGGCTGCGGCCCGACGCAGTGATCGGCGATCTCGACTCGCTGAAGGATCCGGCGGCGTGGAGCGGCGTGCCGGTGCACCGCATCGACGATCAGGACAGTACGGATTTCGAGAAGTGCCTCGAGCGCATGGTGGCTCCGCTGGTGCTCGCTACGGGCTTCACCGGCGCGCGGATCGACCACCAGCTCGCGGTGATGAGCACGTTGGTGGCGCGCGACGAGCGGGTGATCGTGGTCGATCCGGTGGACATCTGCTTTCGCTGGCGGGCGGGTCTGCGCCTCGACGTGGTGGAGGGCACCCGGGTATCCCTGTTCCCGATGGGGCGTGTGACCGGGCGCAGCACCGGCCTGCGCTGGCCCATCGACGGGCTGGAGCTGACGCCCGCGGGCCGGGTCGGCACCTCGAACATCGCGACAGGGCCAGTGGAGGTCGATGCAACGGGGCCACTCCTCGGCATCCTGCCGCGCGCCTGTCTGGACGTGGTGGCGGACGCGCTATGTGCCGTGGAATGATGCGTTTCCTGCTCCCGCTCGTCCTGCTGGCGGCTTGTGCCGCGCCCCAGGATCCCGCCCGCCCCGACACCTCGGCCGTGGCGACCGAGGTCGTGGAGCGCATCCTCGCCATGAACTGTCAGGAGCTCGCGGCGACGGAGGCCCTGTTGAACCTGGTGGAGCAGGGCCAGTCCATGGCAGGCGTCCTGATCGCGGCGGGCGTGGCACCGGGGCTGCGGACGGACATCCTGGGCCAGACAGAGACGGCGCGACGCCAGACACAGGCGCTGATTGACTTCATGCAGGTGGTGCGGTTCTGCGGCCAGTCGTAGGGGTGAGGCCCCGGCGCGTCGGCCGGGGCGGTTGATAGGGGTCGAAACCGTCCCGGACTTGATCCGGGACCTTTCGCAACCCTGGATCATCAAAGACCTCTCGAACATCGGCGAATGTTGCTGAAGTGATCTGGCACGCCTGTACCCCCGGGCCGCTCGACCCTCGGCGCCCGTCACTCCGATGACAGGTATCGCCGAGGCAACGGCCAGCACCCGATCGGCCTGGCCTCCTTCTCAGCAGAAGGCAATGCCACTCCCACCCTGAATGCATCTGCTCGAGCTGCTCCAGCGGCAGCCGTGTCCGAGCGAAGCGGCACTGCGCGCGGCATTCAAGTGGCGCGCAGATGGTGCCCAGTCCGCCGAACTATGCCGCTGCGCAAAGCCTCGGACCATCCAGCCGTGTCGCGACACCGTTCTCACATCATCCCGATGAAAGACGCCCTACGGCACCAGCCACCGCCCTCGCCAGCCGGAGCTCCGTTCGTAGACCGCCCGGCTGTGCCGCTCCCGCCCCAGATGCAGCAGTTCGATCCGCTCCAGCCGCAGTCGGATCAGCGCGAAACCGGCCCAGGGGTCGGCGTCGAAGGCGGGCGCTGAGGGTGCGTCGATCTCCGCAGCGGGCTCCGGGCTCACGGCATAGATCGTCCGGCCATGCTCCGGCAGCGCGTCGAAGGCCGCCCGCGCCGCGGCGTCCTCCACATGGACCGTCGCCGCCCCGGCGAGCCGCATCTGCAGGCTGCGCTTCGCATCCCACACATGCAGCGCCGCGCGCGGCTCGGCCCGCAGCTCCGCCACTTTCCCGGCCAGCCGGTGCGAGTGGATGTCGAGCGTGCCCGCCTCGCGATCCGCCGCCCGCAGCACCACCGTCCGCACCGCCGGGCCCTCGGCCCCCACGGTCGCGAGCGCCGGGCGGTTGGCGGCGGACTTGCTGTCCACCGTGCCGCGGCCGATCAGTTGCCAGGCGTCGTCCAGGAACGCGCCGAGATCCTCGGGCGCCTCACTCATATCCCGTCATCTCCAGATAGCCGCGCCCTGCGTGGGAGCCCTCGATCCGCACCGGCCCCTCCCAGTAGGAGAAGAGCGTGCCCATCCAGCTTTGCGGGTTGAGGGCGTCGACCTCCACGTCGAGCCCCTCCTCGGGGATCTCCACCCGCCAGCGCACCGGGACCTCCCGCCCGGCGACCTCGGCCATCTCCAGCGGGGTGAAGCGCAGCGCTTCCGGCGGCAGTGGGCGAGGCGTGCCGTCGGAGCGGATCCAGGTGCCGGAGTTGTACGCACCGCGCGCCCCGCGAAGCTGGAAGGCCATGACCCGCGTCCCGTCATCGAGGTTGAGCGAGAACCAGTCCCACCCGGTCTGATCCTCCGACAGCAGTTGCGAGGACCATTCGCGGTCGAGCCAGGCGGTGCCCGTCACCTCCTCCGTCACGCCGTCGAGGGTGATGGTGCCGGTGACCCCGTAGAACGGTTGAGAGTAGTAGTAGCTCGCCTGCCCGTCCTGCGACTTGACCGAGTAGCCACGCTCGCCCTGCGGCACGAACGGACCGGTGGCCGAGAGCTGCAGGTCGTAGGAGAAATCCTCGCCATTCGCGCGCAGGGCAACGTCGGAGAGGGTCGGCCCCGCCATCTCCCAATCGTCGATCCAGGCGGCGAAGGGTTGCGGCTCCACCCCCGCCTGCCCGATGCCGTCGCGGGCGAAGAGCTCGGCATAGCGGTGCGTGGCGGGCGTGGTGAGCGCGGCGTGGCCCATCCAGATCTGCGGGCTTTCCCAGCCCTCGCCCCGCCGCGGCTCGAGGGCGGAGCGGAACAGCGTCCACTGGATGCCCCGCGCCTCGCCGGACGCGGTCTCGAGGTTCGCGGTCACGTACCACCACTCGATGCGGTAGTCGGGATGCGCGCCATGGTCGATCGGGAACGCGAAGGGGCGGTCGGGCCGCGGGATTGCGAAGCCCTCGGCGGTCTGCCCGAGCCCCGCGAAGCCTTGTGAGTGGGTGGGGTGGGCAAGCAGCAGGGCGAGGAGGAGGGTGAGCGCTCGCGCAGCAGCGATCCTGATCCGCGACCTGTCAGAGCAGGGGGCGGACAGCTTCTTGTCTGTCCCTGAGGCGGGACGCCGAGGATGAAAGGCAACCAGCCCGTCGCGAAAGGCATTCCAGTGCGCGTTCATTATGGCTGCCCCGACATCGAAGACGAAGCGAACAGGGCGGCGCCCGAGCCTGGGTGGGCGCTCATGACATCAGAGCTGCCTGTCAGGTCCCAAGCCTCACGATCCGCGCTCCTGATAGAGACGTCGCAATGCGCCCTCCCGGGGGGAGGCTCGGGCGCCGCCCGGCGGTGCCGCCGGGCGAAACCAGCATTGAGCGCAGCGTTCGAAAGCGGTCTGGAATCACGTGGATCAGGACGCATCGGTGCTCTCGAAATGAGATGGTGTCGTGCTTCTTCAGTGGATCCGATCCGACGCCGTCCCGAACGGCGCGAACGTGCGGCTCTCACCCCGCCAGCGGTCCCGGCGCTTCGGCCGGGACGGTCACTCCCGAATGCAACCACCCCGGACTTGATCCGGGGCCGCCCGGCCCGTGATGCGACCACCCCCAACCACCTCCAAGGATCAGCGTTCATCGGCGAAGACCCTCAGCAGGGCGCCCGGCGGAGTGCGCGCGAGGCGGATGGCGGGCAGCGCCGCGGCCGCCAGCGCCGCGACCAGCGCCAGCGCGATCAGGCGCAACCAGTCGAGCGGGTAGAGGAAGACCGGCAGACGCCAGCCGAAGGCCTGCACGTTCACCACGTTCATCAGCACCCACGCCACCGCCAGCCCTAGCGGGATCGCCACGAGCGCAGTCAGCAGCGTCAGGCCGAGCACACGCGCGACCTCCAGCCGCGCGAGCCGCCCTCGGGTCAGCCCCATCGCCCAAACGGGGGCGACGCTCGGCAGGCGCATGAGTTGCAGGGTCAGGAGCGCGGTAAAAAGCGCCAGCGCCGCCACCCCGAGCGTCAGGATGTTCAGCGCGGCGGTCACAGTGAAGGTGCGCTCGAAGACCTCGATGGACAGCGCCTTCAGCGCGGACTGATCGGTGATCTGGCGTTCGGAGAGGCCCAGTTCCTCGATCAGGGCGGTGCGCAGGGCGTCGGCCTCCTCCGGCGCCACGCGCAGGCCGTAGCTGAGGCCTTCGATGCGCTCATAGCGGGCCGTGAGCTCGGGGATCGGCGCAATGAGCTGGCGGCGCGGGTTGCCGTAGTCGGAATAGACCGCCGCGATCTCGAGCGGCCACGGCCCGCCGGGCGTCGGCAGCTCGATCACGTCGCCGGGGGCGAGGCCCTCGCGCAGGGACAACTGCTCGTTGACCAGCACGCCCTCGCCCGCGAAGACGCGGTCCCACGGGTCGCTCAGCCGGTCGATCAGGGGCCAGTTGTCGCGATAGGTCGCGTGATCGACGATGCCGAAGATCTCGACCTCCTGCCCCTGCCAGCGGAGCTCGACGGAGCGGATCGGCAGGATCGCGTCGGCACGGTTGGCGGCGAAACCCTC
Organism: Pontivivens ytuae; assembly: GCF_015679265.1. NCBI lineage: Bacteria > Pseudomonadati > Pseudomonadota > Alphaproteobacteria > Rhodobacterales > Paracoccaceae > Pontivivens > Pontivivens ytuae. Next base: position 1,121,650 of record NZ_CP064942.1, read on the forward strand.
GATCCGCTCGGCTTCCGCGGCGTCGCTGGCGCTGAGGTAGAGTTCCGCGGCGAGGCGCTGGTCGAGCCAGCCGACGAAGGTGTCGCGGAAGCTGGAGACCATCGTGCCGACGCCGACATTCACCGAGAGCGCGAGCAGCAGCGCCATCAGCGCCAGCGAGAGCCGCGACATCTGCTGGCGCGCGTCGGAGAAGGCCCAGAGCGCGACCGGCCCCCGCGCCCGCTGCGCCGCGAAGGAGAGGACGCGGGCGAGGACCGCGGGCAGCGCCAGCGCCGCGCCGATCAGCAGCGCACCCATCAGGGCGAAGCCTGCGGTGAGGGACGCGGCCTGCACGGTCAGGATGGCGGCGGAGGCGAGCAGCACGCCCGCCACGGCGAGCTGGATCCGGAGCCCCCGCGCCTGTGCCGCAGCCCAGGCCTGCGGTTGGGCCGGCGCCAGCAGCGGCAGCCGTGCCGTGCGCCACAGCGTGTCGGCGGCGGCCAGCATCGCCCCGGCGACCGAGATCCCGAGCCCCGCCAGCCACCACGCCGGGCGGAAGGCGAGCGATCCCGCCACCTGCGCGCCGTAGAGCCCCTCCAGCGTCAACGCCACGTCGGGCAGGAGGGCGGCGGCGATGACATAGCCCAACGCCACGCCAACCGCCCCGGCGAGGAGCGAGAGGAGCAGCAGCTCCGCCAGCATCACGCCGAGCAGGAGCCGCAGGGGGACGCCCAGCGCGCGCAGGGTGCGCAGCATCGGCTTTCTCTGTTCGAAGGCGAGGCCGATGGCGGAGTAGACGATGAAGAGCCCGACCGCGAAGGACAGCATCCCGAAGGCCGTGAGGTTGAGGTGGAAGCTGTCGGTGAGGGCGCCGATGCCCTCACCTTCTTCGGCGGCGGCGATGCGCTCGAACCCCGCGGGGGCGCCCTCGTCCCCGGGGGGCAGAACCATGCGGGTGAGCGCGCCCTCCGCCTCCAGCAGGGTTTGCGCGATGCCGATATCGAGGACGAGGGTATCGGGGGGCAGGCCCTCGGCAGGCTCCACAGCGAAGGGCGCGTCGGTGAGGGCGCGGGCGGTGCGTGGGGCGGCGAAGGCCCGGCCAGGCGGCGTGATGAAACCGAGGATGCCATCGCCCGCGACGGGCGGCACCGCCGTCTCGCCGGGCGGCAGCGTCACGGGGTCGATGCCGAGGATGGCGTAGCGCTCGCCCCCGATCCGGGTGCGGCCCTCCAGGATCGGGGAGACCGGCCAGCCGGCGCGGCGCAGCGCGACATAGACGTCCTGATCGAAGCGCTCGGCGCCGATGGGCCGAAGCGTGTCGAGCCGGTCGCCGCCCATCAGGGCCGCGGCCTGGTCGTAGCTCGCCCGCGCCTCCATGTTGATCGCCTGCACCCCGGACCAGAGCGCCGTGGCGACCGTCAGGCCGAGGAGCAGCGTCACGATCTGGAAGGGACGGCGGCGCCAGTGGCTGAGCAGGGCGTGGAGCGTGGGGCGGATCATGGGCGGGCGGGACCGCGGGTTGGGCCGTGCGCCTCCGGCGGGGATATTTCGGGACAGATGAAAGCGCGGCCGTATAGCGCGGGAAGGAGATGGGTCATGCCGCGACCTTGCCGTGGCTGAGATGGATCCGGCGGTCGAGGCGGGCGGCGAGGCGATCGGAATGGGTGACCATCAGGAGCGCCGCTCCCGTTTCCGCCACCAGCTCCAACATCAGGTCGAGCACGGCGTCGCCGGTGTCCTCGTCGAGATTGCCGGTGGGCTCGTCGGCCAGCACCAGCGGCGGGCGGGCGGCAAGCGTCCGGCCGACCGCAACGCGCTGCTGCTGGCCGCCGGAGAGCTGTTCGGGCCAGCGCGCCTCCAGCCCCGCGAGGCCAAGGCGCTCGGTCAGCCGCGCCTGCCAGTCGGGATCGTGGCGATCGGCGAGACGGGCCTGGAAGGCGAGATTGTCCCCGACGCTCAGCGACGGGATCAGGTTGAACTGCTGGAAGACGAGGCCCACGCGGGTGCGCCGCAGCTCCGCCCGCCCGGGGTCCGAGAGGCGCGCGAGGTCGGTGCCGTCGAGCCGGATCGCGCCCCCCTCGAACCGGTCGAGCCCGGCGATGAGGTGCAGGAGCGTGGACTTGCCCGAGCCGGACTCGCCGGTCAGGGCCAGCGTCTCTCCGGCGGCGAGCGCGAGGTCCACGCCGCGCAGGACGGGCACCGGGCCGAAGCTCTTCTGCAGGTTCTCGACATTCAGCATGGCCGCTACCCTAATGCGTCGGGGCGCGGGGGCCAGCACCGCTTTGTCGCGGGCTCAGACCCGGCGCGTCAGGCGGTGAAAGCGCAGCGCCATGGCGGTGAAGCTCACCACGCTCGCCACCAGGATCCCTTGGTAGATGCCCATGAGGCCGCCTTCACTCCGGATCGCCAGCCACCAGCCGGCGGGCACCATGACGACCCAGTAGCTCATCATGTGCAGCGCCGTCGGCACCCAGGTGTCGCCCCGGCCTCGGCATGCATGGCTCATGACGGTCTGGTTGCCGTCAAAGACGAGCGCCAGCGACATCCACACCATGACCGGGGCGGCGGCGGCGAGCACCGTGGGATCGTCGGTGAAGAGGCGCAGCATCCCCTCGGGCAGGGTAACGTAGAGCAGCGCGAAGGCGAGGGAGGAGAGGGTCGCGAGGCCCAGCCCCGTCCACCCCGCCAGTGCCATGCCGCGCGGATCGCCCCGGCCCCAGGCATTGCCCACCCGCACCTGCGTCGCCGCGGCGATCCCGAAGGCGAGCATGAATGTGGTCGCCAGGAACTGGAACAGCACCGCGTGGGAGGCGAGCGCCAGCGTGCCGAGCCAGCCCACGAAGAGGGTCATCATGACGAAGGCCCCGGCCTCGAAAGAATAGGAGAGCCCGGCCCCGTAGCCGATCCGCCGCTGCTCGCCGGGTGAGGGCGCAGGCGCGGTCTGCCCGATCCCGTAGCGCTCCCGCCCCGGCAGGCGGTGGCGGGTATAGGCCCAGAGGGTGAGCGCCAGCAGACCGGAATTGATCACGGTGGCGAGTGCAGCCCCCTCCGCCCCCATCGCGGGAACGGGGCCGAGGCCGAAGACCAGCACGATGTTGAGCCCCAGATTGGTAATGTTGGCCGCGGCCACCGCCCACATGCCGACGAGGGGGCGGTGCAGCGCCTCCAGAAACGTGGTCGTGGAGAAGTAGATCGCGACGAAGGGCAGCGCGAGGGCGACAAGGCGCGTGACGTTGCCCGCACTCTCCGCCCGCTCCGGCGTCTGACCGAGCAGGCCGTAGAGCGGCTCGGCCAGTTGCAGGAGGAGTGCTGCCGCACAGCCCACCGCGGCGCCGTAGATCACCCCCCGGCGCCAGATGGTCCCGGCCGCCAGGTCGTCGCCCGCGCCGGTCACGCGCGCCGTCAGCACGCCGACACCCATGGTCAGGCCGGCAAGGGCGGCGAGCATGCTGTCGTAGATCGCGAGGCCGAGGGTATAGTCGGCAAGCTCCTCCGCCCCCGCGCGGCCCAGCACAATCACGTCCGCCGTCGCAAAGCCGACCAGCCCCAGCCGCGCCAGCATCACCGGCCAGGCGAGGATGATCGTCCGCCGGATGTGATCACCCAGCGTGTGGGACTGCAGCGCTGCTTCGGTCATGCCACGGGCTCTACAGGAGGCGGCCCGCCGCGGATAGGGGGCGGGTGCGAAACACCTGTTTCCAAAGGAGATACGGATGGATCGGCGCTGCCTCAGCTGAGGCCTTTCCGGAACGAGGGCGCCCGCCCCGGGGGAAAGGGGCGGGCGCATCCGGTGGTACCTCCGGCCGTCGGCAGGGGATCGTGCACAGCCCCTGCGACGCGCTGAAAGGTAATCCGCGTGCGGGCACCGTCAAATCCAAAACCCCTTGATAAAAAACGAAAATCGTCTCTATCGGGGACGGAGAACCGTGACACAGACGGGGGTTGCAAGACGAAGAAACCCGCGCCGAGCTCCGAGGCAAGACAACGGCATGACCGGGCCTGTCATTCGGCGAAGTGCTACGAATACGCACAAATCAGGGAAAGACATCGCGGCGACGTGTTGAGGCGTTTTGTTGAGGCGACGGGCCATTTGCCGTAGCCTCGGAACCGGGGTTAGGAGTTCAGGGGGGTCGCAATGGCCGTTTTTCGGATCGGTATCATCCAGTTCGACGATCTGTCGCCGGCGTTCTCGACGACGAACACGACCGGCAGCGGGATCCCGAACCAGAGCTTCACGGTCAATGGCAACGCCTCGCCGATCACGCTGTTCATCGATGACGACGACAGCGACTTCGACGATGGTTTCATCGATCCGCCGGGCAATTCGACGAACAACAACAATCAGCTCGTCGCGGAGCCGGTGACGATCAACGGGACCGAGTACGGGCCCGCGGCGTCCGGTGGCACGCCGGAGGATCAGGTCGAGCTCGAGTTTGCCTTCACCACCGACGACGGGCAGGTCTTCTACGTCGTGCGGATCAACGGGGTGAATGTGGGCCTCACGGGGCCGACGCTGCCCCAAGCCGGGCAGAGCTTCACGGTGGACAGTGCCAGCGATGGCGAGGACGAGCCCTATGCCAACCTCGCCTGCTTCGTCTCCGGCACGCCGATCGACACGCCCGCGGGCGCACGCGCCATCGAGGAGATCCGCCCCGGCGATCCGGTCCTGACCTACGACAGCGGTCCAATGGCGGTGCGGGAGGTCGCGCAGCGGACGCTGAGCGTGGCGGAGCTCCTCGCCCATCCGCACCTGCGCCCGATCCGGTTCGAGGCAGGCATGATCGGCAATGCGCGCCCGCTTCTGGTGTCGCCCCAGCACCGCGTGCTGCTGCGCGGGCCGCGGGCCGAGCTGCTCTTCGGCGAGGCGGAGGTGCTGGCCGCCGCCACGTCGCTCGTGGACGGGCGCCAGGTGACGCGCGCGGCGCTCACGGGGCCGGTCACCTATCACCACCTGATCTTCGACGCGCACCAGCTCGTGCTGAGCGACGGCGCGGTGAGCGAGAGCCTCGACCCCAACGGGGCGGCCGCGCAGGATCCGGCGGTGACGGAGTTCCACGCACTCTTCGGCCCGATCCCGCGGCCGGACCCGGGCCTCGTCCGCCCCTCGCTCACCCGCCGTGAAGCGCGGATGCTGATGCGCGGCTGAGCACCGGTCTCACGTGAGAAGAGGCCGCACGGCCGACCACGCCTCCGCATCGGCGATCACCTTGTCGCGGCAGAAGGAGTTGCAGAAGCCGATCACGCGGCCATCCACCTCCGCCAGACCGTCGGGCGCGACCGGGCGGCCGGAGAAGGGACAGGTCTCGTTGACCGCCGGGCCGTTCGTGGCCACCCGCGCCGGGCGGCGGGTGCCAGGCCAGTCGTGCGTCGGCAGATCGAGGTCGTAGCCGGGTTGCACGGAATGCTCGGCGATCCCCATGGCGCGCCAGCGACGGACGGCCTTATGGGCGAGATGGCGCTCGACATAGGCCTGCGCCTCCGCCCCGACCTCCAGCCCGTAGCCCGCAATCCGCATCGCGACCGGGGCGTAGAACACGTCGGCGATCGAGTAGTCGCCGAAGAGCCAGCCGGGCGCACCGGACCACAGGGCCTCCACCCGGTCGAGGTCGCGACGCACGGCATCGTCCGGCTCGAAGCCCTCGTAGACGTGGCGCATGTTCATCGGACAGGCGGAGCGCAGCGCGGTGAAACCCGAATGCATCTCGGCCACCATGGCCCGTGCGCGCGCCCGGTCGGCCGCCGCCGCGGGCCACATCCCGGGCACCTCCTCGGCCAGCGTCTCCGCCATCGCGAGCGTGTCCCAGATCACCACGCCGTCGCGCCGCATCTGCGGCACCAGCCCGCTGCCGGAGCCGAAATCGGCGAGGTGAGCGGCCAGCGCCTCGGAGAACATCGGCGCCTGGGTGACCTTGACCGGCGTGCCGAACGCCTCGAACAGCAGCCAGCCGCGCAGCGACCAGCTCGAATAGATGCGATCTCCGATCAGCAGTTCCCACATGATGCGTCCTCCTCCGCGCGAGGGTGGGCGATCGGAGCACGGCGCGTCCAATCAGCATTTGGCGGGTGGGCCGTCAGGGCTGGTGATTGATCCGGTCCACCGCCCACGGGCCGTCCAACCAGTCGAGCCGGGTCAGCGACAGGGGTGCCACGCGGAATGAGAGCGCCATGGCCGGCGCCATCCCGGTGGCGAGTGCGAGCGCCGCGAGGATCACCCCCATATGCGCCACCGCGATCACGTCGCCGCCCAGCGCATTCTGCCGCGCGATGACGGGGGCGAGCCGGGCGGTGAGGTCGTTCCAGCTCTCGCCCCCGGGCGGCGCGACATCGCCCGGCGCCTCCCAGAAGCGGCGGGCGAGAGCGGGATCGACCTCGTCATAGCTGCGACCTTCCCACGCGCCGTAATGGAGCTCGCGCAGCGCCGGATCCTCCTCCGGCGCCAGCCCCAGGGCCTGCGCGGTGTCCCGCGCGCGGGATAAATCGGAGGACAAAACGCGCGCCTCGCGCGGCAGGATGTCGCGCAGCCGGGCCAGCGGGGAACCGTCGCTCAGATCCGCCGGAAGGTCGGTCCAGCCGACCATCGTGCGGGCATGCGTCGGGCCATGACGGACCCACCACCACCTTGTCATTGCAGGACTTTCGGCATCTCGCCCTTCAGGACCAGCGGCAGGCCCGCGGCCACGAACAGCACCGTCCCCGCCTGGGCCGCCACCGCCTGGTTCAACCGGCCCTGCGCATCACGAAATTGCCGCCCGAGCGAATTGTCGGGAACCAAACCCATACCAACCTCGTTGGAGACAATGACGAGTTCGGCCTTCGTCCTCGAAATGGCACTCACCAAGCGATCCGTTTCCGAGCCCAGGTCGTACTCACCCAGCAGAACGTTGGACAGCCAGAGGGTGAGACAATCGATGAGAACGATGTTCGTCTTCGACACTGCCTCCAGGACCCCGACCAGATCGAGCGGTTCCTCCGTCGTGACCCAGCCGTCCCCGCGATCATTCACATGCTGCGCGATCCGCGCCCGCATCTCGTCATCGAATGCTTGAGCGGTCGCCACATACCACCAGGGGCCGGGATGCGCACGCACCAGCCGTTCGGCAATGGCGGATTTGCCGGATCGGGCGCCGCCCAGCACGAGTTTCACATTTGTTAGCATCTGATCGGCACACCTCATGCCGGTCCATCCCGGTCCGGCCCGCTCCTGCGGCGTTCGAACCTCATAACCTCACGCGGGACGTACCCGCAATCTCTGCCGACAGGGGAGTTTGGCATGGCACTTGATGATTCCGTTTCGCGGTCCGTCACCCGACAGGCTATGGGCGCAGAGATGCTGGATGCGGAGACCGAGCTGATGCTCGCCCGGGCCTGGCGCGACGAGGGGTGTGAGAAGTCGCTGCACCGCCTCGTGAACGCCTACATGCGCCTCGCGGTGTCGATGGCGTCCAAGTATCGCCGCTACGGCGCGTCGATGCCCGACCTCATTCAGGAGGCCGGTGTCGGCCTCATGAAGGCGGCCGAGAAGTTCGACCCCGACCGCGGCGTGCGCTTTTCCACCTACGCGGTGTGGTGGATCAAGGCGTCGATCCAGGATTACGTGATGCGCAACTGGTCGATGGTACGCACTGGCTCGACATCCTCGCAGAAGGCCCTCTTCTTCAACCTGCGCCGCGTGAAGGCGAAGCTGGAGCGGGAGGCGAAGGGCGAGGCTCACATCTCCAGCCACGAGCTGCGCGAGATGATCGCGGACGAGGTCGGCGTGCCCCTGCGCGACGTGGAGATGATGGAGGCGCGGCTGTCGGGCTCCGACTTCTCGCTGAACGCCCAGCAGGCCGGTGACGAAGGCCGCGAGTGGGTCGAGGCGTTGGAGGACGAGGGCCCCCGCGCCGAGGAGACCGTCAGCCACGATGTCGACCTCATCCGCGTCCGCGGCTGGATCGCCGACGCGATGGAGGCGCTGAGCGCCCGCGAGAAGATGATCGTGATCGAGCGCAAGATGCGCGACGACCCCCGCACGCTGGAAAGCCTCGGCAACGAGCTGGGTCTGTCCAAGGAGCGGATTCGCCAACTCGAGGCGCAGGCGCTGAAGAAGCTCCGCAAGCGGCTGGAGGCGGCGAACGGCGCCACGGCCGAGATGCTGGCACTGGCCTGACACGAGACAGGGAGCGGCCCGCCCGCTCCCTTCACATCTTTATAATTGGCCGCATTGCACCCTTGTGTGACGTGGCGTGAAGCCTAGCTTCGCAAGTATGCGTTTCGCGATCATCCTCCCCTTCGTGCTGATGACCGGAGCCGCCGTCGCGCAGGAGCAACGCGAAGCGGGGCTGGAGCTTGTGCTCCTCGCCGACGCCTCCGGCTCCATCGATGCGGAGGAGCTGGCCTTCCAGCGGCAGGGCTACGCGCTCGCCATGACCGATCCCAGCGTGATCAACGCAATCCAGAACTCGATCTACGGCACCGTCGCGGTCACTTACGTGGAATGGGCCGCCAACACCGCCGTCATCGCCGACTGGACCATCATCGACGGGCCGGACAGTGCCGCCGCCTTCGCCGCGGAGCTGATCGACGCGCCCCGCGGCGCGTTCGGCCGCAACGCGATCGGCACCGCCCTCCTCGAAGGCAAGCGCCTGATCGAGGAGAACGACATCTACGCGCCGCGTGCGGTCATCGACTTCTCCGGCGACAGCGTGCGCAACTTCTCCGGCGTGTCGATCGAGGATGCGCGGGCCGAGGTGCTGGCCGCTGGCATGACGATCAACGCCCTGCCGATCCTGACGCCGGAGGATGGGCGGCGCGCCAATATCGACCTCGAACAGCTCTACGCCGACCGCATCATCGGCGGCCCCGGCGCCTTCATGGTGACCGCCACCGGGCGTGAAACCTTTGCCGAGACGGTGCGCCGCAAGCTGATGCTGGAGATCGTCGGCCACACGCCCGAAAGCTTCGACGTGGTCTACACCGGCAACTGAGCCGCGCACGAACCCTTTGCATTCTGCACCGGCGCATCGAATAAGATTGGGGAAAATCCGCGAACGAAGGTCCCCCATGCGCCTCGCCCTTGCCCTGCTGCTCCCCCTCCTGGCCGCCTGCACCCCGCCGCCCGACTTCGCCGGTGAGGCCGATGTCGTCGTCATCGGGGAGGTGCACGGCGTCGCCGATCACCATGCCTTCCAGGCCAGCGAGGTCGCGCGGCTGCAGCCCGCGGCCATCGTCTTCGAACAGGTGCAGGGGGCGGATACGGCCCGCCTCAACGGCCTCCTGCGCCAGCGCGCCTCGACGGAAGAAATCGCCGAGCGCCTGAATTGGGAGGAGAGCGGCTGGCCCGATTTCTGGCTCTACCACCAGGTCATGCTCGCCGCGCCGGGCGCGCAGGTCGTCGGTGGCGGCGCCCCGGTGGATCTGGTGCGCCGCGCCTCGGTGCTGGGGGCCGAAGGGGTGTTCGGCGCGGATGCAGCACTCTACGGCCTCGACGAGCCCCTGCCCCCGGCCCAGCGCGCGACGCGGGAGCTGGAGCAGTTCGCCGTGCATTGCGAGGCGATCCCGCTCAGCGCCATGCCCGGCTTCGTCGAGGCGCAGCGCTTCCGCGACGCCCGCCTCGCACAGGCGGTGCTGCTGGCCCGCGAGCGGGTGAATGGCGGGCAGGTGGTGCTGATCACCGGCAACGGTCACGCCCGCGTCGACTGGGGCGTTCCGGCCGCACTGGCGACGGCCGCGCCGGAGCTCACCACCTTCTCCATCGGGCAGGTGGGGCCGGGCGACACCACGCCCTTCAACGACGTGCGCGTCGCGGACCTGCCCGACCAGGGCGACCCCTGCGAAGCCTTCGCTGAGGGCGGGACTTGAACGCGAGGGGTGCGAGGGCTACCCCTTACGTCAAGGGGACAGACATATGACCTCCAAGCGCATTCTTCTGATCGTCGGCGGCGGCATCGCGGCCTACAAGAGCCTCGAGCTCATCCGCCTGCTCACCGGCGCGGGCCATGCGGTGACGCCGGTCCTGACCTCCGCCGCCCAGCATTTCGTCACGCCGCTCTCCGTCGCGGCACTGGCGCGGGAGAAGGTGCATACCGAGCTCTTCGACCTCACGGCGGAGGCGGAGATGGGGCATATCGAGCTTTCCCGCTCCGCCGACCTGATCGTGACAGCCCCCGCCACCGCCGACCTGATGGCGAAGATGGCCACGGGCCGCGCCGATGATCTGGCGAGCACCCTGCTGCTCGCCACCGACACGCCCGTCCTGATCGCGCCCGCCATGAACGTGCGGATGTGGGACCACCCGGCGACCCAGCGCAATCTGGAGACGCTGCGCGGCGACGGTATCGCGGTCGTCGGCCCCAATTCCGGCGACATGGCCTGCGGCGAGTACGGGCCGGGCCGCATGGCCGAACCGGCGGAGATCCTGGCCGCCGTCACCGCCCATTTCACCGACGGCCCGCTGACCGGGCGGCACGTCCTCGTCACCTCCGGCCCCACGCATGAGCCCATCGACCCGGTGCGCTACATCGCCAACCGCTCCTCCGGCGCGCAGGGCACCGCGATTGCCGAGGCGCTGAGCAAGCTCGGTGCTGATGTAAGCTTCGTGACCGGCCCCGCCACCGCCCCGCGCCCCCGCGGCCCGCGGATCACCGAGGTGGAAACCGCCCGCGAGATGCTGACCGCCGTCGAGGCGGCCCTGCCCGCCGACGCCGCGATCTTCTGCGCCGCCGTCGCGGACTGGCACGTCGTCAACGCCGGCCCCTCCAAGATGAAGAAGGAGGCGGGCGGCCTGCCCGCCCTAGACTTTGCGGAGAACCCCGACATCCTCGCCACCATCGCCCGGCGGAACGAGAACCGCCCTCGCCTCGTCGTGGGCTTCGCCGCCGAGACCGATGACGTCGTCGCCCACGCCACCGCGAAGCGCGCGCGTAAGGGCTGCGACTGGATCGTGGCCAACGACGTGAGCCCCGAAACCGGCATCATGGGTGGCGGCCACAATGCCGTCACCCTCATCACCGAAGACGGGGCCGAGGACTGGCCGCGCCTCACCAAGGTGGAGACGGCGCGCCGCCTCGCCCAACGCATCGCGGAGGCGCTGGCATGAACGGCCTGAAACTCTCTATGCCCGGCGTGGAAATCCGCGTCACCCGTGCCGAGGGCGCGGATGTCGAGGTTCCGCTGCCGAGCTATGCGACGCCGGGGGCCGCGGGCATGGACCTCTATGCCAATTTCGGGGCGGACAAGCGGGCGCGCGGCATCACCCTGATGCCCGGTGGACGGGCGCTGATCCCGACGGGTCTCGCCATGGAAATCCCCCGCGGGTTCGAGGTGCAGATCCGCCCCCGCTCCGGCCTCGCCCTGCGCCACGGCGTGACCATCGCCAACGCGCCGGGCACGATCGACAGCGACTATCGCGGGCAGGTCTCAGTGATCCTGCTGAACATGGGGCATGAGACCTTCGACGTGAACCACGGCGACCGGGTCGCGCAGATGGTCCTCGCCCCCGTCACCCATGTGCAGTGGGTGGAGGCCAAGGAGCTGGGTGAGACCGAGCGCGGCTTCGGCGGCTTCGGCTCCACCGGGCGGAGCGATCGGGACCGGTGAGCGCCCTTCTCGGCACGCTCGCGGGCGGCGGGCTTCTGACATTGCTGCTGGCGGGCGGCTTCAGTGCCGCCTTCGCCATGGTCGGCGGGGCGGACCGGCGGCGGGCGCTGCGCATCGGCCTGATGATCGCGGCAGTGCTGGCCGCGGTGCTGTCACTCGATGCGGGTTTCCGCGCACAGATGGGCCAGTCGCTGGTCGCGGCCTTCTGGCTCGCCCTCGCCGCCGTGCCGATCCTCGGTTACGTCGTCCTCCTGCGCCGCCTGCGCCGCCGTGCCCAGCCGGAGGAGGCGCCGCAGCCCGCAGGCCTGCGCCTGATCGAGGACGATGCCGCCCTGACCGCCGACAGCCTTGCCGCGATCCGGGCCGAGAGTGCCGCCCAGCCCGGCTTCGAGCGCGAAAGCTTCTCCGTTGCCTGGAAGGACGAGACAGGTGCAGTGCGCGGGGCGGTGCAGGTCATCCGCGTCATGGAGCTCGCCGAGTTCCGCACCCTCCACGTCGATCCCGACTGGCGCGGCCGGGGCCTTGCCCGCGACCTCCTGCAGGGTGCCGAGGACGAGGCCCGCGCCCGCGGCGCCCGCCATGCCCGCCTCGGCACCTATAGCTGGCAAGCGCCCGAGCTTTACGAGAAACTCGGCTGGCGCGAGGTCGCCCGTTTTCCCGCCGGCACGGACACGCACCGCATCGAATACGAGAAGGCCCTGTGAGCTTCACCCCCGAAGAGCTGGAGCGCTACGCCCGCCACATCGTCCTGCGCGAGGTCGGCGGGCCGGGTCAGGCCAAGCTGAAGGCCGCGCGCGTACTGGTGGTCGGCGCCGGCGGGCTGGGTGCCCCGGCGCTGATGTATCTGGCGGCAGCCGGCGTCGGTACGCTGGGGGTGGTGGATGACGACGCGGTCAGCCTCTCCAACCTCCAGCGGCAGGTCATCCATGATACCGAAGCGGTCGGCGTGCCCAAGGTCGTGAGCGCCGCCCGCAGCCTCGCCCGGATCAACCCGCATGTGGCGGTCGAGGGGCACGAGACCCGGCTGGATGCGGCGACGGGGGCGGAACTGATCGGCGCCTACGACCTTGTCCTCGACGGCTCCGATAACTTTGAGACGCGCTACCTCGTCAACCACCTCTGCGTCGCGGCGGGCGTGCCCCTGATCGCAGCGGCCATGACCCAGTGGGAGGGGCAGATCAGCCTCTATCACCCGGCAGCGGGCGCCCCCTGCTATCAGTGCGTCTTCCCGGAGGCTCCCGCGCCGGGCCTCGTGCCGACCTGCGCCGAGGCCGGGATCGTCGGCGCGCTCGCCGGGATCATGGGCTCGATGATGGCGGCGGAGGCGGTGAAGCACATCACCGGCGCGGGCGAAACGCTGCGCGGCGCCCTCCTCATCCACGACGCTCTCTACGCCGAAAGCCGCCGGATCAGCGTGGCCCGCAGACCGGACTGCCCGGTCTGCGGCTAGGTCAGAAGAGCTTGCGGAACACCACCTTCGCATCGTTCGGCCCGTACCAGTCGCGCAGCCGCGCCTCTTCCTCGTAAGCAAGGGAGAGGTAGAGCGTGCGCGCCGGGACGAAGGCCGGTTCGGAGGATGTCTCGATGATGAGCATCCGTGCCCCGGCGGCGCGCACCGCCGCCTCGATCTCGCCGATCAGCGCACGGGCGAGACCTGTGCGCCGCGCGGCCGGGGCGACGCCGATGAAGCGCATGTTCCAGATGCCCTCGGCCATCGGCTCGGGCTCGGCATAGGCCGCCCCATCAGGGCCGGGCCCCGCGACGCGCCAGATCGCCTCGCCCGGCTCGGCGAGCTGGGTGGCGATCATGGCGCCGAACCAGTCGAGCTCGTCAGGCCGGAACATCTCCGTTCCGGCCGCGATTTCCCGGATCCGCACGGCATCCTCCGCGCGGGCAGGTCGGATATCGGTCGAGGTCATGGGTCAGCTCCGATTGTCGGCCTGCGCCCGCACCGAGGTGCGGCCCAGCCGGGTGATGCGATAGGACGCGCCGTTCCGCGAGCGGATCAACCGCTTGGCGCGCAGGCGGGTGAAGACGGCGAGCGTGCAATCGCTCAGCACGTTGCCGTCATGGGTGAAACAGGTCACGGCCACGACCTTGGCGCGGTGGTCGCGCTCATGCCGGATCAGGCCGCGCTGTGCCAGCACGTGAAGCACGCGCTGTTCGGGTTTCGAGATGTTCAAGGGAGTTTCCCGGAGTGTTCGTCAGCCACAGAAAAGCACCCGCCGCGGGGCGGAACGCTGGGATGAGGCCTGTCAGCGCAGGGGCCTCAGCGGCTGTGCCGGGTCTCGGACAAAAACACTCCGTCGGTTGTCGGCTTCCACATAGCGGCGGAGGCACGGGCAACCAAGGGCGAGACCGCCTCCGGCGGGCGTATTCCGGGAGAGTGATGCAGGGGCGCGGCGCCCTGCCCCGTCACTCTCGTCAAATACGCACCGCAGCAGGCGGAAACGGCGTCAGCCGTCCCGGCGGATCGTCTCGTTCTTCGGGTCGTAGGGGCTGTCCTCGGCGACCTCGGCATCCCACAGTTCGCGGAACATGCGGACCGTGAGCTTCGTGCCCGGTTCCGCGAGGTCGGGGCGGACATAGCCCATGCCGATCGACTTGCCGAAGGCGGTGGAGTAGCCGCCGGAGGTGAGGCGGCCGATCTTCTCGCCGTTGTGCAGGATCGCCTCCCGCCCCCAGGGGTCGGCATCGGCCGGGCCGTCGATCAGAAGTGTTACACATTTCCAGCGGATGCCGGTTTTCTGTAACATGTCCTTGCCGTGGAAGTCCTTGTCGAGGTCGACGAACCGGTCGAGCCCGGCCTCCAGCGGCGTCGCGTCCCGGCCGAGCTCCGTTCCGAAGGCGCGGTAGCTCTTCTCCTGGCGCAGCCAGTTCTGCGCGCGGGCGCCGACGAGTTTCAGCCCGTGCGGCGCGCCCGCCTCAATCAGCTTGTCCCAGAGGTGGGTCTGCATCTCGATCGGGTGGTGGAGTTCCCAGCCGAGTTCGCCCGTATAGGCCACCCGGATCGCCATGGTCGGGACCATGCCGAGCTCGATGTTGCGCATCGAAAGCCACGGGAAGCGCTTGTTGGAGAGCGCCGTGTCCGGCTCCGCATCCCGGATCAGGGCCTTCAGCACGTCGCGGGACTTCGGGCCAGCGAGTGCGAAGACGCCCCATTGGGTGGTCACGTCCTGCTCGTTGATGCGGCCGAACTCCTCCTCCTTTTCCCAGATCGCCTTGTAGAGGACATCCTCGTCATAGGCGTGCCAGGCACCGGCGGAGACGAGGTAATAGTCGTTCTCGGCCAGCCGCACGATGGTGTACTCGGTGCGCACGGTCCCGGCGGAGGTCAGCGCGTAGGTGAGGTTGATCCGCCCCGGCTTCGGCAGCCTGTTCGTCGTGAACCAGTCGAGGAAGGCGGTCGCGCCCGGCCCGCTGATCCGGTGCTTGGCGAAGGCGGTGGCGTCGATCAGGCCGACGCCGCTGCGGATCGCCTCGGCCTCCTCCTTCGCGTATTGCCACCAGCCGCCGCGGCGGAAGGAGCGTGCGGCGTGGTCGTCGAAGCCCTCGGGCGCGTAGTAATTCGGCCGCTCCCAGCCGTTCACCTGCCCGAACTGGGCGCCCGCCGCCTTCTGCCGGTCATAGGCGGGGGAGGTGCGCAGGGGCCGGGCTGCGGGCCGCTCCTCGTCGGGGTGATGGAGGATGTAGACGTGCTCGTAGGCCTCCTCGTTCTTGCGGGCGGCATACTCCGTCGTCATCCAGTCGCCGTAGCGCTTGGGGTCGAGGGAGGCCATGTCGATCTCCGCCTCGCCCTCGACCATCATCTGGGCGAGGTAGTGGCCCGCCCCGCCCGCAGCCGTGATGCCGAAGGAGAAGCCCTCCGCCAGCCACATGTTCTGCATGCCGGGCGCTGGGCCGATCAGCGGGTTGCCGTCGGGGGTGTAGCAGATCGGGCCGTTGAAATCGTCCTTGAGCCCCGCGGTCTCGGAGCTCGGAATGCGGTGGATCATCGACATGTACTCCTCCTCGATCCGGTCGAGATCGAGGGGGAAGAGGTCGGCGCGGAAGCTGTCGGGCACGCCGTACTCGAAGCGCGCCGGCGCATTGCGCTCATAGGGGCCGAGGATCCAGCCGCCGCGCTCCTCCCGCACGTACCACTTGGCGTCGGCGTCGCGGAGCACCGGATGCTCGCCATTCGTCTTGCGCCATTCCTGCAGGGCCGGGTCGGGCTCGGTGACGATGTACTGGTGCTCGACGGGAATGGCAGGGATCTTGATGCCGAGGAGCTTCGCCGTGCGCTGCGCGTGGTTGCCGGTGGCGGTCACGACATGCTCGCAGGTGATGTCCCAGGTCTCCTCGCCGGGGACGAGGTTGCCGCCCTTCTCCACCATGCGGCGGCAGTGGACGCGCCAGCCGTCGGGGGTCTGCGTGTAGCCGTCGACCTGCACCTTGCGCTGGATCTCGACGCCTCGCTGGCGCGCACCCTTGGCCATCGCCTGTGTGACGTCGGCAGGGTTAATGTAGCCGTCCGTGGGGTGGTAGATCGCGCCGACGAGGTCGTCGGTGCGCACCAGCGGGTAGCGGTCCTTGATGTCCTGCGGGGTCAGCCATTCGAAGGGGACGCCGACGCTTTCCGCCGTGCTGGCGTAGAGCATGTATTCGTCGAGGCGCTCCTTCGACTGCGCCATGCGCAGGTTGCCCACGACGGAGAACCCGGCGTTCAGGCCCGTCTCCTCCTCCAGCGTCTTGTAGAACTTGATGGAGTAGTCGTGGATCCAAGTCGTGGCGTAACTCATGTTGAAATAGGGGAGCAGGCCTGCCGCGTGCCAGGTGGAGCCGGAGGTGAGTTCGTCGCGTTCGAGGAGCAGCGTGTCGGCCCACCCGGCCTTTGCCAGGTGATAGGCGATGGAGGCCCCCACCGCGCCGCCGCCGACGACCACTGCCCGTGCGCTCGTTCTCATGTCCCGATCTCCTTGGCGTTTCGGATCGTTCTAGCGGGTCATGCGACGGGCGCGGTTCGGGCGGGCGACGGTTGGGGGGTGGAATGCGACCTGTGGTGCGGGGGATGTGGGGCGGTTGGTCCGTGGTGACCGTCCCGGCCGCAGCGCCGGGACCTTTCCGAGCCGATGCGCCCCGTCACAAAAGGCCCCGGATCAGGTCCGGGGCTGTATCAAGCAGAACCACTCTTCCGCCCGGCTGACAGGCCGGGCCGCGCCCGACCTCCCCCCGGAGGGCGCGTTGGCGATGTCATTCGCAGTATGAGCGCCGTTGATGCTTGAGGGCGCGGACGCTGAACAATTGTCACTCATGCGCCCTCCAGGTCGGGCGCGGCCCTCCACTCTTTGGTTCAGGCGGCCTGCTTTTCGGGCTGCACGATCTCCACGCCCTCCGCCCGCGTGACCCAGAGCGTCACGATGAGCGCCAGCACCGCGCCGCTGATCGCCGCGGCAAGCAGGGCCCACCAGACGCCCGCCGCCCCGAGGTCCAGCGGCCCGGTGAAGAGCCAGGCGAAGAGGGCGAGGCCCAGCCCGAGCCGCCACAGCCCGATCAGGAGGGGCCAGCGGGGTTGCTGCAGCCCCTGCAGCAGGTTCTGCGTCACGAAGATCACGACGAAGAAGGGCAGCGCGCCAGACAGGATCCGCAGGTAGGCGACCGCGTGGTCGACCACCGCTTGTTCGTCGTTGAAGAGAGCCACGGCGGGTCGGGCCAGCGTCCAGATCACCACCGCCCCCAGCGCCACGAAACCGAGCGCCACGGCGCCGGTCACGCGCACCGCGCGGCGCACGCGCTCCGGCTGGTCCGCGCCCATGTTCTGCGCCGTGATCGGCAACAGCGCAGTCGTCAGCCCGATCACCGGCAGCAGCAGGAGCTGTTGCAGTCGGAAGCCGACGCCATAGGCCGCCACTGCATCGGCGCCGTGGTTGCGCAGGAAGAACTGACAGATCACGCCGCCCAGCACCGTGACGTAGATCGTGCCTGCGGCCGGGACCACTTCGGCCATCAGGTCCTTCTGCTGTCCGACCTGCGGCAGAACGTCGGACCAGTCGAAGCCGCGCATGACCTCCGAGCGCAGGGCGTTCCAGCCGATGAAGGCGAGCACGCCGGTCTGGGAGACGACGGTCGCCACCGCGATCCCGTTCAGCCCGAAGCCGTCCCAGATCCCCGGGATGCCCCAGATGAAGAGCGGGTTGAGCCCGATATTCGCGACCGTGGCGACGAGCTGCGCCCGCTCCTGCGTGACCGTGTCGCCCTGCGCGGTCAGCGTCCCTGTCATCGCGTAGGTCACGATGAAGCCGGGGGCGGCGAGCAGCATGATCCGCATGTAGGTGACCGCGTCGTCCACGTAGGAGCTGCCACCGGCTACCGCGCGGGCGAGCGCGGGCAGGCCCCAATAGCCCGCCACCATCGCCACCGCGCAGGCCACGATGGAGGCGCCGATCGCCTGCGCGGCGGCGCAGGACGCGCCCTTTCCATCCCCCTCCCCGATCGCGTTGCCGACGAAGGCGGAGACCCCGATGCGGAAACCGACGCCCGTCGCGATGATCAGGAAGTAGAATTGGGAGCCGATGCCGAGGCCGGCCTGAGCCTCGGTCGAGATCTTGCCCGCGTAGAACGTGTCGATGACGTTGTAGAGCGTCACGAACAGGAGCGAGAGCGCGGCCGGGACGGCGACCGCGCGGATATGGCCGAGGATCGCGCCCTCGGTGAGGTCGCGCTCCTTCCCGCTCACGCCGCGAGGCCGCGTCCGCGCAACAGCGCCTCAGGCCCCGGCATCCGGCCGCGGAAATCGGTGTAGAGATCCTCGGGCGGGCGGGTGCCGCCGGCGGAGTAGATGAACTCCTCCAGCTTGTCGGCCATGCCCGCGTCGAAGACGTCGCCGGTTTCCTCGAACGCCTCGAAGGCGTCGGCGTCCATGACCTCGGACCACATGTAGCTGTAGTAGCCTGCGGAGTAGCCGTCGCCGGAGAAGATATGCGCGAAGTGCGGCGTGGCATGCCGCATCGGGATCGCGTCGGGCATGCCGATGCGCGCCAGCGTCTCGGCCTGGGCCTGCATCGGATCGGCGGGCGGCGCGCCGGTGTGGAAGTCGAGATCGACCAGCGCCGACGCCACGTATTCCACCGTCTGGAACCCCTGGCCGAAGGTCTCGGCGGCGAGCAGCTTGTCGAGCAGGTCCTCCGGGATCGGCTCCCCGGTCTCGTAGTGCCTGGCGTAGCCGCGCAGGATGTCGGGCACGCTCAGCCAGTGCTCGTAGAGCTGGGAGGGCAGCTCCACGAAATCGCGCGCGACCGAGGTGCCGGAAACGCGGGCATAGGTCGCCTCGCTCAGGAGGTGGTGGAGCGCGTGGCCGAACTCGTGGAACAGCGTGCGTGCGTCGTCGTAGGTTAGCAGCGCCGGGTCGCCCTTCGCGAAGTTGCAGACATTGGTGACGATGGGTCGGGTCGCCCCCTCCTGCGACTGCATGCTGCCGCACCATGCGCCGGAGCGCTTGCCGGGCCGGGCGAAGTAGTCGCCGACGAGGACGCCCATGTGACGGTCGCCCTGCCGGATCTGCCAGATGCGGGCGTCGGGGTGGGGTCCGGGTACGTCGAGTTCGTGGGCGGTGAGGTCGAACAGGCGGTTCGCGACCTCGAAGCTCGCTTCGATCATGCGGTCGAGGGTGAAGTAGGGCTTCAGCTCGGCCGCATCGAAATCATGCTCGGCGGCGCGCAACTTCTCCTCGTAGAAGCGCCAGTCCCAGCCTTCGAGCGGGTGGTTCTGGCCGTCCGCGGCGATCAGCGCGCGCAGGCGGTCGGCATCTGCTTCGGCCTTCGCCTTCGCGGGCTCCCAGACCTGCATCAGAAGGTCGCGGACGGCGCCGGGCTCCTTCGCCATCTCGGGCGCGAGCTTGAAGGAGGCGAAATCGTCGAAGCCGAGGAGCTGCGCGCGCTCATGGCGCAGCGCGAGGATCTCGGCCGCGATCTGGCGGTTGTCGGTCTCGCCGCCATTGGCACCGCGGGCGGTCCAGGCCGTCCACGCGGTCTCGCGCAGGTCGCGGCGGGTCGAGGTCTCGAGGAACGGCACGACGACGGAGCGGCTGAGGGTGAGCTTGTAGCCGTCCTTCGTCTCCATCGCGCGTTTCAGGTCGTCGGGCAGCCCGGCGAGGTCGTCCTCGGCCAGCATCAGCTCCCAGTCGCGCTCGTCGGCGAGCAGGTTCTGGGTGAAGGCGGTGCCAAGCTCGGCGAGCCGCTGCATGATCTCGGCCAGCCGCTGGCGCCCATCGGCGTCGAGGGCGGCACCCGACCGGACGAAGGAGCGGTGGTAGAGCTCCAGCACCCGCGCCTCCTCCCCGGTCAGCTCGTTGTCCTGGTAGAGTGCGTCGACCCGCGCCCAGAGCTGCTGGTTCTGGTAGACCTCGGAGGAGAAGGCGGCGAGCTTCGGCGACATCTCGCGTTGCAGCGCCTCGGTTTCGGGCGTCGACTGGGTGGCGGCCTCGTGGAAGAAGAGGGAGGCGGCCTTGTCGAGCGCCTCGCCCGAGCGTTCCAGGGCGGCGATGGTGTTCTCGAAGGTCGGCACCGTCTCCTGCTCCGCGATCTCGGTGGTGCGGGCGCGCGCCTCGGCCAGGCCCTCCTCCAGCGCGGGGCCGTAATGCTCGAAACGAACGGCGGCGAAGTCGGGCAGACCGTGCGGTCCGGTCCAGTCGGAGAGGATGGGATTGGTCATGTCATGGGGCCTTCTGCTGTGTACTTGAAGATGGCGGTGCAGGGGGCGGAGGCAAGCGGGCGTGTTGTCTCGTTGGACGTGCGGAGGGATGAGCGGGGCGTTTAGGTGCGGTGCCACCCCGGACTTGATCCGGGGTCTTTGGCTCCGGGGGTGCCGGGTTCAGGACGGTCCCGGCTCTGCGGCCGGGACGGTGGTTAGGGGGTCAGAACCATTGCCCAGGTTCCATGAAGCCGAGTTCCATGAGCTGCGTGTCCGTCCATTCGAAGGGCACGGAGCGGCGCCACATGAAGGTGGGGATCTCGAAGGTGGAGCCCGGATTGCGCTTCAGGCTTTTCGCCACGCGGAACGAGGCGATCGCCACCGTCACGTTGTGGTGCCACGGGCAGGAGATCGTGTTCATCTCGGGCTCGTTCAGCCGCAGGTCCTCCCCGATCCGCAGGCCTTCGGTCGCCTTGAAGAGCGCCACGCGGTCGATGCGCCGCCGCTCCCACGGCACGAACTCCTCGTAGCGCCAGGCGAGCCCGCCGAAGATGTCGTATTGCCGATCGAGCGGCTCGCCATCCTCCCAGCGCTGGAAGCCGTAATAGCCGGAGCCGTCGAGATGCGCCGTCTCGCGCGAGACGCCGTTGGGCGCCTTGTCGAGGTCCGCGGCGTAGAGATCGACGACGTAGGTGAAAACGTGATCGCGCCGCTCCTCCTCCATGAACCCGGTCAGATCGGCGATGCGGCGGCTCTTCATGTAAGGATAGAACAGGTATTCGCCGTTGAAGCTCCAATAGATCCAGCGGCCTGCGAAGCGCGCGATGAGGCGGTTCAGGACCTCTGCCGCCTCGGCCCGGTTCGCCACCGACATCTCGATACGGCTGAGCGCCTGGCCATCGATCTCCGCCCCGCCATCGTGGGCGCGGCCGACGGTCACGATCTCCTCGAAGCCCAGCGCGGCATGGTGGGAGAGGGTCGAGGGCACCTCGACAGCATCTTCGCAGAACAGAATGGCGACGGGACCGGCGCTGCGCGGCCGCGGGGCAGTATCGAGGTATTCGTCGAGGCCGGCGTAGATCATGTGCGATGCTTAGCCGATCGGACCGCCGGGCAAAATCCCCGATTGCGCCGGTCGCGATGGGCGATCTTTAGCCGGAAATACTTCACGTTAACAAAATTGCTAAGATGCGCCCGTAATAGAAAGGCGCTTTTGCATTGCACATTGGGGTTTGGTCGCTATATCACGAGATACCGCGTCTGCCTCAAACTAAAACATCACGCCTGGCAGACCGGGGGGCCAAACATAACAACGAAAGCGAGACACTGATGAGTGAAATGCAGGATATCGACAAGGGCGAGCTTCTGGCACTGACATCGGAGATCGTGTCGTCCCATGTGGCGAACAATCCGGTGGCCATGGGCGACCTCCCGAACCTGATCGAAAGCGTTTACGGAAAACTCAATGACCTGTCGGCAGGGGCTGACGAGCAGGTCGAGGAGCTGGTTCCGGCGGTTCCGATCAAGAAGTCGGTGACGAACGAGTACATCGTTTGTCTTGAAGACGGCCGGAAGCTGAAGATGCTCAAGCGGCATCTGAAGACGGCCTACGACATGACGCCCGAAGAGTACCGCGCGAAGTGGGGCCTGCCCTCGGACTATCCGATGGTGGCACCGGCCTACGCGCAGAAGCGTCAGGAGCTGGCCAAGAAGATCGGCCTGGGGCGCAAGCCTCGCAAGTAAAGCCCGGTTGCGGGGACGCCCGCGGCCCGGTAGATCACGGCGTGGCCCCGGGGGACGGGGCCACGCCGATTTCTTTCGTACAAAGGCCCTCGAGTGATGTCCGCGCCCAAGAAGCTCTTCGTGAAGACCTATGGCTGTCAGATGAACGTCTATGACAGCGAGCGGATGGCGGGCGCCCTGGGGGCCGCGGGCTACGAGGAGACGCAGGATCAGGCCGAGGCCGACATGATCCTGCTCAACACCTGCCACATCCGGGAAAAGGCGGCGGAGAAGGTCTATTCCGAGCTCGGCCGCCTGCGCCCGCTGAAGGACGCGAACCCGGACCTCAAGATCGGCGTCGCGGGCTGCGTCGCGCAGGCCGAGGGTGAGGAGATCATGCGCCGCCAGCCGCTGGTGGACCTCGTCGTCGGCCCGCAAGCCTATCACCGCCTGCCCGCAATGGAGGCGAAGGTGCGCAACGGGGAGAAGGCGCTCGACACCGACTTCCCCGAAGAGGACAAGTTCGACCACCTTCCGCGCGGCCCGAAGATGCGGCGCGCGCCCGCCGCTTTCCTCACCGTGCAGGAGGGCTGCGACAAGTTCTGCGCCTTCTGCGTGGTGCCCTATACCCGCGGCGCCGAGGTGTCCCGCCCCGCCGAGCGATTGCTGGCCGAGGCGCGGGATCTGGTGGAACGCGGCGTGGTGGAGATCACTCTGCTCGGTCAGAACGTGAACGCCTATCACGGCGACGGGCCGGATGGCGTCTGGTCGTTGGCCCGGCTGGTGCGGGAGCTCGCGCAGATCGACGGGCTGGAGCGGATCCGCTACACGACCAGCCATCCCAACGACATGACCGACGACCTCATCGCCGCCCATGGTGAGGAGGCGAAGCTGATGCCCTACCTCCACCTGCCGGTGCAGGCGGGTTCGGACGCGGTGCTGAAGGGCATGAACCGCAAGCACACGGCAGAGGAGTATCTTCGCCTGATCGAGCGGATCCGGGCGGCGCGGCCCGACATCGCCATGTCAGGCGACTTCATCGTCGGGTTCCCGGGCGAGAGCGATGCCGATTTCGAGGCGACGCTGGAGCTGTGCCGGGAGGTCCGCTACGCCTCCGCCTTCTCGTTCAAGTACTCGCCGCGGCCAGGTACGCCCGCCGCCGGGCGCGACTTCGTGAGCGACGACGTGGCGTCGGAGCGGCTGGCGCGGCTCCAGGCGCTGCTGACCGAGCACCAGCGGGACTTCCAGCAGGCGCAGGTCGGCCGCACCCTGCCGGTGCTGATCGAGAAGCCGGGACGCGAGCCGGGGCAGATGGTGGGCAAGTCGCCCTACCTGCACGCCGTCCATCTCGACGCCCCGGACAGCATCGGCCGAGTGCTGGATGTCGAGATCGTGGCGTCGAACCCGAACTCGCTGGCCGGTCGCCTCAGAAGCTGAGGCTGACGCCCGCCTGCATCCCCTCGTCCCGGCTCCAGTCGAGGAACAGGCTCGTGCCGGTGCCCAGCGCATTGCCGAGAACCGAGCCGATCCCGTCCTCCGGCGGGCGCTTGAGACGAAGACGAGTCCGGTCCGGGCTCCCCTCGATCTGCAGCTCACCGATGTATTCCGGCCACATGTTCGACGATGACGCCCGATCGTTCACGAACAGATCCGGCGGCAACTGCGAATCGTTAAAATGTTGAGCAAACCCCGGCACGCCTAATAAAAAAAGCCCCACGACGGTGGCTGCCGTCTTCTGCATCCGCGTTCTCCCCCCGAAGTCCCGCAAGATTATGACGGGGAGAATACTACCGCAGGTTGATCGTGTGGCAACAATGTTGCGTGGGCGATGCGTCAGGCGCCCAGATCGGAGTCGGTGCCCCAGAGCGCCCGGTCGAGCACCCAGCCGCCATGGCCGCTCGCCTCGATCCGGCACCAGCCGGCCTCGCACCGGTCGAGCCGCGCGATGGCGCCACCTTGCGCGATCGCGGCCACGGGCGCGTCGGCGGCAGGGTCGGATTTCAGCTCCACCGTTTCGCCGCGCACCAGCACCGTGCGCACGCCGGACAGGAGCGCGAAATGGACCCAGCCGCCCATGCCTTCGTGATCGCGCACCTGCCGCCAGTTCTCGTATTCGGCGACGACGCGCAGCGGCATCCCGCGGTGCAGGAAGCGCCAGTCGATCCGATGGGCGAGGCCGGGTCCGCGCCGCACGTTCGCGCTACCCGCCTTGAGGCTAACGAAGCGCGGCAGCGGCAGGCCCGTCACCTGCCCGCGGTCCTGCGCCCCGACCGGCAGCGCGGCAAGGGTGGAGAGCATGAACAGGCGGCGGGTGAGGCGCATTCGGTTTTCCGGTTCCAGTCGGAGCGTCGCGATCCTAAGCTGGCATGTGCCGGAAATCACGTCGAAAGGGGGCCTCCATGCCCGCAACCCCGCTCACCGTTGCCGTCACGCGCCGCCTGCCCGAACCGGTGGAGACACGGCTTGCCGAGCTCTTCGACGTGCGGCTGAGCGAGAGCGACGTGCCGCTGGCGCGCAGCGATCTCGCCGCGCTGATGGCGGACACGGACGTGCTGGTCCCGACGCTGGGCGACCGGATCGACGCAGCTTTGCTGTCGGGCGCGGGCGAGCGGCTGCGGCTGATCGCGAATTACGGCGCCGGGGTGGACCATATCGACGTGGCCACAGCGCGGACGCGGGGGATCACCGTGTCGAACACCCCCGGCGTGCTGGCCGAGGACACGGCAGACATGGCGATGGCCCTGATCCTGGGCGTCACCCGGCGGCTGAAGGAGGGCGTGACCCTGATGCAGTCCGACGCCTGGCAGGGCTGGAGCCCGATGGCGCTGATGGGCCACCGGGTGGGTGGCATGCGCCTCGGCATCCTCGGCATGGGCCAGACAGGGCGTGCGGTGGCGCGGCGGGCGACGGCCTTCGGCATGAGCGTCCACTACCACACCCGCCGCCGCCTGCGCCCGGAGACGGAGGAGGAGCTGGGCGCGCGCTTCTGGGAGAGCCTCGACCAGATGCTCGCGCGGATCGACGTGCTGAGCGTGAACGTGCCGCATACGCCCGCGACCTTTCACCTGCTCAACGCGCGGCGACTGAAGCTGATGAAGCCCACGGCCTTCGTCGTGAACACGTCGCGCGGCGAGGTGATCGACGAGAACGCGCTGACGCGTGCGCTGCGGGCGGGGGAGTTGGCGGGCGCGGGCCTCGACGTCTTCGAGCATGGGACGAGCGTGAACCCGCGGCTGAAGGACCTGCCCAACGTGCTCCTGCTGCCCCACATGGGCTCCGCGACCGAGGAGGGGCGGCTGGAGATGGGGGAGAAGGTCCTCATCAACATCAAGACCTTCGCCGACGGCCACCGCCCCCCGGACCTCGTGGTGCCGGGGATGTTGTGAGCTGATCTGCGGAGAGATGAGGGCCGCGCCCGACCTGGAGGGCGCTGGCGGGACGGGATTGAGATGTCCGCGCCTTCAAGCATCGATGTCGCGTCTCCCGCGTATGGCATCGCCAACGCGTCCTCCGGGGGGAGGTCGGGCGCGGCCCGGCGATGCCGCCGGGCGGAACAGAGCTTCAAAGGAAACCCAAGGAAATGATCCTCTATCGACCCACCGGGCAGGCCGAGCTCGACCTTGTCGCGGCGAGCAACTGGCGGCGTTGGCCGCCGCGGCTGCCGGATCAGCCGATCTTCTACCCTGTGCTGACCTTCGACTATGCGGAGAAGATCGCGCGGGACTGGAACTCGAAGGGTCCGGCTCCGAACGATGTCGGCTACGTGACCCGGTTCGAGATCACGGGGAGATGGCCGCGCGCTACCCGGTGGAGATCGCCGGGGGGCAGGCGCACAAGGAGCTCTGGGTTCCGGCCGAAGAGCTGGAGGCGTTCAACGACGCCATCGTCGGTGAGATCGAGGTGGTCGCAGAGTATCGCGGCGGGGTGCGGGTTCAGAGGTGAGCGCCCCGGCTCGGGGGCCGGGGCGGTTGCAAGAGGTGCCGTCCCGGACCTGATCCGGGACCTTTTGCTGCTGGGCTCAGCGGCGGAAGATCCTCGGGTCGGGCCCGAGGATGACGTGGGGCTGTGGGGAGCGGTCCCGGCTCTGGGGCCGGGACGGTCGACAAGGGGCGTCATGCTCCGGTTTGACCGGAGCATCTCCCGCAAACGCCAGCGTTGAGCTACCGCACCGTCCCCGCACACCAATCGCCTACCGCCGCCGCACCATCTCCAGCACGTCGTCGAGGGCGTTGCCGTCCTTGTCGGCATCCAGCATCGACATCAGCCCGCCGAGGCCGCCTTGCTGGCCGCCGCCTCCACCGGTGAGCGCCGACATGACGCCGCCGAGGATCCCGCCGCCTCCGCTACCTCCGAGCAGGCTCGCCAGACCCGCGCTGCTGTCGCGCTGCGCCGCAATCTCCGTATCGGGGACCTGCTTCTGCATGGCGCCCTGCATCAGGGCGGCAAGCGCGGGCATGAACTGGCTGACGGCATCCGGGGGTGCCGAGGTCTGCTCCGCCGCCCGGGCCGCGAGCGCATGCTGCGCATCGCCGCCGAGGATCTCCGACAGGAAGCGCTCGCCCTCGGCCCGCGCGTCGGGCTGGGCGGCGGCCTCGGGCGCGTCGAGGAGGCGGGCCTGCGCCTCGCCCTCGGCGGCCTTCAGCACGCTCTCGTCGGCGCCGCCCTGCGCGCGGATCGCGGTCGCCTTGCCCAGCGTCGGCGCGATGAGGTCGGTCAGCCGCTCGGTCTGGGCGGCATCGAGGCCGAACTGCGCGCCGAGTTGCGCCAGACCATGGCCGCCGGTCGCACCCTTCAAAAGCTCCGTGAGTGAGGACATGTCGAACTCCCGCAAGTGACTCTACCTATGGGCGAGCCTATCACGGATGAGCCCTGCCGCGCGCGCCGCCATCGCGGGTGAGGTCTGCACGCCGTAGCCCCCCTGCCCCGCGAGCCAGAGGAAGCCATCGGCGCCCCAGCCCACATGGGGCGTGCGGTCGGGGGTGAAGGTTCTGAGGCCCGCCCAGGTACGCTCGACCCGCGTTACGGGCTCCGTCACCGCCTGCGCGTAGCGGTCGAGCCCCTCGGCCAGCACCATGTCGTCGGGCCAGGCGTCCATCGGCTCGACGGGGTCCTCGTCGGCGGGGGAGACCATGAGGCGGCCGGCCTCGGGCTTGGCATAGAAGGTCTCGGCGGCCGACAGCAGCATCGGCCAGCGGTCGATGTCGTGGCCGCCGGGCGCGGGCAGGATCGCGGCGGAGCGGCGGCAGGGGGTGAGGCCGAGCGGGGCGACGCCGGCCATCTGGGCGAGTACATCAGCCCAGGCCCCGGCGGCGTTTACCACGATCGGCGCAGTGAACATCCCGGCTGTGGTCTCCACCGTCCAGCCCGGCGCGAGGCCCGTCACCTCGGCCCGCGTCACGATCTCGCCGCCCGCCGCGCGCAGCGCCTTGCGGTGGTCGCCCATCAGCCGGTCCACATCGATATCGGAGGCGTCGGCCTCGTAGGCCGCGCGCACCGCCCGGTCCCGGTTCAGGATCGGGAAGCGGCGGGCGGCGTCATCTATGCCGATCTCCTGCATGGAGGAGCCGGTGAGCTGCGCCTCCAGCGCCGCCTCCTCGCCCGGCCCGGCCACGATCAGCACGCCGCGGGGGGAGAGATAAGGGGTTAGCGCCGCCCGGCTCTGCCGGTTCATCTCGCGCACGGCGGCGTTGCCGTAGTTCTCGACGAAGAGCGCGGCCGAACGGCCGGTGGCGTGCATCCCGGGATGCAACTCCCGCTCCAGCACGATGACGCGGTGATCGGGCGCAAGGGCCGCGGCGGCGGACAGGCCGGCGATGCCCGCGCCGACGATCAGGACGTCCGCGTCCCTCACAGCGTGTCGAGCGCCTTGCGGAAGACCGGGGCGTCGACATTGCCGCCGGTGGCGACGCAGATCACGGTGTCGCCCTCGATCTCCTCGGGGTGGAAGAGGGCGGCGGCAAGGCTGACTGCGCCGCCCGGCTCCAGCACGACCTTGAGGCGGAGGAAGGCGTGGGCCATAGCGCGCAACGCCTCTTCCTCGGTCACGACGAGGCCGGGGCCGCAGCGCTCCTGCATGATCGGGAAGGTCAGCTTGCCGGGCGACGGCGTGATGATCGCATCGCAGAGCGAACCGGACAGGCGGTTGTTCCGCTCGATCCCGCCGGAGCGGAGGGAGCGGGCCACGTCGTCGAAGCCCTCGGGCTCCACCGGACGCGCGCGCAGGGCCGTGCCGTCGAGCCCCAGCGAGACCCCGGCGGTGAGACCGCCACCGCCGCAGCACACGAGGACATCGGCATCGTCGACACCTGCGTCCTGCGCTATCTCCAGCCCTACGGTGCCCTGCCCCGCGATCACGTCGGCGTTGTCGAAGGGTTTGACGAGGGTGAGCCCGCGCTCCTCCGCCAGCCGCGCGCCGATCGCGTCCCGATCCTCGCTGCCCCGCTCGTATTCAACAACCTCGGCACCCAAGGCCTTGGTGTTCGCGATCTTCAGCGCCGGGGCGTCGGAGGGCATGACGATCACGGCCGGAATGCCCGCCGCCCGCGCGGCATGGGCGACACCCTGCGCGTGGTTGCCGGAGGAGAAGGCGATGACGCCCCGCGTCCGCTCCGCCTCGGACAGTTGCGAGATCGCGAACCACGAGCCGCGCGCCTTGAAGGAGCCGGTGTGCTGCAGGCACTCCGCCTTCACCAGCACCCGCCGCCCGGCGATGTCGTCGAGGAAGGGGGAGGAGAGGATGGGCGTGCGGCGCACAACACCCTCCAGCACCTCGGCCGCCTGCCGCACGCGTCCCGGATCGCTCATCGCGCCCCTCCTTCATCTGTCTCGAAATATGCCCACCGGAGGCGCACGTGGCTGCCCGCGCGCCCTTGCGTATTTGAGCAAAGAAGAAGTCTCATGCGGTCTTCTCCATCAGCGCGCGGAAGGTGGCGAGGCTCTCGGGCTCGTCGAGGAATGGGACGTGGCCGCGCTTCGGCACCGCGGCCGCGATCATGTCGGGGCGGGCGGTCTGCATCTTGGTGAAGGTCTCGGCGGTCAGGAGGTCGGAGTTCTCGCCCCGGAGGGCGGCGAGCGGCAGGCCCTCCAGAGCGGCGAAGACGGGCCAGAGGTCGGGGGCGGCCCCGCCTGCCTCTACGGCGTCACGCAAAGCGGGGTCGTAGCGCAGGTCGAGGCCGTCCTCGCCCTCCTCGAACCAGCGGGCGGCCCAGATGCGCCAGTCGTCCACCGTCACGTCCGGGAAGGCCTTTGCGTGGAACCGCGCGAGGCCTTGGGCCGCCTGGTCGAGCGTTCGCGCCGCGGGGCGGCGGCCGAGATAGGTCATGATGGCGTCGATCCCGCTCGTCGCGATCTCCGGCCCGATATCGTTGAGGAGGACGCCCGCCAGCCGGTCCTTGACCATCGCGGCGAGCACCATGGCGATGATGCCGCCACGTGAGGTGCCCACGACCGTCACCTTGTCGAGGCCGAGATGGTCGAGCAGGGCCACCACGTCGCCCGCCTCGACCGGAACGGTGTAGCCCTCCGCCGGGTTCGGGTCGCGGTCCGAGGCGCCGCGCCCGCGCAGGGAGATGCGGATCAGCCGGACCTCGCCGCCGACCTGGCCCATGAAGGGCTCGAAATCGCGCATGTCGCGGGTGAGGCCGGGGATGCAGAGCACCGGTGCACCCTCGCCCGCATCGTCATAGGCGATGGAGAGACCGTCGGCGGTGGTGAAGCGCGTCATGCCGCGATCTCCGGGATCGTGGTGAGGTCGCTCAGCACCCGGTCCGGCGCGCCCCAGAGCCGGTCGACCGGCGCGCCCGCGCGGTTCACCCAAGCCGTTTGGAAGCCGTAACCGGCCGCTGCGCACACGTCCCAACCGTTGGAAGAGACGAAGAGCACCTCGTCGCGCGCGCAGCCGAAGCGGGCGCCGACGAGGTCGTAGACGCTGTCATGGGGCTTGAAGATGCCGACACTCTCGACGCTCAGCGTGTCGTCGAGCACCGCCTCGATACCCGCCGAGCGCACCGCGCCCTCCAGCATCTGCGGCGTGCCGTTGGAGAGGATCGCGGTAGCCTTTCCCGTCTCTTTGAGAGCGCGGAGCATCTCGGGCACCTCCGGATAGGCCGACAGCTCCCAGTAGAGTTGTAGCAGCCGCTCCCGCAGGTCCCGATCGTCGAGGGCGGAGGCCTCCAGCGCCCAGTCGAGCCCGTCCTTCGTGACCTGCCAGAAATCCGTGTGCCGCCCCGCCACCGCGCGCAGCCAGGTGTATTCGAGCTGCTTGGCCCGCCAATCCGCCGCGATCTTCGGCCAGTGCTCGGCGAAGCTCTCCCGCCCCGGCTCGTCGGCAGCCTCCCGCGCGGCGGCGGCGACGTCGAAGAGCGTGCCGTAGGCGTCGAAGATGCAGGTGGTGATCGGCATGAGCGCGCTCCCTCGTTCGAACCGCAGCCTGCGCGAGCGCGCGGCGCGGTTCAACAGCGCGATTGTGGCCGACACATCCTTGATTTCGCGCAAGACCCGGCGCGCGGGCGGGCTCTAGTCTCTCGCCGGAAGACACGACTGCAGGAGACCCCCCCCATGTCCGACCGCCATGGCACCATCCACTGGACCGAGCTTGCCACCCGCGACATCGAGGGGGCGGAGCGCTATTTCGGCGCGCTCTGCGGCTGGACCTTCGACAAGATGAAAACGGCCGATGGCGGGACCTACACCATCGCGATGCAGGGCGACCGGGCGATCTGCGGGCTCTTCGACATGACCGGCGTACCACAAATGGCGGGGCTGCCGGCGCACTGGTCCACTTACATTGCGGTGGACGACGTGGATGCCGCCGTCGCGGCCACCCGGGCGGGCGCGGGGCGCGTGCTGCGCAACCCGTGGGACGTCGCGCAGGTCGGCCGCTGCGCCATCGTCGCCGATCCGGGCGGAGCCGCGGTCGGCCTCATCACCCCCGTCACAGAAACCGCAGAATGATCCAGTAGCCGACCATGGCATGGGTTCCTGCGGTGGCGAGCCAGGCGGCGAGGGCCAGCACGGCCTGCCACCGGGTCATCGGCCGCTGATAGCTCGCGACGACCCCGGCCTGCATCGCGCTCGGCACGCTCATCAGCGCGAAGCCGAGCAGGAGCATCGACTGGACCATCAGGCCGTAACCGGCGAGCGCCGCACTCATCAGCAGTACGGCGCCTTGTGCGAGGCGCGGGCTGAACGCCTGCATGATGTAGGAGAGACACCGCCCGCCATCGAGCGGCCAAAGCGGCAGCAGGTTGAAGAAGTTGAGCGCCCCGGTGAGCATCGCGAAGTAATAGAAGTAGTCGGCGGTGACGGGTGCACTCTCCACCAGCATCTCGCTCATCGCCACGGCGGCGACCAGCGGCGCGATGCAGATCCCCGGCCCCATCAGCGAGACGAAGAAGCTCTTGAGCTGGCTCGCCGGCAACTGGTCCGAGATCGCGACCCCGCCGAAAAGCGGGATCAGCCGGAACCGTGCATCGTTGTGGCCGATCACGCGGTAGGCGGCGACATGGCCGAATTCGTGGATCACCACGACGGCGATCAGCATCAGCCCGCCGACGGGATCCAAGAGGTACATCGCGAAGGCGATCGACAGGAGGGCCAGCACCAGCGTCTGCAGCCCCGGCGGTTCGGACAGGTGGCGGGCCGGGTTGATCCAGCCCCCGCGCAAGGCGCGCCAGATGCCACCGTTGAGCGCGGCGGCGGCGAGGAGAGACAGCATGGAGACGGTTCCGTGATACGCACCGCGCACCCCACGCGCCCGGCCCGTCTATGGGCCATGCGGGGCGGCATTGCGTCAACCCGCCGCAGCCGAAAGCGGCGGGGCGTTGCAGGGATTCCTCAGGGTGGACAGGGCGTTACGATGCGGCCAGCAGCGCCCCTTCAACCTGAGCACTATCCAGCGCGCCATAGCGAGGCCGAAGCCCGACCTCGGGTGGGTGCGAATGCGCCCTCCCGTGGGGGAGGTCGGGCGCAGGCCGGGCCTTCTGCCCGGCCCGATGTTCGGCATAGCGAAGCGGTCCGTAAGAATGCAGAGGCAAAGCCCCTTCAAAGGTTCTCCGGCTGCGCCATCGCCGTGACATGGAAACCGCCATCGACGAACAAGCACTCCCCGGTCGTCGAACCGCCCAGATCCGACAGCATATAGAGCGCGGCGCCGCCTACATGGTCCAGCGTCGCGTTGGCACGCAGCGGCGCATTGGCCTCGGTGTTTCGATAGACCTTCCGCGCGCCGCCGATCGCCGCCCCCGCCAGCGTCCGCATCGGCCCCGGCGAGAGGGCATTCACCCGGATCCCGTCCGGCCCGAGGTCGTTGGCGAGGTAGCGCACGGTGGATTCCAGCGCCGCCTTCGCCACGCCCATCACGTTGTAGTTCGGCGTCACCCGCTGCGCGCCCAGATAGGAGAGCGTGAGGATCGAGCCCCCCTCCGTCATCAGCGGCGCGGCCCTGCGGCTCAGCTCGATCAGCGAGTAGCACGAGATGTCGAGCGAGTTCAGGAAGTTCGCGCGGCTCGTGTTGATGAACCGCCCCGTCAGCTCGTCCTTGTTGGAATAGGCGATGGCGTGGACGAGGAAATCGAGCCCGCCCCACTCCTCCTGCAACCGGGCGAAGACGGCGTCGAGCGAGCCCTCGTCCGTCACGTCGCAGTCGAGCAGGATGGAGGAGCCCAGGCTCTCGGCCAACGGCTGCACCCGCTTGCCGAACGCCTCCCCCTGGTAGGTGAACGCCATCTCGGCGCCGTGTGCGGCGAGCGTCCGCGCGATCCCCCAGGCAATGGACTTGTCATTGGCGACCCCCATCACGAGCCCGCGCCTGCCTGCCATCAACTGGGTCATCCGTCAGCCTTTCGAAGCCTTTACCGGCCTCGGTTTGACCACGGATGGAGGGCGGGATCAATGTGGTGGTGTGGAGGGGGACTGCGAGCCAAAGGCGAATACCACTCTAGGTAATTCGTCGGAAGTCATTGAATGATACTATCTTCAGCCTCGATCTTTGCGACGGCAACACGAAGCGCACCCAAAAACTCTTCATGACTTAAATCAATATAGCGATCAGAAGTAGTCTTAAAATCGCGAACTTTCTTATAGTAATCGCCAGGATCAAGTGGGTTAACGCGATACCCCTCGAGCAGACTGAAACCATAGGACAGCCGTAAATTTGACCCCATGCCTGTCACCTGAAAGCACCCTGTATATTGGTCGCTGAAATCGAATGGGAGATAAATTACTTCACCATCCTCGCAAGAGGATACCTTTGCAATCCAATAATTCAGAAGGGCGACGACTCCTTTGCGCACCGCCCGCTCATTTAGCGCAACTCCTCTTTTCTCTATTGCAAGCGCAAAGTAGTAGGTATCCGCAAGAACCTCGACATCAAGCTGTGGGATCGTAAGGAGCAGATCTTGATGACCGCCGCGCCCTAGAGAAACTCTAACAATAAATTCCATGAAATTTCGCCCAAGCCAACAACACATTAACGTCAGCCATCTATTGTAACGATAAAATTAGTCAAGAATGCGACTATGCAATTTTTAAGATCACGCTCGATCAATATCTTCTTTGCTTGCAGAAAATTTATCTGGCGACCGACACAACGCGAGCCGGGCCGATCGCCGGACCGAGGGTTGGCGGCGGACCTCTCCCGCGGCGCGCTTTATGGCGGCCAGGCACATCCTCGATCCGAGCGGTTTTGCGCGGGTGGCCAAATCGCCGACCCGCTGGGTCGGTTCGGCGATCAGACCGGCGCCTTCGGCTTGTTCCGGTCTGAGCAGCGCTCGGCTTGAACGGGAGCGTCGTAGGCCAAGCTACGAGCCGACGACATAGCCTAACCCCGCCACTTGCTCAGCAGCATCGATCCGTTGGTGCCGCCGAAGCCGAAGCTGTTGGTCATCACCGTGTCGAGGCCCGCATTGTCCACGCGCTCGGTGGCGATCTCCTCGGGCTTCAGCGCCGGATCCAGCGTTTCCACGTTGATCGACGGGGCGATGAAGTCGTCCTTCATCATCAGGAGGCAGTAGATCGCCTCCTGCGCGCCCGCGGCCCCCTGGGAGTGGCCTGTCATCGACTTGGTGGAGCTGACGGGCGGGGTCTGGCCGTCGCCGAAGACGCGGCGGACGGCCTCGATCTCGCCAACGTCGCCCACCGGCGTCGAGGTGCCGTGGGCGTTGATGTAGCTGACCGTGCGGCCCTCGGGCAGCGTCTCCAGCGCCAGGCGCATCGCGCGCTCGCCGCCCTCGCCCGAGGGCGCGACCATGTCGGCCCCGTCGGAGGTGGCGCCGAAGCCCGTGACCTCGGCCAGGATGTTGGCGCCGCGCGCCTTGGCGCGCTCCAGCTCCTCCAGCACGACGATGCCGCCGCCGCCGGAGATCACGAAGCCGTCGCGGGTCTCGTCGAAGGCGCGGGACGCGGTCTCGGGCGCGTCGTTGTACTTGGAGCTCATCGCGCCCATCGCGTCGAAGAGGCAGGAGAGCGTCCAGTCGAGCTCCTCGCCGCCGCCCGCGAACATCACGTCCTGCTTGCCCCACTGGATCTGCTCGACGGCCGAGCCGATGCAGTGCAGCGAGGTCGAGCAGGCCGAGGTGATCGAGTAGTTGATCCCCTTGATCTTGTAGGCGGTGGAGAGGTTGGCGGAGACGGTGGAGCTCATCCCCCGCGGCACCATCAGGGGGCCGATGCGCTTGGGCGAGCCCTTCTCAAGTACGATCTGGTGGGCGGCGAAGAGGTTCATGGTGGACGGCCCGCCGGAGCCTGCGATGAGGCCCGTCCGCGGGTTGACGATGTCGCTCTCCTCGAGCCCCGCATCGGCGATGGCCTGCTCCATGGCGAGGTAGGCGTAGCCCGCCCCTGGCCCCATGAAGCGCAGCGTGCGCTTGTCGATATGCTCGGCGAGGTCGAGGTCGATCTGGCCGCTGATCTGGCTGCGGAAGCCCCGCTCGACCATCTCCTCATCGCGGGAGATGCCGGAGCGGCCGGCCTTCAGGCTCGCCATCACCTCGTCGGCATTCGTTCCGATGGAGGAGACGACTCCCAGCCCGGTCACGACTACTCTGCGCATCACTTGCCTCCCCGCTCGCGTGGCGTCAGTCGTCCTGGAACAGCCCGACCTTCATGTCCGTGGTGGTGTAGATGGTCTCGCCATCCGCCTTCATCCAGCCGTCCGCCATGCCGAGCTTGAGCTTGCGGTCGATGACGCGGGTGAACTCGACGTGGTAGGTCACGAGCTCGGTCTTGGGCGTCACCATGCCGGTGAACTTCACTTCGCCCACGCCCAGCGCCCGGCCGCGGCCCTGCATGCCGCGCCAGCCGAGGTTGAAGCCGGTGAGCTGCCAGAGCGCGTCGAGGCCGAGGCAGCCCGGCATCACCGGATCGCCCAGGAAGTGGCACTGGAAGAACCAGAGGTCGGGATTGATGTCGAACTCGGCGACGACGTGGCCCTTGCCGTGCTCCCCGCCGTCGTCGCTGATCTCCGTGATGCGGTCCATCATCAGCATCGGCGGCGCGGGAAGCTGGGGGTTGCCGGGGCCGAACATCTCGCCCCGGGCGCATTCCATCAGCCCATCGTAGTCGATGCTTGTCGGCCGCTCACCCATTCCCGCGCTCTCCGAATTGTTTCAGACGGTCATAATTCTCACGCACCCCTATCACCGGGCGGCGCGCGGCTGCAATGGGCAGCTTACCGCCGATCTCAGCGTATCCGCCCGAGGACACAGCCGGTTTCCGGTTCGAAGAGCCAGTTGCGCCCGGTGGTGCGGGGATATCCGCCCGCGCGCGCCCGCCGTTCGAGCGCTACGGGATCGGCGAAATCGGCGCAGAGGCGGAAGCGCGCGTCGTCGAGCCGCTCGTAGCGGTAGGGCAGGCCGCTGACCGGGTCGCCGTCCTCAGGCAACGAGGCCGACAGCGTACGGCCCTGGCAGTAGTCGAGCAGGGCCGTGCGGTCGAGGCGGGCGGGCAGCACCTCCTGCTCGTTCGGGCAGCGCAGGGCCTCGGCGCCCTGTGCGAGATCGGTGAGGCGCTGCGCGTCGAGCCGGGCCGTCCGCGCGCCCGCCGGCAGTTCCGTAAGCAGCAGGCTCGCGCCGATCATCGCCACGATCGCGGCTGCGGCGGAGGCGAGGATCGCACGCTTGCGCGGCCCGCCACCCGCGGTGGCCTCCGCAAGGTCCAGCCGACCCACGACCATGACCGCGCCCGCGACGAGGGCCACGGCCAGCGCTTTCAGCAGGAAGGGCACCGTGAGGTCGCCGTTGAGGAAGCGGTAGACGAGCACCGCCGCGTCACCGAGGAACACCGCCGCCGCGATCAGCAGCATCAGCCCGAGCGCGCCACGCCGGACCGGAGCACCCCGCTTGTAGGGGTGCGCCCGAACGTCGCGGTCGGCCCAGCGGACCAGCCCGCCGTAGACGGGCGCGGAGACGATCAGGATCGCCATAGCCCAACGCAGGCTCTCCGCCCGACCGCGGCCCGAGCGCAGGGGATCGGGAAAGGCGAGGTCCACCACGCCCCAGGCCAGCGCGATCGTGTAGAAGGCGCTCGCCGCCAGCGCGGCCAGCAGCAGCAGGTAGAGAAAGAGATCGAGCACCGAGAACTGCGCCTGCGGGCGCGGCACGGGCGGCACCGTGCCGGTATCGGCCCAGGCCGACAACGCATCCTCCACGTCCCGCTTCGGCCAGTCGGCGGCGGCGAGGCTCGCCCGGATCTCGTCATGGCTGCGCCCCTGTTCGAGGGCCGCGCGGATATAGGCGTCGATCGGGCGTGGGGCGCTCATCGGTCTCAAGTCCTCGTGTGGCGGGAGGTCGTGGCGGTGCGGCACTGGCAATTCTGCCCCGAATTCATATAGTAGAAAGCGATGACGCACACGCCTCCTCATATCGATCCGGTCGCCGTCCCGTCGGCGGGCTCGTCCGATCGCGCGCGCTCCTGGCTCGCCAAGGCGGCGCTGCGCCCGACACGGCAGAGGGTCTGTTTGGCCGAACTGCTGGTGGGCGACGGGCACGACCGGCACGTGACGGCGGAAAGTCTGCACCAGGCGGCGGACAGGGCGGATCAGTCGGTGTCGCTCGCCACGGTCTACAACACGCTGCGCGCCTTCTGCGAAGCGGGGCTGATGACCGAGATCACGGTGGACGGCACCCGGTCTTATTTTGACACGCGCACGGACGATCACCCCCACTACTTCTGGGAGGATGACGGCCGGATCACCGACGCGCCCAGCGACAGCGTGCGGTTCGAGCGCCTGCCCGAGCCCCCTGCGGGTTCCGAGATCGCCAGGGTCGACGTGGTCATTCGCCTCCGCAAGACCTGAGCGGCAGCCCGGTTGGGGGCTCGCATCCCTTTCGCGAACCGCCCACCCGGCCCTTCGGTCGGGTTTTGCGTATTTGGGGAAAGATGAAAGCCTGCCTTCTTCTTTGCGATAAATACGCCTGTCGTCCGGCCGCCGCCCCCGCGGAACGGCAGCCTTGCTCGCCCGCACCCCGCCGCATTACCCTGACACCGTGCCCGGCCCGGGCCGCCCCCCTCCATCCGGGGAAGCATCTGACATGCGGGGCGCATCATCCCATTCGGACCCGATCCGGCCGAGCCACGCATGAGGAGGGACTGCGCCGCCGCTCGCCCCGGAGGAGGTTGCCATGAGACTGTCCGCTCCCGTCTTTCGCCTGAAGCGCCGCGCCAAGCTGTTGTCGCGCACCGAGGGCATCCCGCTCCACGCCGCCCTCGACCGGCTCGCCGCCGAGGAAGGCTTTCGTAGCTGGAGCCATCTCTCGACAAAGCTGGCGGAGGCGCGCCCGGCGCGCCGCATCCT
This sequence comes from Pontivivens ytuae, assembly GCF_015679265.1. NCBI lineage: Bacteria > Pseudomonadati > Pseudomonadota > Alphaproteobacteria > Rhodobacterales > Paracoccaceae > Pontivivens > Pontivivens ytuae. The sequence goes on from NZ_CP064942.1 coordinate 1,159,385, forward strand.
CGATGCGCTGACCCCCGGCGATCTCGTGCTGCTCGGCGCCCGTCCGGGCCACGGCAAGACGCTGCTGGGGCTCGAACTGCTCTGCGAGGCCCTTGGCGAGGGATGGGCCGGCCTGTTCTTCACACTCGACTACACGGAGGCGGACGTGCACCGCCGCCTCGTCGATCTGGGGCCCGTCGCGAAGACGGCGGATCGCCTGATCCTCGACACCTCGGACGCGATCTGCGCCGACCATGTCATCGGGCGGCTGGCGCAGGTGGACGGTCCCGCGCTGGCCGTCATCGACTACCTCCAGCTTCTCGATCAGGACCGCAGGCATCCGCCGCTCGGCCAGCAGGTGGAGGCGCTGAGCGCCTATGCACGCACCAGCGGCGCTGTGATCGTCGCAATCTCCCAGATCGACCGGCGCTTCGATCTGGCCGGGGACGGGATGCCGGGGCTCGGCGACGTGCGTCTGCCCAATCCGGTGGATCTGACGCTCTTCACCCGCACCTGCTTCCTCCACGACGGCGCGGTCCGGGTGGAACGCACGGGATAGTCAGTTCCGGGGCGCCGGCTCCTCCGCCACCAGCTCTCGCGATACGTAGGTCCGGAACACCTCCGCCCCGCAATTCGGGCAGATCTGGTTGGTGATCGCAGGCGCGCGCCGGCTAAAGGGATCCTCGCCCGGCGCGATCCGACGCCACGCCGCCTCCAGCAACCAGCCCTGCCAACCGCACCGATCGGACGCCGTGGGACAGACCGCATGGGTCAGCAGAACGCGCGCGACCGGATCGGCCATCGCGGCCTCCTCGGCGGCGTCAACGCGGGCGAGAAACGCGGGATCATCGAAGGTCGGCATGGCGAAGGGTCTTGCTTTGCAAAGGGAATGGGCCCACAGGGTCGGGTCACCAAACGCCACAGCACCGCCCCTAGCAACCCCGACCGGAGCCCTGCATGGATCTTCTCGCCCTTGCCGCCGCCAACCTGACCTCGCCGGTGGTGCTGTTCTTCGCCCTCGGCTTCGCGGCGGCAATGGCCCGCTCGGACCTCGTGGTGCCGGAGGCGGTGGCGAAGGGGATCTCGCTCTACCTGCTGCTCGCCATCGGCTTCAAGGGCGGGGTGGGCGTGGCGGCCAACGGGCTCGACCTGCGGTTGGGGCTGACGCTGCTGGCAGGCGCGGTGCTGTCCTTCGCGATCCCGTTCATCGCGTTCGCGCTGCTAAAGGCCATGACCCGGCTCAGCGTCACGGACGCAGCGGCGGTGGCGGCGCATTACGGCTCGATCTCGATCGTGACCTTCGTGGCGATGACCTCGCTGCTCGACGGCTCCGGCATTCCGTTCGAGGGCTACATGGTCGCCGTCGCCGCGGTGATGGAGGCGCCCGCCATCTTCTCCGCCCTGCTGATCGCCGCGCGCACCGGGTCGGGCCGGGCGGTGGACGGCGAGCTGCTGCGCGAGGTCGCGCTCAACGGCTCGATCGTGCTGCTGACGGGCGCGTTCCTCATCGGCTGGGCCACGGGGGCCGAGGGGTTCGAACGCATCGCGCCCTTCATCGAGGCACCGTTCCAGGGCGTGCTCTGCTTCTTCCTGCTCGACATGGGGCTGATCGCGGCGCGCGGGCTGCGCGGGGCGGCGAAGCAGCTCAACGCAGGCCTCGTCGCCTTCGGCGTGCTGATGCCGCTGATCGGCGCGACGCTGGGCATCGCCACGGCGACCCTGCTGGGGCTGAGCGTCGGCGGGACGGCGGTGCTCGCGACGCTCGCGGCGTCGGCCTCCTACATCGCGGTGCCCGCGGCGATGCGCGTGGCGATGCCCGAGGCGAACCCCGGCATCTATCTCACCATGTCGCTGGGCGTTACCTTTCCCTTCAACCTCACCGTCGGCCTCGCAATCTACCTCGCGGCCGCGCAGATGATCGGAGGCTGAGATGCAGACCCACCCCGCGAAGCGGATCGAGATCCTGATCGAGGCCCCGCTCGCCCGCCGCCTGACCGATGCGCTCGATGCCGGGGGGGCGCCAGGCTACACCATCCTGCCAGTGCTCGGCGGCAACGGGCAGTCGGGTCGCTGGTCGCGGGAGGGGCAGGTGAGCCGCGCCGGCGGTCTGGTCTGCGTGACGGTAGTGCTGGATGCGGCCCTCGCCGATCAGGTGCTCGACCGGGCCTTCGCGGTGGTCGAGCCGCATATCGGCATCGTCTCGATGACCGATTGCGAGGTGGTCCGCCCCGCCCGGTTCGGCGGCGCGGACGGCTAGGTCGGGATTTCGCGTATTTGAACAAAGAAGAAGGGCATCAGGTTTTCTTCTTTGCCCAAATACGCCTGTTGGACCGGATCCTCAGGGTGCCACGGCCCCTCCATCGACCAGCAGGTCGGCGCCGCTGACATAGGCGGCGGCGGGGCTGGCGAGGAAGCCGATCACCTCCGCCACCTCCTCCGCCGTGCCCTTCCGGGCGAGCGGGATGGAGGCGACGACAGCGTCCTTCACGTTCGACAGCACGTCGTCCGGCAGTCCGGTTTTGTCCCAGGCCGGGGTGTCGATCATACCGGGTGAGACGGTGTTGATCCGCACGCCCTGGGCGCCGAGTTCCCGCACCAGGCCGCGGCCGAGCGCGGCCAGCGCCGCCTTTGTGGAGCCGTAGGCGGTGGTCGGCCCACTCGCCCGCGTGGCCACCACGGAGCTGATGAGCACTACGGAGCCCCCCTCGCGCAGCAGCGGCCGCAGCGCCTGCACGCCCAGCCACGGGCCGCGCACGTTGATGTCGTAGAGGTCGGTGAAAGCACCGGCCTCCCACTCCTCCAGCGGCGTGAAGGGCGTGATCCCGGCATTGAGCACCAGGATGTCGAGCCCGCCGAAGCGCGCCTTCACATCCCCGGCCAGCGTGGCGATGTCGCCCGGATCGGCGGCGTCGGAGGCGACGGCCTCCAGCCCCGGAACGGCCTCCATCGCCGCGTCGAGCCGCCCCTGGTTGCGCCCGGTGACAAGGACCCGCGCGCCGCGGGCGGTCAGGAGCCGCGCGGTGGCGAGGCCGATGCCGGTGGAGCCCCCGGTGATGAGGGCGGTCTTTCCGGTCAGGTCGTAGCTTGCAGTGGTCATCTGTCTTCTCCTCTTGATTTGCGGGTACATACCCGCATCACTCCAAATGAAATCCGCGCCTCAGTCGCCGCGGACACTCTCCAAAAGACGGATCAGCTCCGCCGCCTCCCCGCCCAGCCGGGTGGAGAGGTCGTTTTGCGCCCTGGCCCAGAGCGGCCGCGCGATCTCCAGCGCCTGCCGACCCGGTTCGGTCAGCTCGATCCCGCGCGAGCGGTCGTCGCGACCGTGGCCGAGGGACACCATGCCCTGCCGCTCCAGCACCCGCAGGTTGCGGCCCAGCGTCGAGCGGTCGAGGCCGAGGCGCCCCGCAAGCTCGGTGATCGAGGCCTCCGGATGCGTCTCGGCCACCTCCATCAGCCGGAGCATCGCCACGTTCAGGCCCGAGGGCGCGAGGTGGCGGTTGTAGAGCTCCGTCGCCACACCGGCCGCGCGGCGGAGGTTCGTGGCCAGGCATATCGTCTTGTCCGTCATACACGGGTATATGCCCGCAAATGTCGCGCTTTCAACCCGACCCCCCGAAATTTCGCCGATCCCCTTGCTCCGCCCCGGTCGAATGGTCACCATCAGATGACCCGCTGCCCCCCGAGTTCGGAAGGATTGTCTTGGCGACCGATACCGTGACCAGCCCGCCCCCCGCCGCCGCCTCCGGCCCCGAACAGGTCCTCAGCTTTCCCGACAACATGCTCCTGATAGAGCTGGGCGGCCCCAACGGCCTCCACCTCGCGAAGATCGAGCAATTGCTGGGCGTGGAGATCCACCACCGCGGCAACGAGTTTACCGTCACCGGCGGTGACGAGGCCGACATCACCCGCGCGGCGGAGGCGCTGACCGCACTCTACGAGCGGCTCGAGCAGGGCCGCACGGTGGAGCCCGGCGACGTGGACGCCGCCATTCGGCTGGGCCGCTCCGGCTCCGGCACCGAACCACAGCTCGGCGATCAGGTGGAGATGTTCCCCGGCACCGCCGACAAGCTGGAGATCCGCACCCGCAAGAAGGTGATCGAGCCGCGCACCGCGACCCAGCGCTCCTATGTGGCGCAGCTGATGGAGCACGAACTCGTCTTCGGCCTCGGCCCCGCAGGCACCGGCAAGACCTACCTCGCGGTGGCGGCGGCGATGCAGTACTTCTTGGACGGTGAGGTCGACAAGATCATCCTCTCGCGCCCCGCGGTGGAGGCGGGTGAGCGCCTCGGCTTCCTGCCCGGCGACATGAAGGAGAAGGTCGATCCCTACATGCAGCCGCTCTACGACGCGCTGAACGACTTCCTGCCCGGCAAGCAGGTGCAGAAGCTGATGGAGGACAAGCGGATCGAGATCGCGCCGCTCGCCTTCATGCGCGGGCGGACGCTGAGCAATGCCTTCGTCATCCTCGACGAGGCGCAGAACGCCACGACCATGCAGATGAAGATGAAGATGTTCCTGACCCGGCTGGGCGAGAACTCCCGCATGGCGATCACCGGCGACATGAGCCAGATCGACCTGCCCCGCGGCGTGACGAGCGGCCTGGTGGAGGCCGAGCGCGTGCTGCGCGACACCAAGGGCATCGGCTTCACCCGCTTCAAGGCCGAGGACGTGGTCCGCCACCCGCTCGTGCAACGCATCATCGAGGCCTACGACCGGGATCCCGCGGCGTGAGCCGACGGCCAAGCCCCTGGGACAGGCCCACCGAGCGGATCATGCTCTGGGTGTTCGGCATTCTCGTCCTGGGGCCTATGCTGATCCTGCTCCTCATACTGGTCGCCGTCTCGTGGGATGACGGCGACATGTTTGCCATGGGTCTCCTGCTTGCCCCGCTTGGGATCGGAGCGATATGGCACGGCGTCCGCGGGCTCGCCGGCCTGCCGCCGCAGAGCCTTCACAGCCGGATCCGACAGTTCTTTCGGGAGAACCAGTCGCCCTACGACGAGAGCGTCTACGCCGATTACCAGGCACCGGAGCCTAAGGAAGACCACGCGCGCTGAGCACAGGGGCTGCTCTGCATCGGGAGCCGTGCCAGTCCGATCTTGAAAGGATTGCGGCGAAGGCGATATGACTTGGTCATACCGGAGTGTTCCACCATGACCGTCAAGACCACGCTCAGCTTCACCGACCGCCACGCCGCCTTTCTGAAAAAGCAGGTGGAGGACGGCATCTATGCAAGCCAGTCCGCCGCCGTCGCCGCTGCGATCGAGGACCAGATCCGCGCCGAGGAGGAACGCCAGATCGCCCTCGACGCCATGGCAGAGGAGATCCGGCGGCGGCTGGAGACGCCGCGGGAGCAATGGCTGGATGAAAAAGCCTTCTCGGCGGCCGTTCAGCGCACGATCGATCGTCACTTTCCTGAATGAACTACCGCCTCGTTATCGTCCCGCAGGCTGAAGACGATCTTCAGGAACTGGCTCTCTATCTCCGCTCCGTTCTCGCTCAAGAACGGGCGCGCGCCTATCTCCGAGACATAGAACGCTTCGTTCTCGATCTCCCACTTGCTCCTCATCGTGGTTCTGTGCGCGATGAATTGGCGCCGGGCTTGCGCGCAATCCCGATCCGCGGATCGACCGTCGTCGTGTTTCAAGTCGATGAAGACACACAGGAGGTCAGGATTCTTCGGATCGCAGCCGGAGGTTCCGACTGGATGAAGACATTCGGCGCGCGCGCATGACCCAACTCGACATCGTCATCGAGGATGAGCGCTGGCAGGCGCATCCCCTCACCCGCTGGGCGGAGACCGGGACGCGGTTGGCGCTCGATGCCGCGCGCGTTCCCGAGGGCTACGAGATCGTCGTCATGGCCTGCGACGATCCGCGCATCGCCGCCCTCAATGCCGAGTTCCGGGGCAAGGCCAAGCCCACCAACGTGCTCTCCTGGCCCGCCCACGACCTCGCGCCCCTCGTCCCCGGCGAGGCCCCGGCCAAGCCCCCGCCGCCCGACGGCTTCGACGATGCGCTTGGGGACATTGCCCTCTCCCTCGACACGCTGACCCGCGAGGCGACCGAGCAGGAGAAGCCGCTGGAGCATCACGCCATCCACCTCATCCTCCACGCGACGCTCCATCTGCTCGGCTACGATCACGAAACCGACGCCGACGCGGCACTCATGGAACGGATCGAGACCGCGGCCCTTGCCTCCATCGGCATACCGGACCCATATTAGGGCTCTGCGGCCGCCAAGCGCCGCGTATCGAGCACGGAGACGATGACCGACAGCCCCGAGGGCCCCTCTACGGCAGCGCAGGGCGCGCCGACCGGGACGAAGCCGCAACGGCGTCTGCCGTTCCTGACCCGCCTGTTCCGCCGCACCGCGCCGGAGACAGACACCGAACCTGCACAGCAAAGCGCGATGGAAGCGGCCTCCGAGGCCGGGGCGCGCGAGATGCTCCTCAACCTGCGCAAGATGCGCGACCTGCGGGTCGCCGACGTCGCCGTGCCGCGGGCGGACATCGTCGCCCTGCCCGCCGACGCGCCGCTCGACGAGATCATGGCCGCCTACCGCGAGAGCGGCTTCACGCGCCTGCCCGTCTATAACGAGACGCTGGACGACCCGCTGGGCTTTCTCCATCTCAAGGACATCGCGCTGCGCTACGGCTTCGGGGCCGAGGACGGGACGGAGGATCTGTCCTCCCTCCACCGCCGCATTCTCTTCGTGCCGCCGTCCATGCCGCTCGGCGCGCTCCTGCAGCGGATGCAGAACACCCGCATCCACATGGCGCTGGTGATCGACGAGTATGGCGGGGTCGACGGCCTCGTCACGATTGAGGACCTGCTGGAGGAGATCGTCGGCGAGATCGAGGACGAGCACGACATCGAGGAGGCCCGCATGTGGCGGGTCGAGGCGCCCGGCGTCTATGTCGCCAATGCCCGGGCCGAGCTCCCCGATTTCGAGCAGGCCGCGGGCGTCGATCTGCTGGCCGACGACCTTGATGAGGAGGTAGACACGCTGGGCGGCCTCGTCTTCATGCTCTCGGGCCGGGTGCCGGAGCGGGCGGAGGTGATCTGTCACCCCGACGGGCACGAGTTCGAGGTGATCGACGCCGATGCCCGCCGGATCAAACGCCTGCGCGTGCGCATCGGCGGGGCCGTCGCCGAACAGGCCGCCGCGGAGTGATCGCCGCCACCCTGCCCCGCCCCGCCGCCCGGCTTGCGGCGCTGAGCGGCCGTGCGCGCCTCGCGGTCGCCGCCGGCCTCGGCGCGACGCTTACGCTCGCACAGGCGCCGGTGTCGTTCTGGCCGATCTTCTTCCTCGCCCTGCCGCCGATCCTGTGGCTCTGGTCGGGGGCGGAGCGGGTGCGCGCCTCCTTCTGGATCGGCTGGGCGGTGGCGTTCGGCATGTTCCTCAGCGGCCTCTACTGGATCGCGGAGGCATTCCTCGTCGACATCGCCCGCCACGGCTGGATCATGCCCTTCGCCATCGGTGGGCTCTCGGCGGGGCTCGCGCTGTTCTGGGGTGCTGCCTTCGCACTGGCGCACCGGTTGGGCGGCAATCGCGGACCCGTGGGGCTGGTGGCCCTGATCGGCGCGCTGACGCTGGCGGAATACGCACGGACCTACGTGCTCACCGGCTTTCCCTGGGGGCTGGTCGCCTATGGCTGGCTGGAGACGCCGCTCGCCCAGCTTTCCGCCCATATCGGCCCGCATCTGCTGGGCGCGATGACGCTGGCCATCGGGGGCTTCGCCGCGTGGCGGGGGCGCGGCCAATGGCCGACGCTCGTGGCGATGGCGCTGTTCCTCGGCGGCTGGATGATCGGCCAGACCCGCATTCCGGAGGAGACCGCCCTGCGCGACGACGGCTTCACCGTCCGCGTCGTCCAGCCCAACGCCACCCAGCGCGAGAAATGGTCGCGCGAGGGGATGCCGGTCTTCTACAACCGGCTCATCGACGCCTCCCGCGGCGGCGACTACGACATCGTGCTCTGGCCCGAGGCCGCGGTGCCCCAGCGCATCGAGACCCCGGCCGTCCAGTTCCACGACCTGATCTATGCGTGGGAGGACGTGAGCTTCGCCACTGGTGGCCGCCCTGCGCTGGTCGGCGCCAATCGGATCGTGGAGGAGCCCGGCTGGCGCTCCTGGCACAACTCCCTCGCGCTGATCGGGCCGGGGGGCGAGATCCTCGATTTCTACGACAAGCACCACCTCGTGCCGGGCGGCGAGTTCATGCCCTTCCAGCGCACGGTCGCCCGCTGGGGGATCCGCGGCGTGGCGTCCTCGATCATGAGCCTCGGCGGCGGGATGAGCCACGGGCCGGGGCCGATGACCATGGCGCTCGGCGACCTGCCACGGGTCACACCGCTGATCTGCTACGAGGCGATCTTTCCGCATCAGGTGCGTCCGCCCGGCGAACGCTCCGAATGGATCGCCCACGTGACGAACGACGCCTGGTTCGGGTCGAGTGCGGGACCTTGGCAGCACCTCGCCCAAGCCCGCTTCCGCGCCATCGAGCAAGGGCTGCCGGTGGCCCGCTCGGCCAACACGGGCGTGTCGGCGGTGATCGATCCCTACGGCCGCGTGGTCTCCTCGCTGGGCATCGGCGAAACCGGCTTCGTTGAGGAGGTCCTGGCCGCTCCCCTCGCCGAACCCGCCTATCCGCGGACCGGCGACCTGCCGGGCATGCTGCTGATGCTGACGGCGCTGGCAGGCGCGGGGATCCTGAGGCGCGGGGCCAAGAGCTAACCGCGATGCCGTCATCCTCGGGCCCTGACCCGAGGATCTCCCCAATACATGAGATGGCCGGGTCAAGGCCGACCATGACACCCCCTCCACCGTCCCGGCCGCAGCGCCGGGACCGCTCGAAACGAAACGCTCCGCAGCGAGAGACCCCGGATCAGGTCCGAGGCGGTATCAAATCGAACGAATGTCACGCCCGGCGGCACCGCCGGGCGGCGCCCGGCCCTCCCCACGGGAGGGCGCTTTTGCGACGGACCAATCGGCACTACGGCAGCACGTTTTGCGAGAACGGCGCACCGCAGCACTGCTGCGCACGCGCCCACCCAGTGTCGGGCACCGCCCTCATCGAGCAGGGCTGCATAGCGCCCTCCACGTCGGCCGCAGCCCTCACCAATCCGGGAGCGCCGGTATCGGTCTTTAGTCGTAGACCGTCGCGCAGCCCCGATATCCCGGAAAACACCACCAACGATTCGCACCCCGCCATTCCAATGGGTTAATCCGTGATCACACTCGATTTTACTGTGATCACAAACCGCGATATTTCCCCGCATCCGTCTCTCCGGCGGACCAATTCAATTGAAAAACAAGGGGGCTCGGCATAGGGTCGCGGCTAATCGCGCCATGTTCCGGCGCGCTCATTCCGTGCCGCCTCGGGCACACATATCCGACCCACGGCGCCCACCGCCGCCGACGCGAAAGGACCGCTCCCATGAACATCCACGAGTATCAGGCGAAGCAGCTCCTCAAGGCCTATGGCGCCCCCGTCTCCGACGGCCGCGTCGTCCTGAAGGCGGAGGAAGCGAAGACCGCCGCCGGCGAGCTCGACGGTCCGCTCTGGGTGGTCAAGGCGCAGATCCACGCGGGCGGCCGCGGCAAGGGTCACTTCCAGGAGGAAGCCGCCGGCGAGAAGGGCGGTGTCCGCCTCGCAAAGTCTGTGGAGGAAGCCGCCGAGGAAGCGCAGAAGATGCTCGGCCGCACCCTCGTCACGCACCAGACCGGCCCCGCGGGCAAGCAGGTCAACCGCATCTATATCGAGGACGGCTCCGACATCGAGCGTGAGCTCTACCTGTCCATGCTCGTCGATCGCCAGACCTCCCGCATCTCCTTCGTCTGCTCGACCGAGGGCGGGATGGATATCGAGGAGGTCGCCGCCTCCACGCCCGAGAAGATCCTGAGCTTCGACGTCGACCCGGCCTCCGGCCTCTCCGGTTTCCACGGCCGCCAGGTCGCCTTCGGCCTTGGGCTCGAGGGTGCGCAGGTCAAGCAGTGCGTGAAGCTGGTCAACCAGCTCTACAAGCTTTTCGTGGAGAAGGATCTCGAGATGCTCGAGATCAACCCGCTGATCGTCACCGACAAGGGCGATCTGAAGTGCCTCGACTGCAAGATGGGCTTCGACGGCAACGCGCTCTACCGCCACTCCGACATCATGGCGCTGCGCGACGAGACGGAGGAGGACCCGAAGGAGCTCGCCGCCTCCAAGTTCGACCTCAACTACATCGCGCTCGACGGTGAGATCGGCTGCATGGTGAACGGCGCGGGCCTCGCCATGGCGACCATGGACATCATCAAGCTCTACGGAGCGGAGCCCGCCAACTTCCTCGACGTGGGCGGCGGTGCGACGAAGGAGAAGGTGACGGAAGCCTTCAAGATCATCACGTCCGACGACAACGTGAAGGGCATCCTCGTCAACATCTTCGGCGGCATCATGCGCTGCGACGTCATCGCCGAGGGCGTGATTGCCGCGGTGAAGGAAGTCGGCCTGCAGGTCCCCCTCGTCGTCCGGCTCGAAGGCACCAACGTGGAAAAGGGCAAGGAGATCATCGCGACCTCCGGCCTCGATGTGATCGCCGCCGACAACCTCGCCGACGCGGCCGAGAAGATCGTGAAGGCCGTCAAGGGGTGAAAACCGCTACGATGACATCGGCGACCGCTCCGGTGGAGCGGTCGAGGGCTGAACGGGCAAAGCCCTGGGTTCGTGGCGGTTCGGCACGGCCGATGAACGTTCCGGTGGAACGTTCAAGCCGCGAACGGGCGGAGCCCCGGACGTCGCTTGCTTTGGCACGCGCTGCAGTCTTGGCTACATGTTTCGCCGCACCGGCAGTCGCCGAGCCCTACTCCTTCACCGTGCCTGCCTTCAGCGCGATGGATGAAGCCTGCCTTGCTGAGCTGAATGCGAAGCTTGATCAGAGCTATCCGACCGTCGAAGGTTTCACCAACGACGCACCGGGCTTTGTCGACGTCGATGCGTCGTCGGTCACCTTGGCGACCTATGCGGGCATCGCATTCTCCTTCGACGACGGAGGTGTCACGCGAGGAACGGTCACCTGCATCTTCGACACGAAGAGCATCACGCTGACGCAGGTCGATGTGGTTCTGGAGGATCCGGGTTTTCCGACTGCTGCCGATCACCGCATGGCGGATGTGTTTGCCAGGATGTCGCCCGGCAGCGTTCGTAATACCGGCTTTTCCTGGACCGTAAACAATGACCGTTAAGATGCCTGCCCGCCTCTCACTGGCTGCCTGCTGGGTGCTCGCTCTCACCGCCTGTACCGCCGACGAGGGCGCCGTCGTTCTGCCCGAGCGCACGACCGCTTTCGTCGACAGTGCCGCGCGGGAGGTCTGTGTCGCGGGGATCACCGATTTCGACAGCCTGCACGAGCGGATGACCGGGGCGGGCTTCGACTTTTCCTACGCCGATGCCTTCGCGCGCTACTACACCGCGCGCGGCGGCGACGTGATCGCCTATTTCGGCAACTTCCAGAACGGCGACCGCTACTGCGTCGTCACCGCCAACCGGCTGACGGAGGAGGCGGCGACGCTGCTTGCATTCGACACGGTCCGGACCTCCAACGCCATCGTCAAGGAACCGGTCGAGGTCGATGCGCCCACCATCGGATCCGCCTGGTACCTGCGCGACGTGCGGGGCGAATACCTGATCGGCGTGCTGGAGACGACGCGCTACGCCACCTCCTGGCGCGGCGCGGGGATCGTGGCGATCGAACCGAGACAACCCGGCGGGTTTACCGACCCGTCCTGAGCGAACACCAACCGAGCGGAGAGCGCACATGGCCGTCCTCGTCAACGAAAACACAAAGGTGATCTGCCAGGGCCTGACCGGCTCGCAAGGGACCTTCCACTCCGAGCAGGCCATCGCCTACGGCACCAAGATGGTCGGCGGCGTCACGCCCGGGAAGGGCGGGACGGATCATATCGGCCTGCCGGTCTTCGACACGGTGGCCGAGGCGAAGCACGCGACGGACGCGAACGCGACCGCGATCTACGTGCCCCCGCCCTTCGCCGCCGACGCGATCCTCGAGGCGATCGACGCGGAGATGGAGCTGATCGTCTGCATCACCGAAGGCATCCCGGTGCTCGACATGATGAAGGTGAAGCGCGCGCTGGAGGGCTCGAAGTCCACACTGATCGGCCCGAACTGTCCGGGCGTCATCACGCCGGACGCCTGCAAGATCGGCATCATGCCGGGTCACATCCACAAGCGCGGCTCGGTCGGCGTCGTCTCCCGCTCCGGCACGCTGACCTACGAGGCGGTGGGTCAGACCTCGGCCGCGGGCCTTGGTCAGTCGACCTGCATCGGCATCGGCGGCGACCCGATCAAGGGGATGGAGCATATCGACGCGCTCGAGCTGCTGCTGGGCGATCCGGAGACCGAGAGCATCATCATGATCGGCGAGATCGGCGGGTCGGCCGAGGAGGAAGCCGCCCAGTTCTACGCCAACGAGGTGAAGGCCGGCCGCGGCAAGCCCATCGCGGGCTTCATCGCCGGCCGCACGGCCCCTCCGGGCCGCCGCATGGGCCACGCGGGTGCGATCATCGCCGGCGGCAAGGGCGGCGCCGAGGACAAGATCGAGGCCATGCGCTCGGCCGGTTTCGTGATCGCCGAGAGCCCCGCGGGCCTCGGCGAAGCGGTGCTGAAGGCGATCGGGAAGTAGGAGTATGCTCGACGGGCGCACAACTGAACTGAGGGCGGCGCCCGGCCCGAGGGTGGGCGAGAAGCGCCCGCCCTGGGGGGCGGGTCGGGCGCTGCCCGGCGGTGCCGCCGGGCCAGAGGTTTGAGCGAGGTGAACTGAACGATGGGACCACGAGAAGCCATAGTGACGTGCCTTTCGAGCCCGCTTCGCTTTTCTGGTCGGGCGGAGCGCTCCGAGTATTGGTGGTTTCTACCAGTCGGGCTCACGCTTCCCGCCGCAGCACTGCTATTGGGTGCATCGCTCCACCTTGAGGCAGCGCTCAGGCTCGCGCTCTTCGCCATAGCTGGACTGCCGCTTTTTGCCGTGACGATCCGGAGGGCGAAGGATACTGGGACCGCAATGGATCGCGTAGCATATCCAACGGCATGTCTGGTCGCTCTGATCGCGATGGTCTGTGTGTACGAAACCTACACAGCTTGGCTGGGAAGCGCTTTCCAGACGATCGACGGGCCCGCAGGTTTCGGCCTTATGCTTATTGCCGCTATCAGCGTTCCGACCTTGGTGGTCGCCATTCTGGCAGCGCTGATACACGGTTTGATCTTCGGGACGATGCTTTTCAGCCGGATGATCCTGCCATCGGATCCCGGGACCAATCGCTACGGCCCGCCGCCGCCCCATATCTTATCCCGAAATGGCCCGACGGGGCCGCAACCCGAGTAGAGGACGGACGCCGCCAACGACGCCCGGAGTTCGACAGATGACCGATCAGAGTTCCAACGACCAGTTTCACTCCTCCTCCTTCCTACAGGGGGCGAACGCGGAATATGTGGAGCAGCTCCACGCCCGCTATGCCTCCGATCCGGCGAGTGTCGACGAGAGCTGGCAGGCCTTCTTCCGCTCCCTTGACGAGGATCGGGACGCGCAGCGCAATGCCGACGGGCCGAGCTGGGCGCGCGCCGACTGGCCGCCCGTCCCCAACGGCGAGATGGTCGCCGCCCTGACCGGCGAGTGGGACGAGGCGCAGCCCGCCGACATCGCGAAGAAGGTCACGGCGAAGGCCAAGGAAAAGGGCGTCGAGCTTTCCGAAGCGCAGGTGCGCCAGGCGGTCACCGATTCCATCCGCGCGCTGATGCTGATCCGCGCCTACCGGATCCGCGGCCACCTCGCCGCTGATCTCGACCCGCTGCGGCTGGCCGAGCCCGAGGAGCATCCGGAGCTCAAACCCACCACCTACGGCTTCACCAAGGAAGACTACGACCGCCCGATCTTCCTCGACCACGTGCTGGGGCTGGAGGTCGCGAACCTCCGCCAGATCCTGGAGATCGTGAAGCGGACCTACTGCGGCACCTTCGCGCTCCAGTACATGCACATCTCCGATCCCGAACAGGCCGCCTGGCTGAAGGAGCGGATCGAGGGCTACGGCAAGGAGATCGCCTTCACCCGCGAGGGCCGCAAGGCGATCCTCAACAAGCTGGTGGAGGCCGAGGGCTTCGAGAAGTTCCTGCACGTGAAGTACACGGGCACCAAGCGCTTCGGCCTCGACGGCGGCGAGAGCCTGATCCCCGCCATGGAGCAGATCATCAAGCGCGGCGGCGCCCTCGGCGTGAAGGAGATCGTGGTCGGCATGCCCCACCGCGGGCGCCTCAGCGTGCTCGCCAACGTCATGGGCAAGCCCTACAAGGCGATCTTCAACGAGTTCCAGGGCGGCAGCTTCAAGCCGGACGAGGTCGAGGGCTCGGGCGACGTGAAGTACCACCTCGGCGCCTCCTCTGACCGGGAGTTCGACGGCAACGAGGTGCACCTGAGCCTGACCGCCAACCCCTCGCATCTGGAGGCGGTGAACCCGGTCGTCATCGGCAAGGCCCGCGCGAAGCAGGCCCAGCTCGGCGACATGGAGCGGACCACGGTCCTGCCGATCCTGCTGCACGGCGACGCGGCCTTCGCGGGCCAGGGCGTGGTGGCGGAGTGCTTCGGCCTCTCGGGGCTGAAGGGCCACCGCACCGGCGGCACGATCCATATCGTCGTGAACAACCAGATCGGCTTCACCACGAGCCCGCACAACTCCCGCTCCTCCCCCTACCCCACCGACATCGCGCTGATGGTGGAGGCGCCGATCTTCCACGTGAACGGAGACGATCCGGAGGCGGTGGTCCATGCCGCCAAGGTCGCGACCGAGTACCGGCAGAAGTTCGGCAAGGACGTGGTCATCGACATGTTCTGCTACCGCCGCTTCGGTCACAACGAGGGGGATGAACCGATGTTCACCCAGCCCCTCATGTACAAGGCGATCAAGAAGCAGAAGACGACGCTGCAGCTCTACACCGAGCGGCTGGTACAGGACGGCCTGATCCCCGAAGGCGAGATCGAGGATGCGAAGGCCGCCTTCCAGGCGCATCTGAACGAGCAGTTCGAGGCCGGCAAGGAGTTCCGCCCCAACAAGGCCGACTGGCTCGACGGCCGCTGGTCGCATCTGGAGCGGCGCGGGCAGGAATACCAGCGCGGCACCACCGCCGTGCCGATCGACAAGCTCAAGGAGGTCGGCGCCGCCCTCACCCGCCTGCCGGAGGGCTACACGCCGCACCGCACCGTCTCCCGCCTGCTCGACACCAAGAAGCAGATGATCGACACCGGCGAGGGGCTCGACTGGGCGACGGCCGAAGCGCTCGCCTTCGGTACGCTGCTGACCGAGGGCTATCCGGTGCGCCTCGCAGGTCAGGATTCGACCCGCGGCACCTTCTCCCAACGCCATTCGGGCATCATCGACCAGGCGACGGAGGAGCGGTATCTGCCCCTCAACCACATCGCGTCCGACCAGGCGCAGTACGAGGTGGTGGACTCCATGCTCTCGGAATACGCGGTGCTTGGCTTCGAGTACGGCTACAGCCTCGCCGAGCCCAACGCGCTGGTCCTGTGGGAAGCGCAGTTCGGCGATTTCGCCAACGGCGCGCAGATCATGATCGACCAGTTCATCTCGTCGGGGGAGAGCAAGTGGCTGCGCATGTCCGGCCTCGTCATGCTGCTGCCCCACGGCTACGAGGGCCAGGGGCCGGAGCACTCATCGGCGCGGCTGGAGCGGTTCCTGCAGCTCTGCGGCCAGGACAACTGGATCGTGGCGAACTGCACGACGCCTGCCAACTACTTCCACATCCTGCGCCGCCAGCTCCACCGCTCGTTCCGCAAGCCGCTGGTGCTGATGACGCCCAAGTCGCTGCTGCGCCACAAGTCGGCCGTCAGCACGCTGGAGGAGATGGCGGAGGGCTCGTCCTTCCACCGCGTGCTCTGGGACGACGCGCAGCTCGGCCGCTCCGAGCTGACGCTGAAGCCCGACGACAAGATCAAGCGCGTCGTCATCTGCTCGGGCAAGGTCTACTACGACCTCTTGGCCGCGCGCGACGAGCAGGGCCTCGACGACGTCTACCTCATGCGGCTGGAGCAGTTCTATCCGTTCCCCGCCCAGTCGATGAGCCAGGAGCTCGGCCGCTTCACCCAGGCCGAGATCGTGTGGTGCCAGGAAGAGCCGAAGAACCAGGGCGCCTGGAGCTTCGTCGAACCCAACATCGAATGGGTGCTGAGCCGCGTGAACGCCAAGCACGGCCGCGCCCGCTATGCCGGCCGCCACGCCTCGGCCTCACCCGCGACCGGCCTCGCCTCCCAGCACAAGAACGAACAGGAAGCGCTCGTGAACGACGCCCTGACCGGAGAAGGCTGAGAGCAATGAGCCTGCAGCAAGAACGGGAATACTTGGCACGGCTGGAGGCATCGTCTCCGGTCGTGGGGCCTGTTCGGCTATGGTCCCAGTGGCTGGAACTTCAGATCGAGACCATCGATGGCGAGCGCGCGTCGATCGAGTCCGGTGGTCCGATCCGGTTCCTGAAGGACGACAAGGAAGACCGCTTTCAGGCGCCCCTCGATGATCTGGAGGCCGCCATTCCAGCCCGCATCTTCCGCTGCGAAGGTGAGACAGTTACCCGCTTTGAACTTAGCGAAACCTTTCTGCGCATAGAGCTGACCAGTTCGGAGATCACTTGCTTTCCGAGCGTCTCGCCCGAAACCTTGAGTTTCGGTCCGGCTGGTGGCGGCGCGAGGTACACCCCTTGGTAAGAAGGCAAACAACATGAGCACCGAAGTCCGCGTCCCCGCCCTGGGTGAAAGCGTCACCGAGGCCACCGTCGCCACCTGGTTCAAGAAACCCGGGGAGGCGGTCGAGACCGACGAGATGATCGCCGAGCTCGAGACCGACAAGGTCACGGTCGAGGTGCCCGCGCCGGCCGCCGGCACCCTGTCCGAGATCGTGGTGCAGGAGGGTGAGACGGTCGGCCCCGACGCCCTGCTCGCCACCATCGCCGAAGGCGCCTCCGCCGGGGCCGAGGACGTGAAGCCGCGCAGCGAGAAGGCCTCCGAAGGGGTTGCGCGCAGTGCCGCCAAGGCGGAAGCGGACGCCGATGCCGCCCGCTCCGGCGGGGAGAAGGTCGACGTCATGGTCCCCGCCCTCGGCGAATCCGTGACGGAAGCGACCGTCGCGAGCTGGTTCAAGAAGGTCGGAGACGTGGTCGAAGCCGATGAGATGATCGCCGAGCTGGAGACCGACAAGGTCTCCGTCGAGGTGCCGGCCCCCGTGGGCGGCGTCATCGCGGAGCTGATCGCCGAGGAAGGCGCCACGGTCGGCGCCGACGCGAAGCTCGCCATCATCACGGCCGGTGCGACCTCCGCCCCCACCACGAAACCGGCGGCCGAGGCTCCGGCGGCAGCACCTGCCTCCGGCGGCAAGGATGTGGAGGACGCGCCGTCGGCCAAGAAGCTGATGGCCGAGCGTGGCCTCACCCCCGATCAGGTCAACGGCACCGGCCGCGACGGCCGCATCATGAAGGAGGACGTGCTGCGTGCGCCCTCCGCCCCCGCCGAGGCACCGGCCCCCGCCCAGGCGCCCCGCGCCCCGGTCCCGGCCGACGATGCGGCCCGCGAAGAGCGGGTGAAGATGACCCGCCTGCGCCAGACCATCGCGCGGCGCCTCAAGGACGCGCAGAACACCGCGGCGATGCTGACCACCTATAACGAGGTGGACATGTCCGCGGTCATGGACCTGCGCAAGAAGTACAAGGACGAGTTCGAGAAGAAGCACGGCGTCCGCCTCGGCTTCATGTCCTTCTTCACCAAGGCGTGCTGCCACGCCCTCGTCGAAGTGCCCGAGGTGAATGCGGAGATCGACGGCACCGACATCGTCTACAAGAAGTTCGTGCATATGGGCATCGCCACCGGCACGCCCACGGGCCTCGTCGTGCCGGTCGTGCGCGACGCGGACAGCCTCAGCTTCGCGGGCATCGAGAAGAAGATCGGCGAGCTCGGCAAGCGCGCGCGCGACGGCAAGCTCTCCATGGCCGACATGCAGGGCGGCACCTTCACGATCTCGAACGGCGGCGTCTACGGCTCGCTGATGTCCTCGCCCATCCTCAACCCGCCGCAATCGGGCATCCTGGGCATGCACAAGATCCAGGAGCGCCCGGTGGTCGTGAACGGCCAGATTGTCATCCGCCCGATGATGTACCTCGCGCTCAGCTACGATCACCGCATCGTGGACGGCAAGGGGGCCGTGACCTTCCTCGTGCGCGTCAAAGAGGCACTGGAGGATCCGCAGCGCCTGCTGATGGACCTCTGAGCCTACGATGGCTTGCCACCTGCACATCCGGCCAGCAAAAAGGCGCTGCCCTGTGGGGAGGGCAGCGCCAGTGCCGAAGGCAGGGGGGATGCGCACGCCCGGTGGGGCGGGTCGGGCGCTGCCCGGAGGGACCGGGCTGATCGGTCAATGGCAGTGGTAGGTGCCACGTCGATGGTCGTTGTGACAGCCTTGACTGTTGAGGCCACCGCCATGCCGGACCTCCGCTTCGGATACGGCAATTGGAGTATCGAATGAATACGCATGGCCGGCGGCTCCGACAGACATCGAAGCGATCGCGGAAATGACCAGAACTAGCCTCATGAAACTCTCCCTTTCGAAACTTTTATTATTAGTTAATAAAAGTTAATTTACAGGGAACTTCTGCAGTGTCGCTTTCTAATTGTTTAAAAATGACCTCAACTTTAAGCTGAGAACATGCCCCCCGAACTCACCGTCCTCGCCCTTGCCGGCCTTCTGCATATCGCGCACCTCGCGCTGTTCTCCGTCACCGCCAATGCGCAGGTCGGAATGAAGCAGACGATGGGTCCGCGCGACGGCGGGCTCGGCCTCACCGGCATCGCCGGACGCGCGCAGCGGGCGGAGCAGAACCATATCGACGGGCTTACCCTCTTTGCCGTTGCCGTGATCGTCGTGACGCTGGGCGAGGCCACCTCGCCACTCACCACGACCTGCGCCTGGGTGTATCTCGCGTCCCGCATTGCCTACATCCCGGTCTACGCATTCGGCGTTCCCCTGATCCGCAGCGTCGTCTGGGGCGCGGGGTATCTCGCCACGATGCTGATGCTGGTCGCGGCCCTGCTGTGATCCGCCGGATCGTCATAAGTGGGGCTCTGCTTGTTGCCCTGACCGCCGGCGGACTGCTCTATGGCCAGGTCGCCGCGCGCACCGCCTCCGGCACGCCACCGCCGATGGCACCCGTCGCCGATCAGGCCGATCTCGTGCGGGTCGACAAGTCGGACAGGCGCCTAGAGCTTCTGCGCGACGGCGCCGTCATCGCGGCCTACGACATCTCCCTCGGCGCCGCGCCGGACGGCCACAAGCGGCAGGAGGGGGACGAGCGCACGCCGGAGGGCCGTTATGTCATCGACTGGCGCAATCCGAACTCGATCGCGCATCTCAGCCTGCATATCTCCTACCCGAATGCCGACGACGTGGCGCAGGCGGCCGCGGCCGGTGTCTCGCCGGGCGGGAATATCATGATCCACGGGCTGCCCAACGGCTTCGGCATCCTCGGTCGCCTTCACCTGCTGGTCGACTGGACGGATGGCTGCATCGCCGTGACGGATGCGGAGATGCGGGAGATCTGGTCCCGCGTGCCCAACGGCACACCCATCGAGCTGCGCGGATGACGCCCCGCACCCGTTTACCTTTTGCGACCCGGCGCCACCTTGTGAGGCGCCCGCTGCACGCATGTCATACGCAAATCATACGCCGCGGATCGGCGTTAACGTATCAAGGAGAGACCCATGGCCGAGTATGATGTCATCGTGATCGGAGCCGGTCCCGGCGGCTATGTCTGCGCCATCCGCTGCGCCCAGCTCGGCCTCAAAACCGCCTGCGTCGAGGGGCGCGAAACGCTCGGCGGCACCTGCCTCAACGTTGGCTGCATCCCGTCGAAGGCGATGCTCCATGCCTCCGAGCTCTACCACGAAGCCACTGACAATTTTGCGAAAATGGGCCTGATGGGCAAGGCGCCATCGGTCGATCTTCCGAAGATGCTGGAATACAAACAGTCCACCGTGAAGTCGAACACGGACGGTATCGAGTTCCTGTTCAAGAAGAACAAGATCGACTGGATCAAGGGCTACGGCAAGATCACGGCTCCGGGCGAAGTGCTGGTCGGCAACGAGACGCACAAGGCGAAAAACATCGTGATCGCAACGGGTTCCGAGGCGGCAAGCCTGCCCGGCGTCGAGGTCGACGAGAAGGTCGTCGTCACCTCCACCGGCGCGCTGGAGCTCAAGAAGGTGCCCGGCAAGATGGTCGTCATCGGCGGTGGTGTGATCGGGCTGGAGCTCGGCTCGGTCTACTCCCGCCTCGGCTCCGAAGTCACCGTGATCGAGTTCATGGACCACATCATCCCAGGCTCGGACGCCGAAATCTCCAAGCAGTTCCTGAAGATGCTGAAGAAACAGGGGCTTAACTTCGAGCTGAACTGCGCCGTGCAGGGCACCGAGGTGAAGAACAACAAGGCGAAGGTCACCTACAAGAGCCGCAAGGACGACAGCGAGCACGTGATCGACGCGGACATCGTGCTGCTCGCCACCGGTCGCCGCCCCTATACCGACGCGCTGGGTCTCGAAGATCTGGGCATCGAGATGGAGCGCGGCATGGTCAAGACCAACGGCCACTGGAAGACCAACGTCGACGGCATCTACGCCATCGGCGACGTGATCGCGGGCCCGATGCTCGCCCACAAGGCCGAAGACGAGGGCATGGCGGTGGCCGAGACCATCGCGGGCCAGCGCGGCCATGTTAACTACGGGGTCATCCCTAGCGTGATATACACCCACCCCGAAGTCGCCAATGTCGGCGCGACGGAGGAGCAGCTCAAGGAGGAGGGCCGCAAGTACAAGGTCGGCAAGTTCCCCTTCATGGGCAACGCACGGGCGAAGTCGCATTTCGCAGGCGAGGGCTTCGTGAAGCTGCTGGCCGATGCGGAGACGGACCGGATCCTCGGCGCCCATGTCATCGGCCCGATGGCGGGCGACCTGATCCACGAGGTCTGCGTCGCGATGGAGTTCGGCGCCGCGGCCGAGGATCTCGCCCGCACCTGCCACGCGCACCCGACCTTCTCCGAAGCGATGCGCGAGGCGGCCCTCGCCTGCGGCGACGGCGCGATCCACGCCTGAGCCCTAGGGGACGACACGACGCCGGGCCGACGCGGCCCGGTGCATCGCCCGATCAGACAAGCGCACGTCTGGTCTGCCGGTAAACTGGCTTGTCGCTTCAGGAACGAGACTGTGGCGCCATCCGGCGCCAACGCGGACTACGCCCTCACCGCCCGCCAGGCAGGATGTCGAGCCCCGAGCTCCAGACCGCGTAGTAGAACGGCAGCATCGGGAGTGCTGCGGCCAGCACGAAGGGCACCAGCCGGAACGACTTCGAGAGCCCCGCGAGCAGCGCGATCCCCCCGGCCCCGCCGAGCAGCACATTGCCCGGCGCCACCGCCACCAGCGATACCGCGAGATAGCGCCAGCGGATCAGCCGGCGGACCCAGAGGCGGGAGCCCAGCAGCCCCGCCAGCCGCTGCCGGTCGGTCATCGGCGTGCCGGGGTCGAGGAACGGGATCCGGTCCTCCATCCGCAACCGCCTCAGGAGTGGCGCAATCCGCGCGGGCGGCACGCTCCGCCCCACGGTGAAGGCGAGCAGCATGCCGACCACGCTCGCCCCCCAGACCCAGAACGCCACCTTTGCCCCGAACAGCACCATGATCGCGATGCCCAGCGTGACGCCCGGCACGAAGGGAATCGCGACCATCAGCGCATAGATCACGATCAGGAACGGGAAGTATTCGCGCAGGATATTGATGCTGCGCACGAAGGCGCGAAAGGCCGGCAGGCCGAAGTACTCGGCCACGCCCATCAGTACGGTAAAGGCGGCGAAACCATAAATGAGCACCCGCGAGGTGCTGCGCCGCGGGCTCAGAGGCAGCCCGCGCTGGCTCTCGTCAGGTTCGATCGTCATGGGCGCCGCGCGCCAGCTCGGCCACGAAGGACAGCACGTCGGCCGCACTCTCGCCCCGGCCGAGCCGGTCCACGATGGCGGAACCCACGACCACGCCGTCCGCGACCTTCGCCATCTCGGCCGCGGCCTGCGGCGTCTTGATCCCGAAGCCGACGCAGACCGGCAGATCGGTCGCGGCCTTGATCCGCGCGATCTCCGGTCCGACCTTTGCGGCGTTGGCCTCCGCCGAGCCGGTGATGCCAGTGATCGAGACGTAGTACACAAAGCCCGAGGTGTTCTGCAGCACCGCGGGCAGCCGCCGGTCGTCGGTGGTGGGCGTGGCGAGGCGAATGAAGTTGAGCCCCGCCTCCTGCGCGGGGAGGCACAGCTCCGCATCCTCCTCCGGCGGCAGGTCGACGACGATCAGTCCGTCGATGCCGGCCTCGGCGGCCTCCTTCAGGAAGACGTCGACACCCTTCGAGAAGATCGGGTTGTAATAGCCCATCAGCACGATCGGCGTGGTGTCATCGCGCACGCGGAAGTCGCGCACCATCGTGAGCGTCCGGTCGAGGGTCATCCCCGCCTCCAGCGCCCGCTGGCCCGCAAGCTGGATCGCCGGGCCATCGGCCATCGGGTCGGTGAACGGCATCCCGATCTCGATCACGTCGACACCCGCGCCCGGCAGGCCCGCCAGCACCTCGGCACTCGTCTCGGGCGAGGGATCGCCCGCCATCACGAAGGCGACGAAGGCCGTGCGGTTCTGTTTCGCGAGCTGGGCGAACTTGGCGTCGATGCGGGTCATGGGGCCTCTGGCGGAAGTCGTATCGTGACCCTGATAAAGAAGCCCGATCCGCTTGACCAGCGGACCGGGCCTATTCAGCTGCGAAAGCAGCGTATTGCCTCAGTCGTCCGACGGTACGCCGGGCCGATCGGCATCGTCCGTATCGTTGGGATCGCAATCGTCATTGGTGGGAATGCAGCCGCTCTGCGTCGGCACCTGCGCGAGGACCGCCTGAGGCGCGGCGAAAGCGACGAGGGCAAGGATAAAAGCAAGTATTTTCATGAGACTAACTCCGGGGTGAACCTAAGACTCCAGAAACCCCAGACATCACCATCGGTTCCGCCCTGCGCGGCGGCATGCCGCAGATCACGGGCAACGCCACCGCGGCCGCCATCATCATGCAGCGCGACGCACCGTCCTGCGTCAGTCGAGCAGGATCGAGGCGAGGCCGATGACGGCGATGATGTCGCCGGTCCGGTCCGAAACGCGCACCACCTGATTGTCGATGATGACGTAGCGCTCGCCATCACGCAGGGGCGGCAGGTTGTAGCGCCCGTAGTCGCGGATGACGCGGTAGTCGTCGCGGTCGTAACGCACCCCCGGCTCGCACCAGCCCTTGCGCGCGTGGCCGGGCGGACAGTGCGACGGCTGCGCCCAGGCCACATGCGGTGCGATCACGGCAGCGGCGACGGCCGTCAGAAGGATGCGTTTCATGGTCTTGCCCCCAAGCTTAGCGTGTATCACCTCAACATGGCATCCGAAGCCCGGGTTCCCCGGCACCGCCTCGCGCCCCGAGACCGTTGCACCCATGACGCGAAAAGGGCGCGCCCTGCGGCCCGCCCTTCTTCTTTGTCCAAATACGCAAATCCCGCGGCGCGCCGCGGGGTGTCGCGGTTCAGTCCTTGCGGAAGAACTTGTTCTCGCGCGGCTTGCCGTCCCAGCCGGTCTTGCCGCGGGGGCGGTCGTCGCGGTCGCCGCCGCGATCGTCGCGGCCTTTCCAGCCGCCGCGATCGCCACCCTTGTTGAAGCCGCCCCGGTCGCCGCCCTTGTTGAAGCCGCCGGGCTTGCCGCGATCGCCGCGGTTGTTCTCCTCGCGATGCTCCCACTTCTTCAGGAGCACGCTGTTGAACGTGTCGCGCCCGATCACGCCCTCGTTGCACCAGACGGTGGAGACCATGTCCCCGTCCACGCCCTCGACCGCCATGCGCATCGAACCTGCGGTCAGCACGACGATGTCGCCGATCTGATAGTCAGCCATTTTCACAATCAATCCTAATGCGGGGCCTGTAACCCCTTTGGTTCAGATCTCGACGCCGAGCGCTTCTGCCACGGTGAAGATATCCTTGTCGCCCCGGCCGCACATGTTCATCACCAGCAGGTGATCGCTCGGCAGGTCCGGTGCAAGCTTGGCTACATGCGCCAAAGCGTGGCTGGGTTCAAGGGCCGGAATGATGCCTTCGGTGGTGCAGCAGAGCTGGAAGGCGTCGAGCGCCTCCCGATCGGTGACGGAGACGTACTCCACCCGCCCGATATCGTGGAGCCAGGAGTGCTCGGGCCCGATGCCGGGATAGTCGAGGCCCGCGCTGATCGAGTGCCCTTCGATGATCTGACCATCCGCGTCCTGCAAGAGGTAGGTCCGGTTGCCGTGCAGCACGCCGGGCCGTCCGCCGGTCAGCGAGGCGGCGTGCTCCATCTTCTCATCGACACCGTGGCCCCCGGCCTCGACCCCGATGATGCGCACGCCCTCGTCATCGAGGAACGGGTGGAAGAGACCCATGGCGTTGGAGCCGCCGCCGATGCAGGCGACGAGGCTGTCGGGCAGGCGGCCCTCCCGCTCCATCATCTGCGCCTTCGTCTCCTTGCCGATGATCGACTGGAAGTCGCGGACCATGGCCGGATAGGGGTGCGGTCCCGCCACGGTGCCGATGCAGTAGAAGGTGCTCTCCACGTTGGTGACCCAGTCGCGCAGCGCCTCGTTCATCGCGTCCTTCAGCGTGCCGCGGCCCGAGGTCACGGGGATCACCTTGGCGCCCAACAGGTTCATGCGGAAGACGTTGGGCTTCTGCCGCTCCACGTCCGTCGCGCCCATGAAGACGATGCACTCCAGCCCGAAGCGCGCGCAGACCGTCGCGGTCGCCACGCCGTGCTGGCCCGCCCCCGTCTCCGCGATGATGCGCTTCTTGCCCATGCGGCGGGCGAGCAGGATCTGGCCCAGCACGTTGTTGATCTTGTGCGCACCGGTGTGGTTGAGCTCGTCGCGCTTGAGGTAGACCTTCGCCCCGCCGAACCGCTCCGTCAGCCGCTCGGCGTAGTAGAGCGGCGAGGGGCGGCCGACATAGTGCTTCCACAGGTCGTCCATCTCGGCCCAGAAGTCCGGATCGGTCTTCGCCTTCTCGTACTCGGCCTCGAGGTCGAGGATCAACGGCATCAGTGTCTCGGACACGAAGCGGCCGCCGAACTGGCCGAAGCGGCCCTGCGCGTCGGGGCCGGCGCTGAAGGAGTTGGGCGCGTGGCGGGTCATCTCAACCTCCCGGATGTGCGGATTGCAGCTTTCTATCGCGGGGTTTGGGGGCCGTCGATGGGGCGCGACGTTCTGTCAGCCGGTTCCGCAAAAAAATGTCCCTTGCAGATGCAACCATTTGCGAAATCGGAGCGTTGCTAGAACATCGGAAGGATATGCAGCCTGTATCACTCTGTCCCTGATACAGCCTCACCTCTCGATAGACGGGTCGGTGGTGCGTCCCGTCGCGTGTGGAACACTCTACATGTCCCTTGCGCCGCCCATCTCACCCAGAGATGTGGCGGCGCTTTTTTATCCGGATCAGGGTTTCTGGCAAATCAACGTTAACGGATGGAAACCTCGAGGCACCCGCGGAATTGGTCTCATATCGGTGACCGATTGCAGCGGGCGGGCCAGGGGTGGACCGCCGGATGCGCAAGGGGCGCCGGGCGGGACGATGCGGCCGAGCGATGGGTGGCCGGTCCGCAGGCCCGCAGCGGTGAAACCGTGTTCAGGGGAGGCCGGGACCATCGTGGGGAGGGCCCGGTCTCTCCGCCCCCGCGGCCTTCAGGAAGGCGCGGATCAGCGCGGGATCCTTCACGCCCGGCGCACTCTCGACACCGGAGGAGAGGTCGACCTGCGTGGCCCCCGTGAGATTGGCGGCGCGCTGCACGTTGTCCGCCTCCAGCCCGCCGGCGAGCATCCAGGGCAGCGGCCAGCGCCGGCCGGAGAGCAGGCGCCAGTCGAAGGCGAGGCCGTTGCCGCCGGGCACCTCGCCGCCCGCGGGGGGCTTCGCATCCACCAGGATCTGGTCGGCGACCTCCGCATAGGTATCGAGGGCCGTAAGGTCGCTCTCGTCCCGCAGACCGAGGGCCTTCATCACCGGCAGCCCGTGGGTTCCGCGCACCTCCACCACCCGCTCCGGCGGCTCGGCGCCGTGGAGCTGGATCATGTCGAGCGGAACGGTGTCGAGCACCGCCTCCAGCGCCGCATCGTCGGGGTTCACGAAGAGGCCGACCTTCACCACGCCCGGCGGCACGTCGGCCGCCAGAGCGCGCGCGGTGTCCACCGACACGAGGCGCGACGACTTCTCGAAGAAGACGAAGCCGACATAGGCCGCTCCGCCCTCGACCGCGGCCGCGATGGTGTCGGGCGTCGACAGCCCGCAGATCTTCACTTTCATCAGTGGCTCACTTCAGGAGGGCGAGAACCTCGTCCTCTTCCCGTCCGGTATCCTTGCGCAGGGTCTGCACCTCCGCCTCCAGCTCGGCGATCTGGCGGCGGCGGCGCGCGGCGATGGTGCGGGTGCGCTGCTCACGCAGCCATTCCCACGACCAGCCGAGGGTGAAGCCACCGGCGGCCATCACGATCATGACGACGAAGAGCGGGACCTGCGTGCTCCACCCCGTAATGAACTGGAACTGGGTGGGCAGAAGCTCGACCACGACCGGCTCGCGGTTCGCGACGGCGAGCATGATGATGATGACGGCGAGCGCCAGGAGCAGGATCATCTTCAGGACGCGCATCACGGGGTCTCCCTTCCTTGGCGGGATCACTTGCCGTTCAGACGGTCCCGCAGCAACTTGCCTGTCTTGAAGAAAGGTACGTGTTTTTCGTCAACGTCAACCGCTTCGCCGGTCCGCGGGTTGCGACCGACCCGGCTTTCGCGCTTCTTGACCGAGAATGCTCCGAAGCCGCGCAGCTCGACACGGTTGCCCTGGGCCATCGCCTCCACGATCTCGTCGAAGATGGTACCGACAATCCGTTCGACGTCGCGCTGATAGAGATGCGGGTTTTCTTCGGCGATCTTCTGAATCAGCTCTGACTTGATCACGATGATCTGGCTCCTCGCCTTGTGTCGTCTCAGAGTCGCACGACCAAACCGCTCCGG
The DNA here is from genome assembly GCF_015679265.1 of Pontivivens ytuae. Classification (NCBI taxonomy): domain Bacteria; kingdom Pseudomonadati; phylum Pseudomonadota; class Alphaproteobacteria; order Rhodobacterales; family Paracoccaceae; genus Pontivivens; species Pontivivens ytuae. The sequence continues at coordinate 1,186,537 of NZ_CP064942.1, forward strand.
TCAACGCAGCAAGGGTTTGAACCCCTTGAAGAAAGCACATTGAGCGCTGAATCGCCAGTTCAACGGCGGATTGACTTCTTTAAAGCAGTTGAAATCGGGCGTCCCGCGACCACGCGACAGGTTCAGATGCACAATTCGCGAATCGCACGGCCCAAGAAAAACGGCGCCCCCGGTCGGGGGGCGCCGTCTGTTTCGGTGCGCAAAATGCGCTCAGCTGTCTTCGCGATCCTTGAGCGCCGCGCCCAGGATGTCGCCGAGCGACGCGCCGGAATCGGAGGAGCCGTACTGCTCGACCGCTTCCTTCTCTTCCGCGATCTCGCGCGCCTTGATCGACAGGCCGAGGCGGCGGGCGTTCTTGTCGATGTTGGTGATGCGCGCATCGACCTTGTCACCGACGGAGAAGCGCTCGGGCCGCTGCTCGGAGCGATCCCGGCTGAGGTCGGAGCGGCGGATGAAGGCCTTCATGCCGTCGTACTCGACCTCGATGCCGCCATCCTCGATCGCGGTGACGTTCACCGTCACGACCTGGCCGCGCTTGATGCCGTCCACGGCACCGTCGAAGCTGTCATCGAGCGCCTTGATCGAGAGGGAGATGCGCTCGCGCTCCGGGTCCACCTCGGTGACCTTCGCACGGACGATATCGCCCTTCTTGTAGTCCTCGATCGCCTCTTCGCCACGGCGGTCCCAGTCGATGTCGCTGAGGTGCACCATGCCGTCGATGTCGCCTTCCAGACCGATGAACAGGCCGAACTCGGTGATATTCTTCACCTCGCCCTCGACCTCGGTGCCCGGCGGGAATGCGGCTTCGAAGTTCTCCCACGGGTTGCCCTGGGTCTGCTTCAGGCCGAGCGACACGCGACGCTTCGCGGTGTCGATCTCCAGCACCATGACCTCGACCTCCTGGGAGGTGGAGACGATCTTGCCCGGATGGACGTTCTTCTTCGTCCAGGACATCTCGGAGACGTGCACGAGGCCCTCGACCCCCGGCTCCAGCTCCACGAAGGCGCCGTAGTCGGTGATGTTGGTGACGCGGCCGGTGTGCTTCGAGCCGATGGGGAACTTGCCCTCGACCTCGTCCCACGGATCGGCCTGCAGCTGCTTCATGCCGAGCGAGATGCGCTGCGTCTCCTTGTTGATCTTGACGACCTGGACCTTCACGGTCTCGCCGATCGACAGGATCTCGGACGGGTGGTTGACCCGGCGCCATGCCATGTCGGTCACGTGCAGCAGGCCGTCGACACCGCCGAGGTCCACGAACGCACCGTATTCGGTGATGTTCTTGACCACACCGTCGATGACGTCGCCCTCGGACAGCTTGCCGACGATCTCGGCGCGCTGCTCGGCGCGGGACTCTTCCAGCACCGCACGGCGGGACACGACGATGTTGCCGCGGCGGCGGTCCATCTTGAGGATCTGGAACGGCTGGGGCAGGCCCATCAGCGGGCCGGCATCGCGCACGGGGCGCACATCGACCTGGGAGCCGGGCAGGAAGGCCACGGCGCCGCCGAGATCGACGGTGAAGCCACCCTTGACGCGGCCGAAGATCGCGCCCTCGACGCGCTCTTCCTTGGCGTAGGCCTTCTCCAGACGGTCCCATGCCTCTTCACGGCGGGCCTTGTCGCGGGAGATGACGGCTTCGCCGCGCGCGTTCTCGACACGCTCGAGGTAGACCTCGACTTCGTCACCGGGGGCGAGGCTCGCATCCTCGCCGGGCTTCGCGAATTCCTTGAGTTCGACACGGCCTTCCATCTTGTAGCCGATGTCGATGATGGCCTGACCCGCTTCGATCGCGATGACAGTGCCCTTGACGACGGTGCCCTCTTCGGGGGTCGCCAGCTCGAAGCTCTCGTTCAGGAGGGCTTCGAAATCTTCCATGCTTGCGTTGGTTGCCATAAGGCGGAGTTCTCCTAAAAGCAGTCTGATTTCACGGGCCAGGCGGTTGGGTCCGCCGGTCTTTGCACTTGGGTTTTGCCGCTGGCCGGAATGCACAATCCCGCCCGGACAGGGCGTTCAGACCCCGTTCCGGCCGGGAATCGTTGTTCCGGCCGCCTGCGCGACGGCGTCGCTATACGCCTTTCGGCCTGCAAGGGCAAGGTCAGGGCAGGGGATGGGCCGCGCGCGCCTGCTCGATCAGGGCGATGGCGCGGGCCACCGCAGCCTCAATGCTGAGCGTCGTGGTGTCGAAGAGATGCGCATCCGCCGCGGGCTTCATCGGTGCGGTATCGCGGGAGGCATCGCGCCGGTCGCGGGCCTGCAGGTCGCTCAGAACCTCCGCGACAGTCAGTTCGGCACGCGCCTTCACCAGCTCTGCATGCCGCCGCTTGGCCCGCTCGTCGTCGGAGGCGGTGACGTAGAGCTTCACCTCCGCCTCCGGACAGACCACCGTGCCGATGTCGCGCCCGTCGAGCACGGCGCCGCCTGCGCGCCGGGCAAAGGCGCGCTGCCAGTCGAGGAGCGCCGCGCGCACCGCCGGGATCGCCGCGACGACGGAGGCCGCCTGCCCCGCATCGCCGGTGCGCAGATCGTCCCGCGCCAGATCCTCCTCGCTCAGCGCCCGCGCCGCCTGCTCGGCACTCGTCGCGTCCACAGCGCCCGTATCCAGTGCCTTCGCCCCCGTGGCGCGGTAGAGCAGCCCGGTGTCGAGATGGGCAAAGCCGAAGTGTGCAGCAACCGCGCGCGCAATGGTGCCCTTGCCCGCCGCCGCCGGTCCGTCGATCGCCACCGTGAAGCTCATGCCGTCTCCTCCCCGAGGGCCGTGCGCCCTTCTTCTCTGTTCAAGTATCCCCGCCGGAGGCGCATGTCGCCTCCCCGCGGCGCGGTCTATTTCGTGGTCAGCTCCGGATCCTCGCCCTCAGCCATCGGCAGGTCGTCGCTGATCGGGTAGTAGTCGCCTTTCGAGGCGGTGAAAATGTGCCCCTTGAGCGTGAGCCCGGTGGACCCGTCGAGAGAGCCCGCCCAGATCGAGATGTTCTCCCCGCCGCCATCCCAGAACAGCGAGGAGCCGCAATCGGGGCAGAAGCCCCGGCGGGCCGCATCCGAGCTCACATACCACTTCACGTCGCCCGCGATCCGCACCTTGTCCTTCGGGGCGGAGGTCGCCGCACCATAATGGCCGGAGGTCTTGCGGCACTGGGTGCAGTGACAGGAGATGACGGGCCGCAGCGGACCCTCGACCCGGTACTTCACCGCGCCGCAGAGGCAGCTTCCGTGATGGCGCTCGGACATGGTCGTCTCCTTCGTGGTGGCGGGAAGCCTAGTGCGATGGGGCGGGATGCCTAGTCACGCCGCCGGGGCGAAGAGACAAGGGCAGCGCCCGACCTGGAGGGCGCTTTCCGGCGGGTTTTGATGGGTCCGCGCCCTCAAGCATCGATGGCGCGTCTTCTGCAAACGACATCGCCATCGCGCCCTCCGGGGGGGGGTCGGGCGCGGCCCGGCGTGGCCGCCGGGCGGAACGCTTCACCCGTTCTCCCGCCGGAAGGAGGCGCCGAGGCTCTCCATCAGCGGCAGGAAGTTGGGGAAGCTCGTCTCAACCACCGTCGCGTCGTCGATCTTCACCGCCCGCCGCGCGCCGAGCCCCAGGCAGAAGAAGCTCATCGCGATCCGGTGGTCGAGCCGCGTGCCGACCGTCGCCCCACCCGGCACCTCGCCCCCGGTGCCGTGAACGGTGAAGGTGTCCTCCGTCTCCTCGACCCGCACGCCGCAGGCCTCCAAGCCCCGGGCCATGGCGTCGATGCGGTCGCTCTCCTTCACACGCAGTTCCTTGACGCCGCGCATGACGGTCGTCCCCTCCGCCATCGCCGCCACGACCGAGAGGATCGGGTACTCGTCGATCATCGAGGCAGCGCGCTCCGGCGGCACCTCGATCCCCTTCATCGGACCGAAGCGGGCGCGCAGGTCGGCGACGGGCTCGCCGCCCTCCAGCCGCTCGTTCTCGTAGGTGAGGTCCGCGCCCATCTCGCGCAGCGTGGTGTAGAGCCCGGCCCGCGTCGGGTTGAGGCCGATGCCCGGCACCAGCACGTCCGACCCCTCGCAGAGCAGCGCGGCGCAGACCGGGAAGGCGGCGGAGGACGGATCGCGCGGCACCACGATATGCTGGGGCGTGAGCTCCGGCTGTCCCTTCAGCACGATGGTGCGGCCGTCCACCTCGACCTCGGCGCCGAAGCCGCGGAGCATCCGCTCCGTATGGTCGCGGGTCGCCTCGATCTCCTCCACCACCGTCTCGCCCGGCGCGTTGAGACCGGCGAGGAGCACGGCGGATTTCACCTGAGCCGACGGCACGGGCGTGGCGTAGCGGACCGGCACCGGGTTCGCGGCCCCGACCAGCGTCAGGGGCAGACGGCCCCCGGCGCGGCCATGCGCCTCGGCCCCGAACAGCGCCAGCGGATCGGTCACGCGGCCCATGGGGCGGGAGCGCAGGGACGCATCCCCGGTGAAGGTCGTGGAAAACCCGTGCGTCGCGACGGTGCCCATCAGCAGCCGCACGCCGGTCCCCGAATTGCCGCAGTCGATGACATCCTCGGGCTCCGAGAAGCCGCCGACACCAACGCCATGAACCGACCACTCGCCCGGCCCGTGGCGGATCACCTCGGCGCCCAGCGCCTCCATCGCCTTTGCGGTGTCGAGCACGTCCTGCCCTTCGAGAAGCCCCGTCACCTGCGTCTCACCCACCGCCATCGCGCCGAAGATCAGCGAGCGGTGGGAGACGGATTTGTCCCCCGGCACCTCGGCCGTTCCGGTGAGCTTCGCGCCGGGCACGGCGCTCATCGGGCGGGGATCGGTGCTGTGGGACATGGGGCCTCCTCTCGGGTCGTCGCCCGCCGCTATAGCGGGCGCGCCGGGGGGACGTCCATGGCGAAGCGGCGCGGCCCTGCCGATGCGCGCCTCAACGCGGCTCAGGCACCCTGCGGCTCCGGGACCCGCACAGCCGCCTCCGGCGCATCCTCGGCCGGCATCTCACCCAACCACCGCTTGGGGTTCTCATGGGCGATCTGCCAAAACGCCTCCTCCCCCAGCGCGAAACGGAGGCGCATCGAGAGGCTCCGCTCCGGCAGCTCCTCCTGCTCGGTCATGTAGAAGTCGGAGCCGAAGAGCACGCGGTCGCGGATCCGCCGGTCCTGCAGGAAGACGGAGAGCACCGGGATGTAGTCCTCGTAATTGAACGAGGTGTAGGAGATGTCGGTATAGAGCCCCGGATAGGTCCGCACACCCGGCGCATCCTCCGCCCGCAGCATGTCGAGAAGGGAGGCGAGGAAGTTCTCCTTCCGCGCCTCGGGGTCCGCGGGATCGAGGCCGACCTTCACGTATTCCTCCCACGCCGCGCCACCACCGAAATGGGCGAGGCAGACGCGCAGGTCGGGGAAGCTCTCCAGCACCGGTTTGAAGGCCTGCGGCCGCGCCAGCAGGTTCGCCGACCACTTGTCGAGCCGTGCCCCGCGCACGCCGCCCCGGGAGCAATGGCTGAGCACCGGCAGGTCATGTTCGATGCAGTAGGGATAGACCTTCTCCATCAGCCTGCGGTCGGAGGGATCGAAGCCCAGCGGCGGGTAGAGCTTCACGCCGCGAAAGCCGTACTCCTCCACACAGCGGCGCAGTTCGGAGAAGTGCTCCGGATTGCGGGGATCGACGGCGGCGAAGGGGATCACGGCGCCGCCGCCCTCCGGATCGCGGGCAAGCGCGGCCAGTTCGTCATGCTGCGCGCCCAGATCCTTGCACACATCACCCGCGCCCATCTGGCTCATGTCCATCGGCAGCACGACGAAGCGGGTGCCGGAGGGGTAGTAGCGCTGGACGTGGCGGAGCATGTCCTTCTGGGTCTCGAGCCCGCCGGTCGCGATGAAGCGGCTGAGGCGCACAAGGCTGTCATCCCCGATCAGCCGCCCGACGCCGCGCAGGCTGCTCTTCGTGATCCGGTGCCCGGTGCGCGTCCGGGCCAGCCAATTGCGCACGCCCTTCGGCAGCCAGCTCACCGGATAGCGGTCAGGCGTGTGTTCGAGCGTGAAGAGATGGATGTGACAGTTCGTGATACGGCGCGACATGGGCGGACCTCTTGGCTGGGGGCGCCTCAAGTCTCGCAATCGACCGCGATGTCTTTGTTACTTCTCGCCGCGCAGGGCGTTATTTCTTCGTGAATAAGAAGCGTGTTCAGAGCCGGCGGAAGGTGAGGTAGTGCGGCGTGCGCCCCTCCCGGATCGCCTTCGCCTCGTAGCGGGTGCGGGTCCAGTCCTGCCAGGGCGCGCGCCAGTCGGCCGGCCCCTCGGCGGTCCACTCGAATTCGGGCATGGCGTGAACGACTTCGAGCGTGTGGCGCACGTAGTCCTCGATATCCGTCGCGACCCGCAGATGCGCACCGGGCTTCAGCGCGCGGGCGAGCATCGCGAAGTTCTCCGGATTGGCGAAGCGGCGGCGATGGTGCCGGGTCTTCGGCCACGGATCGGGGTAGAGCAGGAAGGCGCGGTCGAGGCTCGCCTCGGGCAGCACTTCGAGCAGGTCGCGCGCATCGCCGGGATGGATGCGCACGTTCTCCAGCCGATCCTCCCGCATCTTCGACAAAAGCTGCGCGACGCCGTTGATGAAGGGCTCACAGCCGATGAGGCCGACCTCCGGATAGGTCCGCGCCTGGTGGAAAAGGTGCTCCCCGCCGCCGAAGCCGATCTCCAGCCAGACCGGCGCGTCGCGGCCGAAGAGCGCGGGCAGGCCGAGCGGCGTGCGCTCCGGGTTCTCCGCCCGCGTCACGCCCTTGGGCGCGATCGTGGCATGAAGCTGGTCCATGTCGCGCTGCTGGGCGGGGCGCAGCTTCTTGCCCTTGCGCCGGCCGTAGAAGTTGCGCCAGGGCGTGCCATCGGGCCGCAGGGCGGAGCGGGTCTTCTCCATGCGCACCACCGGCAGGGCGAGGCCCCCGCGGGTCTCGTGCCGGTCGGGCCCGGTCTCGGTATAGCCCTGGGCCGCGTAGAAGCCGCGGGCGGCGAGGCTGGCGGTCACGGTGATGCGCAACGCACCGTCCTCGAACAGCGCGAGTTCGGCGGCGGCCAGCAGCGCCCGGGCGATCCCCTGCCCCTGCGCGGCCGGATCGACATACAGGCCCACGATTTCGCCCACGGCCCCCTCGTGCATCTGGCGGCCGCTGAAGCCGCGGGGCGTGCCGTCGAACTCGGCCACGGTGAGATATTCGCCACCCTCTGCCGCCCGGGCGTAGTCCTCCGCCGCGCGGCCCGCCAGCCAGCTCTCCCGCTCCTTACCCGAGTAGAGCGTGTCGGGAATCGCCTGGATCGCGGCGCGGTGGATCAGCAGCAGCGCCTCGCCATCGGCGGGCGCGAAGGGGCGCAAGGTCGGTGTCATGGGCCGGGGCGTTACACGACCGCTCGCGCGGCGTCCACCGGGCGCGGCTTCTCCATGGCGGCCACCGCGATCTCCAACCCGCCGCCGGTGGGGACGGTGTGCCGTCGGGCGACACGGTAGCCCTGCGCGGCGTAGAACGGCTGGGCCGGAAGGCTCGCCTGGACGAGGATGCGGGGAACGCCCCGGGCAAAGAGCGCGCGTTCGGCGTGTTGCAGCAGCGCGCGGCCGAGGCCCGCGCCCTGTGCCTCCGGATCGACATGCAGGGCCGTAATCCGGCCGTCGCTGCCTTCGACCCGGTGGCCGCAATAGCCGGCGGGGCGGCCGTCCTGCTCCGCCACCAGCAGGGTCACACCGTTGGCAACGGACTTCGCAAAGGCGTCAGGCCTGCGGTCGGTGACCCAGCTCGTCCGCTGCTCCGCGGAATAGAGCGCGGCGTCCACCGCGAAGATCCAACGGTTGCGGATCGCGAGCAGGTCATCGGCATCGGCGAGCCGGAACGGGCGGATCAGGGGCATGAACGCAGACCTACCCCGCCGAAGCAGCGGGAATGCCCAGACCGAGACGAGGGCAACCCGCGCTCAGATGTCCCGGCCGCGGCGCAAAAGCTCCTCGATCCGCTCGCGCTGCATCCGGGCGCTGTCCCCGCCGCCGAAGGCGAGCGCGCCGCCCGAATACTCGTTGCCATAGGTCAGCGCGATGTTGGCGAGCTGGCCGAGGCCGGAGATAAGCTGGTCCTTCTCCAGCGGCGAGAGCGGGTGGATGTAGACCGCCCAGAGCCGCCCGTTCGCCACCGCGTAGCGCGCGTCGAGCGCCGTATCGAAATTGGCCTGCATGGCCCGCTCTAGCTCCTCCCGGCTCATGCCCTCGGCCGAGCGGATCGGGATCATCGCGCGCATCCGGTCCGCGCCCGCATCGGTGAAGATCGTGACGGGCAGCTCCGCGATGGTGAGCTCGAAGGCGCTGCCGTTGCCGCGGGCCTCGGGATCGAGGGCGATCAGGATCTCGGCAAGGCGCGGGACGGTCATCGCCTCCTCGACCGTGGGCGGCTCGGAGGCATCCTGCGCCAGCGTGGCGGGGGCGGACAGGACGGCGACGGACAGCAGGACGGCACGCAGCATACGGGTCTCCTCGAGGTGCGGTTTCGAGGAGAGGCTACGCCCTGGCCCCCGCGGGGGCCAAGGCACGTCTCGGTGAGAGATGTTTCAGACGAGCCGCTTAAGCTCGTCCACCAGATCCGTCTTCTCCCACGAGAAGCCGCCATCGGCCTCGGGCGTGCGGCCGAAATGACCATAGGCTGCGGTGCGCTGGTAGATGGGCTTCGCCAGCCCCAGCGTCTCCCGAATGCCGCGGGGGGTGAGGTCCATCAGCGAGGGGATCGCGCCCTCGATCCGGCTCTCGTCCACCTCGCCGGTGCCGTAGGTGTCGCAGTAGATCGACAGCGGTGCGGCCACGCCGATCGCGTAGCTGAGCTGGATCGTGCAGCGGCTGGCGAGGCCCGCGGCCACAACGTTCTTCGCGAGGTAGCGCGCAGCATAGGCCGCCGAGCGATCCACCTTGGTCGGATCCTTACCGGAGAACGCACCGCCGCCGTGGGGTGCTGCACCGCCATAGGTGTCCACGATGATCTTGCGGCCCGTCAGGCCCGCATCGCCGTCCGGCCCGCCGATCACGAACTTGCCGGTCGGGTTCACGTGCCAGACGGTGGCGGGCGTCAGCCAGCCCTCGGGCAGCGTCTCGCGGATGTAGGGCTCCACGATCTCGCGGACCTGATCGCTCGACAGGCTCTCGTCGAGGTGCTGGGTGGAGAGCACGACCGAGGTCACGCCGGTGGGTTTGCCATGCTCGTAGCGGACGGAGAGCTGGGATTTCGCATCGGGGCCGAGCGCCGGCTCCGCGCCCGACTTGCGCACCTCGGCGAGCCGCTTGAGGATCGCGTGGGAATAGAGGATCGGGGCGGGCATCAGCTCCGGCGTCTCCGTGCAGGCATAGCCGAACATGATGCCCTGGTCGCCGGCACCTTCCGCATCGACGCCCTGCGCGATGTGGGTGGACTGCTCGTGGAGGTAGTTGTCGACCTCCATGCTTTCCCAGTGGAAACCGTCCTGCTCGTAGCCGATGTCCTTGACGCACTCGCGCGCGATGTCCGCGACCTTGCGCGTCACGGCCTCGGGCCCGCGGACCTCGCCGCCGATCACGACACGGTTGGTGGTTGCAAAGGTCTCGCAGGCGACGCGCGCCAGCGGCTCCTCGGCGAGAAAGGCGTCGAGCACCGCATCGGAGATGCGGTCACACACCTTGTCGGGATGGCCTTCCGAGACGGACTCGGAGGTGAAGAGATAGTTCTGCCGTGTCATGGGGGTCGCTCCGCATTAAAGGGTACAACCCGGAGAAGCAGGAAGCCGCCGCAGCCGGGAGGGGCCGGACATCCGACCGAGGACCGGTGGATACCCACGCGGGGCGAAATTGCAAGGGCGTTCGTCAATCTCCGGCCGCGGCCGTTGCGATCCTGTCGGCGAGAATCGCGCGGCATCGCTCGTGCGCGACGGCCACGGGCGGGTGCGCCATGAGCCGGGCGATCTCCGCCTCCAGCGGGTCGAGATAGGCGAGGATCGCGCCGTCCTGCGCCTGGTTCGCGTCCATCCGCTCGAAATGCTCGTCATCGTGGCGGACCCCGGCGGCAGGCGTGACCGCACCGCGCCCCCGCGTCCGGCGCAGGGCGTAGACGTCGCGCGTGCGCACCGAATAGTGGTTCACCTGCCCCAGCCCGTACATGCCGTTGACCCGCGGCACCCGGCTGACCGGGCCGCCCTCGCCGGCATAGCGGTAGGTCCAGAACACCTCGTCCACCTGCTGCCCGCCGCCCCCGATGAAGAGCGGGTAGCCGCCCTCCGCATCAGGCCGCAGGATCGGGCGGTGGGGGTCCATCTCCACCACGTCGTCGCTCATGACGAAGAGCGTCTTGATCGTCTCGTGCATCGGGCGCTGGCGCGGAGCACAGGCGGTGAAGTGCGAGCCGATCTGGCGACCCGGCCACTCCGTCAGACCGCCGGAGCCCATCAGCCTCCAGTGCAGGCAGATGCCGCCGAGGTCCCGGCGATACCGCCGCCGCGCCTGCCGGTCCGTCCGGCGCAGCCAGCCCGGCAGCGTCGCACCGCGGCCGAGCGAGAGGTACTCGTCGAGGTCGAGCCACATCACCCAGTCGCCACGCCGCGCCGCCCCGCTCTCCATGAACAGCCGCGCCGCGTTGCGCTGGGGTGCCACGCCCTCGGGCACCACATGCGCATGGCCGCTGACCGGTGCGACCTCGCCCAGCGCCGCGATCAGCTCCGCCGAGCCGTCATCGGTGTCGTTGTGGTAGAGCACGATCCGCTCGAACCCCACCACGAGGTGATGCGCCACCCATTCCAGCAGGAACGGACCCTCGTTCTTCAGGGCGCTGAACAGGATGAGGGACATGGGGCTCCGGGCTTGTCTCGCAGGCGGTTCGTCAGGCGCCCGACGCTACAGATGCACGGCACCGGGCTCAATCGCTGCGGCACGAAACATATCTCTTGCGTGGCGGGCAAGCTTTCACTATCTGCCCGCGCAGACGCCAACGCACGCGCCTCCGGCACGGTGGCCTTTCCGCACGGTTATGCAGCGACGGTAACGTCTCCCTTGGAAGTGAGCGGTCATATATGGCCGGGTCTATTGGAGATGACCATGAACGCTTTTGCAGGCGACCTCGCCGGTCGCGTCGCTGAACCTGTCCGCCCCTCCCGCGTGGAGGCTTTCATTGCCGCGAACAGTTTCGACCGGCCGACGCTGGTGCTGGATACGGACGTGGTCGCGGCGAATTACCGTGCGCTGGCCGCGGGCCTCGGCGCCGCCCGCATCCACTACGCGGTGAAGGCGAACCCGGCGCCCGAGATACTCGCCCGGCTGGTGGCCGAGGGTGCGGCCTTCGACGCCGCCTCCCGTGGTGAGATCGAGCTTTGCCTCTCGCAAGGCGCGCGGGCCGAGGACATCTCCTTCGGCAACACGGTCAAGCGCGCCGTCGACATCGCGTTCGCGCATCAGGCGGGCGTCCGCCTCTTCGCCGCCGACGCGGCCGAGGAGCTGGAGAAGATCGCCCGCCACGCGCCGGGCGCGCAGGTCTATATCCGCCTGATCGTGACGGCGTCCGAGGCCGACTGGCCGCTCAGCCGCAAGTTCGGTTGCACGCCGGACATGGCGCTCGACCTGATGGACCAGGCCCGGCTGCTGGGCCTCGTCCCGGTCGGCCTCTCGTTCCATGTCGGCTCCCAGACGCGGCGTGCCGCCATGTGGGGTGCGACGCTCGACGAGATGGCGCAGGTCTGGCACCGGGCGCAGGCGGCGGGCCACCGGCTCACCCTCCTCAACATCGGCGGCGGCTTCCCGGCCTTCTACGGTGAGGCGGTGGAGGCCCCGACCGCCTATGCCACCGAAGTGATGCAGATGGTGCGCGCCCGCTTCGGCGCCGTGCCCCGCGTGATGGCCGAGCCCGGGCGCGGTCTGGTGGCCGAGGCCGGTGCCATCGCCGCCGAGGTCCTGCTCACCTCCCGCAAGTCGGAGGATGACCTGCACCGCTGGGTCTATCTCGACATCGGCAAGTTCTCGGGGCTGGCGGAGACCATCGATGAGGCGATCCGCTACCAGTTCCTGACCCCGCGCGACGGCGAGCAGACGGGCCCCTGCATCCTTGCCGGCCCCTCCTGCGACAGCGCCGACGTGCTCTACGAAAAGCGGCCGGTGCAGTTGCCGCTGAGCCTCGCTTCGGGCGACCGGATCGTGATCCGCAACGCGGGTGCCTACACGTCGAGCTACGCCTCCGTCGGCTTCAACGGCTTCCCGCCGCTCGACGTCGTGGTGCTCTGAGCCCTTCGGATTCGCCCAAATATCCCCGCCGGAGGCGACACCAACGCCTCCGGCCCGCGCCTGCGTCCGCATATCGCGTTGGCGGTACGCCCCTCTACTCGATCGGCGGCAGCGTCGCCGTCGCCCGGCAGTCGCGGATTACGTCGGCCCCACAGGTCCGCGGCTCCAGCGAGCGGGTGAGGCAGATCCGCGCCTCCTGGATCCGCCCGTCTCGGCAGGTGATGGTGATGCCGTCGGCCTCCAGCTCCGGGTTCGCCTCCAGGAACGCCTCCTCGATCACCAGCGGATCGAGGCGCAGCGCCTCCTCCACCCGGCGCAGCACCTCGGGGCGCACGACGCTGCCATAAGCCTCCCGCGACAGCGCGAAATAGTCCTCGTAGCTCAGCCCCGTGCAGCGCCCGTGTTTGCGCCACTGATGCCAGGCGAGCCCGCCGGAGCCCATGATGTCGGCCATCGCCCCGGTCTCCGCCCGCGAGGGGTCGCGGCCCGTGCGCGCGCACCACTCCGGCCACCCCTCCTCATACTGCGGCCACAGACCGTGGAGCACGAAGCCGAGGTCGCGCGCGCACGCCTCCGGCCCCTGCCCCTCGCCCGCGCACCAGGAGGGCTGCCAGCTCAGGCTCATCACGTAGTAGTCGAACTCGCCGGGCTCGTCGGCGCGCAGCGGCCCCGCCAGCGTCAGAAGCACCAGAAGCCACCGCATCACAAATCCCCTTTATCCCCGCGACGGTCCGGCTTATATACCGTGCAATTCCCCAACGGAAACGGCACCCGGCCCCGGCCCACCGATTTCTCGGCACGGGAAAGGTTTGGATTTCGGAGAGGACCATGGCGCTTCCCATCATGCAGAAAGCCACCGCCGTCTGGCTGGTGGACAACACCACCCTCAGCTTCAAGCAGATCGCCGAGTTCACCGGCCTGCACGAGCTGGAGGTGCACGGCATCGCGGACGGCGAGGTGGCGGTCGGCATCAAGGGCTTCGATCCCATCGTCAACAACCAGCTCACCGCCGAGGAGATCCGCCGCGCCGAGGAGAACCCCAAGGCGAAGCTCCAGCTCAAGTACAACCCCGCCGCCGAGGGAGAGCAGAAGCGGAAAGGCCCGCGCTACACGCCGCTTTCCAAGCGCCAGGACCGCCCGGCCGCCATCGCGTGGCTGGTGAAGTTCCACCCCGAGCTCTCCGACGGTCAGATCTCCAAGCTCGTCGGGACCACCAAGCCCACGATCCAGTCGATCCGCGACCGGACGCACTGGAACATCGCCAACATCCAGCCGGTCGATCCGGTGGCGCTCGGCATGTGCAAGCAGACCGAGCTCGACGCCGCCGTCGCCAAGGCCGTGGCGAAGAAGGCGAAGGACGGCGAAGTCCTCAGCGAGGACGAGAAGCTGCGCCTGATGAGCACGGACGAGAGCCTCGCCGCCGAGGCGAAGATCCCCGCCGCCATGGAAGGGCTGGAAAACTTCACCTTCGGCGACGGCAACGCACCGGCCGAGGAGAAGACCGAAGAGGCCGAGATCGACGCCGACAGCTTCTTCAACCTGCCCGGCGGCGACGCGGAAAAGGACGAGGAGGACGAGAAGTCCTGAGCCCCGCTCAGCGCGCCTTCGTCCTGAACGGAAGCTGCGCCGTCACCTCCGGGTCGGAGAGGTCGGCGTAGCGCTCCGCATCCCGCCGCCGAAACGGCCCCGCGCCGAAGAGCCGGACGGTGGTGAAGATGAGTGCCACCAGCGCGCGGTTCACCCGCGCCTCCCGCATCAGCTCCCGAAACAGATCGTCGGCAAAACGCCGGTCGGCGTCGCGCGCGCGGCGCCCCGGCACGTCCTGCCACGCGATGTAGAGGTAGTCGTGCACGATCGCGGCCTCCAGATAGGGGCCGACGCGGCTCACGATGATGCGGGCAAGGCGCGGCACGCTGACCAGATCGGTGATCAGCCCGCCCGGCACCACGATCTGCCGCCACCCGCCCCCGTCCGGCCGCCAGCTCACGCCATACGGCACCGCGACAATAAAATCGGCGTCCTCGCCGTCGCGCATCTTCGGCGCGTCCCTGAGGCGCAGGAGCTTCAGCGCGGTGTCGTAGCGGACCTCCGCGATCTCGACCATGCCGTCGGGATAGGGATTGGCGGGTTCGGCGGGCCGGTCGAAGCGCTGCATCTGATTCCCCTTTCCCGGCCGCCCGTTCCAGAGTAACCGAAAGCCCATGCTGGACGAGACCGACATCCATCCCCTCTTCGCGGGCGCGCCTGCCACGACGGAGTTCAAGAAGCTCCGCAAGCGGCTGGTGCGCCAGGTCCGCGAGGCGATCGAGACCTATTCGATGGTCGAGCCGGGCGCGAAGTGGCTGGTGTGCCTGTCCGGCGGCAAGGACAGCTACACCCTGCTCGCAGTGCTGCACGAGCTGCAATGGCGCGGCCTGTTGCCGGTCGAGCTGCTCGCCTGCAATCTCGACCAGGGCCAGCCGGGCTTTCCGGCGACGGTCCTGCCGGAGTTCCTGGAGGCGCGCGGCGTCCCCCACCGGATCGAGTACGCGGACACCTATTCCGTCGTCGTCGACAAGATCGCATCGGGCGGCACCATGTGCTCGCTCTGCTCCCGCCTGCGCCGCGGCAACCTCTACCGCATCGCGCGGGAGGAAGGGTGCACGGCCGTCGTCCTCGGCCACCACCGCGACGACATCCTGGAGACGTTCTTCATGAACCTCTTCCATGGCGGGCGGCTCGCGACCATGCCGCCGAAGCTGCTGAACGAGGAGGGCGACCTGCACGTCATCCGCCCCCTTGCCTTCGTCGCCGAGGCCGATTGCGGGAAGTTCGCGACCGCGATGGACTACCCGATCATCCCCTGCGACCTCTGCGGTAGCCAGGACGGGCTGCAGCGCCAGCAGGTCAAGCAGATCCTCGACGGGTGGGAGCAGAACAACCCCGGCCGGAGGCAGGTCATGTTCCGTGCGCTGATGAACGCGCGGCCCTCGCATCTGGCCGACCCGCAGCTCTTCGACTTTGCGGCACTGATGCGGGGCGGCGGTTAAGCTCTCGGAAAGCAAGAGCTGCTAGGCAGGGCTTACACTTCGTTAGCTGTGAGCCCCCATGTCGAGTTTCCCCCTCAAGGACATCACCCCGGCGCCGCCCGGTGCGCAGCGCGCCGGACGGCTGCTGTCGGTCCGCTGGTACCTGATCGCCGCGGCGCTTGCCGTCGTCGCCCTCGCCGGACCGCTGGTCACCCGCGGGCAACTCGCGATGGAACGGGATCATGTCGCCCAGGCAGCCGACCTCACCGCGCAGATAGGTGACGTCCAGCGCCTGGCGGAGGTCACGGCAGCGAACGTGGACGGGGCGCTCGACCTGGCGCTGACCGTGGCGGAACGCTCCGACCGGCTGTCGGCTGCCGCCCGTCAGGACCCTGCAATCCGCCAACTCCACCAGGGCCCCGAGGGGATCGACTACGCGACCGAGCGGTTGCTGAGCCTCGCCAGCCTCGCGCGGCGGGAGGCGAATGCCAGCAATCCCGGCCTCGCGGCGGAGCTGCTGGTGCAAGGGCGCGAGGTGCTGCCCGCCCGCCTCGCCACCGCCATCGCGTGGCATGAGGCCCGCGCGGCGGAGGCGCGGCGCGGCGCGGTCATGATGCTCGCCGCCCTCGTCGCAGGCACGCTGGCGCTGCTCGCCCTCGCCAGCCTCACCGTCATCGGCCCGTTGCTCGGCCGCCTGCGCCAGCTCGGCATCCGGACGACAGAGCTGGAGCGCGCATTGCGCCGCTCCGGCCGCCGCGACGGGCTGACGGGGCTTTTCAACCGCAGCGGCGCCTCGGCCTTCTTCGGGCAGAACTGGCGCGCGCAGGGGGAGGGCACCGGGCTCATCCATCTCGACCTGCGCCGCTTCCGCCGGATCAACCAGATGCTGGGCCATGATGCGGGCGATCGCGTGCTGGTGACACTGGCCGAACGCCTGCGCGCCGAGGCGCGGGAGGGCGACGTCGTCATCCGCATCGGCGGCGACCAGTTCGCCATGCTCATCGCCGATATCGCCGACGTGGAGGCGCTGCTCGACCGCGGCCACGACCTGCGCCGCATGCTCTCCGACCCCATCGACCTGCCGGGCGGGGCGCGCAACATCGATTGCGCCATCGGCCTCGCCTGGAGCGGGGAGCGTCGCGTCGACCTCCAGCGCCTCACGCAGGCCGCCGATATCGCGCTCGCCTCCGCCCGCAGCGGCGAGGGCGCGCAGGTCTGCCTCTTCACGCCCGAGATGCAGCGCCTCGCCGCCCGGCAGGACCGCCTGATCGAGGATCTGCGCGGCGGCCTGTCGCGGGGCGACATCGTCGCCTTCTTCCAACCACAGGTCGCCGCCGCCGACGGCCGCCCGCTGGGGTTCGAGGCGCTGGTGCGCTGGCGCCATCCGACGCGCGGGCTGCTCGCGCCCGGCGAGTTCCTCGCCATGGCCGAGGAGGCCGGCTACGCCGAGGAGATCGGTACCGTCATGCTCGACGCCGCCCTCGACGCGGTGCTGGAATGGCGCGCCGCGGGCTTCGCCGACCAGCGCGTCGCGGTGAACTTCTCCTCCGGCCAGCTCGCCGACCCGCTGCTCGCCGACCGGATCAAGTGGGCGGTGGATCAGCGCGGGCTGGAGGCGGGCTGCCTCGCCCTCGAAGTGGTCGAGGACGTGATGGTCGAAAGCGACGACGACCTGCCCGTGCGCACCATCCGCCACCTCGCCGATGCGGGCTTTTCGATCGAGCTCGACGATTTCGGCACCGGGCACGCGGCGATCGCCAACATCCGCCGCTTCCAGGTCAGCCGCATCAAGATCGACCGCTCCTTCGTACGCGGCCTCGACACCCGCCCCGAGCAAGCCGCCCTGGCTGAGGCGATGCTGCGCATGGCCGACGCGCTGGGGGTGGAGACGCTGGCCGAGGGGGTGGAGACGCCGGAAGAACGCGCGGCACTTGCGGCCCTCGGCTGCGGCGCCCTTCAGGGCTACAACATCGCCCGGCCCATGCCGCTGGATGAGACGCTGAGCTGGCTGGCGGAACAGGACATGCTCGCCCGCAGCCGCCGCGCCCGCCAGGCCGCCTTCGAGCGCGCGGGCTGAACGACGCGGCCCGCGCAGCCACGCCCACGCACGGCGGCCCCCACCCCTAACGGTCGCGCGAGCACGCCGCGGCCCTTGGGGGATTCGGCTTGACCTTTGGTCCCCTGCCCTGTTGAACCCCTGCAAAACGCCCGCTTCCCCTGCGTTCGAAGGCCCGTTCATGCAAGACGACAATCGCAACCTCATTCTCGCCACAGCGCTCAGCTTTCTGGTGATCCTCGTCTGGTTCGTGCTCTTCCCACCCGAGGCACAGGCCCCCACGACGCTGGAACAGCAACAGGTCCAGCAGGAGCAGCTCGGCGACGTGACGGACGGCACGTCGCAGGTCACCGGCGATGTCCCGGCCGCCGTCACCCCGGCCGCCAGCCGGACCGAGGCGCTGGAGCGAGCCGAGCGGATCCGGATCGAGACGCCGAGCCTCACCGGCTCGCTCTCGCTCACCGGCGGGCGCATCGACGACCTCGACCTCACGCAGTACCGCGAGACGCTGGCCCCCGACAGCCCGCTCGTCACCCTCCTCAACCCCGAGGGCAGCCGCGGCGCCTACTACGCGCAGCACGGCTGGGGCCCCGCAGGCGGCGGCATTACTTTCGACCAGGTCCCAACCGGCCAGACCCCGTGGGAGGTCGAGAGCGGCGACACCCTGACGCCCGACAGCCCCGTGACGCTCGCCTGGGACAACGGCGCCGGCCTGATCTTCCGAAAGGAGATCGCGGTGGACGAGGACTACATGTTCACCGTCACCCAGTCGGTTGAGAACACGACCGGAGCCGCCGTCAGCCTCTTCCCCTACGGCATCGTCGCGCGCATCGGCGAGCCCGAGACCATCAACTTCTACATCCTGCATGAGGGCGTCATCCGCGAATCCGACGGCGAGATCGCGGAGCTCGACTACGACGACATGCCCGACCTCGACTTCTCCACCCGCGAGGGCGGCAATGTCGAGGCGGTCGAAGTGGAGAATGCGGGCTGGATCGGCTTCACCGACAAGTACTGGATGACGACGCTGATCCCGGAAAACGGCCCCTTCACCACGGTCGCGAAGTATTCAGAGCGCTCCGACGCCTACCAGACGGAGATCCGTCTGCCTCCCGTCACGGTCGAGGCCGGCGCGACAACGCAAAGCACCACGCGCCTCTTCTCCGGCGCGAAGGAACGGGACCTGCTGACCGAATACGAGCGCGACCTCGGCATCGAGCGCTTCGTCGATTCCATCGACTGGGGCTGGTTCTGGTTCCTCACCAAGCCGATCCACTACCTGCTCGCCGTCTTCAACGCCTTCATCGGCAATTTCGGCGTCGCGATCATCCTGCTCACGCTCTTCATCAAGGCGCTGCTCTTCCCGCTCGCCTACAAGTCCTACGTCTCGATGTCGAAGATGAAGAAGCTCCAGCCGGAGATGGAGAAGATCAAGGAGCGCGCCGGCGACGACCGCATGAAGCTCCAGACCGAGATGATGGAGCTCTACAAGAAGGAGAAGGTGAACCCCGCGGCGGGCTGTCTGCCGATCCTGTTGCAGATCCCGATCTTCTTCTCGCTCTACAAGGTGCTCTTCGTCGCGATCGAGATGCGCCAGGCGCCGTTCTTCGGCTGGGTGCAGGATCTCTCCGCCCCCGATCCGACCTCCTGGCTCAACCTCTTCGGCCTCCTGCCCTATGACGTGAGCTGGGCGCCGCTGATCATCTCCATCGGCATCTGGCCGATCCTGATGGGCGTGACGATGTGGATGCAGCAGAAGCTGAACCCCGCGCCCACCGACCAGACGCAGGCGATGATCTTCGCCTGGATGCCCTGGGTCTTCATGTTCATGCTGGGCGGCTTCGCGGCCGGGCTGGTGATTTACTGGGTGGCGAACAACACCATCACCTTCATCCAGCAATACCTGATCATGCGCTCCCAGGGGGTGGAGGTCGACTTCTTCGGCAACGTGAAGTCGAGCTTCAAACGCAAGAAGGACAAACCCGCGGAATGAGCACCGTCTCCGCCCTCTGGCGCCACCCGGTCAAGGGCGTCGGTGCCGAGCCGCTGGAGGCGGTGGAGCTCGCCGCGGGCCAGTGCCTGCCCGGCGACCGCGCCTTCGCCATCGCGCAGGAGGGGGCAGAGACATACGGCGAATGGGCCCACTGCCGCAACTTTATCCGCGGTGCCAAGGCCGGCACGCTGATGGCCGTGACTGCGAAAAGCGATGGGGCGCAGACCACCTTCGCCCATCCCGATCTGCCCGATCTGACAGTCGCCCTGCCCGACGAGGGCAACCGCCTGATCGACTGGATCCGCCCCCTATATCCGGAGAACCGCCCGGCGCCCGAGCGTCTCGTCACCGCGACCGAGCAGGGGATGACGGACGCGCCCTTCCCCTCGATCTCGATCCTGTCGGACACCTCCCGGACCATCCTGTCGCAACACGCAGGGCGCGAGCTCGACCGCCGCCGGTTCCGCGGGAACATCTGGCTCGAGGGCCTCGCCCCGTGGGAGGAGTTCGAGTGGATCGGCCGCCGCCTGCGCGTAGGCTCCGCCCTTCTCGAGGTCCGCGAGCGCAACACCCGCTGCAAGGCCACCCACTCCGACCCGAAGACCGGCCGCGAGGACACCGACGTGCTGCGCCTTCTGGAGGACGGCTGGGGTCACCGCGACTTTGGCGTCTACGCCGTCTGCATCGAGCCGGGCCGCGTGGCCCTCGGCGATGGCGCGACGCTCACCTGAGCGCAAAAGCCCCTCGCCTCTCTCTCTTCGTTCAAGTATCCCCGCCGGAGGCATCCGACGGCGCCCGCCTGCCCCGTCCTGTGCGTATTTGGAGAGAGTGATGGAACTGGTCCCGCAATTCCCGCTGGCCGAGACGCCCGAGGACGCGGCGCGCGCCGCCGGGCGGTCGCTGTTCCTCGGCCACGTGGACTTCCTGAAGGGCGTGGTCGCGATGGACGGCCTGCCGCCCGCGGACCGGGTGGAGTTCTGCCTCGCGGGCCGGTCGAACGTGGGCAAGTCCTCGTTGATCAATGCGCTGACCGGCCGCAAGGCGCTGGCCCGGACCTCCAACACGCCGGGCCGGACGCAGGAGGTGAACTTCTTCACCCTCGGCGAGAGCCACTACATGGTCGACCTGCCGGGCTATGGTTTCGCGGAAGCGCCGGTGAAGGTCGTCGCCAAGTGGCAGGCGCTCCTGAAGGACTACCTCGCCGGCCGCGCCAACCTGCGCCGCGTCTTCCTGCTGATCGACGGCCGGCATGGGGCGAAGGAAGTGGACGAGGAGATCATGTCGGTGCTCGACCGCGCCGCCGTCCCCTTCCAGACCGTGCTCACCAAGATCGACAAGCCGAAGAAGGGCGAACTCGACAAGGCGCTGGAGCGCACGCGCGCGGTGCTCGCCAGGCATCCCACCGCCTATCCGGAGATCGTGCTCACCTCCTCCGAAAAGGGCGAAGGGATCGAGACCCTGCGCGCGATCATCGCTGGCCTTGAGTGACCCACCTGCGCTAATCCCCTCCCCGGCCCCAACCGGAGACCGACCATGGAGAAATCCGCCGCCATGAAACGCGACTGGCTCGCCACTGCCCGGACCCTCAGCGAGGCGCTGCCCTACCTGCAGCGCTATGACGGCGCCACGGTTGTCGTGAAGTTCGGCGGCCATGCCATGAGCGATGACGCGGCGATGGAGCGGTTCGCCCGCGACATCGTGCTGATGAAGCAGTGCAACGTGCACCCCGTCGTGGTCCATGGCGGCGGCCCGCAGATCAATCAGATGCTGGAGCGGCTCGCCATCAAGTCGGAGTTCATCGACGGCAAGCGCGTCACCGACCAGGCCACCGTCGAGGTGGTGGAGATGGTATTGGCGGGCCGCATCAACAAGCAGATCGTGCAGGCCATCAACGACCAGGGCGGGCGCGCCGTGGGCCTCAGCGGCAAGGACGCAAAGCTGATCGTCTGCGAGAAGGCGACGAAGACCAAGAAGGATCCCGACAGCAATATTGAGCAGGTGCTCGACCTCGGCTTCGTCGGTCAGCCGGTGGAGGTGAACCCCGCGGTGCTGAAGACCTTCATCGACAGCGATTTCATCCCCGTGGTCGCCCCCATCGGCATGGGTCGGCATGGCGAGACCTACAACATCAACGGCGACACGGCGGCGGGCGCCATCGCCGGCGCGATGCAGGCCGATCGCCTGCTGCTGCTCACCGACGTGGCCGGGGTGAAGGACAAGGACGGCGACCTCATCACCGACCTAACGCCCACCCATGTGCGCGACCTGCTCGGCGACGGCACGATCTCCGGCGGGATGATCCCGAAGACGGAGACCGCGCTGGACGCGATCCGCGAGGGCGTCGGCGCGGTGGTGATCCTCGACGGCCGCGCGCCTCATGCCTGCCTGCTGGAGCTCTTCACCGAGCACGGGGCGGGCACGCTCATCAAGCCGTGAAACTCGCAGCGATCGAGGCGGCGCTGACGGCCGAGGCGCTGCTCTGCGCCGGGGGTCTGCACGAGGACGGGGCGACGATCTGGCTGGTCGCCCCGGACACGCGCCGGTTCTGGGACCACCTGATGGCGAGCCCCGAGGGTCGCGACGGCGCGCCCGACCGCGTTGACCGGTGGTCGACCCGGGTGCTGTCGGCGATCGCACACGATCTGGGCACGGAGGCGCTGTTCCCCTTCGGCGGCCCGCCTTACCAGCCGTTCCTCCGCTGGGCGGTCGAGACGGGGCGCATCTGGTCCTCCCCCATCGGGCCGCTGGTCCATGCCGAGATGGGGCTCTGGATCAGCTTCCGCGGCGCGCTGCGCCTGCCGGGGCACCACGAGGTCCCGCCGCAGGCCGCGCGTCCGTGCGACACCTGCCCGGCCCCCTGCACCACCGCCTGCCCGGTCGGCGCCTTCGAGGGCGGCCAGTACGACGTGCCTGCCTGCCGGGCGCATGTGAGCTCGGACGCCGGAACCGCGTGCCGCACCGGCTGCCTCGCCCGAGCGGCCTGCCCGGTCGGGCCGCAGTTCCGCCCGCCGCACGATCAGGCCCGGCACCACATGGCGAGCTTCCTCGGTCAGCGTCCTTGATTGTGACACATAATTGCAGCGCAATCGCCACATGAAGAGAATCGTCCTGATCCGCCACGCAAAATCGTCTTGGTCCGATCCGGCCCTCGACGATGTGGAGCGCCCGCTCAACAAGCGCGGGCGCCTGGCGAGCCCGCTCATGGGCGCCTGGCTGGTGGAGCTCGGCATCACGCCCGACATCGTCTGGCTCTCCCCCTCGACCCGGACGCGGGAAACCTGGCGCCGGATGCGGGAGACTGCGGGCGGACCCGAGGGTCAGGTGCACAAGGCGCTCTACATGGCCGACCCCGACACGATGCTCAACATTTTGCGATCATCGGGCGACGGGGACACGGTCGCGCTGGTCGGCCACCAGCCCGGAATGGGCGCGATGGCGCGGAAACTCTCGAACGGGAAGATCTCTACGACCTGCGCAAGGGCCTTCAATCATTACCCTTCCGCCGCCGTCGCCGTGCTGGAGGCGGAGGTCGGCAAATGGTCCGGCGTGAAGTTCGGCGGCTGCAGCTTCAAGCATTTCGCCGCACCCAAGGATCTCGTCTGAGCCGCGTCACTCGCACCCCTTGCGAAACCTTTGTGACTGTCCCACGTTGTTTGGCGGTAGGAAAAGAGGGGAATCGCATGTCGCTGGTCGCATCCGTTCTCAATGCCATCGCGAACGCTTTCGGGTTCGGCCACTCGCCTGTCCTCGTGGAAATCTCCCGTGCGACGGGTGTTCCGGCGTCGGTTCTGGCACGCTCGACCACCATGGAAATCCTCGAAATGATCCGCGCCGCGGGCATTCCCTACGCCGATATTCCGCCCCACGTGGCCGATGCGCTCGGTCTCGTTCGCGCAGGCGACCGGTAAACCATCCTTTTTTCCAACTTGCGGGTGAAGCGCCGCACGGCTAGCTGATCGAAGGGCGATCGAGCGAGGCTGTGGCATGGCATCACCTGCGGGGGCCGACCCTTTTCTGATCTCCGCGACGGTGTTCCTCGGCGCGGCGGTCGTTGCCGTCCCCGTTTTCCGCCGACTCGGCCTCGGCTCCGTTCTCGGCTACCTCGCGGCGGGCGCGCTGATCGGTCCCTACGGCCTTGCGCTGTTCCAGGATGTCGAGGGCGTGCTGCACCTCGCGGAATTCGGCGTGGTGCTGCTCCTGTTCATCATCGGGCTGGAGCTCACACCCTCGCGGCTCTACCGCCTGCGCGCGGACATCTTCGGCCTCGGCAGCCTGCAGATCCTGATCAGCGGCGCGATCATCTACGGCGTCGCCCGCCTCGCCGGGCTGCCGTGGGAGGCGGCGGTGATTGCCGGGGGGGCCCTGGCGCTCAGCTCCACCGCCTTCGGCGTGCAGATCCTGCGCGAGCGTCGCGTGCTCAACGCGCCCTATGGCGAGCGCGCGTTCTCCATCCTGCTGGCACAGGACCTCGCCGTCGTGCCGCTCTTCACGCTCGTGGCGCTGCTGGCTCCCGCGACCATGGCGAGCGAGGGCGGCAGCGTGTGGTGGCAGAGCGGGATCGCCATAGGGGCGGTCATCGCGCTCTACCTCGTGGCGCGCTACCTGATGCGGCCCTTCTTCCGGCTGATCGCGACGGCGGGCTCGAACGAAATCTTCGTCGCCGCGGCCCTCTTCGTGGTCTGCGCCTCGGCGCTCCTGATGGACCTCGTCGGCCTTTCGATGGCCATGGGCGCTTTCATCGCAGGCGTGTTGCTGGCGGAGAGCGAGTTCCGCCACCAGCTCGAGACCGATATCGAGCCGTTCCGCGGCCTGCTCCTCGGCCTCTTCTTCATGGGCTTCGGCATGACGCTCGACTGGTCGCTGATTGCCTCGTTCTGGTGGCTGGTGATCGGCGGATCGATCGTGCTCTTCCTCGGCAAGATGGTGGTGCTCTATGCGCTCACCCGCCGCTTCGGCTCGGACCACGCGGATGCGCTGCGGATCGCGGCGACGCTGGGCCAGGGCGGCGAGTTCGCCTTCGTCACGCTCGGCCTCGCCTCGGGTTCGGGGCTGCTGGGGGTCGAGGTCGCCTCGATCCTCTCGGCCATCGTCACCCTCTCGATGATCCTGACCCCCGCCGCGGTGGCCGGTGCGGACCGCGCGCTGCAACGCGGGCCGGACGCCCTCGACGACATGGACGGGCTCGAGGATGCGGACAACAAGCGCATCATCGTCGCGGGCTTCGGCCGCGTGGGCCAGGTCGTCTCCCGGCTCCTGCGGATGCGCGGCCACGACGTGACGCTGATCGACAGCTCGCCCCGGCGCATCCGCATCGCGCGGACCTTCGGCACGCAGGTCTATTTCGGCGACGCCTCCCGCCTCGACGTGCTGGAGACGGCGGGCGTGGGCGAGGCCGACATCCTCTTCCTGTGCATCAACGACCGCCAGGGCGCGGTGCACACGGTCGAGAAGCTGCGCGAGCGCTATCCCGACCTGACGATCTTCGCCGACACCTACGACCGGTTCAGCCAGATGCGCATGCAGGCCGCGGGCGCCGACCTGGTGGTGCGCCAGACCTTCGAGAGTGCGCTGTTGCTGGCGCGTAAGGGGCTAGAGGCGATCGGTGACGGCGATGCGGCCGACGACCTGATCGAGGAGTTCCGCACCCGCGACGAGGAACGTCTGGAACTGGAAACTCGCTACGGATCCCTGAAGGCGGTGGAGATCCTGCGGGAGAAGTATGCGCTGGATGACGAGTAGGCGGTGCCCCTAGGCACTGCTATCACATCCGGCAGATAACCTGAGTGCTGAGGGCCGCGCCCGACCTGGGGGGCGCAAGCAGGACGGAATTGAGATGTCCGCGCCCTCAAGCATCGACGTAGCATGTTCTGCGAATGACTTCGCCAACGCGCCCTCCGGGGGGAGGTCGGGCGCGGCCCGGCGTGGCCGCCGGGCGCGAGCGTGCTTCGATTTGGTACCGCCCCGGACTTGATCCGGGGTCTTTCGCCACGGAGCGCTTCGAGGGCAGAAGGTCCCGGCTCTGCGACCGGGACGGTGGTTTCTTCTTGCGACCGCCCCGGACCTGATCCGGGGCCTTTCAGCCGTAGAGCACCACCATTCCAAACGATCCCGGCGCTGCGGCCGGGATGGTCCTACGAAACGCCCCTACCGCAGCCACCAGCTCACATCGTGCGCGCCGATCCGGCCCGAGGGCGCGCCGGGAATGTGCTTGCCGAGCTTCCAGCTCCGGTCCGCGTAGTTGATCGCGAAGCGCCATTTGCCGGCGTCGCGCACCCGCAGCCCCTCGGGCAGGTCGAGCGTCTCAAGCCCCGCCTCCTCCGCCGCCTCGCGCAGGATCCGCATCATCGCCTCGTCATCGGGCCAGCCGCCGAGATACTGGCGGCGGGCCGTGCCGATGCGCGCCGGAACACCGTCCTCCGCCGCCTCCAGCGCTTCACCCTCCAGCACCTCGCGCCAGAAGCGGAACGCGCCACCATCCTCCAGCGGCACCGGGCTGTCGGCCCGCAGGCTCTCGACCCGCGCGACCGTCGCCGCCACGCCCGGCAGGCCGGGCGGCAGCGGCACGGGCATCTGGAAATCGGCGGTCTTGGAGCCCGAGCGCGGCCCCGCCACCAGAACGCCCTCGTAAGCATCCACCCCGAGGTCGCCCCAGTGCATCAGCCCCGGCACCACCACCATCTTCCACGGCGAGAGGTCGGCGCAGTCGCGCGGCACGATGTCGACGCTCAGCCCCAGCCGCCGCAGCCCACGGTAGAAGTCGAAGACGAGGCGGAAGTAGTCGAACTCCGCCCCCTGCGGCTGCGCGGCCCAGGCCCAGGCGCTCTCGTAGTCGAAGACGAGGCCGACCGGCGCCGTCCCGGTCTCCACCTCCACCCCCGGCAGTTCGCTGGCCACCTGCGCCGCCTCGCCCAGCGCCGGAGCGGCGACGCTATCGGGGCGCAGCAGTCCCGCATGCATCTGCTCCTGCGCGAACGGCGCCTGCCGCCAGCGGAAGTAACAGACCGCCTCGGCGCCGTGCGCGAACGCCTCCCACGCCCAGAGGCGCGCCATGCCGGGCGCCGGATCGGGGTTGTGCGGCGCCCAGTTCACCGGCCCCGGCTGCTGCTCCATCACCCACCAGCGGCCCTTGCCGACGGCCCGGTAGAGGTCGTGGTGGAACGCCTGAAAATCCGGATCGCCCGACCGCGCGAAGCGGCGCTTCACCTCCTCGGGCTGGTCCGAGCGATCCTCCAGGAAGCCCATCGGGTAGCTGTCCCAGCTCGCGATATCGAGGTCCGCGCCGACCGCGAAGTGATCGAACTCCACGATCCGGCCCATGTAGTTGTGGATCAGCGGCGCGTCGGTCAGCGGACGCAGCGCCAGCACCTGCGCCCGGTTGAGCCGCGCCACCTGATCGGAGGAGAAGCGCTTGAAATCGAGCACGTGGCTCGGGTTCGGCTCGGTCACCGTCAGGTTCGGCAGGAAGACCTCGCCGAAATGCCTGTACTCCATCGACCAGAAGACGTTGCCCCACGCGTCGTTCAGCGCCTCGATGGAACCGTAGCGCGCCTCCAGCCACTGCCGGAACGCCACCGCCGCCGCATCGGAGTAGCTGTAGATCGTGTCGTGGCAGCCATACTCGTTGTCGATCTGCCACGCCTGCACATGGGAATTGCGCCCGTAGCGCTCCCCCATCAGCCGGGCGATCCGCACCGCCTCGCCTCGGTAGCCGTCATGGGAGAAGCAGTAGTGCCGCCGCGAGCCGAAGCCGCGGACATGGCCGTGTTTGTCGAGGGCGAAGAGACCCGGATGCTTCTCGCAGACCCAGCGCGGCGGGGTGGCGGTCGGCGTGCCCATGACGACCTGCAGGCCCGCCTCGCCCAGCACCTTCACCGCGCGATCCAGCCACTCCCACCGGAAATCGCCCTCCTCGGGCTCCAGCCGTGACCAGGCGAATTCGCCGATGCGCACCCAAATGAGCCCGGTCTCGACCATGCGGGCGGCATCCTCGGCCCATTGCTCCTCGGGCCAGTGTTCGGGGTAGTAGCAGACGCCGAGTTTCATGGGTTCACCGCTCGTTCCGCCCGTCCGGGCACGCCGTCGCAGACCTTGAACGTGGCGCCCGAGAGCGGCGCGTCGTCGAGGGCTGCCTTGTCCATCCCCTCCCGCGCCGTGGTGGCGTAGAGCACACCGTCTGGCGTCAGCGCCGGGCAGCTCACCTGCGGCACCGGCAGGCGCTCCACATGGTCCACCCGACCATCGGGAGCGTGGCGGACGATCTCGCCGGAGCCCCAGCGGGCCGACCAGACATAGCCGTCGCCGTCGCAAATCGCGCCATCCGGGTTGCCCGGCCCCTCAACCTCGACAAGGACCTCGGGCGCGCCATGAGGCCAGCCGGCCTCGTCGAGCGGTTGGCGCATGATCCGCCGCGTGGGCGTGTCGGCGAAATAGGCCGTGGCCCCGTCCGGCGAAAAACAGATCGAGTTGGAGATCGTGATCCCGCCATAGAGCTTCACCAGCCGCCCCTCGTAGAAGCGGTAGATCGCGCCCGCCCCCAGCTCCGCCTTCCAGCCCATGGTGCCGATCCAGAAGCCGCCATGCGGATCGGCCCGCCCGTCATTGGAGCGGGTGACGGGGTGGTCGGCCTCCAGCTCGTGGACCTGCTCGCGCGCTCCGCTCTCGATATCGAAGCGCCAGAGCGCGGTTTCGGAGGCGATCAGCAGCGTCTCCCGATCGATCCACCCGGCGGCGGAATGGGCGGTGTCGAAGCTCCACTCCCGCCCGGGCGCATAGAGCTTGCGCCCGAGGATGTCGAACCAGAACAGCTCGCCGCGCTCCGGATGCCAGAGCGGCCCCTCCCCCAGCTCGCACAGCCGGTCGTCGAAGAGCTCAGCCACCGTAGACCTCGTCATAGGCGGCGACGGAGGCGCGGGCGCGCTCGGCGACCTCGTCCACGCCCATCCCCGCCTTGTAGAGCGAGGAGCCGAGGCCGAAGCCGTCAGCACTCGCCGCGGCCCAATCCGCGAAGTTCGACGGCTCCGCCCCGCCCACCGCATAGACCAGCGTGCCCTCGGGAAGCACCGCACGCATCGCCTTCAGCCCGCCGGTGCCCGCCATGCCGGCCGGGAACAGCTTCAGCGCGGTCGCCCCGCCCTGCAGCGCCGCGAACGCTTCGGAGGGCGTGAACACGCCGGGATAGGAGCCCATGCCGAGCGTCTTCGTGCAGCGGATCACCTGCGCGTCGCAGTTGGGGGAGACGATGAAAGTGGCACCCGTCTCCTTCACGGCTGCCACTTCCTTGGTGGTCAGCACCGTCCCCGCGCCCAGCTCCGCCCGGTCGCCGACGGCCGCGATCATGTTGCGGATCGAGGTGAGCGGATCAGGCGAGTTCAGCGGCACCTCGATCCGGGTGATCCCGGCGTCGACCAGCGCCTCGGCCATGGCGGCGGCCTCGTGCGGCTCCACCCCCCGCAGGATCGCGATCAGATGTCTCATGCCCCCTCCCGCGCGGCGGCGAGGCCTGCCAGCGCCATCTCGGTTCCATCGTGGATGTCTGCGTCGAGGCCCACAGATTTCAAGGCCTGCGCGTAGACCTGCGTGAGGCCGGACGCCCCGATCAGCGCCACCCGCTCACCCAGCCAGTAGGGCTTCATCGCCGCAAGCTCCGCCCCCAGCAGCAGGCCGGAGAGGCGGGCGCGGGCCTTGTCCGGCGCGTCCCCGTTCAGCAGCCCATCGGCCCGCAGGGTGAAGAGCGCGGTGGCGATCCGCTCGGGCCGCGCCATCGTCTCCTCCAGCGCGTCGGCGAAGGCATCGTCGTCCCAGCCGTCGCCCACCGAATGGCGCAGCACCGACTGCTTTGCCAGCAACTGATACAGCTCCCCCGTCATCGCCGTGCGGAAATGGCAGAGCTCGCCCGCGCTGATCCGCGCCCATTTCGAGTGCGTCCCCGGCAGGCAGAGCACGCCATCGAAGCCCGGCTCCCGCGCCAAGAGCCCCGCGATCTGCGTCTCCTCCCCCCGCATCACGTCGGGTGGATCTGCCTGCAGTACGCCGGAGAGCACGCGCACCGTGAGCCTCGGATCGGAGGTCGGCGCTTTCACCAGCCGCCCAGCTGGCGCGCAGGGCACCGGCTGATACGGCGCCTCGACCCAGCCCTGCCGCGAGCCGACCATGCCGCAGGCGATCACCTCGACCGGGCCACCGAGCCACGGCTCGATCAGTGCGAGCAGCGCCCCCTCGAACCCATCGCGGTCGAGCGTATTCATCCCCGCATCCGACGTGGCCTCGGCCACCGCCTCGCGCCCGCGCATCGCCCAGACCCGCAGGTTGGAAGTGCCCCAATCGGCCGCGATCCACTCCGCCGTGACAGCCGCGTCCATCATCCCGTGAACACCACGCCCCCGTCCACGACGAGGGCCTGCGCGGTCATCATCCGGCTGGCCTTGGAGGCGAGGAACAGCGTCGCGTCCACGATGTCCTGCGGCACGAGGTGTTCCTTGAGGCACTGCTTGTCGAGATGCTCGCGCAGCCCCTCCTCCGTCGCCCAGAGCTCCTTCTGCCGGTCGGTGAGCACCCAGCCGGGGACGAGCGCGTTGATCCGGATGCCGTCGGGTCCGAACTCCCGCGCGTGGGTGCGCGTCAGCCCCAGGATCGCCGCCTTCGCCGCCACATAGGCCGGGTAGCCCGCGTTCCCCATCCCGTAGCTCGCCGAGGAGAAGTTGACGATCGCGCCGCCCCCGGCCTCCCGCATCCCCGGCACCACGTGCTGTGTGGTGAAGAAATGCGGGCGCAGATTCACGGCGTGGTTCCAGTCCCAATCCTCGACCGAGTAGTCCAGCGTCTTGTGCCGCGTGTCGTTCGCCGCGTTGTTCACCAGCACGGTGATCGCCCCGAAATGCCGTGAGCCCTCGTCCATGCACGCCTTCAGCCGCTCGATATCGGTGATGTCGCACGGCATGTAGTGCGGCTTGTTCCCGTGCTTCTCCTGCATCTCGTCGCAGAAGGCGGAGGCGTCGGAGCGCTGCACGAAGCTCACCCGCGCGCCCGCCGCCAGAAACCCCTCGGTGATCGAGGCGCCGATGCCGGACCCGCC
Organism: Pontivivens ytuae; assembly: GCF_015679265.1. Taxonomy (NCBI): domain Bacteria; kingdom Pseudomonadati; phylum Pseudomonadota; class Alphaproteobacteria; order Rhodobacterales; family Paracoccaceae; genus Pontivivens; species Pontivivens ytuae. Next base: position 1,216,878 of record NZ_CP064942.1, read on the forward strand.
GCCGGTGATGAACACATGGGCGCCATGCAGGTCGTGGAAGGTCGCGTATTTCATCAATGGCTCTCCCGCGTGACGAGGCGGGTGTCGCGGCCCACCAGGAAGTCCAGATCGGCGCCCTGATGCGCCTGAAGGACATGGTCGATATAGAGCCGCGCATAGCCCCGCGTGTAATGCGGATCGGGCTCGGTGCGCGCGGCACGGCGGCGTTCGAGCTCGGCGTCATCCACCAGCAGCTCCAGAACGCCCGCCTGCGCGTCGAGCCGGATGGTGTCGCCGGTCTCGACCAGCGCGAGCGGACCGCCTGCGGTGGACTCGGGGCTCACATGCAGCACCACCGTGCCGAAGGCCGTGCCGGACATCCGCCCGTCGCTGACCCGCACCATGTCGCGCACGCCCTGTTTCACCAGCTTGCCGGGGATCGGCATGTTCCCCACCTCTGGCATGCCCGGATAGCCCTTCGGCCCAACGCCCTTGAGCACCAGGATCGTGGTCTCGTCCACCGGCAGGTCGGGGTCGTCAATGGTGGCCTTCAGATCCTCGATCGTCTCGAAGACATGCGCCTTGCCTTCGTGGCTCAGCAGGTGGTCGGACGCGGCGGAGGGCTTCACGATCGCCCCCTCCGGCGCGAGGTTGCCCTTGAGCACCCGCAGCCCCGCCGCCGGTTTCAGCGGATCGTCGAAGGGGCGGATGACGTCGCGGTTGAAGCATTCGGCCCCGTCCGCATAGGTCGAAATGTCCTTGTTCAGCACGGTGTTGGCGGAGCGCAGCCGGTCACCCAGCTCCTTGAGCACCACCGGCATTCCGCCCGCATAGCAGAAATCCTCCATCAGGTACTTGCCCGAGGGCATGCAGTTGACGAGGAGCGGGATCTCCCCCCCGATCTCGAAATCCTCAAGGCGCAGGTCGATCTCCATCCGTCCGGCGATGGCGAGCAGATGGATGACGGCATTCGTCGATCCGCCGACGGCAGCGTTGGCGAGAATGGCGTTCTCGAAATTGGCCTTGGTCAGCACCTTGGAGAGAACGAGGTCCTCCTCCACCATCTCCACGATCCGCTTGCCGGTGAGATGCGCGAGCGCGGTGCGGCGGGCATCGACGGCGGGAAGCGCCGCGTTGGTGGGCAGGCAGACGCCCATCGCCTCGCAGAGCGACGCCATGGTCGAGGCGGTGCCCATTGTCATGCACACACCGGCCGAACGGGACATGCCGCTTTCGGCCGCCATGAAGTCCGCCAGCGTCATATCACCCGCCCGGACGTCCTCGGAAAACTTCCAGACATCGGTGCCCGAGCCGATATCCTTGCCCTGCCACTTGCCGTTCAGCATCGGCCCCGACGAGACCACGATAGTCGGCAGGTCGACGGAGGCCGCCCCCATGAGCTGCCCCGGCGTGGTCTTGTCGCAGCCACCCAAAAGCACAACGCCGTCAATGCCATAGGCGCGGATCGACTCCTCGACATCCATGGCGAGGAGGTTGCGGAACAGCATCGCCGTCGGCTTCATCTGTGTCTCGCCCAGGCTCATCACCGGGAACTCCACGGGGAAGCCTCCGGCCTCCCACACGCCCCGCTTCACCGCTTCGGCGAGCACGCGCAGGCCGGAATTGCAGGGTGTCAGCTCCGACCAGGTGTTGCAGATACCGATGATCGGCCGCCCGTCGAAGGCGTGGTCGGGGAAGCCCTGGTTCTTCATCCAGCTCCGATGAATGAAGCCGTCCTTGTCGAGCTTGCCGTACCAATGCTGGCTGCGGCGTTTCTTGTCACTCATGCCGCTTCTCCTTCGAGCACGATGATGGAGGCGGGCGTCAGCACCGGCGGCTGCACGCCGAAGGCCATGAGCGCGGTGCCCGAGAGCTGGACTCCATCGGATTTCAATGCGTTATCGCCTCGCGACAGCCACCCGGCGTCGTAGTGCGAGATCATACGGACTTTGTACTGCCGGTCGTCGAGCCCGCTCAGCCGCAGCCGGTCGGGCAGGATGTCGGCGGGCGCGCCACGCTGGCCGAGCCAGACGGCGAAGCGGGACTTGTCGGCACTCACCGTCATCTCGGCCACCTGCTCCGGATCGCGGGCGGGAAGCTGGTGAACCGTGCCGCGGTGCAGCCAGTCGCGGTTCGCCTTCCACCAGGTGGTAACGCGGGCGAGCGTCTCGCTTTCCTCCGGCGTGAGTTCGAGGAGGTTCATCTCGAACCCGAAGCTCCGCTGGGCAGCGACCCAAGCGCGGAGCTCCATGGGCAAGATGCGCCCGGACGTGTGACAGGTTCGGGGCCCGACATGGGATCCTGTAACACATGGCGGCAGCCACGGCAGTGCGCCGGCCTGGATCCGCATCCGCTCCAGCGCGTCGTTCGAGTCGCTCAGCCAGACCCGCGAGGTGCGCTTGAGGATACCCCAGTCGATGCGACCGCCGCCCGACGCGCAGGTCTCGATCTCGACGCCGGGATGCGCGGCGCGTAGCCGGTCGATCAGCGCGTAGGTCGCCGCCGCCTGCCGGTGATCGGGGAAGGGCAACGGGCGGTTGTGATCCCACTTGATGTAGTCGATGTCGTACTCGGTCAGGATCGCGTCGATCCACTCGAAGAGGTAGTCCACCACCTCCGGCCTGGAGAGGTCGAGGACGAGTTGGTTGCGGCCCAGCGGCTGCTCCGGCGGGCCGAGGGTCCAGTGCGGGTTGTCGCGGAAAAGGTCGCTGTCTGGGTTCACCATCTCCGGCTCGAACCAGAGGCCGAAGGTCATGCCGAGGCTCTTGACATGCTCGATCAGCGGGCCGAGTCCGTCGGGCCATTTGCGCCGGTCCACGGTCCAGTCGCCGAGGGAGGACGTGTCGTCATCGCGCCGCCCGAACCAGCCGTCGTCGAGCACGAAGCGTTCGGCGCCCAGCGCCGCGGCGCGGGTGGCGATGTCGGACAGCTCGCGCAGGGAATGGTCGAAATAGACCGCTTCCCAGCAGTTGTAGTGCACGGGGCGCGGGCGGTCGGGATCCGCGAAGGTCCGGATATGCTTGGTGAAATGCCGGTGCAGGTTGGCGGTGATGCCGTCGCGGTCGGGCGCGCGGGTGAGGTAGAGGGGACCGGCCGTCACCTCCGTCTCCCGCCGCCCGAGCATCGGGCCGAACTGCACCTGCCGCCGACCGTCGGGGAGCTGTTCGGCGACGAAACGATGGCCGCAGCTCATGCCGAGATGGGCGGCGATCACCCCGTCGCCGCAGGGGATCAGGACGCCCGGAAAGGCCTCGTGCGAGGTGCGGCCGTCGCGGACCTCGCGTGTGTGGGTGCCGGTGGTCCAGGGCACCCGCTTCTCCTGAAACTCGCCGATCCACTTGCCGCCATAGGTGATGAAGTGGTCCGAGGACGGCGGCACCGGGAAGGCGGGGGCGGTGAGCCAGCCGATCTCCAGGCCCCTGTAATGCGCGGTCAGGGTGAGGACGCCGGTGTCGGCGTCGGCTTGGGCCTCCAGCCGGTACTCGGCATCGCCGTCCGCGTAGGTCAGGGTGAGGGTACCCTCGCCCTCCGCGGCGTCCTTCAGGCGGAACTGGAGGTTCGCGTCGCAGCCTTGTGCGCCGGGAAAGACATCCTCCTGCATCGGGCAAATCGTCATCGGCGGGCGTTCGTCGAGCATCCCGCCCGTTACATCCGCCATGCCCGCGCGCCAGAGAGCCACGAGGCTCTCACCGTCCGGCAGGCGCGCGCCGAAATGCAGCACTTCGGGCAGGCGGCCGTTGTGGCTCGCCAGCACCAGGGTCGTGTCGGCCGTGTCCAGCCGCCAGCATTGGATCATTTCACGGCACCCAGGGTCAGACCGGCGATGAAGTGGCGCTGCATCAGGAAGAACATCAGGACCGGCGGCAGGGCCGCGACGACCGAGCCCGCGCTCATCAGGTGGTAAGCGGCGCGGTACTGGGCGTTGAAGCTGGTGATACCGGCGGTGACAGGCTGCGCGCTCTCACCCTGGGTCAGCACGATGGCCCAGAAATAGTCGTTCCAGATGAAGGTGAAGATCAGCACGGCGAGGGCCGCGATCGCCGGGCGCATGAGCGGCAGGACCACGTACCAGAAGATCCGGATCTCCGAGACGCCCTCGACCCGCGCAGCCTCGATCAGCTCCCGCGGCAGCGCACGGATGAAGTTGCGCATGAAGAGGGTGCAGAAGCCGGTCTGGAACGCGATGTGGAAGAGGACCAGCCCCGCCTTGGTGTCATAGAGCCCCATGTCGAGCGTCAGGTCGCGCACGGGGACCATGAGAATCTGGAAGGGCACGAAGTTCCCCGCGATGAACATGAAGAAGATCAGCATGTTGAAGCGGAAGCGGTAGATGCCCAGCGCAAAGCCGGTCATCGTGCTGAGGATCAGCACGCCGATCACCGTGGGCACCGTGATGAGCACCGAGTTGAGCAGGTATTGCGGCATGGCCGAGCCGGTGAAGACGAGGCCGTAGTTCTCCAGGAGGTTCCACTCGGTCGGCCAGCCCCAGTAGTTGCCGACGGTAAAGTCGTTGGCGGAGCGGACGGAGATCAGCATCACGGCGATGAGCGGCAGGAGCCACATGATCATCGCGATGGGCAGGGCGACCTGGTAGCCGGTGCGCGCGGCGGGCGAGAGCTTCTCGACGGGGGTGGGGAACATCAGGCCGTCTCCCGAAACATGCAGACCAGCGCGCAGACCCGAGGCCGGCGCCCGGCACGCGGGGTGGGCGAGAAGCGCCCGCCCCGGGGGGGCGTGTCGGGCGCTGGCCGGGACATCCGTCCCGGCCGGTGGGTGCGAAGAAGGGTCTGTTCCATCACCCGGCCCTCTCGTCGCGATACATCTTCACGAGGAAGAACGTGATGTAGACCAGCATGATCAGGAACAGCACCACCGCGATCGCGGCGCCGTAGCCCATGCGGAAGCCGTACTCGCTGAGTGCCACCTCGAACATGTAAAAGGCGAGCACGCGGGTGGAGCCGAAGGGACCTCCGTCCGTCATGATCGACACGAGGTCGAAGGACCGCAGCGCACCGATGATCGTCACCACGAAGGCGATGAAGGTCGCGGGCCGGAGCTGCGGCAGGATCACGTACCACAGCATCCGCCAGCCCTTGGCCCCGTCGAGGCGCGCGGCCTCGATCTGCTCGGGGTCCACGGCGTTGAGACCCGTCAGATAAAGGATCATGCAGTAGGCCGTCTGCGGCCAGAGGCCGGCAGCGATTATGCCGTAGGTCGCGAGGTTGCTGTCGGCGAGGATCGCGACGGGACCCAGCCCGAACCAGCCCAGCACGATGTTCAGCAGACCGAAGCTCGGGTCGTAGAACCAGGTGAAGACCAGCCCCACCACGACCTGAGAGATCACGAAGGGAAAGAAGAACAGCGACTTGTAGATGCGGATGCCGCGGACGTTCTGGTTAAGGAAGATCGCGATGAAGAGCCCCGCCGGGATCGCGAGCAGGTAGAGCACCAGCCACAGCACGTTGTTCCACAGCGAGGTGTAGAAGGCGTCGTCGTACCAGAGCTCCTCGTAGTTCTGGAGGCCGATGAACCGCGCCTCGCCCAGACCGTCCCAGCGATAGAGCGAGAGGTTGAAACTCTGCGCGATCGGCCAGATGACGTAGAGCGCGAACATGAAGACCGCGGGCGCGAGGAACAGCCACGGCGTCAGCGCGATCTGGTTGCGCTTCCAGTAGCTGCCGCGCCGGTTTGCGACCGGCGGATGCGTGTCGGGAACGGCTGGGGCGGGGCTGCTCATGTCTCACTCCCGTGGAGCGTTGCGCATGCCCTCCCCCAGCAGCGGGGAAGGGTCAGGGAGGGGGCGGCGCACGCCGCCGCCCCCCGATGGATCGCGGAGCCCTGGCCCGGCCCGCGATCCGGTCGTCGGGGGTGGCCTCAGCCGCCGTGCACGCGCTGGCGCACACGCTCCAGCCGCTCGAGGATGTTGTCGAGCTGGTCGGGCTGGACCATGAACTGCTGGAAGCCTTCCATGGCCGCGGCGGCAACCTCGGCCGGGGCGTCGCGGTCGAAGAACTGGGCCAGCGCGTAGGCGTTGGACAGCATCTCGAAGCCCTCGTTGAGGAACTTGTCGTCGTCGACGGAGGCCTCGGCATGGACCGGAAGCTGGCCCAGCGCGTCGCCGCCATTGATGATCGTCTGGTTCTCGGGCGTCGCCACGAAGCGGAGGAATTCGCGCGCCGCTTCCTTGTTCTGCGCCTGGGCCGGGATGTGGAAGGTGTCCGTCGGCGCGTCCTCGGCCATCGGGATGCCGTCCACGATCGCGGGGAACTGGAAGAAGCCGAGCTGATCGTCGCTCAGCCCCGCCTCACGCAGCGGTGCCACGGCAAAGTTGCCCATCAGGTACATCGCGGCCTCGCCGTTGACCATGAAGGGCAGCGCCTCCTGCCAGGAGTAGGCGGCATGGTTGTCGATGAAGGTGTCGCGGTCGATCAGCGTGCGCCAGTTCTCGAAGGTCGCGACGACGCGCTCGTCGGTCCACGGGATCTCACCGTTGGTGAGGTCCATGTGGAACTCGTAGCCGTTGGTGCGCAGGTTGAGGTAGTCGAACCAGCCGCCGGCGGTCCACAGGAACTTGGTGCCGATGGTGACCGGGGTCACGCCGTTCTCGTTGAGCGTGTCGACGATGGCGAGGAACTCGTCCCAGGTCTCCGGCTCTTCGAGGCCGAGCTCGTTGAAGATGTCCTCGCGGTAGTACACGCCCCACTGGTAGTAGGTGTAGGGCACGCCCCACTGGGCGCCGTCGATGGTCATGGACGGCTTGGTCGAGGCGAGGTTCGTGCTCATCTCGTCGTCCCAGAGGTCGGAGACATCCTCGAAGAGGCCGGCCTCGACGAAGGGCAGCATCCGGTTGCCTGCATACCAGGTCGCTACGTCCGGCGCGTTCGCCGTCAGGAAGTTGCGGATCTGGGTCTTATAGGCCTCGCGATCGATGACGTTGGTCTCGATGTTGAGATCGGGATGCATCTCACCGAAGCGGGCGATCATCTCCTCCATCGTCGCGCGCGGGGCGGGGTTCGACGTGTCGAGGAAGATGCGCAGGTCGCCCGAGAGCGACTGGGCCTGCGCCGAGACGGCCATCACGGCGGAGGCCGCGACGGCAATCAGGGATTTCGAGAGTGTGGACATTCAGGTTCCTCCCTATGTCTGCGTTGACCGCAGTTCCACATATTGAAACTTTGTTTTGATTATTGAAAACCGTGCCAGACCTGCGTAGCCTTTGTCAACAGCCGCAGACGGTCCGACACGCATCGGGCCGCGCGGGGGAGGAAACACGCCGCCGCGCGGGCGGCCTTGTCGGGAGAGCCCCTTTGGGCGTCACGCATTCGGATGGAACGGTGGGCAAGGCGCTGGCCCTGCTCGACACGGTGGCCGGCTTCGGCCGCCCGGTGCGGTTCGCCGAGGTGCAGGAGGTGAGCGACCTGCCGAAGGCGACGCTCTACCGGCTGCTGCAGACGCTGACCTCGCAACGGATGCTGTCCTACGAGCCGGACCGCGGCACCTATCAGCCGGGGCTGCGACTGGTGCAGCTTGCCCACTCGGCCTGGCGGCAGACGACGCTCGCCCCGGTCGCGCGCCCGCATCTCGATGCGCTGTCGGCCAAGCTGGGGGAGACGGTGCATCTTGCCCAGCTCGATGGCGGGCAGGTGCTCTACGTGGACAAGCGCAATGCGCGGCGGCCGATCCCGATGTTCTCGGACGCCGGGAAGATCGGGCCGGGCTACTGCACCGGCGTGGGCAAGGCGATGCTCGCCTTCCTGCCGGAGGCGGAGCGGGCCCGCGCGCTCGCCCAGCAGAGCTACTTTCCCCATACCGAGCACACGCATCGCGACGCCGAGAGCCTGGAGGCGGAGCTGGCCGAGATCCGCGCGTCGGGCATCTCCTTCGACCGGGAGGAGCATGAGCCCACGATCATCTGCGTCGCCGTGCCGATCCTGGACGAGCGGCAGCGGCCCATCGGCGCGATGTCCGTCACCTCCTCCACCCTGCGCCATTCGCTCGACGATCTGGCGCAGCTCGCCCCCGCCCTCAAAACCACCGCCGCGGCGATCTCGCGGGAGGCTGCCGGCCTCTCCCTGCCCTCGGCCCCCGACATCGCCTGAAGGAGACACGTCATGACCGGAGTCGTGCTGAACGACGTCATCAAGAAGTACGGCGAAACCCAGGTGATCCACGGGGTGGACCTGCAGATCGACGAGGGGGAGTTCTGCGTCTTCGTAGGGCCCTCGGGCTGCGGCAAGTCCACGCTGTTGCGGATGATCGCGGGGCTGGAGGAGACGACGGCGGGCCGGATCGAGATCGCGGGGCGCGAGGTAACCCATGAGGATCCGGCCGAGCGGGGCGTCGCGATGGTGTTCCAGACCTACGCGCTCTACCCGCACATGTCGGTCGAGGAGAACATGGGCTTCGGGCTGAAGATGAACGGCCACCCGAAGGCCGAGATCAAGGAGAAGGTTGCCGGCGCCTCCCGCATCCTGAAGCTCGACGAATATCTCAAGCGCAAACCCAAGGCGCTGTCGGGCGGGCAGCGGCAGCGGGTGGCGATCGGGCGGGCCATCGTGCGCGACCCGCATGTCTTCCTGTTCGACGAGCCGCTCTCGAACCTCGACGCCGAACTGCGGGTGGAGATGCGGGTGGAGATCGCGCATCTGCACAAGGAGATGGGTGCTACGATGATCTACGTGACCCACGACCAGGTCGAGGCGATGACGCTGGCCGACAAGATCGTGGTGCTGCGGAAGGGCTATATCGAGCAGGTAGGCTCTCCGCTGCATCTCTACGACGATCCGGACAACAAGTTCGTGGCGGGCTTCATCGGCTCGCCCGCGATGAACTTCCTCGACGGGGAGGTCGTGGAGGGCGGCGTGCGGGTCCCTGCCCTCGGCACGCTGGTGCCGGTGACGGTCGCCAACCTGCCCGCGCCCGGCACGAAGGTCACGCTGGGCGTGCGCCCGCAGGATATGGAGACCGAACCGCAGGGCCCGCTGGAGGTCGATATCGTCGAGCATCTGGGCGGCGTCTCCTACGTCTATCTCGACGCGGAAACGGGCGAGCGGCTGGTCGTGGAGGCCCGCGAACTGCGGGAAGGCGCCGCCGGAAAGGTGGGCGTCCGCTTCGATCCGGGCCGGGTCATGCTCTTCGACGCGAAGACCGAGCAGAGGATTCGTTAAGGAACCGTTTCCACACTCCTGCGTTTTTAAACCATAGGTAACGTATGGAGTTTTATCGTGGAATTTATCCTCGGCATCATTCATCTGGCGCTCATCATCTGGGCGCTGATCAACATCTTTCAGTCCCCCGCCGGTACCGGTGCAAAGGTCCTTTGGGCCCTGCTCGTGATCATCTTCCCGATCGTGGGCTTCCTGATCTGGTTCTTCGCGGGACCGAAATCCGCCACCGCCTGATCTAGGGCGATTGAGAGCATGACGTGGGCGCGGCTAAGGTCGCGCCCATGTCGATTCTGACCCCGGACATCCTGGCCCCCGACGAGATCGCCGACGTCGTCGCCCGCGTGATGCGGGACTTCCCCGGCGAATACTGGCAGCGCACCGATCGGGAGCGCGCCTATCCCACGGACTTCGTGACCGCGATGACGGAGGCGGGGCTGCTTTCCGTCCTCATTCCGGAGGAATATGGCGGGGCTGGCCAGCCCCTGTCGGTCGCCGGGCGCATCCTGATGGAGGTGCACCGGCTGGGCGGCAATGCCGGGGCAGCGCACGCGCAGATGTACACGATGGGCACGGTGCTGCGGCACGGCTCCGAGGCGCAGAAAGCGGAATGGCTACCCCGGATCGCGTCGGGCGAGCTGCGGTTGCAGGCCTTTGGCGTGACGGAGCCCACCGCCGGGACGGATACCAGTTCGATCCGCACGCGGGCGCGGCGCGACGGTGATCGGTATGTGGTGAACGGGCAGAAGGTCTGGACTTCCCGCGCGGAACACTCCGACCTGATGCTGCTGCTCGCCCGCACCTCCGACCCCGCCGAAGGGGAGAAGCGGACGGCGGGCATGTCCATATTCCTCGTCGACATGCGGGAGGTGCGGGGGAAGTCCCTCACCATCCGGCCGATCCGCACGATGCTCAATCACGCGACCACCGAAGTCTTCTTCAACGACATGCCAGCGCCCGCCGCCAACCTGATCGGGGAGGAGGGCAAGGGCTTTCGCTACCTGCTCGACGGGCTCAATGCGGAGCGGCTCCTGATCGCCTCCGAATGCGTCGGCGACGGGCGCTGGTTTGTGGAGACGGCGACGCGTTACGCGCAGGAGCGCGAGGTCTTCCGCCGCCCCATCGGGCAGAACCAGGGCGTGCAGTTTCCCATCGCGCGGGCGCATATCGCGGTGGAGACGGCGGCGCTGTCGGTGGATCACGCCATGCGGCTCTACGATGCCGGGCAGCCCTGTGGGGCGGAGGCAAACATGGCGAAGCTGGTGGCGTCCGAAGCTTCCTGGCAAGCGGGCGATACCTGCCTGCAGACCCATGGCGGCTATGGCTTCGCGGAGGAGTACGACGTGGAGCGCAAGTTCCGGGAGACGCGGCTCTACCAGGTCGCGCCGATCTCCACCAACCTGATCCTCAGCCATGTGGCCGAGCATGTGCTCGGCCTGCCCCGCTCATTCTGACGCTGGAGGGCATAACGGTCCTCGCCTTCGAGCAGGCGGTGGCGGCGCCCTATTGCACCTCGCGGCTCGCACAGGACGGGGCGCGGGTCATCAAGATCGAGCGGCCGGAGGGAGATTTCGCCCGCGGCTACGACCGGGCGGCGGGGTCGGTGTCGTCGTACTTCGCGTGGCTGAATGCGGGGAAGGAGTCGTGCGCGCTGGACCTGCGCGCGCCGGAGGATGCGGCGCTGGCCCGCGCGATGATGGAGGCGGCGGACGTGGTGGTAGAGAACCTCGCGCCCGGTGCGTTGGAACGGCTGGGCTTTGATCTCGCGGCATGGCGGGCGGAGAAGGCGGGGCGGGTGTCGTGCTCGATCTCGGGCTACGGGCGTGGGCATTCCTATGAGCAAGCCAAGGCCTATGACCTGCTGGTGCAGGCGGAAAGCGGGCTCTGCGCCGTAACGGGCTCGGCGGAGGCGCCGGGGCGGGTCGGGTTCTCCGTCGCCGACATCGCCTGCGGGATGCAGGCCTATGCGGGGGTGCTGAAGGCCCTGTTGCGGCGCGGGATCACCGGCGAGGGCGGGCATGTGGAGGTCTCGCTGTTTTCGGCGCTCGCCGAGTGGATGGCGGTACCGTATCTGCAGACCCGCGCGGGGGCGGAGCCGCAGCGGGTCGGTGTCGCCCATCCCTCGATCGCGCCTTACGGCGTGTTCCGGACGCAGGACGGCGTGGACCTCGTGCTCGCGGTGCAGAGCGAGCGGGAATGGCAGGCGCTGGAGCCGCGGCTGCTGGGCGGGACGGATCCACGCTTTGCCTCGAACGTGGAGCGGGTGGCGCATCGGGACGCGTTGGACGAACTGATTGCCGCGCGGATCGGGGCGATGAGGGCAGCGGAGGCCGAGGCGCTGCTGACCGAGTGCGGCACCGCCCATGCCAGGCTCCGGGACGTCGCCTCCGCGCTGGAGCATCCGGCTCTGCGGTGGGAGCAGGTCGTGACCCCGAACGGGCCGTTCGAGTTCCCCGAGCCCGCGACCGGACCGGCGGAGCGGCGGGATCGTAGAGTGCCCGAGGTGGGCGCGCAGACGGAGGCTTTGCGCGCCGAATTCGGGTGAGGCGCCGGTTGCTGCGGTCGGATCTGCGTATTTGGGGAAAGACGAAAGCGCATTCGTGCGTCATCCGCATGGATGCGATGCATGCGGCGGCCTGTTTCGGGTTTGGCGCAGGGATCAGGATGCGGGCACGGGCAGCGACGCCCGCGACCGGAGACCTGAGCCATGAACCACCTGATCCGCCCCGCCCTCCTGATGACGCTCGCCGCCAGTGCTGCCGTGGCCGAGCCGAAGGAGTTCACCCTCGACCTCGGCCACGCCTATGTGGGGTGGGAGATCGACCATCTGGGCTACTCCCGCACCGTCGGCGAGTTCCGCAGCTATGACGGCACGTTCCTGATCGACGAGGGGACGCCGGAGAACTCGCGGATCAGCTTCACGATCGATGCCGCCTCGATCGACTCCAACCACGCGGAGCGGGATGCGCATCTGCGCAATGCCGACTTCCTCGACGTTGAAAGCCATTCCAAGATCACGTTCGAGAGCACGTCGGTCCGGATGCTGACCCCGACCACGGGCATCCTGCATGGCGATCTGACCATGCTCGGCGTCACCAATCCGATCGAGATCCCGTTCGAGATGGTCAAGGACGCCCCGTATGTGGACTACGTTCCAAACTATGACGAAGTGCGGACTGTCGGCTTCGAGGCCGAGGCGGAGATCTTCCGCCTCGACTACGGAATGGACTTCGTGGGCTTTGTCGGTGCGCCGGTGGGGCTTGTGGTGACGGCGGACCTGCATTTCGACCTTGTCGATTGCGAAGGAATGCCGGAGACGAATATCCCGTGTAACTGGGGCCGCGAGTAACCCGCACCGTGGCGAGACCGGCGCCCGCCGGTCTTGCGCCCGTTTCAAGCCTGGAGCCTGCCGATGCGCCTTGCCGTCCTTTTTGCCCTCGCCCTGCCCTCCGTGGCGCAGGCGTGGACCATCGATCATGGCCGCAGCAGCCTCGGCTTCGAGGTGTCGGTGAACGGGCAGCCGCTGACCGGCGGGTTCGAGACGTGGAGCGGGGAGATCGCCTTCGATCCCGCAGCACCCGGCGAGGGATCGGTTGTGATCGTGATCGACATGGGCTCGGTAACGTCCTCGATGGCGCAGGCGGCGCAGACGCTGCCGGCGGCGGAGTGGTTCGACGTGCCGGGCTTTCCTGAGGCGCGGTTCGAGGGGGCGGGCTTCATCCTCGGCGACGATGACAGCTTCATGCTGCCCGGGACGCTGACGCTGAAGGGCGTGGCGGTGCCGCTGGAGCTGTCGGGCACGCTGGTGGTCGAGGGCGACACGGCGATGGCGGAGATGACCGCGCCGCTCGACCGGCGGGCGCATGGCGTGGGTGGCGGCGCGGGGGATGCGACGGCCGGGGGCGAGGTGACGGTGACGGCGCGGGTGGTGGCGACGCGCTAACGCGCCTCGAGCGCCGCGCGGGTCCGCTCCCAGATCGGTTGCAGCGCCGGCAGGGCCGCGGCAAAGGCATCGCTGCGGCCGTCGCGCGCCAGCGTCTCGAGCCGGGCGAGGTGGTCGCCGAGATGCGCGGCGCCGAAGACCCCGGCGGAGCCTGCGAGGCGGTGGAGCGCCGCGGCCGCCTTTTCCAGATCCTCCGGCACGGCGGCGACGGTCGCGTCGCCTTCGGCGAGGAAGCTGTCGATCAGGCGGGCGACATGAGCGTCGCCGAGCTGGTCGGCGAGGTCGATCACGACGTCCTCCCGAATGAGGGGCGGCCCGGCCGCCGCCTCCGCCGCGTGGGTGCCGCCGAGGATGCGGGCGAGGCCCTGGCGAGAGATCGGCTTGATCAGCGTGTCATCGAGCCCCGCCGCGCGGAAGCGTTTGATATCGGCGGGCAGCGCGTGGGCGGTGAGCGCCACGATGCGGGCATTGCGCGAGGCGCCATCGCCCTCCCGGATCGCCTTTGTCGCCTGCACGCCGTCCATGGTGGGCATCGAGATGTCCATCAGGATAAGGTCGTAGGCGCAGCGCTCGGCGGCTGCGACGCCCTGCGCGCCGTCCTCCGCCTCGTCCACCCGGTGGCCGAATCGTTCGAGCATGGCGCGGGCGACCGTGCGGTTGATGGCGTTGTCCTCCACGATCAGCACGTCGCAGACCTCGGGCTCTGGCAGCGCGTCCTCCCCCTCGACGGCGGTGTCGGCGGTCGTAGCGGGCAGCGGCAGGCGGACCCAGAAGAGGCTGCCCTCGCCCGCCTCACTCTCCACCCCGATCGTGCCGCCCATGGCGGCGACCGTGCGGCGCGTGATGCCGAGGCCGAGGCCGGTGCCGCCCGTCCGGCGGCTATAGGACGTGTCGAGGGTCACGAAATCCTCGAAGATGCGCTCCAGGTCATGCTCCGGAATGCCGATGCCGGTGTCGGTGACGCGGAACTCCAGCTCTCCAGTCGCGGGGACGTGGTCGACCTCCACCGCGATCTCGCCGTTGCGGGTGAACTTGATGGCGTTGCCCACAAGGTTCAGGAGCACCTGCTGCAGCCGCATCGCGTCGCCTTGGACGTTCGCAATGCCGTCATGCACCGGGGCGAGCGTGAGCTGGTTGCCCGCCGCCTCCGCCGCCGCGCGCTGACCGTCGACGAGGTCCTGCAGGAGCTTCGGCAGGTGGAAGGGCGCGATGGCAAGCCGCGTCATCCCCGAATCGAGGCGGGAGATGTCGAGGACGTCGTTGACGTGGTGCAGCAGAAGCTCGCCGGACGTGCCCATGATGCGCAGGTAGTTGCGCTGCGCTGCGTCAAGGGCGGTGCCGTCCAGCAGCTCCATGGTGCCAAGGAGGCCGTTGAGCGGCGTGCGCATCTCGTGGCTCATGACGGCGAGGAGGTCCGCCTTCGCCTTCTCCCCCGCGAGCGCGTCGTCGCGGGCGCGCATCAGCTCCTGCTCGGCCGCCACACGGGCGGAGATGTCGCGGATGAAGGAGACGAAGATCTCGCCCACCTCGCTTTGCGCCGTGGAGATCGAGAGCTCGACAGGAAAGACCTCGCCCGACTTGCGCATGGCCTCGAGCTGGACACGGCCCGCGCCGATCACCTTGCGCTCGCCGGTGTCGAGGTAGCGCTTCATGCCCGCGTCGTGGGCGGCGCGCATGTGGTCGGGGACGATGAGTTCGGCCATGGGGCGGCCGATGGCCTCCTCCCGCGGGTAGCCGAAGATCGTCTCGGCCGCGCCGTTGAAATCGAGGATCAGGCCTTGGCGGTTGACCACCAGAACGCCGTCGAGGGAGGTGGAGATCACGGCCGAGAGGCGCGAGGAGGTCATGCGCGTCCGCGTCACGGCGCGCTGGCTGCGCCGGATCAGGGCGAGGAGCGTGACGACCAGCCCCAGAAGGGCGAGCATCAGCGCGAAGGCGACGAAGGCGACCTGCTGGAGCGTCGCACCCACCGCTGCGCGGCGGCTGTCGGCCTCCAGCGAGAAGCGGGCGATGCCGCGGATGCCGAGCGTTCTGAGGTCCGGCCGGAGTGCCGCCAGATCCCGGTCGAGCGTCGGCAGGGCCGCGGCGAGGCGCGCATCGTCGCCGTCGATCTCCGGCACGTAGAGCTGCAGGAACGCCCAGGCGTCGTCGATGACGGCCTGGAAATCCTCCTCCTGCCGCAGGGGGGCGTAGAGGGCGCTGTCGCGCAGGGTCGAGACGCGGCTGTAGAAGATGTCGAAGCGGCGGCGAACCTGGGCGAGTTCCCCCGGCCCCGGATCGGTGCGGGCGCGCAGGACGGCGTTTTCGAGGGCGAAGAACTCCACCTCGACCTGCGACAGGGCGTATTCGAGATTGTCCGAATTGGCCGTCGCGAGGTCGTCGATCTGCCGCGAGACGTCATTGGCCAGCCACACGATTCCGCCCGACAACAGGGCGATGATCGCGGCGATGAGGCCGTAGCGCAGGGCGCGGCGTCTGGAACGGGAGGTTTGGCTCAATTAGGTCAGGCTCCGGGCGGGGTCGCCCGAACCTAATCCTCCACGACGATCCGGTCGAGTTGCCAGATGCTGCGCGAGTAGATCACCTCGCTCTGGTAATCCTCATCCGAGTCATACGGATAGACGACCCAGAGCGGCCCTTTGTCGCGCACGGACATCGGCGCGCCGTTGAGCGAATAGGCCACGATCGGCCCGCCCTCGACGGCGTCGCTCACCGGAATCTCGACCGAATAGTCGTTGATCGCGGTGGCGGTCAGCGTGCCCTCTTCGACCCCCAATGCCGACAACAGGTCCCCGAGTTCGACACCCATGAAGACCTGGCCCCCCATGGTCCAAATGGTTTCTGTCTCGAACTCTGTCGACGGCATCCCCTCCAGCATCTGGAGGTCGAAAAGGGCGGCGCCATCGGTGTTGGTCTTCTCGATGGCGCCGGTCACGGTCAGCAGCACCTCGCCTGTGGGAGTCTGGAGGGGTTCCTCCGCGAAGGCAGGCGCCGCCAGCACGCAGACCGCCAGCAAGTGGTGGGGTACTTTGAACATGACGGCCTCGTTGCGGTTGTGACTGGCGCCGTTGTCACACGTCCTGCGGTCTGCGTCATCTGAGCATGAGGCTACCGCACTATCCTTTCGTATAGGTTTTGTGTCAGAACAGGCGACAGCCCTCCGTTCGTGGGGAACAAGATGGGGGTGCGAGCCATTCGGAGTGCCTATGCGTGTGCTGATTGCCGACGATCACGACCTGGTCCGCGACACCATCGCGGCCTTTCTCGGACAGAGCGAGGAGGTCGAGACGGCGACGGCAACCTCCCTGCCCCAGGTGCTGGAGAAGGTGGGCGCCGACGGGCCGTTCGACCTGGTGCTCCTCGACTGGGACATGCCCGGCATGGGCGGGCTCGACGGGCTGCGGCAGACCATCGATGCCAACGGCGAGAAGACGGTAGCGATCCTGTCGGGCACGGCCCCGCGCAAGGTGGCACAGGACGCGGTGGAGGCCGGCGCTATCGGCTTTCTGCCGAAGACCATGGGAGCGACCTCGCTGATGAACGCCGTGCGCTTCATGGCGATGGGCGAGGTCTTCATCCCGGCTGCGCTGATGGCCGAGGAGCCCGAGGGGCCCGAGCATCCGCTCGCCAAGACGCTGAGCGCGCGGGAGCTGCAGGTGCTGGAGGGGCTGTGCCGCGGCGAGTCGAACAAGGAGATCGCCCGGACGCTCGACCTGCAGGAAGTGACGATCAAACTGCACGTGAAGACGCTGTGCCGGAAGCTGGAGGCGAAGAACCGCACCCAGGCCGCGATGATCGCGAAGGAGGCGGGGCTTTTCTGAAGCCACCGCGCGCGGATTGCGCGGTCGGATGCCTCCGGCGGGCGTATTTCGACAAAGAAGAAGGGGCGCGTTTGCGCTCCGGGGCCGGGGATGGCCCCGCCGCGTGGGCAGGCGGCGGGGCCTTGCGCAGGCGGGCCGTGGGGCGGACACCTGCGCCATCGTCCGCGCCACCCCCCGGCGCGCGGACGGATCGGCTTACGCGAAGAGGATGGAGTCGAAGACCTCCGCGTAGAGCGCCTCGCCGATGTCGCGGTGATCCTCGATGACCAGCGTGCATTCGCCGAGGTCGAGGCCGAGATCGCCGTTGCCGTCGAAGGACGCGTTGAGGGCCATCCAGTCCGCGCCGCTCTCATCGACCAGAAGCGACAGCGCGCGGAAGTCGAGGATGTCCTGCTCGACACCGTCATGGCGGAAGTCGGCGATGCGGTCGGTGGCGCCATCCAGATCCTCGGACCGGAACACGAAGCGGTCGCTGTCCGCCCCGCCGAAGGCGATGTCGTCGCCTGCGCCGAGATAGACCCGATCCGACCCCGCCCCGCCGTTCAGGAGGTCGTCGCCGGAGCCGCCGTTGAGGTGGTCCTTGCCCTCGCCGCCCGACAGGGTGTCGTTGCCCGAGCCCCCCTTCAGCCGGTCGGAACCGCCGTCGCCGAGCAG
This sequence comes from Pontivivens ytuae, assembly GCF_015679265.1. Taxonomy (NCBI): domain Bacteria; kingdom Pseudomonadati; phylum Pseudomonadota; class Alphaproteobacteria; order Rhodobacterales; family Paracoccaceae; genus Pontivivens; species Pontivivens ytuae. Next base: position 1,234,439 of record NZ_CP064942.1, read on the forward strand.
GACGTCGTTGCCCTTCGCCCCATCGAGCACGTCGGAGCCGGAGCCGCCCGCGAGCTGGTCATCGCCGGTGCCGCCGCGCAGGGCGTCGTTGCCCTCGCCGCCCGACAGCACGTCGTCGCCCGAGCCGCCGTCGAGCTGGTCGTTGCCGCTCTCGCCCGACAGGGCGTCGGCGCCGCTGGAGCCCTTCAGCACATCGTCGCCCGAGCCGCCGAAGATGAAGTCGTCGCCGGAATTGCCGTCGAGGATGTCGTTGCCCGAGCCGCCGCGCAGCTCGTCATCGCCCTTGCCCCCGGACAGGGTGTCGTTGCCTGCATCGCCCGACAGCGTGTCGTCGCCGGAGTTGCCCTTGACGAGGTCGTCGCCATCGCCGCCCGACAGATCGTCGTGGCCGGCCATGCCGTAGACCTTGTCGTTGCCGGTGCCGCCGTCGAGCTCGTCGTTCTCGGACTTCAGCCGATTGCCGTCGGCGTCGTAGCGACCGCCGTCCTCACCGTAGACCCAGTCGCGGCCGCCTTCGCCATAGGCGAGGTTCGGATCCAAGACGCGGGCATTGGACTGGCCGACATCGAAGGAGAGGACGACGTCATCATAGTCCTTGTCCCCGCCGCGCCACAGATCCTCGAAGCCGAGGATCACGGTGCCCGTCTCCGCCTCGATCCGACCCACGGTGTGCGGATAGCTGTCGGGGTTGAGGCCGTAGCCGTTGGACGGATCCGCCGCCGAGTGGAAGAGCGACGTGCCGTATTGCGTGCGCACCGCGGTCTCCGAGCCGTCCTCGGCGACGCGGAACAGCGTCGTCTGGCCCGTGGTCTCCAGCGTCGCGGGGTTGCCCGCCGCGTCGCGGATCACGTAGGCACCGGTCTCCAGCGCGCTGCCGTTGTGACCGTAGGCGTTGGAAGCGACGAAGAAGCCGACGCGATCCCCGGCGTTGAGCTCCACGTCCACATGGCTCTCGCCCCGGATCAGGCTGCCGCCGGAATAGAGGGCGGAGGCGTTGGCGAAGAGGATCTCGACGCCGGTGATCGTGCCGGTCTCGTCCACGCGGTACATGCCGAGCGTGTTGCGGAAGCCCGCACCCTCGTTGAGGAAGGTCACGCGGCCCGTGTAGTCCTCCGCGATGGTGAGGGGGCCGTTCGCCGCATAGCTCGGACCGCCGCCGCCATAGAGCACGTCGTCGCCGCGCCCGCCTGCGATGTAGTCGTCGCCCGAGCCGCCATAGGCGATGTCGGAGCCCGAGCTGGCGTAGATCGTGTCGTCGCCGCCCCGGCCGGAGGCGATCTCCGACCGGTGGGTGCCGTAAAGGGCGTCGTCCCGCGACGTCCCGAACAGCGGGGTGATGAGGGGTGTGATGGTCATTTCTGGTTTCCTTTTCTGGGTTTACCCCGTCACCAACCGATGCCCTGATAGGCGTCGGTGGCCGGGATCTCGTTGAACAGGCGCACCACGTCGACGACCGGACGGTCGGTCGCGGCGCAGGCGGTGCGGTAGGCGGGGCTCGCATGGGTGACGATGAGGGCGTCGGCCTCCATCACCTCGTCGAGGTCGTCGCGCAGCATCGCGGGCAGGCTCGTGGCGAGCTTCTGCAGGCCCGGGCTGCCGTGGCGGACGTAGCCGAGCTGGCCGTCGAGCGGGGTATCGCGGGTGATCGCCTCGTCATGGACGACGACCTCGACGCCCTGTTCGGCGAGGGCCGCGATGACCTCCAGGATCGGGCTTTCGCGCAGGTCGTCGGTGCCCCGCTTGAAGGCGAGGCCGAGGACGCCGATCCGCTTCGCACCGGTCTTGGCGACGAGAGCCAGCGCCTCGTCGATCTGGGCGCGGTTGGAGGTCTGCAGGCTGTCGATCAGCGGCAGGGACACGCCCGCCTCGGCACCGATATGAGCGACGGCGCGCACTTCCTTGGGCAGGCAGGAGCCGCCATAGGCGAAGCCGGGCTTGAGGTAGTAGGGCGAGAGGTTGAGCTTCGTGTCCTGGCAGAACACGTCCATCACGTCGTGGCTGTCGACGCCCTGGGACTTGCAGAGCCGCCCGACCTCGTTGGCGAAGCAGACCTTCGTCGCGTGCCAGACATTGTCGACATACTTCACCATCTCCGCCGTCTCGATCGAGGTGACGATGGGGTTGGTGTCCACGGGGGCGTAGATCTTCTCCATGATGCGGCCGGTGCGCGGGTCGGTGGCACCGATCACGGTCTTGGGCGGTGCGTGGAAATCGGCGACGGCCACGCCCTCGCGCAGGAATTCCGGGTTGAAGCAGACACCGAAGTCGCGGCCTGCGACCTTGCCCGAGACCTGCTCGATGATCGGGGTCATCACCCGCATCGTGGTGCCCGGCGGGATGGAGCAGCGCATGGCGACGACGTGGAAGCCGTCCTTGCCGGTGAGCCCCTCGCCGATGGCGCGGGCCGCGGCCTCGATATAGCGGTAGTCGCAGCCGCCATCGGCGGCGGTGGGCGTGCCGACGGAGACGAAGGTGACGTCGGTCTCGCGGACCGCCTGGGCGAGGTCGTCGGTGGCCGAGATCAGCCCGGCTTCGACACCCTCGGCCAGCAGGCGGCCGAGATCGGCCTCGTGGATCGGGGCCTCGCCCGCGGCGATGCTCTCGACCTTGGTGCGGTCGATGTCGACGCCGATGACCGGGTGGCCGAGGCTCGACAGGCAGGCGGTGGACACGGCGCCGACATAGCCGAGACCGACGATGGAGATCGCGGCCTTCGTCTCGACGAGGTGAAGCGGAAGGGCGTTGGCGGTGGCCTGGGGGGCGAGATGAAGCATGTGATGGTCTCCTGTTTTGCTGGAGACCGGTGTAACCGCTTGATGCCGCTCAGGCATTTCGGGGAAAGTATAGATCGGCGCGCAAAGGTCGCTGCAAACTATCCCTTCGGATACCTCAAATCTTAAACAAAAAAAGAGCCCGCGAGGAAGGGGGCTCGCGGGCTGTCAAGTAACCGATGGAGGGGTCTTTTATTTCATGTCAGGCCGCCTCGAACCGATCGTAGATGTCCTCGTAGCGGACGATGTCGTCTTCTTCGAGGTAGCAGCCGCTCTGCACCTCGATCAGGACCATCGGCAACTTGCCGGGGTTCTCCAGCCGGTGCACGGCGCCGAGGGGGATGTAGACGCTCTCGTTCTCGGTCAGCAGGGTGCGGTTCTCGTCCACGGTGACGAAGGCGCTGCCCTCGACCACGGTCCAGTGCTCGGAGCGGTGGTGATGCGACTGCAGGCTGAGCTTCGCGCCCGGCTCCACCACGATGCGCTTGATCTGGTAGCGGGGACCGCGGGTCAGCGTCTCGTAGTGGCCCCAGGGGCGGCTGTGGATCTCGGGGGCATTGTCGATGGCAATTGCGAGGGTCATGGCGGTGCTCCTTTCCGGGGGCGGGTTACGTTGGGTAAGAGCTTTGTAACCCGCTGGACCGCCTCGATCTTCTGTCCGGGAGGAGTGCGCGGGGGCGCAAAGGCGCAGCCCCTCCTGTCCGAAAGGATAGGTCCCTAGAGCGAAGGGAGCTGGACGATGCCCGCATAGGTCGCGAGCGCCAGGACGAAGCCCGCGACGGCGGTGTAGAGCTGCGCCTTGGCCGTGGCGTTCTGGATGCGCGCGACCAGCCCGGCCCCGCCGCCCGCGCTCTGATTGCCGCGATTCGACCACTTCTGCTTGGACAGGTGGAAGATCATGTAGACCTTCACCGAGGCGTTGATGACCTGGTTGAGGTAGAGGATGAACGGCCAGCTCAGGTCCACCTTCCGCGAATAGCGATAAAGGAAGAGGCAGAGCAGCACCCGCGACGCGATCACCCAGATCAGGCAGGACCACAGGTATTCCGGCGTGGTGAAGGCGGCGAGCACGGCCATGACGGGGCTGACCAGCATGGTCCACATCGCGATGCGCTGATCGACGAGGCACCACCAGATGAAGAAGGGCATCGCGCGGGGGCCGAGCGCGATGGCGCGGCTGCCGTTCCTCAGCATGTTGCCCGACCAGCGGCGGAAGTTCTGGATCATCCGCTCCAGCCCGTTCTCCTTGATGACTTCGATGGTGTAGACGGTGGCGTCGGGCACGTAGGTCATCTTCGCACCGCGGCTGAGCAGGTGGTACCAGGTCGACTTGTCGTCGCCGGACAGGAACCGGAAGCGGCCCCAGAGCCAGTGGTCGAGGTGGTCGGCCTCGATCGTGCGGATGAAGCGTTCGGAGGTCATGTGCTTCGCCCGGAAGACGCTCATGCGCCCGGTCAGCGTCAGGACCCGCCCCGCGACCGCGTGGCTCTGCATCGCGAGGCGCCGCTGGGCAAAGCGCATGTCGAGCCAGTTGGCGATCCACTTGGGGCCGTAGCAGATGACCTCCTCGTTGGTGGTCAGCGCCTGAAGCTCCGGATCCGCCCCGAACATGGAGAGCGTCTTCTCCAGCACGTCGCCGCCATAGAGCGCGTCGCCGTCCATGAAGATGACGAGGTCGTCGGGATGCACGCTCGCGCGGTTGATCGCCCGCAGGATCAGGCCGATCGCCATCCGCTTGCCCGGCTGGTTCTGCCGGATGAAGACAAGCTCGGCGAGGTCGTCTGGGATGTCCTGGGCATAGGTCTCGACGAACTGGCGGATGATGAGCTCGTCATAGGCGGAGCCCGTGCCGATATAGAGCGTCGTGGGGATCCGCTCCCGCCGGATCTGGCTAAGGATCGAGCCGATGACCCGCTTGGTGATCGCCGGCTCCTCGAAATAGGTCGTCATCTGGATGTGGAGCCGGCGCGGGCGCCAGCCCCGGGCCCAGAGGGCGCTGGCGGCGGCGCGCTTCTGCGGCCAGATCGCGCGGGCGAAGTGCTCGGCCCGCACCGCATGGGTGAACCACCAGCCGAAGCGCCAGAAGCCCAGCGCGCCCAGCGTGACGGTCACGCGCATCAGGGCGGGATCGACGAAGCGGTTGACGGTGTGGACCAGCAGCCAGCCGATGATGGTCGCGATGGCGGCAAGGCCCAGAAGCTGGGAGGGCCGCCATTTCGCGAGGCCGGTCGGGGCGGGCCTCGTGAGCTCGCGCAGCCGGACGGTCAGATCCTTGTCGAAGGCGTATTCCGTCTCGGGCGCGCTCACCGCAGCCATCCGAGCAGGTCACGCTCCAGCGTCAGGCGGACCGGCTGGCCGGGGGTGAAGAGCGTGCGGCTTTCCTCCGCCTCCAGGTCGGTTTCGAGCCGGACGATCATGCCGAATTCCTGCGGGCGCAGCGGGTCCGGCCCGGCGGTCAGCTCCGCGATGCGGGCGATGACGCGGCGGGGGCCGGAGGCGTCGGACCAGCGGATCTCGGCCGCCATGCCGGGGTAGACCGAGGCGGCGCGGCGGGCGGGCAGCCAGCCGATCGCCTCCCGCGGGCTCAGCCCCTCGACGATGACCGCCTGCGTGCCGCGGGTGGCGAACTGGTCGGGGGCGACGGTGATCTCGCGCACGATGCCGTCTTCGAGGGCCACGATGTTCGCAGCCTCCACGGCGTCCTTCAACGCGCCAAGCTCCCGCTTTAGGCGGGCGAGGTCGGCGGCGCGCTCTTCCTCCAGCGCGGCAAGCTCGTCATAGATCAGGTCGTCGGGGGTGAGCTCGGCGGCGCGGGCGGCGATCAGCGCGGCCCAGGCGAGTTCGATGCGGGCGGGGTCGTGGGCACCGAACCAGCCGGGCGCGGCCTGTGCGGTCATCGCGGCCCGATACTCACGCTCCGCCTGGCCGCGCAGGTCGGTGCGGCGGCCGACATGGGCTGCGAGACGGCGCTCGGCTTCGGCGAGGCGGCGCTCGGCCAGGCGGATCTCCCGCCGCAACTCCTCCAGATCGCCCGCCTGCTCGGGATTGCTCAGGGTGACCAGCGTCTCGCCCTGCTCCACCCGGTCGCCGGGGGCGACGAGCACCTCGTCGACATAAGCGTCGCGGGCGACCGTGTAGGGGGCGAGCGCCGCCTCGATCCGCCCGTTCTCCAGCGGGATCGTGTTGAGCCGGCCCCAGATCTGCCCGCCGATCACGCCGAAGATGACGAGGGCGGCGAGCGCGTAGGCGAGCACGTTCCAGATGATGCGAAAGAGGCGCGGCGTCTTGCCGGCTGTGGCGGCGGTCTTCTCCTCCTCCGTCTCCTCCATCGGGACGAGGTCGACCGGGGTGTCGAGGGCGGTGATGACCTCATCGGTCGCCGCCATCTTGCCCGCGAGGATCGAGCGGTGGAACAGCGCCAGCGTCTCCCGCTGGCGGCCGGTGAGGTTGCGGAAGACGTAGCGGCCGGGCGCGTCGCCCGCGGCGAGCTCGACCGGAAAGCGGATGTCGACGCCCTGAAACGGGATCGCGAGCTCCGCCCGCTCCACCGGCAGGTCGAAGCTCTCGTCCAGCTCCGCCCAGGCGAGCGTCCAGCGCCGCACGGCGACCTCGCGCCCGCCCGGAAGGGTCAGGGCAAGCGGCGCTGTGACCGCAAAGTCGAGATCGGACATCGGGCGTTCGTGGCGGATGCGCATGAGCTGGCCTATCGGGGGTTGGGACACCTCCTTTCTAGGCGCGCTAACCATCACATGCAGCGTTGCGGGAGGGTAGCTGGCGGCGCAGAAGGCGAGGCGCCTATCCGAAGGGATAGGTCCGGCGCGGTTGCGGACAGGAGCGTGAGGCCGGAATTGACATCGGATGGCGTGGGGCTCGACCCTGAGAATGTGGAAGCAGCGGGGGCATTCGGGATGCAAGAGGATCGGGATCCGGTAGGGGTGTCCGGCGGCTGCCAGTGCGGCGCGGTCCGCTTCAGGATCGGGCGCCTCGGCAAGGCCTCCATCTGCCATTGCCGCATGTGCCAGAAGGCCTTCGGCGGGCTCTTCGCGCCTCTCGTCGAGGTGGAGGATGTGGTGTGGACCCGCGGCGAACGGGCGATCTTCCACAGCTCGGACACGAACTGGCGTGGCTTCTGCTCGGCCTGCGGCACGCCGCTGACCTACGAGCATGACGGCGGTATCGAGATCGCGATCGGTGCGCTGGACGATCCGGACCGCGCGATGCCGGAGGTTCAGGTGAATGCGCGGTACAGACGGCGGTGTTTCGAAAGCCTCGCCGCACTGCCCGAGAAGCCCGAGGCCCAGCGTGAGGCCGACGAGCGCTGGAACTCATCGGTCGTGTCGCACCAACATCCGGACCACGACACGTAGCGGCAGCTACCGGCATGCGTTTCAATGGTGAGGGGTTTGGTGGAGCCTAGGGGAGTCGAACCCCTGACCTCTTGCATGCCATGCAAGCGCTCTCCCAACTGAGCTAAGGCCCCAAGGTCGCCTGCGCGACAGGGCGGGGTTTAAAACCGCCGCCCGGCGCGCGCAAGCTAAAAATCAGTCGTCGTCGTCATCCGAGACGTCGGCGATTTCCTCGAGCGACACGTTGTCGTCATCATCGTCGTCGTCGAGCACCGTGTCGTCGCTGTCGATATCGTCATCATCATCATCGAGCACGTCTGCGTCATCGACCTCGGCCTCCGCGGGCTCGGGCTTCGCCTTCTTCGCCGCTTCGGCGCGGGCGCCCTTCGCCTTGGTCAGCGAAAAGACCGACAGCTCGTGCACCGCCCCGCAATTCGGGCAGGTCGTCGGGTCGTTGTTGAGGTCGTAGAAGCGCGTTGCACAGTTGGGGCAAAGGCGTTTCGTGCCCCATTCCGGTTCGGGCATCGTCAATCCTTCATCTGCGTGATGCTAAGCTGCCGCGCTCTGCCATACAGTCACATCGTTGTCAAAGGCTTTGGGTGACACATTTCTGCAATGCAACGGGATGCACGTCTTTGGTCCATGTTGCGCTGCCGGACAAAAAGGCGCACCTTCGCGGCCGCAGCGGCAATGATGGGAAAACAGCATGCTGTATCACGCCTACGAGTTCACACACGCCGCCATCTCGCCGATGCGGCAGGCCGCACGGATGGGGCAGGAGTTGATGACTTCTCCCTTCAATCCGCTCGCGGAAACCTACCAGGCGCGGGCCACAGCCGCGGCCTGCGAGATGTTCATCAACGCCACGCGGCGTTATGGCAAACCGACCTTCGGCATCGAGATGGTCGATGTCGGCAACGCGTCCTCCCCCGTGGTGGAGGAAGTGGTTCTGGAGCTGCCCTTCTGCAATCTGCTCCATTTCGAGAAGCCTGAGGTTGATGCGGATCAACCCAAGGTGCTGATCGTCGCACCGATGTCGGGACACTACGCCACGCTGCTGCGCGGCACGGTCAAGCAGATGCTGCCCGGGCACGACGTCTACATCACCGACTGGATCGACGCGCGCGACGTGCCGCTGACCGCGGGCCGCTTCGATCTGGACGATTATGCGGATTACGTCATCGAGTTCTGCCAGCATCTGGCCAGCGATGGGGAGCGGCCTGCAGTCCTCGCCGTCTGCCAGCCGGGTGTGCCGGTGCTCGCCGCCGCCTCGCTGATGGCCGAGCGCAAGGATCCGGCGCGGCCGTCCTCGATCACGCTGATGGGCTCGCCCATCGACGTGACGCAGAACCCCAAGCAGCCCAACGAGCTGGCGACCTCGCGGCCGCTGAGCTGGTTCGAGAACAACGTGATCGTCACCGTGCCCTGGCCCAACAAGGGCTTCCTGCGGCGGGTCTATCCAGGCTTCCTGCAGCTCTCGGGCTTCATGTCGATGAACCTCGACCGCCACGTGAACGCCCATGTCGAGCACTTCCGCAACATGGTGAAGGGCGACGGCGATTCGGCGGAGCAGCACCGGACCTTCTACGACGAATACCTCGCGGTGATGGACCTGACGGCGGAGTTCTACCTCCAGACCATCGAGCGGGTGTTCCAGAAGCGGCTGCTGGCGGTCGGCGAATATGCCTATCGCGGCGAGATCGTGAAGCCGTCGGCGATCACCGACATCGCGCTGATGACGATCGAGGGTGAGAAGGACGACATCACCGGTCTGGGCCAGACGGAGGCGGCGCATACGCTGACCACCAAGCTGCCCAAGGCGAAGCGCATGCATTACGTGCAGGAGAAGGTCGGCCATTACGGCGTCTTCAACGGCTCGCGCTGGCGTCAGTTCATCCAGCCGAAAGTCGCGGAGTTCATTGCGACGCACCGCGCGGACGTTGCCTGACCGCCTGACCGTCGGCGATCCGCCGATCACCGTGGAATTGCGCCGCGCCACCCGGGCGCGGCGCTTGACGTTGCGGGTCCCGTCCATCGGGGGCGACCCGGTGCTGACCGTACCGCCGCGCGTGCGCGATGCCGTGGTCGAGGACTTCCTGATGGAACGCGAAGAGTGGCTGCGCGCCGCCCTCTCTCGCACGCCGCAACCTGCCGGCATCGCGGACGGCACCGTGCTCCCGGTCGAGGGCGCGCCGCATGTCGTCTCGCTGGCCGCGCGGCGCGGCGTGGCGCAGGGCCCCGGCACACTGGAGCTGCCCCGACGCGCCCCCGGCCCGGCGCTGGCCGCCTGGCTGAAGGCCCGCGCCCGCGACCGGCTCGCCGCCCGCTGCGATCATCATGCTGCCAAGCTGGGCCGGACCGTCACACGGATTACCCTGCGCGACCCGCGCTCTCGCTGGGGCAGCTGCACAAGCGAGGGGAACCTCATGTTCTCCTGGCGCCTGATCCTCGCACCGCCGGAGGTGCTGGACTATGTCGCCGCCCACGAGGTCGCGCATCTGGTCGAGATGAACCATTCGCCCGCGTTCTGGGCCATCGTCGAACGGCTCTACCCCGGCTGGCAGGTGCAGCGGGACTGGTTGCGGGCGGAGGGTGCGTCGCTCCACGGCTGGCGCTTCGACTGAGCGGACCAACGTGGATATTTAGGCGAATCCGAAAGCCCGCTTCTTCTTTGTCCAAATACGCAAATACCCGACAGTTCAGGCCGGGGCGCCGATGCCCGCTTCAGCGAGGACCAGCCCGATCTCCTCGTCGAGAAGCCGGCGCTCCGCCTCGCCCTTCACCGGCACGCGGCCGACCTCGAGGATCAGGGGCGCGGCCATCGGGGTGACATGCTCCACCCGCACATGGTCAACGCGGCCCTGGACGCGGGCCAGCATCTCCTCCACCCGGTCGAAATCGACGAGGCCGCGCATCGCCTCGTCCCGCGTGACCTCCAGCATCAGGTGGTCGGGATCGTAGCGCAGCAGAGTGTCGTAGAGGATGTCGGTGGAGAAGGTCGCCTGCTTCCCGGTCTTGCGCTGCCCAGGCAGGTTCGGGCTGATCAGCCCCGCCACCCGCGCGGGGATCTTGAAGGTGCGCTTCATCATCATGTTGGAGGCGAACCAGGTGTCGAGGGCCTCGCGCAGGTCCTTTCCCTCGATCAGCGCACCGGGATCGTTGACCGGGTCGAGGCTCCAGATCAGCAGGCCGTAGTCGTTGGCGACGAAGCCCATGGGGCAGAGCCCCGCCTCCTCCATCCGCCGGGTCAGGATCACGCCGAGGGTCTGGTGCGCGTTGCGCCCGGCGAAGGCGTACCAGGTGGAAAACCACTTCGGCCCGCGCGGAAAGGTCTCCACCAGCAGGCGGTCGGCCTGGGGCATGCGGCTGACCTCGGTCTGAAGGTTCAGCCATTCGGCGGTGTGGTGCGGCAGGACGCGCCAGCGTTCGCGGTCGTTGAGGAACTCCACCACCCGGTGCGCGAGCTTGGTGGACATGGCGAGTTTCGTGCCGCCGAAGGTCGCAATCATCGGGTCCTTGCCAGGCGACTTCGTGACCTGCACCGTCATCTCCCGCATGCCCTCGTAGCGGACGACCTGCCCGCCGATCAGGAACGTATCGCCGGGGGAGAGGGTGGCGGCGAACCCCTCTTCGATCTCGCCCAGCGGCTTGCCGCCGCGGAAGGAGACCTTGAGGTTGTTCCAGTCGATGATGGTGCCGATGTTCAGCCGCAGGTCGCGGGTGATGCGCGGATCGCGGAGCTGCCAGAGCCCGCCCCGCTCCACCAGCCGCTGATAGCGATCATAGGCGCGCAGCGCGTAGCCCCCCGTCGCACAGTAATCGAGGCAGCGGTCGAAGGCGGCGCGGGTGAGCCCCCGATAGGGCCCCGCGCGCTTCACCTCCCTGTAGAGCGCGGTGGCGTCGAACGGGGCGGAGCACGCGGTCAACAGGATGTGCTGGCAGAGCACGTCGAGCGGTCCGTCGGGGCGCGGATCGCCGTCGAGGTCGCGCTCCTCCACCGCCTCCAAGGCCACTTGGCATTCGATGATCTCGAACTGGTTGGCGGGGACGAGCAGCGCCTTGGACGGTGCGTTGTAGCGGTGGTTCGCGCGCCCGATCCGCTGAACAAGCCGCTTCACGTTCTTCGGCGCACCCACCTGTATCACGAGGTCCACGTCGCCCCAATCGATGCCGAGATCGAGGGAGCCGGTGGCCACGACCGCGCGCAGCGTACCGTTCGCCATCGCCGCCTCCACCCCCTGCCGCTGCTCGCGGGAGAGGGAGCCGTGGTGGAGGCCAATCGGCAGGTTCTCGTGGTTCTGCGCCCAGAGCTCCTGGAAGAAGAGTTCGGACTGCGCGCGGGTGTTGATGAAGATGATGGTGGTGGTGTGCCGGCGCACCATCTCCATCACGTCGCGCGCGGCGTGGCGGCCGCCCTGTCCGTACCAGGGGGCGGGCAGCTCGGCCTGGAGCATCCGGATATCCGGATCCGGGCCGGGATCGGCGAGGAGGATGCGCGTCTCGGGGCCGAGGAAGCGGGCAAGCGCGGGCGGATCCTCCACCGTCGCGCTCAGCCCGGCGCGGCGCATGTCGGGTGCCAGTGTCGCGAGCCGTTCGAGGCAGAGGGTAAGCTGGTCGCCCCGCTTGCTCTCGGCGAGCGCATGGATCTCGTCCACGATCACCCGGCGCAGACCGCCGAAGATCTTCGGCGCTTCGGGGTAGGAGAGAAGCAGCGACAGGCTCTCCGGCGTCGTCAGCAGGATGTCGGGCGGATCGACGCGCTGGCGCTGGCGCTGGGACTGCTTGGTGTCGCCGGTCCGGTCCTCGATGCGGATGTCGAGGCCCATCTCGTCCACCGGGCGCTGCAGGTTGCGGCGAATGTCGGCGGCCAGCGCCTTCAACGGCGAGACGTAGAGGGTGTGCATCCCCTCGTGAGGCCCCTGGCTCAGCTCCACCAGCGAAGGCAGGAAGCCCGCCAGCGTCTTGCCGCCCCCCGTCGGCGCGATCAGCAGCATGGCGGGGTCCGTCGCCTCCAGCAGCGCGAGCTGGTGCGGATGGGGCTGCCAGCCCTGCCCGGCGAACCAGTCGGTGAATAGCTTGGGCAACTCCATGGGGTGGAGTTAATCCAGAGGCTCCAGATTGCGAAGGGTGCGGATCAGCGCATCGGCGAGCGCGGTGTCGGCGTCCTCCGGGGCGGCGTCGAGGGCGGCGGCCACGTCCTTCGCGAGGATGCCGATGGTGTTGTCGGCGGCGTGACCGTCGCGGGCGAACTCGATGGTGTCGAAGTTGGAGCCGAACCAGGTCTGGCCGGAGCTGTCATGCATCAGCTTCAGCAGGGCGTCGCGGTCGAGCCCGTTCGCCGCGGCCCAGGCAAGCGCGGTGCGGGTCGCGGCGGTGGAACTTGCCGCGACAAGGTTGTTGCAGACCTTCGCCGTCATCGCCGCCCCGAACGGCCCCATACGGTGAAAGCGCGTGCCCATGGCGGCGAAGAGCGGGTGCAGCCGGTCGAGATCGGCCGGATGGCCGCCCAACATGAACGTGAGCCGCTTCTCCTGCGCCGCGATGGCGGCACCCGACATCGGCGCGTCGATCAGGCGGACATGCGCGGGCACGCTGCCCCGCAGCGCGCGTGTATAGGCGGGCGAGAGGGTGGAGCAGATGACGAGGTCGGTGAGATGCGGCAGGCGCGCGATGCGCTGATCCTCGAAGAGGAGCGCGTCGGTCTCCGCCGCGTCGCGGACCACGGTGAAGATCACCTCACGGTCGCTCAGGTCCGCGGTCATGAAGGGATAGAGTTTCGGGACGACGTCGAAGCCCGCTACATCGAACCCGGCCTCGTGCAACGCGGCCGCCATCGGGCCGCCCATGCGGCCGCAACCCGCGACGGCGACCTTCACTCGAAGACCGGGTCGCGCTTCTGCATGTTGGCCATGGCCTGCTCCATCTGATGGGGCTGGCCGATGAGGCTCGCCTGAAGCCGCGACTCGGCGAGCAGCACCTCCTCGGGCCCATCCGTTTCCGCGATCGCGGCCAGCGCCTTGGCGGCGCGGATGGCGCTCGGAGACTTGCTCGCGATCTCCACCGCGAGGTCCTGCGCGCGGGCCAGCGGCTCGTCCGCCACCTCGGTCACGAGGCCCCAGCCCACGGCGTGCTGTGCGTCGAAGATTTCGGCCGTGTAGATCAGGCGGCGCATGATGTCGGCGGGCATGAGCTTGGGCAGAAGGACCATGCCGCCCATGTCGGGGACAAGGCCCCATTTCATCTCCATCACGCTCATCTGCGTGGTGGGGTGCGCGATGCGGATATCGGCGCCGAGCGCGATCTGCAGCCCGCCGCCGAAGCACGTGCCGTGCAGCGAGGCGATCACCGGCATCGGCAGTTCGTGCCAGATCATCGAGACCCGCTGCCAGAGGTTCGAGCGACCATGGGTCCGCTCGTTGATCGAGGAGGGATCGGCCATCAGGCCCTGGAAGCTCGCCACGTCGAGCCCGGCGCAAAACGCCCGGCCCGCGCCCGACAAGACCACGGCGCGCACGTCGTCGCGGTTGACCTCTTCACCGGCCGCGACGATCGCCTCCAGCATCGCGGGATCGAGCGCGTTCATCTTGTCCGCCCGGCTCAGCGTCACATGGGCGACCCGATCGGCGATCTCGACGGTGACGCGGTCAGTGGTCATCCCGTGCCCTTCGCGGCGCTGTCATCCGCATCGACGTAGAGGTTCGACCAGGCCCGTTCGACCAGCGGGACACTCATCTGCCGCTCGATCCCCTCGTAGTCGCAGATGGAGGTCATCTGGCTCATCAGGAAGGGCGCGTGATAGGCGGCGAACGGGCCGTTCGGCGTCGGGTAGAGGTTGTTGAGCAGGTGGGCGATCACCTCCTCCTTCGGCTCGATCCCGAACTTGCGGGAGATCAGCACGAACATCTTGAGGAAGTCCGACTGGTTCGGGCGGTCGATCTTGATCTTGTAGTAGATCCGCCGCAGCGCCGCGCCGTCGAAGAGCTCGGTCGGCTGGAAGTTGGTGGAGAAGATCACGAGCGTGTCGAAGGGCACAGTGAACTTCTGCCCCGACTGGAGGCTGAGGAGGTCGTAGCGCTGTTCGATCGGAACGATCCAGCGGTTCATGAGCGCCTGCGCACTCTCCCGCTGGCGCCCGAGGTCGTCTACGATGAAGACGCCGCCGGTCGCCTTGAGCTGCAACGGCGCCTGGTAGGTCCGGCTTGTCGGGTTGTAGCCGAGGTCGAGCATGTCCAGCGTGAGCTCACCGCCCGTGATCACCGACGGACGGCGGCAGAGCACGTAGCGCGGATCGTAAGGCGGACGCGCGCGCAGGCCGGACGGATCGTGATCCGCCGTCTCCACGACCTGATGCACGATCGGATCGAAGAGGCCGATGGTCTGACCGAAGGCCACCAGCGTGCGCGGGATGAAGACCGCATCGCCGAGCGCGTCGCGGATCGCCTCGGACAGCACCGATTTGCCGTTGCCCGGCGGGCCGTAGAACAGGATCGACCGGCCGGAGTTCACCGCGGGACCGAGCTTGGCCAGCAGCCCCTCGGGCATCACGAGGTGGCTGGACGCATCCTCCAGCTTCTCGCGCCGGATCGCGACCTCGCCGATCGATTGCTGGCGGCTCTGCGCCTCGAACATCTCCAGCGGGACGGGGAAGGTGCCGTAATACTCCGACTGCGCGAGTGCATCGAGCGCGCGCGCCCGGCCGCTGTCGGTGAGCTGGTAGCGCAGTTCCGCGGCGGTCGAAGCCCCGCGGTTGCCCAGCGTCTCGATCAGGTTCTCAGTCCGGCAGATGTCGATCAACGTCTCGACGATCGGCGGCACGACGGAGCACGCCTTCGCCATCTCCGTCGGCGTCTGCAGGCTCATCCGGAAGATCGTCTTGATGAGCAGGTCGCGCGCGAAGGTGGTATCGAGACCGGTCTCGCTGAGCTGCATCGGCGGGGCGGGCTGCCGCGCGGGCGGCGGGATCATCGCGTTCATGACATCACCCCGCGAGCGCGACGAGCGTCAGGTAGTAGAGGATCGCCCCCGACAGCGCCATGCCGTAGGAGAAGGTCGGCTGGTCCCAGCTCACCCAGTCGGGCGCCGCCGCGCGAGCCGCTGGAATGCGCCCGAACATGCGGTGGGTCAGAAGGCCCGCAAGCGCCAGCACGCCGAGGATCCGCATGAAGAGGGTGATGTCCAGCGGGGCGACGAAGAGCACGATGACGGTCGCGTATTTCACGTCCCCTGCCCCCATCTGCCGGATCATGTAGAGCATCAGCCCGATAGCGAAGACCACGGCGGAGCTCACCACGCGCCACAGGATCTCCTCCCCCGTCAGCAGGAAGGGTGCGGACACGGCGAAGAGGCCGAGCAGCACCAGCGACAGCTTGTTGGAGATCTTCATCTCGCGCAGGTCCTGCCAGATGACGATCACGGCCGGGATTGCGACGAGCATCAGGAAGATGGTGGCGGTCTCGGACGTCATGTCAGCGCTCCACGACGGACTGCAGCGCCGCCAGCTTGTCCGCCGCCGCTTCGAAGTAGCGCGGATGGGTTTCGACGGCCTGCTCCAGCAGGCCGCGCGCGATGTCGGTTTCATCCTGGCGGAGGGCGACGAGCGCGAGGTTGTGGTAGATCTGCGCCTTCTCCTCCTCCGTCATCGAGATGACGGGGAGCGCATAGTTGCCCTGCAGGCCGCGCGCGATGGCAAGGTTGTTCTTCGGCTCGAAGGCGCGCACGTCGAAGCGGACGGCCTCGGTAAAGTGCCGCTCGGCGCCTTCCAGATCACCGCGGGACATCTTGGAGACGCCCCAGTTGTTCAGGATCTGCGTGGGCTGCGAGGTGAGCCCGCGGGCCGCGGCATAGTAGCGATCAGCGTCGTCCCAGTTGCCGTAGTTGTCCGACAGGAGGGCGTTGAGCAGGTTCCAGCGGTAGTTGTCCCGCGCCTCGGGCACTAGGGAGAGCTGCGCCTCGGTCCGGTCCCACTCGCCCAGCCGCAGCAGCGCCTGCGCGTAGGACAGCCGGTCGACGGGTTCGAGCTTGCCTTCCTCGTCCAGCTCCTCGAACGCGATGGCGGCCTCGTCGTTGCGGTTGGCCCGCGCGAGGCTCACGGCATAGCCGCGCTGGAAATCGACGCGGTCCGGTTCGTCGACCAGGGACGCGCGGAAGAACTCGACCGCGGCATCGGGGTCGGCGCTCGTCAGCATCACGTCGGTCAGGTTGGCCGCATCGATGACGTTGACGGGCTGCAGCGCGTCCTCGTCCAACTTGCGATCACACGCCGCCAATGCGGCAACCGCCGCCGTCGCCAGGACGGCTTGCTTCACTCGGATCATTCGACTGCTCCCGGTTCTTCGACCGCCTCGCTTAGAAAATACCTGCCGGACCCGCGTCGCACCAGTTCAAAGTCCTCCGCGGTGATGGCGTCTGTGTCCGCAAAGTCACCTTCGAGCTCGCCGAGCCGCGCGAGGTTCGCCCGCACCACGTCGTCCTGTCCGCTGGCGAGCGCGAAGGCCGTCTCCAGCGCATTCCGGGCCGCGGGAAACTCGCCGAGGCTCATCTGCACCACACCGAGGTTGTTCCACGCCACCGTGGAGCGCGGATCGGCGGAGATCGCGCGCTCCAGATGCCGGCGCGCGCGCCACAGCCGGCCGAGCCGCGCATTGGCCTGCCCCAGCCCCAGCTCGATCGCGCCGATATCGTCGGGATCGGCGTCGAGATAGGCGCGGGTGTAGGCGCGCAGCGCGAGGTCGAACTGCCCCCGCTCCATCAACAGGTCGCCGAAGGCGAGCGGGTCGTCGACCCCGTCCACATCGAAGGAGGTCGTGGGCGTGCCTTCGGGAAACGGGCGCAATTCGGGTGGCTCGCACCCGCTCACGAGCAGCGCCGTGAGCAGCGCCACTACGCGCAGATCAGCCACCGAGCGTGGTAATGATCTCATAGACCGACGGGCCCACGAGGATGATCAGGAGCGGCGGAACGGTGAACAGCATCGTGCCGAGCGTCAGCTTGGTCGGCAGGACGTTCGCCTTCTCCTCCGCGCGCATGACGCGCTTGTCGCGCATTTCAGAGCCGTAGACCCGCAGTGCGGATGCGATCGACGTACCGAAACTCGCGGACTGAATGAGCACCGTCACGAAGCTCGAGACATCGGATACGCCGCAGCGCTCCGCCATGTCGCGCAGCACGGTGACGCGGTCCTTACCGGCGCGGATCTCATTGGCGACGATCTCGAACTCCTCGGCCAGGGTCGGGTAGCCGACCCGGATCTCGGTCGCCACGCGCAGGATCGCCTGGTCGAGCGACTGGCCCGCCTCGACGCAGACCAGCATGAGGTCGAGCGCGTCGGGGAAACCCTGCGTGATCTCCTCCTGCCGCTCCTGCAGGCGACGGGTCACCCAGTAGTTGGGGCCCATGTAGCCGATCAGACCCGGAACGACGACATAGAGCGCCATCTTCATCGGGTCGTTCGCTTCACCCTTGGTGATCAGGTAGAATATCAGACCTGCGCCCAGCAGACCGACACCGAGAGCCACGCGCAGGAAATAGAAGCTGGAGACGGCGGAGCGCGACCGGTAGCCCGCCCGCGTCAGCTTCAGCCGGATCGCGGAGAATTCCTTCTGATCCTGCGGCTCCAGGTAGGGGGCGAGTGCGGCGAGGCCGGACTGCCCCTCGTGCCGGAGCTTCAGGCCATTGGACTGGGGCACCTTCTCCACCGGCGCGTTCGGCGTCGGGGCGCCGCCGCCGTCCAGAACGAGCTTGTCGATCGGGTCGGCCGGACGGCGCAGGGCGAAGGGTGCCGCAAGCGCCAGCAGCAGGAAGACGAAGGCCACGGCGGCGTAGAGCGGGCCGAGCGGACCGAAGGCGGCTTCCAGAAAGCTGTAGATCGTGTCGAGACTGGTGGTAAGCGAGTCGAGCATAATCAGACCTTAATGTTCACCATGGCCCGCATGTACAGAACGTTGGCCACAAGGAAGACGCCAACCGCAATCATGGCCGGCGTGAACATCGACGTGTTGGCGACATCATCGTAGTAGTCCGGCTCGACGAGCTGGATGATGATGATCGCCATCACCGGGAACATCGACAGGAACCAGCCGGACCAGCGCGCCTCCGCCGTGATCGCCTTCACCCGGCGGAACAGCTTGAAGCGCGAGCGGATCACGGCCGCGAGGCCTGCGAGCACCTCGGCAAGGTTACCACCGGACTGCGACTGGATCGACACCGCGACGGCAAGGAAACGCAGATCCTGCACGTTGATCCGCTCGGACATGCGCTGAAGGCTCTCGTTGATGTCCATGCCGTAGGTCGCCTCGTCGGCGATGATGCCGAACTCGGTGCCCAGCGGGTCGGGCATCTCCTGCGCAACGATGGCGATAGAGGAGGAGAACGGGTGGCCGACGCGCAGGGAGCGGACGATCAGTTCGACCGCGTCGGGCAACTGCTCCTCGAAGAGCTCCATCCGTTTCTTGGCCTTGTTGTTGAGCCACAGATAGACGGCGGAGTAGCCCATCAGCGCCGACAGGCCGATCCGCAGGATCAGCGCGGCGGAGGAGAACATGGTGAGCGCCACGAACACCATCACCGCCATGACGCCGATGACGATCATGATGCCGGTGGGCGTGAAGGCGATGTTGGCCTGGGCCGCCCGCTCGTAGAGCGGTGCCATGACCGGGATGCCGGTGTTGCGCCGGTGCTGGTCGCGCTCGGCGCGCAGCGTCTCCAGCACGTCCTCGGGATCCTCGCCCTTCTCCAGAAGGTCGAGACGCCGGTTCACCTTGCTGTCGAGGCGGACGGACTTCCCGAAGATGAGGAGGTAGAGACCTTCGACGCTCAGCAGAACGCCGACGAAGATCATTGCATAGATAAGCGGTTCGAAACTCATTACTCGGTCCTCACGGGGGTGTAGATCGAGTTCGGCAACTCGAAGCCCCAATGCTTGAAACGCTCGGAATGGGTGGAACGCAGGCCGGTCGCGGTGAAATAACCCTCGATCTTGCCGTCCTCGTTGAGGCCCATGCGCTTGAACTTGAAGATCTCCTGCATGGAGACGATCTCGCCCTCCATGCCCGTCAGCTCGGTGATGGAGAGCATGCGGCGCGAACCATCCTGAAGACGGCTGACCTGCACGAGGAGGTTCACAGCCGCCGCGATCTGCGTCCGCGACGCGATCATCGGCATCTCGACCCCGGTCATCGCGATCATGTTCTCCAGACGGGAGACCGCGTCGCGGGCGGAGTTCGCGTGGATCGTGGTCATCGAGCCGTCGTGGCCCGTGTTCATGGCCTGCAGCATGTCGATGACCTCGTCACCGCGGGTCTCCCCCACGATGATGCGATCGGGACGCATCCGCAGCGCGTTGCGCAACAGGTCGCGCTGCGTGACCTCGCCGCGGCCCTCCACGTTGGGCGGGCGGCTTTCCATGCGGCCGATATGGACCTGCTGGAGCTGAAGCTCCGCCGTATCCTCGATCGTCACGATCCGCTCGGAATTGTCGATGAAGGAGGACAGCGCGTTCAGCGTCGTCGTCTTACCCGAACCCGTACCGCCCGACACGATGATGTTGAGGCGGGTGGACACGGCGGCCTGCAGATAGGCGGCCATCTCCTCGGTGAAAGCGCCGAATCCGATCAGTTCGTCGATCGACAGCTTGTCCTTGGAGAACTTCCGGATCGAGACGAGCGGGCCATCGACCGCACAAGGCGGGACCAGCGCGTTGAAACGCGAGCCGTCGGGCAGGCGGGCGTCGACGTAGGGGTTGGACTCGTCCACGCGCCGGCCCACGGCGGAGACGATCTTGTCGATGACGCGCAGCAGGTGCTTCTCGTCCTTGAAGACGGTGTCGGTGAGCTGCAGCTTACCGGCCCGTTCGACGAAGACCTGCCGGTGCGAGTTCACCAGGATATCGTTGACCGTCGGATCCTTGAGCAGCGGCTCCAGCGGACCGAGGCCCGTGACCTCGTCATAGAGGTCGTTGTTGAGCTGCTCGGTCTCGCCCGCGTTCAGGACGATGCCCTGGTCGCGCAGACCCTCGCGGACGATCGAGCTGATCTCGCGGCGCAGGTCGCCCTCGCCCACCTTGTCGATGACGGCGAGGTTCAGCGTCTCCAAGAGCCGCTTGTGCAGCTCCATCCGGATGTCGAGAAGCCGCGCGCGGCGCCGCGTTTCGCGCTCACGATCCGCGTCATCAGCGGGCGAGGCGGCCTTGGGCCGCGCGATCTTCGGCGGCGCCGGCGTGGCCGACGGGTTCACCGGCGCCTTCTTCTCCAGCGCGGGTGCGGCTTGCGGGCGGACGGTCTGCCCGGACTTCTGATAGCGTGAGAACATGGCTTACTCTAACTCCCCCCGCGAGCTGCCCTAGACCCGAGCCGCCTTCTGCTGATCTGCCAGTTCGACCAGCGAGCGTGCGACTTTGCGGATTTCCTTGCGCAGTGCATTGCTTCCCGACGTTTCGGACAAGGGTGCGCCCTGATCGCAGGAATTGGGCACGGCCTTGCCACCGTCCGGAAGCATTACGTTGTATTCGATGCCAAGGGATTCGGCCATGCGCTTGACCCGCGACTTGCCGCTTCCCATCCCCGATGGTGCCCGGTTGAGCACATATTGCAGCTTCTCGATCGGCAGATCCTCCGCCTTCAGCGCGCGGAGGAAGCGCAGCATGTTCTGCGCCGACCGGATGTCGATCTCCATGACCGTGAAGTAGGTTTCCGCCCGCTCCAGCACGACACTGGACCAGCCGACGAGGCTTCCGGGCATGTCCACGATGACGAAGTCATGGGTGGCAGCCGCCACGTCGAGGATCTGCTGGACGTCCGGCCCTTCGATGATCTCGTAGGGCACTGCCTCGGGCGGGGCGGTCAGGACCGACATCTTGTTCTTGTAGGTCGCCATCGCGTCGACGATCGCCGCGGTGTCGCGGCCCTCGGGCTCCGCGAGGAGCTGCATCGTCGCCTCGCGCCGGGCGAGGTCGAGATAGGTCGCCACACTGCCGAACTGCAGGTCGAAATCGATAAGGCAGACCTTGCGATCCACCTTGCGCGGCGCTTGCGCCATTTCCCAGGCGAGGTTCACCGCGAAGGTCGTGGCGCCCACACCACCGGCAACACCGTAGACCGGCAGGACCATCCCGTTCCGGCCCGCGCCATTTCCGCCACCAGCCTGCGGGGTCGCCGGACGCTCGCGCATCCGCGACAGGGTCTCCGCGAGGATGCCCTCGGCCATCGGATAGGGTGCAAAGTCGTCTGCCCCACCGCGCACCAACCGGTGCATGGTCGTGGGCGAGACCTCGTCGACCACTAGAAGCACGGCGATGCCGCGCTGCTTGCCGGCGGCGATCACGGTCTCGAACGGCTCAAGCGCGTTCTCGTCCTCCTGCTGCACGGCGACGATCAGCACATCGACGATATCGAGGTCGAGCTGCTCCACCGCGTTCGGCGCACCGTCGAGGGTCGCGGAACTCCATGCACCCGGATACTCCGCGTCCAGATCCTCGATCAGCAGATCGAATTCCTCGATGCTGCGCGCGACCGCCAGAGCCTCGACAGGGCGGGTCTCTTTCTTAAGCAATGCCATTTCGGACGTCGTACTCGCTCAAATTCCCAGATCTTCGGCGACAATCGTGGCGATGATCTGAGGAATGTCCATCTGCACGTCGGTGCGCTCGGCGCTCCGCTGCTCGATTGTTGCCGTTGCGTTGCCCTCCGAGTCCTCGGACCAAGTCGCTGTGTTGCCGCTGAAGAAACTCAGCACCACCGGAGTTTCGTCTGGATTGATCGCTAGAATAATAAGCGGAATGTAAGGCTGGCCCGCATTCCCCAGTCCGGAGTCCACATAGGACACTGCGAAGCTGTCATGGGCGAGCTGATACGCGAACCGGTCAATCTCGTTGTAGAGATCGAGAAAGCGATCGACCGAGCAACCGTTTGCGACGGCGCCAGTGCCACGAAGAGGATCGAGTGGACCCACGGCGGCAATCATAGCTGCCCCACTGCAAACAACGTTGGCGATCGGAGCGCAGGCCCCACTCACACACGGGTCGCCTGGCTCAAAACCATCCTCAGGCGTTCGGTTTATGGGAAACGTCCCCAAACCGGTCTCCTGAACCAAATTCGTTGCCAAGGGAGGCTGCACCGACGCCATGCGCGCTGCCATCTCGACGCCCTTCTGAGCACTCAATGCCCAGTGGTACGAAATTGAGACCTGCAGGATTAGGAAGATTAGCATAATCAGCGGCGTAAAGATGATGACAAACTCGACCGTCGACGATCCGCGCTCATCTTTGGCAAGCCGGCGCAGAAAAGCTGAAATACGCGCGATCATCAGTCCGTCCTCGGCCACGTTTCGATCGCGGTCATCGCTATACCTTCCGGAATGTCGCGAACGACGAGGTCGATGTAATCGATCCGGGCTGCGCCTCCCGCGGTGACCGAGAACGAAACGTCTTTCTCGCGAAACCCGATGAGATTGACGAAGGGAAATTCGACGGCAGCGACAATGGCTACAATCGTTTCCGTCTCCGATGGCAGGATGAGGATCGAGTCCGACAGAAATTCACCGTCGAGGCCCGTTGAGAGCTCACCCGTCGAGTCGTCGGTGTATAGGCCTGTGCACCCTGCTGCCGATCGCCCATCACCAGACCCATCCGACAGCGTCACACGACCGGCCAAGCGCAGCGTGATAATCTGACGCGCCGTGCATATGAATTGATCATCCACAGTACGCGTGTTTTCGTTGATTGGCGCCCGCGAGATGAAGCGCGCAGCGTCTCGCGCCGCAACGTCCATCGAGTTGCGAACCCGCATCGCATTTCCATATTGCTCGGCAAAGCCAAGCGCAGCCAATAGAATCGGCAGCGTGACCACAAATTCGACGGTGATCGCCCCCCGCGCGTCACCGAGAAAGGTCCGCAACCGATCAAAGGGTGTCTTCAGCACCTTTTGATCCCCCACATTTGCCACAAGCACCGGACCAGGCGCTAGTAGCTACAACCATAGGCGGATTTTTGCCCAAAAAACAAGCTGAACAAGAAGGGACTTGCCGACACAACTCATCGGCAAGTCCTGATGCGATTATTCGCCCGAAGCGAACTCAATATCGACGATGGCGTCTTTATTGACATAGGCATCGTAGATGTTGACGGCGCGTTTACCATCGAAACCACTGCCCGCCAGTTCCGCCGCAATACCCGCCACGCGGGTAACGGTACGACGATTGAGCCGCTCACGTTGCTCCGTAGCAACAACCGGCATCGTCTCGCCGAAGGTCGAGACCGCATCGAGTCGGCTCCGATCCACGCCGCGACTCACCAGGTAAGCCACTGCAGATTCGGCGCGACGCAGGCCGAGACTGAGATTGAAGTTCTCACCGCCCACGAGGTCGGTGTGACCTTCAACCCGCAGGCGCGCTTCCGGATGGTTGCGCAGCCAGTTGGCTTGCTGATCAAGGATCGCACGCGCCTCAGGGCCCAGCGTCGACCGGTTGAAGTCGAAGTTCACCGTGGTGGGAACCTGCTGTTCGAACCGGGCGGACAGGGCATCGAACAGCGCGCCTTCGGTGGCGTAGCCCACTTGGACCGCGTGGTTCGTAGCAACAGCCTCGCCAAAGCCGGGCGACGTGCTGGTGAGCCCCGCCTCGTCATAGGAACACGCACCCAGAGCCGCAGCGGCGAAAATAGGCAAACAGATTTTATTCCAGGACATAGCCATAGTCCCCCTCGAAGTCCTGAGATGCAATAGCGGAGCCTTCACCCGCAACGCGGCCGAGCAGAAACAGTTCGCGCTCGTTCGGAATGCGGACGCGATCGGTCGGCAGGGCGAGCAGTTCGCCATCGGTCGGTGAAACCAGGTAGGGCGTTATGAGAACCACCAACTCCGTTTGGCTCCGCTGGAACTCGGCCGAGCGGAACAGCGTGCCGAGGATCGGGATGTCACCCAGAATTGGAACCTGCGCGACGCTGTCTGCGAAGTCGTCCTGCAACAGGCCCGCGATGGCGAAGGTCTGCCCGTCACGCATCTCGACCGTGGTTGACGCAGAACGGGTAGAGAACCCATTCACCGTCGTGCCGCCCGACGTCACGACGACGTTGGAGTCGATTGCACTGACCTCGGTCGCGATCGACAGATTGATGAGGTCGTCATCGATTACAAGCGGCGTGAAGCCGAGCTGAACGCCAAACGGACGGTAGTCGATCGTGATTCCATCTTCGTCCTGAACCGGGATCGGCACTTCGCCGCCCGCTAGGAACTCTGCGCTTTCGCCGGACAGGGCGATAAGATTGGGCTCTGCCAAAGTGCGAACCAGGCCGTCGGTCTCCAACGCGTCGATCACGAGATCGATTGCAACGTCACCGGTTCGGAACGCCACACCAAGACCGCCGAAGGCATCCGCTCCGATCGGAAAGGTGATTGGGCTTCCGTCACCGACGGAGCCGTTGTTCAGCACTGCATCAGGACCGCCCGAAAGGCTGCCGCTACCCAGAATGCCCCCGAAGTCACCCGCGGATGCGGCCACCCCGATCCCGAAGCCGAGCTGCTGGCTCACGCTGCGGTTCATCTCGGCGAAGCGGACCTTGAGCATCACCTGTTGCGTGCCGCCCACGGTCATGAGGTTGGTGACATTCTCGGGCGCATACTGGTTCGCGAGTTCCATCGCCCGCGCAACCTTGCGCGCGCCGGAGACACGGCCCGAGAGCACGATGCCCGCGCCTGCGGTGCGAACCTCGATCGGCTCGCCGGGCAGGATGTCGGCCAGACGCTCCTTGAACTCGGCGATGTCGGGGGTGACGCGGATCTCCACGTTGGTGATCAGCTGCCCGTTGATGCCGATGAGCGTGAGCGTCGTCCGGCCGGCCGCACGGCCCAGCACGTAGAGGCTCGTCTCGTTGAGAACCGCCACGTCTGCGATGCGCGGATTGGCGAGGCTGAGCTCACTGACCGGCACCGAGGTCTCGACGACAATCGCGCGGTCGACAGTGACGGCGATGTTCTCCGCCACCGCGCCGCGCACGACGCTGAGGACCGTTCCCGACTGGGCCTCAGCTGCTGTTGTACCGAGGACGGTTGCGATGCAGAGCACGCCGCCTCGAATCAATTTCCCCAAGGACATGTTGCCGAATTCTCCTGACCCACAACCTGTAGTGTTACGCCCGTCTTGTGAGGCGTCTCGATGGCTTGATCGTGCCCCATTTCCGAAAAAAGGCAAGAATCAAGAGGTTAGGGGGAGACTCTACTATGGGATTTCAGCAACAGCCCGGAAGTGGGCCTTAGTCGACGGTGATGGTATCGGAGGATTCCGTGCCGCGACGGATCGTTACAGTGCGGCGCTCAACCGGTGCGGGTGCTGCAACCGGCTCAGGTGCTACGTAACCCACGACATCATCCAGATTGATCTCCAGATCGCCGGTGACGGTCTCGTCCCCGAGGCCGCGCAAGCTGAGCGACAGCGCGCCGGACGACTGGGCTTGGGCCAGCGTCGCCGCTTGTTCGGGCGTTACCTTCACGGTGATCGTCCGCGCGACCATCGGTCGGTTGCGATCGGAATCGGAGATTTGGTCGATGGCGATAAGCTCGAGATTCTCGATGATCAGCCGGGTCACAGCCTCGCCCCGAAAGCGACCTGACCAGAACACGTCCACACGATCTGACGGTTTTAGGAAACCCGAAACGCCCGATGCGACATCGACGCGGATCGTAAAGGCCCGAAAACCCTCACCAAGGCGAGCGGCCATTCCCGCCTGTTGCCCGAAACCTGTGATTTTCATGCTCATGATCGGTTCACCGCGTTCAATGACACGGAGGACCTGCCGCGGCTCCGAGCTCTCGCCAAAGATCTCCTCGCGCGAGCTGAACCAGTCCTCGTTCACCGCCTGCTGCGGAAAATTCAAGATCCCCACCATATCCGGCGTTAGCGTCGCGCCGTAAGCAAGCTGCCGACGTGCGACCACCACAGGAACGTATTGTTGCTGCTGCTGCTCTGCCTGCTGCGAGCGCGCGAGCGCCTCTTCGTAGCTATCAAAGCGTTGCTTCGCTGCAAGGACGGCAAATCCGGCGAGCCCCAGACCCGCGACGAGGAAAAGAAGAAAGACGAGTCGCATTACTACCCCCAAATCGTAACGAACGACGGCGAGATCAGCTCTGTGTTGCTGGGGCTGAAACCGGATCGCTTGCGGTCAGGGCTCCAACGCCAGCGGCACAGAGACTGAAGCCTTAGGATCCAAACATGGTATCCACAGTGTTTTCAATTCTGTCGCTCACGACCTGCCCACTTTCATCTAGAGCGGGCTCCACGATCGCGACGGTTCCGATTGCAAGCGCAACCACGGCACCAGCAAGCACAACCCAGTCGACGGTAACCGCCCCATCCGTGTCGCGCAGAAAGGAAGACAGTTCTTGCTTCATGGCCGATAGCTCCATGCCGCCTCACAGACCTCAACGGCTGGCGCCCCCGCCTCCAGCATTCATAAAAATTGCCGCCGCAAGGCGGCGGCAATTAGGTAGATTGGACTCGGATCGCATCATGTAGGCCACCGCAACCCCACGTGAGAAACACAAAAGCGGTGATGACTACATTGGGACGCGAAATTAGCTGCCGAGGTTCTGATCCTGCAGGGTGTTAACCGCGTTGCTCAGCTGGTTGTTCACACCCGTTGCTGCAGTCTCGAGGCCACCCTCAACCGTTGCGACCACACCGATGGCCAGAGCCACAACAGCGCCCGCGAGCACAACCCAGTCCACGGTCACGGCGCCGGACTCTTCCTTGCGGAACTTGCTGATGAACTTGAACATTTGTATCCCCTCCAAGAGATCCCGTTTCACGTTATCGCCGATTGCCTTTGGCTGTGTCAGCGGCGACTGAGAGATTCTTAACCAGGCTTTGTGACCTGAATTGGGCGTCCCCACAGGCCCATGAACTCAATCGCAGGGTGAAATTTCCTGGGAAATGCGGCCTGAATGTGGCGCTCGCGACTCAAAGTCTGACGAAAAGGAAAACAACTCTCACGTAGCGTCATCGTATGTGACACGCTGAGATGTAAGAGCTTTGTCCAAGGGACGTTTCCACCATGGTCAGGACAGTACTGCGCATCTTCGTCACTGCGCTTGGGATTGCAGTGACAGCCCTGCCCGCACTGGGGCAATCGTCGATCCAGTTCCGGTCGGTCTCGTCTGAGCTTGCGAACCGGCCGCGGGGTGGGGTCATCGATCTGTTCGGGGGCGCACCTGCCAGCCCGTCCGTCACGCGGCCGCAGGATTCAGCGCCCTGGTATTGGGAGGTGATGTCGCCCCAGCGCGCCGCCGCCGACCGGATGAGGTTCGGGGAGGCCTGGCGCGCCGCCGCCGAAGGTCCCGTCGGACGCCCCAGTGCCGCGACGCTCACCCGGATCGCGGCGGAGAACCGCGCGGCGCTCGACCGGGCCTACGCGCGCAGCAGCCTCTCCCAGGCGTTGCTGCTCGCCGTTATCGCCACCGAGTCCGCCGGGCGGGCCGATGCGATCAGTCCGAAGGGTGCGGTCGGGCTCATGCAGCTCATGCCGGGGACGGCGCGGGAAGTCGGGGTGGAGAACCCGCTCGACGCCGCGCAGAACATCGCGGGCGGCGCACGCTACTTAAGTCGGCAACTCCTCGCTCATGAGGGCGATGCAATTCTGGCGCTCGCGGCGTACAATGCAGGTCCAGGCGCGGTCGATCGCGCCAGCGGCGTCCCGGCCTTCGCCGAAACGAGAGCCTACGTTCCGAAGGTCCTCGCCGCGTTCGCGGTCGCGCGCGATCTGTGCCTCGACCCGCCGGTGGCGCCTCGGGCCGAGTGCGTGCTCGATCTCGTCACGGCCCATCCCGATGGCGAAAGCGAGGCGGAAATCGCCGCGGCCGACTGAACGATCCGGCAGCTCGTTCGTTAGTTCGTCAGGCCAGGCAATGGCTTATGGCGTCGAAACGAGGAGCTCACCCATGCTCACCAAGGCCCTCTCTACCGCAGTCATCACGCTGGCGACGCTTGGCGGCGCGCCGGTGGCGGCACAAGGCTTCGACGATCCGGTGACCTACGCCCGGGCGGCGCAGTTCATCGAGGACAATCGCCGGATGGAATCGCGGCTCACCCGCAACAACCTCGACTACACGGCGTGGCAGGCCCCGATGCAGGCCCGCGACCTGATCGACAGCGAGGCGTTCGACACGCCGCGCCTGGCCGATCTCAACAGCATCCAGACCATCGACGTGCAGCCCGCGCGTTTGATCCGACGGACGCAGGCGCAGGTCGCGCGCGCCTCCAGCGTTCCCGAGGGGCTGACGCCGGCGGAATACGCGCAGTTGCTGGAGGCGAACGGCCTCTGAGCCGCGGCGCCTACCGCGTGCAGAGCCGCCGCGGGCCCGAATAGGGCTGGAAGGTGCAGTCCGACACGCGGAACGACCGGTAGGTCTGCGCGCAAAGCTGGACGTTGCAGATGGGTGCGGCGTTCTCATCCTCTTCCGCCACGGCGAGCTCCGCGGGATCGATGGTCTCGTCGGTCTGGACCTCGGTCAGGAAGCGGTTCCAGATGATCGCGGGCAGGCTGCCGCCCGTCACATCCTCCGTCGGCGTGTAGTCGTCATTGCCGACCCACACCCCCACGATCAGCGGCGCGTTGAAGCCGATGAACCAGGCGTCGCGGTAATCCTGCGTCGTCCCCGTCTTGCCCGCCACGAACTGCCCTTCGAGCTGCGCGCGCCGCCCGGTGCCGCGCTCCACGACCATGGCGAGCATGCCGGTGATGTCGACGAGCACCGGGGAGAGGTCGTGCTGCGGCCGCCGCGACGGCCCTACGCGGAAGACGCGGCCGGTCTCGTCCACCTCGAAATTCTCGATGCCCCAGGGCTCGATCGGCGCGCGCCCCGCACGGATCGAGGCATAGGCGCCGGTCATGTCCAGCAGCGTGATCGCGGAGGTGCCGAGCGCCACCGAAGGCGTCGCCAGCATATCGGCGTCGATGCCGAGCTCCCGCGCCGCGTCGACCACATTCTCCAGCCCCACCTCCATGGCGAGGTTCACGGTCGCCGCGTTGAGCGACCGGCCCAGCGCCTCGGCCAGCGTCACGTCGCCGAAGAAGCGGTCGTTGTAGTTGCCGGGCTCATAGTCGCCGATCGCCACCGGCCGGTCCGAGACGATGGAGTTCGGTGAGTACCCCGCCTTCAGCGCCGCGTAGTAGACCACCATCTTGAAGGTCGAGCCCGGCTGCCGCTCCGCCTGCGTCGCCCGGTTGAACTGGCTCGCCTGGTAGTCGCGCCCACCGATCATGGCGAGGATCGCGCCGTCGGGGCGCAGGGCAACAAGGGCAGCCTGCTCCACCCCCATCTCCTCCCCGAACTCGTCGAGCGCTTCGTCCACCACGCCTTGCGCGATCCGCTGCAGGCGCGGATTGAGCGTGGTGCGGAAGGTCATGGCGCCGCCGAAGCCGCCCGCCACCTCGCGCGCCTCGCCGATCACCCAGTCGGTGAACCAGCCCCCGGCGCCGAGGTCCGGCTCCGTCGGGTCGAGCTCAACCACCGTGGCGCGGGCGGCGTCACGTTCCTCCGCCGTGATCGCGCCGTTCTCCACCATCAGGTCGAGCACGATCAGGCTGCGCGCCCGCGCCGCCTCGAGGTTGGAGATCGGGTTGAGCCGCGACGGCGCGCGGATCAGCCCGGCGATCATCGCCGATTCGGGCAGGGTGAGCTCGGAGACCGGCTTGTTGAAGTAGCGCCGCGCCGCCGCGGGCACCCCGGTCGAGCCCGCGCCCAGATAGATGTTGTTGAGATAGCGGGTGAGGATCTCCTCCTTCGACATCCGCCGCTCGATCACGACGGCGAGCACCGCCTCCTGCACCTTGCGTTTCAGCGTCTGCGCATCGTCGAGATAGACGTTCTTCACGAGTTGCTGCGTGATGGTGGAGCCGCCCTGCACCACGCGGCCCTCGATCAGGTTCTCCCGAAACGCCCGCGCGATGCCCTGCGGATCGACCCCGTAGTGGGAGAAGAAGCGTTGATCCTCCACCGCGACGACCGCCTGCACCAGATGCTCCGGGAAGTCGCGATAGGGTGTGGGCACGCCACGCGAAGGCCCGCGGCGCACCAGCGGCGTGCCATCCGTCGCCTCCAGCGCGATGATCGGGCTGTTGGTGCGGCTCAGGATGTCGTCGATCGGCAGATCGCGAAGGCCCCAGTAGAGCACGCCGCCCACGGCGACCACGGCCAGGATCAGAAGGAAAAAGAAGGTCCGAAAGATCGCCCCGATCAACCGGCGGATAATCATTGGCGTGTCGCCCCCATGGAAAATCTCTTTATAGAACCGTGACTTGCATCAAATGCCCCACGGCATTCGCAGATAGCTCAGACTGACGCATTTCCATGCCACCGGCGTTGCGCCACGCTAAAAATCGGCGATTTTTCGCCAAGTGTGACCGAACGCTACGTCACCGCGTCCAGTCGTCGATTTGCATTATGCGCTCATCCGACCATCCGAAGTGATGCGCAATCTCGTGAACGAGGACGTGGGACACCAGTTCCTCCAGCCCCACATCGCCGCGGTCGATCCACTCCTCGAGGATCGGACGGCGGTAGAGAAAGACCTGATCCGGCCCCTCGCGCTGATCCGCTACCGACTTCTCGGTCAGGGCGACGCCGTCATAGAGCCCCGTCAGCTCGAACGGATCCTCGATGCCGAGACCGTCGAGCACCTCCTGCTCCGCGAAATCCTCGATCCTCAGGGCGACGTCACCGCACTGCTCCCGGATCTCCGCCGGCAGGGCGTCGAGCGCCCGGCGCGCCATCGCCTCGATCTCCGCGAGGCCGGGCGGCAGGATGTCGGGTTCGTCCATGTCCCGACGATAGGCAAGCGGGGTGCGCGCGCAAGGGCGCTTGACGGCGCAGGGCGCGGTGCGCTCCGCTGCGGCATGACCCGATCCTTCATGAGCTTCACGCCCTCGCCGGGCATCCGCGCGCTCCTGATCCCGGGCGGCGCGCTGGTGCTGCTGATCGGGCTCGCCACGCCGATCTGGCTGTGGCTGGTCTTCTCGGGCTGGGCCGGGCTGGTCGCGGCCCCCGCCTTCCTCGCGCTGGCCGGGGTCGGCGCGGGCGGCATCCTCACCGGGCTGATCGTCGGGCCGATGGGGCGGCCGAGCCTCATCCTCGACGAGACGGGCATCGAGGTCCCCGCCTACTCCATCGGTCCCCTGCCCTGGCGGGAGATCGTGGAGGTCGCGGTGATCGACAGCGGCGGCGGCGGCCTGCGCCTCACCCCGCGGCGGCCGGAGACGCTGCCGCTCCTCGCGCGCTGCCAGATGGCGCTCAACGGCGGGCTCGGCGTCATCGTGATCTCACATTCCTACTTAAATGCCCCGGCCGAAACCGTTATGGAGGCCGCGCAATCGTTCAGAGCCGAAAGCCGTCCATGACAGTCACCCGTTTCGCCCCCTCGCCCACCGGCTACCTCCATATCGGGAACCTGCGCGCAGCCCTCTTCAACTGGCTGATCGCGCGACAGGCGGGCGGGACGTTCATCCTGCGGCTCGACGACACCGATCCGGAGCGGTCGAAGGACGAGTACAAGGACGCGATCCGTGAGGATCTCGAATGGCTCGGCCTCACTTGGGATCGGGAGGAGACGCAGTCCTCCCGCCTCGGCCGCTATGAGGAGATCGCGGACAAGCTGCGCGCCGACGGCCGTCTCTACGAGGCGTTCGAGACGCCGACCGAGCTCGACCTCAAGCGCAAGAAGCAGCTCAACATGGGCAAGCCCCCGGTCTATGACCGCGCAGCGCTGGAGCTGAGCGAGGAGGAAAAGGACCGCCTGCGTGCCGAGCGTGGCGGCCACTGGCGCTTCAAGCTCGATCACGACCGGATCGAGTGGGAGGACGCGATCCTCGGCCCGATCTCGATCGACGCGGCCTCCGTCTCCGACCCGGTGCTGATCCGCGGCGACGGGCAGATGCTCTACACCATGGCGAGCGTGGTGGACGACACCGACATGGGCATCACCCACGTGGTCCGCGGCTCCGACCACGTGACCAACACCGCGACCCAGATCCAGATCATCGAGGCGCTGGGGTACACCGCGCCCACCTTTGCCCACCATTCCCTGCTGACCGGCCCGCAGGGCGAGGCGCTGTCCAAGCGGCTCGGCACGCTCGCGTTGCGCGACCTGCGCGCGGCGGGGATCGAGCCCATGGCGATCCTCAGCCACATGGCCCGTCTCGGCTCCGCCGACCCGGTGGAGCTGCGCACGACGCATCAGGAGCTGATCGACGGCTTCGACCTCTCGAAGTTCGGCGCCGCTCCGACCAAGTTCGATGCGGAGGACCTGAAGCCGCTGACCGCCCGCACGCTGCACGGCCTCGACTACGACGCCGTCGCCGACCGCCTCGCCGCGCATGGCATCACGGGTAACGACGCGCCGGCCTTCTGGGACATGGCGCGGGAGAACGTGACGGTCCTCGCCGACGCCGTTCCCCTTTGGACCATCACGCAGGAGGGGGCCACGCCGCTCGTCGCGGACGAGGACGCCGAGTTCATCGCGGACGCCCTCGCCAACCTGCCGCCGCGCCCCTGGACGCAGGAGAGCTGGTCCAACTGGGCCAACACGATGAAGGAACGCTCGGGCCGCAAGGGCAAGGCGCTCTTCATGCCGCTGCGCAAGGCGATCTCCGGCATGGAGCGCGGGCCCGACATGGCCAAGTTCATGCCGCTCCTCAAGCACGACCCGGCCTTCGACCCGGCGAATTAGGCCCCGATTAAGACCTTCGGGGTTAAGGGATCCCTCTGCCATGCGGGCATGAAGGGATCCCGATCGAATGAGACTCACGGTCAAACGCCGGATCGCACTGGGCTATATCGTCGTCATCCCGATGATGCTGGCCCTCGTCCTGGACGTGCGGACGTCGCTCGGCCGCGTGCAGGGACAGTTCGAAACCCAGCTCCAGCGGGTCGAGGCGATGACGATCGTCGATGCCTTGCGCGACGACTTTGCCGAGGCCGACCGCGCCGCGATCCAGGATCTGCTCTCCGACGAGCACACCTTGCGCGACTTCGCGGAGCGGGAGCTCGCCCGGATCGAGGAGGAGAGTGGCCCCGGCGCGATCTCCGGCGACTTCGATGAGCAGCGGATCGCGGCGATGCGCGACATCGTCGCCGATGTGGGCGCCTATCGCTCGGTCTACGCCGATGCGGTCGACCTACGCACCCGGATCGAGACCTCTACCGCCGATATCGTGGCCGAGATGGAGGCGCTGCGTGAGATCGCCGCGGGCATCGCCACCTCGCCGGCGGCGGAGGAGAACTTCGCGCTCGAGAACATCGCGCAGCGCCTGACCAACCACCTCTCCGACGCGCTGGCGCGCGAGCAGCCCGTCTCCATCGTCAACGGCGCGGACGAGGAGGTGCTGCGCCTCCTGAGCCTCGCCACCGCCGACGTCTCGCAACTGCGCGCGCTCGCGCCCTCGTCGCTGAGCGAGGAGGTCGGCACGCTGCGCGAGGCGCTGCCGCAGATCCCGCCCCGGCTCGCCGAATTGCACGAGCTCAGCACCTCGATCTTCCCCACCAAGATCAACGCGCTGCAGTTCATGCGGGAGGAGACGCATGACAGCCTCGACCGGCTGGTCACGGGCCTCGTCGCTGATCAGCAGGCCACGGGGCAGCGCGGGCAGGAAAAGGTGTCGGTGCTGCAGACGCGCATCCTGGTCCTCGTCGCCTCGATCATGGCGGCGGCGATCATGGTCTCCGTCATCATCGTGCGGTCTCTGCTCGTCCCGCTGGCCCGGCTCGACCGGGCCGTCAACGACATCGCGTCGGACCAGCCCGCCCGCACCATCCCCGACGACAGGACGGACGAATACGGCGACATGGCCCGCAGCATCCGCCGCATCGACGAGCGCGGGCGCATGGCCCGGCGCATCCAGGACGCGCTCGACAGTTCCGGCGTCGTCTTTGTCATCGCAAGCGCGCCGGACGCCGTGGTCTACGCCACCCGCGGCGCGCTGGAGGTTCTGGGCGACGACTGCTCCGGCGCGCTGCATGACCTCGTCGAGACCAACCCCGACGTGCACCGCTGCTTCTGCGAGGAGCACGACATCGCCCTCGCCGACACCCGCCACGGACGGCATTTCGACCTACGGGTTCGCTCGATCCTCGCCGATGACGGAACGATCGACGTGGTCGTGCTGCAATGGCAGGACCGGACCGAGGCCCGGCTCCTCCAGATGGAGATCACCAATCTCGTCGGCGCCGCGATGGACGGCGACTTCACCCATCGGGTCGATGTGACCGGCGGCGGCCATCTCGCCGACGCCGCCCACGCCCTCAACCGGATGTGCGCCGTCTTCGAAGAGGGGCTCGCCGCCGTGACCCGCGCCTTGGCGGCCCTTGCCGCGGGCGACCTCACCCACCGGATGGAGGGCGAGTTCACCGGCGCCTTCGCCCGCCTGCAAAGCGACATCAACAAGTCCTTCGCCACGCTGGGCGAGATGGTGAGCGACATCCACCTCACGGCCGAGGCATTGGCAAAGCTCAGCCGCCAGGTGACGGAAGATGCCGCCACCCTCTCCGAAGACGCAGACGCGCAGGCCGCCGCCCTCCAGCAAAGCAGCGCCACGATGGAGGAGATGTCGGTCGCCATCGCCACCACGTCGTCGCACAGCCAGGACGTGCGCGACCTTTCGTCCCGCGCCGCCGAACAGGGCCGCGCCGCGGCCGCCGTGGCCGAAGAGACCCGCGTCGCCATGGGCGAGGTCGAGGTCGCGTCGCGGCGCATGCAGGAGATCATCTCCGTCATCGATTCCATCGCCTTCCAGACCAACCTGCTGGCCCTGAACGCGGCCGTCGAAGCGGCCCGCGCCGGCGACAGCGGCAGCGGTTTCGCCGTCGTCGCGGCCGAGGTCCGCCACCTCGCCCAGCGCTCTGCCAACGCTGCCGCGGACATCTCGGCCCTCATCAAGGAGAGCGGCGCGCATATCGAGACCGGCAGCGTCCGCGTGACCCGCACGAACGAAGCACTGACCGCCATCTCCACCACGCTCGACGACATGAACCGGGCGATGGTCGGCATCTCCGACATGGCGCAGGAGCAGTCGACCTCGGTCACCGAGATCACGAGCTCCATCACGGCAATGGACGACGCAACCCAAGGTCAGGCGCGGCTCGCCGAAGCGGGCGCGCGGCGGGCCCAGTCGCTGCAGTCGAGTGCAATGCAACTGAGGAACCGCATGGAGCATTTCCGCCTCGTCCCGCGGCCGGAGGTTCAGCCCGAGCACGAAAGTGGCGATCAGAAACCGGACGCCGAAGACGACGCCTCGGCAACCCAAGACTAAACAGGAAAACCGGCAGCGCGGCGATCGGCGCACGGACGGGCCCTATTCGGCCGCGTCCGCCTGCAGGAAGCCACCGGACTGACGCGCCCAGAACGAAGCGTAGAGACCACCGCGGGCCAGGAGCACGTCGTGCCGCCCCTCCTCGACCACCCGGCCCTCGTCGATCACCACGATCCTGTCCATGCGGGCCAGCGTCGACAGCCGGTGCGCCACGGCGATCACGGTGCGGCCCTCCATAAGGGTCTCGAGCGCGGCCTGCACCGCCTGCTCCGTCTCCGAATCGAGCGCGGCCGTCGCCTCGTCCAGCAGGAGGATCGGCGCGTCCTTCAGGAACGCCCGCGCGATCGCCACCCGCTGCCGTTGCCCGCCGGAGAGCTTGACGCCGCGCTCGCCGAGCCGCGCGTCATAGCCCGTGCGGCCGTCATGATCGTGCAGCGCCATCACGAATTCATGCGCCTGCGCGGCCTGTGCTGCGGCGGTGACCTCCGCGTCCGTGGCATCGGGCCGCCCGTAGGCAATGTTGTCGCGGGCGGAGCGATTGAACATCGAGGTGTCCTGCCGGACCGTCGCGATCGCATCGCGCAACCCGTCCTGCGTGAGCTCCCGGATGTCGCCACCGTCGAGGGTGATGCGCCCCGCCTCCACATCGCGGAGCCGCAGCAGCAGCTCCAGCGCCGTCGACTTGCCTGCACCCGAGCGGCCGACGAGACCGACCTTCTCCCCCGCCGCGACCCGCAGCGACAGGCCGTCGAGCCCGCCGCCCTCGCGCCGGCCATAGCGGAATTCCACGTTCTCGAACGCGACGGCGCCGGCCACCCGCTCGGGCGCCGCGGCGTCGGCCCGGTCGAGCAGATCGTGGGGCGGCGTGAGGGTGCGCATCCCGTCCTCGATCTCGCCGATATTGGTGAACACGCCCATGGCCACGAAGCTCAGCCAGAACGACATCTGCCCGATCCGCGTCGCTAGCAGCCCCGCCATGGCGAGATCGCCCGGAGTGGCCTGCCCGCCCTGCCACAGCCAGATACCGGCCCCCAGCAGCATGACCGGCAGCGCGCCCGCCAGCACGCCGAGGCCGAGCCGGAACTGCACGGACACGACCCCGAAATCCTGCATCCGCTCGCGCAGGCGGGCCATGGCATCCTCGGCGGTGTCCCGCTCCCGCGTGGCGTGGGCGAAGAGCTTGACCGTCGCGATGTTCGACACCGTATCGACCACGTGGCCCGACAGCGCCGCCCGCGCCGCC
Source organism: Pontivivens ytuae (assembly GCF_015679265.1). NCBI lineage: Bacteria > Pseudomonadati > Pseudomonadota > Alphaproteobacteria > Rhodobacterales > Paracoccaceae > Pontivivens > Pontivivens ytuae. The sequence continues at coordinate 1,271,081 of NZ_CP064942.1, forward strand.
GCCCGCGCCCGGGAGCGCTTGCGGATCCGCGGCAGCAACGCCCGGATGTAGAGCGCGTAGACCACGAACCAGCCGCCCAGCAGCAGCCCGAGCCAGCCCGAGACCTGCGACAGCAGCAGCGCCGCGCCGATCAGCACCGACAGCGCGTAGGTCGCGGAGTTCACCAGCTCGTTCAGTATGTTGGAGATGGCCGAGACCGTCTGCATCTGCTTTTGCGCGATGCGCCCCGCGAAATCCTCCTCGAAGAAGCGGAGGGATTGCCCCAGCGTGTGCCGGTTCAGCCGCACCATGGCCAGCGTCGAGGTGTTGGGCATGACGCCGAGCGAGTTGACCGCCGAGGTCACGCCCATCATCAGCGGCCGCAGCGCCATGAAGAAGAGTGCGGCACCGGCCAGCGTCCACAGATGCCGGTCGACGAAGCCGTCCGAACTCTCGCTCGCCACCAGATCCACGAGGTAGCCGACGAGCCACGCACCGAACGCCTCGCTGACGCCGAGGAACAGCCCGAGCAACGCCGCCACGCCGATCACCGGGCCCGAGCCCCGCAGCGCCCAGCGCAGGAACGGCCAGAGCGTGCGCGGCGGCGGCCCGTCGGCGGGCGCGAAGGCGTCCATCAGCTCCGTGAAGAACCGCCTCATTCGGCGACCGCCAGGAACCCGCCCGATTGCCGCGACCACAGCCGCGCGTAAAGACCGCCCTGCGCCAGCAACGCCTCGTGCGGGCCGTCCTCGACCACGTGGCCACCGTCCAGCACCAAGATCCGATCCATGGCCGCGATGGTGGACAGCCGGTGCGCGATGGCGATCACGGTCTTGCCCTCCATCATGCCGTAGAGCGCACCCTGGATCGCCGCCTCGACCTCGCTGTCGAGCGCGGAGGTCGCCTCGTCGAGCACGAGGATCGGCGCGTCCTTCAGCACCACGCGGGCGAGCGCGATCCGCTGCCGCTGGCCGCCCGACAGCTTCACGCCGCGCTCGCCGACATGGGCGTCGTAGCCGCGCCGGCCCTGCGGATCCTCAAGCTCGAGGATGAAGTCGTGTGCCTCGACCCGGCGCGCCGCCGCCTCGATCTCGGCATCGCTCGCACCGGGCGTGCCGTAACGGATGTTGTCGCGGACCGAGCGGTGGAGCAGCGAGGTGTCCTGCGTGACCATGCCCACGGCGCGGCGCAGGCTGTCCTGCGTCACGTCGCAGATCGCCTGGCCGTCGACCTCGATCCGGCCCTTCTCCGCATCGTGGAAGCGCAGGAGGAGGTTGACCATGGTGGACTTGCCCGCACCCGACCGGCCGACGAGGCCAACGCGCTGCCCGGCCGGGATCTCCAGCTCCACATGCTCCAAGCCGCCCGAGGCCTTGCCGTAATGGTGGCTCACGTCGCGAAAGGCGATGGCGCCGCCGGCCACCTGCAGATCGGCCGCCCCGTCGCTGTCGGTCAGCTCGATCGGCTGGGCGATGGTGTCCATCCCCTCCCGCACCACGCCGAGGTTTTCGAAGAGCGAAGACAGCGCCCACATGATCCAGCCGGTCATCGCGTTGAGCCGCAGCACCAGCGCGGAGGCCGCAGCGACCGTCCCGACCGAGGCCGTGCCCTGCTGCCAGAGCACCACCGACCAACCGATCACCGCGACGATCAGCAAACCGTTGATGAGCAGCAGCCCCAGCTCCATGAAGGAGATCAGGCGCATCTGCTTCTGAAACTTCTGGCGCGCCTCCTCGATCGCCTCGCCGGCGAACAGCTCCTCCTCCCGCGTGTGGGCGAAGAGCTTCACGGTCTGAATGTTGGTGTAGCTGTCCACGATCCGGCCCGTGATGGCCGAGCGTGCGTCCGAGAACTCCTTGGACGCCTGCGCGATCCGCGGGATCACGTAGAAGCAGAGCGAGATGTACATCATCGACCAGATGACGAGCGGCAGCATCAGCCGCGGATCGGTGCCGCCCAGCAGCACGAGCGCGCCGACAAGGTAGATCACCGCGTAGACCAGCGCGTCGAAGACCTGGAACGTCGCCTCCCCGGTCGCGGAGGGCGTCTGCATCACCCGGTTCGCGATCCGGCCCGCGAAATCGTCCTGGAACCAGCCCACCGACTGGCGCAGCACGTGCCGGTGCGCACGCCACCGGACCAGCGTGCCGAGATTGGGCAGCAGCGACTGGTTGAGGAACATCGTGTCCACGATCTGCGCGATCGGCCGCAGGAACAGGATGAAGAGCGCGATGAAGAGCAGCTCCAGCCCGTGCTCCGCGATGAAGGTCTGCGGCGTCGAGCCCTCCAGCAGGTCCACCACCCGGCCCGCATAGTAGATCAGTCCGATCTCCACCGCGGCGACGACGAGCGTGAACAGCGTGACGTAGATCAGGACCTTGCGGAAGGGGCGCAGGTACTCGAACAGGAACGGACCCAACCGGTCCGGCGGAGTGTCGCGGTCGGCATAGGGCTGGTAGGGATCCACCAGCCGCTCGAAAAAGCCAAACATGGGAACGGGCTCTCGTTCTACCGGGCGCGCAGCCCGAACTGTCCGTCGGGCCTGACACCCGGCATCGCCCTACCCCATGTAACGCAGAGCCGCGCTCGTGCAACGGGTGCTGACAAGATGACGGGCCTCGCGCCCCCGCCGCTCGGGCCGAGCCGTCGTGCCGTAGCCCTTGTGCAGCAGTTCCGGAAACAGGGCGAGCAGTTCGAGCCGCGCGGCGTGATCCATGCTGCCAAGCGTCTGAGCACCGGGGTGGAAGCTCTCGCTCGCCAGTCCGTCGGAAAAGACGATCTCGTGCCGGTCGAAGAGGAGGTGATGATACGTCACCTCCTCCACATCGATCTGCCGGATGCTGGATCCGTTCACCAGATGCACGGCCGGAACCAGTATCTCGACCCCGTCCGCCAGGGGCTCGGCCCGGCGCACCAGCAGGCGGTGCTGGGGCGAGACCACGATGTCGCGCGCCGGGCGGCCGGGGCCGAGCGCGCCCCGCCGGATGCGGATCGGGCGAAAGGCGGGCGCGGCCCGCAGCTCCGCCCCGGTCAGGTGCCGCCGCCCGATCCAGCGCACCGGCTGCGGCCCATGATCCTGCGTGACGACGAGGTCGCCGACCGCGATCTCCTCGATCCGCCGCGGCCCGATCACCGTCGTGATCGGCGTGCCGGTGGCAAAGCAGGGCGGCACGCCCGTGTTCGCCGTCTCGAGGTCGGAGATCGTGACGTCCTGCAGCCGGATCACCGCGCCGTCGGGCAGCGTCACCAGCAGGTCGGCACCCGATTGCGTCGCCGCATCCTCCAGGTCGGAGAAGCGGTCGAAGAACGGCTCGAGATTGATGAAATCGACGATGTCCCCGCCCGAGACGCGCGGCTGGAAGTCGGTCACCACGTCCTCGACCCCGGCCCCGCCGCCGAAGCTCGTCGCCTCGAACCGGTCCGCCCCGGCACCACCGGTCAGCGTGTCGGAACCCGCGCCGCCGTCGAGGGTATCATCACCCTCCGCCGGGCTGGGATTGGTCGAGGTCACCAGCCCCGAATCGGTGAGCTCCACCAGACTGCCACCGGTATCCGGCCCGCTGACGGCGACACCCAGCACGTTCAGCCCGGTCCGCTCGAAATACTCGATGGTGATCGTATAGCTGCCCGGCGTCAGCGTGGTCGTGTCGCTGACCGTCCGCGGCGCGTGCAGGCTGTCGTCGGAGACGACGGGCACGCCGTCGATATAGATCACCGCCCCGTCGTCGGAGGTGAGCTCGAACGTGTAGGTCCCGCCGGTGGTGATCGTGATCTCGCCGGAATAGCGGATGCCGAACTGCTCAGGGTTCGAGCCGTTGGCAAACACCGTCCCGTTGGCGGTGGCGAGACCCACGATGTCGATCTCGCTGACGAAACCGGTGGCGTCGGCCCCCGTCTCGGGAATGTCGTTCACGGAATCGATGTCCGAGCCGACATTGTAGAACTCGAAGTTCAGCCCCGTGCCCGCCGCGCCGTCGTCCCCGGCCAACGAATCGTCGCCCTCCTCACCGAAGAGCTGATCGTCGCCGTCGCCCCCGATCAGCACGTCGTTGCCGGGCGTGACTTCGGTATTGTCGTCCGGATCCCCGACGAGGCCGGATGCAAACAGATCCTGCGTGCCGCTCGTGCCCGGACCCGAGACATTGACGACGAGGCTCTCCCCGCCGCTGTTCTCGAAGAACAGGATCTCGATGTCGTGGGTGCCCTCGGTCAGGTCGATGGTGCCTGAGCGGGTCCGCACCCCGTGCAGGCCGTCGTTGTCGACGACCTCCACTCCGTCGATGAACACCTTCGACCCGTCGTCCGAGGCGGTGGAGAAGGTGTAGGTCCCCGCATCCCCCGCCCCGATCTCGATCGTGCCCTTGTAGCGAATGCCGAACTGGTTGGAGTTGCCCTCGCTGTCGTAGAGCGCTGCGAGCGCATCCACGTCGAAATCGTCGACGAAGCCGAAGGCGTCCGCCCCGCTCGTGGGGATGTCGTCGACCGTGTCGGGGTTGAAGGCGAAGTTGAAGAACTCGAAGAACAGGAAGCCCGGTGGCCCGTCGCCCGGCCCCCCGGCGTCACCGCGCAGGGTATCGTTCCCACCCGCCCCGTCGAGCGTGTCGGATCCGGTCCCTCCGCTGATGCTGTCGGCGGCGTCCGTCCCGGTCAGGCTATCCTGACCGACGCCCCCATCGATCGTGGCCATGACGGCCCCCACTCACTCCAGACACTTCTCATCCCACTGGGTTGCGTGGTTTAAGGGCTTCGCCGCGCAAACGCCACCTTCCGCAAAAGGCTGAGATTGTATGAACACTGAAATGCGACCGGAAAAGGACCGCGCCGCCTCATGGTTTCGCGAGCTGCGCAACGAGATCTGCGCCGCGTTCGAGGCTCTGGAGGACGCGCAGACCTCCGGCCCCTTCGCCGATCTCGCACCGGGCCGGTTCGAGCGCAAGCGGACCGAGCGCGCCTCCGGCGACGGCTCGGACGCGGGCGGCGGCGAGATGAGCGTGATGCGCGGCGGGCGCTGCTTCGAGAAGGTCGGCGTCAATATCTCAGAGGTCTACGGCACGCTGGGCGAGGGGGCACAACGCGCCATGGCCGCGCGGAAGGACATGCCCGGCATGGCGGAGGACCCGCGCTTCTGGGCCTCGGGCATCTCGCTGGTCGCCCACATGCGCTCGCCAAAGGTGCCGGCGGTCCACATGAACACCCGCATGTTCTGGACCCCGCACGGCTGGTGGTTCGGCGGCGGCTCCGACCTCAACCCGATGCGGGAGGTCGCCGAGGACACCGCCTTCTTCCACGCGCAGCAGGAGGCGGCGTGCGCGCCCCACGGCGCGGACCTCTACCCGCGCTACAAGGAATGGGCCGACGAGTACTTCATGATCCGCCACTGGAACGAGGCGCGCGGCGTCGGCGGCATCTTCTACGACGACCACTGCTCCGGCGACTGGGAGGCGGATTTCGCCTTTACCCAGGACGTGGGCCGCGCCTTCCTCAAGGCCTTCGTCCCCATCGTCGAGAAGCGGATGTTCGAGGACTGGACCGAGGACGACCGCGCCCACCAGCTCTTCCGCCGGGGACGGTATGCGGAGTTCAACCTCGTCTACGACCGCGGCACGACTTTCGGCCTGCAAACGGGGCACAACCCGGAAGCAGTGCTGATGAGCCTGCCCCCCCTCGCCGCCTGGCCATGAAGATCGCAATTCTTCCTTAAGCGTATTACCTTGAGATCGGCGGCGACACGGACGGAGGAGTTGCCACATGACACGGGAAGAGCAGGATCTCGCGGACGAGAAGATGCGCGCGGAAATCGCGAGCCTCATTGCGACGACCGCAAAACTGAATGCGGAAACCGCCAAGATCATGCGTGAGCGGTTCTATGTGCCTTTCACGGTCTTTGCTGCGGTCATGGTGGCTGTCGCGACAGCCGTCACGAAGCTCCTCGTCTAGTCTCGGTCCTGTCTCTGCATCATGAAAATCGCCATCCTCGGCTGGGGCTCCCTGATCTGGGATATCGAGAACCTGGAGCCGCATGTGGCGGGCGACTGGCACATGCGCGGCGGGCCGGAGCTGCCGATGGAGTTCTCCCGCATCTCGCCGAAGCGGAAGATGGGCCTCGTCGTTTGCCTCGACCCGCAGCACGGCGCGGCCTGCCCGACCCACGCGATCCGCTCGACCCGCGCCCGGCTCACCGATGCGGTCAGCGACCTCGCCCGGCGGGAACGCGCGCCGGAAGACCTGATCGGCCGCTGCACCCAGGACGGCGCACATGGCCGCCTGCCGGAGGTGAACGAAGCAGTCATGGCCTGGTGCCGGATGAGCGGGCATGACGGGGCGGTCTGGACGGACCTGGAGCCCAACTTCCTCCTGTCCCGCGGCGTGCCGTTCAGCGTGAAGCGCGGCATGGACTACCTCCGCACGCTGGAGGGCGAGAGCCTCGCCGAAGCGCACCGCTACATCGAGGAGGCGCCGTCGACCACGATGACGCCCCTGCGCCGCGCGCTGACCACCGACCCGTGGTGGCAGGCCCTGCGCGCCGCCTAAGAGTTTTCGGCCCGAAAACTCTTCCAAACGATCTTCGGATGAAGATCGTTGCCCTCAGGCGAAGATCAGCGCCGCCGAGGCCGCCATCAGCGCCGCCATTCCGGTCATGAACGCCCGCCACAGCCGCTCGTCCGACAGCAGGCGTCCCAGAAGGTGCCCCGCGCTCGACCAGAACAGGCAGACGCCGAGGTTGATGCACGAAAACGCTATGGCAAGCGCCGCCCCGGCCTCCGCCGGTCCCCGCGTCGCGACGAAGGCGGAGGCCGCCAGCGCCACCGCCCAGACCTTCGGATTGACCCACTGGAACGCCACCGCCTCGATGAAGGTGAAGGGCCGGTCGCCCGCCTCCGCCCGGCTGGTGCGCGTCGCCCGGAACAGCTTCCACGCCAGCCACAGGATCCAGCCCGCTGCCACCAGCCGCAGGGCCAGCGTCAGCGCCGGATAAGCCAGCAGCAGCGCCCCGAGCCCGAGCCCCGTCAGCCCCGCCGTCACCCCGACCCCGGCCGCGACGCCCAACACGTGCGGCACGGTCGCCCGGAACCCGAACCGCGCGCCCGAAGCCGTGAGCAGCACCACGTTCGGCCCCGGCGAGAACAGCCCGGCAAAGACGAAGACCGCGAGCTCGACCGGGATCAGCCCCAGGATCACGGCCGCAGATCCGCGAAGAGCAGGCCGAACACCGTCATCACGATCAGCCCCGCCATCACCCCGTTGAAGAGCCGCAGCCGCAACGGCGTGCGCAGGAACCGCTGCAACGCCGCCCCGAACCCGGCCCATCCATTCGCCGAGGTCAGCCCCACCAGCGCATAGACGCCCGAGACCACGGCGGCCTCCAGCAGCGGCGCGCGGCCCGTCACGAATTGCGAGATCATCGAGATCGCCATGAGCCACGCCTTTGGGTTCACCCACTGGAACGCCGTCGCCTCCAGAAACGTCCAGGGCCGCGCGTTCGTCGCCCCCTCGCCCGGCGGCTTCGCGTTGAAGGTCTTCCACGCAATCCAGAGCAGCAGCGCCGCCCCGATCCAGCGCAGCGCCTCGCCCAGCAGCGGCGTGGCGAGGAACACCCCGCCCAGCCCCAGCGCCATGGCAAAGCACATCAGCGGAAAGCCCAGCGCCACGCCCAGCGCATGCGGCAGCGTCGCGCGGAACCCGAAGCGCGCGCCCGAGGACGCCAGCAGCGCGTTGTTCGGCCCCGGCGTCCAGACGGTCGCGGCGGCGAGCACGAAGATGGCGATCAGGGTCTCAGGCGTCATGCGGGGCTCCGGTCGTGCGGAGCGGTACATTCCGCGGGACGCCCCGCGCGGTCAATCGCGGGTTTGTACCCTCACGCCCCGCGCCGCTGACCGGGCTCGCGCCGCTGGCGCAGAAGAGCCGCCTTGTTGTGCTTGAGGTCGCTCGCATGCCAGAGCGTACGCAGCCGCTCCATCTCCACCCCCAGCTCGGGGCCCGGAGAGAAGGGTGGCATCAGGTCGGCGGCCTTCAATGGGAAGCTCGCGGCCGCACCCCGCGCGATCTCCGCCTCGACCTTGCGCGACGGCTTCCGGCCGAGGATCGCCGCCTCCATCAGGCACAGGTCGCGGGCGATGTCGGAACCATAGCGGCGCGCGCGCACCGCAGGCGTCTCGGGTCGGGCGAGTGCGGCCTCGGCGAGGATCAGCCCCTGCGCATCGCGCTTCGCCAGCCGCAGCCGCGACCGCCGTCCGCTCAGCGCCAGCATCCGCCGCTGCCAGCGCGGCGCCCGGCCGTCCTCGGCCCGGATCAGCGGCGCGATCAGGTCGAGCTGCGCATCGGGCAGCACCCGTTTCAGGACGCCCGCGCCCACCATCTCCTCCAGCACCGGCGTCGGATCGGGGGCAGCCAGCAGCTTGCAGAACTCCGCCGTCACCCGCTCCGCCGACAAGCCGTCGAGCCCGTTTGCAAGCTTCGTGCACGCGGCAAGCGCCGTCTCATCGGCCTCGCCCCGCCCGTACCACGCGCGGAAGCGGAAGAAGCGCAGGATCCGCAGGTAATCCTCCCGGATCCGCGTCTCCGCATCGCCGACGAAGATCACCCGGCGTGCCCGCGCATCCTCCAGCCCGCCCAGCGGGTCGACCACCTCGCCATCGGCGCGGGCATAGAGCGCGTTCATCGTGAAGTCGCGCCGCGCCGCATCCTCGGCAATGTCATCGGCGAAGGCGATGGTGGCGCGGCGGCCGTCGGTCTCCACATCGCGACGGAAGGTCGTGACCTCGTAAGGGACGCTGTCGGCAACCACGGTGACGGTGCCATGCTCGATGCCCGTGGGCACGACCTTCAGCTCCGCCGCCTCCATCCGGGCCACGACCTCCTCGGGCCGCAGGGGCGTCGCGATATCGATGTCGGAGACCGGCTCGCCCAGCACGGCATTGCGCACACAGCCGCCCACGAAATAGGCCTCGCCCAGCACCGACATCACCCGCACGGTGGCGGGGGTGGTCCGCCAGGAGCCTTCAACGTGCATGGATCAGGTCCGCAAAGGTGCGCAGGATCCGCGCCGTGGCACCCCAGATGTAGTAGGGGCCGTAGGGAATGGTGTAATAGCGCCGCTCCTGCCCGCGCCAGTCGCGCGACTGTACCGTGCGGTTAGCGCTGTCGAGCAGGAAGGCGAGCGGCACCTCGAACACCTCCTCGACCTCACCGGCCTCGGGCACCGGCGCGAAATCCGCCGGGATGCGGCCGACGAAGGGATGGACCATGAAGCCGGTCACCGTCTCATGCACCGGCAGCGCGCCCAACAGCTCGACAGAACCCGGCTCCAGCCCGATCTCCTCCCGCGCCTCGCGCAGGGCAGCGGCCTCGGCATCCGCGTCCCCGGGATCGACCTTGCCGCCCGGAAACGCCACCTGTCCGGGATGGTGCTTCAACTGCGAGGAACGGCGCGTGAGCACCACGTTCAGCGTGCCGGAGCGCTCGACAAGGGGGCAAAGTACGGCAGCCTGTCGCAGTTTGCGCCCGGGCGGGAGCAAATTCTTGACCTCGGCGTTCAGGTCGTAGTCCGATGAGGGGCCCGCGATCCCACGGGCCAATGCCTGCCGGATGTTATCAACCGAAGGATGTGACAATGGCGTATCCATCGCCGCTTGATGCCCCGCGCCGGGCAGGCTGGCAAGTCTTGGCGATCGTCCTCGCGCTCTTCGCCCTGCCTGCTGTTGCACAGGAGAAGAACCCGACCCATGCGCTCGCGCGGCAGGTCCTCTCCTCCATCCAGCAGCAGAGCGTTTCGGAGAGCCGGGAGTATTGCGGCTTCATCGGCTACGACAATCGCGGCTTCCTGCGCGCGACGGTGCCCGGGCCGGGGACCCATGCGAGCTGCCGGATCAAGGAGCCGCCGCCGGGCTGGCGCATCACGGCCTCCTACCACACCCATGGCGGCTGGACGGAGCGCTACGATGACGAGGTCCCCTCGACCCAGGACATGTATTCGGACATCGATGCGCGCACCAACGGCTACATCGCGACGCCGGGCGGGCGGATCTGGTTCTTCGACTACCAGCGCGAGGTCGCGGTGCAGCTCTGCGGCCTCGGCTGCCTCTACCAGGACCCGAATTTCACAGCGCGCGGCAGCGCCCCGGTGCGGGAGAGCTACACGCTGAATTCGCTGAGCAAGCGGTTCGGGGAATGAGGGGCGCGGCCGTCCTGCTGCTGGCTCTGGGCGCCTGCGCGCCCGGGACCGAGACGCTGGAGACGGACGCGCTCGCCCGCGCGGTGCTGGCGGGCCTCCAGACGAAGTCCTTCGAGGAAGACGTGGAGTTCTGCGGCTACATCGCCCGCCAGTCCTCGGGCGAGCTGCGGGCAAGCCCCGCGCGGCGCGGCACCTTCGACACCTGCACCTACAGCGAGCCGGGCAAGGACGAGGAGCTGCTCGCCTCCTTCCACACCCATGGCAGCTTCACGCTGGAATACGACGCCGAGGTGCCCTCGATCGACGACATGCTCGGCGATATCGGCGACGGCACGATCGGCTATGTCTCCACGCCGGGCGGGCGGCTCTGGCGGATCGATCCCGACACGGAGGTCGCGACCCTGCTCTGCGGCCTCGACTGCCTGCCCAGCGATCCGGAGTTCGAACCCGGGATCTGGGGACCGGTGCGGTCAAGGTACGACCTGCCTGCCCTGGAGGCGCGGTTCGAGGAAGGCTAGGCGAAGTGCCGAGGGCCGCGCCCGACCTGGAGGGCGCTTTCGAGACCGTAGTGATGGGTCCGCGCCCTCAAGCATCCACATCGCTCGTTCGGCGATAGGCACCGCCAACGCGCCCTCCGGGGGGAGGGTAAACGCCGTCCTGCAAACGCTCCGGTGGAGCGTCTGAGGCGGGAACGGGCGGAGCCCCAAACGGGCGCGGCCTGGCGGTGCCGCAGGGTGGGAAAGTCGGAAGCCGTTCCGCTCTCGAAGTCACTTGCCTTTGCGGGCCGGGCGCCCCCCGGCCAGCTGACCGCAGCACTCGAAACGCGAACGGGGCAGCTAATTGCTGCCCCGCCCCAAGCTCACCTACCGCTGCGCGCTGCGCGCCGGGCGGCCCGGCCAGCTTGGCAGCGCCTCCTCGGCCGCCGCCGCAGCCTCGTCCGGGTCGGCCTCGAAGCCCAGCACGTTGGGCGGCAGCACGTAATGCGCCCCGCAGAACTGGCAGTCGGCGGTCACGGTGCCGTCCTCGGTGGTCATCTTCTCGATGTCCTTCGGCCCGTAGATCGACATGGTCTGCACGACCTTCGCCGCCGAGCAGGTGCAGCCGAAGCGCACCGGCTGCGCGTCGAAGACCCGCGGCTGCTCCTCATGGAACAGGCGCAACAGCAGCCGATCGGGCGTCACGTGCGGGCCGATCAGTTCGGTCAGCTCAGCGGTCTCGACCAGCGTGGTCACGCGGTTCCAGTCCTCCTCGGCATCCTTGTCGATGAGGTCGTTGGCCGCGAGCAGACCGCCCTCGCCCGAGCCCTCCTCGCCCTGCACATGCATCCCCTTCTCGGGCATGTGCTGGATCATGATGCCGCCGCCGCGCCAGTTCAGCCCACTCTCGCCCTGCTCCTGCGCCGCGCCGATCACGAAGCGGGTGGGAAGCTGCTCGGACTGCGCGAAATACGTCTCCGCACAGCTCGCGAGCGAGCCGCCGGCCAGCGGGGTGATGCCCTGGTAGGGCTGCATCCCCTGCCCCTGGTCGATGATCATGGCGAACATGCCGCGGCCGATCTGGCTGAACGGATCCGCTTCCACATCAAGCCGTTCCGCATCGAAGCTCGCGTAAGCGCGGATCTCGGCCGCATCGCCGTCCGATTTCGGCGCGAAGTAGTCGGTCGCGATCAGGCGCAGCGGCCCGTCGCCGCGGATCTGAAGGCTCAAACGCCAGCGCAGCTTGATCGTCTGGCCGATCAGCGCGGTCAGCATCACCGCCTGCGCGACCTGATCGGCCACCGGCATCGGGTAGTCGTGCTGCCCCAGGATCGTGTCGAGGGTCGCGTCGAGCCGCGCCACGCGGCCGCGCATGTCGGATTTGTCGAGCTGAAAGGGCAGAATCGCGTCGTCCCACGCGATCGTCGCAGCGGTACTCATGAACGGGTCCCCTTTCTGTGGTGTGCCAGCCTTTTCACATGAGGTTGCCACATAGTATGGCGGGGGTCGCCATGTAACCCCGGACCATGGAGCCGCCGATGCGCCGTTTCGGAGAACCGCCCGCCCCCGACCCCGTTTATCGCGACAGGCCAGGCGCTTACGCGATCATTGCGGAGGGCGCATGGCTGCTTGTCGCGGAGACGACGAACGCGGGCGAGGACTTCCTGCTGCCCGGCGGCGGCATCGATCCGGGGGAGAGCCCGCTGCGCGCGCTGCACCGCGAGGTGATGGAGGAAACCGGCTGGCGGATCGGCGCGCCGCGGCGGATCGGCGCCTATCAGCGCTTCACCTACATGCCGGAATACGGGTACCACGCGCGGAAGGTCTGCTCGCTCTACGTGGCGCGGCCGGTTGCGGCGCTGGCGCGTCCGCTGGAACCCGATCACGAGCCCGTCTGGATGCATGCGCGCGATGCGGTCCGCATGCTCTCCGTCGGGGCGGAGCGGCACGCGGTCCGGCAGCTCTTCGATCTGTGACAGGATTTCGAGGCTCGTGCCGATCCTGTAACATATCGCGCGCTCAGCTCTTCAGCCGATACCCCGTAACGAAGAACCGCCAGCAGACCCACCACAGCGCCCCGATCACGGCGAGGCAGACCGCCGCGCCGAACCAGGGGGAGGAGTCCGACACGCCGAGGATCCCGAAGCGGAACCCGTCGATCACGTAGAAGATCGGATTGGCGTGGCTGATCGCCTGCATCAGCGGCGGCAAGGTCTCCAGCGAGTAGAAGGTGCCGGACAGGAAGCTGAGCGGCGTCACCACGAAGTTGGTGATCGCGGCCATCTGGTCGAACTTGTCCGCGTAGACCCCTGCGAGGATGCCGACGAGGCTGAGCAAGGTCGCGCCCAGCAGGACGAAGACGAGCGCCCAGAGCGGGTGCGCGACGCCGACCCCGCCGAAGGGGAAGACGACGAGGGCGACGAAGACCGCGACCAACGCGCCGCGCGCGACGCCACCGGCGACATAACCCACCATGATCTCCATCGGCGAAAGGGGCGGCATCAGCGTGTCGACGATGTTGCCCTGCACCTTGGAAATCACGATGGACGAGGAGGTGTTGGCAAAGGCGTTCTGGATCACCGTCATCATCACGATGCCCGGTGCGAGAAAGGCGGCGAAGGGCATTCCCATCACCTCGCCCCGCCGGTCGCCGAGGGCGAGGACGAAGATCAGCATGAAGAGGAGCGCCGTCGCCATGGGGGCCGCCAGCGTCTGGGTCCAGACATTGGTGAAGCGCCGGATCTCCCGCATTGCGAGGGTCTGCATGCCGAGGGTGTTCCAGCGCCCGAAGCGACGCTCGCCCATCGGGCGGTGATCTGTCTCTGCCATGATGTCCTTCCGGCCGGTGAGGTGGGCCGTGCTCTTGTATCTGGTCGGCCGGAGACCATAATATGGGCTCTGCCAAACGGTATGTCTGATCAGCGGTCAATATGGACCGCGTTTTTGTTTTTGGAAGGTGGGAGCGGCCGATGTCCTGGACCGATGAGCGCGTCGAGATCTTGAAGCAGATGTGGGCCGAGGGAAAATCCGCCTCCGTCATCGCGAAGGAGCTGGGCGGCGTGACCCGCAACGCGGTGATCGGCAAGGTGCATCGCCTGGGCCTGTCGAACCGGACCGCGGCTGCATCCTCGACCGCGAAACCGGCCGCCGAGGCGCCGAAGCCGGAGCCCTCGCCGCAGCCGGAGCCAAAGAAGGCGGAACCGGTGCAGGCCGCACCGAAGCCGGAGCCGAAACCGGCGAACTCGCCCGTGCCGCCGCGCAAGCCGATCATCACCGCCGGTCAGCCGCTGCCGCCGCAACCCTCGGCCAACGAGATCAGTGCCGAGGCGCTGGCCAACCTCGCCGAGGTGGAGAAGAAGGCGCGCAAGCTCAACCTGATGCAGCTCACCGAGCGGACCTGCAAATGGCCGATCGGCGATCCGGCGACCGAGGAGTTCTGGTTCTGCGGCCTGCCCTGCCAGGCCGGCAAGCCCTATTGCGAGGCGCATACGGCGGTCGCGTTCCAGCCCATGTCCTCCCGCCGCGACCGGCGCTCGGCGAGCCGCTGAGCGGAGGGTTCTCGCGGCTTTGAGGGTGGAAGATCGTCGGGTCAGGCCCGACGATGACGCTCCGGGGCGGAGTGATCGGGGCGCTTTCCTATCCATCTGTCATGCTCGGACTTGATCCGGGCATCTCCCGCAGCTGAGATCAGGATCGTCGGATCAAGTCCGACGATGACGTACGTCCTGGCACAGGCGTGCTCGCACGACCGTCATGCCCGAGACCCGATCCGGGCGTTTCTTCCGGGCAAAAAAATCGCCGGGGCGGGCCCGGCGATCATGTGTCGAGAGGTGGGGCACAGCGCCCCGCCCGTTTCAGAGCTGCTGCACGCTCGTGCGCCGCCGCAGGAGGTCGAGCGCGCCGTCGCCGTCGAAGCCCTCGGCCGCGACCGCTTGTGCCCAGCGCTGCTCGTACCCGCTGGCAAGATCCGCGAAGTCGGCGATCAGCTCGTCGGAGGCGCGCTGGATGGTCATGCCGATATCCGCACAGCGCTGCTTGCCGAGGTAATCCGCCTCGTCCCACGACTTGCCGGCGAGCAGGCCGATGACCTCGCCCGAGACCTGCTGCACGATCTGCTGGTCGCGGTCGGAGATGCGGTTCCACGCATCCGAGTTCATCACCAGCATCCACGTCGCATTGTAGATCCCGCCCGGCATCTCGAGCCCGGTGGTCACCTTGTCCGCGAAGTTGAAGGCGGGTGCGGCCTCCCACGGGAAGGTCGCGGCGTTGATCTGGTCGCTCACGAAGGCGTCGGAGATCTGGCCAGGGGACAGGAACTGGTTCTCCGCCCCGAGCTCGGTCACCATCTCGGTGATGTAGCCGCCGGGCGTCCGGACGCGAAGCTGCTGGAAATCGTCCAGCGTGCGGATCTGCACGCCGTTCAGGAACAGAAGGCCCGGCCCGTGGGTCCAGAGGCCCAGAAGCTCCACGCCCTCGTGTTCCGCCGCCGCGTTCAGGTCGTTGCGGTAGATGTCGGAGAAGACGATGGCGGTGCCGAAGCTGTCGCCGAGAAAGGAGAACTGGCCGATCTGCGAGCGCAGGAACGCCTCCTGCCCCGAATAGCCGTGCAGGGTGTAGACGATGTCCGCCTCGCCGGATTGGGCGAGGCCGAGATGCGCGGGCGGCGGACCGAGCGGCGCATCGAGGATCTCGATCTGCACGCGGTTGTTCGTCGATTGCGCCACGATCTCGATCCACGGATCGAGGATGTCGTAGGGCACGGTGTGCTGGCGGGGCAGCCAGGATGAGAGGCGAAACACCTGAGTCTGAGCCCGGAGGATCCCGGGAGCGGCCAGGGCGGCCATACCTGCCGCGCTGCCGGCCAGAAGGCTACGACGTTTGATGGTCATACGTTATCCTGAACGATTTATAAGCGTTTTGCATGATAACTCGCCTTGAAAGATGGCGTCAAAATGTCAGGACGCCTTTGCCGCCGCTCCTCCGGCATATGTTTCATCCAGGGCATACCCGGCCGACCGCACGGTGCGGATCGGGTCGGCCTCGCCGCGCCGGTTCAGCGCCTTGCGCAGGCGGCCGACATGGACGTCCACGGTCCGGATCTCGACATAGACGTCGTGGCCCCAGACGCGATCGAGCAGCTGTTCGCGGCTGAACACGCGGCCCGGGCGCTGGATCAGCACGTCGAGCAGGCGGAACTCGGTGGGCCCGAGATGCACGTCCCGGTTGCCCCGGCGCACGCGGCACGTCTCCCGATCCAGGGAGATGTCGGCGAAGGTCGCGACATCGCCCGCCACGGTCGGGCTGGTGCGGCGCAGGACGGCGCGCATCCGGGCCACGAGCTCCGACATGGAGAAGGGCTTGGTCATGTAGTCGTCGGCGCCGATCTCGAGGCCGCGGACGCGGTCCTCCTCCTCCCCGCGGGCGGTGAGCATGATGATCGGGATGTCCTTGGTCTGCTGGCGCGCGCGAAGCTGGCGGCAGATCTCGACGCCCGAGACGTTGGGCAGCATCCAGTCGAGGATGATGATGTCGGGTGCGTCCTCCTCGACCGCCACCAGCGCCTCGTCCCCCTCCGACGCGACGGCGACCGTGAAGCCTTCCTTGACGAGGTTGTATTTCAGAAGCTCGGAAAGCGCCTCTTCATCCTCGACGACCAGAACCTTTGCCATCGTGCTGTCCCCTCAAAGTCCTTCCAGTCCGATCGGTTCGCCCTTGGGGCGGTCATCGCCGAGCGGTTCGCCCTCGACGATGTAGTAGACCATCTCGGCGAGATGGGTGGTGTGGTCCCCGATGCGTTCGAGGTTCTTTGCGATGAAGAGGAGCTGCGAGCCGAGGCCGATGGTCCGCGGATCCTCCATCATGTAGGTCACCACCTCGCGGAAGATGGAGTTGTAGATCTCGTCGATCTCCACGTCGCGGCGCCAGATGGCGACCGCGAGTGCCGTGTCCTTCGAGGTATAGGCGTCGAGCACCTCGGTCAGTTGGCCGAGGGTCTGCGTGCCCATGCGCACGATGGACGAGCTGATCTTCACGGGGCGCACGCTGGCGAGGTAGACGGCGCGCCGCGCAATGTTCTTCGACAGATCCCCCACCCGCTCCAGCGTCGAGGCCATCTTGAGCGCAGAGATCAGGATGCGCAGGTCGCCCGCCATCGGCTGGCGCAGCGCGATGACGCGGGTGGTCAGCCGCTCCACCTCGACCTCGAGCGCGTCGAGGCGCTTGTCGCGGGCGATGACCTCCTGCGCGAGCTGCGGATCGCGGTTCTTAACCGCTTCGAGCGCGGAGGACAGGAGGTCCTCGGCGAGGCCTCCCATCTCGGAAATTCGGGCCTGGACGGCGATCAGGTCGTCGTCGAAGGCGGAAACGATGTGCGGACCCATGGCGTACCGGTCCTCCCGTCAAAAACTCCTAGCCGAAGCGCCCGGTGATGTAGTCCTGGGTGCGCTTGTCCTGGGGGTTGGTGAAAATCTGGTTGGTGTCACCATACTCCGCGATGACGCCGAGATGGAAAAATGCGGTCTTCTGGCTGACGCGGGCGGCCTGCTGCATGGAGTGCGTCACGATCACGACGGCGAAGTCCTGCCGCAGCTCGTCGATCAGCTCCTCGATCTGGGCCGTCGCGATGGGGTCGAGCGCGGAGCACGGCTCGTCCATCAGCAGCACCTCGGGGGCCGTTGCGATGGCGCGCGCGATGCACAGGCGCTGCTGCTGACCGCCGGAGAGGCCGGTGCCCGGCTCCTGCAGGCGGTCCTTCGCCTCGTCCCAGATCGCCGCGCGGCGCAGCGATTTCTCCACCACCTCGTCGAGGTCGGCCTTGTTGTTGACGAGGCCGTGGATCCGCGGGCCGTAGGCGATGTTGTCGTAGATCGACTTCGGGAACGGGTTGGGCTTCTGGAACACCATGCCGACGCGGGCGCGCAGGGTCACCGGATCGACGGACTTGTCGTAGATGTCCTCGCCGTCCAGCAGGATCTGCCCGTCCACCCGTGCGATGTCGATCGTGTCGTTCATGCGGTTCAGGCAGCGCAGGAAGGTCGACTTCCCGCACCCCGACGGGCCGATGAAGGCCGTCACGGTGTTGTTGAGGATGTCGACGTCCACGTCCTTGATCGCGTGGGTGTCGCCGTAGAAGACGTCCACGTTCTTCGAGGCGATCTTCACTTCGCGGTTCGAGATGTTCTTTTCGTTGAGGCGCATGTTGGTCATGTCGGGTTGTCCTTCTTCGGCCATTGGCGTCACCAGCGCCGCTCGAAACGTTTGCGCAGGAACACGGCGAGCGCGTTCATGAGCACGAGGAAGATCAGAAGCACGCAGATCGCGGCCGCCGTGCGTGCCTCGAAGGCCCGCTCGGGGAAGTCGGACCAGCGGAAGACCTGAACCGGAAGCACGGTTGCAGGGTCGGTGATCCCGCCGGGGATGTCCACGATGAACGCCACCATGCCGATCAGGATCAGGGGAGCGGTCTCGCCGAGCGCCTGCGCCATGCCGATGATCGTGCCCGTGAGGATACCGGGCATCGCCAGCGGCAGCACGTGGTGGAAGCTCGTCTGCAACTTCGAGGCACCAAGGCCCAGCGCCGCGTCCCGGATCGAGGGCGGCACCGCCCGGATCGCGGCGCGCGAGGCGATGATGATCGTGGGCAGCGTCATGAGCGCGAGCACGATCCCGCCCGCGATCGGCGCGGATCGTGGCACCCCGAAGAAGCCGAGGAACACGGCGAGGCCCAGCAGGCCGAAGACGATCGATGGGACCGCGGCGAGGTTGTTAATGTTCACCTCGACGAAGTCGGTGAAGCGGTTCTTCGGCGCGAACTCCTCCAGATAGATCGCGGCGAGCGTGCCGACCGGGAAGGCGAGCACGAAGGTGACGATCATCGTCCAGAAGGAGCCGACGACGGCACCCCAGATGCCCGCCCGCTCCGGATCGCGGCTGTCGCCGGCGGAGAAGAGGCGCCAGTTGAAGACCTGCTCGACCGCGCCGTCGCCGCGCAGCTCCTCGATCCAGACGATCTTCTCGTCGGAGATCGGGCGCGCGATGGCGGGCACCGGCTGGACGTAGAGGGTGTAGTCAGCGCCTGCGAGGTTGCGGTCGGCGAGCGGGACGAGGATCTCGGCCGTGGCGGTCGAGGCGCTGACGGCGGTCGCCTTCAGCCAGCCGCCGTTCACCTGGATCAGCACGCTCTCGTTGTTCTCGGTCAGCTCCTCGAAGCCCTCGGGATCATCGGCGCGGGCGCGCAGATCCTCGACCTCGGCGAGCAGGGCGTCGCGCGCGTCGGCGCGGCGTTGCGCTTCCTCAAGGTTGCGGGTGCGCTCCTCTTCGGTCTCGGCCGCCTCGGCGCGGCGCTCGAACTCGACGCGGCCCGCCTCCTGCCGGCCGGCCTCACGCTCACGCCGGTTGGAGAGCTGGACGAGATCGCGCTGCACGTCGCGCAGGATGTCCTCGAAGATCGGAGCGGATGCCTCGATCGCGACGCTGTCCTCCTCGTCGAAGGTGAAGTCGAGATCGGCGTCGGTGTCCGGCGTGCGCAGGGTCCCGAACTCGCCCTTGAGGTATAGGTCGGTGACGTCGGAGGCGAGCATCCGCACGTCGATGGTCTGTCCGATCAGGTCCGGATCCGCGATGACCATGTCGCGCAGGTCGAAAGCGGCGGCGGCGGAGTAGAGATCGCTGAGCTCGCGGCGCAGGGTGCGCCCCTCGACATAGTCGAAACGCTCGCGCACCTCGTCGCGCACGAGGCGCTCGTAACTGCCACCGCGCAGGGTCGAGGGATCGGACGGGTCAACGCCCAGCTCCTCCGCCGACAGCTCGATGGGCAGCGTGATATAGCTCTCGCTGAGCGCGTAGCGGGCGTTGCCCACCACCGACCACATCAGGGTGACGAGCGCGGCCCCGGCGAGGAAGATCGCGGCGATGCCGTAGGCCTTCAGCCGCATCTCCGCCGCGCGACGCTTCTTGAGACGCCTTTGCGAGGCATCCGAGCCGTGCACCGCGCTGAGTTCGTTCATGGCGACCATGTCTGCGGCCTCCTCAATCGTACATTTCGCGATAGCGGCGCACGATGCGCAGCGCGATCACGTTCAGAAGCAGCGTCACGCAGAACAGCGTGAAGCCCAGCGCGAAGACGGGGCCGGAGGCGGTCTCCAGATCCGTGTCACCGGTGTAGAGCATGACGATCTGCACGGTGACGGTCGTCACGGCCTCCAGCGGGTTCCAAGTGAGGTTCGCCCCCTGCCCCGCGGCCATGACCACGATCATCGTCTCACCCACCGCGCGGGAGATGCCGAGCAAGATGGCCGACACGATGCCCGGCAGGGCGGCGGGCAGCACGACCTGGCGGATGGTCTCGGCCCGCGTGGCGCCAAGGCCGAAGGAGCCGTCGCGCAAGCTTTGCGGCACCGCGTTGATCACGTCGTCCGACAGCGAGGAGATGAAGGGGATGATCATGATCCCCATCACGGTGCCGGCTGCGAGGGCCGAGGAGCTGTCGACGCCGAGGCCCAGCCACGTGCCGAGGTCGCGGATGGCCGGCGCGACGGTGATCGCGGCGAAGAAGCCGTAGACCACGGTGGGCACGCCCGCCAGAACCTCCAGCATCGGCTTTGCCCAGGAGCGGGTGCGCTTCGATGCGAAGTCGGAGAGGTAGATCGCGGCGAAGAGGCCGATGGGCACGGCGACCAGCATCGCGATGATGGTGATCATGAACGTCCCGGCGAAGAGCGGGACGGCGCCCACGCGCTCGCGGTCGATGGCGCCTTCGCTGACGCCGGAAAGCGGCGACCAGGTGGTGCCGAACAGGAACTTGTCGATGCGCCAGCCCAGCTTCTCGAAGAAGCTCAGCGTCTCGAAGATCAGCGAGAGCACGATGCCGATCGTGGTCAGGATCGCGATGACGGCGCAGACCATGAGGATGGTGCGGATGATCGTCTCGGACCGGTTGCGCGCGCGCCAGTCGATCGAGATCTTGCCGTGCGTGATGAAGGCCGTCGCCCCGGCTGCGAGGATCGCGAGGGCGGAGGTGACGTAAAGCCTCCACGAGTCGAGCGATCCGATGGTCTCCGCAAGGCTGGTGCGCAGCTCGTCGGTGCGCGAGGGGATGCCGCCATTCCGGATCGACCAGGCGTCGGACAGGATGAGCTGTTGTTCGATGAAGGGCGCGTCGGGCCGCGCTTCCTGAATGATGCCGAAATAGATCGAGCGGTTGAGGAAGATCCAGCCCTCGCCCACGATCAGCAGCACTGCGATGCCCACGATCAGCACCCACAGCATCGAGTAGGTGCCGTGATAGCTGGGACGCGAGTGCAGGACCGCGAGGTTCCCGCCTGCGGACGACACGGCGCGCTGGCGCGACATCCCGTATGCCGCGATCGACAGAGCGATCACCAGAACGAACGCTATCAGAAGCATCTTGCCCTCATAAAACGCGCGATCCGCCCCT
Source organism: Pontivivens ytuae (assembly GCF_015679265.1). Lineage (NCBI taxonomy): Bacteria > Pseudomonadati > Pseudomonadota > Alphaproteobacteria > Rhodobacterales > Paracoccaceae > Pontivivens > Pontivivens ytuae. Next base: position 1,292,142 of record NZ_CP064942.1, read on the forward strand.
GCGGACCGCCATACTGCCCCGGTTCGACCGGAGTCTCAGAAGTGAGACAGGGGCGCCATGCGGCGCCCCTGCGAATTTGGTTGGAACCGCATCACGCGGTTCCGGCTCAGAGATCGCCCGACTGCAGGGCCGTCAGGTTGTTCACCTGGCTCTGCACGTCGAGGAACTCCTCCTCGGGCAGCGGGATCAGGCCGATGTCGATGAGCTGACCGTCTTCGCCGATCATCTCCTCGGACATGAACATGTCCGCGAACTCCTGCATGCCGGGGATGACGCCCACATGCGCGTTCTTGATGTAGAAGTAAAGCGAGCGGGCCACCGGGTACTCGGCCGACGCGATCGCGTCGAAGGTCGGCTCGACACCGTCGACCACGGCGCCCTGGATGGCGTCGGAGTTCTGGTCGAGGAAGGAGAAGCCGAAGATGCCGAGCGCCTGCGGGTTCGCCTCGAGGCGGGACACGATCAGGTTGTCGTTCTCGCCCGCGTCGACGTAGACGCCGTCGTCACGGATCTCTGCTGCGTTCTCGCAATCTGCGACGCCTGCTTCCTCGCAGCCCTCTTCCATCACGAGCTCTTCGAACGCGTCACGGGTGCCGGAGGACGGCGGCGGGCCGAAGATCTCGATCTCGACCGCCGGCAGGGACGGGTCGATCTCGTTCCACATGGTCGGCAGGTCGCCCTGAGCGGCCAGCGCCTGGTAGAGCTGGGCGCGGGTCACGTTGTAGACCGGAGCCGAACGATCGTTTGCAACGACGATGCCGTCGTAGCCGATCTTCGCCTCGGTGACCTCGGTCACGCCGTTCTCCATGCAGGTCTCCAGCTCGGAGCCCTTCATGCGGCGGGAGGCGTTGGTGATGTCCGGGTGCTCGACGCCGACGCCGGAGCAGAACAGACGGATGCCGCCGCCGGAGCCCGTGGACTCGACGATCGGCGTCTGGAAATCAGTCGTGTTACCGAAACGCTCAGCCACAGCCGTGGAGAAGGGGAACACGGTCGAGGAGCCGACGATCTGGATCTGCTCACGCGACTGTGCGTTGGCTGCCGCAGCGGCGACGAGGCCGGCGGTTGCGAGCGCGATGATGCTGGTGATTTTCACAGCAATGAACTCCGCTTGTTTCGGACCTCTGCGGGTCCTGACTTGTCTATGACCAAAAGGTCACATGATACCCCGTGAGTCCCTCACGGTTGCGGGTGTTCTACAGAGCGCCAGTTTCGGAATTATGACAGTTCATGTCATTGATGTTAAACGGACTTCCTCATCTGCCCTTAGGTCAGATTCCGCATATTCCGCGACCGGCAGCCACATCGTGAATCGACTGCCCTGTCCAACCTGTGAACTGATGTCGAGCTCGCCGCCATGCCGCGCGAGGATGTGCTTGACGATGGCGAGACCGAGCCCCGTGCCGCCACGCTCGATGCTTTGCTTGGCGTTCACGCGGTAGAACCGCTCGGTCAGGCGGTGGATGTGCTCGCGCGCGATGCCGGGGCCGTCATCTGTGACGGTGATGCCGGTCATGCCGGGAAAGCGCACGTCCGGCGGAGCGGTGGAGACGGCGACGTGGACGCCCTCGCCACCATACTTCACGGCATTGTCGATGAGGTTGGTGACGACCTGCGCGATCTGGTGGCGATCGGCGCGGACCTGGGCGCCCAGACCGGCGAGATCGACGTCGAGCTTGGCGGCGGTGCGGCTGAGCAGCGGGCGCATGCCGTCCGCGGTCTCCTGCACCAGATCATCGAGATCGCAGAGCTCGGCCGGAGCGGTGTGCGCGTCCATCTCGATGCGGGAGAGGGACATGAGGTCGTCGACGAGCCGCTGCATCCGCGCGGCCTGCAGGTCCATGATGCCGAGGAAATGCGCCTGCGCGTCGGGGTCGTCCTTCGCATGGCCGCGCAGCGTCTCGATATAGCCGATGATGGAGGCGAGCGGCGTGCGCAGCTCGTGGCTCGCGTTGGCCACGAAGTCCGACCGCATGCGCTCTGTCGCCAGCCGCTGCGTATGATCGTCGAGCTGCACGATGACCTGGCGGCCCGGTCCGAAATCGCCCCCGGTGGGCAGCGTGGCGACCCGGGCGGCGAGCTGGACCTCCATCCCCTGCAGGTGGGCCGAGAAGCTGACATTGCGCGGCGCGGACCCGTCGATCACCTCGGTCACCGCCTGCACGAAGGCGGGCGCGCGGAAGAGGAGGGAGAAGTGCATCCCCGGCTCCAGCCGCGGCAAGAGCGCGCGTGTCGCGGCATTGGCGTAGCTCACCCGCCCGCGCGCATCGAACAGGAACAGCGGCGTGGGGATGAGGTCGAGGAGCTGGCGGCCGAAGCCGGTGGGCAGCTTGCTCTCCTCCGGGCTCGCGATCCCCGTCTCCGCCGCGGGCTCGGGTGCCAGCACGGCGATGCCGATCGCGGTGAGCCCGCCGACGATGAACATGGAAAGCACCACGCCGAACGCCCCAGCCTCGCGCTGCGCCCCATAGGCTGCGCCCACCGCACAGGCGGCGATGATGAGGGTGAACATCCAGTTGCGCGAGGTCATGGTCTCCCCAATGGGTTGCGTGGCTCCGCTTCTACACGCCGCAGGGCGCCGGGCGAAGGAGGATTGCATTCATGGTCGCGTCATATATCTCTCGCTGGTCCTCAACAGTAGCCGGGCCGAGATGATCCGCTATTCGCTCAAATGTCGCGACGCGCATGACTTCGAGAGCTGGTTCGCCAACAGCGAGACGTTCGACACGCTCGCCGCAGGCGGTCATGTCGCGTGCCCGGTCTGCGGCTCGACCGAGGTGGAGAAGGCCGTGATGGCCCCGCGGGTCGCGACGCGCGAGGCCGCTCCGCTGTCGAAGCCCGCCTCCCCGGCGGAGCAGGCCATCGCCGAGCTGCGCAAGAAGGTCGAGGCGGAGAGCGACTATGTCGGCCGCGACTTCGCCGCCGAGGCCCGCCGCATCCACGAGGGCGAGGCCGACGAGCGCGCGATCTGGGGCGAGGCGAGCGGCAAGGAGGCCAAGGCGCTCGTCGAGGATGGCGTGCCGGTCATGCCCCTACCCTTCGGCCCGCGCCGCACGAACTGAGGCGGGCCCGCCTGCGGCGGGATAAATCCCTTCATCCTCCGAACCCTGCCCGCCCCGCGCGGCACTCATGGTCATCGCTGCCTCGTCAACCGGCGCGTGTGGGGAGCCGGGCCGACCTGCCCGGACCGAGACGCTTCCGCGCGGCTGCCGAGGTGAACGGAACAGGCTGGCGCGCGCAGGCGGGCCGGCGGGATGGAGCACGGCAAACATGACCAAGACAATCGACGGCGTCAGCTACCCGACGGACCTGAAATCGATCCTGAGGGACCGCAAGCTCGCCAATGCGCTCGGCGAGTATCTCAAGAAATCGGGGCTCTTCGAGGATCTCCTCTTCATTCTGTCGAAGGACAGCAACCAGCGCCTCTACGCCACCTTCATCGATCCGAACGCCCGGCTTACGGTGAACATCTCCAGCTCGGAGCGTCAGGAGGTCATGGATCTCGCCGCGGATGTGGCAGCCGGTCGGATCGGCTGGAACGACCCGTCCATGACCAAGGCCATCAACGACGTGAAGGGCAAGGTGATGAGGCTGATCGAGGACGACCGGCTCGATGGATCGAGCGGCTTCTACGCGTCCGACGCGTTCCGCAAGATGCACAAGCCGCGGGTGGTGGAGCAGGCACCCGACATCAACGCCGCCATCGCGGAGGTGACGAAGAAGCTCGACAAGAAGAAGCTCAAGGTCCTCGGCTACGAGAACATCAAGGAGAAGAACCTGCTGATCTACGTGCAGCAGATGGCCGCCTACTTCCTGATCGGCGACGCCAAGAAGGCGAAGGCCGCCTATGACAAGATCCAGCGGATCGAGCCGGCGAACAGCCTGGGCGCCAAGGTGCCGTTCGCGGGGATGGAGAAACACCTGAAGACGACGAAGGTGCTGCCGAACTGACGGGCTATGCCGTCTTGCAACGACCCCGGCGGCTTTCTGGCCGCCGGGCGACGTGATAGCTTTACGCGCAGCGGCCCGTCCGGCCGGTGGTGCGCCCATGATGATCACCGACATCGAGGACTATTTCGCGAAGGGATGCGGACGCTGCGAGCGCTTCGACACCCCCGACTGCTCGACGAAGCGATGGGCGGCGGGGCTGGCCGCACTGCGCGCGATCTGCCGGGACGCGGGTCTGGAGGAGGCGGTGCGGTGGGGCCATCCCTGCTACCGGCATGCGGACCGGAACATCGTGATCATCGGAGCGCTGCGAAACGACTTCCGCCTCAGCTTCTTCGATGCGGCACTGATGACGGATCCGGAGGGTGTGCTGGAACGGCAGGGGCCGAACACGCAGCATGCCGACATGATCCGCTTCACCTCCAACGACGCGGTTGCCGGGATGGCGGCGGTGATCCGCGCCTATCTCGACGAGGCGAAGGGATATGCCGCAGCGGGTCTTCGCCCGCCGAAGAACACGAGCGAGCCCGAGCTGCCCGACGAGCTGGTCGCCGCCCTCGACGGCGATCCGGAGCTGGCGGAGGCCTTTCATGGTCTCACCCCGGGCCGTCGCAAGAGCTATGTCATCAACCTCCGGTCGGCCAAGCGGCCGGAGACCCGCGTGAAGCGCATCGCCGGGTTCCGCGAGAAGATCATCGCGGGCAAGGGCGCGATGGAGCGCTGATCCCACCACCCTCAACGAAAGCGTAGCCGATGCCCTCTGCCGACCTGTTGCTCGCCTTCCTCGCCGCCGCCGCGGTCTTCGCCTACATGCCGGGGCCTGCGATGCTCTATGCCGCCGCACAGACAGTGGCGCGCGGGCGGCGCGCCGGGCTGATGGCCTGCCTCGGCATCCATATGGGCGGCTACGTGCACGTGATCGCGGCCGCCTTCGGCCTCGCCGCCCTCTTCGCCGCGGTGCCGGTACTCTTCACCGCGCTCAAGATCGCGGGGGCGATCTACCTCGTGTGGCTCGGCCTCACGATGATCCGGCGGCGCGGGGAGGTGGTGGAACTGGACGGCATCCTGCCCGCCCGCTCCGCCCGGCGGGCCTTCTTCGACAGCATCGTGGTGGAGGTGCTGAACCCGAAGGCGGCGCTCTTCTACCTCGCCTTCCTGCCGCAGTTCGTGGACCCGGCGGCGGCGTTCCCGCTGTGGGTGCAGTTCCTGATCCTCGGCACGGTGGTGAACGCCATGTTCGCCTCCGCCGACCTCGTGGCGGTCTGGCTGTCGGCGCGCGTGGTGCAGCGCCTGCGCCGGTCGGACCGGGTGCAGCGCTGGATGCGGCTGATCGGGGGCACGCTGCTGGTGGGCCTGGGCGCGCGGCTGGCGCTGGAGCGCAGCGGGGCCTGACCTTGCGGGGGCGCGCAGGCTCCGCTAAGACCCGCCGGACCGTTTTCCGGGGGACCTTTCCATGCCTCGTCTCGTCATGAAGTTCGGCGGCACGTCCGTGGCCGACATCGACCGCATCCGCAATGCGGCGACCAAGGTGAAGCGTGAGATCGACGCGGGCTACGACGTGGCCGTCATCGTCTCCGCCATGTCGGGCAAGACCAACGAGCTGGTGGGCTGGGTCGATGAGGCATCGGTGGCGCCGGGCGCCAACCGCTCCGGCTTCTTCGACGCGCGGGAATATGACAGCGTGGTGGCGAGCGGCGAGCAGGTGACGGCGGGCCTGATGGCGCTGACGCTCCAGCAGATGGGGATCGACGCGCGGTCCTGGCTCGGCTGGCAGGTGCCGGTGAAGACCTCGTCGGCCCACGGCGTCGCCCGGATCGAGGAGATCGAGACCGAGGCGCTCGACGCCCGGTTCGCGCAAGGGACGCACGCGGTGATCGCGGGCTTCCAGGGGATCAGCGCGGAAGGGCGGATCACGACGCTGGGCCGCGGCGGGTCGGACACCACCGCCGTCGCATTCGCCGCCGCCCTTGGCGCGGAGCGGTGCGATATCTACACGGACGTGGACGGGGTCTACACCACCGATCCGCGCATCACGAAGAAGGCGCGCAAGCTCGACCGGATCTCCTACGAGGAGATGCTGGAGCTCGCCTCGCTGGGGGCCAAAGTGCTTCAGGTCCGCTCGGTGGAGCTTGCGATGGCGCACAAGGTACGGCTCGCCGTGCGGTCGAGCTTTTCGGACGAGCCGGGCACGCTGGTCTGCGACGAGGAGGAAGTCATGGAATCGAATGTCATCTCGGGCGTCGCCTACAGCCGCGACGAGGCCAAGATCACGCTCTTGAACCTAAAGGACACGCCAGGCGTCGCTGCCGGCGTCTTCGGCCCGCTGGCCGAGGCCGGGGTGAACGTGGACATGATCATCCAGAACATCTCGGAAGAGGGGTTCACGGACATCACCTTCTCCTGCCCCGTGGACCAGGTCGCGCGGGCGGTGAAGGCGATGGAGGATGGCAAGGCGTCGGGTGCGCTCGGCTACGAGGCGATGGTCACCGACGAGGACGTCGCCAAGATCTCCATCGTCGGGATCGGGATGCGGTCGCATGCGGGTGTGGCAAGCCGGATGTTTGAGGCGCTGAGCCGCGAGAACATCAACATCAAGGTCATCACGACGAGCGAGATCAAGGTGAGCGTCCTGGTGGACCGCAAGTACCTGGAGCTCGCCGTGCAGGCCCTCCACGACGAGTTCGAGCTGGAGAAGGCGGGGTAGCGCTCCCAGCGGCCGGAGCGGCTTCTACAGCATCATACCGATGGAAAGCCCAGAACGACGATGGCGACCCCCTTGAGGGATTGCCGCCGCATCAGCACCGAACCCTCATCAAAGGTCGTCATCCTGAAGATGAAGTAGTAGGCGAAGAGTGGCCAGAACCAGACCAGAAGGGCGATCACCCAGCCGAAGAGAAAGCACCACAGGACCATCCCCGCGAACTCGACGATCCTGAGCGCGACAGGGCCGGGCCGTCGGTGCGGGCCCAGCCGGTCCACCAGCGTGCGAAACCAGATGGCGCCCGCGGCCGGTGCGACCGGTGCAAAGATGAAGTAGCCAATCTCGATATAGGCCGCGGGCAGTGACCGCTGGCTTTCGATGAGCCATCCGTAGAAGTACGAGACGAGCGCATCCACACCGAGACTGTCGATGAGAAGGTCGATCAGCGCCGCGACGCCCGTCGTAGGCGGCACCGTTCCGGCGAGCGCCGCACTGACGTTGATCCCCGCACGGGCCGAGACCAACACTCCCGCCATCACGATGTAGGCCGCTATGATCTGTGCGGCCGACGGTATCCTGGCGATAAGACTGCCATTGGCGTCGTCTTCGAACATGGCGCCGAACTCGATGCGAACTTCGGGTCGGTCCCGATATACCGGATGACCGTGAAGGGCCTGTGATCAGGGTGTGAGAGGCCGCGGGCGGCGCGTCGGCGAGGCCGTGCCGAGGCTGGCCAGGGACCATCTCCGGTGGAGCCGCCCTTTCGCGGGCGAGTTGTCGCGACTGTCTAGTCCGCTCACGAGCCAAAGCGCCGCATTTCCAGCCCGGATCCTTGCACTGTGGTCCATTCCCGGGCCTGATCGGCGGACAGAACATGATGGCGGCAGTGAAGGAGATCGGATGAAGGACAACGGCACCCCCTCCTTCACGTTGGGGATCGAGGAGGAGTATCTGCTCGTCGATCGGGAGACGATGGACCTCGTGGCGGCACCCGAGGCGCTGATGTCGAACTGCCTCGACCGGCTGGGCGACAAGGTGAGCCCGGAATTCCTGCAATGCCAGATCGAGGTCGGGACCGGTGTGTGCCGGACCGTGGCCGAGGCGCGGGAGGATCTGGCGGGTCTGCGGCGCGGGGTGCGGGATGCGGCGGCTGAGTACGGGCTGGCGCCGATTGCCGTCTCCACCCATCCCTTCGCCGACTGGCACAAGCAGCGCTTCACCGACAAGGAGCGGTACCGGGAGCTGGAAAAGGACCTCGCCGGGGTCGCGCACCGGATGCTGATCTGCGGCATGCACGTGCATGTGGGGATCGAGGATGACGACCTGCGGATCGATCTGCTGAACCAGTTTCCCTACTTCCTGCCGCATCTGCTGGCGCTGTCGGCGTCGTCTCCGTTCTGGGAGGGGAACGAGACGGGGCTGCATTCCTACCGGCTGACGGTGTTCGACAACCTGCCGCGCACGGGCCTGCCGCCGCGCTTTGCCAGCTTTGCCGAGTACAAGCGGTCGATCGACGCGATCATCGGGGCGGAGATCATCGAGGACGCGACCAAGATCTGGTGGGACCTGCGGCCCTCCGACCGCTTTCCGACCCTGGAGTCGCGGATCTGCGACGTGACGCCCCGGCTCGACGATGCGATCGCGATCGCTGCACTCACTCAGAGTATCTTTCGCATGCTCTGCGCGCTGCGGCGGCAGAACCAGCGGTGGCGGATCTACGATCGGTTCCTGGTGGAGGAGAACCGCTGGCGGGCCCAGCGCTACGGGCCGACGGACGGGCTGATCGATTTCGGCATGGCGAAGGTGGTGCCGTTCGACGAGCTGATCGCCGATCTCATCGAGCTGGTGGCCCCCCATGCGGAGGAGCTGGGCTGCCTTACCGAAGTGCAGAGCGTCACCGGCATCCTGGCGCGCGGAACGAGTGCTTCGCGACAGCGAACCGTGCTGCAGGAGGCGCTGGATGCGGGCGCCGACCGGGCGCAGGCGCTGCGGGAGGTCGTGCGCGCACTGGTGGCGGATTTCAGCGAGGGGCTTTGAGAGCAATGCCTCGTGGCAGTGGCGAACCCCCGCTAATCGCTTCAAATGCGTTGCATTTGGCGTCGATGCGGTCCCTGCGCCCTTGAAAACCGGCCCGTCCTCGCCGAAACCGCGACACGGCGATGTTGGACGGATGGCCTTGAGGCCCTTTGCCGCACGTCGTTATAGTGCTGCGTACACCCTTTGTCTCAACGTGAGAGCCCGCAGATGAACGCACCGGCCCGCGGGGCCTCTTCCCGTGTCCTGCTCCAGAAGCTTCGTGACGTGCTCGCTTCGCGCGAGGGTGGCCAGGAGCGCCTGGACAAGATCGTGCGCGTCATCGCCGCCACGATGGAGACGGAGGTGTGCTCCATCTACCTGCGGCGGGACGCGCGGACGCTGGAGCTGTGCGCGACGGAAGGCCTGAACGCGGAGGCCGTGCACCGCACGCGGATGCGCTTCGGCCAGGGTCTTGTCGGCCGGGTGGCGGAGACGGGGCGGCCCGTGAACACGGCGAACGCCCCGCGCACCCAGGGCTTCCGCTACATGCCCGAGACGGGGGAGGAGATCTATTCCGGCTTCCTCGGCGTGCCGATCCAGCGGCTGGGCGAGGCGCTCGGCGTGCTCGTGGTGCAGAACAAGGCGGAGCGGGCATTTTCGGACGACGACCTGCACGGGCTGGAAGTGATCGCGATGGTGATCGCGGAGATGACGGAGGCGGGGGCCTTCACCGGCACCGCCGGTGCGTCGGTCGTCACGCCGCACCAGGGCCCGGTCTTCTTCAAGGGCGTACAGGGGCAGGAGGGCGTGGCCGAGGGGCCTGTGCTGCTCCACGACCCGCATATCGTGATCGCGGAGCCCGTCAGCGACGACCCGGAGGCGGAGCTCGCCCGGCTGCACGTGGCGCTTCACAAGCTGCGGGGCGAGGTCGACCGCATGCTCGACGACGACGCGGTGGAAGAGACGGGCGAGGCGGCGGAGGTTCTGCAGACCTACGCGATGTTCGCGCGTGACCGGAGCTGGATCGCCCGGATCGAGCAGGGCATCAACGAGGGTCTCGCCGCAGAGGTGGCGGTGGAGAAGGAGCAGTCGTCCATCCGTCAGCGCATGGCGCGGATGTCCGATCCGTATCTGCGGGAGCGGTTCCACGACCTCGACGACCTGTCGAACCGGCTGTTGCGCCTGCTCTCCGGCCAGCGGTCGGAGAAGGGCGGCGTGCCGCATGGCGCGATCCTCGTCGCGCGCAATATCGGCCCGGCGGAGCTGCTGGATTACGGCCGGCGGCTGGGCGGCGTGGTGCTGGAGGAAGGGGCCGTCAGCTCCCACGCCGTGATCGTGGCGCGCGCGCTCGCGATCCCGCTGGTCCTGCAATGCGGCCGCGTGGCGCGGGAGGCGCTGGACGGTGACACGATCCTTGTCGATGGCGATGAGGGGCTGGTGCACCTGCGGCCCGAGGACAGCGTGCGCACCGCGTTCCGTGAGAAGATCGCGATGCGCGAGGAGGCGCAGCAGAAATATGCGGAGCTGCGCGACCTGCCGGCCTCCGCCCTCTGCGGCTCCATCGTCTCGCTCCACATGAACGCGGGCCTGATGGCCGACCTGCCCTCGCTCACCGGATCGGGGGCGGAGGGTGTGGGTCTCTACCGGACCGAGCTGCAATTCCTCGTCCGCTCCAAGGTGCCGCGGCGGGCGGAGCAGGCGGCGCTCTACTCGCGGATCCTCGATGCGGGCAAGGGCAAGCGGGTGGTGTTCCGCACCCTCGACATCGGGTCGGACAAGGTGCTGCCCTACATGCGCCCGGCCGACGAGCCGAACCCGGCGCTCGGCTGGCGGGCGATCCGGCTGGGCCTCGACCGGCGCGGCGTGATGCGGATGCAGTTGCAGAGCCTCATCCGGGGGGCGAAGGGGCGGCCGCTCTCGGTCATGTTCCCGATGATCGCGCAGTTCGAGGAGTTCAAGGCCGCGCGCAAGATGGTGCTCGACGAGATCGAGCGGGAGCGCAAGCTCGGCCACGTCCTGCCCTCGAATGTCGAGGTCGGCGCGATGCTGGAGACGCCGAGCCTCGCCTTCGCGCCGGAGGCGTTCTTCGAACTCGTCGACTTCATCTCGATCGGCGGCAACGACCTCAAGCAGTTCTTCTTCGCCGCGGATCGGGAGAACGAGCGCGTGCGCCGCCGCTACGACACGCTCAACGTGAGCTATCTGAGCTTCATCGGCCAGATCGTCGGGCGCTGCGCGGAGCATCAGACCCCGGTGAGCTTCTGCGGTGAGGATGCGGGGCGACCGGTGGAGGCGGCGTGCTTCGCCGCGATGGGGCTGCGTGCGCTGTCGATGCGGCCCGCGAGCATCGGGCCGGTGAAGCATCTGCTGCGGCAGGTGGACCTCGACGAGATCCGGACCGTGATCGACTATGCCCGCACCAGCGGTGCGCAGAGCGTGCGGCCCTCGGTCGAGGGCTTCCTGCGCGAGCGCGGCCTGATCTGAGCCGCGACGGTGAGCGATGCGTTCACATCGCTCACGGGACGTTGGAGCGGGACCTACGCCTATCCGCGCGGCCTCGCAGACCCCGTGCATTTCGCCGCCGACCTGGTGGAGGAGGACGGAACCATCCGCGGTCAGGTGGTCGAGCCCAACACGATCGTTCCGGGCGGGCCGAAGATGCTCGACGCCGACCTGCATGGGGAGCGGACGGGGCGCGAGGTCACGTTCTCCAAGACCTACACGTTGCGGTTTCGTCATCATGCTCTGGTCCATTATGAAGGCACGGCGAGCGCCGATCTGGGGACCATCACCGGGCGCTGGGTGATCCTCGGGCCGCACGCGCTGAGCGGCCGGTTCTCCATGCGCCGCCCGGCGCGGGAGGCCCGGAAGGTCGAAATGGAAGACAGCGTCGAGGTCTGACGGATGGCATGTGTCGCACTCTACACCTTCGGGATCTTCGTCCGCCCCGCGGATGCTCCGGCGAATGACGGCTTTCGCGAGATGAACGACCCGATCTTCGAGATCGTGGATCGCGCGCCGGGCCTGATCGCGCGGTCGGGCTATGCGGACGAGCCGGAGGGGCCCGCGTCCTGGGGGCCGGAGGTCTATCCGCGCTGGTATGTGGAGCGGGGCGACGGCTGGTCGCCCGCCACCCTGTCGTTGTGGGAGAGCATGGAGGCGGCCTTTGCCTTCAGCTATTCCGGGATGCATGCCGAGGCGCTGAAGCGCGGGGCCGAGTGGTTCCGCCCGCCCGAATGGCCGCCCTACGCGCTGTGGTGGCATGAAGGCGACGAGCGGCCGACCTGGGCGGATGGGGTGGCGCGTCACGCGCATCTCGACGCGCACGGGGCGACGGCGCAGGCCTTCACGTTCAAGGAGGCGTTCGATACGGCGGGCGCGCCGATGCGCCTCGCCCGCGACTGGCGCCGGCATCGGGAGGGGGCGGCATGACCCATCCGGAGTTCGGCGAGATCGTTCGGACGCCCGACGCGGCGTTCGAGGCCCTGCCCGGCTATCCCTTCGCGCCGCATTGGGCGGAGGTCGAGGGGCTGCGGATGCATTTCGTCGAGGAGGGCGCGGGCGATCGCGTCTGGCTCTGTCTCCACGGTCAGCCGACCTGGAGCTACCTCTACCGCCGCATGATCCCTGTGCTGGTCGAGGCCGGGCAGCGGGTGGTCGCCCCCGACCTGATCGGCTTCGGCAAGTCGGACAAGCCGATGGACGACGCGGTCTATACCTTCGACTTCCACCGGTGGATGCTGCTGGGCTTTCTGGCGGAGTTGCAGGCGAAACGCATCACGCTCGTCGTGCAGGACTGGGGCGGGCTCCTGGGCCTGACGCTGCCGATGGAGGACGCGCGCATTGACCGGCTGCTGATCCTGAACACGACGCTGGCCACCGGAGAGGCGCCAGGCGAGGGCTTCCTCGCGTGGCGGGCGTTCGTGGCCGGGAACCCGGATTTCTCGATCAGCCGGCTGATGCAGCGCTCCTGCCCCCACCTGACGGAGGCGGAGGCCGCGGCCTACAACGCGCCCTTCCCCGATGCGCAGTACCGGGCGGGGGTGCGGCGGTTTCCGCAGTTGGTGCCGACAACGCCGGAGGATGCAGGCGTAGACGTCTCCCGCCGCGCCGCGCGGTTCCTGTCGGAGGACTGGCGGGGCCGAAGCTGGATGACCTATGGCGCACAGGACCCGGTCTTCGGCGCGGAGGTGATGGAGGCGATGGCCGCCACGGTCCGCGGCTGCCCGCCCCCGGTGCCCCGCCCGGAAGCCGGGCACTTCACCCAGGAATGGGGTGAAGCGATCGCGCGGGAGGCTTTGGTGGAGCTGGGCTGAGGCGTCACTTCGAGGCGGAGAGGTCGGCGTTTGCTTGCGTTCGGGAGCACGCCGCATGCTCTGTTCCGGCGTCCTCCGGATCCATTCAGGAAGCGGAGGGCAGCGCCCGACCCTGGGTGGGCGCTCCTCGACATCGCTTCCTGGCACCAGCCGCGCCAAGCTAGTGCGGGAGGTGCTGCTTGCGACGGCGCAAAAGCGCCCTCCCATGGGGAGGGTCGGGCGCTGCCCGGCCTGTCAGCCGGGCGGGAAGGGGCTTCCATTCTCCACCGCCCCGGACTTGATCCGGGGTCTTTCGCCGCTGGCACCAAAGCAGGCGGACGGCCCCGGCTCGGGGGCCGGGGCGGTAACAACGAAATGCGCGGGAACTCATCTTCAGACATACTCGCGCATCTGGGAGCAACTTTCGCCCCCGGAAGCGCAGCCCAACACCCCCCCAAACAGCCATTCACCATCACACCAAGGCGGCAAATCCGGCGGACGGCCCCTACATCTTCCTCAGACCCACCCGTCACGGAGATGTCCCATGACCCGTCCCGGCCTGCCGCCCCTGCCCTATGACGAATGGCGCGAGACGCGCGACAGTCTGCATCTCTTCTGCCAGATCGTGGGCAAGATGCGGATGGGTGCGCATCCGAAGCTCAATCACTGGTGGCACGTGACGCTCTATCCCGACACGCGCGGCCTAACCACGGGGCGGGTGCCCTGTGGCAACGGGGCGTTCCGCATCGACCTAGATCTGCTCGACCACGTGGTGCGGGTGACGGCGAATGACGGGCGGCACACCGGCTTCGACATTCCGGGGCTGAGTGCGGCGGGCTTTCTCGAACGGTTGCGGACGGAGATGAAGGATCTCGGCTTCGAGGTCCCGATCGTGGCGAAACCCTACGAGCACCCCTCCACTATCCCGTTCGAGGAGGATACCGCACCGCGCGTCTACGACACCGAGGCGGCGACACGCTATTGGCAGGCGCTCTGCTCCATCGCATCGATCTTCGAGACGTGGCGGGGGCGCTTTGCGGGCAAGCAGACGCCGGTGCACCTCTTCTGGCACTCCTTCGACCTCGTGGTCACCCGCTTCTCCGGCCGCGCCGCGCCGATGGAGAGCGAGAACCAGGTGGAGCGTGAGGCCTACAGCCACGAGGTGGTGAGCGTCGGGTTCTGGCCGGGCGACGCGAAGGTGCGCAAGCCCGCCTTCTACGCCTATGCCTATCCGGAGCCCGCGGGCCTGCGCGAGCTTGCCCTGCCCCATGGCGAGATCATTGCGCAGGGGGGCGGGAGCCTCGCGCTGCTCGATTACGAGACGATGCGGACGGCGGAAGATCCACCGGCCGTCCTGCTCGACTTTCTCGACGGGTTCTACGAGGGTGCGGCCCGGCTCGGCGGGTGGGAGCAGGCGGCGATGGCGCCGCCGCACCGGGTGGAGGCTGTCAGCCCCGCCTGACATCCCCGATTGCGGCGGAGCGGTGTGGCGGTCTATGGGTGGGGCATGACCTACTCCCCAGACCGGCCGCTCAAGATCGGCACCCGCGGCTCTCCCCTCGCTCTTGCCCAGGCCCACGAGGTGCGCGCGCGCCTGATGGCGGCGCATGATATGCCCGAGGACGCCTTCGCGATAACCGTGATCCAGACCACCGGCGACGCGGTGCAGGACCGGCCGCTGAGCGAGATCGGGGGCAAGGGCCTTTTCACCAAGGAGATCGAGGCGGCGCTGCTCGACCGGCGGATCGACATCGCGGTCCATTCGACGAAGGACGTGGCGAACGTGCTGCCGGAGGGGCTCGCTTTGACCACCTTCCTGCCGCGGGAGGACGTGCGCGACAGCTTCATTTCGCGCAAGCACGGGTCGCTGGCGGATTTGCCGGAAGGGGCGGTGGTCGGCTGCTCCTCGATCCGGCGGCGGGCACAGATGGCAGAGAAGCGGCCCGATCTGCAGTTCGTGGAGTTCCGCGGCAACGTGCAGACGCGGCTGGCCAAGCTCGACGCCGGGCTGGCGGAGGCGACGCTGCTCGCCTGCGCGGGGCTGGTGCGGCTCGGCACGCCGGATCTGATGAACCCGATCGAGGTCGACGAGATGCTGCCTGCGGTGGCGCAGGGGGCGATCTCCCTCGAACAGCGGGCGGATGAGGATCTGGACGGGCTGCTGGCGCCCCTGAACGATGACGACACGGCGCTGTGCGTGCGGGCGGAGCGGGCGTTTCTCGCCGAGCTCGACGGGTCTTGCCGCACGCCGATCGGCGGGCTGGCACGGCTGGTGGATAGCGCGGTGGAGCTGCGCGGCGAGATCCTGAAGCCCGATGGCAGCACCGTGCATCGGGATCGGTGGACGGCCGGTGCAGCGGAGGCTGTGGAGATGGCCGCCGAGGCCGGGCGGGAGCTGAAGCGGCGCGCAGGACCCGGCTTTCTTGACTAAGCTGCTCCTGACCCGGCCCGAACGGCAGGCGAAGGCCTTTGCCGCGCGGTTGCCGGAGGGATGGGAGGCCGTGATCTCCCCGCTCAGCCGGATCGTCTTTCATGAGTTGCCGGAGGGGTTGCCGGACGCGCGGGGGCTGATCTTCACCTCGCAGAACGGGGTCGAGGCGTGGCAGGCCGCCTGTGGCCCCGCCCTGCCCGCCTGGTGCGTGGGTCAGCGGACGACGGAGCGGGCGCGGGAGGCGGGGCTCGACGCGACCTTCGGCGGGCGGACGCAGGAGGAGCTGGCGGAGACGTTGCGCGCGGCGCCGCCGGAGGAACCGCTTCTGCATGTCTCGGGGGCGCATCTAGCGGGGGACCTCGTGGTGGCGCTGCCGGAGTTGGAGGTCGCGCGGGTGGCGCTCTACACTGCCGAGAGCGTGCCGCTGACAGATGAGGCAGCGCAGAGCCTTGCATCGGGCGCGATCAGCGCGGTGGCGCATTTCTCGCCGCGGGCCGCGCTCCTGTTCCGGGAGGCTATCGCGCCGGGCTGGGACCTCGCCGCCCTCACCCACTTCGCGATCAGTGCCGCCGCACTGGCTCCGCTGGAGGGCCTGCCGCGCCGCGCGGCGGCCATTTCCGAAGAACCGACCGCCGAAGGTATGCTTGCCCTGCTGCGCCGCAGCGGCGCACACTCCGCGACAACTTGGCATAAGAAGCCGCAAGGCTAGCTTCTACTATTGGTCGTGACCGCCCAACGGAAAGCAGAAACGCAATGTCAGATCCGAAACGCCCCGACGAGACAGAGAACGCGGAAGCCCCTGAAACCCTTCAGGGAGAGGATGCCGCGCCGCCTCGCGAGGATTCGGTGGAGGATGCGGAGGTTGTCGCTCAGGAGGACGCGCCGAGGGTCGAGGCCGATTCGGAGCCGGAGACGCCCGAAGACGAGGTGAAGGCGGACGACGAGACCGTCGCCGAGGGCGAGCTGCGGGACGACGAGACGCCCCATGAGGCCGAAATACCCGATGAGGCCGAGACGCCTGAGGAGAGCGACGCGCGCGTCGCCCCCGTCGTCGCGTCCTGGGGCGGAGCCGCGGCGAACATCCATGCGCGGTCAACCTCCGATCCGTCGAGTCCGGATTACGAGCCGCCGGTGCATGAGGCGGCGGAGCCGTCCGAGGAGTATGTCGACGAGCATGACCATGACGAGGGCGGCTCCGTCGCCGGGCGGATCCTGTTCTGGCTGTTCCTGCTGGCCGCGGGTGGCGTGCTGGTGCTTTGGGGCGGGCCACGCGTAGCGCCCCACCTGCCCGCGGGCATGGAGCCGGTCGCCGAATGGCTGACCCCCGGCCGTCGTGCCGCCCAGATGCAGGTCGAGGATATGGAGGCGCGGCTGAACGCGCGGATCGACGCGCTCGACACCGGCCTCACCCCGGCGGGCGTCACCGCCCAGATCGACGGTGCGGTCGCCGAGAGCGAGGCGCTGACCGCCGACAACATCACGGCGCTGACGACGCGGGTGCAGGAGGTCTCCGACCAGGTGGCCGCTGCCGATAGCGAGGCGATCGAGGCGCGGCTCGGCCAGGTGGAGGTCCGCCTTGATGGGCTGGCGGGCGAGCTTGCAGCCCTTCAGGAGCAGATCAGCGGGCTGGCCGAGGGCGAGCTGGGCGTGGTCGGCGCGAATGCCGAGCAGATCGGCGCCTTCGACGTGCGTCTTGCGGGCCTTCGGGCCGAGCTCGACCGGATCGCCGCGCAGAACGGTGAGCTGAACCAGCGCATCGACGAGGTCGCTGCCACCGCCGAACGCCAGGTGCGCGAGGCCGAGGAGCAGATCGCGACGGCTCGGGCGGAGGCGGAAGCCGAAGTGGCCCGCGCCTCCGAGCAGACCGACATGATTGCCATTGCCGGCGCGCTCGACACCGGTGAGCCCTATGCCGATGCACTCGCCGGGATCGCGGAACTTGCCGAGGTGCCAGAGGGCCTGGCCGCCCATGCGGAGACCGGCGTGCCCACGCAGGCGCAGCTCGTCGCGGGCTTCGCCGAACCCGCCCGCGCCGCCGTGCGCGCAGACGTCGCCGCGAGCGAGGAGGACGGCGTGTTCGGCAGTGCGTCGGCCTTCTTCCGCTCTCGCGTCTCGGGCCGCTCGCTGGTGGAGATCGAGGGCGACGGCGCCGATGCCATCCTGTCACGGGTCGAGGCGCGGCTGCGCGAGGGCAATCTCGACGCCGCACTGGAGGAGGCAAGCGCCCTGCCGCCGCCCGCCGCCGCGGAGCTTCAGACCTGGTTCGGCCAGCTTCAGGCCCGCGCGCAGGCGCTGGGTGGCTACCGCATGCTGGTCGAACGCCTCGACGCCGTGAACTGATCCGGGAGGAACGGGAAAACATGCTCTGGTCGCTCTTGAAGATCGTCCTGTTCGTCGCCCTGGTCACGGCGGCCGCCTTCGGCGTCATCGCCGTGATGGATCAGGACGGCGGGCTCACCGTCACGCTGGGCGGGCGCGAATATCCCTTCGCCCCGATCGAGGTGCTGGTACTGCTGGTCCTTGCGATGATCGCCTTCGTCGTCATCCAGCAGCTCGCCGGGTTCCTAATCGCGCTGTTGCGCTTCATCACCGGGGACGAGACGGCGCTGTCGCGCTTCTTCGACCGCTCGCGGGAGCGGCGGGGTTTCATGGCGCTCGCGGATGCCATGATGCTGAACGCCTCGGGCGACGGGCGTGGGGCGCTGGCAAAGGCGCGCAAGGCCGACCGCCTGCTCGACCGGCCGGAGCTGACGCAACTCGTGACCGCACAGGCAGCGGAGGAGGCGGGCGACCGGCTCGCCGCCGAGGAGCAGTACAAGGCGATGCTCGGCGATCAGCGCACCCGCTTCGTCGGTGTGCACGGCCTGATGCGCCAGCGGCTCGCGAAGGGTGAGACGGAGACGGCGCTGAAGCTCGCGGAGAAGGCGTTCGACCTGAAGCCGAAGCACCAGGGACTGCAGTCCACACTCTTCACCCTGCAGGCGGAGCAGGAACGCTGGGACGGCGCGCGGCGCACGCTGGCGCAGCAGGTCCGCACCGGCGCTCTGCCCAAGGACGTGGCCCAGCGCCGCGACGCGATCCTGAACCTCGCGGCCGCACAGGATGCGCTCGCCAAGGACGATTACGACACGGCGAAGGACGCGGCGGTCGAGGCGCACCGCCTCGCGCCCGGCCACGTGCCCGCGGCGGTGGCGGTGGCCAAGGTCCATCAGCACCAGAACAGCCCGCGGGCCGCACAACGCGCGCTCCTGAAGACGTGGAAGCTCGCCCCGCATCCGGAGCTCGCCGCCGCCTTTGCCGAGCTGGAGTCTGAGGAGACGCCTTCGGCCCGCCGCTCCCGCTTCGACCCGTTCCTCAAGGCGCAGCCCGAACATGCGGAGACGCGGATGCTCCGCGCCGAGCTCGCCATTGCCGACGAGGACTTTCCGGCGGCCCGGCGCGCGATGGGCGACCTCGCGCAGGTCGAGCCCACAACGCGGGCGCTCGCCATCATGGCGGCGATCGAGCGCGGCGAAGGGGCCGAGGACAAGGTGGTTCGCGGCTGGCTCGCCAAGGCGCTTACCGCGCCGCGCGGCCCGCAATGGACCTGCAACACCTGCCGCACGGTGCACCCCCACTGGTCCGCCGTCTGCTCGAATTGCGACAGCTTCGACACGATCGACTGGCTCGACCTCCCCGAGAGCCCGACGACGCAGGCCGCGGCCGGCGCGATGCTGCCGGTGGTCAGCGGCATGCTGCTCGACAGCGCGCCGGAAGCCGAGCCCGAGGACGAAGCGGAGGTGGTCGCGGAGCCGGAGCCCGAACCAGCGGAGCCGGTGGTGCAGCCCCGCGACGAGACGGTGATCGACACGGTGGCCGCCGAGGACAGCACCGATCTCGCCGGTCAGGAGGCCATGGCCGATCGCCCGCGCGAAGAGGCCGCGAAAACCGCCTGATTGCCCTTGCACGCCCGCCCGGCAATCGCTAATCAGGCCTCCGTCGCCGCTGTAGCTCAGCTGGTAGAGCACGTCATTCGTAATGATGGGGTCGGGGGTTCGAGTCCCTTCAGCGGCACCACTCCCTCCAGTATTCTGCGTTAGGGTTTCGCCGGAAGTCTGCTGCCCCAGCCGGCATCAGGTCGGCCCGGGAAGCGCCCGGGAGCTGCGTTGTTTTGTCAGCGGGTCGTTACGATTGCAGTTTCCGTGATGCCGACCGCAGCGAGGCGCGGCAGGAGTTCGGCGATGCGGGCGGCGGGGACGGCGGCGTCGGCGCGGATGAGGAGGGTCTCGGGAGGTTCGGCGGCAAGGGTCGCAAAGACCGCGTCGCCGCGCGCCTCTCGGAAGGCCAGGGTGCCGTCGGCGGCGAGGTAGAGCGTGGCGGGACCCTCCGCCGCCTCGTCACTGTCTGACGAGGGGAGTTCGACTTCGAGCGGGGGCGGAGGGGCGATCTGCGCGGTCATCAGGAAGAAGATCAGCAGCAGGAATACGACGTTGATCATCGGCACGACGCTCTCGGCACGGGAGCGTTTCGCAGAGCATCGGAACCGCATCGCTATTCGACCAGGACGAGCGTGTCGAAGCCGGCGGTGGAGAGCATCTCCATGACCTCCACGATCCGCTGCAACGGTGCTTCGTCGCGCGGGCGGAGCACGATCGTGTCACTCGGCGCGTCGGTGAGGCGGTGGAGCTCGGCGCCCAGCTCGTCTCCCTCCACCGGCCGCCCGTTCAGCCGTTGCCCCCCCGGCAGCACGTCGATCAGGCGGGGCGGGCCGGAGTAGCGCTCCCCCGCCGTGCCGCCGAGGGTGAGCGGGATCGCGCTGTCGATACCGAAGCGGGCCGCGAGCATGAAGAAGACGAGCAGCAGGAACACCACGTCGATCATTGGCGTGAGGCTCGGCTTGCGCCGGATGCGTGGTGCGGCGAAGGCGAACATCACTCCGCCGCCCGGAGCGTGGCGAGGCGGGGCGGCGTGTGGGTGAAGATGCGGGTCGCCGCATCCT
The DNA here is from genome assembly GCF_015679265.1 of Pontivivens ytuae. Taxonomy (NCBI): domain Bacteria; kingdom Pseudomonadati; phylum Pseudomonadota; class Alphaproteobacteria; order Rhodobacterales; family Paracoccaceae; genus Pontivivens; species Pontivivens ytuae. Next base: position 1,312,511 of record NZ_CP064942.1, read on the forward strand.
CCATATCCGACTGCACCCGCTCCACGATGCTCTCGAACCAGGTGAGCGTCATGGAGGCCGGGATCGCCACGGCCATCCCGGCGGCGGTGGTCAGCAGAGCCTCCCAGATGCCACCGGCGAGGGCTGCGGGATCGGCGCGGGTGCCCGCCTCCTGCAACGCCTGGAACGCGGCGATCATGCCGAGCACGGTGCCGAGCAGGCCGAGGAGTGGCGCGATGGTGGCGATCAGCTCCAGCGCGCGGAGGCCGGAGCGGGCCTCCATCAGGGCGGCGCGGGCGACACGCTCCGTCTCCTCCCGCGCGTCGTCGGGGGAGAAGGCGGGGTTCATCCGGGCGGCCATCGCGGCGGTGGCGAGCCGGGTGCGGAGGGCGGGGCGGTTGGCGAGGAGCTGCTGTGCTGCCTCCGGCTCTCCTCCGATCCAGAGCTGCACCGCCTGCTCCGTCGTCGCCCCGGCCCAAGCGCCGCTGCGGGCGAAGCGGATCAGCTTCCACAGGATCAGGGCCGCGGTGAGGATCGAGAGGGCCGCGATGATCCAGATCGTGACGCCGCCTTGCGAGAGAATGTCGCTGGCGGGCTGAAGGGCGCCGTCCATGTCAGCGGCGGGTGCTTGGGTGAAGGTGCGGCACAGGTCAGCTCCTCTTGGCGAGGGCTGGCAAATGCTGGCGGCCAATTCCGATGAAATCTGTTGGATTTATAGGCCTGCGGAGGGGAGCAGGCAAGCGTGCATCGCGACCTCACTGCGTCACGACGTTCCAGTCGGTCAGCTCGTCGGGTGTTAGGATGTAGATCTCGTCCGCCGGGGTGGCCATGGCCGGGCCCATGATCCTGAGGTCGACCCCCATATCGTCGAGATAGGCGAGGACGCCGGCCTGCCCGCGCTGCACATCCTCGACCGCGAGGAAGGCGGGCAGGATGGTCGACTCGCCGAAGCTGTGCTGGTGGACGCCGAGGCGGGCGCTGTCCGCGATCTGCCGCGCGGTGCCGCCTGCGAAGATGTAGGGGCAGGCGGAGAGGCAGATGCTCGCGTCCGCGAGCCGGGTCTCGGCCCCAATCCCGCGGATGGTGCGGCCGATCTCCAGCGCGTCGGAGACGCTGCCGCCAGGGCTCTCGAGGGTCACGAGGTCGGGCTCCAGCCGCCGGAGCTCCTCGACGATCCGCGCGCCGTCGCCCGGCGAGATCGCGCCGCGCAGTTGCAGGGCGGGGCGGCCGTCCACCGTGATCTCTTCGGCGAGCAGGCGGCGCGGCATGTCGGGGTCGATGCCCGGCCCCGGGTTGGAGGGATTGCGCGGTCGGTAGCGCCGGGTCTGGTCGCCGGGCCGCGTCGGCAGGTCGAGCTCCGGCAGGGACGACGGCGCCAGCAGCCGCGGGATTGTCGGGGCGATCTCCACCAGGATCAGCAGCCCGGCCAGCATCAGTTGCGCGCCGAGCAGCCAACGCAGCGTGCGCCGGGTGGCGTTGGGATGCCGGTCCGGCGCGTCGCTCATTCGGCGGCCTCGCGGCCCGGATGCGGCAACGGCGGCTCGTCGCGGTAGGTGGGCGCCGGGGGACTGCTGAGCTCCGCCGCCTCGACCTCTCGCAGGGCGAGGACCGCGGCGCGTAGCTCGGCGACGGTCATCGCATCCTCGGGCTCGGCCGGGTCGCGGCCCGCGCGGATGGCGGCTTGGGCGACGGCGACGATCAGGACCAGCACGGCGGGCAGGAGGTCGATCGCGATGGCCCCGGCCCAGGAGGGCGCGAAGTTGCGCGCGTAGCGGATGACCGCGTCGGCGGTGGAGATCGGCGTGTAGACGACCTCGGCCGCCGGTTCGAGGGCGAGCACTTCGGAGGCGGCCGCCTGCAGGGTTTCAGCCCGCTGGGCCAGCACTTCCAGGAGCGAAGTGATTGTGGCCTGCTGCGCGGCCTGCCCGCCGGCGTCGCCCGCATCGAGGCGGGGCAGCACCACCGATTGCGCGAGGTCGCGGGCCGCGCGGTCCACCAGGGGCGCGACGGACAGCTGGCGCAGTTCGGTGATGACGCCGGCGAGACGCACCGATTCCTCGGAGAACTCGACGGCGCGATCCTCCACCGGGCCGGGCGCAACGGTCAGCGCGCGCATCCGGCTGAGGATGGCGTTGCCCTCGGCGAAGGCGGCGGCGACAGGGGCTTCCTGCGCGGCGATCAGCTCCTCGAGCGCGCCGAGCTCGTCGGATTTCTGGGTGAGGACGCGGAACACCGCGCCACGCCCTGCGAGGCCGGAGAGGCCACCGCCCGCCTCCTGCTGCGACAGGTCTTCGAAGCTCTGCCGCGTGCGCCCCACATCGAGGCCGAGCGCCTGGCCCTGCAGCGTGATCTCGTGGGCGCGCTCCAGCGACGCCTGGTAGTCCTGCACGGTGCGCGCGAGGTGCTGCTCCACCGCCGCCGACCCCGCCAGCGCGGCGGCGTTGAGCCAGGAGGACATGGCGACGATCGCGCCGGAGCCGACCACCATGGCGAGGACCAGCCACATCCGCGTCGCCGCCGTCCGCATCGCGGGCAGCAGGCGCATCAGGTAGGACCAGAACACGAAGATGCCGGTCGAGACCGCGGCGCTGTAGGCGACGGCCGCGAACAGCGACAGCGCGCCGCCGTCGTCGAGCAGGCCGCGCACGCCCAGATAGGTGTAGATGCCCGAGGCGACCGCCAGCACGCCGAGTGCCGCGGAAGTGAAGCTGTCGAGCCAGCCGAGATGGGTCTCGACCTCGCGCGCATGGCGCAGGCCCCTGGTGTCACGGCTCATGCGCGGTCCTCCTCGGCGGCAAGGATGGTCATCGCCGGGCGGGAAGACAAGGTTAACGAAGGGCTTCCGGCGCGCGCCCCACGGCCCCGCGAAGATTTGAGGTCCGCATGTCGCATGGCCCTTTCCGACGGGCGGGCAGGTTCTATCTACGCAGATGCAGAGCCGTAAATGAGAACCACTCGCAACACGGCTTGACTATTGAGAGTGATTTGCATTTACAGATGCCACAGGACCCGTTTTTGCAGGAGACCCCGATGCCCCGCCGACTTCTGACCGCCACCGCCATCGCCGCCCTGAGCGCGGCCTTCGCGACGGGCGCACAAGCCGACGACGACCGTCTGACCGTGGTCACGACCTTCACGGTGCTGGCCGACATGGCCTCGAACGTGGCGGGGGAGGCGGCGGACGTCGTCTCGGTCACCCGGCCGGGGGCGGAGATCCACGGCTACGAGCCGACGCCGCAGGACATCGTGCGGGCTTCCGAAGCCGACCTGATCCTGTGGAACGGCATGAACCTGGAGCTGTGGTTCGAGCAGTTCCTCGCCAATCTCGGCGACATCCCGTCGGCCACGCTGAGCGAGGGCATCGACCCGATCCCGATCGCCTCGGGCAGCTATGAAGGCCTGCCGAACCCGCATGCCTGGATGGGCCTCGACAACGCGATTGTCTACATCGACAACATCGTCGCCGCGTTCTCCGAACACGATCCGGAGAATGCCGAGATCTATGCGGCCAATGCCGAGGCCTACAAGGACGAGCTGCGCGCCACCATCGAGCCGCTGCGCGAGATCGTCGCCACCATTCCGGAGGATCGCCGCTGGCTGGTGACCTGCGAGGGCGCCTTCAGCTACCTCGCCCGCGACTTCGGCATGCAGGAGCTCTACCTCTGGCCGATGAACGCCGATCAGGTGGGCACGCCGCAGCAGGTCCGCGCCGTGATCGACGGGGTGAACGAGAACGATATCGAGGTGGTTTTCTGCGAGAGCACCGTGAACACCGCCCCGGCGGAGCAGGTCGCGCGGGAGACCGGCGCGCGCTATGGCGGGGTGCTCTACGTGGATTCGCTGAGTACGGAGGATGGGCCGGTGCCGACCTATCTCGACCTGTTGCGCGTAACCTCCACGACCGTTGCCGAGGGGCTGGCCACGGCCACCAACTGAGCGACGGATGACATGAAGACCGGACCCGCGGCGCGCGATGCCGCGGGTTCTGCCGTACCGGGCCACCCCGGTTGAAGGAGAGGGACGAGATGCTGGATTCCCGGGCCGACAGGCGGGACAGGGCGGAGGCGGCGGGCACGGGCCTTGCCGCGCGCGACGTCACGGTGACCTACCGCAACGGCCACACGGCGCTGTGGAATGCCAGCTTCCAGATCCCGCGCGGCACGGTCACCGCGCTGGTGGGTGTGAACGGCGCCGGCAAGTCGACCCTCTTCAAGGCGATCATGGGTTTCGTTCCAGCCGCGAAAGGCCGGATTGAGATCCTCGGCCTCGGCGTGAAGGAGGCGCTGGCCCGCAACCTCGTCGCTTACGTGCCGCAGTCGGAGGACGTGGACTGGGCCTTCCCGGTGCTGGTCGAGGACGTGGTGATGATGGGCCGCTACGGCCATATGGGCTTCCTGCGCCGCCCTTCGGCGAAGGACCACGCCGCAGTCGCGCAGGCGCTGCAGCGGGTCAACATGCAGGACTACCGCAAGCGCCAGATCGGCGAGCTGTCGGGCGGCCAGCGCAAGCGGGTGTTCCTCGCCCGCAGCCTCGCTCAGGACGGGCAGGTGATCCTGCTCGACGAGCCGTTCACCGGCGTCGACGTGAAGACCGAGGAGCAGATCGTGGCCCTGCTGCGGGAGCTGCGCGACGAGGGGCGGGTGATGCTCGTCTCCACCCACAATCTCGGTTCCGTGCCAGAGTTCTGCGACCGCACGGTCCTCGTGAAGGGCACCGTGCTGAACTACGGCCCGACCGAAACGACCTTCACGCGGGAGAACCTGGAGGCGGCTTTTGGTGGCGTCCTGCGCCACTTTACTATCGGCGGCGCGACCCTGCACGACGACGAGGACGAGCGCGAGGTCACGATCTTCACCGACGACGAGCGCCCCTTCGTCCAGTACGGGGAGAAGACGCAGCGGAGGGACGATCCGTGAGCGTCCTCTTGGAGCCGTTCACCTATGGCTACATGACCAACGCCATGTGGGTCTCCGCCCTCGTGGGAGGGGTGTGCGCGTTCCTGTCGGCCTACCTGATGCTGAAGGGGTGGAGCCTGATCGGCGACGCGCTCGCCCATTCCGTCGTGCCGGGGGTGGCGGGCGCCTACCTGCTGGGTCTGCCCTTCGCGCTGGGCGCCTTCATCGCCGGGGGGCTCGCCGCGGGCGCGATGCTGTTCCTGTCGGAGCGGTCGGGGCTGAAGGTCGATGTGATCATCGGGCTGATCTTCACCTCGTTCTTCGGGCTCGGGCTCTTTATCGCGTCGGTGAACCCGGTCTCGATCTCGATCCAGACGATCACGATGGGCAACATCCTCGCCATCACGCCGGAGGATACGCTGCAGCTCGCCATCATCGGCTTCGTCTCGCTGGCGGTGCTGCTCGCGAAGTGGAAGGACCTGATGGTCACCTTTTTCGACGAGAACCACGCGCGGACCATCGGCCTGCGTCCGCAGCTTCTGAAGGCGGTGTTCTTTCTGCTGCTGTCCGCCTCGGTCGTTGCGGCGATGCAGACGGTGGGCGCGTTCCTCGTCATCGCGATGGTGGTGACGCCAGGGGCGACGGCGTACCTGCTCTGCGATCGCTTCCCGCGGCTGATCGCGACCTCGGTCGCCATCGGGTCGCTGACCAGCTTCACCGGCGCCTACATCAGCTACTTCCTCGACGGGGCCACGGGCGGGATCATCGTGACGTTGCAGACGCTGGTGTTCCTGATCGCGTTCGTCTTCGCGCCGAAACATGGCCTGCTCGCGGCCCGGCGCAGGGCCGACGCAGCGCTGCGGAGCGGCCCCGAGGAACCCGTGGGACGGCCGGAGGAGGCGCTCTGATGGACCTTGAGACGCTGATGATGCCGTTCCGCTTCCCGTTCATGCAGAACGCCTTCTACATCTCGATGATCGTGTCGGTGCCCACGGCGCTCTTGTCCTGCTTTCTCGTGATGAAGGGCTGGGCGTTGATGGGCGATGCGGTCAGCCACGCGGTGCTGCCGGGCATCGTGCTCGCCTACATCCTGGGGTTCCCGCTGATCCTTGGCGCCTTCGCCGCGGGCATGACCTGTGCGCTGGCGACCGGCTATCTCGCCACCAACAGCCGGGTCAAGCAGGACACGGTGATGGGCGTCGTCTTCTCCGGCATGTTCGGGGTGGGGATCGTGCTTTACGTCTCGGTCGAGACGAATGCGCATCTCGACCACATCCTGTTCGGCAACATGCTGGGGGTGGAGCCGCATGAGCTGCTGACCGCCGGGCTGATCTCGCTGGGCGTGGGGGCGGCGCTGCTCCTGAAGTGGAAGGATCTGGTGCTCCACAGCTTCGATCCGGCGCAGGCGCAGGCGTCGGGGCTGCGGGTGAACTGGCTGCATTACGGGCTGCTGGCAGCACTGTCGCTGACCATCGTGGCGACGCTCGCAGCCGCGGGGCTGATCCTCGCCATCGGCCTGCTGATCGCGCCGGGTGCGATCGCGTTCCTGCTGGTCCGACGCTTCGCGACGATGCTGTGGGTGTCGGTGCTCGTCTGCATGGGCTCGATGCTGCTGGGAACTTACGCGAGCTTCTTCCTCGACTCCGCCCCGGCGCCGACGATCGTGCTGATCCTGACGGCGGTGTTCATCGCGGCTTTCGTCCGGCGGCAAAGGCTGACGCGCCGCATGTCGCGGCGGCGTGTGGCGGGTCCCGCCGCCTAGCGGTATTCGAGCAGGTAGGTGTCCATGATCCAGCCGTGCTCGGCGCGGGCCGTGCCGCGTGCCTCCCGGATCCGGGCGCCGCACTCGGCCACCGCCCCGGCGTCGAGGATCTGCTGCGCCATGCCCAGATAGGCGCCCCACCAGATGTGCAGGCCGTCCCGCGGCAGCTCCAGAAACGCGCAGTCGCCGTCGAGCATCACCGCCATCCGTTCCGCCCCCGAGGGCCATCCGCCCTCGCGCAGCTTGCGGCCGGTGGTGATCGTGACCGGGCCGCCGAGCGTGTTGAGCGGGATTGCATGGGCCGCCGTCAGCAGCTGGAGGCTCGTGATCCCCGGCACGACATGGGTGCGAACCTGGGTCCCCGCCGCCGACAGCCGCTCCGCGATACGCAGCGTGCTGTCATAAAGCGACGGGTCGCCCCAGACCATCAGCGCCACGCGACCGGAGCCGCCGGGCAGGTGCGCCTCGATCTGCCGGGTCCACTCCGCGGCGATGGCGTCGTGCCACGAGTTTACCCCGTCGAGATAGGTGCCCGAGGCATCGCGGACCGGCATGTCGAACTCGGCGACCCGCACGGATGCGCGCAGGACATCGGTGCAGATCGTCTTGCGCAGGTCGAGCAGGTCCGCCTTCTCGCCCCCCTTGCGCGGCAGCAGGATCAGGTCCGCGCCCTCCAGCGTGCGAATGGCGCCGAGGGTCAGATGCTCCGGATCTCCGGTGCCGATGCCGACGAGGAAGAGGTCGATCATGATGCGTCCAGACAGCAAAAAGGGGCCGGCGATGCGGCCCCTCGGGAGCGCATGGCCCGGCTCAGGCCGCGGAGTAGAGGCGCGGCGTCAGAAGACCGCTCCGCTCCAGGTTCCGCGCGGCCTTCGCGCCCGCCAGCACGGCGAGGTCGGCCAGCGGCTCCACGATGATGACCAGCATGTAGGCGACACCGAAGGTGCCGATGGCCATTAGGTTCTCCGCCCCGAAGCCCTGACCGTAGAGGGCCCAGAAGGCCACCCAGGTCACGACACCGCCCTGATAGGCGGTCGAGAGCGCCAGCGCCTGGCCGTACTTCAGGTCCACATAGGCGGTGTGCGGCGCGATGATGCGCTTCGCCAGCGCCTGCACGGCGAAGAGCGGCACCAGCAGCGTGGTCACGTTCATGAAGTATTGCGGCAGGTCGATGGGCGCGAAGAGCAGCCCCTGCGCCAGCAGCCCGATCGCCAGACCCAGCGCGGCGGGCAGAGCGCCGAAGATCAGGAACAGCGTGGAGCCGAGGATGAAATGCACCTCCGACACGCCGACGGGAAACTTAGGCAGAACCTCGAAAAAGAAGAAGACGGCGAGGCTGGAGGCCGCGGTCGCCCCTGCCAGCGAGACGAGCGAACGCTCCTTCAGCCAGTCCACGGCCAGCTTGCCGGTATAGGCGGCCGCCCCTGCCGCGGTCGCATAGCTGAGCGCCAGTTTCGCGCCGTCCACGACGCCGGGTTCGATGTGCATGATGTTGTCCTTTCGGTGCTGCAACACCCCGTGCAGCGTTTGTTTCAACCAGCGCGACGCGTGCCGCACACCTCTGGCCGGTCTCCGGGCTCGCGAGTGTCTCTCCACCTGGGCCGCCTTCCCATGCGTGTGCACAGTGGCTCTTGGCCTCGGTCTTCTCGCATACCGTTGCGGGGGCAGCGCCGGCTTCGACCGCAGGGCGGTCTACCGGCTTCCCGTTTCACCCCGGTCCATGCGGATCGGGGCACCAGAAGCGAGATCAGTTAAGGCCCATCGGAAGGCCCGGTCAAGCAGCGGATGGACAGGTTGACGCAGGATCTAGCCGTCCGCGAGCGAACCGAAGAGGATGAGGGCGGGCACTTCCGACATCTCCTCGCCCAGCCGCCGGGCAAGCTCCACGACACTGAGCCGGGTGAGCTTCTGGTCGTGGTGGCTGACGTTCTCGGCCAGCAGGGCGGGCACGTTTTCGGGGAGCCCCGCTTCGAAGAGAAGCTGCGCGAGCGCCGGGAAGGTCCGCTTGGGCATGAAGACTACGGTGGTCGCATTCGGATCGGCGAGCGCCTGCACGTTCACGTCGTCGGGCAGCCGGCCCATCACGTCGTGGCCGGTGACGAACTGCACCCGCCGCGCGGTGAGGCGGCGGGTCAGCGGGATGCCGGCGGCGGCGACCGCGGCGGTGGCCGAGGTGACGCCGGGCACGATCTCGAACGGGATGCCCGCGGCGCGCACCGCCACGATCTCCTCCTCCAACCGGCCGAAGACGCCGGGATCGCCCGATTTCAGGCGCACCACCCGGATGCCGGTGGAGGCATACTCGACGAGCAGGCGGCTCACATGATCCTGCTTGGGCGAGGGGCGGCCCGCCCGCTTGCCCACGCCCACGAGGTCGGCCCCCGCCCGCGCGTGGGCCAGAATCGGCCCCGAGGAGAGGTCGTCGAACAGGATCGCGTCGGCCCGCTTCATCCGGTCCACGGCCTTCAGCGTCAGAAGCTCCGGATCGCCGGGGCCGGAGCCCACGAAGCTCACGAACCCGCTCACGACGTCGCCTCGGCGATCAGGTGGAAGAAGGTGCCGGTGGCCTGCCCGCGGCGGGAGCCGGTCTCGGGCACCACGTCGCCGTTCGCATCCCGCACCTCGGCCAGCGGCGCGTCGGGCTGGTCGAGGATGGTGGAGTAGTGGAACTCATGACCGCGCAGCGTCGCTCCGGCGGCGAAGCCCGGCAGCGGCGCCTGCAGTGTCGCGTGACGGTAGCCGAGATGGAACTTGCGCTTCTCGTAGCTGGTGACGAGGCCGAGCAGCCCCGCCATCTCGTGCCGCACGCCCTCCTTGTCGATCAGCGCCGCACCCATCGCCATGTAGCCGCCGCACTCGCCATGGACGGGCTTCGTCTCGGCATGGCTGCGCAGCGCGGCGCGGAAGGTCGTGGCAGCGGCGAGCCGTCCGGCGTGGAGCTCCGGATAGCCGCCGGGCAGCCAGACGAGATCGGCCTGCGCGTCTGGCGCTTCGTCGGCGAGGGGGGAGAAGGGCAGGAGCTCCGCCCCCGCCTGCCGCCAGCCCTCCAAGAGATGCGGATAGGTGAAGGAGAACGCCGCATCCTGAGCCAGCGCGATCCGCTGGGCCGGTGGCTTCGGGAGCGTGCCTGCGGTCAGCGCCCGGTCACCGCCCGTCGCTGCCGCACGGATCGCGGCGAGGTCGACATGCTCGCGCAGGAAAGTCGCATAGGTCTCGATCGCGGCGTCGAGCTCCGGATGCTCCACCGCCTGGATCAGGCCGAGATGCCGCTCGGGCAGCGTGAGGTCGCCGCGCCGCGGCAGGGCGCCGAGCACGGTGAGGCCCGCCTCCTCCATCCCCAGCCGGATCAGCCGCTCGTGCCGCGGGCTCGCGACGCGGTTGAGGATGACGCCGGCGAAGGGCAGTTCGGGGTGGTAGCGCTGAAAGCCGAGTGCGACGGCGGCCGCCGACTGTGCCTGCCCGCCGACATCGAGGACCAGCACCACGGGCCATCCCATGCGCAGGGCAAGCTCCGCGCTGGAGCCGCGCCCGGTCTCCCCGTCCGTCGCGACGCCGTCATAGAGGCCCATGGACCCTTCCGCGACCACGATATCCGCGGCCTGAGCCGCACCCGCGATGGTGTCGAGCAGGCCGGGCATCATCGACCAGGTGTCGAGGTTGAACGAGTCCCGGCCCGCCGCCGCGCGGTGGAAGGCGGGGTCGATGTAGTCCGGCCCGCTCTTGAACGGCTGCACAGTGAGGCCGTCCTCCGCCAAGGCGCGGAGGAGGCCCAGCATCACCGTCGTCTTGCCCGTCCCCGAGCCGGGGGCCGAGACGAGGAGGCCCGGCGGGTTACGCATCGCTCGCCCCCGTCGCGCTGCGCGGCCGGAACCGGCGGTCGTAGTCGGGGGCGTAGAGGCAGCTCTCGTCGAAGCCTTCGCCGCTCAGCGCTGGGCCCACGAGGATCAGGGCGGTCCGCTCGATGCCCGCATCCATGGCGCCCTCGATGGTCGCGAGCGTCGCCCGCACGATCCGCTGATCGGGCCAGGTCGCGCGGTAGACGACGGCCACCGGACAGTCGGCACCGTAGGCGGGCGTCAGGTCGGCGACGACGGTCGCGAGGTTGTGGATCGACAGATGAATGGCGAGCGTCGCCCCCGTCGCCGCGAAGTTCGTCAGGCTCTCCCCCTCCGGCATGCGGGAGGCGCGGCCCGGCGTGCGCGTCAGCACCACCGATTGCGCGAGGCCGGGCAGCGTGAGTTCCGCCCCCAGCGCGGCCGCCGCGGCGGCGAACGAGGGCACGCCGGGCGTCACTGACACCGGGATGCCTTCGGCCCGCAGGCGGCGCAGTTGCTCGCCCATCGCGGACCAGACGGAGAGGTCGCCGGAGTGGAGCCGGGCGACGTCCTGCCCGGCCTCGGTCGCCGCCTTGCACTCCGCCACGATGGCGTCGAGGTCGAGCGGTGCCGTGTTCACGATCCGCGCGTCGGCGGGGCAGTGGGCGAGGATCTCCTCGGGCACCAGCGATCCGGCATAGAGGCAGACAGGGCAGGACGCGATCAAGTCGCGCCCGCGCAGCGTCAGAAGGTCCGGTGCGCCGGGCCCGGCGCCGATGAAGTGAACGGTCATCTGGGGTCTCCTGAAGCGATGGCGCAGGTGGCGAGCCGGTCGGCGGAGATCCGGCGGGCGCTGATGAGCGTTGCGCCAGGACCAGCGGCGGCCAGTGCCGCGGCCTCCGCCACGCTGCCGGTGCCGCGGGCTGCCAGCACGCGCTCGGCCTGCGTCGGTGTGTCGATGGCCGCGAGCGTCGCGGCGTCGATGCTGCACACCGGCAGGCCTAATGCGGCAGCGAGGTCGGTGAGGCAGGCGGCGTCCGCCTTGTCCTCCGGGGCCGCGAGCAGGTCGATAGGCGGCCCGCCCGCCGCTGCGAGCGCCTGCTCCAGCGAGGCCCGCGTCGCCGCCCCGCGAAATCCGAAGCCGGCTACGATCATCGGGTCACGCTCCACTGGACGATGGGGTAGGCGGCTTTCCAGGCGCGCTTGCCGCCGACGGGCGTGACGTTGGACAGGGCGATGTGCATCAGCTCGCCGCCGACCTCCGATTGCCAGCGGGTGAGCAGCGCCTCACTCTCCAGCGTCACGGCGTTGGCGACGAGGCGGGTGCTGGGCGGGAGCGTGGTCCAGAGGTGGCGCAGCATCTCCTCGCTGAGGCCACCGCCGATGAAGACCGCGTCCGGCTTCGGCAGGTCTCGCAGCGCGTCCGGCGCGCGTCCTTGCACGATCCGGAGCCGGTCGACGCCGAGGGCATCGGCGTTGCGTCGGGCACGGGCGGCGCGCTCGGGGTCGGCCTCGATCCCCGTGGCGGTGCAGGCGGGGTGCGACATGAGCCACTCGATCGCTATGGACCCCGCGCCGAGGCCGATGTCCCACAGATGCTCCCCGGGCTGCGGCGCGAGGGCGGAGAGCGTCAGCGCTCGCACGGGACGGCGCGTGAGTTGCCCATCGCTCTCGAACAGCGCGTCGGGACGGCCGGAGGCGGCGGGGATAGCGATCCCGTCGCCGGCCACCTCCAGACCCACGGCAACGGGGTGCGCGATGTCGGTCAGCGTCAAGGCTGCGGCCGTTGTGCTTCGCACCCGCTCCCGCGGGCCGCCGAGCGCTTCAAGGATGTGCAGCGTGCTCTCCCCGAACCCCAGCTCTGTCAGCCAGGCGGTCAGCTCGGCCACCGCCGCTCCGTCGCGCAGCAGCACCAGGGCCCGCTGGCCCGGCGCCAGATGGGGCCGAAGCCGTGTCAGCGGCGCGGCATGCAGGCCGAGGCAGGGCGTGTCCTCCAAGGGCCAGCCGAGCCGGGCGGCCGCGTGGGAGAAGGTCGACGGCCCCGGCAGCGCGCGCCACTCGCCGCGCTCCAGCGTCCGCGCCACCGCGCGCCCTGCGCCGAACCAGAACGGATCGCCGGAGACGAGCATCACCGCCCGCCGCCCGCGTTGCGCCACCAGCAGCGGCAGCCCGTCCACGAACGGCACCGGCCATTCGATCCGCTCGGCTGCGAGCTCCGGCAGCAGCGCCAGGTGGCGGGGCGGGCCCATCACGACCTCCGCCGCTTCCAGCGCCTCGCGCGCGGTGGATGTCAAACCCTGTGGCCCGTCCTCGCCGAGCCCGATAAGAGTGAGCCAGGGATCATCCATGACGCGACACGTTCTCATCCTTGGCGGTACGACCGAAGCCCGCGCGCTCTGCGACGCGGTGGCGGCGCGCGGCATTCCGGCGACGCTCTCCTACGCGGGCCGCGTCGCACGACCCGCGCCGCAGGCCGTTCCAGTGCGCGTCGGCGGCTTCGGCGGGACGGAGGGGCTGACGCGCTACCTCACCGAGCATGCGATCACCGAGGTCGTGGACGCGACCCATCCCTTCGCCGCGCAGATGAGCGGCAATGCCGTAGCGGCCTGCGCGGCGGCCGGCGTGCCGCTGATCGCGCTCACCCGCCCGCCCTGGCAGTCCACCGAAGGCGACCGCTGGACCGAGGTTGCGGATCTGCCCGCCGCCGTCGAGGCCCTCGCCGGACCGCCGCAGCGCGTGATGCTCGCCGTGGGCCGGATGCACCTCGCCGCCTTCGCTGCGCAGCCGCAGCACGACTACCTGTTGCGGCTCGTCGATCCGCCGGAGCAGCCGATCCCGCTGCCGAAGCACCACGCCGTGATCTCCCGCGGACCGTTCAAGACCGAAGGCGACATCGTCCTGCTGCGGGAGCATCGCATCGAGCGCATCGTGGCGAAGAATGCCGGCGGCTCCGGCGCCGTGGCCAAGATCGAGGCGGCCCGCGCGCTGGGACTGCCGATCGTCATGATCGCCCGACCGCCGGTGCCGGCCCGGCGCGAGGCGCATACCGTGGCCGAAGTCCTCGCCTGGCTCGATCATGTCACCACCGATCTCGGCGTGTAGACAAAGGGCACACTATCCCGCGCGATCACCCGCGTCTGGCTGGAGCCGACGATGACCATGGTGCGCATGTCCGCCATCCCGGGCTGCGCCTCGGGCAGTGGCACGACGCGCAGCGTTTCCTCGGGTGTCGAGACGGCGCGGGCGAAGAGGACGGGGCGGGTGTCGGCGCAGCGTTCCTTGAGCAGATCCAACACCTTTCCGAACCCCTCCGGCCGCGCCTTGGAACGCGGGTTGTAGAAGGCCATCGCGAAATCCGCCTCGACGGCGAGGCGCAACCGTTTCTCGATCAACTCCCACGGTTTGAGGTTGTCCGACAGGTTGATCGCGCAGAAATCGTGGCCCAGCGGCGCGCCCGCCCGGGCTGCCGCCGCCAGCATCGCCGTGATGCCGGGCAGCACGCGGATATCGAGGTCGCGCCAGCCCGCCGGTCCCGCCTCCACCGCCTCGAACACCGCGGCGGCCATGGCGAAGACGCCGGGATCGCCGGAGGAGACGACGACGACCCGCCGACCCGCCGCCGCAAGCTCCAGCGCATGGCGGGAGCGGTCGATCTCCACCCGATTGTCGCTGGGATGCAGTTCGAGCCCCGGCCGCGGAGCCACACGCGCCACGTAGGGAATGTAGCCGATCACGTCGGTCGCCTCGGCCAGTGCCGCCGTCACCTCGGGTGTGACGAGCGCGTCCGCGCCGGGGCCGAGCCCCGCGACGGCGAGCCAGCCGCTCACGGCCGCCGCCCCTGCCCGTGGACGATGATGATGGAGAAATAGGGCGTCACGCGCTCGCAGGCCTGGGTGAGCGGCATCACGCTCTGGTTCGGCATGGTGGCGTATTCGACGAGCCACGCTGCCGAGAGCCGCCCGGCCCGCTCCAGCGCGCGGCGCACCTTGTCGATATTGCGCCCGATCTTCATGACGACGAGGGCGTCGGCGCTCGCCATATGGCGCACCAGTTCGTCCTCGCCGAGGGTGCCCATCAGCACCGTCAGCACGTCGTCGCCCCAGGTCACGGGCTGCCCCGTCGCGGTCCACGCGCCCGACATGCCGGTGATCGCAGGCACGACCTCGACCGGCACGCCCGGCGACAGGCGGGTGTAGAGGTGCATGAAGGAGCCGTAGAAGAACGGGTCGCCCTCGCAGAGCACCACGACATCCTCACCGCGCTCCGCCAGCGCGCGCAGATGCGCGGCGCACTCGGCGTAGAAGGCGGACAGGATGCGGTTGTATTCGGGGTCGTGCAGCGGGATCTCGGTCGTGACCGGGTACTCCATCGGGAACTCGACTGCGCCCTCGGCCAGCATCCCCTCCACGATCCGCCGGGCCTGACCGGGGCGGCCCTTCTTGCGGAAGAAGGCGACATGGCGTGCGCCGCGGACCAGCCGGTCGGCGCGGACGCTCATCAGGTCGGCATCGCCGGGGCCGAGGCCGACGCCGTGGATCGTGCCCGGATGCTTGAGCGTGCTCATTCGGCGCGGCTCGCCACGGCGTTGATCGCGGCGACCGTGATCGCGCTGCCGCCGAGCCGCCCGTCTACGACGCAGCAGGGCACCGGCTGATCGGCCCAGAGCGCGGCCTTGGACTCCGCCGCTCCGACGAAGCCCACCGGGCAGCCGATAATCGCCGCCGGACGCGGACAGTCCGGATCCTCCAGCATGTTGAGGAGGTGGAAGAGGGCCGTCGGCGCGTTCCCGATCGCCACCAGCGCACCGGCGAGATGCGGCCGCCACAGCTCCAGCGCTGCGGCGGAGCGGGTGTTCCCGATCTCCTGTGCCAGCTCCGGCACGCCGGGCGCGTGGAGGGTGCAGATGACCTCGTTGCCGGCGGGCAGGCGCTTGCGTGTCACGCCCTCGCTCACCATCCGCGCATCGCAGAGGATCGGAGCACCTTGCTCCAGTGCCGCGCGGGCCACCGCGGTGAAGCCGGGGGAGAAGCGGATGTGAGGTGCGAGCTCCACCATCCCCGCCGCGTGGATCATGCGCACGGCCACCTGCTCGTCGAGCGGGTCGAAGCGGGCGAGCTCCGCCTCCGCCCGGATGGTGGCGAAGGACTCGGCGTAGATCGCGGCCCCGTCGGTCTCGTAAGCGTATGGCATCAAGGCGTCTCGAAAAGCTCGTCCAGCTCGCCCGGCGTAAGGCCGGTCCGTTCGGGCGCATCCCACGGACGCTGGCCGCGCACAAGATCGAAACGACCGTCGCGCCCGACCAGTGTGACATCGGCGGGCCGGGGTCGGGCGCAGCCCTTGGCGCAGCCGGAGACGTGGAGGGTTCCGGTGGTGCGGCCGGCAAGGCGGCGGGCGAGGCCGCGCGTCTCGACGGTGGCGGACGTGCAGAAGGGCGCACCGGGGCAGGCGTCGACGCGCAGCAAGGGGTCGTCGGGTTCCGTGATGAAGCCGGGGACGGCGCGGGCTGGGGTGCCCTCCAGCAGGAGCATCCGCCACGGCGTCGTGCGGATCGCGGCGGGTTTGGTCAGCTCCATCAGCTCGCGCAGTTGCGCCGCCGTGACCTGACCGAAGGGCAGGCCGATCAGCGCGCCGCTTGGCGTATCACCGATAGCTGGCGGCTGGCCGGACGGGCGGGGTGGGGTGGTGCCTACCTCACCCATCTGTGCGACATGGTGGACCATGCGCTTGGCCGCCACGCCGCCGGTCTCGACGAAGCGATGGGTGAGCGCGACGACCGTGTCGATGGCATTGCTGCGCGTCACCTCGATCCCGCCCTCGGCACCGGCGCACAGCACCAGCAGCCTGCCTCCAATCGTCCGCGTGATAGTGATGTCGGCGGAGAGCTCGGCCGGCACCTCAGCGATATCCACCGCGAAGCCGAACTTCGCGGGCAACTCGGGCAATTCTTCAAGACGAGTCGTCAGTTCAAGCGCCATCGCCTCCGCCGCGTCGCCCTGCGTGGAAAACGGCGTCACGACGATGTTCCGGCGGTGCTCCAGCACCGGATCGCTGTCCAGCAGCCCGAGCGCTATCAGCTCATCGAGGAGCGGCGGATGCGTCTCCTCCCGCACACCGCGGAGCTGGACGTTGGCGCGGCCCGTAACCTCGATGACGCCGGAGCCGTGCCGCTCCGCCGCGGCGCAGAGCCCCAGCACCTGCTCGGCGGACAGGCGCGACACCAGCGGCCGCACCCGCACGATCAGCCCGTCGCCCGACATCATCGGGCGGTACGCGCCGGGGCACCAGCCCTTCGCCTCGGGCCGGGTCATGCCAACCGCTCCAGCCCGGCGCGGATCGAGTTGCGCCGGGTCTGCCACAGCCCCGCGTCGAGCAGGGCGGCGAAGCGCTCTTCCATTGCCGCCAGCGCGCCCGGATTGGCCTCGGCGAGGAAGGCGCGGATCTCGGCGTCGCCCAGCGTCGCGTCGTGGTAGAGGTCGAAGAGATGCGGCGCGACGCTGCCTGCCAGATGCGCAAAGGCGGCCATGTGGTCGAGCGTCGCCGCGATCTCCGCCGCGCCGCGGAAGCCGTGCCGCGTCATGCCGGCGAGCCAGCCGGGATGGCTCGCGCGCGCATGGACCACGCGGGCGATCTCCTCGGCCTGCAGCCGGGCACGGGGCCGCTCCGGATCGGTCGCGTCCACGTGGTAGAGCCGTGCCTGCCCGCCGGTGATCGCCTGCGCGGCGGCGAAACCCGCCTCATGCGCTGCGTAGTCGGAGGCGAGCAGGAGGTCCGTCTCCGGCAGATCCTGAAGGTGAACGAAGGCGTCCGCCTCGGCCACCCGCGCCGCGATCCCCTCAGCATCGCGCCGCGGCTCCTGCCCATCGAGCGCCCAGGCGGAGGCGGCGAGCCAGGCTTCGCCCGCCGCGCGGCGCGCCGCGTCGGAATAGTCCTCAAGTGTGGCGCCCATCCCCAGCCCGTAGGAGCCCGGCGCCGGGCCATAGACCCGCGCCTCGTCCCTCCCGACGAAGGGGTTGTAGTCCGGCGCCTCGTCCCGCGCGGCAAGTGCCCGCACGGCCTGCGAGAACAGTGCGGACAGCGTCGGGAACACGTCGCGGAAGAGGCCCGAGACACGAAGCGTCACGTCGATGCGCGGGCGGTCGATCTCGGCCAGCGGCAGGATCTCGATGCCCGAGACCCGCTCGGAGCCCTTGTCCCAGACCGGTTTCGCGCCGAGGAGGTGGAGCGCCATCGCGAACTCCTCTCCGGCGGTGCGCATCGTGGCCGAGCCCCAGAGGTCCACGATCAGGCCGCGCGGCCAGTCGCCCTCGTCCTGAACGTGGCGGCGCAGCAGCTCCTCGGCCAGCGTGACGCCCTGGGCATAGGCCGCACGGGTCGGGATGGCGCGCGGATCGGTGGTGAAGAGGTTGCGGCCCGTCGGCAGCACGTCGCTCCGCCCGCGATAGGGTGAGCCGGAGGGGCCGGGGGCGACGCGGCGGGCGCTCAGCGCATCCGCAAGGGCTGCGCGCTCGGCCGCCGCAGAGGGGGCCGCATCAAGCGCGGACTTCGCCGTCGGCCCGCGGCCGAAGACATGCAGCCCGTCGCCGAACTGGCTCTCCTTGATATCGCAGACGAAGCGGTCGATCCGGGTGATCGCCTCGGCCGGGCAGGAGGTCGCCTCGATCCCCAGATCCTCCTCGACGCCCGCCGCCTGCGCCTCGATGCGGATGTCGTCCTGCAGCCGGTCGCGCCGCTTCGGATCGAGCCCGTCGGCGTTGGAGAACTCGTCGAGCAGCGCCTCCAGCCGGGCGAGCCGTTCGGGCGTCCCGCTCTCGCGCAGGGGCGGCGGCAGGTGGCCGAGGGTCAGCGCGCCGACGCGCCGCTTGGCCTGCGCCGCCTCGCCGGGATCGTTGACGATGAAGGGATAGATGACGGGCAGCGGGCCGGTCAGCGCCTCGGGCCAGCAGGTGTCCGACAGGGCGACGGACTTGCCGGGCAGCCATTCGAGCGTGCCGTGGGCGCCGATATGGACCAGCGCATCGCAGCCCATCGCGTGGCGGAGCCAGAGGTAGAAGGCGACGTAGCCGTGCCGCGGCGTGCGGGCGAGGTCGTGGTACTCGTCCGCGCGCAGCTCCGGCGTGCCGCGCTCGGGTTGGAGGGCGACGAGCGCATCGCCCCGGCGGACCGCGGCGAAGTGGATGGCGCCGTTGCGCACCGCTGGATCATGCTCCGGCGCACCCCACACTGCTTCCAGATCGGCGCGCAGGGGCTCCGGCAGGGTGGCGAGGGCGGCTCGATATTCCTCCAGCGGCCAGCTCAGCGTCTCGGTCAGCGCGTTCTGCAACGGCGCTCCGCCCGGCGCGCCCAGATCGGTGAGCATGGCTTCGGCGGAGGCCAGCGCGTCGAGGCCGACCGCGTGGGCCATCTGCCACGGCTTGCCGGGATAGGTGGAGAGGACGAGCGCCGGGCGCTTCGCCCCGCCGCGCAGGCTGACCCAGCCCGCGACGCGATCGGCGACGGCCTCGATCCGCGCGGCCTCGGCCCGGTGGGCGTAGCGCTCGAATTCGAGATCGGGGTCGCGTGTGCCCGGCTCCTTGAACGAGGCGACACCGGTGAGGAGGCGGCCGTCCACCTCCGGCAGGACGACATGCATGGCGAGATCGGCGGGGGAGAGGCCACGCTCCGCCTCTGCCCACGCCTGCCGGGTGGAGGTCGCGAGCGCCACCTGGAACACCGGCACGCCGGCCGCGTCGAGCGGAGAGGTGCCGTCCTCCCCCTTGCCCGAGAAGGAGGTCGCGTTGACGATCGCGACGGGGGCCAGCGCCTCGACCTGCCGCTTCATCCAGCGGGCGGCCTCGGGCGCCTTCAGCGACGGCGCGAAGAGGGCGCTGACGGCGAAACCCCGCGCCTCGAACGCGGCGAAGAGCGCGCGGATCGGGTCGAGATCGGCCGCCGAGACGAAGGCGCGGTAGAAGGTGAGGAGCAGGCGCGGCCGCTTCCCCGCCCTCATCAGTGCCACCGCCGGGCAGCCCGCGCCGTACTCCGGCGTCCAGCCGCCGACCATGGGCAGCACCTTCGCGCCACGCACCGGCCCGGCATAGAGCCCCGCGGCCAACGACAACTGGGCCAGCGCCGCCTGCGCCGCGACCGGCCCGCCGGTGTCGCACAGCTGCGCAAGCTGGCGCAGGGTGGAACGCGGCAGGGTCGAGACCTCATCGAGCCGCGCATCCTCGCGCCCGTCCGCGGGCAGCACCGCAAGCGCGATCCCCTTCTGCCGCGCCAGCGCCTGCACCTGCTGCAGACCATAGGCCCAGTAGGGCACGCCGCCGATCAGGCGGATCAGGATGCCCTTCGCCCCATCCAGCGTGTTCTCCACATAGGTGTCGACCGAGAGCGGATGCTTCAGCGCCGCGAGGTTCGCGAGCCGCAGCGGCGGCAGCGGACTGCCGCCCTCCCGCGCCCGGTGCCATCCCGCCGCGAAGGCGCCGAGGTCGCTGTCGGAGAAGGAGAGCACCACCAGATCCGCGGGGCTCTGCCCCAGATCGGTGGGCGTCTCCGTCTCCTCCAGCCCGTGGCTCTCGCGGAAGATGACATGCATGGGTGCGGGCCGTCCTTACGTCAGCGCGGCGGTGATGCGCGCGCGGTCGATGTCGTCGTGCTCGGCGATGACGACGAGCCGTCCCTGCCGCGCCTCATCCGCGGCCCAGGGCCGGTCGAACTGCGTGCGCACGCGGGCGCCCACCGCCTGGACGAGCAGACGCATCGGCTTGCCCGCGACGGCGGCATAGCCCTTCACCCGCAGGATGTTCTGCTCCTCGGCCATCTTCGCGATGCGCTCGGCCAGCGCCTGCGGATCGGTCTGCTCGGGCAGGTCGACGACGATGCTGTCGAACTCCTCGTGGTCATGGTCGTGCGGCGTGTCGTGGTGGGAGGGGCGGGCATCGAGGTCGTCCTCCGCCTTCGCCTCCAGCCCCAGAATCACGCGCGGGTCGACGCGGCCCTCGGCCACCTCGATCACCGGCAGGGTGCGCGGCGCTTCCTCCGCCACGATGCCCTTCGCCTTCGCGATGCCTTCGGCGCCGGCAAGGTCGGTCTTGGTGAGCAGCACGATGTCCGCGCAGGAGATCTGGTCCTCGAAGACCTCCGACAGCGGCGTTTCGTGATCGAGGCTGTCATCGGCGAGGCGCTGGGCCTCCACCTTGTCCACATCGGGGGCGAAGCGGCCCGCGGCCACCGCCTCCGCATCCGCCAGCGCGATCACCCCGTCGACCGTGATGCGGGAGCGGATGTCGGGCCAGTCGAAGGCCTTCAGCAAGGGCTTCGGCAGCGCCAGCCCCGACGTCTCGATCAGGATGTGATCGGGCCGCGGGTCGAGCGCCATGAGCTGCTGGATCGTCGGGATGAAGTCGTCGGCCACGGTGCAGCAGATGCAGCCGTTGGCGAGCTCCAGGATGTTCTCCGCCGGGCAGTTCTCATCGGCGCAGCCCTTCAGTATCTCGCCATCGACGCCGACATCGCCGAACTCGTTGACCACGACGGCGAGGCGGCGACCCTGCGGGTTCTCGAGCAGATGCCGGATCAGGGTCGTTTTGCCCGAGCCGAGAAAGCCGGTGATGACGGAGACGGGGAGTTTTTCGAGCGTGCTCATTCGGCGGCCTCCGGCAGGGTGAGGGGCGGGATACGGGCGATGCAGTTCTTGCGGAAGTGCTCCGGGCGGGTGCGCCAGGGCACGAGGCCGTCGGCGGCGGCGCGATAGAGCGCGGCCCCCTCCAGCACCACGTCGGCATGCGCCTCGGGGTCGAGATTGCCGTAGACATAGGTCCAGCGCCCCTCGCCGCGCAGCGCCACGGTGCAGCCGCGCGAGCAGTTGGACAGGCACTCGACCGCGCGGACGGTCACGCCCTCGGGCGCATCGCGCCCCGCAAGGCGGTCGAGCAGGATGGCGCCGGGGCGCGTCTCGCCCTCGGCCGGTACGGCGCCCTCCTGTCGGCAGGTGGTGCAGACCAGCACCTCGACGGGCGTCAGCATCGCGCCCTCGGCTTGGTTGGAAGTCGTCATCATGGTCCCTCAAAAGGGGGCCAGGGTCAGGATGGCGGGCCGGTTCGGCGGCAGCCCGTCACCGGAGCACCCCGTCCGGTTGGCATCGATCGGCTGGCAGGTCTCCCGGCTTGCGGATGTCGGAGCCTGGGGCTCCGTCGGCGGTCCAACCTTCCCGACCTCATGGTCAGTGGTGCGAGGACCCCTCTCCGGTCACGGTCGCGGGGGCGGCTGCGTTTCCTTGGGCGAAATGGCCCGCGGTCGGCATTCCCTTTTCACCTGCGTCAAACAGGCACCAGCAAAGCCTAGATCGCCGGTCGGACGGAGCCTTGTCAACAAGAGTCGGTGGCTGGAACGTACGGTTCGGGCAGCGCGGGACGAGTGTTTGCCGCGCGACGGGCGGAGAATTGTGACGTCAGCCCGTTTTCAGAGGAGAAGAGGTTGCACACATACTGATGCTTCCGCGTCACAGGTGCCGATCTCGGCCGGTACTCGGCCGCATTGTTGCTTGGAGCGTCTCGGAGCTCCTGCAAGATGCTCAAAGGGATGGAGGCCGACGCGCCCGACCGCCCACCACCCGGATCCGTGCCGGTCCGCTGTTCAGAAGGCCCCACCCAAACTCCTCGTGAGGCCCTTGCAATGGCGCCCGGGATGTCATTGATCCGTCATATCACAGCCATAGGTTGCGCACAGCTATCGGTTGGGGGTCATGGCGCGGTATCGCACGATCTTTCTCTCGGACATCCATCTGGGCACGCGCGGCTGCCAGGCGGAGCTCCTTCTGGACTTCCTGAACGGCAACGATGCGGAGACGATCTTCCTCGTCGGGGACATCGTCGACGGGTGGAAGCTTCGGCGCGGCTGGCGCTGGCCGCAGAGCCACAACGACGTGGTGCAGGCCCTGCTGGAAAAGTCGCGGAAGGGCACCCGGATCCTCTACATTCCCGGCAATCACGACGAGATGGTGCGATCCTATTACGGCGTGCATTTCGGCGGGATCGAGGTCGTGGAGCGGGCGGATCACGTGACCGCCTCGGGCCTCCGCCTGCTGGTGACCCATGGCGATCAGTTCGATGCGATCGTGATGCACGCCAAATGGCTCGCCCATGTCGGCGATCGCGCCTACAACGCGGCGCTCTGGCTCAATACCTGGGTGAACTACACGCGGCGGCTCTGGAATGGGCAGTACTGGTCGCTCTCGAAATGGGCGAAGGCGCAGGTGAAGCACGCCACCAGCTATATCAGCGAGTACGAGACCGTGCTGACTGACGAGGCGCGGCGCGGCGGCTATGACGGCATCGTCTGCGGGCACATCCACTCCGCGCGGATCGCGGACATGGACGGGCTGCTCTACGTCAACACCGGCGACTGGGTGGAGAGCTGCACGGCGGTGATCGAGCGCGAGGACGGCTCGCTGCGCCTGCTCGACTGGGCCGCGCGCCACCGGCGGCGGCAGGCGGTGGCGGACGCCCCGCGCGACAGCGAGGGCCGCCGGGTGAAGCGCCGGCGCACGAGACAGAAGGAAGAGGCTTGAGATGACGATCCAGACCGCGGACATGGACGCGACCCGCGCGGCCGCCGTCCACCAGAACGCAGCACTCAGCCGCGAGGGGCTGTTGGAGCGCGTCTTCTCCCGCTTGTTCCGCGGCCTCGTCTACGCCCAGATCTGGGAGGATCCGGTGGCCGACATGGCCGCGCTCGATCTCACCCGTGGGGACGATATGGTCTGCATCGCTTCGGGCGGCTGCAACGTGATGTCCTACCTGACCGCCGAGCCCCGCTCAATCACTGCGGTGGACCTGTCGGCGGCCCATGTGGCGCTGCTGCGGCTCAAGCTCGCGGGCGCGCGGCACCTGCCGGATTTCGACACGTTCTACCGCTTCTTCGGCCACGCGGATCGGGCCGCGAACGTGCGCACCTATGACGAGGAGCTGGCTCCGCGGCTCGATACGGAGGCACGGGCCTACTGGGAAGGGCGGAGCCTGCGCGGGCGCAACATCAACATGTTCGCCAACAACTTCTACGCCTACGGCCTGCTCGGCCGGACGCTTTGGTTCGCGCATCTCCTCGCCCGGCTCGGCGGCGCGGACCTGCGGCGGGTGCTGTCTGCTAAGACGCTCGAGGATCAGCGGGAGGTCTTCGAAGCGGAGGTCGCCCCGCTCTTCGAAAAGCGCGCGGTGCGCTGGCTGGGGCGGCGGCGCGCCTCGCTCTTCGGCCTCGGCATTCCGCCGGCGCAATACGACAAGCTCGCCGCCGACGGGGACGGCAATGTTATGCCGGTGCTGCGGGAGCGGGTGCGGCGGCTGATGTGCGATTTCCCGATTGCGGAGAACTACTTCGCCTGGGCCGCCTTCAACCGTGGCTACAAGCGGGAGGAGCCTCGCTCCGTCCCGCCTTATCTGGAGCGGGAGGCGTTTGGCACAGTTCGCAAGGGCGCGGCGCACGTGCAGGTCCATAACCGAAGCCTCACCGATCTGCTGGCCGAACAGCCCGCGGAGTCCAAGAGCGTCTATGTCCTGCTCGACGCGCAGGACTGGATGACCGACGCGCAGCTCACGGCCCTCTGGTCCGAGATCACCCGCACCGCCCGGCCCGGGGCCCGAGTGATCTTCCGCACCGGCGGAGCCGCCGACATCCTGCCGGGCCGCGTTGATCCGGCGGTACTGGGGCAGTGGCACTACGATGCGGAGGCCTCCGCAGCCGCCTTCCGCGCCGACCGCTCGGCCATCTATGGCGGCGTGCATCTCTACCGCCTCGGAGCCAAGGTGTGAGCGATCAGAGCCTCTCCCACGGCGCCCTGATGGACGCGACCTACCGCTATCAGCGGCGGTTCTACGACCTGACCCGGCGCTACTTCCTGCTCGGCCGCGACACTCTGATCGAGGATCTGGCACCGGGGCAGGGCGAGACGGTGCTGGAGGTTGCGTGCGGCACCGGGCGGAACCTCGCCCGGATCGGGGCGCGCTATCCGGGCGTCTCGCTCTACGGCCTCGACATCTCGCGGGAGATGTTGCGGACGGCCGAGGTGAAGCTGGGCGACCGGGCGCGGCTCGCTGCCGCGGACGCCTGCACCTTTGACGGCAGCGTACTCTTCGGCGTCGAGCGTTTCGACCGGATCGTGCTGTCCTATTCGCTGTCGATGATCCCCGACTGGCCTGCCGCCGTGGAGCAGGCGCTGCGCCACCTCGGCCCCGACGGTCGGCTGCATATCGTCGATTTCGGCGATCAGGCGCGGTTGCCGGCCTGGTTCCGCAGCATCCTCCGCACCTGGCTCGCCAAGTTCCACGTCACGCCGCGCGGCGACATGGAGGCGGTGCTGACTGACCTCGCCGCACGCCACGGCGTTACCTGCACCTTCCGCCCGCTCTATCGCGGCTATGCGTGGAGCGCCGTGCTCGCCCGCTGACGGCTCGATCGGGCCCTTCGAAAACCGCGCCGCGCAACCGCGTTGTTGTGCGCAAGCGACGGCGAGTTTCTAAATGCTTTCAACGTGCTTCGCGTCGTTGCGCGATCGGTCAAGTTGGTCTGAGATCCGGGTCGTCATTGCCGCCGAACGGATCCGTCCATGCTCGAACACCGGTTGACCTACCGCACGCGCTCCGAGCTGGAGGCCACCTCCTCCGGCACGTGGCTGCGGCTCGCGAGCGAGGGCGACGCGTCGGATGTTCCCCGAGGTTTTCTGGTCACAAGGGCGCTCTCTCCCGATGTCACGGCCCGAAGCCTGCGCGCGGTGTCCGAGATCGTGGGCTCCCGCTTCTACGTGCCGCCCGCGATGCTCGCGCGGATCCTGCGCGAGGCGGATCCCGTGGCGACTGTCAGCCCCGGTGCGGTGCGGTTCGAGGGGTTCTCCGCCTGTTGCAGCGCCTATATCCGGCTCGACCTCGGCGACGATGCGCTCGACGTGGCGGAGCACCGGAACGGGACCACGAATGTCGATTTCGGCCCCGAGCTTCGCGCCGCCCTCGCACGTGTCCGCCGAGACAGCACCCTCGATATCACGATCGGGGAGGACAGCGTCGGCATCTCGCATGAGAGTGCTGCGGTCGTGGAGCGCAAGGTGCCGCTTCCCCTCCGCTGGATCCGCGGCTTCGGCGAAGTGCAGGTCCACCTCGTGCGGATGCGCCGTACCGCGAACGTGCCGCGCATCGCTGCGCACCGGTTCCTGCGGGCCCAACCGCGTTCCAAGACCGACCACCTGCAGTGGATCACGGTGACCGCGAGCGGTCTGCGCACATCCGCCCGGCAGTCCGATGGGGCAGTACCGCTACGGGGCGGGCACCGGCTGCGCGTGCTCGAGCCGCTGATGCCCTTCGCGGACGAGATGGAGATCTGGATCGACGATGCAACGGGCAGCACCGCTTGGGTACTCGTCCTCGGCGCCCAGCGGCTCACTCTCGTTCTGAATGCCGAGCCGTGGCGCGGGTTCTCGGGCGACGGGGGGCTCCTGTCGGACCTCGCCGGAGCTGATGAGAGCGACGTGGCGGCACTCCGAGCCCAGTTCCACTGGCAGGACCGACTTGTTCCGGCGGAGCTGGCGGAGGCGACGGGACTCGCGGCGGACACACTGGACCGGGCGCTGGCGCGGGCCGCCGCCGAAGGGCTCGTCGGCTTCGACCTCGCGACCGGGGCCTATTTCCACCGGGTGCTACCCTTCCGCCTCGACCGGATGGAGCGCCTCAACCCGCGGCTGAAGGCGGCGCGGGCGCTAGTCGAAGCGGGCGCGGTGGAGCTCGGCACCGACAGCGCGAAGGTGACATCCGACGGTGTGGTCCACGAGTTGCGCCTCTCCGGGGACGCTCTGAGCTGCACCTGCCCCTGGCATGCGAAGCACAAGACAGCGCGCGGGCCCTGCAAGCACGCGCTCGCAGTCGATATGGCGATGGAGGCCGGACGTGACGGAAGATGAGGCGCTCGAACTCGCAAGTACGGCGAAGGCAGCAACCGCGCTGACGCGCTTCGCAGCCGTGGACGAGGCGACGCGGCGGAAGCTCTCCAAGCCCGTCAACGCCTTATGGAAGGCGTATTGGCGTGCCGAGTTCTCCCTCGCGGCCAAGACTCCAGCACCGCCGAATATTCGGGACCACGACGCGCTGCGGATCGCGATGCTGGCTACGGGCACCCCGTCCGAGCTGAAGCCCTACGGCTTTCACAGCTTGCCGCGCGAGATCGATCTGGTCGAGGTGATGCGGGCACTGCGGCCGAGCTGGCTTGACCGCTACGTTGCCGACCTGATCGAGGGCTCCGCCTATCTCGTCTGGCAGGTCGCTCCGCTCTGGCGGGAGGGGCTGTGCACCCGGCCCGAGACCGACCACCTCATCCTCGGCTACTACGCCCACGGCGGCGGTGCGCGGCTCGCCGCAGAGGAGCCGCGTTTCGCGAGCCACGATGTCTGGCGGTTCTTCGAGGTCGAGGGGGGCGGCGATCTCAGCCTCGCCGCGGTCGACAAGTATACCCAGCCGGAGCATCAGTGGGCGACCGTTCTGCTGGACATGAGCCGCGCCGGAACGCTCGACCGGTCGCGCGTGCTCGACGCCTCGCTCGACGCGCTGGAGCGCGATTTCGGGCAGTTTCGCGCCGGTTGGTACTCGCGCTTTCACACTGCGCTCGATCCCTCGCTCGAGGAAATGACCGAGCGTTCGGCGCGCTATCTGCGTTTGGTCTCCAGCCCGATCCCGCCGACGGTGTCCTTCGTCCTGAAGGCCCTAAAGGTGCTGGAGAAGGCGGGCAGGCTGGAGGCCGACGACGTGCTGGCCGAGATCGGCCCGGCGCTGCAGGCGCGGCAGAAATCCACCGTGACGGGCGCGATGCAGATCCTCGCCTCGGTTGTGAAGCGGGCGCCGGATCGCGCGTCCGAGGTTGCAAGGCTGGCAGCGACTGCGCTGATTTCCGAGGCCGCGGACGTTCAGGCCCGGGCGCTCGACCTGATCGAGCGGCTGAATGCCGTGCAGGATCCGGAGCTTCAGGTGATCCTCGCGGCCCATCTCGACGCCGTTGCGCCCTCGCTAAGACCCCGCCTTGCCGCGATGGTCGGCGCGGCGCTCCGCGAGCCAGCGGAACCGCTGCCGTCTGCCGCCGCTCAAGGCGCTACGGCCATTCAGATCGAGCCGGTGCAGACGGTGGACGACGCGATCACACTCTTCCTCGAAGTGCTGGAGAACTGCCGCGATCCCTTCACGGTCGAACGAGCCGTCGATGGTATCGCCCGGTTCGGCGTCGAGGCTCTGGCGAGTGACAAGCTCTCTCCCGTCGCCAAGCGCTGCCGCCAGTTGCTGGAGCGGCCCGGTGATGTGGAGCTCCGAACGGCGCTCGCAGCGACCGGTGTTGCGTGGGTGGAGGGGAAGACCATCGATGACACCATGGCCGGTCGTGTTCCCAAGGGGTGTCACGACGGCATCTCCCGTGACGGCTTCACTTGGGTCTTCGCCCGTCGCAATCAGGATGTGCTCGCCGGCCTGCGCGCTGGCCTGTCCGGGCCGCTCCTGTCCCTGCCATCCGACACGAGTGGCCGCGTTCACCCTGCCGATCTGGTCGAGCGCCTGGCGGCGTATAGTGGAGCTTCGATCCCGCGCCGCGACCTGGCGCTCGCCCTGATGCGCTTGAGCTCCGAGGGTCGGCAGGCCGCCCTGGATCGGCTCGAAGGCACATCGGAGCCAGAGCGCGCTTTCGCCTTCGCGCTGGGCGCCGCTGTGACACCCGAAAGCGATGCCGCGCTCTGGGTCGCGGCCTGGGCTGCCCGGTCGCCGGATGCAGCCGATCCCGACATCGTCCGCCTCGTCGGAGCACCCGTTGCGGGCGGCGGGACACCCACCGCGCTCTCGCTGAACGTGACAACCCGATCAAGCACCCCCTACATCTGGCCTGTGATCGATGTCGAGGTCACGCCACCGTCCACCGACGCCAATGAGAAATTCGCCTCCAGCCTGTTCCATCTGAAGTCGGAATACAGCTACCTCCACGCCAACCCCTGTGGGCATTCCTTTGAGGACATCGCCTGGTCGTCCACCGTCTGGCCCGGCCACATGGAGCCGTTCTTCGCGGTCGCGGTTCTGGCGCTGGACACCGATCAGAAGCTGACCGATCACCATTGCCGCGCCTTTCTCGAACCGTTCTTCCGGCCGGACCCACCAACCGGACCGCTGGCGCTCGCCACGCTCGGCTACTACCTCGCCTCCGCCGACCGATCCGTGACAGACCTCGCCGTGGATGCGATCTCGGGTCTGGTGGAGGAAGGGCGGATCCCACCGGATGCCTTCGCTGCGCAGCTCTGGCCCTTCCTCGCCATCGGCGCGCTACCGCTAGGTCGCTGGCTGCGGGCGTTCCGCGATCTCGCGGCGCTGTCCGGCATCCACGCTGCCTTCGTCCGGGCGGTCATGACGGGGCTCCTGCGCTTCGATCCGGAGGAGCCGCCCCGCGAGCTCGGCGCCATGCTAGAACTGCTCTTCGAACTACATGTCGAGACTGGCGCTAGGCTGGACGATCCCGCCGTCCGCGCCTTCCTTCAGCAGATCCGCAGCGGCGGCAAGGCGGGGCGCTTCGCGAAGAAGCTGCTCTCCCTAGGAGACGTCGAAGCGGCGTCATCCTGACGCCCGGGCATCAGAGCCGGGGCATCCCCCTCGCCAACCGACATACAAAAAATGGTGCGGACGGTGGGACTTGAACCCACATGGCCGAGGCCGACGGATTTTAAGTCCGTTGCGTCTACCGATTCCGCCACGTCCGCAGTCCTCGCCTGATAGCACCCCGACACGGCGGGCGGTAGGGCGATCAGAGGGTGCGGATGTCGGCCATCGCCGCGTCGAGCTTCGCGCGATCAACAGCCCGCGCGACGACGTTGACCTGGAAGCGCCCGTCCACAATCCGCGGGTAGGAGCCGATCGACACCTCGGGATGCCGCGCCACGATCTGCGCCAGCGGGGCCGCGAGGTCCCCCTCCCCCGACTCCACCCGATGCTCTTCGGAGATCAGCGGCGCGCCGCCCTCCAGCGTCGCGACCACGCTCTCCACCATCACGGCGAAGATCTTCGGCACGCCCGCCATCACATGCACGTTGCCGAGGGTGAAGCCCGGCGCCTTGGAGATCGGGTTGTCGATCAGCGCCGCCCCATCGGGGATGCGCGCCATGCGCAGGCGCGCCTCGTTCAGGTCGTTCTCCGGATCGGCGTAGTTCGTGGCGAGGATCGCGCGCGCATCCTCCCGCACGTCGATGCCGACGCCGAACGCCTTGGCGATGCAGTCGGCGGTGATGTCGTCGTGCGTAGGGCCGATCCCGCCGGAAGTGAAGACGTGGTCGTATTTCGAGCGCAGCGCATCCACCGCGCCCACGATTTCCGCCTCCACATCCGGGACCATTCGGACCTCCGCCAGCCCGATCCCCTTGGCCCCCAGCGCTTGGGCGAGCACCTGCACGTTCACGTCCTGGGTGCGGCCCGACAGGATCTCGTCCCCGATCACGAGCATGGCGGCGGTGGGCATGGCGCTTCTCCGGTTTCTTCTGTAGGCGGAGGGGATGCAGTTCGATCCGCCCCTCGTCCCCGCCACGTTGCTCCGCAGGTATAAGCGCTTCCTGGCCGATGTCATCCTGGAGGATGGGCGAGAGGTGACGGTGCACTGCGCCAATCCGGGCAAGATGCTCGGCGTCTCCACGCCCGGCGCGCGGGTCTGGCTGCAGCCCGCCACCGATCCGAAGCGGAAGCTGCAATGGTCATGGCGGCTGATCGAGCTGGAGGACGGGCACCTCGCGGGCATCGACACCGGCGTGCCCAACCGGATCGTCGGCGAGGCGCTGAGCGCCCGCGCGATCCCGGAGCTCGCGCCCTGGCAGACCATCCGGCCCGAAGTGAAGTATGGCGAGAACTCCCGCGTGGATTTCCACCTCTCGGGCGGGCCGGGCCCCGACATCTGGCTGGAGGTCAAGAACGTCCACCTCCGCCGGGAGGACACCCTCGCCGAGTTTCCCGACAGCGTGACCACTCGAGGCGCCAAGCATCTGCGCGAGCTCTCCGCCCGGGTCGCCGCCGGGGAGCGGGCCGTCATGCTCTACGTCATACAACGTACGGATTGTGATAGGATCGCGATGGCCGCCGATCTCGACCCGGCCTATGCGGAGGCGTTCGAGCGCGCCGCGGACACCGGGGTGGAGATGATCTGTCATGGAACCCGCATTTCACCAGATGGTGTTCAGCTCGCGGGCGCCCTGCCTGTCATTCGGCGGTGAATTGCCTATATTGCTGCCAAACCCGCTCTTGGACCCCCGATGACACTCATGGACCAGCCCCGTACAATCCAGACCAACCGCGACGGTATCAACATCCATGCCGCCGAGGATTACGCCGGAATGCACAAGGCGGGCCGCCTCGCGGCCCAGATCCTCGACGAGATCGGGCCGCTCGTTCAGCCCGGCGTGACGACCGGGGAGCTGGACCGGGTCATCCAGGACAAGATCGAGGCGGCAGGCGCCCTCTCGGCCACCATCGGGTACAAGGGCTACCAGCACGCCTCCTGCATCTCGATCAATCACGTGGTCTGTCACGGCATTCCGGGGGCGAAGGTCCTGCGGGACGGCGACATCCTCAATATCGACGTGACCGTGATCTTGGACGGCTGGTACGGCGACACGTCGCGCATGTTCTGGGCCGGCAAGCCCAGCCGGAAAGCGGAGCGTCTGATCCGCATCACGCATGACGCGCTGATGGAGGGGATCGCCGCGGTGAAGCCCGGCAAGACCTTCGGCGACATCGGCTACGCGATCCAGCGCTTCGCCGAGGCGCAGCGCTGCTCGGTCGTGCGCGATTTCTGCGGGCACGGGCTGGGGCGGCAGTTCCACTCGGCGCCCAACGTGCTGCATTACGGACGGCCCGGGCGCGGTCCGGTGCTGGAGCCCGGCATGTTCTTCACCATCGAGCCGATGATCAATCTCGGCCGGGCGGAGACCAAGATCCTCGCCGACGAATGGACCGCCGTGACCAAGGACCGGTCGCTGAGCGCGCAGTACGAGCACTCGATCGGCGTGACCGAGACGGGGTGCGAGATCTTCACCCTCTCGCCCGGCGGCCTCTACGAACCCGACTTCTCCCGTTAAGCCCACCTTAACCACCGCTGGATGAGCCTGCGGGGCATGAAGGATGCTCCGCCCCTGCCCGGCTTCTCCGAAGCGCCGCAGTCGTTCCCGGCCACAGGCGCACGGCCCGACCAGGTGAACCACCGCGCCCGCTTGCGTGCACGGTTCATGGCGGGCGGGGCCGACGCGCTGCCGGACTACGAACTGCTGGAGCTGGTGCTGTTCCGCGCGATCCCGCGCCGGGACGTGAAGCCGCTGGCAAAGGCCCTGATGGCGCGCTTCGGCGACTTCAACGCCGTGATCTCCGCCCCCACCGCACGGCTGACCGAGGTGCAAGGGGTCGGCGACGCCGTCGTGCAGGAGCTGAAGATCGTCGAGGCCGCCGCCCACCGCCTCGCCCGGGCCGAGGTGATGGGGCGGGAGGTCATCTCCTCCTGGGACGCGCTGGTCCGCTACTGCCGCATCGTGCTGTCCCACGCGCCGACGGAGCGGTTCCGCATCCTCTTCCTCGACCGGCGCAACATCCTGATCGCCGACGAGGTGCAGCAGAGCGGCACCGTCGACCACGTTCCGGTCTACCCGCGAGAGGTCGCCCGGCGCGCGCTAGAACTCGGCGCCTCCGCCCTCATCCTCGTCCACAACCACCCCTCGGGCGATCCCACGCCCAGCCAGGCGGACGTGGACATGACCCGCACAATCGAAGCCGCCCTGCGCCCGCTCGACATCGTGCTCCACGACCACATCGTCGTCGGCAAGGGGCACGAAGTGAGCCTGCGCGCCGGTGGCTATCTCTGACCCCAAACGAAAACGGCGCCCCGGGGGGCGCCGCTTCCTGTTTCTCTGAGGTCCGGATCAGACGCGGTCGCGGATCCAGATTTCCACGCGGCGGTTCACCTGGCGGCCCTGGAAGGTCTCGTTGCAGCCCACCGGGGAGATCTCGCCGAAGCCCAGCACGTTGATCTGCTGATCGTCGAGCGAACCGGCCGGTGCGGCCTGAACGATTGCCTCGAGCACCTGCTCGGCGCGACGCTCGGACAGCGCGCGGTTGAGGTCCGGACGGCCGATCGAGTCGGTGAAGCCGACCAGCATCACTTCCTTGCCGTCATAGGCACCGCGGGCGAGCTGCTCCGCGACGCGCACGACGTCGCGCTGTGCTTTCGCGTCGAGCAGCGAAGAGCCCGGCTGGAAGCGCAGCGTGGTGGACAGACGCTCGGCGTTCAGCATCAGGGAGGCGAAGTCACGCACATCCGTCAGCTGCTCCGCATCCTCGGCCGCCAGCATGGCGGAGGCGAGGCGCAGGCCCTGCTCGTTCATCGCGGCACCGGAGATGCCCTGGTCGATGAAGCCCGCGTCTGCGATGATGTCCTGCGCGGCATCGGAGCTCACGAAGTCGATCAGGTTGCGGGCGTGGTTCGGCAGGGTCTGGTTCGTCGTGTAGAGGTAGAGACGACGCGCCAGCGGGTATTCCTCGGCCTTGATGTTGAAGACCGACGGCTCGGTGACGATGCCGCAGACCTCCTCAATCCCCACGGCCTGAGCGTTGCGCTCGTTGGCGTAGGAGGTGAAGCCGATGCCGAACGGATCGTTGGCGACCGCGTCGGACAGGTCCGCGTTGTCGTTGATCACGCGTGCGTTCGACGTCATCTCGAGGCCGAGCGGGTCGAGCACGGTGCTGGCGAACACGCCGCGGGTGCCGGAGCCGGCCTCACGGCTGTAGACGTTGATCGGAGCGTTCGCGCCGCCGACCTGCGACCAGTTGGTGATGTCGCCGGAGAAGATGCCCGCCATCTCCTCGAGGGAGAGATTGCGCACCGGGTTGGTCCGGGACGTTACCACCAGCAGACCGTCGAGCGCGAGGATGTATTCCTGCGTCGGGTCCGTGATGTTGCCGAGATTGGCCGCGTCGAAGGCCTGCGCCTCACGCGGACGCACCTGGCGGGACGCCATGCCGATCGAAGCGGAGCCTTCCAGGAGCGACTGGAACGCCGCGCCGGAGTTCGCGGAGGCGATCTCCACATCCGCGATCTTGCCGCCCGAGAGATCCTCGATGGCCAGAGCGCGGGAGCCGTCGGCGTTCAGCTGGTTTGCCGCGATGTCGGCGTCGAGTGCGAAGGAGTAGCCTTCGACCAGTGCCGGCATCAGGTCGCCGCCGATCGTGTCGGAGCCCGCGATGCGGAACTCGGACACCAGAAGCGACGGATCGGGGCAGCCCGTGCCTTCGCAGGAGACCTGGTAGGCGTCGATGGTGATGTCACCGATCGCCGATCGGATCAGGTAGTTCTGCCCATCGAACTCGACCAGATCACCACGCAGGGTGATCGAGCCGTCATACGATTGCAGGGTGACTTGCTGTGCAACCACGGGTGCGGTCGTCAACGTCAGCGCGGCCGCGAGCCCCACTCGACCGATTGTGCCGCGGACAACCTTACTCAGTTTCATCCCTAAGTCCCTCATCTTTCCTGTGGCCGGTTCCGGCGCCTTTTACGCTGCTAATATGTAGTCCATCGTCGTATCAGCGCTGCGCGACGGTGATATCACGCACTGCCGATGAGAATGACACGATGTCCCCGTCCGTTCCGCAACCCGCCGTTTCGATGGAGACGGTGTCACGGTCCGAAGTCAGTGCCTGGTTGTTGTAAAGAGACAGCACCTGGACCCGGTCATTGCAGGATTCTGCGCCTTCTGAGACACGCACCTGCGTGTTGACGACGCCCGCCTGTGTCCGACGAGACACAGGAAGAGTGTAGACCTCCACCTGGCGCGCACCCGGCAGGCCGAGCTGCGTCAGGTAACCGCCGCCGTTCCGGCGCGAGTCGCGGTAGCTGCGCGGGTTCTGCTCCCACACGTGACCGTCGCTGCCCTCGGCTGCGGTGTACTCCAGCGCGTGGAGGTCGAGATTGATGTCGCCGTTCCAGGCGATCGCGACGCGGGCAACCCGGTCGATGCCGCGCACGACGATGTCGGTTTCCGCCTCGGCCCCGTCGACGAAGCGCGCCGAGATGGTCGTCTCCTCGTCGAAGGCCGGAAGGTCGATCTGAAGCTGGCCGTTCGCGTCGGTGACGCTGTCGACCTCGAGACCGGAATAGCCGATCGTGACCAGCGAGTTGGGCCGGCACTCGGACGTCAGTGTGACGGCGAGCACTTCGCCCAGCTTGGCCGAAGCAATCATGTTGGCGCTGCAGGTCGCGACGGCCGCGTCTGTCGTCGGCGTCTCGTTCACCTCGGGAACCGTCGGCTCGGCCGGCGTGAGGGCCGCGGTGCGGACCTCGTTGCTGTCGCTGGAGTTGTTGACGCTGGGTGCGCGCGGCGACTGCGGCAGGCCGAGTGCGGTGACCTGCTGCTCGACCGGCAGCGAGGGCGCCTGCGGCGACTCACCGCTGCGCGAGGACGCGCTGTCGGATGCGAGCGGCACGATGATCTGCGCGGCGCGCTCGGTCACGACACCTGCATTGCTGAGGCTGGCCGTGCCCTGAACCTGCGGACGGGCCGCGCTGGTCTGGGAGGCCACCGCGACGCGCGGGCTCTCGACCGCCTCGGGCCGCGGTGCGGCAGGCGCCGGGCGGAACATGGACGTCACGGAGCGGAGCGTCAGGCTGCCGCCGCTGCGCGCGCCCTGAACATTGGCCGCGGAGGGCTCGACCGCTGCGACGCGGGGCTGCGACGGCAGACCGGGACGCGCCACCGGGGCGCTGTCGGCATCGCCGCCACCCAGGCGCGGTGCGGTGCCGCCGGCGCCGGGGCGCTGCGGCAGGGACGGTGCGGACGGACGTGCGTTGGACGCGTCCGGTGCGTTCGGAAGCGACGCGATCTGCTGGCCGCCACCCAGGCTCGGGCGGGACGGCGAGGGCGACGCGGCTGCGAAGTCGCGGCTCACGCTGCCAAGCTGCGGCGCGGCCGGGCGGCCGACTGCGATGCGCTCGGGCGCGGAGCCGCGGCGCAGCGTCGGCGCGCTGCCGTCGATATCGAGGCTCGGCGCGCCAAAGCCGCTGGAGGCGAGACCGCGCGCGGTGACAGCCGCACTCTCCTGCCGGTCGAGGCCGGAGCCGGAGCCCTGCATCGGGCGGCCGATCTGCACCGGCTGGACATTACGATTGCGGATGGACGCCAGCGCGTCCGCCGGCGCGATGCCGACATTGGAGTTCGGAGCGGCGAGCGACGGTGCGCGCAGCGTGGGGAACGCGGAGTTGCTGTCGGCAACCGCGTTGCTGCGGTTCGGCAGCGCGTCGGGGAGGGCGACCGACAGCCGGACCTGCGCGCTCGGGCAGGTGTCGCCCTGGATCACACAGTAGGTAAAGACGACCTGGCCGGAGCAGGCGTCCGAGTTGAGGTACTCGATCTGCCCGCCCGAGCGGCGCACGGTGCCGCAAACCGGGTTTTCAACAATCAGAAGGCGATCTGCATCGCCCTGGGCCACGTTCACGTCATTGGACAGAACGTCCAGCGTCTGCGTGCGCCCGGCCCGAACATCGTACTCGTCCTCGACAGCCTCGTAGGCGTCGACGGAGCCGAAAGCGGCCATAATGAATTCGCTGCGTTGTGCCATTGTGCCGACTGCGATGACCAGAACCACCGCCGTTAGAAGCACCATGAGCCGATCATCGGCTTTCATCGTTGATCCCCCACGAATCGTCGCCCCGCGTCCCTCATCGCGTGACCTGTCGAGTTAACATCGATTCCGCTTCGATTTTCAACTTTCCTAATTCTTTTTTCCCGGCACCAAGGCATTGGGAAAACGGTTAGTTAGCCAATGTGGCGCGAAAGCGGCAGAATGATCCGTCCGTAGCGTCAGCCTGCGGCGTTGCAGAAGGGGCACGCAATGAAGTTCGGAATTGGCCAGCCGGTCCGGCGTCGCGAGGACGTCCGGTTCCTCACGGGCGCGGGCCGCTACGTCGACGATATACAACCAGAAACTGTTCTTTTTATGCATGTTTTGCGCTCGGACGTGCCGCACGGCCACCTGCGCGAGGTGGACATATCCGACGCCCGGCAAGCCCCCGGCGTGGTCCGGGTGTGGATGTCCGATGACATCGCGGGGCGCATCCATCCGATCGATGCCGACATGCCGCTGATGGGGGTCGGCGGTCGGCCCTTCGGCGCGGCGCCGCAACCACATCTCGCCCGCGGAAAGGTCCGCTATGTCGGCGAGCCGATCGCTGTCGTACTCGCCAATAGCGTGAAAGAAGCGATGGATGCGGCCGAATTGATTCGCGTTGAGGTCGATGATGTTTGCGCAAATGTCGACACATTGAATGCTTCGAATGCGCCGGATCTGCACGAGCACTTGCCGGGCAACCGGCTTTTTCGGTGGGAGGTCGGGGACGAGGCCGCGACCGCCGCGGCCTTCGAGCGTGCCGAGACCGTGGTCGAGGTGGCGATCACGAACCAGCGGCTCGTCGTGAACGCGCTGGAGCCGCGCGGGATCGTCGTCGATCCCGGTGGGGAGGCGACACGGATCTGGGTCAGCAACCAGGGTGTCCACGCCGCGCGCAACGACATCACCCGCGACCTCGCCCGGAACGCCGACACTTTGCAGGTGCTGTCCCCCGATGTCGGTGGCGGCTTCGGCATGAAGTTAATCAATCATCCGGAGTACAGCCTCGCCGTCGCCTTGGCCGAGGAGACCGGCCAGCCGGTGAAATGGACCGCGGGCCGCAGCGAGTCCTTTCTCGCCGATGTGCAGGCCCGCGATCTGCACACGCGGGCCGAGGGCGCCTTCGATGCCAAGGGGCGTCTGCTCGGCCTGCGCTGGCACTCCACGTCGAATGTTGGGGCCTACACGCCCGGCTACGGTGCGGCCGTGCACACCATGTTTTCCGGGCACCTGATCGGCGGCGTCTACGACGTGTCGGCCGTTCACCACGTGGTCGAGGGTGTCGTCACCAACTCCACACCGGTGGACGCCTATCGCGGCGCGGGCAAGCCCGAGGTGCTCCACGTCATGGAGCGGCTGATGAGTGCCGCCGCCCGGCGGATCGGGCTCGACCAGGTGGAGATCCGGCGGCGCAATCTCATCCGCCCGTACCAGATCCCTTACACCACCGCCGGTGGAATCGAGTTCGACGCACTCGACGCGCCCGCCGTGCTCGACAAGGCCATCGCGGCGGCGGACTGGGCGGGCTTCCCCGCGCGGGCGCAGGCGGCGCGCAGCGCCGGACGCCTCGCCGGGATCGGCCTCGCCTACTACTACGAACGCACCGGCGGCGGCCCGGTGGAGCGCGGGCGGATCGAGATGCAGGCGGACGGCACCATCCTCGCCCATGTCGGCACGCAGAGCTCCGGCCAGGGGCATGAGACCGCGTGGGCGCAGGTCATCGCCGACCAGCTTGGCGTTCCCTTCGACAGTGTCCGGATCGAGGCGGGCGACAGTGCCGCCCTGCCCGATGGGGGCGGCACCGGCGGCTCCCGCTCCGCTGTTCAGGCGAGCCGGGTCTTCCTGCGCGCCTCCGAAGCGCTGGTGGACGCCGCCCTCGATGCCGCGACGGAACTGCTGGAGGTCGCCCGCCCCGACCTCGCCTTCGACCGGGAGGCCGGCGCGATCCGCATCGCGGGCACCGACCGCGCCGCCTCGCTGCAGGAGGTCGCGGCCCATGCCGGCGGCCTCACCGCCACCGGCGCCGTGGACGACAAGATCACCACGACGCCCAACGGCGCCCATATCGCGGAGGTCGAGGTGGACACTGACACGGGCGAGGTCCGCCTCACCCGCTACACCGTCGTCGACGACTTCGGCCGCGTCATCAATCCGATGATCGTGACCGGACAGGTGCATGGCGGCGTCACGCAAGGCATCGGCCAAGTGCTGGGCGAGGCCATGGTTTGGAACGAGGACGGCCAGCCCCTCGCCGCCTCCTACATGGATTACCGGATGCCGCGAGCCGCCGACCTGCCCTTCTTCGACGTGGAGCTGGTGGAGCTGCCGACACCCTCGAACCCGCTGGGGCTGAAGGGCTGCGGCGAGGCGGGCTCCGTCGCCGCCGTCGGGGCGACGGCGAACGCGGTGATGGACGCACTCGCGCTGGCGGACGTCCACGATCTCGCCCCGCCCTACACCCCCGTCCGCGTGTGGGAAGCGCTGAACCATCGATAATCCCGCCCCTGCGAACAACGCGTTTCGCCGCAGTCCGCCGGGTTGAAGCAGCCTTCGCAGCGGGCCATCTCCGCAGTCCGATTGGTTTGCTTTTTGAAGGAGGACCCATGTCGGACGAGACACTCTTTACCCCGGTCACCATCGGCGACGTCGAGCTGAAGAACCGGGTGTTCATGGCCCCGCTGACGCGCAACCGCGCCCGGGCCGAGGACGACGCCCCCTACGAGATCCACGCCGACTACTACGCGCAGCGCGCGGGCGCGGGCCTCATCATCACCGAGGCGACGCAGGTCACGCCGGAGGGCAAAGGCTATGCCTGGACGCCCGGCATCTACTCCGACGCGCAGATCGCCGGGTGGAAGGCCGTGACCGACGCGGTGCACGCCAAGGGCGGCAAGATCGCGCTGCAACTCTGGCATGTCGGCCGCATCTCGCACACCTCGCTGCAGCCGGGCGGCCAGCCGCCGGTGGCACCTTCGGCGATCAAGGCCGAAGCGCAGACCTTCGACGGTCAGCAGATGGTCGACGTCTCCGAGCCACGTGCGCTGGAGACGGCGGAGGTGAAGCGCCTCGTGAACGATTTCCGCGTCGCGGCCCGCAATGCCAAGGAAGCAGGCTTCGACATGGTCGAGGTCCATGCCGCGAACGGCTACTTGATCGACCAATTCCTGCGCGACGGTGCGAACCAGCGCGATGACGAGTACGGCGGCTCGATCGAGAAACGCGTGCGCCTGCTGCGCGAGGTCCTCGCCGCGGTGACCGAGGAGTTCGGCGCCGGGCGCACCGGCGTCCGCTTCTCCCCCTTCTCCGAGATGAACGGGCTGAAGGACAGCGACCCGATGGCCCTGTTCGCCGAGGCGGTGAACGCCGCCAACGAATATGGCCTCGCCTATATCCACGTCGTGGAAGGCCAGACCGGCGGCCCGCGCGATCTGGCCGAGGGGCACTCCACCGCGCCGCTGCGCGAGGCGTTTGACGGCGCCTATATCGCCAATAACGGCTATGACCGGGCGCTCGCCATCGAGGCGGTCGGCGAGGGCCAAGCCGACGCCATCGCGTTCGGCGTGCCCTTCATCGCGAACCCGGACCTGCCGCATCGGCTGGAGGTGAACGCCCCGCTGAACGAGGCTGACCCCTCCACCTTCTACGGTGGCGGGCGCGAGGGCTACACCGATTACCCCTTCCTCGACGAGAGCAAGGCCGCCTAGGGCGCCATGGCCAGAAGCGCGGACTGATCCACGGCGATCAGTCCGCGCCGCGGCCGGTCGAGGTCCACGATCACGAAGACCAGCATCACGATCAGCACCACCATTGCGTGGACCGGCGGACCGGGCCGGATGCCCGTCACACCTGCGGCGTAGCCCAGGATCGCGCCGAGGAAGACGAAGGTCAGGTAGAGCAGCATCAGCACGATCTCAGGCACGTGCCGGTCGAGCGCTGCATCCCGCACCGCATAGCTGTCGATCATGTCGTTGAGGGCGGAGGCGAAGGAAACGCTCGCCGGGCCCGGCTGCTCTTCGTTCGCGACCATCGCAAGCTCCCAGAGGCTCGCGAACACCGCCTCGGACTCCGCCAGAAGGGCGGCGCGCTCGTCTTCCTCCACCACCGCGACAGCCCCGGCGGTGATCCGCAGCTCGATGTATCGGTCGAAGAGCTGGCCGGCCTCGACCGCCAACGCCTCCGGCAACAGATCGGCCCGCAACTGCGCCGTGCCGATGGCGTTCGCCTCGTCCACCACGGCCCGCGACCGGTCGTCGTAGCGGGCGAGCGCGAGGCTGAAGGTGAAGCCGAGCAGCAATGCGAGCACACCCAACAGGGAGCCCTGCACCGCGAGCGTCTGCGACCGGCTCTCCTCGTTCTCGCTGGCATGGCGGGCGAGGCCGCGGCGATTGCCCACCCACATCGCCGCCAGCATCATCAGGAGCAGCGCGAGCGCGATCAGACCCGAATTGATGTCGTACATGAGCTCGCGTCCTCCGGTCACGCACACCTCCCCTGCTCCGCCCGCTCGGCGAAGGGGCGCCGTTTCAATCGCGCGGGATGGTGGCCGGAGGCCGCGTCAGGTCAAACGCGGCCGTGACAGTGCTTGTACTTCTTGCCGGAGCCGCAGGGGCACGGGGCGTTGCGGCCGACCTCGCCCCAGGTCTCGGGCCGCTCTGGGTCGAGCGCCGGACCTGCGGGGGCACTCCGCCCGGCAGGCGCGCCCGCGCCGACAGGCTCGGGCGTCGGCGCCGGGGTCTGTGCGACCTGCGGCGCGTTCGCCTGCTCGGCGGCCAGCGCCTGCATCCGCTCGATGATCTGCTGGCGCTCCTCGGGCGAGAGGACCTGCACGTGCGCGAGCTGCTTCGTCACCTTCTCCCGCAGGCCGGACAGGAGCCCCTCGAACAGCGCGAACGCCTCCGTCTTGAACTCGTTGAGCGGATCGCGCTGCGCGTAGCCGCGGAACCCGATGACCGAGCGCAGGTGGTCGAGCGTCAGCAGGTGCTCGCGCCACTCCTTGTCGATGGTCTGGAGCAGAATCCGCTTCTCGACGCCGCGCATGGTGTCGGCCCCGTACTGGCCGACCTTCTTCGCCGCGGCGTTGTCCACCTCGGCGGTGATGCGCTCGCGCAGATCCTCGTCGTCCACGCCTTCCTCGTCGGCCCAGGCGACGACCGGCAGGTCGAGGCCGAAGACGTCGCGGACCCGCTCGGACAGCGCTTCCGTCTCCCACTGGTCGGCATAGGCGCGGGCGGGGACGTGCTCCGTGACCAGATCGTCGACCACCTCGTGGCGCATGTCGGTGACGATTTCGGAGAGGTCGTCCGCCTCCATGATCTCCCGCCGCTGGCCGAAGATGGCCTTCCGCTGGTCGTTCATCACGTCGTCGTACTTCAGCAGGTTCTTGCGGATATCGAAGTTGCGCGCCTCGACCTTGCCCTGCGCGCGCTCCAGCGCCTTGTTCACCCAGGGATGGATGATCGCCTCGCCTTCCTTCATCCCGAGCTTCTGGAGCATGTTGTCCAGCCGGTCGGAGCCGAAGATGCGCATCAGGTCGTCTTCGAGGCTGAGGTAGAAGTTCGTGCGACCCGGATCGCCCTGACGACCCGAGCGGCCGCGGAGCTGGTTGTCGATCCGGCGCGATTCGTGGCGCTCGGTGGCCAGAACGAAGAGGCCGCCGGCGTCGAGCACCTTCTGCTTCTCCGCCTCGACCTCGCTCTCGTGCTTCTGCTCGAGCGTGGCGATCTCGCCCTCGTCGGTGATGCCCTTCTCCGCCGCCTCGACCTGCGCCATCATCTCCGCGTTGCCGCCGAGTTTGATGTCGGTCCCGCGGCCCGCCATGTTCGTCGCGATCGTGACGGCGCCGTAGCGGCCGGCCTGCGCGATGATGGCGGCCTCCTGCTCGTGGAAGCGGGCGTTGAGCACGTTGTGCTGCACCCCGGCCTTCTTCAGCATCTGGGACAGGAGCTCCGACTTCTCGATGGAAGTGGTGCCGACCAGCGTCGGCTGGCCCTTCTCCTGCGCCTTCTTGATCTCATCGACGATGGCTTCGTACTTCTCCCGCGTGGTGCGGTAGACCTGATCGTCGTGATCCTCGCGCGCGATGGGCCGGTTCGTGGGCACCTCGACCACGCCGAGGCCGTAGATCTCCATGAACTCGTCGGCCTCGGTCATCGCGGTGCCGGTCATGCCACCGAGCTTGTCGTAGAGGCGGAAGTAGTTCTGGAAGGTCACGCTCGCGAGCGTCACGTTCTCCGGCTGGATCTTCACGCCTTCCTTGGCCTCCATCGCCTGGTGGAGACCTTCGGACATGCGGCGGCCCTGCATCATGCGGCCGGTGAACTCGTCGATCAGGATCACCTCGTCGTTCTTGACGATGTAGTCCTTGTCGCGGGTGAAGAGCTTGTGCGCGCGCAGGGCCTGGGTGACGTGGTGCACGATGGTGGTCGACTCCGGGTCGTACATCGTCGCGTCTTCTTCCAGCAGGCCCGCTTCCTTCAACCGACCTTCGAGGAACTCGTTGCCCTCCTCGGTCAGCGTGGCGCTGCGCTGCTTCTCATCGAGCTCGTAATGCTCCTCGCTCAGTTCGGGAATGAACTTGTCGAGGGTGATGTAGAGCTCCGAGCGGTCCTGCGTGGGGCCGGAGATGATGAGCGGCGTGCGCGCCTCGTCGATCAGGATCGAGTCGACCTCGTCCACGATGGCGAAGTAGTGGTCGCGCTGCACCATCTGGTCGATCGAAGTCTTCATGTTGTCGCGCAGGTAGTCGAAGCCGAGCTCGTTGTTCGTGGCATAGACCACGTCGCAATCGTAGGCCTGCTTCTTCGCCTGCTCCTCCATCCCCGGCACGACGACGCCGACGGACAGCCCCATGAAGTTGTAGACCTTCGCCATCCACTCCGCATCGCGGCGGGCGAGGTAGTCGTTCACCGTCACGACATGGACGCCGCGGCGGGTGAGCGCGTTGAGGTAGACGGGCAGCGTCGCCATCAGCGTCTTGCCCTCACCGGTCTTCATCTCGGAGATGTTACCGCGGTGCAGGAAGATCCCGCCGATGAGCTGCACGTCAAAAGGACGCATGCCCAGCGACCGCACCGCCGCCTCGCGCATCGCGGCGAAGGCTTCGGGCAGCAGGTCGTCGAGGCTCTCGCCATTCTCGTGACGGCCGACGAATTCGTGGGTCTTGGCCTTGAGGGCGGTATCGTCGAGGGCCTGCATATCAGGCTCTAGTGCATTGATTTTCTCGACGAGCGGGCGGACGGAGCGGACCTTGCGGTCATTGGTCGTGCCGAAGAGCTTCTTCGCGACCGTTCCGAATCCGAGCATGAATGTTCCTCGCTTGGCTGTGACCGCGCAGCCTGCCCACTTGCCGAAACTGTCATGCCGGGAAGGTTGCCCGACCGCGACTGACATCCTAGTTTGGCGCGGCGGCGGTGCGTCTGGCCTTTCAAAAGCGCATAAGGAAGTAAGTCCCGGCACTGCGGCTGTCAACGGCGGGCAAGACGTGTCCGCCGTCACGAAACGAATACAAACAGGGCCGTTCCCCCCCAGCGGTCCGTGTCCTGGAGATCAGATGTCCAAGCTGACAATGACCACTGCGCTCGCGCTGAGCCTTGCCATCGCCTGGAGCGCCACGGCTCAGGAAACTGGGAGCGAAACGACAGATACCGAAGCGGCACCTGTCGAGGATGCGGCACCCGTCGCCGAGGCGGAGCCCGAGGCCGAACCGGTCGAGCTCGACCTCGACACGGTCGTCGCCACCGTAAACGGGACCGAGATCACGCTGGGCCACGTCGCCGCCATCCGTGACCGGCTGCCGCAACAGTATCGGCAGCTCCCGACCGAGGTGCTCTACGAGGGCCTCGTCGACCAGCTCATCGACCAGACCCTGCTCGCCGATCAGGCCGAGGGGGAGGGGGCGCTCGACCGCCGCCGCGTCCGCGTGCAGCTCGAGAACGAGCGCCGCGGCGTGCTCGCCAACGAGACCATCGCCGAGGTGCTGAACTCCGCCGTCACCGACGACGCGATCGAGGAGGCCTATGAAGAGGTCACCTCCGGCATGACCCGGACGACCGAGTTCAACGCCTCCCACATCCTCGTCGAGAGCGAGGAGGAGGCCCGCGAGGTCATCACCGAGCTCGACGGCGGCGCCGATTTCGCGGCTCTGGCGCAGGAACGCTCCACAGGCCCGTCCGGGCCCAATGGCGGCAATCTTGGCTGGTTCGGCCCGGGCCAGATGGTCCCCGAATTCGATGCGGCCGTCCAGGCGCTCGAAGTCGGCGGCGTGTCCGAGCCCGTGCAGACCCAGTTCGGCTGGCACGTCGTCCTGCTCAACGAGACCCGGCTGAGCCCCCTGCCCCCGATCGAGCAGGTCCGGCCGGAGATCATCCAACAGCTCAACCAGGAAGCCCTGCAGGGCGAAATCGATTCGCTGCGCGAGGGCGCGGAGATCGAGCGCGTCGAACTCGACGTTCCGGAAGGCGCCCTGGATACGCTTGATCTGACAGCCGAATAAGCGCATTCCCTCCCGGACCGTGATCCGGCCCGGGAGGACCCCATGCCCACCATCACCCGATTGCTGCCGGAAACGGCCAAGGCCGACGCCGCCCCGCTGGCGCCGCGCGAGGGCGCGACCAAGCTCGCGCCGGTCGACGGCGTCCGGTTCGCAGCCGTCGAGGCGGGTGTCCGCTACCAGGGCCGGCTCGACGTGATGCTGGCCGAGCTCGCACCGGGCAGCAGCGTCGCGGGCGTCTTCACCCGCTCCGCCACCCGCGCCGCGCCGGTGCTGATGTGCGAGCGGCACCTGAA
This sequence comes from Pontivivens ytuae, assembly GCF_015679265.1. NCBI lineage: Bacteria > Pseudomonadati > Pseudomonadota > Alphaproteobacteria > Rhodobacterales > Paracoccaceae > Pontivivens > Pontivivens ytuae. Next base: position 1,357,407 of record NZ_CP064942.1, read on the forward strand.
GATCCTGCCTGCCGCCGACGCGCCCTTCGCGATCCTCGTCAACTCGGGCAACGCCAATGCCTTCACCGGCAAGCATGGCGATACCTCCACGGATACGCTGGCCACGGCCCTCGCCGACCGGCTGGGCTGCCCGGCCACCCACATCTTCCCCGCCTCCACCGGCGTGATCGGCGAGCGGCTGCCCCACGACCGGATCGAGGCGAAGCTCGACGAACTGATCGCGGGGCTCTCGGCGGAGAACGGCGCCCGCGCCGCCGCCGCGATCATGACGACCGACACTTATGTGAAGGGGGCGAGCACGACCTGCGACCTCGGCGCGCCGGTCACGATCTCCGGCATCGCCAAGGGCTCCGGCATGATCGCGCCCGACATGGCGACGATGCTCGTCTACATCTTCACCGACGCCGCCATCGCCCGGCCCGTGCTGCAGGAGATCCTGTCGGAGCTCACGCACGAGACCTTCAACGCGATCACGGTGGACGGCGACACCTCGACCTCCGACACCCTGATCCTCGGCGCCACCGGCCGCGCGGAGATGAAGCGGATCGAGACGCGCGACGACCCGCGCGTCCAGGTCTTCGAGGAAGCGCTGCACGCCGTCATGCTCGACCTCGCCCATCAGGTGGTCCGCGACGGCGAGGGCGCTCGCAAGTTCGTGGAGATCGCGGTAAGCGGCGCCGCCTCCGACGCCTCAGCCCGCCGCATCGGCATGTCCATCGCCAACTCCCCCCTCGTGAAGACCGCCATCGCGGGCGAGGACCCCAACTGGGGCCGCATCGTCATGGCCGTAGGCAAGTCGGGCGAGCCCGCCGACCGCGACCGCCTCACCATCCGCTTCGGCGACGTGCTCGTCGCACAGGAGGGCTGGGTGGCCGAGAGCTACAGCGAGGATGCGGGCGCCGAGCACATGAAGCAGGACGAGATCACTATCCGCGTCGATCTGGGCATCGGCGGTGGCACCGACACCGTCTGGACCTGCGATCTGACCGACCGCTACATCGCGATCAACGCCGACTACCGCTCATGAGGATGGTCCTCGTCTCCGCCGTCGCCCTGATCGATCCCGACGGGCGCGTCCTTTTGGCGCAACGCCCCGAGGGCAAGAGCATGGCCGGCCTCTGGGAGTTTCCCGGCGGCAAGGTCGAGCCCGGCGAAACGCCCGAAGCCGCCCTGATCCGGGAACTGCAGGAGGAGCTCGGCATCGGCACGTGGGAGAGCTGCCTAGCCCCGCTCACCTTCGCGAGCCATGCATACAAGGACTTTCACCTCCTGATGCCGCTCTTCGCCTGTCGGAAATGGACCGGCATCGCGCAAGGACAGGAGGGGCAGGCGCTGCGCTGGGTCCGCAAGTCGGAGCTGCGTGAGCTGCCGATGCCGGAGGCCGATGTTCCCCTTGTGGCCCATCTGATCGACTGGCTCTGACCGAGATCGATAAAATTTGATCCATTTCAGGTAGATTGTCTCATTTGACACTATCGCAGCGGCCGATAACTTCTTATTCAGAAAAATATAAAAAGGGGGAAATGCGCGTGCTTAAAACCATCATGCTCAGCAGCTACATCGCCGTGCAGGGTCGTTTCGTCTCTGCGATGCGCGATGGCCGGATCACCATCCGGGTGGGCAACAAGCTGTTCCACGGATACCCGGTCTAAACACGACCGATTCACCAAACTGCAAACGCCGGCGTTTGTCGTTTCAGAGAACAGTTTGGAAGACCGGCGCGGCCTCAGACCCAGCCGCGCATCTCGTTCTCGAGCACGGCCATCATCATGTCGATATGCGCCGGGGCGTCGTTGAGGCAGGGGATGTAGGTGAAGGTCTCGCCGCCCGCCTCCTCGAAGCTCTCCTTGATCTCCTCGTTGATCTCTTCGAGCGTCTCGACGCAGTCGGAGGAGAACGCAGGCGCCATCACCGCGATGTGCTTGTGACCCGCCTCGGCGAGGCGCGCGACCTCCTCCACCGTGTAGGGCTGAAGCCACTCTTCGGGGCCGAACTTCGACTGGAAGGTCGTGACCACCTGCGACTTGTCCCAGCCCAGCCGCTCGCGCATCAGGCGCGTCGTCTTCTGGCACTGGCAGTGATAGGGATCGCCCTCCATCAGATAGCGCTTCGGCACGCCGTGATAGGAGGTGACGAGGATATCGGGCTTCGACGACAGCTTGGCGTAGGTCTCCTCCACCGACTTCGCCAGCGCCTCGATATAGAGCGGATGCTCGTAATAGGCGGGGACGGTGCGGATGTAGGGCTGCCAGCGCATCTTCATCAGCGCGCGGAACGCCTGGTCATTCGCGGTGCCGGTCGTGGCGGCCGAATACTGCGGATAGAGCGGGAAGAACACGATCCGCTCGGCGCCCGCCGCCTTCACCCGCTCGATGACCGACTGGGTCGACGGGTTGCCGTAGCGCATGGCGAAATCGACGATCACGTCGTCGCCGAACTTCGCGGCCATCGCCTCGGCCAGCTTTTCGGTCTGCGCGCGGGTGATGGTGAGCAGCGGGCTCTCGTCCTTCTCCTCGTTCCAGATGCCCGCATAGGCCTTGCCAGAGGAGAACGGCCGCTTCGTCAGGATGATCCCCTGCAACAGCGGCTGCCAGAGCAGCGGCGAGTAGTCGATCACCCGGCGGTCCGACAGGAACTCGTTGAGATAGCGCCGCATCGACCAGTAATCCGTCCCGTCCGGCGTCCCGAGATTGGCGATGATGACGCCGACCCGTGCCCGCGGCACCGGCGGGTGGTCGCTCTCCGCATGGGCGAGGCGGCCGCTGCCGGGATGGTCGATTTCGGTCTTGGTCTGGTCGAGCATGTCGGGCTCCTCATGGGCTCCGTTTCTTGTTCTTCCGCGACGGGCGCGCGTCAAGCGGAAGGGCCGTGGTTCATACGGGGGCCGTGCGCGCGCGGATCAGCCACCGGCCTTCTCCCCCGCGCTGTGCTCCGGCACGCGCAGCGCGTCGGCGAGCCGGGTGCGGGCCGATCCGGGGCGCAGCGGCTTCTGCTGGCTCTCGGCGGGCGCCCAGCCGGTCAGGAACACGATCTCGAAGGTCGCGGTGATCCGCCCGTCGGGCCGGGCGAAGTGCTGGTGGTAGAGCTCGGCGGCCCGCATCAGCACCGCCCGGCGCAGCGGAGCACGATGACGCGCGGCCAGGACGTTGGTCTCCCCCATCGCGCGCAGGTCGCGCATCAGGGCGAGGGGATCGGCGTAGTCCACCGTTAGCGGCATCGCATCGGCCACCGGCAGCGCGAAGCCCGCCCGTTGCAACAGCGCGCCGAGGTCGCGGATCTCGCCCATCGGTGCGACACGGGGCGAGAGCCCGCCCGTCACCTCCACCTCCGCGTCGGAAAAGGCGCGGCGCAGCTCCTGCAGCGTCTCGCCCCCGAAGAGCGCCGCGAGCATCAGCCCATCAGGCCGCAGCGCCCGGCGCATCTGCACGAGCTGGCCAACCGGGTCGTTCGCCCAGTGCAGCGCGAGGCCGTGGACCACCAGATCATGCGCCCCCTCCTCCAGCGCCAGCACGTCGTCATCGGGCACCTGCACCGCGTCGAGCCCCAGCAGATCGGCCCAGAGTGCGGCCTCCGGCCCGATCACCGCGGGCGCCGTAAAGGATTTGTTAACCTCGGCGAGCCTCTCTGAAACCTCGCGCGCCGCCTCCTCGTGCAGGAAGGTCGCGCCGCTTGCGCGGGCACGGCGACGGGCCAAGGCCATCCGATCGACGAGGGTCTGTTCCATGAAGTGGACCTAATCCGCTGGCAGGCAAAGGGGAAGGGCATGACTGTCGCACTGCGCAAGCTGATCGACCTGATCTACCCACCCCGCTGCATCGCCTGCCCGGCGGAGACGGAGCTTGCGGGCGGGCTCTGCTCCGACTGCTGGTCGGGCACGGAGTTCATCTCCGGCCCCGTCTGCGCCCAATGCGGCGCGCCGGTGGACGGCGCCGACAAGCCCGACGACCTGCGCTGCGACGACTGCACCCGGCACCCGCCGGACTGGCACCGGGGGCGCGCGGCCCTCGTCTACTCCGCGATCGGCCGCCGCATCGTGCTGCAACTCAAGCATGGCGACCGGCTGGACGTGGTGCCGGCGCTGGCCACCTGGCTCCGCCGCGCCGGGGGCGACCTGATCGAGCGGGCGGATATCGTGGCTCCCGTCCCCCTGCACTGGTCGCGCCTCGTCAAACGCCGCTACAACCAGTCGGCGGAGCTCGCGCGGGCTGTCGCGCCCGACAAGGCCGTCCCGACCCTCCTGCGCCGCACCCGCGCCACCCCCAGCCTCGACGGCCGACCACGCGGCGAGCGACGGGAGATCCTCGACGCCGCCATCGGCCTCTCCCCCCACCCGGTCGCCGGAAAGACCGTCCTCCTCATCGACGACGTGCTGACCACCGGCGCCACCCTATCCGCCTGCGCCCGCGCCCTGACGGAGGCCGGAGCGGCCGAGGTCAACGTCCTCACCCTCGCCCGCGTTGTACGCGACGCGCCGATGCCTATATCCTCCAAGGCTCAGGAGGACTGACATGAAACCGGTCGAGATCTACACCACGCCCATCTGCGGGTTCTGCCATGCGGCCAAGCGCCTTCTGAACCAGAAGGGCGTCAGCTTCACCGAGATCGACGTGATGTCGAACCCCGGCAAGCGGGCGGAGATGACCCAGCGCTCCAATGGCGGGCGCACGGTGCCGCAGATCTTCATCGACGGCACGCCGATCGGCGGCTGCGACGACCTCTACGCGCTCGACCGCGCGGGCAAGCTCGACCCGATGCTGGCCGCCTGATGCTGCGCGCCGCGCTGGTCCAGCTCACCTCCAGCGACGACCCGGCGGCCAACCTTCCCATCACGGAAGCCTTCGTGCGCCAGGCCGCCGCAGGCGGCGCGACCCTGATCGCGACGCCCGAGGTCACCAACTGCGTCTCCCTCTCCCGCAAGCGGCAGGAGGAGATGCTGCGCACCGAGGCCGACGATCCGACCCTCGCCCGCCTGCGCGAAGTGGCAGCAGAGCTCGACATCACCCTCCTCATCGGCTCGCTCGCCGTGAAGAACGATAACGAGAGCCGCTTTTCCAACCGCTCCATCCTGATCGGCCCCGACGGCGCCATCCGCGCCACCTACGACAAGATCCACATGTTCGACGCCGCCGTGGACGCCGAAAACACGTATCGCGAATCGAAGGGCTACCGCCCCGGCGAAGCCGCGGTGACGGTGGAGGCGGCGGGCGCCACCCTCGGCATGACCGTCTGCTACGACATGCGCTTCCCGCCGCTCTACACCCAGCTTGCCGAGGCCGGGGCGCAGATCCTCACCGTCCCCTCCGCCTTCACCGTGCCCACCGGCCGCGCCCATTGGGAGGTGCTGCTGCGCGCCCGCGCGATCGAGACCGGCTGTTTCGTCCTCGCTCCCGCCCAGTGCGGCACGCATGGGGGTTCGGGCCGTAAGACCTGGGGCCACTCGCTCGCCATCTCCCCCTGGGGCGAGGTGCTGGCCGATGGTGGGGAGGCACCCGGCGTCACCTTCGTCGATCTCGACCTCGACGCCGTCGCGAAGGCCCGCCGCGCCATCCCCGCGCTTGCCAACAGGAGAGCCTTTCGGCCACCTTCGCGCGCATGACCGAAAACAGCTCCGACCCCCTGGCCATCGCGCTCCTCAGCGAGATCGACACGCTGGAGCAGCTCGCCCGCGGGCGCCTGCAACGCGCCCTGCCCAAGGGGATGGAGCTCAGCCAGTTCGCCGTCCTCAACCATTTTGCCCGGTTGGGCGGGGAAAAGACACCAGCCCAGCTCGCCCGCGTCTTCCATGTCACCAAGGGCACGATGACCAACACGCTCAAGAAGCTGGAGGTCGCGGGCTGGGTCCACATCCGCCCCGATTGGGAAGATGGGCGCAAGAAGTGGGTCACGATCAGCCCCGCCGGCCGCGCCGCCCGCGACTACGCCGTCCAGTCCGTCACGCCGGTCTTCGAGGACGTGCTGGAGGGGATGGGGCGTGAGCGGATCCGCGCCGCCCTCCCCTTCCTGCGCGACCTGCGCACGCATCTGAGCAACGACGCTTAACGTTATCGTAAGGTGCAGCGGGTCTCTTGCGATCGGGGACGGATTGTCAGGACGCATATGGAACGCCTCGTCGACTATCTCGCGCCACGCGGCCCGCTGGACTGGGTGCTGAAGACCGCCCTCTTCATCGCGGCGATCAACGGGCTGAACCTGACGGTCGAGTTCGCGATGAACGGCGCGCTCTCCATGTCGCTGCTCGCACACGTTCAGACCACATCGATGGTCGCCTTTCCCTTCACCCTCTTCGCGCTGAGCATCATCCGGCACCAGCACCGCCTGCAGGGGCAGCTCAAGCATCTCGCCACGACCGACATGCTGACAGGCCTGCCGAACCGGCGTGAGCTGCTGCGGCGGTTGGGGGAGGAGCGGAGGAGCTTCGGCGCCTTCATCCTGCTCGACATCGACCATTTCAAGCGCATCAACGATCGGCACGGGCACGCGGTCGGCGACACATGCCTCGTCCGCTGTGCAGCGCATCTGAGCGGCTCGGTCGGCCCGGGCGACGTGGTAGCGCGCTACGGCGGGGAGGAGTTCGCGGTTCTCGCCCGAACCCGCGATCCCGCCGCGCTGGAGGCGCTGACCACGCGCCTTTGCGAGCCCTTCACCTGCACCGTGGCGGTGGAGGGGCTAACGGTGCCCATGACACTCTCCGCCGGCGTGGTGCGCGCGGATGCGGATCTTGGCTATGCGGAACTGCTGCGCGACGCCGACGCCGCGCTCTACCACGCCAAGGATACGGGCCGGAACCGCGCCGTCTTCGCGCCGGGACGGCCCGCCGCCTGACCGCGTTCGGTCTAACCGCGCCCGATGTAAGGCATATCGCGCGCCATGATCGTTATGAACTGCACGTTGGCGTCGAGCGGCAGCGCCGCCATCTGCGCCACGGCGCGGCCCACATGCGCCGGATCCATCGTCGCCTCCGCCCGTATCGATCCGTCGGCCTGCGGCACGCCTTGCGTCATCGGCTGCGCCATCTCGGTCAGCGCATTGCCGATATCGATCTGACCGCAGGCGATATCGAAGGCCCGCCCGTCCAGGCTCAGCGATTTCGTCAGCCCCGTCATCGCGTGCTTCGTCGTCGTATAGGGCACCGAACCCGGCCGCGGCGCATGGGCGGAGATCGAGCCGTTGTTGATGATCCGCCCGCCCTGCGGCGCCTGCCGCCGCATGATCCCGAAGGCCGCCCGCGCGCACAGGAACGCGCCGGTCAGGTTCGCGCCCAACACCCCGAACCAGTCGTCGAGCGTCGTCTCATCGATCGTCCGCGGCGGCGAGCCCCGGCCCGCATTGTTGAAGAGCAGGTCCACCCGGCTATGCTCCGCCGCGATGTCCGCAAACGCCCGCTCCACCTGCTCCGGATCCGAGATATCGGCCGGATGCACGCTCGCAGCGCGGCCATTCGCCACCTCCTCCAACGGCCCGCGCCGTCGCCCGATCAGGGCCAGCGTCCAGCCCTCCGCGGCCAGCGCCTCCGCCGCCGCCCGACCGATCCCCGTGCCCGCTCCCGTGATGACCGCGATCCCCGCCATGACTGCCCTCCCGCTGCACGCAGCCTGTTGCACTGCGCGTATTTTCTGGAAAGGTGACGGAGGAGGAGCGGCGCGGCAAGAGGCCCGCCGGTTGCCAGGGGGCCCCATGTCCGATCCGTTCTTTCACCCGATTTCCGGCCAGGAGCTGCCGCGCTTCGCCGGTGTGCCGAGCTTCATGCGCCTGCCCTATCTCACGCCCGAGGATCCCAAGCGCGCCGAGGTCGAGCTCGGCCTGATCGGCATCCCGTGGGACGCGGGCACGACCAACCGTCCGGGCCCGCGGCACGGGCCACGACAGCTCCGCGACTACTCCACGATGATGCGGCGGGTGAACCCGGCCTCCGGCCTCGATCCCTTCGCGCTCTGCAATTGCGCGGATCTCGGCGACGTGAACCCCAATCCGGTGGATCTGCACGATACGCTGGAGCGGGTAACGACGTTCTACAAGGCCGTCGCGGCCCAGGGCATCGCGCCGATGACCGCGGGCGGCGATCACCTCACCTCCCTGCCCGTTCTGCGCGCGCTCGGCGCCGACGGCCCGCTCGGCATGATCCACTTCGACGCGCATACCGACCTCTACGACAGCTATTTCGGCGGCTATCGCTACACCCACGGCACCCCGTTCCGCCGCGCGATCGAGGAAGGCGTGCTCGACCCGCGCCGCGTCGTCCAGATCGGCATCCGCGGCCCGATGTACGATGGCGAGGATATCGAGTGGGGCCGCGCGCAGGGCGTCCGCATCGTGACCATCGAGGAGTTCTTCGAGCGCGGCATCGCCGACGTGATGGAGGAGGCGCGCGACATCCTCGGCGACGCGCCGACCTACTGCTCCTTCGACATCGACTTCATCGACCCCGCCTACGCGCCCGGCACCGGCACGCCGGAGGTCGGCGGGCCGACCAGCTTCCAGGCGCAGCAATGCGTCCGCGCGCTCGAGGGGCTCAACCTGATCGGCGCGGACCTCGTTGAGGTCTCGCCTCCCTTCGATCCGTCCGGCGGCACCGCCTGGCTCGGCGTGAACATCATGTTCGAGATCATGTGCGTGCTGGCGAAATCCCTCGCCGACCGGCGCTAGACCAGCCGCGACCGGATCCAGATCACCGTCATCAGCGCCCAGGCGAGCGCGAGGCCGAACCACGTCACCGCATATTCCAGATGCCGGTTGTGATAGGCCGCCGTGATCGGCAGCGGCTCCGGCGCGCCGTCAAAGGCAGGCTCGGCGACGACCACCAGCACCGGCTCTGCCTCCAGCACCTCCGCCATCTCGGCCACGTCGCGGGCGAACCAGAAGTTGCGCTCCACATCGTTGGCCGGCGTGTCGAAGGTCCGCTCGTCGGGCCAGTGGAGGATGCCCATCAGCTCCGCCTCGCCGAGCGGACGCACGGCGGTCTTCTCCACCTCCCGGACGTAGCCGCGGTCGATCATGATCCGTCGGCCGTCCTCGGTCTCGAAGGGCGCGATGACGCGGAAACCGGGGCCGGAGCCGCGGCGGGTGGTGAGCGCGTGAAGCTCTCCCTCCACGATCCGCCCGGCGACGGTCACGGGGGTGTATTCATGCGTCTCCTCGATGGGCTCCGCCGGCAGCGGACCCGGCGCACTCGCCATCATCGCCTCGGTCCGGGCGATCAGGTCCTGCTTCCAGCCCAGCCGCTGCACCTGCCAGATCCCCAGCGAGACGAGGATCGCGCAGCCGGCAAGGCCGAGGATCAGCGGGGCTGCAAGACGGCTCATCAAAGGCTCTCCGAAACGAAAAGCGCCGCGCGAGGGACCCGCGCGGCGCCAAAATCCCTCAAGGCGTGGTTCAGGCGCCCCAGATGTAGATCGCCGCGAACAGGAACAGCCAGACCACGTCGACGAAGTGCCAGTACCAGGCCGCAGCCTCAAACCCGACATGCTTGTTCGCGGTGAAGTCGCCCTGCCGCGCACGGACAAGGCAGACCAGCAGGAACAGCGTCCCGATCAGGACGTGCGCGCCGTGGAAGCCCGTCGCCATGAAGAAGTTCGCGCCGTAGATCGAGTTCGCAAAGCCGAACGAGGCGTGCGTGTACTCGTAGGCCTGGAACACTGTGAAGATCGCGCCAAGCAGCACGGCGACGAGGATGCCCTGCGCCATCGCCTTGCGGTCGTTGTCATGCACGATCGCGTGGTGCGCCCAGGTTGCGGCACAGCCCGACAGCAGCAGGATCAGCGTGTTGATCAGCGGCAGGTGCCAGGGGTCGAAGGTCTCGACACCGACCGGCGGCCAGACGCCACCCACGGTTTCGACCGTGGCCGGGTAGAGCGCGTGCTTGAAGAAGCTCCAGAACCACGCGACGAAGAAGAAGACCTCCGAGATGATGAAGAGGATCACGCCGTAGCGCAGGCCGATCTGCACCACCGGGGTATGGTCGCCCGCGCGGCTTTCCAGGATCACCTCGGCCCACCAGCTCCACATCGTGAAGAGCGTGCCGACGAGGCCGATGGCAAACACGAACGGCGTGATGCCCTGCATCCAGAGCACGGCGCCGAACAGCATCACGAAGCAGGACACCCCGCCGACGAAAGGCCAGATGCTCGGCGGCAGGACGTGGTAATCGTGGTTCTTCGCGTGGGCCATCTTATCCCTCTTCGGCGCGGGCCGGGTCGAGGGCGGCGGTATCCGCGCTCTCCGGCATATCGATTTCGTAGAACGTATAGGACAGGGTGACCTCCTGCACAAACCGTGCCTCGCGGTCGTCGACGATTGCCGGATCGACGTAGAAGGTCACGGGCATCTGGATGGTCTGTCCGGGCATCAGCACCTGCTCCTGGAAGCAGAAGCAGTCGATCTTGGTAAAGAAGCTGCCGGCCGAGTAAGGCGTCACGTTGTAGCTCGCCTGCCCCGCGATGGGCCGGTCGGTCGGGTTGTGCGCCTCGTAAAAGACGAGGCCGGTCTGCCCGATCGGGATCTCGACGGTGCGGACCTCCGGCGCGCGGAACTCCCACTCCATCTCCCGCGATTTGGAAGCGTCGAAGCGGACGCTGATCGTCTCGTCCAGCACGGTGTCGGAGCCCGTGCCCTCGGCGGTCGTGCCACCATAACCCGTCACGCGGCAGAAGAGGTCGTAGAGCGGGACGGCCGCGAAGCTCATCCCCACCATGAACACGACAAGGCCGGTTGCGTAGAAGGCGGTGCGCTTGGTGGTCATTGGCTCGGCTCCGTTTCAGGCAGAATCGACGGGCGCACGACATGGTCGAACGCCTCCATGCTCTGGCCGCTCGACATCTTGACGATGGTCACGGCGAAGATCAGGGCGACGAAGGCGAGCAGGATGACGAGGACCGCGGTATTGCGCCCGCGGCGCCGGTCGTAGATCTCGTGCTCGGGTTGACCGATGGACATGCTCACCTCACTCAGAACAACACGGGCCATGCCGACCAGCCGAGACCGGCGGCACGCAGGGCCACTTCGATCCCCAGCGCGATGAAGAGCGCGAAGAGGTAGCCGATGGATTCGAGGAAGACGCGCAGCTCGACCGCGAACTTGTCTGAGGCCGCCGTCGCCTCGTCCCGCCGCCAGATCGCCCAGGCGCCCCAGACGAAGCGGGCGTTGTAGGCGAGTGCGACGAGGAAGTAGATCGGCCCGCCCACCGGGGTGAAGGCCAGCACCATCGCCACCGGGAACAGAGCAAGCGTGTAGAGCAGGATCTGGTTGCGCGTCGCCCGGTCGCCCTTGGCCACCGGCAGCATCGGGACGCCCGCGCGCACGTAATCCTCGTTGCGGAAGATCGCGAGTGCCCAGAAATGCGGCGGCGTCCACAGGAAGATCAGCGCGAACATCAGCACCGCTTCGAGGCTGACGCCACCGGTCGCCACCGCCCAGCCGATCATCGGAGGGAACGCGCCCGCCGCCCCGCCGATCACGATGTTCTGCGGCGTCGAGCGCTTCAGCCACATCGAGTAGACGACGGCATAGAAGAAGATGGTGAAGGCGAGAAAGGCCGCCGAAAACAGGTTGCCGAAGACCGCGAGCATCCCCACCGACAGGATCGAGAGACCGACGCCGATTGCCAGCGCCTCGTCCGGCTCGACCTTGCCCGCGGGCAGCGGCCGGGCGGAGGTCCGCTTCATCACCGCGTCGATATCCGCATCCCACCACATGTTGAGCGCACCGGACGCGCCCGCGCCGACCGCGATGCACAGGATGCAGGCGAAGGCGACGATGGGGTGGATCGGTGCGGGTGCGGCGAACATCGCGACCGCCGCAGTCAGTACGACGAGCGACATCACGCGCGGCTTCAGGAGCGCGAAGTAGTCCTTCACCTGGGCTTCGCCGGTGCGGGCCACGTCCATCGACAGGTCGGTCATCAGGATCTCGTCACTTCAACTCGTCTGGCGGGCGCCCGAAGGCGCCGCGCTGTCACTCGGCCGCGGCGACCCGGGTCGTCGGCGCACCGCCATCGGCGTAGCGCGCGGTCGCAGCTTCCAGCCATGCCTCGTACTCCTCGACCGGCACCGCCTTCACGGTGATCGGCATGTAGGCGTGCGAGATACCGCAGAGCTCGGAGCACTGGCCGAAATAGATGCCGGGCTCGTCCACCTGGAACCACGTCTCGTTCAGGCGGCCGGGGATCGCGTCGAGATGCACACCGAAGGCCGGGATCTTCCACGCGTGGATCACGTCGGCGGCGGTGGTCTGCAGCTTCACGACCTGACCGACGGGCACGACGACGGCGGTGTCGGTGGCGAGCAGGTAGTCCTCCGGCGCGTAGCCGAACTCCTCCAGCTCCTCCTCGGCGAGCATGTAGCTCTCGAAATAGATGCCGTGATCCGGGTACTCGTGACCCCAGTACCACTGGTAGCCCGTCGCCTTGATCGTCACGTCGGCTTCCGGGATCTCGAGCTGCTTGAACAGCACCGGCAGCGAGAAGGAGCCGATCACCACGAGGATCAGAACGGGCACGATGGTCCATGCGATCTCGATCTTGGTGTTGTGGGTGAAGCGCGCGGGGTTCGGGTTCTTCTTCTCGTTGTAGCGGAAGATCACAATCGCCAGCAGCGCGGTCACGAACAGCACAATCAGCGTGATGATCACCAGCAGAAAGTTGTCGAGCCAGCGGATGTCCTGGGCGAGCTCGGTCACCGCAGGCTGGAAGCCGGTGCCGCCGGGCACCGGACGGCCGATGGTGGGAAGCGGGCTCAGCACCTCCTCCTGCGCGAAGGCGGCACCGCCGGTCATCATCAGGGCGCCGAGGGCACTCAGGGTCTTGGCAAAGGGCATTGTCGCATTCCCGGATCGTCAGGTTCGTTCCATCCTGCCACGCTTTGCGCCTGTGCGCACATAGTCCGAAAGGAGATGGCAGGGCTGGCGCGTATAAATCAGAAGCCCGCTTCCAGAACAAGACGGGACGCTGTCGCATTCCGTCGCATACCGTGAAATTTCGCTGCGGCAGCCGGGGGTTTCGCGCCCTATATGTCCAGTCAGTACCGTTTGAGGAGACCTTCGCCCATGCTCGATTCGCCCGCCGCCCGCTTCCGCCCGTTCGAGACCGACCTCGACCGCGAGGCGTCCCTCGGCATTCTGCAGGGCGCGCTCGCGGGCGCCGAGGATGGCGAGCTGTTTCTGGAGCGGCGACGGACCGAGGCGCTGGTGCTCGACGACCAGCGGGTGAAGACGGCGAACTACACCGCCTCCGAAGGGTTCGGACTGCGCACGGTGAACGGTGAGATGGCGGGCTACGCCCATGCCACGACGCTCGACGAGGCGGCGCTGAAGCGGGCGGCGGAGACGGTGCGCCTCGCCGTGCGCGAGGGCGGGCGTACGGCGGCCGCCGATCCGGCGCGCACCAACCGGCACCTCTACGGCGACATCGACCCGACCGCGGATGCGGAATTCCCGGTGAAGATCGACGTGCTCAAGGCGATCGACGACTACCTGCGCGGCAAGGACGCACGCGTGGTGCAGGTCAGCGCCTCGATGGCCGCGAGCTACCAGGAGGTCGAGATCCTGCGTCCCTCGGGCGAGAGCTACGCGGATGCACGCCCCATGGCGCGCCTCAACATCTCCGTCATCGTGGAGCGGGACGGGCGGCGCGAGTCCGGCAGTGCGGGCGGCGGCGGGCGCCACGGGCTCGCCGGGCTGCTAGACGGTGATCACTGGAAGGCGGTCGCGGACGAGGCGCTGCGGATCGCCACGGTCAACCTCGACGCGGAACCGGCACCGGCGGGCGTGATGGACATCGTACTCGGCCCCGGCTGGCCCGGCATCCTGCTGCACGAGGCCGTGGGCCACGGGCTGGAGGGTGACTTCAACCGCAAGGGCACCTCCGCCTTCGCCGGGCTGATGGGTCAGGAGGTCGCTGCGAAGGGCGTGACCGTCGTCGACGACGGCACGATCCCGGACCGGCGCGGCTCCATCACCTTCGACGACGAGGGCACGCCGTCCCGCCGCAACGTGCTGATCGAGGACGGCAAGCTCGTCGGCTACATGCAGGACCGGCAGAACGCCCGCCTGATGGGCGTCGAGCCCACCGGCAACGGCCGCCGTCAGGGCTTCGAGCACGCGCCGATGCCGCGCATGACCAACACCTACATGCTGGGCGGCGACGCGGCGCCCGCCGACATCCTCGCGGACCTGAAGGACGGGATCTACGCCGTCGGCTTCGGCGGCGGGCAGGTGGACATCACGAACGGCAAGTTCGTCTTCTCCTGCACCGAGGCGTACCGGGTGAAGGACGGCGTCGTCGGCGCTCCGGTGAAGGGAGCGACGCTGATCGGTGATGGCGCCACGGCGCTGCGCCAGATCCGGGCGATCGGCAACGACATGTCGCTCGACCCCGGCATGGGCAATTGCGGCAAGGCCGGGCAGTGGGTTCCGGTCGGCGTCGGGCAGCCCACGCTGATGATCGGCGGGCTGACGGTCGGGGGCAGCGCCTGAGACCCGACTTCGCCCGTCCGGGCGCGGATATTTGTTACAGAAAAGAAGGTGAGGGCGGAATCCTGTAACATGTCCTCGCCGCAACGGAGCGGACATGAACTCGGTCTTCCACCTTGCCTATCACGTCACCGACCTCGACGCGGCGCGCGCCTTCTACGGCGGCGTGCTCGGCTGTGCGGAGGGGCGCTCGACCGAGACATGGGTCGATTTCGACTTCTTCGGCCATCAGATCAGCCTGCACCGCGGCAAACCCTTCGCGACCGCCGACACCGGCAAGGTCGGCGCACATATGGTGCCGATGCCGCATCTGGGCGTCGTTCTCGGCCTCGACGACTGGCGCAGCCTCCGCGACCGGCTGGAGGCGGCGGGCACCGAGTGGGTGATCCCGCCGCAGGTGCGTTTCGAGGGGGAGCCGGGTGAGCAGTGGACGATGTTCTTCCGCGACCCGTCCGGCAACCCGATCGAGGTGAAGGGCTATGCCGACACCTCGGGCATCTTCGCGACCTGACTACTCGGCCGCCTGCGCGTCCGCCTCGCGCCAGTGCGGCGGCCAGGTGTCGGCGAATTTCGGCAGCTTCTCGATCTTCTTCTCCCACCGCAGAAGGGCCGGGTCCTGCATGACGTCGTGCAGCGGGCAATCGGGCAGGCGCCGCAGGGCGCGGCGCATCCACTGCACGCCCGGATAGAAAGCGATGTCCGCGGCTGAGACCTGGTTGCCGCCGAGCCACGGCATCAGCTTCAACCGCCGCAGGATCGTCTGCATCTCGTCGCAGCCCTGCTGGATCGAGGCTTCGAGCTCACCCTCATGCATCTCCTCCCGGAAGCCGAAGGTGATGCCGGTCATCACGGTCATGGCCGGGCGCAGGTGGTGCTCGTAATCCATGATCCACGACCAGATCACGCCCGCCTCGGTCGCCGTTCGGCCGAAGAGGGGCGGGTCGGGTTTCACCCGGTCGAGATAGGCGAGGATCGCCAGCGACTCGCGGATCGGACCATCCGGCGTGACCAGCGTCGGCACCTCGCCGCGCGGGTTGAGCGCGAGATAAGGCTCGCCCTTGTGCTCCTCGTCCTCGGTCATGAAGCGGGTGTCGGTGAAGCGGATCTTCTTGAGGTTCAGGCCCAGCATCACGCGCCAAGACGGGGGGGAGCCGCTGATCCAGTAGAGGTGATAAGCCATGGCCCGCTCCTTCGTTCACTTTTGTTGCCGCGACATGTCGGGGTGCGGGTTCACGAAAACAAGGCCGGATCGTGAACTTCCGTGACCCAGGGTCTCTTATTCACGAGACGATGATGACGGAGTTGCGATGCACTAGTCAGGATTGGTGAGACCGCAGCGCGAAGGCGCCATCATCGACTGTTCTGATACGTCACCGCGCCGGAAAACTGTCGCGAGAGAATGGTGGGGGGGACAGGATTCGAACCTGTGTAGGGTTTCCCCGACGGAGTTACAGTCCGTTGCATTTGACCGCTCTGCCACCCCCCCGATGCACGCATCTCAATGGTGACAGGGGCGGGGGATACTCCCGGCTCCGGGGCGCGTCAACACGCAAAATGGGCGGCGGCTTTACGGCCCCCGCGCACGGCCCTAGAGAATGCGCAACTGATCGGAGGAGCGCCGCCATGGGCCGCAAGCCGCAGAAAAAGCCCGCCTGGGTGGTGGAAAAGGAGAAGAGCCGCGCGGGCCAGCCCGAGACGGTCTGGCTCTTCGGCCTGCACGCCGTGCGCGACGCCCTGCTCAATCCGCGGCGGGAGAAGCTGCGCCTGATCGTGACCAAGAACGCCGCCGACCGGCTGGGCGAGGCGCTGGCTGAGGGGCCGGAGCCCGAGATCGCCGATCCGCGCCGGTTCCCCGCCCCGCTTGACCCGCAATCTGTGCACCAGGGCGCGGCGATGGAGGTGCGGCCGCTCGACTGGGGCTCGGTCAGCGAACTCTGTGCGCCGGGCGATGCCGCGCCGCTGATCGTGCTGCTCGACCGGGTGACGGATCCGCACAATGTGGGCGCGGTCCTGCGCTCGGCCGAGGTGTTCGGCGCGCGGGCCGTCATCGCACCCCATCGCCACAGCGCGCCGGAGACGGGGGCGCTCGCCAAGACCGCCTCGGGCGCGCTGGAACGGCAGCCCTACCTGCGGGTGCCGAATCTGGCCAATGCGATGAACGCGCTGAAGGAGATGGGCTATTTCCTCGCCGGGCTCGACGGGGAGGCGGAGCATACGCTGGACGGCACGCTCGCCGAGCTGCCCAAGGTGCCGTTGGGCCTCGCGCTGGGGGCTGAGGGGCCTGGATTGCGGGAGCTGACGCGCCAGACCTGCCACCGGCTGGTGCGCATACCGTTCGCGGGCGCGTTCGGCTCGCTCAACGTCTCGAACGCCGCGGCGGTGTCGCTCTACGCCGCACGCCGTCATCACGACGTCTGAACCCAGATCACAGGCACGGGAGAGGGGGTCGCGCCGACGGGTCCCTTGCATCATCTCTGGCTCCAGAAACCGAATTTGCCTGGAGCAACACGATGACCCTGATCACCCGCCGCCAGACCTTCGCCCTCGCCGCCGGAGCCACCGCGCTTGCCGCCCTGCCCGCCCGCGCGGCGAACGAGCGCGTGTTCTCGACGCTCTTGGGCGGCGCGATCCGCGGCTACGACCCGGTCGCCTATTTCACGGAAGCCGCGCCGGTGAAGGGCAGCCGCTCCTACACCTCGGACTGGGCCGGAGCGACCTGGCGCTTTGCGAGTGCCGCCAACAAGGAGCGGTTCGACGCGGATCCCGAGCGGTGGGCCCCGCAATATGGCGGCTGGTGCGCCTGGGCGATGGCGCAGGGCAATTTCGCACCGATCGACCCGGACAACTGGCGGGTGGTCGATGAAAAGCTCTACCTCAACTACAACGACGAGATTCAGCGCCGCTGGGAGCAGGATATCGCCGGCTTCATCGAAGCTGCAGACGCCCGCTATCCGACGCTTATCGGATAGAGAATCATCTGCAGGTTGTGTGCTCAAGGTGCGGGCGAGAAACTGTTTTCATTCGCGCACACTTACACGGCGAAGCTGAAGCGCCCCTTCAAAACAAGGCGTTAACAAAAAAGTCACCTCTCGATGAGAGAGTAAAAAAACGGTTGCGACTGTGCTATGTTGCTCCGTGGAGGTGGGGTGTGAACGGCCCCGGTTTGTCTCCACTACTGTCCCTCGTTCTGACTTCACGCCCGGGCTCTGACCCGGGCGCTTTTTTTCCGGCATCACAAGGCTATGCTCGCCGCCATGAGCTATTCGGATGCCAAGCTGCGCGCGATTCTGGAGCGGACCCGGCGCATCGCCTGCGTGGGCGTGTCGCTCAATCCGACGCGGCCGTCGTACTTCGTGGCGCGCTACCTGACGCTGAAGGGATTCGCGGTGTTCGGGGTCAATCCGGCATATGCCGGGCAGGAGGAATTCGGGCAGACCATCGTCGCGAGCCTCGCCGACCTGCCGGAACCGGTGGACATGGTCGACATCTTTCGCCGCTCCGACCAGGCGGGCGCGGTGGTGGACGAGGCGCTCGCCACCCTCGGGCCGGAGCTGAAGACCATCTGGATGCAGATCGGGGTCGAGGATGCGGAGGCCGCCGCGCGGGCGGAGGCGCGGGGCATCGACGTCATCATGAACCGCTGTCCGAAGATCGAGTACCAGCGCCTGTTCGGGGAACTGCGCTGGGGCGGCTTCGCGACCGGCGTGATCTCCTCGAAGCTCGGGAGCTAGCGCGGCAGGTGGCTTGAGAGCGGGAGGTCCGGGCGTGTGGGCTCGGCCAGCGCCTGCTCCTCGATCGGGCCGCGAAGCTGGCGGAGAGCCGCAGTCGTGAAATCGTCGCCGTAGCGGTGGCCGCCGCTGCCGAATGCCTCCCGCAGACCGGACCACGGCACTTGCGGGCGGGCGTGGTGGACCGCGTGATAATTGTAGTTGAGGAACCACCGCTCGGCCCAGCGCGGCAGGGCCAGGTTGTGGCCCGCCATCGGCTCATCGAGCGGGTTGGCGTAGTGGTAGGCATTGTCGAAGAAGCTCACGAGCAGCGCCCGGCCGTAGAGCGCGAGGGCCAGCACCCACCAATGCGCCCCGTAGGCGAGGAAGGCGAGGGTGAAGAGTGCTGTGATCACCGCCCCGTCAATGCGCATCCGGGTGCGGCCCGGCTCCTCCAGCAACTGGCGCCTGGCGGCGGCCCACATCGACTTGCCGTCCGGGGTCTCGTCCCCGAAGCCGAGGATGATGATCTGGCGGTAGAAGCGGTTGGGCAGAATCGCGAGCACGCTCGCCAGCAATTCCCCGATCCAGAGGCCGCCGAGCAGCAGGGCGTAGTAGCGCAGGCGCGCGAGCGGCCCGGCGCGGGGCGCGACCTCGGGCCGGTTGAGCTCCGAGCGGTTGAAGCGGTGATGCATCAGGTGCCCCAGCCGCAGGAGCTGGAAGGGCGAGCCGAAGAGGATGCAGACGAGCCGCGCGCGCCGCTCGTTCACGGCACGGTCGGGGTGCAGGTTGTTGTGGATGCCCTCGTGGATCAGCGCCCAGGTCGGCGTCGTCGACAGCACAACCGGCACGAGCAGCAGCGCCCACCAGAGCGACTGGAGAAGCAGGAGCGGGACCACGGCGAACTGCACCACGTTGAGCGCGACGATCAGCGACACGAGCGCCCCGTTCTCGCGCACCGGGATGTCCGTCGAGGATAACGCCATCGAAACACAACCAAATTGACCCGACCCAATCTTGGAAATTGGGTCGCGGCGCGGTCTGTTCCAGTCCCGACCGGGACAAAAGCGCGCGGGGGCTATCCCCTGGGCCTACACGGCATGGTTGCCGAGATTGCGCTCCGGATCATGGCGGATGGTGTGCAGGTGCTGGGGCTGGTTGCGCACGGTGGCGAACTCGATGACGAAGGTGTCGCCGTGCAGGCGGTAGTAGATCGACGGCCCGTCGAGGTCGGCCCCGGCCCAGCCGAAGCGGGTCGCCATCAGGTCGCCCTCGCGAATGCGGGCCGATTGCTCCTCGGCCAGTGCTGTAGTCAGGGGATCGACGGCGTAGACCTCGATCAGCCGGACGGCGAGGTCGGCCTGCGCCTGCGGAAGATCGGCGAGCGGCACGCCGGCGCGGTCGTTTCCGAAACGCCGCTCGTTGCCCGCGGTCGTGAGCACGTTGCCGAAGGACGCCTCGCGCAGGAGCGCCCGGTCGCGGTTCGGCTGTGCGAGATCGGCGAAGAGCTGGCGGCCCAGCATCTCCTCCTCCTCCAGCACGACCATCCCAGCATGGGGGCCGGAGGGCACGGTGTTGGGTTCGGAGGCGAAGGCGTTGGGCG
Organism: Pontivivens ytuae; assembly: GCF_015679265.1. Taxonomy (NCBI): domain Bacteria; kingdom Pseudomonadati; phylum Pseudomonadota; class Alphaproteobacteria; order Rhodobacterales; family Paracoccaceae; genus Pontivivens; species Pontivivens ytuae. Next base: position 1,377,177 of record NZ_CP064942.1, read on the forward strand.
TCACCGACACCACGCGGTCGCCCACCAGCGTCAGGCTGAGGGTGAGGTGATGCCCCTCCCACCGCCAGGCCCAGGGGCCGTCGCCGGGCTCACCATAGACCGTCAGCGAGAAGCGCTCGCTGTTGCGCGTGGGCGAGCCCTTGCCCCACTCGTCGCGCAGGATGTCCTGCTGAAGCATGATGCGCTCCGCCATCACGAGGCCGGAGGGGCTGAGCGCCGTGGCGAGGAGGTCCATCGCCGCGTCCTTCTGCTCGGCAGTCATCTGTTCGAGCGGCAGGCCGGTGGGGACGGCCGAGCCGATCATGTAGTCCCATGCGCGCCGGGTCGCGCTGTCGAAGCCGAAGCGGACGCTCTCGACCTGCGGCTCGTCGAGGAGGCCGAGCACACGCTGCGCCCGCTCCACCATCAGGGCGCCGGGCGTCGCGGCCTGGGCCTGTGCCGGGCGAATGGCGGCGGGCAAGGCGGCGAGGGCCGCGCCCCCGGCGGTGAGGGCCAGCGCCTCGCGGCGGTTGAGCGGGGAGGTCGGGAAACGGGACATCGGGCAAACCCTCGGACACGGTAAACAGGCGCGCGCTCCGGCGGGAGGCGCAGCCCGATGGTAGCACCGATCGGGGCTGCGCCGCCTTGCGCTCGCCCCCTCGAATGCGGCCCGGATATCAAAAGTCCGTGCGCAGGCGGCCCGTGATCCTTAAGTTCCGGTGCAAACCCGACAGGAGGAGGACCCCATGACCGACCAGCCGACTTACGCGTTCGAGACGCTGCAGATCCACGCCGGTGCGAAGCCCGACCCCGCGACCGGCGCGCGGCAGACGCCGATCTACCAGAACACCGCTTACGTGTTCCGCGATGCGGACCACGCGGCCGCCCTCTTCAACCTGCAGGAAGTGGGCTTCATCTACTCCCGCCTCACCAACCCGACCGTCGCCGTGCTGCAGGAGCGGATCGCGACGCTGGAGGGGGGCGTGGGTGCCACCGCCTGCTCCTCGGGCCACGCGGCGCAGATCCTCGCGCTGCTGCCGCTGATGGGGCCGGGCGACAACATCGTGGTGTCAACCCGGCTCTATGGCGGAACGGTCACCCAGTTCTCCCAGACCATCAAGCGGTTCGGGTGGGAGGCGAAGTTCGTCGATTTCGACGACAAGGGCTCCGTCAGCCGGGCCTGCACGAAGAAGACCAAGGCGATCTTCTGCGAGTCGATCGCGAACCCCGGCGGCTATGTCACCGACCTGCCGGCCATTGCCAAGATCGCGGAGCGCAAGGGCATCCCGCTGATCGTGGATAACACCACGGCGACGCCGTATCTGTGCCGGCCCATCGAGCACGGGGCGCATATCGTGGTGCATTCGACCACCAAGTACCTGTCCGGCAACGGCACCGCGATGGGCGGGATCGTGGTCGACAGCGGCACCTTCGACTGGTCGGCGTCGGACAAGTTCCCGAGCCTCAGCCAGCCCGAGCCCGCCTATCACGGCCTGAAGTTCCACGAGACCTTCGGCCCGCTCGCCTACACGCTACACGGCCACGCGGTCGGCCTGCGCGACGTCGGGCCCTGCCAGAGCCCGCAGAACGCCTTCATCACGCTGCTGGGCGTCGAGACGCTGAGCCTGCGGATGGAGCGGCACTGCGCGAACGCCAAGACCATCGCGGAGTGGCTGGAGAACGACGACCGGATCGAGAGCGTGAGCTATGCCGGGCTCAAATCCTCCCCGGTTTACAAGCGCGCGCGCAAGCTCTGCCCCAAGGGCGCGTCGGGGCTGTTCACCTTCAAGGTGAAGGGCGGGTACGAGGCGTGCCGGCGGCTGGTCGACAACGTCAACATCTTCAGCCACGTGGCGAATCTGGGCGATACGCGCAGCCTCATCATCCACTCCGCCTCCACCACGCACCGGCAGCTCACGCCGGAGCAGCAGGAGGCGGCGGGGGCGAGCCCGGACATGGTGCGGGTCTCGATCGGGCTCGAGAATGCGGACGACCTGATCGCCGATCTCGACCAGGCGCTGACCGCCGCACTGGCGCAGGATCAGGCGGCGTAAGCCGGGTTCAGGCGGGGTCGCTCCCGCCCGTCACGACCGGGCAGGCCCATGGGCCTGCCCGATCCCTCCCGTTGGGCGTGGCGCGCCTTCGGCGCGGGCCCGTTCGATCTGGGCTACTCGATGAGAAAGGTGACGCCGACGCGCGCGGTGATGCCGACCTCGCCCTCGGCGACGGGCACCGCGTCGGCGACCATGGCCCTCTCCATCGCCACCATCGGCATCGGCTGCGGGCGCGCGCTGCCGCGTTCGGAGATGCTCTGTACCGGGCCGAGCGCCGCCCCGGCCGTCTCCACATAGAGCGTCGCACGGCTCACCGCGTCCTGCACGGCGAGGCGGCGGGCTTCCTCCTCCAGCGCGGCCGTCTCCAGCACTCCGAAGTTGATGCCCTGGATGTTGTTGGCCCCGGCCTGCGTCAGGTCGTCGAGCACCGTGCCGAGCTGGGAGAGCTTCGTGACCCGCACCACCAGCGTGTTGTTCGCGTCGTAGCCGATGATGGGATACTCGCCCGTCCCCTCGTCCCGGCGGCCGCGCACTTCGAAGAGGCTGAGGCCCGCCGTCTGCCGGTCCGCGCCCACGATCCCGGCGGTGTCGAGCACGTCGAAGAGCTGCTGCATCGCCTCGTTGTTCTCCCGCAGGGCGGCGGCGGCGGTGTCAGCGCGGGACGACACACCGATGCGCACCGTCGCCATGTCGGGGGCGGCGAAAACCTCGCCATAGCCTTCGACGCTGACGATGCGCGGGGCGGGCTCCTCCTGCGCGAGGGCGGCCGGGGCCGCGGGAAGAAGCAATGCGATCAGAAGAAGGGACAGGCGGGACATCGGAAAAGGCTCCTGCATCTCAATAAGGCGTTGCGCGCGCAGGCTACGCCTTGCCAGCGCGATCACAAAGCGATCTATGGTCCCGCGGCGCGGCCGCGCTAGGCTCGAAGGCTATGCGGAAAGGAGAGAACCGGGTGCGAAAGGCAGGGCATCTTGCGTGCGCCCTTGCGGTTGCCTTGACGCTGGCCGCCCCGGCTGGCGCGCAGGAGGTGGCCGAAGAGGCGTTCGTGGCGCCCGAGATCTCCGAACGGCCCCGGCCGCGGCCGCTGATCATCTCCTCGCTGTACAGCGGCTTGCCGCCCTTCGCGCGGTCTCGGCCGGACGGCTCGATCCGCCCGTTGCGGCGGATCGTGGTGCCGACGCGGGTGGCAGAGGAAGCGCGCTATCTGCTCGGTCCGGAGCCGAACGAGAGCTACGCCGTCGTGCGGGCACCCGAGGAGGTGCCTGCCCCGGTGGAGGAGTCGGCACCCGCAGCGGACGTGGCGGCGTCCGAGGAGGGCCCGGCGCCGGCGGTCGAGGCCACCGAGGAGCCGGAAGAGACTGCCGACTCGGCGGAGGCGCCAGCACCGGCTGAAGAGCTGGCGTCGTCGGATGAGCGCCCCGCACCGGCGACAGCGACCGGATCCGTGCCGCCTGCCGAGGAGCCGGACCAAGCGGAAGAAGTGGCAGAAGAGCTGGCGGCCTCCGACGCACCCGCAACGGAGACAGATGCCGCGCCATCGACTGATGAGCGGGAGCAAGCCGCAGAGGACGAGGCAGCAGCCGAAGAGACCGCGGCCTCCGACGCCTCTCCAACCACAGAGGCGCCGACCGATGCGGCACCATCTGTCGATGAGCAAGAGCAAACGGCCGAGGCCGTAGAAGAGCCGGCGTCACCTGAGGAAACGGTGTCATCCGATACTGGCCCGACGCCGGCGACAGCAACCGGTTCCGCCCCCCCGGCTGGCGAACCGGAGCAGGTCACCGACACGGCAGAGGATCCGTCCGCGGACGAGGTTGCGTCGTCCGATGTGCGGCCGACGCCGGAGACCGCGACCGGCTCGCCGCCGCCTTCGGATGAGCCAGAGGGCACGGCCGAGGCGGTGGAGGAGCCGGAAGCGGCGCCAGAGGAGGACGAGGTCGTCGTCGTTCCCCGGCCCCGCCCGGCAGACGTCGGACAGGAGCCTGAGGAGCAAGAAGGTGATGAGGTCGCGTCTTCCGACGTGGGGCCGACGCCCGAGACCGCGACCGGCTCGGCGTCGCCTAACGACGAGCCGGAGGACACCGCCGAGGCGGCGGAGGAGCCGGAGGCGGCCCCTGAAGAGGAAGAGGTCGTCGTCATCCCTCGTCCTCGCCCGGCTGGCGGTGGGCAGCGGGCGCTCACGGCGCGGCGGGCGGCGGAGATCGCGGCCCAGCAGTCGGAGAATGACGGCACGCGCACGCCCGGCCCCGTCAGCCGCGGCGCGATGGTCGAGGACGCGCTGCCGCTCGACCAGATGGCGCTGCTCGGCGTCTTCGGCACGCCGCAGGATCGCCGCGCGCTGGTGCGGCTGCCCACGGGCGACGTGGTCCAGGCCCGGCGGGGGACGGAGATCGGGGCGTGGCGCGTGCTCGCCATCGCCAGCGCCTCGATCCAGCTTGCGCAGAGCGACGGGACGGTGCTGCGGCTCGAGTTGCCCTAGCTCGCCTCGCGCCCTGCGCGCCAGCGGGACCAGGCCTCCGGTGTGTCGAGATCGACGATGGCCGCGTCGCCGCGGGTGGGGACCTCGACCACAAAATCGGCGGCGTCGCGCAGGACGTCGCGCGCGCCGACGTCGCCTTCGAGACGGGCGAGGCTTTCAAAGAAGCGGCGGCCGAAGAGGATCGGGTGTCCGGGCCGGCCGTCGGCGGTGGTGGCGCGCACGATCTCCCGACCCTCGTCGGCATCGTAGGCCGCGAGGATCGCGTCGATGTCGGCGGTGGAGACGTCCGGCATGTCGGCGAGGACCACGAGCACCGCGTCGGTCTCGGGCGCTATGGCGGCGAGCGCGCCGCGGAGGCTCGCGGCCATGCCGTCGCGCGCATCGGGGATGGTGACGAGGTCGGCGCCTGCGCCCTCCAGCACCGAACGGCGTGCGGGGCGGTCGGACGGCAGGGCGACGCGCACGGCGTCGACGCGGCTGCGGCGCAGGGTATTGGCGACGTGTCGCAGGAGGGGGACGCCGCCCACCGGCTCCATCAGCTTGTCGCGGCCGCCCATGCGGCGGGAGGCGCCGGCAGCGAGCAGCAGCGCCTCGATCCGCGGGCGCTGGGGGCGGTCGGCGCGTTGCAGGCTGCGGGGCTGCGGCCGCGTCGGGATCTCCTTGAGCAGGCCGCCGACGCCCATGGCGGTGATGTCTTCGGAGGTGACCGCGAGACCCGCGGCGAGGCGCTCCAGCACCCAGTCGGCACCGTTGAGCGCGGGGGAGCGGACGCAGCCCGGCAGGCCGACGACAGGCCGCCCGCCCAGCGCGCCTATGAAGAGGAGATTGCCCGGGTCGACGGGCATCCCGAAGCGCTCGATCTCGCCGCCTGCCGCGACGACAGCGGCTGGGGCCACGTCCGCCCGGTCGGAGGTGGCGGAGGCGCCGAGGATCAGGACGACGTCCGCGTCGGAGGCCGCGACGGCGGCCGCCAGCGGCTCGGTCCGATGCGGCACGACCTCCTGCGCGCCGCGGCGCAGGCCGAGACGGTCGAGCCGTTGGGAGATCGCCTCGGCGCCCTTCTTCAGGAGGCTCGGCTTCAGCCCCGGCGTCTCCGTCAGCAAGAGGTCCACGCGGAGCGGGCGGAAGGGGTGGAGCTCCAGCAGCGGTCGTGCGGCGCGGGCGCGCTCCACTGCCAGCCCGGGCGCGCCGTAGGGGATGATCTTGACGGTGGCGAGCATGGTCCGCGGCTCGACCCGCGCGTAGTCGGGCAGCGTGGCGAGCGTGATCGCCTCGTCCACGGCGTTGAAGGCGGCGACACCGGCCGCATCCACGCGGACGAGGCCCGCCTCCTCCGCATGGAGGTTCACGCGGCCGGTGAAGGGGGCGGTGACGCTGATCCCCTCCCCGCCCAGATCGGCGGCGAGGGCGGCGGCGGCGGCATCCTCGTCTAGGTCGTCGGGATCCAGCCGGGCGGCGGTGACATGCTCCAGCCCGGCGGCGCGCAGCGTCTCGATGTCCGCCGCACTCAGCCGCCGCCCCTTGCGCAGGCGCCCGCCCGCAGGCAGCGCAATGGAATGGGCGAGGATCGCGCCTTCGGCCGCGTCGAGCGGGATCTCACCGAAGGTCATGACGGGCCCGGCCGGGTCTCGACCCGGCGCAGCCGCTCGGTGATCTCGGCCATGATGGAGACCGCGATCTCCGCCGGGCTCTTCGCCCCGATATCGGCGCCGATGGGCGCGTGGATGCGGGCGATCTGGTCGGCGGTGAGCCCCGCCTCCTCCAACCGGGCGACGCGCTTGCCATGGGTGCGTTTGGAGCCGAGGCAGCCCAGATAGAAGGCGGGCGAGGCGAGCGTCGCCCGGATCGCCGGGTCGTCGAGCTTCGGATCGTGGGTCAGGGTGACGACGGCGGTGCGCGTGTCGATACCCTCGGCCTCCAGCGCCGCGTCGGGCCAGTCGTGGACGAGGCGCAGACCGGGGAACCGCTCCTCCGAGGCGAAGGCGGCGCGGGGATCGACGATCATCACGTCGTAGCCTGCGAGCTGCGCCATGACGGAGAGCGGCTGCGCGATGTGAACGCCGCCGACGATGATCATGCGCAGGGGCGGATTGTGGACGCCGACGAACCACTCCTCGTCATCCAGTTCCGCGATGCCGGAGCGGTCGGCGGCGAGCGCGCTGCGCACCACTTCGCCCAGCGGGGTGCCGGCGGAGCCGTCCATCAGGAGGCGCGACCAGTCGGCGAGCCCGACGACGTAGGTGGTCGGCCGCCCGGCCGCGCGCGCGTCGGCGAGCGCCTGGAGGAGGCCCCGGTCGATACCGTGTTCGCCGCCCACCGGCTCCACCAGCACGCGGATCGTCCCGCCGCAGGCGAGCCCGACGGCGAAGGCCTCGTCATCGCTGACGCCGAAGGTGAGGAGCCGCGGTGTCCCGTCCTCGAGCGCGGCCATCGCCTCCTCCACCACGGCGCCCTCGACGCAGCCGCCGGAGACGGAGCCCATCATCTGCGCCTCGTCCGAGATCACCAGTTGGGAGCCGATCGGGCGGGGGGCCGAGCCCCATGTCTCCACCACCGTGGCGAGCGCGACGCGGCGGCCCTCGCCCAGCCAGTCGAGCGCGATCTCGGGGATGCGATCGATGTCCGCGATCTGCATGCGGCAGCCTCCCAAACTGCATTTTGGGCAAGTGTGACGGCTTTTCGCGCCGGTGGCAATTTGGGCGAAGGTGCAAGGGCTTCGCTGGCCGCGGCGGCGCGCCGCAGTACATCCCCGAAAGAGACGTTCCGCATCGAAGGAGACCCCCGATGAAACACCTTGCCGTTGCTGCCAACCTCCTCCTCGCAACGCCTGTCGCTGCCCAGTCGGGCGATCCGATCACGGCGGAGAATGCCGTGGACGTGGTGGAGATGATCCGCATCGCCGACGCGATCGACGCGGCCGTCGACGCGAAGGCCTGGCCGCTCGCCCGCTCCTTCTTCACCGAGACGATCGAGGTGGATTTCACCTCGCTGACCGGGGGCGAGCCCGCGACGATCCCCGCCGACGCGCTGATCGACGGCTGGTCGGGGAACCTGACGGCGGAGAAGACAAGCTTTCACCTGCGCGGCAATCACCGCGTCGTCTTCGACGGCGCGGGCGAGGCGACGCTCTACAGCCACGGCTATGCCTGGAACCGAATGGAGCGCGGGGCCGCCGAGGAGAATGGCGGCGATCCGCTGTGGGAGGTATGGGGCACCTATGAGCACGGTTTCATCCGGACGGAGGACGGCTGGCAGGTCGACGCGATGAGCTTCTTCGCGACGGCACAGCGCGGCAACGACTTCGTCCGGGACACGCCGGGGAGCTGAACGCTCCCCCCCTGCTCAACGGGCGTTGCGCCGCGCGCAACACGAGGTGGCGAGTTCGCCCCCTGCGCAGACGCGGCGCCCGTCGCCATCTCTGCCTCATCGCGGAAACGGCCAGGTCGGCGCCGCGGAACCGGAGAGAGGAGCAGGACCATGAAGACCGCAGTATTCGCCTTCGCACTCGTCGCGGCCCTCGCCGGGCTCGCCGACGGACGCCGTGCCACGATGCTCGAAGCGCCGTCGGGCAGCCTGCCCGGCCTGTCGCTCACGTCGGCAGGAGCCGGCGTGTCCCAGGACGTGGCAATGGTCACAGACCGCCAGCCACAGTTGTGAAACCCTCGTGATTGTTTCCTGTGCGAAACTCTTACGGTGAACGTTTCGTGCCTTAAGCACCGTCCGGCCGACCCCAACTAGGGGACAACACAGCCGGACCCGCCCAAGGAAGGACCGAAGACATGACCAAGATCTTTACGGCAATCGCCCTCGCAGCAATGCTCACCGCCGCCCTGACCGCGACCGCTCAGCAGAGTGACGTGGCTGTCACCGGCAACCACGCGCTTGGCGGGATAACCGGCCTCGACGCTGCGACGATCGAGCAGATGAGCCTCGAAGAGCTCGCCGACGTAATCGAGGCACGGCAGGCGCAGTTCTGATTGTTTCCCGATCCGCGCAGGTCCATTGCGCAGATCGAAGTTTAAGAGACCGGTGGTCTCTACCACATATCTACCATCGACGGGCGGAGGCTATTCCGCACCGCCCCGAGGAAAGGAAGAAGAAGATGCGTATTTCGATTAAAGCACTCGCCCTTGCCGCGGCCCTCATGGCCGTGATCTCGCCCGCAGCCGCTCAGGACACGGGCAACCACCACCTGCAAGGGCTGACCGGCCTGACCGCCGAACAGCTCGATGACATGACGATGGAAGAAATCGCGATTGTCATCCAGACCCGTCAGGCGCCCAGCCAGGGTAGCTGACCTGACCGACGGACGCCCGCGGCCTTCATGGCCCGCCGGGCGTCATGCGGCCGAGCATCCGGGCCCTGAGCCCCTGATCCTCCGCCCGCGTCAGCGCGGCCGAGAGATCCTCAAGGGATGCGATCGAGTGGGCCGCGCGAAAACTGTCCACATTCGGAAGCAGAGCCTGCACGCCCCTGGCCCTCGGCGCGAACCCGTCGAACCGCAGGAGCGGGTTGAGCCAGATGAGCTTGCGGCTCGACAGGCGCAGGCGCTCGGCCTCGCGTTCCAGCAGCTCGGGCGCGTCGCGGTCGAGGCCGTCGGTGATCAACAGCACCACGGCGCCCTGCCCCAACACGCGCCGCGACCAGTCGCGGTTGAAGGCGTGCAGGCAGGCGCCGATCCGGGTGCCCCCCTCCCAATCCAGCGCCTCCGCCCCCGTGGCGGCGAGGGCAGCATCCACGTCGCGCTGGCGCAGGTGCCGCGTGATATTGGTGAGCCGCGTGCCGAAGGTGAAGGCGTGGACCTGCGCCCAGCCCGCGCCCTTCTGGTTCGCGGCCATGTGCAGGAAGTGGAGCAGCATGCGGCTGTAGCCGGACATGGAGCCCGAGATGTCACAGAGCGCCACAAGGTTCGGCCAGCGCGTCCGCCGCTCCTTCAGCTCCAGCCGCGTGATGTCGCCGGTGCGCATAGCCGCACGCATGGTGCCGCGCCAGTCGGCAATATGGCCGCGGGTGGAGACCCGCGTGCGGCGTGACGCGATGGGGCGGACGGGCAGTTCCAGCTTGGCGATCGCGCGCCGCGCCTCGGCCAGTTCCGCGGTGGTCATCTGCTCGAAATCGGTGTGACGCAGCTTCTCCTCGGCGGAGAAGGTGAGCGTCGCGTCGATCTCGATCCGCTCGCCCTCCTCCCGGTCCAGCTCGGGCGGCGGCGCCTCGGGCTGGTCGAGCAGCGCCTCGGCGGCGCGCCGTTCGGCCGCCTTGGGGTCGGGCTGCTCGTTCACGCCGCGCACCATGGGCGTGAGCATCTCCATCATCTTTTCGAGGAACTGCGGGTCGCGCCAGTAGAGGCGGAAGACCTGGGCGAAGGTGCTCCGCTCCTCCGGCTTGCGGACGAAGCAGGCGTGGAGCGTCCAGAAGAAGTCGCGCTTCTCGGAGAAGCCCGCGGCCTCCACCGCGCGGATTGCATCGACCACCTGGCCGGGGCCGACGCGCAAACCCGCGCGGCGCAGGGCGCGGGCGAAATGCGTGATGTTCTGGGCGAGCCGCGGGTTTTCCGGCAGCGGAAGGTCGGCGAACTCAGCCATCGCCGACCCCGCACCCCTCAGTAATCGTACTCGGTGAACATGAGCGTGCCGGGATTGCGCCGCGACCCGTCGTAGCTGCCGATCCAGATGTCATAGAGCCCCTGCTGCGGATTGCGGAACGTGATGGCCGAGTTCAGGCCCTGATAGTCGTCGTTGTAGTGCCACGAGCCATCGGGCGCGTTGACCAGAAGCACCGTATCGGCCCTGGATTGGACCGCAATGGTAAGCTGGCGGCTCTGCCCGTTCCAGTACAGGTCGAAATCCGGGCGCACGGTGACGAAACCGGCCCAGTTGTTGCCGAAGCAGCGGGCGAGGTCGTGGGTGCCCCCCGCCGTGATGGAGCGGATATGGGGATCGGGCTGGAAACCGGCCCGCAGATCGATCTGCCCGAAATGCGGAGCGCCCTGCCAGTTGGGGCAGGCGATCGCGGGTGAGGCGGCGAGAAGGGCGGCAGCGAGAAACATGCGCATGGCTGATGGGCTTTCCTGTTCGCGTTGAACATGCCCCCAGCCCCTTCAGGCTGCGACCTCACCCCCCAATCTGTCAACACGCCGCCGCGACGTGAGCCCGGCGGCGTCAGATCTATGTCTCAGAACTCGCTGACGCTGAGCTGAGCGTTGGCGTAGCCCGTCGGGTCGTACGAGCCGACCCAGATGTCGTAGAGCCCTTCCTGCGGCTTGTTCACCACGATCTCCGGGTTCAGCCCATTGGTGTCGTCGTTATAGAGCCAGGAGCCGTCGGGCGCGTTGATCAGCAGGACCGTGTCCTCGGCCGAGGATACGCTGAAGGTCAGAGAGCCGGTGCTGTCGGACCAGTAGACGTCGTAGTCCGGGTCGGTCGCGACGAAGCCGGCACCGCCGACACCGCACTTGGTCAGGTCGTTCGGACCGCCCGCCACGAGGTTGACCGTATGCGGATCGGGCAGGAAGCCCGCGGACAGTTGCACGTCGCCATAGGTCGGCGTGCCCTGCCAGTTCGGGCAGGCGATGGCGGCGACCGGTGCCGTGGCGAGCAGGGTGGACAGAAGAAGGGCGCGCATTCCTGGAACCTTTCATTTCGTTGTTGGATGGCGACTGAACCGTGTGAGCCGGCATCCCACCTGTCAAGAAAGAGCCTCAGGCAAGCTCCGCGCGCGCCTCGTCCAGTATCCTTTTTGCCTCGGACCCCTGCAGTTTCTGGATGTCGTCCTGATACTTGAGTATCGCACCGAGTGTATCGGCGATGACCTGCGGGCTGAGCTCGATCGCGTCGAGGGCGACGAGGCACTTGGCCCAGTCGATGGTCTCGGCCACGCCCGGTTTCTTGAAGAGATCCTCCGTCCGCAGCTTCTGGACGAAGGCGACGACCTCACGGCTCAGCGCCTCCGCCGCCTCAGGCGCGCGGGCGGTGACGATCTGCATCTCACGGTCGAAGCTGGGGTAGTCGACCCAGTGATAGAGGCAGCGGCGCTTGAGGGCGTCGTGCACCTCGCGCGTGCGGTTGGAGGTGAGGATCACGATGGGCGGCTCAGGCGCCTTGACGGTGCCGAGCTCCGGGATGGTGACGGCGAAATCGCTTAGGGCCTCCAGCAGGAACGCCTCGAACGGCTCGTCGGTGCGGTCGAGCTCGTCGATCAGCAGGACCGGCGGTCCGGCCTCCTGCGGCTCCATCGCTTCGAGGAGCGGACGGGAGATGAGGTAGTCGCCGGAGAAGAGCTCCCGCGTGAGCGCATCGCGGTCGGCGCTGCCCGCCGCCTCCGCCGTGCGGATCGCGACCATCTGGGCGGGGAAGTTCCATTCGTAGACAGCGGAGGCCGCGTCGAGCCCCTCGTAGCACTGGAGCCGGATCAGGCGGCGGCCGAGCGCGGCGCTGAGCGCCTTCGCGATCTCGGTCTTGCCGACACCCGCCTCACCCTCCAGAAACAGCGGCCGCCCGAGCTTCAGCGCGAGGAAGGCGACGGTGGCGAGGTCGCGGCCCGCCACGTAGCCCGCACCGCTCAGAAGCGCCTGCGTCGCATCGATGCTGTCGGGCAGGTCGGTCATGGGCAGGCTCCTCTCAGGTGTCGGGCCAGCCTGCCCGTCCGGGCGGGCGGGTCAAGGGGGGCGAAGGTCGGGTGCGCGCCGCGCGGGAGTATTTGGACGAAATCGAAAGGGGCTTCGAGTTCGCACAAATACTCGGATTCCGCGCCTCAAAGCAGCAGGGCGGAGGCGAGCCCCAGGAAGAGCAGGAAGCCCACCACGTCCGTCACGGTGGTTACGAAAGTACCGGAGGCCAGCGCCGGATCCGCACCGGCGCGGTCGAGCCCGATGGGAACGAGGATCCCGGCGAGCCCGGCGACGGCGAGGTTGCCGACCATGGCGATGGCGAGCACGACGCCCAGCATCGGGTTGCCGAACCAGATGATGCCGACCACGGCCATGATGACCGCGAAGGCGGCGCCGTTGATCGTGCCTGCGACAAGCTCCCGCCGCACGATCCGCATGGCGTTCGACCCGGTGAGGTCGCGCGTGGCGAGCGCCCGCACCGCCACGGTCAGCGTCTGCGTCGCGGCGTTCCCGCCCATGCTGGCGACGATCGGCATCAGCACGGCGAGCGCCACGATCGCCTCGATGGTCGAGGAGAACAGCGAGATCACGATGGAGGCGATGATCGCCGTGATCAGGTTCACCAGAAGCCACGGGAAGCGGCGCTGCACGATAGCCATGGTGCTGTCGCTGATCTCCTCGTCGCCGACACCGGCGAGGAGCTTCATGTCCTCCTCCGCCTCGTCCTCCAGCACGTCCATCGCGTCGTCGATGGTAACGATGCCCACGAGCCGGCCATCGGCGTTCACCACCGGGGCCTGGATCATGTGGTACTGGTTGAAGGCGTAGGCGACATCCTCCTGCCGCTGATCGACGGGGATGGTGCGGAAGTCTTGCTCCATCAGGGTGTCGAGCTTCACGCTGCGCGGATGGGCCATGACCTTGCCCAGCCGCACCTCGCCCACCGGGTGCATGGCCGGATCAACGATGATGATGTCGTAGAACTGCTCGGGCAGATCGTCGGAGGCGCGCATGTAGTCGATGACGTCGCCGACGGTCCAGTGGACCGGCGCCGTCACCATCTCCCGCTGCATCAGGCGGCCGGCGGTGTATTCGGGATAGGTGAGCGACTGCTCGACGGCGACCCGATCCGCATCGTCGAGCGCGTCAAGCACGGCCTCCTGCTGCGGCTCGTCCAGATCCTCGACGAGGTAGACGACGTCGTCGGTGTCGAGCTCCTGCACCGCCTCGGAGAGCTGCTTTGGCGTCAGGGTGGCAAGGACGGTGTCGCGAACGCCCTCCTCCAGCTCCGTGAGCACGTCGCCGTTCAGATCGGGTCCCCAGAGCTCGACAAGCCTCACCCGCCGCGGCTCCTCGATCTGTTCGAGAAGGTCGGCCACGTCGGCGGGGTGCATGTGGGCGAGATACTCGATCAGCCGCTCCCGCGCGCCGACCTCGACCGCGGCGAGGATCGCGTCCACCGTGGCGGCGTTCAGGGCATAGGCGTCGTCGGAAGGCGGCTGGCCCTCGGTCTCTTCGGTCATGGCTGGCGATCCCGGTCCGTGCTGGCGCAGAAGTAGCACTGCAGGTCCTCTTCGCAACAGTCTGACTGCCCGCCAATCCATGCTAGGGTGCGCGCCGCAGGAGAGGGACGCCATGACGAACACATCGACTTCACTGACCGACCTCGCGCGCCCGGAGCGGTGCGCGCTGGTGGTCTATGACATGCAGGCCGGGATTCTGTCGCAGCTCGCAGACGGCGCGGCTGTGCTGGAGCGGGTGCTGGGCGCGCTGGAGGCGGCGCGGACCGCCGGGATGCCCGTGATCTTCCTGCGGCACATGTCGCTGCCGGTGAAACTGATGGGCACGTTCCAGATGCGCCAGGCGATGACGTGGCAGCGGACCGACGATCCGGGGGCGGTGAAGCCCTGGTTCCTGCGCGGCAGCCCGGCCCATGCGCTGGCGCCGGAGCTGGCGCCGCGGGAGGACGAGGCGATCTTCGACAAGCTCGGCATGTCCGCCTTCGAAGGAACGCCGCTCGCCATGACGCTGCGCGATCTGGGGCTGGTGTCCTTCGCCATCTGCGGGGTGGCCACCGAGATCGGGATCTATCCCAGCGTCCGCCACGGCTCCGACCTCGGCCTGATCCCGATCGTGATCGAGGAGGCGTGCGGCCACGGCTCGGCGGAGGCCGGGGCGCGCTCGCTCGCCAATATGCGCCACATGGGTGATGCGATCATGACCGATGTGAGCGGGTGGAAGGCGGCGCTCGAAGCATGATGGTGCGCGTTGCCGTCTGGCTGTTGTTGCTGTTCGCCGGTCTTGGGCTTTTAGCGGCGCTGGCGTGGATGCAGTCGCCTCTGCTGACCGAGCCGCTGCGGTTCGGCCTCACGCAGATCGGCGTCACGCTCAGCGGGCAACAGCTCCTCCTGATCGGGCTCACCTTGCTGGCGCAGCCGCTGATTGCGCTTCCCGCCTTTGCCCTGATCGCGGGGATCTTCGGCCTCGGCGGCGAACGGGTAGAGCTGGTCGCTGGCGAAGTCGTGGTGATGCGGCTCAAACCCGGCGCCCGCTGGGGCGGCGCGATGCTGGGCGTGGCGCTCGCCGCGCTGGTCTTCTGGGGTTTCATGGCCGCGCCGACGCTTCTCACGCAGGCCGTTGCGGCGCTCTGCGCCACCGCCTTCCTGTGGATGGGCTGGTCGATGTGGTCCATGACCATCGCCTTCGACGCGGAGCAGGTGATGGACCGGGACATGCTGGGCCGCTGGCGCAGTTTTGCCTGGGCCGATCTCCAGCGGATCGTCCCCAGCGCCGGATCGCTGGAGACGCAGTTGATCTTCCGCGGCGGGCGCCGGTTGCGGGTGTCAGTCTTCTATGCCGGGCTCGGCCTCCTGATGGATCGGGCCTTCGCGGAGCTGCGCAGCCGCTAGCCCCGCTTTCCTCCGCCCCCGATCTGGGCTAAGGCCGCGCCATGAGCCTCAACCCGCCGAATCTGCGCCCCGACCTCGCGCCGCGCGCCGCGGTCGGCGACACCGCCCGTCCCGGCCAGCCGAAGATCGGCATGGTCTCGCTCGGCTGTCCAAAGGCGCTGGTGGACAGCGAGCGCATCCTGACGCGGCTGCGAGCAGAGGGCTACGCGATCACCGGTGACTATGCGGGTGCCAACGCAGTGATCGTGAACACCTGCGGCTTCCTCGACAGCGCGAAGGCCGA
Organism: Pontivivens ytuae; assembly: GCF_015679265.1. Lineage (NCBI taxonomy): Bacteria > Pseudomonadati > Pseudomonadota > Alphaproteobacteria > Rhodobacterales > Paracoccaceae > Pontivivens > Pontivivens ytuae. Next base: position 1,392,487 of record NZ_CP064942.1, read on the forward strand.
GAGCCTGGAGGCGATCGGCGAGGCGTTGCAGGAGAACGGCAAGGTCATCGTCACCGGCTGTCTGGGGGCGGAGGAGGACTACATCCGCGGCACCCATCCGTCGGTGCTCGCCGTCACCGGGCCGCACCAGTACGAGCAAGTGCTGGATGCCGTGCACGACGCCGTGCCGCCGGACCCCGACCCCTTCATCGACCTGCTGCCGCCTGCAGGGCTGAAGCTCACGCCACGCCACTTCGCGTATCTGAAGATCTCCGAGGGCTGCAATCACAAGTGCAAGTTTTGCATCATCCCGGATATGCGTGGGCGGCTGGCCTCCCGCCCCGTCCACGCAGTGCTGCGCGAGGCGGAAAAGCTGGTGGAGAGCGGGGTGAAGGAGATCCTCGTGATCTCGCAGGACACGTCGGCCTACGGGGTGGACCGGAAGCATGACGTGCACGACTGGCAAGGGCGCGAGGTCCGGACCCATATCGAGGACCTGTCGCGGGAGATGGCGACGCTCGGGGCGTGGGTCAGGCTCCACTACGTCTATCCGTACCCGCATGTGGACAAGCTGATCCCGCATATGGGCGAGAACCTGCTGCCCTACCTCGACATCCCTTTCCAGCACTCCCACCCCGACGTGCTCAAGCGCATGGCCCGCCCCGCGGCCTCGGCGAAGACGCTGGAGCGCATCGCCGCCTGGCGCGCGATCAACCCGGAGATCGTCCTGCGCTCCACCTTCATCGTCGGCTATCCCGGCGAGACGGAAGCCGAGTTCCAGCACCTGCTCGACTGGATGGAGGAGGCGCGACTCGACCGGGTCGGCGCCTTCAAGTATGAAAACGTGGCCGGCGCCCGCTCCAACGCCTTGCCCGACCACGTGTCCGAAGAGGTGAAGGAGGAGCGCTACGCCCGCTTCATGGAGGTTGCCCAGCGCATCTCGGCCGAGAAGCTGGCGGCCAAGGTCGGCACCCGCCTCGACGTGATCGTGGACGAGGTGGACGGCGAGGGGGCCGTCTGCCGCACCAAGGCGGATGCGCCGGAGATCGACGGCAACCTCTTCATCGACGAGGGCTTCGAGGCGCTCTCGCCCGGCGACATCGTGACGGTCGAGGTCGACGAGGCCAGCGAATACGACCTCTGGGGCACGCCGGTCTGAATACGGCGGAGCGCTGACGCGCGCGCCCTCTGGCCCTGCGGGCAGCCGGGGCGCTGCCCCGGACCCCGGCGTGTATGGGCAAAGAAGAAGAGAGCGGCGCTTTCATCTTTCCCGAAATACGCGAACCCGGTGTCCATAGGAGATGGGCGTCTGGACGGAGAGGCCCTGCAACGACTAGCGTCCGCTGCATGTTGCTCCGAGACGCGATCCCTTCCGACCTGCCCGCTATCGCCGCGCTACATGTGGCGAGCTGGCGGGACGTTTATCGGGGCATTCTGCCTGCCGCCTACCTCGCGGAGGCCGTTCCAGCGGAGCTCGCCGCGAAGTGGGCGCAGGTTCCGGAGGGCGTCGTGCTGGTGGCGGACGGATCGCAGGGGCTCGCCGGGTTCGTCTGGGTGCAGCCGGGCGAGGAGGCCTATGTCGATGCGCTGCATGTCGCGGCGCATGGTCGGGGCCTTGGGATCGGCGCGCGATTGCTGGCGGAAGCGGCGGCGCGGGCGCAGGAGGCCGGGGCGCGGTCGCTCTACCTCTACATCATCGCGGGAAACGACGGGGCGGAGCGGTTCTATCGCCGTCTGGGCGCCGTGGAGACGTGGCGCGGGCCGGATCCGGACTTTGCGGTGCCGACCACCTCGATCCGCCTCGACTGGCCCGACATTTCCGTCCTGGCGCGCGCCGCCGATCCGGCATAGGGCCACATCGAGCTCGCCATCCGGACGTCGAGACAGACAGTGCCCGGAAGCACAACCTGAAGGGCAGATCGGGGCGACGGCCTCACTCTCGACGCAAAGGCCTGCGATCAGCTTGCCGACCCTGCCGATCCGGGATGAGACCCCATGGTTCCGACCGTCGAATGCGCCGTCTGGGAGGATTTGCCGGACATCCTGCTCCTCCAGCAGCAGACGCATGACTGGCATTCCCGCAGGTTCCCGGAGGCCTTCCCGCCGTGGGAGCTCGGCCGCGACATGTGCCTGGTGGCGCTGCGCAAGCACTTCCCGCGCAAGTGGGTCGTCGGCCCCATGCGGCCGTCGAAGAGCGCGTTCGTCATCCGCGATGCGGGCGGCGTGGCGGGCCACTGCCTGACCCGGCTATGGACCGAGCCGATGCACGGGCGCAGCGTCCTCTACATCGAAGACATCACGGTGCGGGACACGACACGCGGACAGGGCCTCGGCCAGCGCCTGCTCGATCACGCGGCGGCGATGGCGAAGGTGGAGCGGTGCAGCGGGATCTCCGCCACGATCTGGGGCGGCAACGAGGCCTCTCGCATGTTGTTCGAGCGAAACGGCTACGGCGTGGTGCAGATGGACATGTTCCGGAGCATTGGCATGGACAGCGGCGTGGAAGCTGACGATGCTGAAGCGTCTTCCGGCCCAGAAGAGGCACTGCCGTAATGTTCACCATCGAGCACGAATTCGACGCGACGGTCGTCACCCTGATCGACGAGGCGGAGGCGGTCGAGGACGTGACCATCACCGTCTTCGACGACGGGGCGCGGGTGGAGCAGCTCGACGAGCGGACGGGCAAGGTGCAGACCGTGGTGCTGTCCACGGCGCAGCTTCGCGATCTGCGCGCGGCGCTCGATCTGCCGGAGGGCACCTACCGGCTGCGGCGGGTGAAGGACTGAAGCATTTTCCAGTCCGGCCGCATCGGTCTGGCGTCGCGAAAATGCGCGGACATAAATGCCTAGAGTTCGGATTTCTCGACCGTCAGCGTGCCGTCGGGGGCGGGGCGCATCGGCCGGGCCTCGCCTGCCAGCCACGCAGCGGGATCGTCCAGCAGGACCGGCATCCGGTGGTGGATGTCGCGCACGTCCGCGTTGGGCTCGCAGGTGAGCGTGGCGAAGCTCACCAGTTCACGTCCGCCCGGCATGTGCCAGACGTCGTAGATCGCGGCGAAGGCGAGCAGCGGCTGGTCCGGCGCGCTGATCCGCCAGCGGGTCTTGCGCCCGGTCTTGCCCGTCCACTCGTACCAGCCGGAGGCCGGCAGGACCGCGCGATTGTGCTGGATCTTCGCGAAGGCCGTCTTCTCATGCAGCGTTTCGGAGCGGATGTTGACGAGCTTTTCCATCACCGGGCGACCGCGGGCGTTCACGGCCCCCTTCGGGATCATGCCCCAGCGCGCGGTGATGAGCTTGCCCGGCAGGACGAGCGCGAGTTCCTCGTCCGGGGCAAGATCCACGCCGGTCGGCGTGTCGGCCGGAGCGACACCGAAGTGATCCGCCAGCGCCGCACCGTCCTGGTCGAGGAAGATGCGGCCCGGCATGTCAGAGCCCGGCTTCGGCCGCGATCTGGGCGCGGGATTTGCGGGCGCGCTCGGTGGCGGATTTGAGCTGGCCGCAGGCGGCCATGATGTCCTCGCCGCGGGGGCGACGCACCGGGGAGGCATAGCCCGCGCGGTTCACGATGCGCCCGAACGCCTCGATCCGCTCGGGCGTGGACCGTTCGTAGGGCGAGCCCGGCCACGGATTGAAGGGGATCAGGTTGATCTTCGCCGGGATCCCCTCGATCAGTTTCACCAGCCGCTTTGCGTCCGCATCGCTGTCGTTGACGTCCTTGAGCATCACGTATTCGAAGGTGATCCGCTCGGCGTTGGACAGGCGCGGGTAGTCGCGGCAGGCCTGCAGCAGCTCGTCGATGTCCCAGCGCTTGTTGATCGGGACGAGCTTGTCGCGCACCTCGTTCGTCGTCGCGTGGAAGGAGATGGCGAGCATGCAGCCGATCTCCTCCCCCGTTCGCGCGATCTCGGGCACCACGCCAGAGGTGGAGAGCGTGATGCGGCGGCGGGAGAGAGCCACGCCCTCGGGGTCCATCGCGATCTTCATCGCGTCGCGCACGGCCTCGAAGTTGTAGAGCGGCTCGCCCATGCCCATCAGCACGATGTTCGACAGGAGCCGCTTGTCCTCCGGCCCCTTGCCCCATTCGCCGAGGTCGTCGCGGGCAACGAGTACCTGCCCGATGATCTCGCCTGGAGTGAGGTTCCTCACCAGCTTCTGCGTGCCGGTGTGGCAGAAGGAGCAGGTGAGCGTGCAGCCGACCTGGGAGGAGATGCAGAGCGTGCCGCGGTCGGTTTCGGGGATGTAGACGGTCTCGACCTCGTGCCCGCCCTCGATCCTGAGCAGATACTTGCGGGTGCCATCGGTGGAGACCTGCTTGGTCACGACCTCGGGCAGCGCGACGCGGAACCGCTCGGCGAGCATGGCCCGGAAGGGCTTCGCAAGGTTGGTCATCGCGTCGAAGTCGTAGACGCCCTTGTTGTAGATCCAGCTCCAGATCTGTCCGACGCGCATCTTCGCCTGCTTCTCGGGCGTTCCGGCCTCGATCAGCGCGTCGCACATGGCGGCACGGGTCATGCCGACGAGGTTCGGCAGACCCGGCACGGGCGCGCGCTTGATGGTCAGCAGATCCTGCGTGATCGGGGCGGTGGGCTCGGACATATCGGCTACTCCAACGAAGACGCCTCCCGGATGAGGGGAGGCGTTTGACCGTCAGATAGCAAATCGGAGCGCGAATTGCCAGTCAGGTGAAGCGGAAACCGGGCGGATAGCCATGCACCCCGTCGAAATCCGCCTTGCCCACGGGGACACCCTGCGCGCGCAGGATCGCGTAGGTCATGGCGACGTGGAAATGGAAGTTCGGCAGGATGAAGCGGAGGAGGAATGCCTCGCCGTCGAGCTTGTGCTGCGCGAAACCGGCTTCGAAGGCGATCTCGCGGGTGAGGTCGAGGTCCTTCGGGCCGATCGTGGCGAGGGCCGCCGCACTCCGCTCCACCGCGTCGGCCATGCCGGGGAGCGTGTCGTCGTTCGGCTCGGGTTCCGGCACGTCGCGACCGGCGAGCGGGAAGGCGCCGCGCAGGGGGAAGTGGGCGGCCGTCGCAGCCTGCTCGACCAGCGGGAACATGTCGGGGGCGAGCCGCGCCTCGGGCGGGCAGCCATGCTCCGCCCCCAGACTACAGAGCCGGGCCAGACGCTCCAGCGTCCGGCCCGGCTCGATCACCGCGGCGCGGTGGAACAGCGTCACTGCGCCGGCACGAACCGCTCGATCGCCAGCCGCGTCACCGAGGCCTGGCCGTAGAGGCCGCCCGGGCGGCCGACCGCCAGCAGGTAGACCCCGCGATTGACCCGCGCTGCGATCTGGGCGGAGTAGGTCGCGCCGTAATCGTCGTTCTGGTCGAGCCGCCGGCCCAGATCGTCGAACAGCGTCAGCATCGGGTCGTTGTTGCCGGTCTCGATCCCCTCGATGAGGATCAGGCCGGGCTCCGTCACCTCGAAGCTGAACCACTGCAGGTCGTCGGTGTCTCGCACGTCGCGGCGGATCCGGCCTTCGATGGCGCCCAGATCCGTGACCGGGTAGCTGCCGTCGAGCGGCGGCGCGGCCTCGGCATTGTTGTAGAGGCTCGCCATGAAGGCTTCCTCGTCGTAGGCGCTCAGGGTCACGGTGACCGGGGAGAAGCCGTCGCTCAGCGCCTCGAGCCCGATGCAGTAGGTGCCCGCCTCCAGCGGCTCGGTGAAGTCGATGCGGGAGTTCAGCCCGTCGAAATCGTCGTTCTCCGCCAGCAGGTAGCCCGTGTCGTCGTAGATGCTGAGCACCGGATCGGCGCTCGGGTTCTCCGCCGTGACGCTGATCGGCTGCGGCTCGGACAGGGTGAAGCGATAGAAGGGCGTGTCGTTGATCGCCGCCGTCTGGCGGAGGCCCGCCTCAAGCTCGCTGTCGACCGGCGCACCGTCGAAGATCGCCACCGCCTCGGTATCGGGCAGGCAGACGCCGCCGCCCGCGCCGCCGCCATTGCCGGATCCGGCGGTCAGCGCCTCGTGCGTCGTCAGACCCACGCGGATGTCGGCTTGCAAGTTGCTGCTGTCATAGCTGCTGGCCGAGAGGCAGTAGGTGCCAGGATTGAGATACGTCTCCCCGCGGGAGGACAGGAACCCGCCGCCATCGTCGTCGCTCAGAAGAACAGTGCCGTTCGCGTCGCGCAGGTCGATCACCGTGTCGCCCTCACGCTGCGGCGCCGCCTCGACCCGGACATCGGTGCCGTTGGTGACGGTGAAGAGCACGGTGTATTCGCCATTGGCCGGGATGCTGCCCGCCACGGTGAACGGGCCGGAGGCGAGGTCGATGGCCGAGGAGGCCTCGTCGCCCCCCGCCCAGACCGCGCGCGCGCCGTAGCCTGCGCAAAGGTTCGCGGTCTCCTCATTGACCGGACCCGGGGCCGGAGCGGGCGTCGGGGCGGGCGCGTCGGTCAGGGCCGCGTGCGACTGCAGGCCGACCCGGATGGTCGCGCCGATATCGGAGCTGTCATAGCTGGTGGTCGACAGACAGTAGGTGCCGGGCTCCAGCGCGATCTCACCCCGCGAGGACAGGAAGCCGCCGCCATCGTCGTCGTTCAGAAGGATCGTGCCCGCGGCATCGCGCAGGTCGATCACCGTATCCCCGGCAGCCTCCGGCTCCGCCTCGACCCGGACGTCCGCGGCTGCACCGACGGTGAAAAGCACCGTGTAGGCCCCACCGGCCGGAACGCTGCCCTCCAGCGTGAAGGGGTCGGCCGCGCCGTCGATCGCGGAGGATGCCTCATCCCCGCCGGCCCAGACCGCATCCGCACCGAAACCGCCGCATAGCGCTGCGTCCTGTGCCAGCGCCGGCAGCGCCGTCAGGCAGGTGGTGCCCGCCGCGATCAGGAAAAGTCGGCTCAGCTTCATGGATAGATCCTCCGCTCGGGGATGATGGCTGTTTCTATTCTAGTTGGAGCAGCGGCCCGACGCGTCGCGCAGTGCCGCCGTGAACCCGATCAGGGAGATCGTGTCCGTCGTTGTAGTGCCGCGCGATGACGTCCCGACGACGGTCGCGTCGGAGCCCGCTCGCATCGCCGCCACGACCCGCGCGTCGTCCGCGGGGGAGGACGGCCAGGCCCATTCGCCATCGGTGTAGAAGGCGAACTCGCTGTCCCCGATGGTCACGTTGACCTCTGAGTCGGGCCGGAAGGGATAGCCGCCGGTGAAGCTCACCTCGTTCTCCACCCCGTCCGTCGGACGGCTCGTGACCATCATCCGGATCTCGCTACGACGCACGGTGACGGGGGATCCGTCCCTGGTCGCGACCGACCGCGTCGGCGCCGACGCGATCCAGCATTCCCGCGTGCCGTTGTCGGACACGAAAACGCTCCAGTTCTGATGTGCGTCGGCGCGCGTCGTCTCCTGCGCCGCGGCGGGGAAGCCCACGATCAACCCCAGCCCGACCAACACAACCTTAGAATTCATTACCTGCTCCATCGCCAAATCGCCTCCGCCCCTGTGTCTGGCGGTTCCGCGTGCCGACCCTTTGCAGACAGCGCGTGCTTGCCTTGCGCCGGTGCGGCTCCGATAATGTATCGAAAAGGGGCGGCTTCTGGCCACCCCGTCAACGATTTTCGACGGATCGGCGTTGCGCAAGCGGCCCGTTCGAGAGGGCAAGACGTGCCAGACCCCCATCCCAAGCCTTCGTCGGAGCCGGCCACCATACCGGACGATGATCCGCGATCCGAGGAGATCGCGCTGCTGCTGCGGGTGGCCCAGCAGGACAAGAGTGCCTTTGCCGAGCTCTTCGGCCGCTATGCGGGGCGGGTGAAATCCTTCCTGCTGCGCTACGCCATGCCAGACGACCAGGCCGAGGAGATCGCGCAGGAGGTCATGGTCCAGGTCTGGCGCAAGGCATCGAGCTACGACCCGGTGAAGGCCGCGCCCTCGACCTGGATCTTCGCCATCGCGCGGAACCGGCGGATCGACCTCATACGGCGCGGCGCGCGGCGCCAGCCCGACCCGGACGACCCGATGTTCCAGCCGGATCCGGAGCCCGATGGTGGCGCCGCCGTCTCGGCCATGGAGCGGCAGACCCAGGTGCGCGAGGCGCTTGCCACACTGCCCGACAACCAGCGCACAGTGCTCTTCGCCACCTTCTTCGAGGGGTTGAGCCAGGTGGAGATCGCAGAGCGGGAGGGCGTGCCGCTGGGCACGGTGAAGTCCCGCGTCCGCCTTGCCTTCGCCCGGATGCGCGACCGTCTGGGCCCCGACATGATCCAGGAACTCTACGATGACTGACCGCTCCCCCGCTGCCGCCGAACTCGTTGAGGTCTGGCGCGGCGGTCTCCTCGAGTCGGTCCATCGCGGCCATGCCGTGGTGGTCCATTCGGGCGGCGACGTTCTGGCCGAGTGGGGCACGGCGGATGCGACGGTGTTTCCGCGCTCCTCCTGCAAGATGCTCCAGGCCCTGCCGCTGATCGAAAGCGGCGCGGCGGAGGCGGCGGGGCTTGGCGACGCGCATCTGGCGCTCGCCTGTGCCTCCCACCAGGGCGCGCTTATCCATACGGAGCGGGTCGGTGCCTGGCTCGGCGATCTGGGCCTCGGCGAGGGCGATCTGCGCTGCGGGCCGCAGTTCCCCAACGACAAGGCGGAGCGGGACCGGCTGCTGAACAGCGGCGAGCGCGCCTGCCAGATCCACAACAACTGCTCGGGCAAGCATGCGGGCTTTCTGACCCTGTCGAAGCATCTGGGCGGCGGGGCCGAGTACAACGAGATCGACCATCCGGTGCAGCGGGCCGTGAAGGCCGCGCATGAGGAGATGGCGGACGAGACCTCGCCGGGCCACGGCATCGACGGCTGCTCCGCCCCGAACCATGCGAGCAGCCTGCGTGGCCTCGCCTACGCCATGGCGCGCATGGCCGATCCGGGCGGGCTCGGTGAGGCGCGTCAGAACGCGGCCCGCCGCCTTGTCAGCGCGATGAAGGCGCATCCGCTGCTCGTCGCCGGTGAGGGCCGCGCGTGCTCGGAGATGATGGCCGCGATGCCCGGCCCCACCGTCATCAAGACCGGGGCGGAGGCCGTCTTCATCGCGATCCTGCCCGAGCTCGGCCTCGGCGTGGCGCTGAAGATCGAAGACGGGACCACCCGCGCCTCCGAATGCGCGATCGCGGCGATCCTCGCGCGGCTCGGCGTCGCCGATCCCGCGCATCCGCTGATCGCCAAGCGCCTGAACCCGCCGCAGAAGAACCGGCGCGGCCTCGTGACCGGGGAAATCCGGCCCGCGCCGGGCCTCTGGGCCGACGGCGCGGCCCTCTCCTGAGCCCGCAAACCGCGCCGGATGACGCCAAAACCCGCTTGTAAACCACGCTCGCGCCCCCTTTGATGGCGCCAGTCCAACGTGACCTCAGGGAGAACAAGATGAAACGTTTCCTGCTCAGCACCGCATTGTGTGCCGCGGCAACGGGAGCACTGGCCGAGAGCCACGCCCAGACCGCGAATATCGGCATCATCCTGGGCTTCACCGGCCCGATCGAATCCCTCACGCCCGACATGGCGGCCTCGGCCGAACTGGCGATTTCGGAGGTGAACGAGAGCGGCGCATTCCTCGACGGAACGGTCCTCGCGCCCGTCCGCGCCGACTCCACCTGTGTGGACAGCGCGGCCGCAGCGGCAGCGGCCGAGCGTCTGATCACCGGGGACAACGTGATCGGCATCATGGGCGCCGACTGCTCCGGCGTGACGACGGCCGTTGCGAACAACGTCGCGATCCCGAACGGCGTCGTGATGGTGTCCCCGTCCGCCACCTCACCGGCGCTGTCGACCATCGAGGATAACGGCCTCTTCTTCCGCACCGCCCCGTCGGATGCGCGGCAGGGCCAGATCCTCGCCGATATCGTGACCGAGCGCGGCATCGACAGCATCGCGGTGACCTACACCAACAACGACTACGGCCAGGGCCTCGCCGACGCGTTCCAGGCGGCGTTCGAGGAGGCAGGCGGCACCGTGGAGCTGGTCGCAGCACACGAAGACGGCCGCGGCGACTACTCGGCCGAGGTCGGCGCGCTGGCCGCCACCGGCGCCGACGCGCTCGCCGTCTTCGGCTATGTGGACCAGGGCGGCCGCGGGATCATCCAGTCCTCGCTCGACACGGGGGCTTTCGACACCTTCGTGCTGGGCGACGGCATGATCGGCGACAGCCTGACCGAAGCCTTCGGCGGCGACATCGACGGCACCTTCGGCACCGCACCGGGCTCCGACAGCGAGGATTTTGCGGCTTTCGACGAAATGGCCAAGAGTGCGGGCATCGAGGGCGACGGCCCCTATCGCGGCGAGAGCTACGATGCGGCCGCGCTGATGATCCTCGCGGCACAGGCGGCGGGCTCCACCGATCGCGGCGCGATCGCGGAGAACCTGATCGCGGTCGCCAACGCCCCCGGTGAGCCCATCGGCCCCGGCGAGCTGGGCCGCGCGCTGGAGATCCTCGCCGAAGGCGGCGACGTCGACTATGTCGGTGCCACCGGCGTCGAGCTGATCGGGCCGGGCGAGGCTGCGGGCTCCTACCGTGAGCTGGAGGTGCAGGACGGCGCCTTCACCACCGTGAACATCCGCTGAGGCGAAAAACGCCACTTGCAGGCGGCGCGGCCCGGGGCTACCCCCGGGCCGCTTCTTTAGGGACGGGGCGGATATGATCCGGGTCGAGGATATCCACATGCATTTCGGCGGCATCCGGGCCGTCGACGGGGCGAGCATCGAGATCGCCAAGGGCTCGATCACCGGGCTGATCGGGCCGAACGGTGCCGGCAAGACGACGCTCTTCAACGTGATCGCGGGGCATTATACACCGACCTCGGGCCGGGTGTTCCTCGATGGTGAGGACATCACGGGCCTGCCGCCGCATGCGCTGTTCCACAAGGGGCTCCTGCGCACCTTCCAGATCGCCCACGAGTTCTCGACCCTCACCGTGCGCGACAACCTGATGATGGTGCCCGGCAGCCAGAAGGGCGAGAAGCTGTGGGACGTGCTGCTGCGCCCGGGCGAGATCCGGCGGCAGGAGGCGGAGATCCGCGCCAAGGCCGACGAGGTGATCGAGTTCCTGCAGATCTCGCAGGTGGCCGATGAGCTCGCCGGGAACCTCTCGGGCGGGCAGAAGAAGCTGCTGGAGCTCGGCCGGACCATGATGGTGGACGCGAAGATCGTCTTCCTCGACGAGGTGGGCGCGGGGGTGAACCGGACGCTGCTGAACACCATCGGCGATGCGATCCTGCGGCTGAACCGCGAGCGTGGCTACACCTTCTGCATGATCGAGCACGATATGGATTTCATCGGCAGGCTCTGCGATCCGGTGATCGTGATGGCGGAGGGCAAGGTGCTCGCGCAAGGCACGGTGGACGAGATGAAGTCCGACGAGCGGGTGATCGAGGCGTATCTGGGCACCGGGCTAAAGAACAAGAAGGTGGAGGCATGAGGAGCATCGCCGTCGCCACCGCTGTGCTCGCTCTTCCCCTGATGGCGGGCGCGCAGACGTTCATTGTCTGCGACCCCATCTCGCCGACCGTCAGCTTCTGCCCGGACGAAGAGGTGAGCTATCGCTTTCCTCCATCGGCTTTTCCCTCGCAGGACGACGATTGGCAGACCCTTCCCGGTGTCGTGACCTGGTACCGGATCAGAGGCCTTGGGATCAGTACCCGGTCTGCAACGAGTCATACTCCCACGCTGCGCTTCGATGCGGATCAGCCGGGCAAGGTAAGCGCCGGTCTCCAGGCCGCCGTCGTCTCGCTCGGCGGGGGGCTCGTTGCCGATATCCGCGAGATGGTGTCCACGCCTCTCGAAACCGGCCCGGCGTTGCGGGCCGAGGTAACGCTGTCTCACCCCGCCAGCGGACGGACATCCGACTTCATCGTGACCGTGATACCGGCGGAGGTCGGCAGCGTCGCGCTTTGGACCACGGGGGAAGGGCGGGCGCATCCCGCGACGGTCTCTCAGGTGCACGACACGAGTGTCGCAAATCTGCGCGGAGGGCGGCCATGAGCTTCCTCACCGCGGAACACATGACGGGCGGCTACGGTGCCACCGACATCCTCCACGACTGCACGATCAAGGTGGAGCAAGGCGAGATCGCGGTCATCGTCGGCCCCAACGGCGCGGGCAAGTCCACCGCCATGAAGGCTGTCTTCGGCATGCTCCCGTTGCGCGAGGGCCGCGTGCTGCTGGGCGAGACCGACATCACCGCCATGAGCCCGCAGGAGCGGGTGGCGAACGGCATGGGCTTCGTGCCGCAGACCCACAACGTCTTCACCTCCATGTCCGTGGAGGAGAACCTGGAGATGGGCGCTTACCTGCGGGAAGACGATTTCCGCGGCACCATCGAGCAGGTCTACGACCTGTTCCCGGTGCTGAAGGAAAAGCGCCGCCAGCCCGCGGGCGAGCTCTCCGGCGGGCAGCGCCAGCAGGTGGCCGTGGGCCGTGCGCTGATGACGGAGCCCAAGCTCCTGATGCTCGACGAGCCAACGGCTGGGGTGAGCCCCATCGTTATGGACGAGCTCTTCGACCGGATCATCGAGGTCGCGCGGACCGGCATCGCCATCCTGATGGTGGAGCAGAACGCTCGGCAGGCGCTCAACATCGCGGATCACGGCTATGTGCTCGTGCAGGGCCGCAACGCGTGGACCGACACGGGGGAGGCGCTGCTCGCCAATCCCGAGGTCCGGCGCACGTTCCTGGGAGGGTGAGGATGAGTGTTCATACTCCAGACCAGCCCGGGCAGCGCCCGAGCCTGGGAGGGCGCAGGAGCCCCGTGATGATCGAAGCCCTTTATCCCTCAAACCCGAAGAGCCGTGCCGCGGCGGGCGACGGCGCAAAAGCGCCCTCCCGGGGGGAGGGTCGGGCGCTGCCCGGGCTGGTCGCCCGAGCGATGTGGCGCCCGGCAGGCGCGGCGGCGCCTCTACGGATCCGGAGCGAAGAATGATCGACCTCCTCAACGCCTTCGTCCTGTTTTCGAACTTCGTGCTGGTACCCGGCGTGGTCTATGGCAGCCAGCTCGCACTCGGCGCGCTCGGGGTGACGCTGGTCTATGCCGTGCTGCGTTTCTCGAACTTCGCGCATGGGGACCTGATGGCGTTCGGCACCGCGGGGGTGATCCTGTTCACGTGGTGGCTGCAGTCGATGGGCGTGTCCGCCGGGCCGCTGCCCACGGCGCTGATCGCGCTGCCGGTCGGGATCCTCGCCGCCGTGCTCATGAGCCTGCTGATGGACCGGACGGTCTACAGCTTCTACCGCAAGCAGCGCTCCGCCCCCGTGGTCTTCGTCATCGCGTCGGTCGGCGTGATGTTCGTGCTGAACGGTCTCACCCGCCTCATCATCGGCCCCGATGACCAGCGCTTCGCCGATGGGGAGCGGTTCATCATCCGCGCGCGCGATTTCGAGGCGTGGAGCGGGCTGGAGGAAGGGCTGGCGCTGCGCACGACGCAGGTTCTGACCGTCGTGGTCGCCATCATCATCGTCATCGCCCTCTTCCGCTTCCTCAACCACTCGCGGATGGGCAAGGCGATGCGGGCCTATTCCGACAACGAGGATCTCGCGCTGCTCTCCGGCATCGACCCGGCGAAAGTGGTGTTCTGGACCTGGGTGATCGCGGCCGGGCTCGCGACGGTGGCGGGCACGCTCTACGGCCTCGACAAGTCGTTCAAGCCGTTCACCTATTTCCAGCTCCTGCTGCCGATCTTCGCCGCGGCCATCGTGGGGGGCATCGGCAACCCGGTGGGTGCGATCGCGGGCGGGTTCGTCGTCGCGTTCTCGGAGGTCACGGTGACCTACGCCTACCGGCGGGTGGTGGAGTACGTCGTGCCGGGGTGGGAGCCTGACGGCCTGCTCCAGCTCCTTTCCACCGACTACAAGTTCGCGGTGTCGTTCCTCATCCTCGTGGTCGTGCTGCTCGTCCGGCCCACGGGCCTGTTCCGGGGGAAGGTGATATGAGCCAGCCGCTTCGCATCGTTCTGCTCTATTCCGCCATGCTGGCCGCCATCGCGGCGGTGGGCCTCGTGCAATCCTGGCCGCTGGCGCTGTCGATCCTGAACCTCTGCCTGATCTCCGCGATCATGGCGCTGGGGGTGAACATGCAGTGGGGCTATGGCGGCCTCTTCAACGTCGGGATCATGGGGTTCGCGGCCCTTGGCGGGGTCGCGGGCGTGCTCGTGAGCCAGGCGCCGCGGCCCGAGGCATGGGCGGCGGGCGGCGTCGGCCTCGTCTCTGCGCTGCTGTCGCTGGGCGTGACTGTGGTGCTCGCAAGCTATGGGCGGAAGCTCCTGCCGGAGAAGCTGCGCGGGATCGGTACGGTCCTGATCATCGTGATCGGCTACTTCGTCATGCGCCGCTTCTTCTACCCGGCCGTGGACGCGATCGAGGCGCAGAACCCCGCGCAGTTCGGCAATATCGGCGGCGCGGGTGCGCCGATCATCCTGAGCTGGATCGTCGGCGGTCTCTTCGCCGCCGGGGCCGCCTGGCTGATCGCGAAGATCGCGCTGGGGCTGCGGTCGGACTACCTCGCCATCGCGACGCTGGGGATCTCGGAGATCATCATCGCCGTGCTCAAGAACGAGGACTGGCTGACGCGGGGGGTGAAAAACGTCTCCGGCCTCGATCGGCCGGTGCCCTACGAGATCGACCTGCAGCGCGCCGACTGGTTCATCGGCTGGGCGCAGAGCCTCGGGATGGACACGGTGGAGGCCTCCACGATCTTCGTCCGGCTCTGCTATGCAGCACTGTTCCTCGGCGTGCTCGTCATCCTGATGTGGGTGGCCGAGCGGGCGCTGAATTCGCCCTGGGGCCGGATGATGCGGGCGATCCGGGACAACCGCGATGCGGCCGCCGCCATGGGCAAGGACGTGACCGCGCGGCACATCCAGGTCTTCGTCCTCGGCTCGGCGGTGGTTGGCGTGGCGGGTGCGATGCTGACTACGCTCGACGGGCAGTTCACGCCGGGCACGTACAACCCGCTGCGCTTCACCTTCCTGATCTGGGTGATGGTGATCGTCGGCGGCTCCGGCAACAACTGGGGCGCGGTACTGGGCGGTTTCCTGATCTGGTTCACCTGGGTGCAGGCGGAAAACTGGGGGCCGATGGCGATGGAGGCCGTGACGGGCTGGATGGCGGCGGACAGCGCGCTGCGGGCGCATCTGCTGGATGCCGCGCCGCATATGCGGCTCTTCATCATGGGGCTGGTGCTGCTCGTGACCCTGCGGTTCTTCCCCCGGGGGCTGGTGCCGGAGCAAGTGCGACGGTAGCGCCGCCTCCGGCGGGGATATTTGAAGACAGATGAAGGTCAGGCGCGTTTGAAGGCGGGCCTGCGCTTTTCGCGGCGGGCAGCAAGCGCCTCTGCATGGTCGCCGCTGGCGAAGCACGCGGCAACGCGGGGTTCGGCGTCGTCGGCTGCGTTGAGGCTGCGTTTCATGCCTTCGATCGCGAGCGGGGCGAGGCGGGCGATGGTGGCCGCGCGGGCTTCGGCGGCGGCCGCGAGTTCATCGACAGAAACGAGGTGCTCGACGATGCCGGCGGTGGCGACGGCCTCTCCCTCCAGCGTTTCGGCGGCGAGGAAGAGGCGGCGGGCGGTGTCGGGCCCGAGGCGGGCGGAGGCCCGAGCAATCGCCTCGCCGGGATAGTGGACGCCGATGGCGGCGGCGGGCACCGCGACCTTCATCCCCTCCACCCCGATGCGGAAGTCGCAGGCAAGCGCGAGGTCGAGGCCCGCGCCAAACGTCCCGCCGTTGAGCGCGCCGATCACGGGCACGCGCAGCGTCGCGATCCGGGTGGAGAGCCGGGTGAGCGTGAGGTCCGGGCGCAGCCCCGCTTCCAGCTCCGCGAAATCGGCCCCGGCGCAGAAGGTGCTGCCCTGCCCCGTCAGGATCAGGACGCGGAGCGTGGTGTCCTCCTCGACCTCCTGCAGGCGGGCGGCCATCTCCTCCATATCGGCGATGCGCAGGGCGTTGCGCCGCTCAGGTGCGGCGAGGGTGAGGCGGGCGACGGGGTCGTCGCGGTCAAGCTCGATCATGGGGCGAAGGTCGCGAAGACCGGGGCGTGGTCGGACGGTTTCTCCCACCCGCGCACCTCGCGCAGAACCCGGGCGCTGCCGGCAACGTGGCCCGTGTCGGGTGTTGCCCAGATGTGATCGAGACGCCGGCCCTTGTCGGCGGCCGACCAGTCCTTCGACCGGTAGGACCACCAGGAAAAGAGGCGCCCCTCCGGAATGTCGTCGCGCACCACGTCGGCCCAGCCGCCGTCGCTGCGCACCTTCTCCAGCGCCTCGACCTCGACGGGGGTGTGGGAGACGACCTTGAGGAGCTGCTTGTGGCTCCACACGTCATCCTCCCGCGGGGCGATGTTGAGGTCCCCGACGACGATCGACTTCGCCTGCCCCTCGCGGCCCCAGGCGGCCATGTTGTCGAGGAACTCCAGCTTGTGGGCGAATTTCGGGTTCGCGTCCGGATCGGGCTCATCACCCCCCGCCGGAACGTAGAAGTTGTGGATGGTGATTCCGTTTTCGAGCCGCACCGAGCAGTGCCGGGCATGGCCTGTATCACAGAAGGTTCGCGTCCCTGCATTTTCTACCGGAAGGCGAGAGAGGATGGCGACGCCGTTATATCCCTTGTTTCCCTCGGCCACGATGTGGCTGTAGCCGAGTGCCGCAAAGCGGTCCGCGGGGATCTTGTCGACCGGCGACTTCGTCTCCTGCAGGCAGAGGACGTCCGGCGCCTCCTCGGTCAACAAACGTTCGACGATATCGGCGCGCAGGCGGACCGAGTTGATGTTCCAGGTGCAGATGGTGACGCTCACGGGGGCCTCCCTTTTGGAGCCACACCATTGCGGAGGCGGCCGCAGGCCTCAAGTCCTGTAAAACACCCTTAAAGAGAAAGCGCCCGACCTGGTGTCCAGGCCGGGCGACAATCCCTTGTGGCAGCCACTTTGGAGGGGGGGATAAAGTGGCCTGGCCAGCCGCCTATGTGGGGGGCGACGACTGACATATCCGATTATGCGCAGGCATTCGCATTTTTCAACTGACGCGTACAAAACCTGCCATATTTTCCCTCAAAATTGACCAAACTTTTCAAGAAACCAATCGGTAACCCCCTGATTCCGTGACAAGGAGGGCCGCATTGCTCGGGTCCGCCTCGATCTTCTGACGCAGGCGGTAGATGTGGGTTTCCAGCGTGTGAGTCGTTACCGCCGCATTGTAGCCCCAGACTTCGTGCAGCAGAACGTCCCGCGCGACGACCCCATCATTGGCGCGGTAGAGGAACTTGAGGATGTTGGTTTCTTTTTCGGTCAGACGGATCTTCTTGTCGTCTTCGGTGATCAACATCTTGGCCGACGGCTTGAACGTGTAGGGACCGACGGTGAATACCGCGTCCTCGCTCTGCTCGTGCTGCCGCAACTGTGCCCGGATCCGGGCGAGCAGCACCGGAAACTTGAAGGGTTTGGTGACGTAATCGTTCGCCCCGCTATCGAGGCCGAGGATCGTGTCGGCGTCGGTGATGTGTCCAGTGAGCATGACAATCGGACATTTCACGCCCTGCTTGCGCATCAGCCGGCAGAGCTCGCGGCCATCCATGTCGGGCAGTCCCACGTCGAGGATCACGAGGTCGTAGAGCCCCTGCTTCGCCTTATCGAGACCCTCTGCACCGGTCCCGGCTTCGAAGACGTCGAACTCCTCGGTCAGGACCAACTGGTCGGCTAGGACCTCACGCAGGTCCACATCGTCGTCGACCATCAGGATCTTCTTCAGGTTGCTCATGGGATGTCCCCTCTTCGATACTTGCCTGCGCCCTGACATGCGCAGCGGCGGGTTTTCGCGCAAGAAATGCGTCAGCGTCTCACCAAGCTGTGTCCAGTGACATGCAATTGTTTCATCTTTCCGCGCGACGCGCCTATATCCTTTCGGAGGAGAGGCCGGGGCAAGGATCGGAACATGGCTTTGGGACCATCTGTCGAGGAGCGGATCGCGCGGGCGCGGGGTGACCTGCGCATCGGCATGCCCGTGCGCCTCGGCAACGCCCTGATCGCGGCGGTGGAAACGCTGACGGTGGAGCGGTTGGCCGATCTGCGCGCGCTGGGGGGTGAGCTAACGCTGGCCCTGACGGCGCGGCGGGCCGGGACCCTGCGCGCGCGTGCCTATGACGGCGACGTGGCCCGGGTCGTGGTGCCCGCGGATGCCGATCTGACCTGGCTGCAGGCCTCCGCCGATCCGGCGACCGATCTGGCGCATCCGATGCGCGGGCCCTACGCCACGCTGCGCGAGGGCTCGGCCGATCTGCATCGCGGCGCCATTGCGCTGGCCAAGCAGGCGCATCTGTTGCCGGCCGCGGTGGTGGTGACCGGGATCGATGTGGAGACGCCGGCGCAGCAGAACGGTCTGTCGGAGCTGCCGCTCGACGCCCTGATGTCCCATATCGGTGACCACTCCCCGCTGGAGCAGGTCTCCTCCGCCCGCGTTCCGCTCGTCGTCTCGCAGGCGGGTCGGGTCCATGTCTTCCGGCCCCGCGACGGGGGTGAGGAGCACTACGCGGTCGAGATCGGCAGTCCGGACCGCTCGAAACCTGTCCTGTCCCGCCTGCATTCGGCCTGCTTCACCGGCGACCTCGTGGGCTCGCTGAAATGCGATTGCGGCCCGCAGCTTAGCGCCGCCCTCGATCAGATCGGGGCGGAGGGCGCGGGTGTGCTGCTCTATCTCAATCAGGAGGGGCGCGGCATCGGCCTCGCCAACAAGATGCGGGCCTATTCGCTGCAGGATCAGGGCTTCGACACGGTGGAGGCGAACCACCGCCTCGGCTTCGAGGATGACGAGCGCGACTTCCGGCTGGGGGCCGAGATCCTGCTGGCCATGGGCTTCTCCGCGGTCCGGCTGATGACCAACAATCCCGGCAAGGTCGCGATGATGGAGGCCTCCGGCCTCGACGTAGCCGAGCGCGTGCCGCTGCGCGTCGGTCAGACGCCGGAAAATGCCGCCTACCTCGCCACGAAGGCAGCGAAGAGCGGCCATCTGCTTTGAACCGTCCCACGGACCTGGTGATCCGGGGGCGCATGGCTCTATATCGGGGGCGGCGGATGCCATGTGCGATCGGGCGCTCTGGGATTACCAAGGCCAAGCGCGAAGGCGACGGCGCGACGCCCGCCGGCGCCTATGAATTGCTGCAAGTGATGTGGCGTGCCGATCGGGGCGCACGGCCCCGGACGGCGCTGCCGACCTCTCCGCTCTCCCCGGCCGATATCTGGTCCGACGATCCGCGCGATCCCGGCTACAACCGACGCCATCGCGGGCGGGACCATAGCTTCGGCCATGAGAGGATGTGGCGCAGCGACGGCCTCTACGACATCGTGGTGGAGACCAGCCATAATGCGCGCCCGCCGGTGCCGGGAGCGGGCTCCGCGATTTTCGTGCATCTGTGGCGGGCACCGCTGCGCGCGACGGAGGGCTGCGTGGCCTTTTCGCGCCCGGATCTCGAATGGATCCTGGCGCGGTGGCGGCCTCGGGACCGCCTCGTCATTCAGTCGTAGTCGCGCGCCCCGAAGAGAGCCGAGCCCACGCGGACATGCGTCGCGCCAAGCGCGATCGCCTGCTTGTAGTCACCGCTCATCCCCATGCTGAGTCCTGTCAGCCCGTTGCGCGCCGCGATCTTGCCGAGCAGCGCGAAATGCAGGCTCGGCTCCTCCTCCGCCGGGGGGATGCACATCAGGCCGGCGAGCGGCAGGTCCATGGCGCGGACCTCGGCAATAAAGTCGTCCGCCTCGGCCGGGGACACGCCTGCCTTCTGCGGCTCCTCACCCGTGTTCACCTGGATGAAGAGCTCGGGCGAGGCGCCACGCTCCTGCGCCAGATCGGCAAGGCGCCGGGCGAGCTTCGTCCGGTCAACGGTGTGGATGGCATCGAACAGCTCGACCGCTTGGCGGACCTTGTTGGACTGGAGCGGCCCGATCAAATGGACCTTGGCGTCGGGATACTGCTCGCGAAAACGGGGCCACTTGCCCACGGCCTCCTGCACCCGGTTCTCGCCGAACAGGCGGTGGCCCGCCTGCAACACCGCCTCGACCCGCGCATCGGGCTGCACCTTGGACACGGCGATGAGGTGAACGTCATTGCGCGGCCGCCCGGCCCGCTCGCAGGCCTCGGCAATCCCGCTCTCGATCTCGGCAAGTGACATGGCGCGCTCCTCCTCGGACGCGCGTTATGGCGGGGTGGCGCGCAAAAGAAAAGGGCGGGTCCGAAGACCCGCCCTTCCCAAACCGTTCCGATCCGAGTGGATCAGAAGGACATGCCGATGCCGGCGCCGACGCGCAGCTCGTCAACATCGTCGGAACCCGCTTCTTCGGTCTCCTGGTAACCGATAGCTGCGACGAAGTCTGCACCGCCGCCGAGATCGTACTCCATGAAGGCACCGTAGCCGAGTGCTTCAGCGTCGGTCTCGTCAGCTTCGTTGTAGTCGATGTTCACACCGACGCCCGCTGCGCCAAGGGAGAACTCGGCGGATGCAGCGATGTTGAACTCTTCGTCATCGCCGTTCGCTTCGCTCTCGATGTCGGCAAACGAATAGGTTGCGGTCAGCTCAACGCCGCCCAGCTCTGTGCTGCCGGAGATACCGAAAACCTGCGAACCATCGAGGTCACCGTCACCAGCCAGCGTCTGGTACGCGATACCGACGTTTGCGAAGTCACCGAGATCGAAGTTTGCACCGATGCCGTATGCGTTGACGTCCGAACCGCCGTCCTCGTCTTCACCGTCCTCGTAGGAGACGGAGAACGTAGCAGCGGCAAGCGCCAGATCGTAGCGGATGATCTGTGCGTCACCAGTGATGTCGGCGGCGTTATCGGCGTTATCATCGACGGCGCCGTCGAAGCCATCGTCGCCGAGGTCAACAGTACCCAGCACGGAGCCTTCGAGGTAGAAGTCAGCTTCGTCAGCCAGACCGCCACCAGCAACTTCGATCATTGCCTGGTCGAATGCACCGTTGGTGTCACCACCGGTGATCGTACCAAACGCGCCGGAGATGAACGCAGACGTGTCGGTCGCTTCGCTGTCGTCCAGGAACACGCCGGTCGCACCGAAGGAGATGCCGCCGTCGGTCACGCCGGTCAGCGCGAACGACACTTCGTAGTCGTTGTGCACACGGATCGCGTCGCCGGAGCCTTCCGTCGCGTCGGTGTCCTGATAGGTGAGGCCGAGCTCGGCGTCGCCGGAGATTGCGATGTTTGCATTCTGTGCGAACGAAGCGCCGGCGAAGCCGAACGCAACGAGTGCCGTGGAGGCGAAGAGCACGTTCTTCATGGGTTGTCCCTCGTGAGTTAAAGGTACACCGACACTCACACCCCTGTGAGGCGGTTGAGGGGAAAATCGGCAAACTGGCCTCAATCGTCAAAGGGTTTCGCCGTGAGGTCTCGCATAACGCGATTGCTGATGCCGCGATGTCACAGTGCGTGCAGCCGGCCTTTCCGGACCAAAACGCTTGTTCACACCCCGGCGCCTCTATAAGACAGGGCGACGAAGATCGCGGATGGAGCACTCACCCTTGCCTCACTATGCGAAGACCGCCGCCGTACTCAGCATTCTGACGCTCGCGGCCTGCGGCGGAGAAGAGTCGGCCGAGCGACAGCTCGCGAACGCTCCCGTGCAGCCCGGCGAGGGGCTCAGCATCAATCGCGTGCTGTCCGGCGAGCTGTTCCAGAACCAGGGCCCCGCGCTCAACGTGAATGCGTTCCTGTGGCGCGCCTCGCTGGATACGCTGGACTTTTTGCCGATCGCCTCGACCGACCCGTTTGGCGGAGTCATCACGACCGACTGGGGTGCGCCTGCGGCTCTCGTGGGCGAGCGTTACAGGGCTGTCGTGGTCATTCAGTCGGATGAACTTTCGGTGGATTCGCTTCGGCTCGGGCTCTTCCGGCAGGTCCGGGACGAGGCCGCCTGGGTGGACGCTCCGGTGGCGGAGCAAACGACCCGGCAGCTCGAAGACGCCATCCTTCTGCGCGCCCGCCAGTTGCGCCGGGACGACGCGCTCAACCGCTGATAGGCTCCGGGAGAAGCCCGGACGCCAGATGAGAGATCCAGATGTCGCGATATAACGCCCGCGTCACCGAGCCCAAATGGCAACAGGTCTGGGCCCGATCCCGTGTCTTTTGCGCAACTCGGGACGTCACAAAACCGAAATACTACGTGCTGGAGATGTTCCCGTATCCATCCGGCCGCATTCACATAGGCCATGTGCGGAACTACACAATGGGCGATGTGATCGCGCGCTACAAAAAAGCGCGCGGCTTCAACGTTCTGCACCCGATGGGATGGGACGCCTTCGGGATGCCGGCCGAGAATGCCGCGATGGAGAAGGGCGTCCACCCCGGCGACTGGACCTACCAGAACATCGCTGACATGCGCGAGCAGATGCAGCCACTGGGCTTCTCCCTCGACTGGGAGCGGGAATTCGCGACCTGCGATCCCGAATACTATGGTCAGCAGCAGGCGCTGTTTCTCGACTTCCTAGAAGCCGGGCTGATCGACCGCAAGAAATCGGTGGTGAACTGGGATCCCGTCGACATGACCGTGCTCGCCAACGAGCAGGTGGAGGACGGGCGCGGCTGGCGCTCCGGCGCGCTGGTGGAGCGCAAGGAGCTCACCCAGTGGTTCTTCAAGATCTCCGACATGGCCGACGAGCTGTTGGAGGCGATCGACACGCTGGAGGAGTGGCCGGAGAAGGTGCGCCTGATGCAGGCCAACTGGATCGGCAAGTCGCGCGGCCTGCAGTTCAGCTTCGACTTCGCGAGCGGTCTCGACGGGTTCGAGGCGCTGGAGGTCTATACCACGCGCCCCGACACGCTGATGGGCGCGAGCTTTGCCGCGATTTCGCCTGACCACCCGCTGGCCAAGGCGCTGGAGGAACAGCGTGACGACATCAAGGCCTTCAACGAGGAATGCCGCCGCGGCGGAACCTCGGAAGAAGAGATCGAGAAGGCGGAGAAGCGCGGCATCGACACCGGGCTGACCGTGACCCACCCGCTCGACCCGGATTGGGAGCTGCCGGTCTGGATCGCGAACTTCATCCTGATGGACTACGGCACGGGCGCGATCTTCGGCTGCCCGGCGCATGACCAACGGGACCTCGACTTCGCGCGGAAATACGGCCTGCCGGTGCAGGACGTCTACATGCCGGTCGATGGTGGCGAGCCGGTGGAGAACGAGGCCTTCGTGCCGCCAAAGACCGAGAAGGTCCGCTATGTCCGCGGCTTCGCGGGCGACGAGGTGCAGACCGGCGACGAGGGTGTCGCCGCCGCCATCGCCCATGCAGAGGCGAGCGACTACGGCACCGGCGTCACCAAGTATCGCCTGCGCGACTGGGGTCTGTCCCGCCAGCGGTACTGGGGCGCGCCGATCCCCATCGTCCATTGCGAGGACTGCGGCCTCGTGCCGGAGAAGAAGGAGAACCTGCCCGTCGAGTTGCCGAAGGACGTGGATCTGTCCGTCCCCGGCAATCCGCTCGACCGGCATCCGACCTGGCGCGACGTGCCCTGCCCCGCCTGCGGCAAACCGGCGAAGCGCGAGACGGACACGATGGACACCTTCGTCGACTCGTCCTGGTACTTCGCCCGCTTCACCGCACCCGATGCGGAGACACCAACGGATCCGGAGGCCGCGGCCTACTGGATGAACGTGGACCAGTATATCGGCGGGGTGGAGCACGCGATCCTGCACCTGCTCTACTCCCGCTTCTTTGCGCGCGCCATGATCCGCACCGGCCACCTGCCGGAGGGCGCGGCCGAGCCGTTCAATGCGCTCTTCACCCAAGGCATGGTCACGCACGAGACGTACTCGACCAAGGACGCGCAGGGCCGCACGGTCTGGCATTCCCCGTCCGAGGTAGTGCGTACCGACAGCGGCGCGAAGCTGGAGGATGGCACGCCGGTCGAGATCGGCCCGGTCATCAAGATGTCGAAGTCGAAGAAGAACGTCGTCGACCCGATGGAGATCATCGACCAGTACGGGGCCGACACCGCCCGCTGGTTCGTCATGTCCGACAGCCCGCCGGAGCGGGACGTGGAGTGGACCGCGGCCGGCGCCGATGCCGCATGGAAGCACCTGCAACGGGTCTGGCGGCTGGTCGCCGAGCTCGAAGAGACCCCGCCCGCCGTTGATGAGAAGGACGGGGCGGAGGCGATCGCCCTGCGCCGCCTCACCCACCGAACCATCGCGGACGTGACCGCCTCGATCGAAGGCTTCTCCTTCAACAAGGGCGTTGCGAAGCTCTACGAACTGACCAACGCCATCGCGAAGGCGAAGGGCGGCGCGGACGTGGCACGGGCCAAGCGCGATGCGCTGAGCGCCCTCGCCCAGCTCATGCAGCCGATGACCCCGCATCTCGCCGAGGAGATGTGGGAGGCTCTGGGTGGCGAGGGACTTCTGGTCAACGCGCCCTGGCCGGAGGCGGACGAGGCGTACCTGGTCAAAGACACCGTGCTGCTGCCGATCCAGATCAACGGCAAGAAGCGCTCCGAGATCACGGTGGCCAAGGACGCCGACCGCGAGACGGTGGAAGCCGCGGCGCTTGCCGATGAGGCCGTGCAGCGCGCCCTCGACGGCAAGGCACCCCGCAAGGTGATCGTCGTGCCCGGCCGGATCGTGAACCTTGTCGCCTGACCGGCGGCATATCCTCGCGCTCCTCGCACTGGCCCCGCTCGCCGGATGCGGGTTCGAACCGCTCTATGGATCGGCCGCCGCCGGATCGGAGCTGCGCAACCGGATCCGCGTCACCAATATCGAGGGGCGGGAGGGGTTCTTCCTGCGCGAGCGCCTGCTGCGCCGCTTCGGCACGCCGGCGGAGGACGCGCCGCTGATCCTCGACGTGGAGCTCACGACCTCGACCCAGGGCCTCGCCATCACGCAAGACGCGGACATCACGCGGATCAACCTGCGCGGCGAGGCGGTCTACAGCCTGCGCGCGAGCGGCAATCCGGAGGTCCTGCTCACCGACCGGCTGATCGGCAACGCAGGCTACTCCGCCCCCGCTTCGACCGAGGATCAGGAGCCCATCGCCTCCCCCCTCGCCGCGCGGGTGGCGGAGGAGGATGCGCGCCAGCGCGTGGCGGAGTATCTGGCCGAGCAGATTGCCGACCGCGTCCTGATCGCCGCCGAACAGTTCGAGATATGAAGCTCGCCCCGCGCGACTGGCCAGCCTTTCTGAAGCGCCCCGATGTCTCCAAGGCGGGGCTTCTCCTCTACGGACCCGACGCGATGCGGATCGCGGACCGCCGCAAGGCGCTGGTCGAGGCCCTCGTCGGCCCGCAGGGTGCGGAGGAGATGCGGTTCGAGCGGATGGCCGCCAGCGAGCTGCGCAGCGATGCGGCCCGGCTGGCCGATGCGCTGAAGGCGCAGGGTTTCTTCCCGGGCCAGCGCGCCGTGCTGGTGGAGGACGCGACGGACGGCCTTGCGAAGTCGATCTCCCCCGCGCTGGAGGATTGGCGGGAGGGGGACGCGTTCCTGCTCGTCACCGCCGGTCAGCTCACCGCCCGTTCCGCCCTGCGCAAGCTCTTCGAAGGGGCGGGCAACGCCTATGCGCTCGCCATCTACGCCGACCCGCCGGGGCGGGAGGAGATCGAGGCGATGATGGAGAAGGCGGGCGTTGCGGCCGCCGGCGACGCGATGGCCGCGCTCACCGCCATGGGCCGCACGCTGGAACCGGGGGATTTCGCCCAGCTCCTCGAAAAGCTGGCGCTCTACAAGCGCGGCGACAACGAGCCGCTGACGGTGGCGGAGATCGAAGCGCTCGCGCCCCAGACCGCCGACGATAACGTAGATGCGCTCGTCGCGGCGGTGGCGGACTGCATGGTGCCGCGCATCGGCCTCGCCATGTCCCGGCTCGAGGCGCAGGGTGCGAACCCCACCACCATCTGCATCGGTACGACCCGCCATTTCCGCCAGCTCCACGCCGCGGCCGGCGCCGGTGGCCGCGCCGAGGAGGCGCTGCAACGCCTGCGCCCCCCGGTCTTCGGCCCGCGGCGCGATGCGATGGCCGCTCAGGTCCGCGCCTGGGGCCTGCCGCGCCTCGAACGCGCTCTGATGGCGCTGACCGAGACCGATCTCGCCCTGCGCGGCGGCAGCGGCGCGCCCGCGATGCCGCTTCTCGAACGCGCGCTCATCCGCGTCGCGATGATGCGCCCCCGGACCTGAAGGAGAGCCCATGACCTACACCGTGATCGGCAGCCCGACGAGCCGCGCCATGCGCGTGATGTGGGCGCTGGAGGAGTTGGGGCAGGACTACCAGATCAACCCCGCCTACCCAGCGACGCCCGAGGCGAAGAAGTACAACCCGTCGGGCAAGATCCCCGCCCTCGTGGTCGATGACAGCGTCATCACCGAGTCCATGGCCATCGTCCAGTTCCTCGCCGACCGCCATGGTGCGCTGACCAAACCGGCGGGCACGCTGGAGCGGGCGGAGCAGGACGCACATGTCCACTTCCTGCTCGACCAGATGGACAGCGTGCTCTGGACCGCCTCCAAGCACACCTTCGTCCTGCCAGAGGAGCACCGCCATCGTCCGGTGAAGGACACGGCGCGCTACGAATGGGCGATCGCCGTCGAGCGGCTGGAGGAGCGGCTGGGCGACGGCCCGTTCCTGATGGGCGAGACCTTCACCGTGGCCGACATCCTCGCCGCGCACTGCCTAAGCTGGGCCAAGGCCGCGAAGTTCGAGGTAGCGAGCGAGGGTGTTGCCGCCTACGGCAAGATGTGCCGCGCGCGCCCCGGCTTCCGCAATGCGCTGGAACGGGCGGCCGCGCTCAAGGCGAGCTGAGGTCGCGCCTCAGAACTGCCGCCGCAGGCCCACCACCAGCGCGTTGGAGCCGTTGAACTCGCCGGTCAGCCCGAAGGCGTTCGACCGGTGGTGGATGCGGGTGATGATCTCCGTCTCGCCGGGGCCGTCGAAGGCCGCCTCGGCCATCCAGTAGATGTTGAACCGCTGCGCGCCGCCGTCCCGCTCGATCTCGAATTCCGGCTCCACGTCGGTGATCGAGGGGCCGAGGCCGAAGGCGAGGCTGTCGAGCGGCCCGCGCCCGACATCGAGCCGGGCGGTGACCAGCGCATTCGCCTCCCACACCTCCTGCTCCCCGAAATGGCGGACGATCTGCCCCTCGACCTCGAACACCGATCCGATGGGGCGCGACAGGGCGAAGCCGACGAGGCCTGGCTCCTGAAAATCGACATTCGGCGGCCAGAGGACCTCCTGCCAGTCGTTGTCGGTGAGCACGCCGCCGAAGATCGCGACCGACGGGCGGTCATTTGCCTGGGCGGCACCGGCGAGCATCAACAGGACGCAGATGGTTCTGAGCAAGCGACACCTCTCAAAGCTCCCACGAGAGGTGCGCGGAGCCGTTCATGAACAAATGGCAACGAATGACCTCACGGCAATACGGGCGGCGCAAATTGCCGCGCCCTGTGGCGGGCCAAATGGAAAGGGCGGCACGGGGCCGCCCTTTCCTGCGAAATCAAAACGTCTCGTCGAAGACCGGGATCGCGATGTCCCGGCGCGCGAAATAGGCGGCGAAGGTGGAGGCGTTCCACTCCATCAGCCCGCGCTGGTAAGCGAGGAAGCTCTCGTTGATCCGGCGGCCCAGATCGTCGTCCTCCGCCACCGAGGCGCGGACGCGGTAGGCAACCTCGGCGAGGCGATCGAAGACCTCCTCCGGCAGCTTGGTGGGCTGCGTGCCGAACTCCATCAGCATCTGGCTGAGCGCGTGGCCGTTGCCCGCGTAGTATTGCGAACAGGCAAGGCTGTTCTCCATCGCCGCCGCCGTCTCGATCACCGCCTGGTCGCGCGGGTCGAGCTGGTTCCACAGCTCCAGTCCGATGCCGAGGCCCGACACCGTGCCCGGCTCCTGGAAGCCCGGGAAGATGTAGGTGGCCAGCAGCTTGGGGAAGCCGAAGGCGAGGTCGTCGTTCGGCCCAACCCATTCCAGCGCGTTGATCTGCCCGTCGAAGAGCGCGTCAACGATGGCGCCCGCGGGCGTCGTCACCGTCTCCGCCCCCAGCTCGCGCAGCACCGCGCCGCCCAGGCCCGGGATCCGCATCGTGAGGTCGGAGAAATCGTCGACGCTGCGGATCGGCTCGTTGAACCAGCCGCCCATCTGCACGCCGGTGCCACCGCAGGCGATGGTCCGCACGCCGAAACGGGCGCCGAGCTCGTTCCAGAGCTCCTGCCCGCCGCCGAAGGCGAGCCAGCCATGCATCTCCGTCATCAGGAGGCCCAGCGGCACCGAGGTGAAGAAGTTGAAGGCCCGGTGCTTGCCCTGGAAGTAGTAGTCGGCGGAGTGATACAGCTCCGCCCGCCCGTCGGCCACGGCGTCGTGCACGTCGAACGGTCCCACAAGCTGCCCGGCCGAGAACACCTCGACCTGCAGCCGCCCGTCGGAGAGATCCGTGATGTTCTGCGCCGCGCGCCGGGCCGAGCCGTCGAGGATGGCGAGGGCGGAGGGCCAGGAGGTCACCATGCGAAGCTGGCGCACACCCTGCGCATAGAGCGGTGCGGCAAGCGCGGCGGGGGCTGCCGCGGCGGCGCCGAGGGCCGTGCGGCGGGAGATCTTGGTCATCTTGCTCATCTTTCGTCCCCTCACGCCGGCAGGTTGCGGGCCCGCGCCTCGGTAAAGGCGGCCTCGCTCACACGGGTCCAGTTCTGCACCGCCCGGCCGAAGCGGGTATAGGCGCGCCAAGCTTCGCGGGCCTCGCCCTCCAGCGCGTCGAGCGCCTCGTACTCGGCCCGGGAGGCGTCCATCATGGCGGTCCAGACCGGCTGCGGCAGCGCGCCGATGGTCAGGCTCGCGTTCAACCGCAGCGCCTGGTGCGCCAGCGCGTTGGCCTGCATGGCCCGTGCATTCGCGCGGTAGGTCACGGCCGTCGTGGCGGCGCGAACCGAACGCTGCGCGCTGTCGCCCAGCCGACCCCAGGCCGCTTCGGAGATGTTGAGCGACACAGCGGCACTCGGGCACGTCGGCGCGTCGAGGTAGAGATAGGCGAGTGCGTTCTGCCGGTCGTCGTACTGCTCGCCGAGCGGGCCGGTCTGCACCAGCGTCGCGCGGGCCGGGAAGCCCGACGGCGCCGCCGTCGGCTGCACAGTGACCCCGAGACGCGCGAGCACGTTGGCCGCGAGGCCCGTCGTCGCCGCCGACTGGCCTGCGAAGGCAGACACGTCGTCGAGGGCGGAGGCCGACCAGAGCGGCGTCGCACCGGAATCGCCCATGAGGAACGGCACCTTGCCGTGGGTCGCGGACAGCGCCGCCCAGACCTCGCTGCCGGTATCGGCGCGGATCCACGCTTCCAGCTCACGCTCGGTCAGACCGCCGGGCACGGCGGCGAAGAGGCCATAGGCCGGGGAGACGTCGAACCACAGATCCTCGGTCCCGAGGATCCCGTCCACCTCACCGGTCTCAAGCTGCAGGCGCACGTCGGCAGCCTCGCGCCCCGAGAGGTCCTCAAAGGAGATCTGGACGGCCCCGTTGGTCAGCGCCGACAGGCTTTCGGCAAAGTCGGCACCGATGGCGGCCCGTCCGGTCGCACCCAGGCCGAACACCGTTCCGACCACCAGGGTCTGACGCGATTGCGCCCGAGCCGGCGCTGCCGCGGCGGCGGCGATACCCGCACCGGCCGACCCGCGGATGAAATCTCTTCTGTCCATGAAACCCTCGTCTTCGTGCGCCGTGTTTTCGCACTTGCAATAACGGCGATAGGTCAAAACTGTTGTACCATTAATGACACTTTTAGGCATAATTCTGAACAGAACATGCAGAAAAATGATGACGGTTACCCGCTATGCGGGTTGTGCGGCCGGCCTATCCCGCCAGAGGCGAAACAAAGCCTCCACCACCTCGTCCCCAGGCTGCGCGGCGGCAAGGGCGGGCCGACGGTGCTGCTCCATCAGATCTGCCATAACGAGATCCATTCGGTACTCACCGAAAGCGAGCTCGCCCGCGACTTCAACACCTTGAAAAGACTGCGCGAACACCCGGGGCTGGCGAGGTTCATCGCTTGGGTCGCGAAGCGGGAGCCCACCTTCCACTCCCGCACCGTCGGCGGCCATCGCAAGCGGCGTCGGTAGCTCCGGCGCTACTCGATCAGCCCCACGCGCCGCCGGATATCCTCGTCGCGCAGGCTCACGTCGGTGCCGGCGAAGACCGCGCCCTCGGGGCCGCAGAGCCACAGGATCGCCTGGGCTGGCCATTCGGGTGGGATGTGGTCGGACCAGTCGAGCTGGCTGACGGGGTTGACGCCGGAGGCCTTGATTTCGCGCTGCATCTGCGTGGCGACGGTCCCGGGCGAGAGGCCCACGCAGCGGATGCGGCGGCCCTCCTCCTTGTCGACGCAGGCGGTCAGCATCTTGGCCGCCGCCTTCGAGGCGCAGTAATGTGACCAGCCTTCCAGCGCGTTGACGGCCGCGCCTGAGGAGATGTTCACGATCACGCCGCCCTCGGGCAGCACCGGCAGCGCGGCCCGAATACCGTTGAACGTCCCGGTCGCGTTGATGTTGAAGGCTTGCGCCCAGGCGACCGGATCGCTTTGCGCCATCGTCGCCACCGGCTCGATCACGCCGGCATTGTTCACGAGGATGTCGAGCCCGCCGAAGGCGTCGACCGCCTGCGCCACCGCGCTCTCGACGCTCGCGTAGTCGGCCACGTCGCAGGTGGCCGCCAGCGCCTTGCCGCCATCGTTCCGGATGCTCTCCGCGATTTCGCCGATGCGGCCCGAGGAGCGGGCGGCCAGCACGACCGCGGCGCCCTCCTCCGCCAGGGCGCGCGCCGTCGCCTCCCCGATCCCGCGCGAGGCGCCGGTGACGAGTGCGACCTTTCCCCTGATCCAGTCCATGGCGTGGCTCCTTCTAGGCCGGCAGATAGCGGCAGGTGATCGACAGCGCCTGCCGGTGGCGGTGTCGCCTCCGGTAGACATATCCGGCGAAGCGGGAGGTTGGCCATGTCTGCCAGCCCGCGTCGATGATCACGTGGTCCGACCAGCGGACGCGGTCGCCGTCGGGCTGGACGCTGAGCGTGTGGTCCCAGCGGCGGATCGCGCCACCACCCTCCCGGCTCCGGATCACGCGGGCGGCGCGGTCCAGCCGCGCGACATGCATCCGGTGCCCGCGGTTGCGCAGCACGCGCCAGATCGTCACGTCCACCTTGTAGGTGCGGCCCTCCTCCACATCCGCATCGGGCAGGCCCTCGTAGACGGCGAGGCCGCGCATCGCCTCCTGCATCTCGCGAAAGTCGAGGGCGGCGGCGAAGATCGCATCCGCGTCGCCGTCATACGTCGCCTCGATCTCGACCCGGATGGCCATGCGGACCTCCCCTTGACCCTGCGTTCAGGGCGGGCCAATTCGGTGCCCATGACCCAGAACCTCTCCGACCTCACCCACGCCCTGATCGACGCCGCGAAGAAGGCGGGCGCCGATGCGGCGGACGCCGTCGCCATCCGGGACGATACGCTCTCCATCGAAGTGCTCAAGGGCCGGCTGGAGCAGGCGGAGCGCAGCGAGGGGACGGAGATCGGGCTGCGCGTCTTCGCGGGCAAGCGGCAGGCGAGCGTGTCCGCCTCCGACACCCGGCCCGAGATGATCGAGACGCTGGCCCAGCGCGCAGTCGCCATGGCGCGGATCGCGCCGGAGGATCCGCATGCGGGGCTGGCCGATCCGGGGCAGCTTGCGGGCGATGTGTCCGCGGCGGCGCTCGATCTGGAGGACGACGCCCGCCCCGACCCGGCGACGCTGGAGGAGATGGCGCTCGCGGCCGAGGCTGCAGCGATGGCCGTTCCCGGCGTCAGCCAGATGCAGGCGACGGGTGCCGGGGCCTCCACCCGGGCCATGCACCTCGCCGCCAGCAACGGGTTTTCGGGCGGCTACGGGCGCACCGGATATTCGCTATCGGCCGTCGCGATCTCTGGCGAGGGGCTGGGGATGGAGCGGGACTACTTCGGCGACAGCCGCACGCACCTCGCCGACCTGATGTCGCCGGAGGAGATCGGGCGGATCGCGGGCGAGCGGGCGGTGGCGCTTGCCGGTGCCTCCAAGCCGCCCACGGGCCGCTATCCGGTGATCTATGACGAGCGGATCAGCTCCGGTGTGATCGGCCACCTGCTCGCCGCCATCAACGGCAACGCGGTCGCGCGCGGCGCGAGCTGGCTGAAGGACGCGATGGGTGAGGCTGTGCTGCCCGCGGGCCTCGACCTGATCGAGGATCCGCACCGCGCCCGCGCCACCGGCTCCCGCCCCTTCGACGGGGAGGGGTTGCCGACCGGGCAGAAGGCGCTGGTGAAGGACGGCGTGCTGCAAAGTTGGGTGCTCGACCTTGCCACGGGGCGAAAGCTGGGGCTGGAGAGCACAGGGAACGCGGCGCGCGGCGTTTCGGGCTCACCGTCTCCCTCGGTGGGCAACCTCTCGCTGACCCAAGGCGCGCACAGCAAGGAAGAACTGATGCGGGAGATGGGGACGGGCCTCCTCATCACCTCGCTAATCGGCGCCTCGATCAACCCGACCACAGGGGATTACTCCCGCGGCGCCAGCGGCTTCTGGATCGAGAACGGGGAAATCGCGCGCGCCGTCAACGAATGCACCGTTGCTGGCAATCTGCGGGACATGCTGCGCACGATCGTCCCCGCGAACGACGCCCGCACGCATCTGAGCCGCGTCGTACCCTCGCTGATGGTGGAGGGGCTGACCATTGCAGGCGCCTGAGACCGACGACCTCGCGCTGCTGATCGACGCCGCGCGGGCCGCGGGCGAGATCGCCATGCGCCATTTCGGCCGCGCCCCCGAGGTGTGGGAGAAGGACGCGGGCCAGGGTCCCGTCACGCAGGCCGACCTCGAAGTGAACACGATGCTGGAGGCCGAGCTCGCCGCCGCTCGCCCCGACTACGGCTGGTTGTCGGAGGAGACGGAGGACACGCCCGTCCGGCTGGAGCGGGAGCGCACCTTCATCATCGATCCCATCGACGGCACCCGCGCCTTCATCGAGGAGAAGGACGCCTTCGGCCACGCGCTGGCCATCGCCGACCGCGGAGAGATCGTGGCGGGCGTCATGTACCTGCCTGCCCGCGGTGAGCTCTACGCCGCCGCCCGCGGCCACGGGGCGACGCTCAACGGCACCGCGATCCGCACCTCGACCCGTGACGCGCTCACCGGGGCGAAGGTTGCCGCCCCGCGCAACCAGCTCAAGCCGGAGCACTGGCCCGGCGGCGTGCCGGACATCGCGCACACCATGCGCCCGGCGCTTGCCTGGCGGCTCTGCCTCGCCGCCGATGGCAACCTCGACGGCATGTTCACCTTCCGCCCGGTCTGGGAGTGGGACGCGGCCGCGGGCAGCCTGATCGCGAGCGAGGCCGGCGCCGCCGTCACCGACGGTGTGGGCCGCACGCCACGCTTCAACTCCGACACGCGGCGGCTCGACGGCATCATCGCGGCTCCGGCCCCGCTGACGGCCGAGATCATCGCCCGCCGCGGCGTCGGCGCGCCCGCTTCTTGACCTTGGACCGGCCACGGCTAGGGTGCGCGCCATCCATCCGGACTTGGAGATCCCCATGACCCAGCGCCTTCATCTCGTCTTCGGCGGAGAGCTCGTGAACCCGCAGTCGACCCAGTTCACCGACGTCAACGACATCGACATCGTGGGCATCTTCCCCAACTACGCGACCGCCTACAGCGCGTGGAAGGATGCGGCCCAGCGCACCGTCGACAACGCGCATACCCGCTACTTCATCGCGCACCTGCACCGCCTGCGGGACGAGGAGGTCGCCGCCTCGCCGACCGAAGAGCTGGGCTGACCGCCCGCCCATGCGCCTGCTCAAATCCGCCCGGACACAGGAGAGACTGATCGCATTCGGCACCGCGATCATGGTCGCCTACCTGCGTCTGGTGCTGGCCACGGCCCGGTTCAGCTATGCCGGGAACACGGATTTGCAGCAGCGCGCGCGGGCCGGGAACGCGAGCTTCATCATGTGCTCCTGGCACAGTCGCCTCATCATGGTGACGCACGAGGCGCAGAACGGGCTGAAGGCGCACGGCATCGCCTCCCGCTCCGAGGACGGGGATCTCGCGGCCCGGCTGCTCATCCCCTTCGGCATCGGGCTGATCCGCGGCTCCTCGGCCAATCCCAGGAAGCCGTCGAAGGACAAGGGCGGGGCGGCGGCACTGGTCGGCGCCATCGCGTTCCTCCGAAAGACCGACGACGCGGTGGTAGCCCTGACGCCCGACGGCCCGCGCGGGCCGCGGGGCCGCTGTCACCACGGGGTGGCGACGATGTCGATCCGCTCCGGCAAGCCGGTGGTGCCCATGGCGTGGGCCAGCCGCCACGCCATCGGGCTGTCGACCTGGGACCGCTTCCTCGTCCCCCTGCCCTTCAGCCGCATCACCATCGTCTGGGGACCGGAAATCACCCCACCGCCGCGCGACGCGATGGAGGCGGAGTTCGAGCCCTTCCGCCTGCGCATCGAGGCCGCGATCACCGACGTCACGCGCGAGGCCGACCGCATCGCCGGGCGCCGCACAATCTTCACGCCGGAGGAGGTCGCCGCATGAGCTCCTTCGCCCTCGGCCTCTACCACCTCTTCTCCCGCTTCGGCGGCGGGCTCGCGCGACGCACCCTCGACCGGCGGATCGCGGCCGGCAAGGAGGATGTGGAGCGGGTGGGCGAGCGCATGGGCGTGCCCGGCCTGCCCCGCCCGGAGGGGCCGCTCATCTGGTTCCACGCGGCCTCCGTCGGCGAGTCGCTCTCCATCCTCGACCTTGTGCGACGGTTGCGGATGCAGCGACCCAACATCCACATCCTCGTCACGACCGGCACGATCACCTCGGCCCGGCTGATGGCCGCCCGCCTGCCCGAGGGGGCGATGCACCAGTTCTACCCGCTCGACGTGCTGGTCGCGGTGCGCCGCTTCCTCGACCACTGGCAGCCCGACGTAGCGCTATGGACGGAGAGCGAGCTGTGGCCAACCATGCTCAGCGAGCTGCGCAACCGGAAGATCCCGACGGTGCTCATCAACGCGCGCATGTCGCAGAAGAGCTTTCGCGGCTGGAAATGGGCGCCGATCGCCGCCCAGCGCATCATCGGCGGCTTCGACCTGATCCTCGCGCAGGACAAGGACACCGCCGAACGGCTGAAGCAGCTCGGCGCGAAGCCCGCCACGCTGCATCTCAGCGGCTCGCTGAAGGATAGCGCCGCGCCGCTCCCCCATGACGAGGCGGAGCGCAAGCGGATCGCCGCCCGGCTCGCCGGCACCCAGGTCTGGTGCGCCGCCTCCACCCATCCGGGTGAGGAAGAGATCGCGGTCGACGCCCATGCCCGCGTCCGCCTCACCCATCCCGGCCTCATCCTGATCCTCGTGCCCCGCCACCCGGATCGTGGGCCGGAGATCGCGGAGCGCCTGACGGCGCAAGGCTGGCGCGTCGGCCTGCGCAGCCAGGGGGAGAAGATCGGGCAGGAGCAGGCGATCTATGTGGCCGATACGCTCGGCGAACTGGGTCTGTGGTACCGGATTGCGCCGGTGTCCTTCATCGGCGGATCGCTGGTGGATGCGGGCGGGCACAATCCGTACGAGCCCGCGGCCCTGGGCTCCGCCATCCTGAATGGCCCCTACGTCTCCAACTTCACCGACGCCTACGGCCGGCTGAGCATGACCGGCGGCGCGCGGCGGGTGAGCAACGCGGCCTCGCTGGCCGCCTCGGTGACGGAGCTGCTGAGCCCCGACGCGGCAGCGGCGATGGCGACGGCGGCATGGGACGTCGCCTCCGCCGGGGCGGATACGCTCGACCGGGTGGCGGACCGGCTCGCGCCCCTGCTCGACCGGATCGACACGTGAGCCGCGCGCCCGGCTTCTGGTACCGCCCGCCCGGCCTCGCCTCCACGCTGCTGAGCCCGCTCGCGGCCCTCTGGCGGTGGGAGACGGCACGGCGGATTGCGAAGGGGACCCCCGCGACGGTCGGCGTGCCGGTGATCTGCGTCGGCAACCTCACCGTGGGCGGCACCGGCAAAACGCCAACCGTCATCGCCCTGCTCGACCGCCTCTCCGCCCGGGGGCTCAAGGCGCACGTCCTCAGCCGCGGCCATGGCGGCAAGGAAACCGGGCCGCTTCAGGTCGATCCGGCGCGCCACACCGCCGCCGATGTCGGGGACGAGCCGCTGATGCTGTCCGCCTTCGCCCCCACCTGGATCGCCCGTGACCGCGCCGCCGGGGCGCGGGCCGCTGCGCAGGCCGGGGCGGAGGTCATCGTCATGGACGACGGCTTCCAGAACCCCGCGCTCGCCAAGGATCTTTCGCTGATCGTCGTCGACGGCGAGACCGGCTTCGGCAACGGGCGCATCGTACCTGCCGGACCGCTGCGGGAGCCGGTCGCCGAGGGCATCGCCCGCGCCGACCTCGCACTGATCGTCGGCGGGGACAACATCTCCACGATTACAGAACAGATCGCGCCGCTCCCGACCCTCCAAGGCTGCATCGCGCCGCTGCAGACCGGAATGCCGTGGCAGGGCTTCCGCGCGCTCGCCTTCGCCGGGATCGGGCGGCCCGCGAAGTTCTTCGCGACGCTCCGCGAACTCGGTGTCGATGTCGTCGCCACCCGCGCCTTCGGCGATCATGAGCCCTACGCCCTGCCCGTCCTGAAACGGCTGGAACAGGAGGCGCTGTCGCACCGCGCCCGCCTCGTCACCACGGAAAAGGACGCCGCCCGTCTGCCCGCCGAATGGCGCGCGAAGGTCAGCGTCCTGCCCGTGCGTCTGGAGCTGGAGGATGGCGCGGCGCTCGACGCCGCGCTCGACCGCGTCCTCAGTTCGTGAGGCGGACCTCCTCCAGCGGATACCCCATGCTGTCCTGGTCCTCGAACGCCGCGTGGCAGTCGTGGCAGAACTGCTGGGAGATGCCCATCGGGTTGCCGTTGGGCTGAACCGCGGAATAGACCCAGTTGTCGAACTCGTCCGCGGTGCCCGCCGCGACCTTCTCCATGATGAAGAGGGGGCCGTTGCGCACCGCGCCCGTGTCCTGGAACTTGAAGCTCTCCTTCGCGAGGACCGAGCCCACCGGCATCGAGAAATCGCCGATCTCGTAGGTGAGGTACTGCTCCGCCGCGATGTCGTTGGCGAAGGTCATCAGCAGGCGCTCGCCATGCGGACCGGCAAGGCCCGGGCGCGTCGCGGTCGGTGCCCAGTCGCGGTACTCGGCCGCGACAGCGTTGTCACCGGCGGCATAACCGGCAGCGAGGGCGTCCGCGACGCAGGAATAGACCTCGTTCACCTGTTCGGCGGTCAGCTCCCAGGGATCGGCATCCCCGATGCTGCACTCCTGAGCGACGGCGGCGGTGCCGAAAAGGGCGAAAGCGATGGCGAGCGGGAGGGCTGGCGTCATTGGGATTCTCCATTGCGGATACAAGAGTGGCGCATCGTCGCCCTGACGATGCGCCACCGATTGTTTCCAGAGAATTCACAACGCTACACGGTCACGTGATAGCTGAAACCATTCCCTCAGCGCTGCCGTTCAGCCCTGCGTCGGCAGGTCCCGGATCAGCGCGTCGATGTCGCCGCCGCGACGGTCGAGCATCTGGGAGACCGCCGCCCGCTCGGTCGCGAGCAGGGACACGCCCTCGGCAATGATGTCGATCAGAAGCGGCTGGCCCGAGCGGTCGGAGAACTGCCATTCGACCTCCACCGGGGAGGCGCCGGGCCGTGTCACGGTCGTCATCACCACGACGCCGCGCTGGCCGAGGTCACGCGCGCTGTTCACCGCGGTGGAGCCGCCGTTGTACTCGCTGAACTGGCTGCCGTACTTGTTGGCGACGTAGTCGCGGAACGCCGCGATGAACGCCTCCTGCTGCGCTGGCGTCGCCGTGCGCCAGGGCGCGCCGAGCACGTAGCGGGCGATCGCGCCGGTATCGGCGTAGCGGTCCATCGTCTCCTTGAACGCGGCCTGCTTGGCGGCCAGCGGCTGGGCGGAGTTCACGTATCCCTCGACCTCGGTCACGATGGTCTGGGTCAGCGACTGCGCCTCCTGCGGGGTCAGCGCCTCGACGGAGAGCGGGGCGACTGCGAGCAGCGCGGCAGCGGCCGCCGCACGGATGCGATAAGGGAAGGTCATGCCGGAAATTCCTTTCGAACGCTCATTCGGCGTAGATATCAACGAAGTCCTCGTCAGAGCGTTCCCCTCCGCTGACCTGCGCACGACGAAGCTGGATATAGGCCGTCTGCGCCGCGAGGTAACTGTCCTCGCTCTCATAGAGGATCTGGTCGATCACCTGTGAATTCTCGTTACGGGTGTCCACGACCTCCACGATCGTGCCGTAGAGCACAATGTCGTCCAGCGTGTCGCTGCCGGCGAGCACCAGCGGGTTGGTCACGATGTCGACCGCGGTGCCGAAAGCGTCGCGCGTCGTGCTCGGACCCAGGAGCGGCAGCTCCAGATACGGTCCCTCGCCCACGCCCCAGACCGCCAGCGTCTGCCCGAAATCCGCCGCCTCACGCTCGATTCCCGTCGATCCCGCCACGTCCAGCAGGCCGCCTAGGCCCAGCGTCGTGTTCATCAAGAACCGCGCGAGGTTGTCGCCCAGCGCCACCGTGTCGCCCTGCAGCGCGTTATTCACGATGTCCGACGGCAGCGCGAGGTTCGAGGTGAAGTTGCCCAGCGTGCGGTCCACCGGCTCCGGCACCACGACGCCGTAGGCCTGCGAGACCGGGCGCAGCACCACGGTATCGACCCCTTTGTTCACGCCATGCACGACCCGGTTCACCGGCTCCAGCGGGTCGGAGACGAGCTGCGCATCGCTCTGCGGTGTCGAGGAGCAGGCGGCCACGAAAAGGGTCGCCGCGATGGCGAGCAGGGGCTGTGTTCGGGTCATGAAGGCACTTTCGAGGGCTGTGTTCGGTCGAGACAGGTGTAACGTACCGTAGTTTTTCCAATCCTTGGAGGGCGAGAAAAGCGATGCTATACCCCCGGTCGCTTGCGATTTGCCGCGAGGCGCTGCATTGCCGACACATTCGCGTGCATGATCGTAAGCAATTGGGGTTTGGGGGAGAGTAACGGTATGGCCGCAGCCGCACCGCGTGGGGCAGACGAGCTCAAGGGAGTCCTTCGGCAAAGCCGGAGGCTGTTCCAGATCGTCGCGCTTTTCAGTGTTTTCGCGAATATCCTGGTCCTGACCGGGCCGATCTTCATGTTGCAGGTCTATGACCGCGTGCTGTCGAGCCGATCGGAGGCGACGCTGGTCGCGCTCTTCGGCCTTGTCGCCGTGCTCTATGCGATCATGGGCTTTCTGGACTACGCCCGCGGGCGAATCCTGGCGCGGGTGGGGGCCCGATTCCAGGCGACGCTCGACAAGCGGGTGTTCGACGCGCTGATGCGCCGGTCGGTGGATCCGAACTTCCGCAACCGGCCCGCGACGTCGCTGCGCGACCTCGAATCGATCCAGCGGCTGCTGTCCTCGCCAGCGCTCTTCGCCGTCTACGACCTGCCGTGGACGCCGATCTTCCTGCTCGCGATCTTCATCTTCCACCCGCTGCTTGGCTGGCTCGCGGTTGCGGGCGGCGCCGTGCTGATCGTGGCGACGGTGCTCAACCAGATGATGTCGAAGAAGCCGCAGCACGAAAGTCAGATCGCGGCGGCCAGCGCCGACAACTTCGCCGAGAACGTGCGGCAGGAGGCCGAGGTCGTGCAGAGCCTCGGCATGCGCGACGCCGTGATCGGCCGCTGGCGCCAGCAGCGCGACAAGGCGCTGGAGACCCAGATCGGCGCCGCCGACGTCTCCGGCAGCTTCTCGACCTTTTCCAAGACGTGGCGCTTCTTCCTGCAGTCCGGGATGCTCGCTGTAGCCGCCTATCTGGTGCTGCAGGGCCAGCTCACGCCCGGTGCCATGATCGCCGGTTCGATCCTGCTGGGCCGTGCCCTCGCACCCGTCGAGCAGGCGATTGCCCAGTGGTCGCTGGTCCAGCGCGCCCGTCAGGGGTGGACCAATCTCGGCGAACTCCTCGAAAAAACCCCGGCGGAGGAGGAGAAGACCGCCCTGCCGCGCCCCAAGGCGCTGCTCGACGTGCAGGGCGTGTCGGTCGTGCCCCCGGGGGAGAAGACGCCGACCCTGCGCGGCGTGAGCTTCCGCCTCGTCCCCGGCATGGCGCTCGGCGTGATCGGGCAGAGCGCGAGCGGCAAGTCGACGCTCGCCCGCGTCATCACCGGTATCTGGACGCCGTTCCAAGGCAAGGTGCGCCTCGACGGCGCCGCCCTCGACCAGTACGCCAACGACGTGCTCGGCCAGCATATCGGCTATCTGCCGCAGGACGTGTCGCTCTTCGACGCCTCGGTGGCCGAGAACATCTCCCGCCTGTCGCCCAACCCCGATCCGAAGCAGATCGTGGAGGCGGCGAAGAAGGCCGGTGCGCACGAGATGATCCTCAAGCTGCCCGACGGCTACGACACCCAGATCCAGGCGGGCGGCAGCCGCCTCTCGGGCGGTCAGCGCCAGCGCCTCGGCCTTGCGCGCGCGATGTACGGCAACCCTGTGCTGCTGGTGCTCGACGAGCCCAACGCAAACCTCGACAACGAGGGCTCGAACGCGCTGAACGCCGCCATCGAGCAGATGAAAAAGGACGGCGGCTCGGTCATCATCATGGCCCACCGCCCCGCCGCGATCGCCCAGTGCGAGCTGCTTCTGCTGATGGAAAACGGCCAGGTGAAGGATTTCGGCAAGCGCGACGAGGTCCTCAAGAAGCACCTGAAGAACTACGATCAGGTCGCCGGCGCCGTCTCGCAACGGCCGGCCAACCGCCGCATCCCCCAGAAGCCGGGCGAGGCGCCCAAGCTTCCGGGCACCGCGACCGGGGGGCAGCCCGCCGAGGCACCGAAGGCGGACGCGCAGCGCAAGCCCGTTCCGGCGGCCGCGGCGCATCAGCCTGCACCCAACCAGCCGCCACACGGACCCCGTCCGGCAGGCCCCGCGGCCCCGGCCGATGCATCGGCCCAGCCCGCCCCTCAGAAAACCCCGGCGGCAAAGCCCGCCGACCGTAAGCGTGATGCGGAGAGTGACGCATGATCGGCAAGAAAAGCGAAACCGGCGGCGACAAGTGGCAACCCAGCCGCGCCGTCTTCATCGGCACCGTCGCCCTGATCGTCTTGGTCTGCGGCGTCGGCGGCTGGTCGGTTCTGACCAGCATCGCGGGCGCGGTCATCGCGACCGGCCAGATCGAGGTCGAATCGAACCGCCAGATCGTCCAGCACCCCGAAGGCGGCGTGGTCGGCGCGATCTACGTCGATGACGGCGACCGGGTGGAGGCGGGCGACGTCCTGATCCGCTTCGACGACACACTGCTGCGCTCGGAGCTTTCGATCATCGAAAGCCAGTACTTCGAGCTGATCGCCCGCCGCGGCCGCCTGCGCGCGGAAAGTGAGAACGCCGAGCAGATCACCTTCGACACGGGCCTTTTGAACCTCGCGATGGAAAACTCCGAGGTGGCCGAGCTGATCGGCGGCCAGATCCGCCTCTTCAACGCGCGCAAGGAAAGCGCGGAGCAGCAGATCAGCCAGCTGCGCGAGCGGCAGAGCCAGATCGAACAGCTCATCGCGGGCCGCGAATCGCAGCTCGAAGCGCTGGCCGAGCAGATCGAACTGATCGACTCGGAGCTCACCGACCAGCAATCGCTGCTCGACCGGGGTCTCGCGCAGGCGTCCCGCGTCCTCGCACTCCAGCGTGAGGCGGCGCAGCTTCGCGGTCAGGTCGGCGAGCTCACCGCATCGGTGGCCGAGAACCGCGGCCGCATCTCGGAGCTGGAGATCGAGATCATCCGCCTCGACACCACGAAGCAGGAAGAGGCGATCACCACCCTGCGCGACCTGCAGTTCCGCGAGAACGAGCTGCGCGAGC
Organism: Pontivivens ytuae; assembly: GCF_015679265.1. Lineage (NCBI taxonomy): Bacteria > Pseudomonadati > Pseudomonadota > Alphaproteobacteria > Rhodobacterales > Paracoccaceae > Pontivivens > Pontivivens ytuae. Next base: position 1,434,278 of record NZ_CP064942.1, read on the forward strand.
GGCGTCTCTCGACCATCGAGACGCTCTCCCGCCTCGAGGTGCGCGCCCCGACCTCCGGCATCGTCTACGGCAAGACCGTCCATGCCCTGCGCTCGGTCGTCCGCCCGGCGGATCCGGTGATGTTCATCGTCCCGCAGGACAGCCCGCTGGTGATCGCGAGCCGGATCGAGACCATCAACATCGACCAGGTCCGCATCGGGCAGGAGGCAGTCCTGCGCTTCGCCGCCTTCGACCAGCGTACGACGCCCGAGATCTACGGCGTCGTCACCAACGTCTCGGCGGACGTGCTTACGGATGAGGCGACAGGCCAGAACTACTACGAGGCCGAGATCCTGCCCTACGACGAGGAAATGGAGAAGCTCTCGGGCCTCGAACTTGTGCCGGGCATGCCGGTCGACGCCTTCATCCAGACCGGCGAGCGCTCACCGCTCACCTTCCTGACGAAGCCGCTGACCGACTACTTCACCAAGGCGTTCCGCGAGACGTGATGCCGGGCTAGTCTCCCCTCCGACTCAAGGAGAGGAGACTGCCCATGTCCGTCGATGATCGCCTCAAGGAGCTCGGCATCGAGCTGCCCGACGCGCCCGCACCTGCCGCCAACTACGTGCCGACGGTGCGCACGGGCAACCTGCTCTACGTCTCCGGCCAAGTGCCGATCCAGAACGGAGCGCTGGTGACCGGCCAGCTCGGCGCCGGCTTCTCCGTCGAGGACGGGCAGGCCGCCGCGCGGCTCTGCGCCATCTCCCTGATCGCGCAGGTGAAAAAGGCCGTGGGCGACCTGGAGACGGTGCGCGTCGTGAAGCTCAATGGCTTCGTCAACGCGACCGGCGATTTCGGCGAGCATCCCGCGGTGGTCAACGGCGCCTCCGACCTGATGGTCGAGATCTTCGGCGAGAAGGGCCGCCATGCCCGTTCCGCCGTCGGTTCCTCCTCCCTGCCCTTTGGCGTAGCGGTGGAGGTCGAGGGGATCTTCGAGATCGCATGACCCTGCCCGATGGCTTTCTGGCCCGGCCCATAGCGCACCGCGCGCTGCACAGGCCGGGCGTGGCGGAGAACTCGGCGGCGGCTGTGCGCGCCGCGGTCGAGGGCGGCTGGGGCATCGAGGTCGATGTCCAGCCCGCCGCCGACGGCACGCCCATGGTCTTTCACGACTACGCGCTCGACCGGCTCTGCGGTGTCGACGGCTGGGTGCGGCTCACCCCGGTCGAGGACCTGCGCCGCATGTCGCTGCTCGGCACCGGCGCAGGCGTGCCGACCCTTTCGGACGTGCTGGAGATCGTGGGCGGCCGCGTGCCGCTGGTCATCGAAGTGAAGGACCAGGACGGCGCCCTCGGCCCCGGTATCGGCGCGCTGGAGCAGGCGGTGGCCGATGTGATCCGAGGATATTCGGGCCCGCTGGCGCTGATCAGCTTCAACCCGAACTCCGTCCGCGTGCTGGGCGGCATGGCGCCGGATGTGCCGCGCGGCCTTGTGACCGATGCCTTCGCGCGGGAGGACTGGGCCATGGTCCCGGCCCCGCGGCGCGAGAAACTCGCGCGGATGGCCGATCTCGACGCGTGTGGCGTCAGTTTCATCTCCCACAACCGTCGCACACTCGACATGGTCCCGGTGCGGGAGGCGAAGCGGCGCGGCCTGCCGGTGCTCACCTGGACCGTCCGAAGTGCGGAGGAGGAGGCTGAGGCGCGGCGCGTGGCCGACCAGATCACCTTCGAAGGCTACGTGCCCGCAATCTGAACCGTCTTCTTTTGCGTATTTGACGAGAGTGATGAGACTGCGCGCCGCGCCCCGTTGATCGGGCGCGGTCCGGGGCCATCTGGTAGGCTTGCCGGGGGAACGGGTCGATGAGAGATACAACCGCCATCGAAATCAGCGTGCTGTCGTCGCTTTCGGAGATCGACGAGGCCGACTGGGATGCCTGCGCGGCCCCGGATGAGGGCCGCCCGCTCGACCCGTTCACCACGCATCGCTTCCTCAACGCGCTGGAACGCTCCGGCTCCGTCGGCACCGGTACGGGCTGGATGTCGCGGCACCTGGTGGCGCGGGCCGAAGGCAACGTGATCGCGGTGATGCCGCTCTATGCCAAGGGGCACAGCCAGGGCGAGTACATCTTCGACCACAACTGGGCGCATGCCTATGAGCGCGCGGGCGGGCGCTACTATCCGAAGCTGCAGGGCGCCGTGCCCTTCACCCCGGCAACCGGGCGGCGCTTTCTGACCCTGCCGGGGTTGGAAGAGACGGGGACCGCGGCGCTCGTTCAAGGAATGGTGCAACTCGCGAGCGAGAACCGGCTCTCCTCGGTCCACGTCACCTTCTGCACCGAGGCGGAGTACGAGGCGGGCGGCGCGCTCGGCCTCAGCCAGCGCACGGGGCAGCAGTTCCACTGGTTCGACCGCGACTACGCCGATTTCGACGGCTTCCTCGCCGATCTGAGCTCCCGCAAGCGCAAGACGATCCGCAAGGAGCGGCGCACGGCGCAGGACTTCGGCGGGACCATCCACCAGTTCACCGGGGATGAGATCCAGCCCGAGCATTGGGACGCCTTCTGGCGCTTCTACCAGGACACGGGCTCGCGCAAGTGGGGCACGCCGTACCTGACCCGCGCCTTCTTCCATGAAGCGCAGGAGCATCTGCGCGACGACATCATGCTGGTGATGTGCGAGCGGAACGGCCGCTGGGTCGCCGGTGCCATGAACCTGATCGGGCGCGAGACGCTCTACGGCCGGTACTGGGGCTGCATCGAGCATCACGACTGCCTGCATTTCGAGGTCTGCTACTACCAGGCCATCGACTTCGCGCTTGCCCAGGGTCTCACCCGCGTCGAGGCAGGCGCGCAGGGCGAGCACAAGCTCGCACGCGGCTACCTGCCCACACCCACCTATTCGCTCCACTGGATTGCCGACGAGGGCTTCCGCAACGCCGTCGAGAGTTTTCTGGAGGCCGAGCGCGCCGCGGTGGACGAGGAGATCGAGGTGCTCACGGCCTACGGGCCCTTCAGAAAGGTTCAGGGAGAGGACTGATGGTTGCGAAACTCGAAGGCGACGAGAAGCGCCGCGCGCTCGACACGCTCACTGGCTGGGATGAGGCGCGGGACGGCGACGCGATCCAGAAGACCTTCCAGTTCAAGGATTTCACGCAAGCGTTCGGCTGGATGACCTCCGCGGCGATCCTGGCGGAGAAGGCCGATCATCACCCCGAATGGTTTAACGTCTACAACAAGGTCGAGGTGACGCTGACGACGCACGATGTCGGCGGCTTGTCCGACCGCGACATCGCGCTGGCCAAGCAGTTCGACGCGATCAAGTAGGCTACCGCCCCGGCCGTAGTGCCGGGGCCTTTCGCTAAAGCAGCGCTCCGTTGCGGAAAGGTCCCGGCGCTAAAGCCGGGACGGCTCATCGCTCACAGCTGATCGAGCAATGCTTCCCCGGCGCTCAGCTCACACACGCCCGGGCTCTCCTCCACATTCAGCGCCGTCACCTTGCCGTCCTTCACCACCATGGCGTAGCGCTGGGACCGCGCGATCAGGCCCACCGGGGGCGCTGTGAAGTCCATGCCGATACCCTTCGTGAACTCCGACTGCGGATCGGCGAGCACCTTGATCCCCGCGCCCTCGGCCCCCGTCGCATCGCTCCACGCCTTCATGACGAACGGATCGTTGACGGAGACGCAGGCGATCTCGTCCACCCCCTTCTCCCGCAGCTTGTCGGCGGTGCGGATGAAGCTCGGCATGTGCGCCGAGGTGCAAGTCGGCGTGAAGGCGCCCGGCACCGCGAACAGCACCACGGTCTTGCCCGCGAGCATGTCGGTCGACTTCACCTCCTCCGGCCCCTCGGCGCCCATGGTGATGAAGGTGGCCGCGGGCAGGCTGTCCCCAACTGAGATCGTCATTTCGGTGTGACCTTTCGGTTTGGTGGCATATGACGCTTCTTACGTAAGACGTGAGGCGGAAAGGGCGAGGGACATGGCCGGACATGTGGTAATCGGCGCCGGACAGGCGGGCGCGGCGCTGGTGGCGAAGCTGCGCGAACTGGATGCGGAAAGCCCTATCACCTTGATCGGCGAGGAGCCGGTGCCGCCATACCAGCGCCCGCCACTCTCCAAGAAATACCTGCTGGGGGAGATGGCGCTGGAACGCCTGTTCCTGCGACCCGAGAGCTTCTATGCCGACCAAGGGATCGACCTGCGCACGGGTGTGCGAGCCGAGGCAATCGACCGGCCAGCGCAGGAGGTGCAGCTTTCCGATGGCTCCACCCTGCCCTACGCGACGCTGGCGCTGACCACGGGCTCCCGCCCCCGGATGCTGCCCACCGCGATGGGTGGCGATCTGGAGCGGGTCTATCCGGTGCGCACGCTGGCGGACGTGGACGCGATGGAGCCGGAGTTTCGCGAGGGCGCGCGCTGCCTCATCGTCGGCGGCGGCTATATCGGGTTGGAGGCCGCGGCGGTCGCCGCCTCCCGCGGGTTGAAGGTCACGCTGATCGAGGCGGCGCCTCGCATCCTCGCCCGCGTCGCGGCGCCCGCCACCGCCGACTACTTCCGCGACCTGCACACCGCGCATGGCGTCGAGATCCGGGAGGGCGCGGCCCTCGATCGGCTGGAGGGTGACGGCACAGTCACGCGCGCCGTGCTGGCGGGTGGCGAGACCCTGGAGGTCGATTTCGTCCTGATCGGCATCGGCATCGCGCCCGACACCGCACTGGCCGAGGCCGCCGGGCTCGCCCTCGACAACGGCATCGCGGTAGATGCGCACTGCCGCACCTCCGCCCCCGCGATCTTCGCCGCCGGGGATTGCGCGAGCTTCCCGTGGCACGGCGCGCGCATTCGGCTGGAATCCGTGCCCAACGCCATCGAGCAGGCGGAAGCCGCCGCGGCCGCGATGGCAGGTCAACCTGCGGACTATGACGCGAAGCCGTGGTTCTGGTCCGACCAGTACGACGTGAAGCTTCAGATCGCGGGTCTTAATGCGGGCTATGACCGAACCGTAACCCGCCCTGGCGCTCGCGATGGCACGCAATCGGTCTGGTATTTCGCGGGCGACCGCCTGCTCGCCGTCGATGCCATGAACGATCCACGCGCCTACATGACCGGCAAGCGGTGGATCGAGGGCGGGCACCATCCCGACCCTGGCGCTCTCGCCGACCCGGGCGCTGATCTCAAGAGCCTCTAGCTTTCGAGTTCGCCTAAATACTCGGATCCCGCCGCAGCAACTGGACCGACGTGTCGCCATAGGCGCGCCGATCCACCTCGCGGAAGCCCGCAGGCACCTCCTGCGGCGCGGCCTCCTCCCAGACGACCAGCGCATCCTCCGCGATCCAGCCGCCTGCTGCTGCGGCAGCCAGGGCGGGTGCGCCGAGCCCGCGCCCATAGGGCGGATCGAGGAATACGAGGTCGCACGTCGCATCTGCTGCGAAGAGCCGCCGCGCGTCGCGCCGGATCACCCGCGTCTCATCCGCCACGCCCAGCGTTGCGATGTTGCGCTTCAGAAGCTGCCCGGCCTTCGCGCCGTCATCGACGAAGGTGACATGGACCGCGCCGCGCGACAGCGCCTCCAGCCCCAGCGCGCCCGTCCCCGCGAAGAGGTCGAGCACCCGCGCGCCTTCCAGCACCCCGTGCCCACCGAGCACGCTGAACAGGCTCTCGCGCACCCGGTCGGTGGTGGGGCGGAGCTGCGCCCCCGCATCGCCCTTGCCCAGCGCCGCCAGCGCCCGGCCGCGGAACCGCCCGGCGACGATCCTCACCGGATCTTCCGGCCGTAAAGCTCCAGCCGGTGGTCCACGATCTCGTAGCCCAGTTCCTCGGCGATGGCCTTTTGCAGTTCCTCGATCCGGGGGGAGGTGAACTCGATCACGTCGCCGGTCTCCACGTCGATCAGGTGGTCGTGATGCTCGCCGTCCGCCTGCTCGAACCGCGCCGGACCGCCTTCGAAGGCATGCCGCTCCACGACGCCCGTCTCCTCCAGCATCTTCAGCGTGCGATACACGGTGGCGAGGGAGATGCGGGCATCCTTCTTCACCGCCCGCTGGAAGATCTCGGTCGCGTCCGGGTGATCTGCGGCTTCATCGAGGATACGCAAGATCACCCGGCGCGGCTCGGTCAGGCGCAGGCCCGCCTCGCGCAGCCGGCGCTCGTATTCGGTCAGTTCGCTCATGTGTCGCAATAAGGGCCAGTTGCGACGCAGGTGCAAGTCCCGCGCCCGGTGAGGCGCGCCGCGATCAGCGCGGCGCATCCTCCGTTTCCGGCGCCTCGTCAGGCATGGACTTGTAGGGATCGCGCTCGACGGGACTGTCGGTCCGCTCGGGCGAGGGCGCGGGTACGGCGGCCTTCACCTCCTCGCGGATCATGCGCAGCGGCGGCGCCTTGCCCTCCTTGTCCTCGCCCCAGTAGATCGTCTGGTGCGGGAACGGGATCTCGATCCCGCGCTCGTCGAAGATCCGCTTGAGGAGCGCGTTGTACTCGCGGCCTGTAGCCCACTGCTTGCCGGGCAGCGTCTTGATCCGCGCGCGCAGCACCACGGCGCTGTCACCGAAGGAGTTGAGACCGAACCACTCCAGCTCACCGAGCACATCGCGACCGGATTCGCCCTTCTTCAGCTCGGCAAAGGCGTCGTGCATCGCGACCTTCGCCTCCTCCACATCCTCGCGATAGGCGATGCCCATGTCGCAGACGTAGAAGCTGAACTCCCGCATGTAGTTCGACACCAGATCGACCGAGGAAAACGGGATGATGTGGAACACCCCGTGCAGGTCGCGGAGGGAGACGGAGCGCACCGTCAGCTTTTCCACCACACCGGTCACCCCGCCGACGCTGATCACGTCGCCCACATTGATCGCGTTCTCGAACTGGATGAAGACGCCGGTGATGATGTCCTGCACCATCTTCTGCGCGCCGAAGCCGATGGCGAGGCCCAGCACACCGGCCGATGCCAGCAGCGGCCCGATGTCGAGGCCCAGTTCGCTCAGCACGATCATCAGCGTGATGACCAGCAGCGCGATGGTCGCTGCGTTGCGCAGCAGCGTGAGCAGCGTCGTCTCCCGCGCCGTGGGCGGGCGGCCGTAATCGGGGTTCAGCCGGTACTCCACCCAGGAGCTGAAGACGAGCCAGATGCCGAAGGCGATCAGCAGGATCACCGTCGCACTCGCCACCGCGCCGGTCATCGCGAGACCCCGCTCACTCGTCAGCCAGCCGCCGATGTTCGCCACACCCGTCACGTCGAGCGTCACGCTGATCACGGCAGCGATCACAAGGAAGCGGATCACCATCAGGAACTTCGGCACGAAGGAGTTGAGGCGCCGCTCCAGCAGCGGGAAGCGCTCGCGCGTCTTCTGCGGCAGCCGCACGCCGCGCGCGATGGCGCCGGACAGCAAGCTCACGACGATCCAGCCTGCGAGACCCGCCCCGATGATGCGCCCCGTATCCTGCAGCAGCGGGAATAGGATGCCGCCGGGCCGGGTCGCCACAATCACCAGAAGGCTCACGAGATAGAGCAGCACCGGGACCGGCCAGAGCCGCACAAGCGTGCGCATCGCACCGCGCTTCTTCTTCCCCTCCTCCGGCTCCGACAGCAGCCAGGAGGTGATCGACCGACGATGACGCAGCACCACCGTGATCGCCATCAGCACGACGATGATGTTGATAACCGTGCCCAGCGCGCTGCCCGCAAGGAACGAGGCATTGCGGTTCACGATCGGGACGGCGAGGAGCTGGCCATAGGTCAACAAGCCGATCGACAGGGCCAGCCAGCGGCTGATCGAGCGCGCGCCCCGGTCCGGCAGCCGGACGAGGCGCAGGTTGGACACCCGCGGCGCCAGCAGCGCGCGGACGACGACCTTTGACAGCTCCACGATCAGAAAGGCGTTCAGGTAAAGGCTCTGGAGCGCGATATCGCCCCCGCCCGCGGCGAAGAGCGACACGACGTAGCCCGCGGCCCAGGACAGCGCGACGACCACGACTTCGAGAATGGAGGACGTGACGGCGAGGGCCACCCGCTCCAGCACACTGCGGTTCTCCGCCTCGCGCCCGAGCCTGCGGTCGATCCAGCGCCCCCCGGCCTTCAGCACCATGAACACGGCATAGGTGACCACGATGACCAGCAGCAGGCTCTGCGCCGCTGCGATCAGCACGTCGCGGTCGAAGGCGGACAGGCTGCGCTCCAGCGTGCGCGGAAGGCGCTCCAGCCCGATCCACGCGCGGTTCAGCCCCTCGAAGGCGGACTCGGCCGCCCCGGATGTGAGGTCGGCAATGCGCCGGGCAACGGAAGCGGCCTCGGGCTGAGCCGGCTCCTCCGGTGCAGCGGCCTCCGGCGCGCCCTCCTCGGCCGCACCGGACAGCCGTTGGGCCAGTTCGGCGGCGACGGCCGGATCGCGTAAGAGCTCGATGAGCAGATCGACGCTCTCCACCACCTCGGCCGCGGGTCCTTCGCCACCCGACCCTTCACCGCCCGAACTCTCGGCCGGCGCCTCGGACGACGATCCCCCACCAAGTGGAGACGTAATCTGCGCAGCAACGGGGTAGGCGAGGAAGAGCAGCGTCACGAGCGCTGCGAGAAGAGGTCTCAGGCTTGGCATGTCCCACCGATGATTTGGCGTCTTTTCGGGTAGCGCGGACCCGGTTTATCGAGTGTGAACGCGCGGAACGTCAAATCGTTTCACCGTGGCGCAGCGTCAGTACGCAGGGAACCAGCTCGTATCGATGTTGTCGAAGCGGTAGTCGAAGCTTACGAGCTGCGCCAGCCGCTCCTCGTCGAGGATCTGCACCTGCCGCCCGTGCCGCGCGATCAGGCCGTCCTGCTCCAGCTGCGTCGTCGATTTGGAGACGGAGACGTTGGTCAGCCCCAGCACGTCCCCGATCTCCCGCTGGCTGAGCGGTAGGTTGAATGTGTCGGTCATCCTGGAGTTCGTGATCCGCAGCCGGGTGAGCAGCGACAGATGCAGGTTCGCCACCCGCTCCGTCGCCGTCATCCGGCCCGTGGCGCGCAGCATGTCCGTCAGCACGATCTGGTCACGCGCCGCGATGGCGAAGATCAGCGCCGTCAGCCGCGGTGCCGTGGCGAAGATCTCGCTGAGCGCGCTCTTCGGGAACGGGCAGAGGATCGCTGGCGTACAGCTTCGCAGTGTTGTCGCCACGCGGGTGAACGCGATATCCGGAAAACCGACCATGTCGCCCGCGTGGTGAAGCTGGACGATCTGCCGCCGCCCGTCGGGCATGTCGAGATAGGAGTAGAGCCAGCCGGTCTTGACCACGTAGAGCCGTTCGAGCGGGTCCCCCTCGGTCGTGCAGTCCGTCTGCGGCTCGATCTCGTCCTCCGCCTCCTCCAGCCGCGCGAGATGCCCCCGGTCGGTTTCGCTCAACGTCATGTAGTGGCTGAGCTTGGTCACAAGGCAGCTATTGTCGGTCGACGATGTCATGGCATTCTGCCCCATTTTCCGTGCATCCGCAGATAGGTAGTCGGCGACCGGCCCGCGGCGAGTCAGGCCGCTGCGGGGCTGCTGCGGAAGAGGCGCCCGCGCTCCGTCACGGCGAGGATGGCGATGGTGACAACCGCGCTCACCAGAAAGCCGAGGGCAAGCGGCCGCGCCGTCCCGTCGAAGGCCGCCCCGATGGTGAAGCCGATGCCCGCCCCCATCAGCGCCGTCACAGACCCGATGACCGAGGCCGCGATGCCCGCGACCGCCCCCTGCGGCTCCATCGCCAGCGCGTTGAAGTTCGCGAAGATCAACCCGATCATCAGCATCACGCCCGACAGCACGGCGAGGAACCCGACCACGCCCAGCCCCTCCGGCCCGATCAGCAGGATTGCGGAGAAGAGGGCGCACAGGCACACCGCACCGTGGCTGAGCAACCGCATGCCGAAGCGCTGCACCAGTTGGGCGTTCACCAGCGAGGACACCGCGATGGCGACGGCGATCAGCGCAAAGACCGCGACGAACCAGGGGCCGAGCTCCAGCACCTCCTCTAGCACCTGTTGGGCGGAATTGATGAAGCCGAAGAGCGAGCCGAAGAACATGCCGGCCGCCAGCATGTAGCCTACCGTCTGCCGCGCCCCGAAGACGGAGCGCAGCGCGGCCGCGAAACTCGCCCACCGGATCGGGCGGCGATGCTCGGGCCGCAGGGTCTCCGGCAGCCTCGTCGCGCAGATCCACAGCATGAAGAGGGCATAGAGCCCCAGGAATACGAACACCGCCGGCCACGGCGCCACGAACAGGATGAGTTGGCCCAGCGTCGGCGCGATCACCGGCACGGCCATGAAGACCACCATGCTCAGCGACATGACCTGCGCCATGTCCCGCCCCTCGTAGCAGTCCCGCACCGAAGCCGTCGCCACCACCCGCGGCGCGGCAGAGCCGAGGCCCTGCACGAACCGCGCGATCAGCAGCACCTCCAGCGACGGGGCGAAGGCACAGGCGAACCCGGCGGCCGCATAGACCGCGATCCCGCCGATCAGCACCGGCTTTCGCCCATAGCGATCCGCGAGCACACCCATCGCGAGCTGCGCAAGCCCGAACCCCGCGAGATAGGCGGAGAAGACGAGCTGCGCCCGGTTCACGTCATCCGGCGTGAAGGCCGCTGCGATCTCCGGCAGGCCGGGCAGCATGATGTCGATCGCCACCGCGTTCAGCCCCATCAGGGCGGCGATGATGGCGACGAACCCGGCAAAGCCGAGCGGCGCATGGTGCGGCGAGGCGCGTGTCATGGGAAAGCCTTTCAGGCCGAGTGGGCCTCACCGCAGGTAGCGTGCGACCTTGCAACCGTCGATGCGAAAATCGACCTAGCCGATCCAGCGGTCGTAGTCGGAGACGAGGAGGTGATCCGGCGCCACGTCCTCCTCCACCGTGGCAAAGCGCCCGATCGGCTCGCGGAAGATGTTGTCGGTCAGATCGTCGTTCACCGTGGAGACCTCACCGATCAGAACGTCCCCGCCCTCGCCCCAGAAGGCGTGCCAGTCGCCGGGGCGCAGGGTCACGCTCTCCCCCGGGGCGAGCATGAGCTTGCCGCCCGGCGGCACCTCCCGCGCGATCCCGTCGCAGGCCACGGTGCAGCCGCGATCCTCCGCAAACCCGCCCGCGTCGTCTGAGCCGTAGAGCTCGATGACCAGCGTTGCGCCCCCGCGGTTGATGATGTCCTCGACCTTGTGGACATGAGTGTGCATCGGGCTGAGCTGCTCGTTGCGCGAGATCATGACCTTCTCCGCATAGAGCATGCCCGTGCCGGAGTTGCGCTCCGACAGATCGCCGTTGCGCGTGGTGACGAGGAACAGCCCCATCTCGTCGAACCGCCCGGCGCCGTAATCGGTGATGTCCCAGCCCAGCCGCCGCTCCGCGATCTGGCGCGCATCGCCGCGCGCGCGCTCCACCAGCTCCTCCGGCCCCCAATGGACGAAGGGGGGCAGGACGACGCCGTGCTGCGCGATGAACGCGGCACCTTGGGCCAGAATGTCGTTGATCTCGGATCGTTTCATGGGGCGAAGGTGCGCCCTTCGCCCCGCCCGGTCAACCGGCCCGGCTTACTGGGTCGTGGTGCCCTCACCGGCGAAGGCGTCCCGCACGACGCCAAGCGCATTGGCCACGGTGTCGAGCAGAGCCTCGCCTGGCGTCTCCCGCGGGCCGCCATCGACGATCCGCTGCTCCGACAGGTGGAGCAGCTCGTCGGCATTCATCGCGGGATCGTCGGGAAGCTGGCCGTTCACCTCGGCCTGCAACAGCTCGATGGCGACGTCATCGCACCCGGTACCCGTGCAGGTGACGGTCGTCCCCTCCAGCCGGTAGGTCGCATCGAGCCCCGCGGCCCGAGACAGCTCGTTGGTACGGCGCAGGTCGTCGTCGATATCGACCTGCCGTGCCCGGCGGCTGCCGCCTGACAGAAGCTCGTCCACCCGCTGCTGCTCGATAGCACTCAGATCCTCCCCGGCGGCGTAGCGAGAGACGAGCTGGTACTGCGCCAGCGCACCGACGGTCCCGTTGAAGTTCCCGTTGCGCACATGCGCGTCGAGTGCCGCCTGGTTGGCATTGCTCGCGTTCCAGCGGCCGAGGTCACGGGGATGGAGCTCCCGCTCCACCTCGCCGCTCTCGGTCACGATGAACCGCTCCGCGCCGCCATTGCCGTTTCCGCGGCCGGGCCGATCATCTCCGCGGTCGCGATCCGCCCGCTCGCTGCGACCGTTCCCGTTGCCGTTCCCACCGCGATTGCCGCGGTCCTCGCTCCGGCCCTGCGCGTGTGCTGCGAGGTCGGTGCCCGAGAACGGAACAGGCGCGGTGGCGGCGATGGCGAAGGCGCAGCTCAGGATGAGAGCGGCGCGTGTGGCGTGTGTCGTCATGGTCCCCTCCATGAATGGATTGGCGCACAGGAGCGCCCGAGGAGGCTTCGACGGCACAGAAAGAAAGGCAAGGAAATGTCGCGACAGGGGCGCGGGATGCAATGAAAGATGCGCCTGAAGTTCAGGCGCATCTTCCTTTGGCTGATGCCTCAGCCCGGCTGCTTGGTCTTGCGCAGGTAGGGAAGCACGCGCTCGAACGCACCGAACTTCTCGGTCGCTTCCTCGTCGCTGACCGCGGGCGTGATGATCACGTCCTCGCCCTGGTGCCAGTTGGCGGGCGTCGCCACCTTGTGCTCCGCCGTGAGCTGGATCGAGTCGATGGCCCGCAGGATCTCATCAAAGTTGCGGCCCGTCGTCATCGGATAGGTGAGCGACAGCTTGATCTTCTTGTCCGGCCCGACGACGAAGACCGAGCGCACGGTCGCGTTCGACGCCGCCGTGCGGCCTTCCGTATCGGTGTCCTCGGCCGGGAGCATGTCGAAGGCCTTCGCCACCTTCATGTCCGGGTCGCCGATCATCGGGTAGTCGACCTTGTTGCCCGAGACCTGCTCGATATCGGCCTTCCACTTCAGGTGATCCTCGACCGGATCGACCGAGATGCCGATGATCTTGGTGTTCCGCTTCTCGAAGGCGTCGATCATCCCGGCCATGGTGCCGAGCTCCGTCGTGCAGACGGGCGTGAAGTCCTTCGGGTGGCTGAACAGCACGGCATAGCCGTCGCCGATCCAGTCGTGGAACGTGATCTCGCCCTCGGTGGTCTCGGCCGTGAAGTCGGGGGCGGTGTCGTTGATGCGCAGGGACATGGGGATACCCTCCATCCGTTTCGGAATGACTGAGACCTATGCGGGGCGCGCGCCCCGCGCAACTCAGTTCCGCGGAATGGTCGGCGTGATGCCCCGCGCCCGCTGCTGCTCGATCTGCCGCGCGGCGGCCACCACGGTGTTGTAGCGCTGCGGTCCCGGCGGGTGCGTGGACAGGATCGAGTTCGATCCCCCGAACCGCGCGAAGCTCGCCGCCCCGTCCACCGGGTCGTAGCCGGCGCGGTCGGCGATGTAGGTGCCCAGCAGATCGGCCTCCAACTCGAAGGCCTGCGAATAGGCCCGGCTCCCGACGCTTGCACCGAGGTCGGCGCCCTGCTGCGGATCGCCCCCGAGCGCACCGATGGTGATCGCCCCGAGGAGGCCGCCGAGCCCCACCTGCTGCTGACGGCGCTGCAGGTGCCCGGCGATGTGATGGCCCGCCTCGTGGCTCATGATGAAGGCCACCTCGTTGTCGTTGCGCACGGTGCGCAGCATCGCGGTGTTGAAGATGATGAGCGGCCGCCCGTCCCGGAACGTCTGGAAGGCATTGGGCTGGTCGCCCGTATCCTCGACCAGGATGCGGAAGTCGCAATACTGGCCGGACTGCCCCGTCTCCTGCCGGCAGGTGCTCTCGGCTATGGGCTCGACCCGCTGGGCCACCTGCCGCATCAGGCTTTCTCCGGAAGAGACGGAGCGGTTCGCGGCGACCGCGCCCCGGTTCGGAATGTTCGCGCTGCCGCCCACCTCGGGCAGTGCGTATGTCGTCTCGCAGGCTGCGAGAACCGTCAGCGCCATGGCGGAAATGAGAACGCGCACGGATCCCTCCTTCTTGAAGTTCGAGAGCAAGATAGCGTACCGGCGCAACCAAGCAATTCGGCCGGGTCCCGCCTCGCCGGATTGTCAGATGGTTAGGCCGAAGCGCTCGCGCAGGATCGTGCGGTCCTTCTCGCCGATGGGAGAGCCCGCGCGGGCCAGCGAGCGGCGGGAGCTCATGTTGTCTTCGTGGTTCGTCATCAGGAACATGTCGTCGCCCGGCACGCTGATCTGCGGCACGATCCGCTCGATCTGCTTGTGGGGGCCGAGCGCGTGGACCGTGCGGAAGGTGTCGGAGCCGCGGACCACGCGGACCAGACCGCACGCGGTGCGCGCCTTCACCCGCCGCTGGATCCGCCAGTTCGAGCCGAAGCGGCTGAGGAAGATCCCGCCCGAGAAGGTCAGCGAGTAGTCGTCCATGTCGAGCGCCGAGAGGCTCCGAACCCTCTCCACATAGTCGCTCGCCAGGGCATCGTCGTCATCGATCCGGATCGTCACCAGCCGGTCGTAATCCGCTGGATTCACAAGGTTTGTGGAGCTGAACGCCTGCTCCTCATGCATATCCGTGCCCACGTATGCCACCTCGAACCCCTGCTCCGCCGCGAGCGTGTCGAGGCGGGTGCGGTGTTCGTCGGGGAGGAGGGTGGAGGAGAGGGCGATGTGGCGGAAGTCGCGGTCGGTCTGCTGGGCGAGGGAGGGGCGCAGGATGGTCTCGAACATCTCGAACCGGTGCGCCATCCGCTTGGAATCGAAGAGGTAGTCGCGCTTCTCCTCCAGCGTCGGATTGCTGGGGCCGAAGTAGCGTTTCCAGTTGGTGCGACCGCGTAAGGCCTTCCACGAATGGGCTTTTCTGTCGAGGAGGACGGAAAAGCGCGTGAGGATGAAGATGCCGATCCGTTCGCCCATTCCGCCTGTCTCCGCTCACCGCAATCCGAAGCTCTTTAGGCCGGGGCGACGCCGAAGACAATCGGCGCGGCACGGTTAACGCAGGCCGCGAAGGGCCGGAGGGGCGTGTGCACAGGGCGTATGATTTGCGTATGACATCCGTGCACCGCTGCGTGCGCAGCCTCGCGTTAACCTTTTGCGGGCAGGATGGGGCTTTTCGAGGGTCCCATGGCGGATGAATTCGAGCGGAAGAAGACGAAGGCGGAGCTGCGGCGGGAGGCGGAGCTGGCCGCCGAACTCGCCCGGCTGCATGTCGAGACGCAGAAGATGATGCACGAGTGGGAGCACCTGCCGTCCGCTTGGCGCAGTATCGAGGACGAGCCGCTCACGCCGCATCGCACGCGGGTCACGCTGCGGCTGGATACGGACATGGTGAAGTTCTACCGGGCGATAGGCCCCGGCGACCAATCCCGGATCAACGCGATCCTGCGCGCCTACATGCTGGCCCGCCTCGCCAAGGTCATCGAGGGCCCGCTGGATCAGGACTGGCTGGGGCGGCCGGTTTGAACCAGAGTAGCCGAGCCCAACCGTCGTCAAATTAAGCATGCTTCACTGATACCACTTATTGCATAGCTCAAATAGTCCAGCCTGCTATCTGAAGCCAAGTTCTAACTAGACGTAGAAAAAAATCTTGGCTATATTATAATCTATGATTATCGTTGGGGATTGATGCATTGCGTATAATCTTGCCGCCACTCTTGGCATTGACACTCATGAGCTGCGGAGGACGAGAGACCGTAACATCTGTTGATGCTTCAAGTTCAGGTTCGATCTTATTGACCACACCTGTCATGGTCGATGGCCGTCAGGTTGACGCAGCGCACCCTTCTCTTCGAGCAAATGTGCAAGATCAACTTTTGGCAAATTGCGCTCAGGATGCGTGTATAGCACCATCAGCCAGAAACTCAGTAGATTACCTAAATGTATTAGCCTCATCAGAACGCCCTCAGCCCACTAGAGACTTTGGAGTTCTAGATCTGAACAGAAACGAATACCAAGGCTACAGAGGCTATGGTGTATTAATGTTTACTCGTAGTCCTGATTTGAATAATGCTAGAGATCGACAAATATGTAGATCTTTTATTAGATTAAATATTGAAGACAGTCGATCACGAACGAGGCAGCGTGACCGCTTTGTTACAATATGGCCGATCGAGCAGTATTTATATCAAAATATTACCGAAGAAAATACTCCACGTGATATAGAAAGTGTTTGTAACTATGCTATTGAAAATTATGATTATAATATTGTATCAGAGATACTACCGCGCATTTGGTCTAAAGAGCTTCCGATTTCAAGACTTGGCCAAGGGCCTTATTTAGTTGGCTGGCTCCCAGCCAGCAACTTATCCAATCCCGATGCTCCTATAATTATTGTAGATATGTCTTCAGTGGAAGAACGGTCAGAAATTGATGAAGTTATCCTTCAGTGGCGATCAGATATAATGTCCGATCCAAAACTATTGAACCTAGACTCAACAACTCAGATTACACGGATGAAGATTCGAAATTGGCTAGATAGGTTTGGATCAAAATTACTCATGATACTGGAGTAAATATGGAACATTTATTGAAGCTTGGGCCCTGGATTGCAGCGGGCTTAGTAGTAGGCATGATCATAATATCTTGGATAGACCCTCAAACGACACCGGGCTTTACTGCTGGAGTTATAATCATAGCCTTGATATTTATCATCATGGGGGCAATATTTAGATACTTTTTCGGAGATTAATAGAGGGGATTAATTTTAACTAGCGCACAAACTTCTTGTACTTCAACCGCTTCGGCTCTACCGCATCCGGCCCCAGCCTGCGTTTCTTGTCTTCCTCGTAGTCCTCGAAATTGCCCTCGAACCATTCTACATGGGCTTCGCCCTCGAAGGCGAGGATGTGGGTGCAGAGGCGGTCGAGGAAGAAGCGGTCGTGGGAGATGACCACGGCGCAGCCCGCGAAGTCGACCAGCGCATCCTCGAGCGCGCGCAGGGTCTCGACGTCGAGATCGTTGGTCGGCTCGTCGAGGAGGAGGACGTTGCCCGCCTCCTTCAACAGCTTGGCCATGTGGACGCGGTTGCGCTCCCCGCCCGACAGCAGCGAGACCTTCTTCTGCTGGTCGCCGCCCTTGAAGTTGAAGGCGCCGACATAGGCGCGAGAGTTCATCTCCGCATCGCCGAGCTTGATGATGTCGAGCCCGTCCGAGATCTCCTCCCACACGGTCTTGGTGGCGTCGAGCGCGTCGCGGGACTGGTCCACGTAGCTGAGCTTGACCGTGTCGCCGTAGTCGATGGCGCCCTCGTCGGGCTGCTCCTGCCCCGTGAGCATGCGGAAGAGGGTGGACTTGCCCGCCCCGTTCGGGCCGATCACGCCGACGATGCCGCCGGGCGGCAGGGAGAAGTTGAGCCCGTCGATCAGGGTGCGGTCGCCGTAGGATTTCTTGAGGTCCGTGACCTCGATGACCTTCTGGCCGAGGCGGGGGCCGTTGGGGATGACGATCTGGGCGCGGCCGATCTTCTCCCGCTCGGATTGGTTGGCCAGCTCGTTGTAGCGGTCGATCCGGGCCTTCTGCTTCGCCTGGCGGGCCTTGGCGCCCTGGCGCATCCATTCGAGCTCGCGCTCCAGGGTCTTCTGCCGGGTCTTGTCCTCCCGCGCCTCCTGCTCCAGCCGCTTGGCCTTCTGCTCCAGCCAGGAGGAGTAGTTGCCCTCGTAGGGGATGCCGCGACCGCGGTCGAGCTCCAGGATCCAGCCGGTGATGTCGTCGAGGAAGTAGCGGTCGTGCGTGACGATCAGGATCGTGCCCTTGTAGTCGATGAGGTGACGCTGGAGCCAGGCGATGGTCTCCGCATCGAGGTGGTTGGTGGGCTCGTCGAGGAGCAGCATGTCGGGCGCTTCGAGGAGGAGCTTGCAGAGCGCCACACGGCGCCGCTCGCCGCCCGAGAGCTTGGTGACGTCGGCGTCGTCGGGGGGGCAGCGCAGCGCCTCCATCGCGACGTCGATCTGGCTGTCGAGGTCCCAGAGGTTGGCCGCGTCGATCTGATCCTGGAGGGCCGTCATCTCGTCCATGGTCTCTTCGGAGTAGTTCATGGCAAGCTCGTTGTAGCGGTCGAGGATCGCCTTCTTGGCCGCGACCCCCTCCATCACGTTGCCGCGGACGTCGAGGTTCTCGTCGAGTTGGGGCTCCTGCGGGAGGTAGCCGACGCGGGCGCCCTCGGCCGCCCAGGCCTCGCCGGTGAAGTCCTTGTCGATGCCGGCCATGATGCGCATCAGGGTGGACTTGCCGGCGCCGTTGACGCCGACCACGCCGATCTTCACGCCGGGCAGGAAGGAGAGGCGGATGTTCTCGAAGGTCTTCTTGCCGCCGGGATAGGTCTTGGACACTCCGTCCATGTGGTAGACGTATTGATAGGCGGCCATGGTCTTCTCCCGTATCACGTTCGGCCCTGATCTAGCTTGGCCGTGCGGGCGGTGCAACGCGGCTCGCGTCAGTCCAGCGGATCCTCGCGACGCAGGCGGTGTTCGAGGAGGCGGATGGACGCGGCGGTGAGCATGGCCCAGCTCAGGACTGCCGAGACGGCGAAGACCATCCAGACGGGGATCGGGCGCTGCGTCGGGCCGGTTTGGGAGAGCGCGACTTCTGCGATCACCAGCGTCAGGCCCAGCGCGAGACCGAGGAAGATCGCGCCGAAGACCAGCAGATGCAGCGCGCCGCGCGCGAAGGTGGCAAAGGGCAGATCGAGCGTCGCGGCGTGCTTGACCAGCGACAGCCCAAACGGCGCGAAGATCAGCATGAGCGAGGCGTAGACGAGGAGGAGATGGTCGCCATACGCCTCGGCAAACGCGTCGAGGCGCGGCAGCGCCAGCTCATCCAGCAGCGGCGCGTGAAAGCCCGTAACCAGAAGGAGCCCGATCCAGATCAGTGCGACCACGGTCAGCGGCAGGAGGAGGCGCAGCAGCCACAGGCGCTCGGGCACCAGAACCATCCAGCCGCGCCCTGTATCGCCGTGACCCGCCGCGCGCACAACACCGCGATGGATGCGGAACACGGCGAGGATGCCGAAGTAGATCGGGACCAGCATGGCGATAAAGAGCGACGGATCCTCGATCGGCTCCCGCGGGCCTCCTCGGCGGCTGGGCAGTGCGTTGAAGAGGTCTCGCAGAAAGGTCTCGGCGCCCTCGGGCAGGTCCACGGTCGGCAGCCAGAGGGCGAGGCCCACGGTCAGCAGGAAGTAGGGCGCGGCGAAGAGCAGACCGGCGAGGCCTACGAATGGCGCCACGAACAGCGTCTTGATGTGAAACAGCACGGAACGGATGTCTTTCGATGGCAGGTTTGGCCGCAGGGCGACCGATGGCGTTATGGCGTTTTAATCAGCGTAAACGTGAGAACCGGCCGACTTCCACGCTCGCCCGCTCTGCACAACCTACAGACGTGCATGCGTTGCATTGGCGCATCTTTAGCGAGCAGTCGCCACGTGCCTCACCGGTGAAGCAGCCCGTCAGATGCGGCGGGCGCCCGCGGGGCCGAGATGTGCGCGCAAATGGTCGAGCACGGCGCGCGTCTTGGCCGGGACATACGCGCGGGAGGGATATAGCGCCCGGGCGGCGGTGTCGAAGGACGTGGCCGTAACCTCGTGATCGGGGAAGAGGTCGATGAGGCGGCCGGCCGCGATGTCCCCAGCGATCAGCCAGTCGGCGAGGAGCGCGGGGCCAAGGCCCGCTCGCGCGGCCTCGGCGAGCGCGAGGGCGTTGGAGATGGTGATGTGGCCGGTGACGGGAACCTCGGTCTCCGCACCCGACGCATCGCGAAAGCGCCAGGTGTTGCGGAACTCCGGCAAGGTGAAGAGCAGGCACGGGATCTGCGCCAGCGCACCGGGTGCGGCGGAGCGCGGCGTGCCGGGGGTGGCGACGACGCGGTAGCGGGTGGGCATCAGCTTCGTCGTGATCCAGTCGCCCTCCAGCACCGCGCCGAGGCGAATGGCAAGGTCGATGCGGTTCTCCACCAGGTCGAGCCGGGCGTCGGAAGCGATGAGCTCAATGGCGAGGTCCGGATAGGCAGCGCGCAGCCCCGGCAGCAGCGGCACCAGGCAGGTCTGCGCGAAGGCGACCGAGGCGGTCAGGCGCAGCGTGCCATGCGGCCCGGCGGTCACCGCGCGGGCCTCGTCGGCGGCGCGGTCGATCTCCTCGAGCAGCGGTGTGATGCGGGAGAGGTAGAGCCCGCCTGCCTCGGTCAGCGTCAGCCGCCGCGTGGTGCGCTGGAAGAGGCGCAGGCCCAGCCGCTCCTCCAGCTGCGCGATGGAGCGGGAGACGCGGGAGGGGTCGAGATCGTGCAGCCGCGCCGCCTCCGCAAAGCTGCCGAGCCGGGCCGTATCGGCGAAGAGGGTGAGGAGCCGCGTATCCATTCCTGCGCTTTTCGCACGAGTGACCGGCGCTGTCGCGCGTTTTTCGCGGCTGCCGCAGGGCGTAGGCATGGGGCAGCAAAGGAGGTGCGGCATGGCACGGATCGGATTTCTCGGCATGGGCGCGATGGGCGCCCGGATGGCGGCGCGGCTGGTGGAGGCCGGGCACGAGGTCGCGGTTTGGAACCGGACGCGGGCCCGGGCGGCGGCGGTGCGCGGCGCGACGGTGGCAGACAGCCCGCGTGACGCGGCGCGCGGGGCGGAGGTCGTCTTCTCCATGGTCCGCGACGATGCGGCCTCGGCCGAGGTGTGGTTGGGGGGCGACGGCGCGCTGGGCGGTCTCGGACCCCGGGCGGTGGGGGTCGAATGCTCCACGGTGTCGCCGGAGCACGCGGCCCGGCTGGCGGAGGCGTTCGCGGCGGCAGGCCGTGGGCTTGTCGACGCGCCGCTCGCGGGCTCCCGGCCGCAGGCGGAGGCGGGGCAGCTCATCTTCCTCGCCGGGGGTGAGGTGGCGCGGGTGGAGCCGTTCCTCCTCCAGATGGGCGCCGCGGTGCACCGGATGGGGCCGGTGGGCAGCGGTGCCGTGATGAAGCTGGTGGTCAACGGGCTCTTCGGCGTGCAGCTCGCCGCGGTGGCGGAGCTGATGGCGTTTGCGCGGGACCGGGGCCTCGCGCCCGAGCGGGTGGTGGAGGTGCTGAGTGCCACGCCGGTGATGAGCCCGATCGCGGCGGCCTCCGCCCAGGGGATGCTGAAACGGGCGTTCGACCCGATGTTCCCGATCGCGCTGGTGGCGAAGGATTTCGGCTACGTGCAGGCGGGTGGGGTGACACAAGCCGCAGGACGGGCCTGTGCGGAGGCGCGCGATGCGGGGCTGGGCGACCGGAACATCACGGCGATCTGGGCGCATGCGGGTGGGCTGGAGCCGGTCGAGGCCGATTGACAGGCGGCGGGCGGCCCGCGACAAGCGGTCCTCAGGGCGCATCGCCCGGGAGGCCCGCGCGCGGTGCATCACGGATATCCTCAGGCCGCCGACGGGCAGATCGTCGGGCTGCTGGGCGGGTCGTTCGATCCGCCCCATCGCGGTCATGTCCACATCACGCTGGAGGCGCTGCGCCGCTTTGGGCTCGACCGGATCTGGTGGATGGTCTCCCCGGGCAACCCGCTCAAGGCCGACGCGCCGGCGGCGATGGAGCGGCGGATGGCGGCGTGCCGGCAGATCATGCGGCATCCGCGCGTCGAGGTGACGGATGTGGAGGCGCGGCTGGGCACGCGCTTCACCGCGGAGACCCTGCTGAAGCTGCGCCGGGCCTATCCGCGCGTGACCTTCGTGTGGCTGATGGGGGCGGACAACCTCGCGAGCTTTCACAAGTGGGATGCGTGGCGCGACATCATGCAGACGGTGCCGATCGGCGTGCTCGCCCGGCCCGGGGAGCAGTTGCGGGCGGGACTGTCCCCGGCGGCGCGGGTCTATCGCGAGGCGCGGCTGCCGGCGCGGCAGGCCGGGGCGCTCCCCGATGGGCCGGCGCCCCGCTGGACGCTGATCGCGGGGCCGATGGTCGCGCAGAGCTCGACGGCCTTGCGTGAAGCGGGGGTCTGGACGCGGTAAGACCGCGCTTCTTTCGTTTCTGTCGGCGTGGTTGCCCCGTCACCGACCCTCGTTCGGCTCGGGAGCGGGTGGTTCGCCCCCTCCCGAGCCCTCCGCCCTTCTGAGGAGGGGACGAGAGGTAGCGGGTGTTGGTTTGGAGTGGTTGGCGGAGGTCCCCCCTCCCTAACCCTCCCCCCGCGGGGGGAGGGGACTGGTTGTGATTACGACTTGGCGTAGTCGGCGTCGCTGACGGGGTCGAGCCAGGTGGTCTCGGCCTCCGGCTCCTCCTGCATCGCGATATGGGTCATCGCCGTCTCCGGACCCGCGCCGTGCCAGTGCTCCACCTCGGGCGGGATGTAGACGGTGTCGCCCGCGCGGATCACCTCGGGCGCGCCGTCGCGCAGCGCGATCAGCCCCTGCCCGCTCGTCACATGGAGGGTCTGGCCCAGCGGATGGGTATGCCAGTTGGTCCGCGCGCCGGGCGCAAACGTCACCGAGAGTGCCCTGAGGCTCGCCGGTTCCGGCGCCTGCACGATCGGTGTCATCAGCACCGTGCCGGTGAAGTACTCGGCGGGGGCCATCCGGCTCGGCCGGTCCCCGTTGCGATGGATGATGAGCGACATGGCGGACCTCGTGGTTGCGATGGACGTGCGGGGCGCCATTCGCGCCGACTCGCGTCATGGGTGTAATCTGGTCGTCCGGATAACGGAAAACAGGGAGGACGCGATGAAACGCTACATGATCGAGCGCGACATACCGCAGGTCGGCTCCATGACCGGGGAGGAGCTGTGCGGGGCCGCCAAGACCTCGAACGAGGCGCTGGCGGCCCTGGCGCCCAAGGTGCAATGGCAGCATTCCTACGTGACGGGCGACAAGACCTTCTGCATCTACCTCGCCCAGGACGAGGACGCCATTCGCGCCCATGCCGACCTGAGCGGATTTCCCGCCACCCGCATCACCGAGGTGACGGGGATCATCGATCCGACGACGGCGGGCTGAGGTACGTGGTTACGCCGGCAGGCGGGCGTGCCGCGCGCGGGCGCCCCGCTCGATGGCCGAGGAGGTGAGGCGGTCGACCTCGAGGTCGTGGCGCAGGATCTCGAGCAGCCGCAGCTCCTCCATCTGCACGGTGCCGTCGGCCGCGGAGACATCGCAGGCGAGCGCATAGGCCGTCTCGTTCAGCGTGCCGGGCAGCGCGTCCTTGACGAGGCCCACAAGCGCATCCAGCCCGTCCTCCTCCTCGAACAGGTCGAAGACGGTCTGCGCCACGCTGCCCACCTGCTTCGGATCGTAGCCGTCGAAGACCGGAAGCACCGCGATCATGCGACGGATCGAGTCGAGCTCCGCGTCGGAGAGCTGCCCATCGGCGGCGGAGGTTGCGATCATGGTGGCGACGAGCGCATCCTGGGCGCTGAGCTGGGCGGACATGGGCTCTCCTGTCGTTACGGGCCTTCCGGCAGATATTGACCTGCCCCGGGCCCCTCAATAGGTGTGCGCCCATCTTTCTCAAAGGAAAAGTGACCGATGTCCGACCTGCGTGCCGCCGCCGAAGCCTCCAAAGCCTGGCCTTTCGAAGAGGCCCGGAAGCTGGTGAAACGGTTCGCGAAGGCGGCGCCGGAGAAGGGCTATGTGCTCTTCGAGACGGGCTACGGCCCCTCGGGCCTGCCGCATATCGGTACGTTCGGCGAGGTGGCGCGCACCACGATGGTGCGCCGCGCCTTCGAGATGCTGAGCGATATCCCGACAAAGCTGATCTGTTTCTCCGACGACATGGATGGCTTGCGGAAGGTCCCGACCAACGTGCCGAACGGCGAGCTGCTGGCGCAGGACCTGAACCTGCCGCTCACCCGCGTGCGCGACCCGTTCGGGACGCATGACAGCTTCGGCGCGCATAACAACGCGCGGCTGCAGGCGTTCCTTGACGAATACGGCTTCGAATACGAGTTCGCGTCGTCCACCGACTACTACCTGTCGGGGCGGTTCGACGACATGCTGCTGCGCGCGCTGGAGCGCTTCGACAAGATCCTCGACATCATGCTGCCGACGCTGGGCGAGGAACGGCGCGCGACCTACTCCCCCTTCCTGCCGGTGAGCCCCAAGACGGGCCACGTGCTCCAGGTCCCGACGCTGGAGCGCAACGTCGCGAAGGGCACGATCGTCTACGAGGAGCCAGATGGCGAGCGGGTGGAGATCCCGGTGACCGGCGGCCACGTGAAGATGCAGTGGAAGCCGGACTGGGCGATGCGCTGGGCCGCGCTGGGCGTCGATTACGAGATGTCGGGCAAGGACCTGATCGACTCCGTGACGCAGGCCTCCAAGATCTGCCGCGCGCTGGGCGAGCCGGTGCCCGAGACGCTGACCTACGAGCTGTTCCTCGATGCGGACGGACAGAAGATCTCCAAGTCGAAGGGCAACGGGCTGTCGATGGAGGAGTGGCTGACCTATGCCTCCCCCGAGAGTCTGCAATACTTTATGTACCAGAAGCCCAAGACGGCGAAGCGGCTGCATTTCGACGTGATCCCGAAGGCGGTGGACGAGTACCATCAGCAGCTCCGCGCCTATCCCGATCAGGACGAGAAGGCGCAGCTCGCCAACCCGGTGTTCCACATCCACGGGGCAGCGGTGCCCGGCAGCTTCATGGCGGTGCCATATTCGATGCTGCTGAACCTCGCCTCGGCGGCGAATGCGGAGAGCAAGGACGTGCTCTGGGGCTTTATCCGCAAGTACGCGCCGGATGCCGCGCCCGAGACCCATCCGGAGCTCGATGCGGCGGCCGCCCGCGCAGTGCGCTATTTCGAGGACGTCGTGAAGCCGCAGAAGGTCTACCGCGCGCCAACGGATGTGGAGCGGTCGGCGCTCGCCGACCTGCGTGACCGGCTTGCGGCGTGGGACGGCGAGGTGGAGGCCGAGGCGCTGCAATCCGAGGTCTTCGCCGTGGGTAAGGCGCATGGCTTCGAGCCGCTGCGCGCCTGGTTCTCCGCCATCTACGAGGTGCTTCTGGGCGCCTCGCAGGGTCCCCGCTTCGGCGGCTTCGTGGCGCTCTACGGCGTGGAGGAGACCGTGGCGCTGATCGACCGGGCGCTCGCAGGCGAGCTAGCGGCCGCCTGAGCTTCAGGACGCCTTTCCGCCTGCCGGCGGGGATATTTTAAGACAGATGAAAGGAGTGCCGTGCTCTCACGGGCGCGCGGTACAGGCGGGGACGCCGATGACCGCGACAGGTGAAGGCGCTCCGGGGCCGGGCCGGTGCCTGAGGTGTGCGCCCGCGTCCCGGAGCATCCGCGTCCTTCATCTGTCCCGAAGTATCCCCGCCGGAGGCAGACCATCGCGGGCAACAGGCGCGTCGGTCAGGCCGTGGCAGGCACGGTGGCGTGGCTAAACTCCATCGTTCCGTCCTGGATCGGATCCATGCGGAAGGCGCGCAGGTCGAGAAGGTAGTTCTGGTGGACCCGCCAGGGCCGCGTCTGCGCCTGTTTCGGCAGGTGCTCCAGCGCGCGCTGGATGTAGCCGGAGGTGAGCGGAACGGCCGGTTCGGCGCTCGCATCCTGTGGCGGGCGAGGCGTGGCGATGTCGGTGCCGGTCTTTTCCATGTGGTCGAGCAGGCGGATGGCCCAGCGCAGGACGAGCTCGCATTTCAGCGTCCAGCTCGCGTTGGTGTAGCCGAAGGTCATCACGAAGTTCGGTACGTCCGACAGCATCGCGCCCTTGTAGCTGAGATGGCTGCCGGGATGCACCGCGTGCCCGCCGACGGTGACCCGCATGCCGCCCGCGAGCTTCATGCGCAGGCCGGTGGCGGTGACGATGATATCGGCCTCCACCAGCTCGCCGGAGACGAGGCGCACGCCTGCAGGCTCGAACCGCTCCACCGCGCCGGTGGTGATGGAGGCGGAGCCGTCCTTCAGAACCTCGAAGAAATCGCCGTCGGGTGCGAGGCAGAGCCGCTGGTCCCACGGCTTGTAGGGCGGGTCGAAATGGGTGGGGTCGGCCCCCGATTTCTTCACCACGTTCTTCGACAGCATGCCGCGGACGAGGGACGGCCAGCGTTGGGAGAGCTGGAAGAAGCCCATGCCCATCAGGATGTTCTTCCACCGCGTGACGGTGTGCGCCGCCTGTTCGGGCAGCACGCGGGAAAAGAAGCGGGCCATGCCGTCGCGGGCGGGCATGTCGGTCACGTAGGTCGGCGTGCGCTGGATCTGGGTGACGTGCGCGGCTGTCTTCGCCAGCTCCGGCATCAGCGTGACGGCGGTCGCACCCGAGCCGATGACGGCGACGCGCTTGCCGGTCCAGTCGAGATCCTCGGGCCAGTGCTGGGGGTGGATGATCGGGCCTGCGAAGTCCTCCTGCCCGGCGAAGACGGGGGCGTGGCCGCCCGCATAGTCGTAGTAGCCGGTGCAGATCATCAGGAAGCGCGTGGCGAGCTGCCGCGTGCCCTCCGGCGTCTCGACCGTGAGCTGCCAGCGGGCACCGTCCCAGTCGGCGGCGGTGACGCGGTGCTGATAGCGGATGCGCTCATCCACGCCGTAGGCCACCGCCGTTTCCCGGATATAGGCGTTGATCGACGGCCCGTCGGTGATCGCCTTCTCTCCCAGCCAGGGGCGGAAGGAGTAGCCCAGCGTATGCATGTCGCTGTCCGAGCGGATGCCGGGATAGCGGAAGTAGTCCCACGTGCCGCCCATCGCCTCGCGCGCCTCCAGCAAGGCGATGCGATCATCGGGGCGCTTCTCGGCCATCAGGCAGGCCGCGCCGATGCCGGAGAGGCCGGCGCCCACGATGATGACGTCGAGGCTGTCTGGGTCGGTCGTGTCGCGCATTGGATCCTCCTTGCCGGGAGTTTATCGGGCTGTACTGCCAGGGGCGAGGGAACGCTGCGTCAGCCGCGGCTTATCACACCGCAGGCTGCTGCTGTGTGGCGCAGTGGATGCCGCCACCGATCCAGCCGAGCGCGTCGGCATCGAGAGCGACGACCTCCCGCCCTGGGTGGAGTACGGCGATGGCCTGCTGCGCGGCGGCGTCGGCCTCCGCATCGCCGAAGCGCGCCATGATGACCGCACCGTTGCAGACATAGTAGTTGACGTAGGAGGCGAGGAACTCCGCATCGTGCACCCGGGGGCGTGCGGGGTCCTGGATCTCCGTCAGCCGGAGCGGGCGACCCGCCACATCGATCGCGGCAGCGAGGATGTCGCGGGTTTCGCGGGCGGTTCGCAGCCACGGATCGGAGGGATCGTCCTCAGCCGGCATCTGGATCAGCACTTCGCCCGGCGCGGTGAAGCGGGCGAGCGCGTCGATGTGATAGTCCGTGATGTCCTGCCCCGCGAGGCCGGGCGCCCAGATCATCCGATCCGCGCCATAGGCGTCGAGGAGCAGCGCCTCGACCTCGGCCAGGCTGCCCGGGTTGCGGTTGGGGTTCACCCAGGAGCTTTCATGGGCGATCAGGGTGCCCGCACCATCCTGCTCCACCCCGCCGGGCTCCCCGACGAGGCCGTTGTCGAGGAGCGGGAGCGCCATCCGCTCGGCCACGCGGCAGGCGATCTCGCCGTCGTTGGGATGGCGCTGCTTGCCGCCCCAACCGTTGAAGTTGACATGCCGGATCGCGAGGTCGCCGGTGCCGTCCACCACGAAGAGCGGACCGCTGTCGCGGGCCCAGAGGTCGTCAGTGGGGATATCCCAGAGGGTCACCGCGTCCGTGACCTGCGGGGCGATGGCCGCATGATGCTCGGCCGCGGCAAGCAGGACCACCGGCTCAAACGCCGCGATGGTATTGGCGAGCGTGGCGATGGTATGCTGGACCTCGTCGAGGAACCAGCGCTCGGGGTAGACGGTGCGGTCCACGGGCCACTGAAGGAAGGTACGCTCGTGCGGTGTGTCTTCAGCCGGGACATACCAGCGTCCGGTCGGCTGGCCGGTTGCGCGTGAGGTGAAGGAGGCCGCGGCGGTGCCCGCGAGCGCTGCCAGAACGTGACGTCGCATCATCAGAATGTTCCTTTCTTTTGAGCGCGTACCGTGGCGATTGCGCCCTGACAACCGTCCTCGATATGGGTTCGAAGGCGCCGGATGGTGAGAGGGAGCGGCGATGTGATCTGCCGCTCCGCAACCTGGCTATGCGCGCCTTTCATCCGGCGTTCATGTTCCTGCCCGCGCCGTTTTAATCCCGCGTCGGCTATGGGCTTCAAGGGAGGCTGGCAGGGTGGTGGCATGGAAACGAACGGGCCTTGGAGGGCGACATGACCATCAACACCACCTTCTTCGACATGACGCGGCTGGAGCGGGCGAAGTGGGCCTTTACCACCCGGCGGGTGGCGCGCGGCGATGTGCGGGGTGTGAGCGCCGATCTGACCGACGCGCAGCCGGGTGACCTGATCCTCTGCGAGATCGTGGAGATCGGGCAGCACAAGAAGATCCAGCTCGCCGACCGGCGCAATGCGGCGAGCTATCCGGGCGATCTCGTGGTGCTGTGCCTTGGCGATCGTTATGCGCCGGATCAGTTCATGGCGCGCGCGGTCGTCGTCGGCGAGGTGGCGCATCTCGCGGCGGGCGGCGGTGTCGTCGGCACCGTGGAGGCGGCGCATGACCGGATGGATGCGCCGACCACCCTGCGCCCCCTCGGCGTGCTGATCGACGAGGCGGGGGCGCGGCTCAACATCGGGGCTTACGCGCTGCAGCCGATGAGCGCGCCGGAGGATGTGACGGTGATCGGCGTCTTCGGCGCCTCGATGAACTCGGGCAAGACCACCGCGGCCTCCAGCCTCGCTCACGGGTTGCAGCGGGCGGGCTATGCGACGGTGGGGGTGAAGGCGACGGGCACGGGCGCCTTCGGTGACTTCAACGCGTTCGAGGATGCGGGCGTGACCGCGATGGACTTCTCGGATGCGGGCATGGCCACGACCTTCCGCATGCCGCTGGAGCGGATCGAGGCGGGGTTCGAGACACTGATCGGCCATGCCGCTGCGGGCGGGGCGCAGGTCGTGGTGGTGGAGATCGCCGACGGTGTCTTCCAGCGGGAGACGCGGGCGATCCTTGCCGGGTCCCGCATCCGGCGGCGGCTCGACGGGATCCTGTTCGCGGCGCCGGACGCGCTGAGTGCGCTGGGCGGAACCATGGTGCTGGAGCGGCACGGGCTCACGCCCTTCGCCATCTCGGGCATGGTCACGTGCTCCCCGCTCGCGCGGGCGGAGGCGGAGGAGGTCACGGGCCTGCCGCTTCTCGCGCGTGAGGATCTGTGGTCGGCGGAGGTGATCGAGCAGGTCGTCGCCCCCTTGATGCGAAACCGCGTGGGCCAGCGCGCGGCATGAGCCGGCTCCCGCGGCTCTGGTCTGGGGACCGTGTCGGTGACGCGGTCCTCATTCCCGTTCTCGGCATCGCGCAGGCCGTGGCGATGGGCATCGGCGCCTTCGCCACGCGCGATGCGTTCACGGCCCTGCATGGCGGCGGCCCGCCGACCGACGGAACGCTCGCCACGCTGATCCTCGCAGGGCTCGCCACGGCGGGCTTTGCGTTGTTGGCGGGGATCCGGTCGGAGGCGCTTGGCCAGAGCGTCGCGCGCGAGATGCGGGTGGTGCTCTACGATCACCTCGCGGGCATGTCGCGGCGGGATGTGGAGGCGCGCAGGCTCGGCGCGCTGTCCCTGCGCTTCGTAGGCGATCTGTCGGCGGTGCGGCTGTGGTACGGGCGCGGGCTGCCGCGCGTGGCCTCGGCCCTCGTGGTGCTGCCCGGCGCGGGCCTAGTTCTGTGGCTGCTGGAGCCGCAGATCGCGGGCGCGGCCATCCCGCCCGTGGCGCTGTCGCTGGTGGTGATGCTGGTCGCCGCCGTCGGATTGCAGGCGCGGCACCGGCGGCTGCGGTCGCGGCGGGCGGGGATATCCATTGCGATGATGGAGCGGATCGCGGTGTCGCCGGAGCTCGACCTGATGGGCCGCACCGGTTTTGAGCTGAAGCGGTTGGAGGAGGACGGCGCGACGCTGCGGCGCAACGCCGTCTCCCGCCGTTGGCAGCAGGAGGCGCTGCGCATGATCCCGCAGGGCGGCGCGGCGGTGGCGGGCGCGGCGGTGCTCTGGATGGCCGGCATGCAGCAGATCGCGCCGGGGACCGCGGCGGCGGGGCTGTCGGTGCTCGCCATCCTGATCCTGCCGCTGCGCGAGCTTGCCGACGCGTGGGACCAGTATTGCGCCTGGCGGATCGCGCGGGAGAAAGCGTTGAACCTGCTGGCAAAACCCAGCGTCCGACGCAGTGCGCGGCATCGCGGCCATCCGGTCCGGCTGCGCGCGACCGGGATGCTGGAGGGGCGGCCCCTCGACGTGGAAATCGTGGCGGGGACCGCGGCGCGGATGGCGCGGCGGGCGGGGGTGGCCCACCTCGCCGCCGCGTTCGCGGGACTCGACCCCGATCCGGCGCTGCACATCCGCTATGACGGGCGCACCACCCTGCCCCGCGTCGCCCATATCGGCGACCGGCCCGTGGTCTTGCAGGGCACGCTGCACCGGGCGCTGACGCTGGGCCTTGCCCCGCGGCCGGGGCGGAAGGAGACGGCGAAGGTCGCGCGGGCCTTCGGCCTCGCCCCCCTCCTCAAGCGGACCGGGGGGCTGAAGGGCAAGGTGGCCGAAGCCGGGCGCGACGTGACGGTGGCCGAGAGCCTGCGTCTCGACCTCGCGCGAGCGATGCTGGCGGAGCCGGATGTCGTCGTGATCGACAGCGCGCGCTTCGACGCGGATCCGGAGCGGGGGGCGCTGCTCACCCGGCTTCGGGCGCGGACGGAGGCGACGGTGCTGGTCGTCGGCCCGGCGGCGGAGGGCTTTGTCTTCGACCGTGAGATCGACCTAAAATTGAATGAAGCAACACCCTCTCCCGCGGTCGCCGATTCGGCTGCGGCATCGTTCTAAGGTTCGCCCATGCGTGTCTCGACCCTGCTGATCGCCTATGCCTTTCTGTTCGTGACGCTGACCCTCGGCAGTGCCGCCATGGCGATCTGGACCACGGAACGCGGGCGGATGCTGGAGGAGCGGATCGAGCTCGCCGAGCAGTCCTACCACGCGCACCTCTCGCTGCAGTCCAACATCTACCAGCTCTTCAAGCAGCACGGCGACGCGCTGATCATCGGCGACCGGGACAACGGCGCGCTGGAGGCGGTGATCCAGGACGCGATCGGGCGTGACATCCAGCTCATCCGCGACACGATCGGGCGGGAGATCGAGCTCGTCGGCGAGGAGGAGATCGAGGAGCTCGCCCGGCTCGCCGAGATCGAGCGCAGGGTGAACACGGTGACGGTCGCGCTGACCCGGATTTCGAGCGGAGAGGCGGGATCGGACCAGGCGCGGTTACGCGCGCAGCTCGTCGACATCCTCGACCGGGAGGTCGACATCCAGATCGCCCAGCTCATCAGCGAGGCCTTGGCCGAGGAGGAGGAAGAGGTCGCCGAGACGCTGGTCGAGGCCGCCGCGTTCCGGGACCGGGTCCAGATCGCCGCCGTCGCCGTGGGCTTGGTGGCGGCCATCGCGCTCGGCTACGCGATCTGGACCTTCAACCGCTACCTGCGCCGTCCGATCCTGGCATTGAGCGAGGGGGTGCGGGCCTACGAGGCGGAACGCTTCGACCAGGACATCAAGGTGCGCGGCGGGCGGGAGTTCGAGAATCTCGGCGCGCTGCTCACCAACATGGCGCGCAAGCTGCGCCAGCGGCAGCTCAGCCAGAAGGAGCTGAACGAGCGGCTGGAGACCGAGGTCGCTGGCCGCACGCGGGAGCTGGAAAAGCTGCTGCGCCAGTTCGAGATCTCGGAGGCGAACCGGCGGCGGCTGATGGCCGATATCAGCCACGAGCTGCGCACGCCGCTGACCATCATCCAGGGCGAGGCGGAGGTGACGCTGCGCGGCGGACCGCAGGAGGCGGAGACCTACATGGAGGCGCTGTCGCGCATCCGCGACTCGGCCAAGCACACCAACCGGATCGTGGACGACATGCTGCTGGTCGCCCGGCAGGAGGCGGACGAGCTGCGGCTCGACCTGCGCGACGTGGACCTGATGGCCGTGATTGACGATGCGCGCGGGCTGTTTCCGGGGGCTGTGCGGCTCGACAGCGGGCTGACCTCCCTGCGCATCCGCGGGGACGAGATGCGGATGCGCCAGTGCCTGCTCGCCCTCTTCAACAATGCCGCGCGCTATGGCGGGCCGGACATCGTGGTGCGTGCCTTCCACGAGGGGGGCCGCGCCATCGTCACGGTCGAGGATAACGGCTCGGGTCTGACCGATATCGAGAAGTCGCAGGCCTTCGACCGGTTCTATCGCGGCTCGAACGCGTCGGGCGTGACCGGAGAGGGCACGGGCCTCGGTCTTCCCATCGTGCGCGCCATCGTGAAGGCCCATGGCGGGGACGTCGAACTGGAGGACGGGCGGGAGGGCGGCCTGCGAGTCGCGATGAGCTTCCCCACTCCGCGGGCGGGCATCCGGCTGGTGCCCGGAGCGGCCTCGGACAGCGCATAAACCTTCTATAAACCCGCCATCAACCAAAGGCCGATCCGGCATAAACCCGGCGCAGAACGGCGCTGAACCAAATGACGAGGGCTCTCGGACCTTGGTCGCGACCTTTTCGTTTCACCGCGTGGATGATGGCCCTCCGCCTCCCCAAATGCTGTTTGCCCCTCAACAAAAGCAGCGAGGTGCGACGATGAATGTCCTTCTGATCGAAGACGAGATGCGGGTGGCGAACTTCATCCGCCGCGGGTTGAGCGCCGAGGGCTGGACGGTCCAGCACGCCCCCGACGGCGAGACGGGGGTGGAGATGCTCGCCCAGGGCAAGGTCGACGTCATCGTGCTCGACCTCATGCTGCCGGGGATCAGCGGGCAGGACGTCTGCCGAAAGCTCAGGATGCGGCGGGACCCCACGCCGATCCTGATGCTCAGCGCCCTCGACAGCGCGGAGGAGCGGACGAGCGGGCTGAGGATCGGCGCCGACGACTACCTGCCCAAGCCCTTCGACTTCGACGAGCTGATCGCGCGGATCGAGGCGTTGCACCGCCGGGCCACCGCCTTCGACGGGCGCGTGGATACGGAGGTGGTGGATTGCGGCCGCATCACCTTCGACCGCCGCTCGCACATCATGAAGGTGGACGAGGCCCCGCTGGAGCTGTCGGCCAAGGAGCGGGAGGTGCTGCTCTTCTTCATGTCCAATCCGGGGCGGGTGCTCTCGCGCGAGCGGATCCTCAACGCAGTCTGGAGCATCAACGAGGATCCGATGACCAACGTCGTGGACGTCTATGTCGGGCGGCTGCGCAAGAAACTGGGCGAGCAGGGCCGGCGGATCGTGACCTTGCGCAACGTCGGCTACCGCTTCGAGTGAACCGCGAATTGCTGCAACGCAAAAAACTGTCACGGCGTTCTCATATGCTACGAACCCATGAGCATCGAAAGCCCCATGTTCTCTCTCACCGGGAAGCGGGCGCTGGTCGTGGGCATCGCCAACGACCACTCCATCGCCTATGGCTGCGCGAAGGCGCTGCGCGCGCAGGGTGCGGACCTTGCCATCACCTATCTCAACGCGAAGGCCGAGCCGCATGTGCGCCCGCTGGCCGAGGCGCTGGGGGCCGAACTGATCCTGCCGATGGATGCGAGCGACGACGCGCAGATGGATGCGGTCTTTGCCGCGATCACGGAGCAGTGGGGCGCGCTCGACGTGCTGGTGCATTCCATCGCGTACTGTCCGAAGGAGGACCTGCACGGGCGGGTCGTCGACTGCTCACGCGAGGGGTTCGTTGTCGCGATGGACACCTCCGTCCACTCCTTCCTGCGGATGATCCGGCGGGCGGAGCCGCTGATGCCGAACGGCGGGACTTGCATGACGGTGAGCTTCTACGGCTCGGAAAAAGTCGTCGACCACTACAACATCATGGGTCCGGTGAAGGCCGCGCTGGAGAGCGTGACGCGCTATGCCGCCGCCGAGCTGGGGCCCAAGGGCATCTCCGTCCACGCCCTGTCGCCCGGTCCGATGAAGACGCGGGCCGCGAGCGGGATCGGCCATTTCGACGAGCTGATGGAGCAGACGGCGGCGCGCACGCCCACGCACCAGCTCGCCACCATCGACGATGTCGGCGCCTATGCAGCGTTCCTCGCCAGTCGCGAGGCCGCGAACGTGACCGGTGCCGTGCACCCCATCGACGGCGGCTACCACGTCGTCGGCTGAGACCGGAGTGAAGATCATGAGTGCCCCGCGCGGACGCGAGTTCAACGACGACAGCCTGAAGCTGCAGGCCGAGCTGATGAAGATGGCGATGGAGCGGCACGCCGCCCGCGCCATGCACGACGCGCAGGCGCGGCGGTCCCGTACCGGGGAGGCGCTGGAGCGGCTGAAGGCCGAGGCGGCCCCGCAGCCCCCCACCGAGTTCGCGACGGAGCTCGCGAACTACATGCTCGACAGTTGGCAGCGCGCGTTGCTGACGATGGACGCCCTGCGCAAGCGCGGCGACATCTTCATCGCGCATGAGGATGCGGGCGCGCCGCCGGTGCTGATCTACGATTACGAGGTGGTGGTCGATGGCCGCGACCTGCCGCGGCCCTGCAACTACATGCTGCTGGAGATCAAGCCGCCGGAAGGGATCGAGGTCTTCGCGTGGAAGCGGCCCTACGTGATCATCGATCCGCGCGCAGGTCATGGCCCGGGCATCGGCGGCTTCAAGACCGACAGCCAGGTGGGCGTGGCGCTGCGCGACGGCCACCCCGTCTACTTCGTGGCGTTCCGCCCGATCCCCGAGCCCGACCAGACCATCGCGGATGTGACCCATGCGGAGGCGGCCTTTCTGCGCGAGGTCCGCGCGCGCCATCCCGACAGCCCGAAGCCGGTCGTCGTGGGCAACTGCCAGGGCGGCTGGGCGACCGCGATCCTCGCCGCGATGAACCCGGACCTGACCGGGCCGATCGTGCTGAACGGCGCGCCCATGTCCTACTGGTCAGGCAAGCTGGGGCAGGATCCGATGCGCTATACCGGCGGCATCGCGGGCGGCGTGCTGCCCGCGCTCATCGCCTCGGACCTCGGCGGCGGGCTCTTCGACGGGGCGCACCTGGTGCTCAATTTCGAAAGCCTCAATCCCGGCCGCACGTGGTTTCGCAAGTATTACGACCTCTACCGCGGCGTCGACACCGGCGAGGCGCGGTTCCTGGAGTTCGAGAAGTGGTGGGGCGGCTTCTACCTGATGAACGAGGCGGAGATCCGGTGGATCGTCGAGAACCTCTTCGTCGGCAATCGCCTCGGCCGCAACGAGGCGCGGCTGGAGACGGGGCGCCCGATCGACCCCAAGGCGATCCGCGCACCGATCATCGTCTTCGCCAGCCACGGCGACAACATCACCCCGCCTGGCCAGGCGCTGAACTGGATCGTCGACACCTACGCCAACGAGCGGGAGATCGAGATCCGCGGCCAGCGCATCCTCTACATGGTGCATGACGAGGTGGGGCATCTGGGGATCTTCGTCTCCTCCTCCGTGGCCAAGCGCGAGCACACGCAGATGGCCTCCACCCTCAAGACGATCGAGGCGCTGCCGCCGGGCCTCTACGAGATGCGGATCGAGGATCAGCAGGGCGAGGGGCACGAGAAGACCTTCGCCGTGAGCTTCGCCCGGCGGCAGTTCGAGGATCTGCTGACTGAAACCGGCGGGCGGCGGGAGGAGCGGGCCTTCGCCGCCGTCGCCCGGCTGTCGGAGAACCTCGCCGAGGCCTATGACACGACGGTCCGGCCGATGGTGCGCGCCTCCGTCACGCCGCGGGCGGCGGTTCTGGCCCGGCAGCTCCATCCGCTGCGCGCCCAACGCCGGGTCTTTGCCACCCGCAATCCGGCGATGGGCACGGTGGCGGGCCTCGCCTCCCACGTGCGGGAGAACAGGGTGGCGGCGGGCGAGGACAATCCCTTCGTCATGGCCGAGCGGCTGTGGGCCGACGCGGTGGAAGCGGGCTGGAACCTGTGGCGGGACAGCTCGGCGGCGATGGCGGAGGCGACGTTCCTCGCCCTCTACGCCCATCCGCTGGCGCAGTGGTACGGCGCGCCGCGGGCCGACGCGCGGATCCACAAGTCGGAGGCGGAGCTCGACACCCTGCCCGAGATGATGATGGCGCTGGAGCGCACCGGCCAGGGCGGATTGGGCGAAGCGGTGGTACGGATGCTCGTCCTGCTCGCCGATACCCGCCGGGATGTGCGGCGCGACCGGCTGCAGCGGTCCTCAGAACTTCTCACGACGCGGCCGCCCTTCGACGCGCTGGACCCGGCCACGCGGACCGAGATGATTCATACGCAGACCCTGATCGTGCGCGCCGATCCCGATGCGGCCCGCGCCGCCCTGCCGGTGCTGCTGCCCACGCCCGGCATGCGGCGCGCCGCGCTCGACATGGTGCGCTACGTGGTCGGCGACCCGGCGGAGATGGAGCAGGCGACCCTCGACCTGCTCACCCGGCTGGAGGCAGAGTTGGAGGAGGCAGCGACCATGACGGAGGCCGCGCAATGAACCAGCTCACCAACACCACCTTCGACGCGCTGGAGGTCGGGATGGAGGCGTCGCTGACGCGGCTCTGCGTGCTCGACGACCTCTATGTCTTCGCCCATGCCTCCGGCAACCTGAACCCGCTGCACATGCCGGAGGCCGATGGTGACGGCGACGGCACGCCCGAGGCGGTGGCCCCTGCGATGTGGGTCGCCTCTCTGATCTCGGCGGTGCTGGGCAACCGGCTGCCGGGGCCGGGCACGTTCTACCGCGCACAGAGCCTGAAGTTCCTGGAGCAGGCCCATGCGGGCGACGAACTGACCGCCTGCGTCCGCCTGACCGCCAAGGGCGAGGGGCGCGAGGTCCGCTTCGACACGTGGGTGACGCGTGCCGACGGTACCACGATCTGCGAGGGCGAGGCGGTGGTCGTCGCTCCTGCCCTCACCGTCAGCTTCGACACCGGCGACGTGCCGGGCCTCACCGTGCGCCGGCACGTCCATTTCGACGCGCTCCTGGAGCGGGCGGAACCCCTGCCCCCGATCCCCACGGCGGTCGTGGCCCCCGAGAAGGCCGACGCGCTGAACGGGGCACTGCTGGGCGCGCGGCACACGCTCATCACCCCGATCCTGATCGGCGATCGGGAGAAAATCGCGGCCGCAGCACAGGAGATCGGCGCGGATCTGACGGGCCTCGAAATGCTGCACGAGCCCGACCACGGCGCCGCCGCAGCCATGGCCGTCGCCCTCGTCCACGAAGGGCGCGCGCGGGCGGTGATGAAGGGGCACCTGCATACGGACCTGCTGCTCCGCCACATCGTGAAGCGCGACGGCGGCCTGCGCGGGACGCGGCGGCTCAGCCATGTCTTCGTGATGGATGTGCCGGGGCTCAACCACCTGCTGTTGATCTCGGACGCGGCGATCAACATCGCGCCAGACCTCGAATGCAAGGTCGACATCGTGCAGAACGCCGTCGACCTCGCCCGCGCCATCGGGATCGAGGATCCGAAGGTGGGTGTCCTCTCGGCGGTGGAGACGGTGAACCCGCACATCCCCTCCACCCTAGATGCCGCGATCCTGTCGAAGATGGCCGAGCGCGGCCAGATCCGCGGCGCGGTGGTGGACGGGCCGCTCGCCATGGACAACGCGATCGACATGGAGGCGGCGCGCACCAAGGGGATCAAGTCACTGGTCGCGGGCCGCGCCGATATCCTGATCGCGCCCAACCTGGAGGCCGGGAACCTCATCGCGAAGGAGCTCACGTTCCTCGCCCATGCGGAGGCCGGGGGCATCGTGCTCGGCGCGCAGGTTCCGGTGATCCTCAACAGCCGCGCGGATGACGACAAGGCGCGGCTGGCCTCCTGCGCCGTCGCGGCGCTCTACGCGGAGGCCCAGGCGCGGGGATGAGCGACGCGATCCTGACGCTGAACGCGGGCTCCTCCTCGCTCAAATTCTCGGTCTACGCGACGGAGGCACCGCCGGCGCTGCTGATGGTCGGCCAGGTGGAAAACCTCGGGCCATCGGCTCGGCTGAAGGTCGGTGACGAGGTGCGGGAGATCGGGGCGGCGGACCACACGGTCGCCATCCGCGCGATCCTGGAGACGGCAAGCGCGGTCCTCGCCGGGCGCTCGGTCATCGCCGTCGGCCACCGCATCGTGCATGGCGGCGAGGACTATACCGGCCCGGTGCTGCTGACGGCGGAGGTGCGGGAGAAGCTCGCCGCCCTCTCCCCCCTCGCGCCGCTGCACCAGCCGCACAACCTCGCCGCGGTGGAGGCGGCGCTGACCGCCTTTCCCGACGCGCCGCAGATCGGCTGCTTCGACACCGCGTTCCATCGGGGGCACGACTGGGCGGCCGACACCTTCGCCCTGCCCCGCCGGTTCTACGAGGAGGGTGTGCGGCGCTACGGCTTTCACGGCCTCTCCTACGACTACATCACCGGCGTCCTGCGGCGGGAGGAGCCGGAAATCGCGGCGGGCCGCGTGGTCATCGCGCATCTGGGCAACGGCGCATCGATGTGCGCGGTGAAGGGCGGGCGGAGCGTCGCCTCGACCATGGGGTTTTCAGCGCTGGACGGCCTCGCCATGGGCACCCGCTGCGGGCAGCTGGACCCCGGGGTGCTGCTCTACCTGATGGAGCGGGGCATGAGCGCGGCGGAGATCACGACGCTGCTCTACAAGGAGAGCGGGCTGAAGGGGCTGTCGGGCATCAGCCACGACATGCGCACGCTGGAGGCGTCCGACGCGCCCGAGGCCGCGCAGGCCATCGACTACTACACCTTCCGGATCCGGCGGGAACTGGGCGCGCTGACGGCGGTGCTGGGAGGGCTCGACGCGCTGGTGTTCTGCGGTGGCATCGGGGAGAACTCGAGCACCATCCGCGCGCGGGTCTGCGAGGGGATGGAGTGGCTGGGGATCACGCTCGATCCCGTGGCGAACGGAGCGAATGCGCGCCGCATCTCCTCCGGTCCCGTCGCGGTGATGGCGATCCCGACCGACGAGGAGCGGGTGATCGCGGAGGCCGCGGTCGCGCATCTGGCCTGATCCGTTTTTCCTTCCCCTGTGCCGCGCGCCCGTTATCGTGGGCGCTGGTGCAGCGCAGGACGGGATTTCATGGCTCAGATCATCACCTTCGCCCAGCAGAAGGGCGGCGCGGGCAAGACCACGGCGCTCGCTCAACTGGCCCAGCACTGGGCCGCGGCAGGGCGAAGTGTGGAGCTGGTGGACCTCGATCCGCAGGGCTCCCTGGCGCGGTGGGCGGGCATGCGGGAGGATATCGGCTGCCGGCAGAGCTCCGACTGGAAGGCCTCCTCCGACATCCGCTCGGCGGCGCGGGAGGCGGATCTGGTGCTGGTCGATTGCCCTGGGAACGCCGACATCCTGCTGCGCGCCACGATCCGGGACAGCGACCTTGTGATCGCACCATCACAGCCATCGGCCATGGACATCTGGGCGCTCGACCCGGTTGTCGACATGGCCGCGCGGGAGAAGACGCCGCTGCGCGTGCTGCTCACCCGCGTGCCCCCGACGGGCACGGCGGTGGAAGTGGCGAAGGGTGCTCTGAAGGCCGACCTGCTCGCCAGCCATATCGGCAACCGCGTCGTGTTCCAGCAGGCCTTCGCGCAGGGCAAGGCTGCCTCCGAGCTCCAGCGCCGATCCAAGGCAGCGGCGGAGGTCACGGCCCTCGCCAAGGAGGTCGAAGGGGTGCTCGCCGGGCTGTGACGGATGCGTCGCCTCCGGCGGGGATACTTGAAGCAAGAAGAAAGCCCCATCCTTCTTCTTGCCGCCAAATATCCTCGCGCGGCAGCGCGAAACCGCGGCCCGAGCGCCGCAGTCAGCTCACCAGCACCGGCGTGCCGACCGGCACCGTGAAGAACAGGAAGGTGATGTCGTCCGCGCGCAGGCGGAAGCAGCCTGAGGAGGCCGCCGTCCCCACGCTCGACGGATCGTTGGTCCCGTGGATCGCGTAGTACGTCCAGTCGAAATAGAGCGCGTGGGAGCCCAGCGGGTTGTCCGGCGCCCCGCCCGGCGTCGGCTTCAGGTCCGGGTTCCGGCGCAGCATGTCCGGCGTCGGCGTCCAGTCGGGGCGGGCGCGCTTTCGCACGATCTCGGTGCGGCCGCGGCGGGTCAGGTCCTCGCTGCGCGGCACGGCGGTCGGCATCACCCGTGCAAACTGGCCGCCGGGCGACCACCAGGTGACCTCCCGCGCGGCGGTCGAGACGTGGATCCCGCCGCGGGAGATGTTTGGGAAGAACGGCTTCCAGTCCGGCGGCGTCGCAGCGCGGGCCGGCAGGGCGATGGTCGCGGCCCCGAGGGCAGCGAGGAAATGGCGGCGGTTGAGGGAAGGCTGGGACATGGGCTTGCTCCGAACTGAGGCGTGATCTCGCCGTCTGCCCTGTCCCTTGGCACCGACGCTCCTTATGCGGGGTAAACGAGGGGCGGGCGGTCCGGGTTCCGGCTTGACGCTGTGTCACTGGCCGCCCACGGTGCGCGCATGACGGCCTTCTACTGGGATGAGCGGTGCTTCTGGCACTCCGGCGGGAACTACGCGCTGACAGCGCCGGTGGGCGGGCTGGTGCAGCCGCTCGCCGCCGGGGGTCTGCCCGAAAGTCCCGAGACGAAGCGGCGGCTGGTGAACCTGTTTCGGGTCACAGGGCTGGCGGCGGAGCTCGACATGCAGGGCGCACCCGAGGCGACTGAGGAGGATCTACTGCGCGTGCACCCGCAGAGCTACTTCAGCGAATTCAAGCGGTTGAGCGATGCCGGCGGCGGCGAGCTGGGCGAACGGACGCCCTTCGGCCCCGGCGGCTACGAGATCGCGGCGCTGTCGGCGGGGCTCGCCGTGGCGGCTCTGGAGGGCGTTCTGCGGGGCGCGCATCGCAACGCCTATGCGCTGAGCCGCCCCCCGGGCCATCATTGCCTGCCGGATCGGCCGATGGGCTTCTGCCTCATGGCCAACCTCGCCATCGCGATCCGTGCGGCGCAGGCGAAGGGGCTGGTGCGGCGTGTGGCGGTGGTGGACTGGGACGTGCATCACGGCAACGGGACGGAAGCGATCTTCGCCGAGGATGCGGACGTGCTGACGATCTCGCTCCACCAGGCGGGCAACTATCCCTGGCACACCGGCACGGTAGAAACGGACGCCGAGGCCAATATCAACGTGCCGTTGCCGCCGGGCGCGGGCCATGACGCTTACCTGCACGCAATGGAGCGGGTGGTGCGCCCCGCCCTCACCCGCCACGCGCCGGAGGTGATCGTGGTCGCCTGCGGCTATGATGCGAGCGGTGTCGATCCGCTGGCCCGGATGCTCGCGGGCTCCGACACCTTTGCCGCGATGACCGCTAGCGTGATGGCGGCGGCGGAGGAGCTCTGCGACGGTCGCCTGATGATGGCGCACGAGGGCGGCTATTCGGAGGTCCACGTGCCGTTCTGCGGCCATGCCGTGCTCGCCACCATGGCGGGCAGCCCGATCACCGCGCAGGATCCGCTCGGCCCCCGCATCGCCGCCCACCAGCCCGACGCCCGCGTGCAGGCCCTGCATCGCGAGCTCATCGGCGAGATCGCGGAGTATCACGACCTATGACCACGCCCCCCGACGCCGCAGGCGGCGGCCCGACCCAACGGGAGGAGGGGCCGGCCGGCCCCGACGACGGGCGGGCGCACCCCTGGGCCGAGACCGAGCGGCTGATCCTGCGGCAATGGCGCGACGCCGACCGCGCACCCTTCGCCGCGCTCAACGCCGATCCGGAGGTGATGCGCTACTTCCCTTCCCCCCTCGACCGGGCCGGAAGCGACGCGTTCATCGACACGTTGCGCGGCAAGTGGGAGCGGGACGGCTTCTCCTTCGCCGCCGTTGAGCGCAAGGCGGATGGCGCCTTCATCGGCATGGTCGGCCTCAACCGCCCCGCCATCGCGCTGCCCTGCGGCCCCTGCGTAGAGGTCGGCTGGCGGATCGCCCGCCCATACTGGCGGCAAGGCTACGCGTCGGAGGCCGCGCGGGTTGCGCTTTCCCGCGGTTTTGCCATGGGCCTCAAGGAGATCGTGGCCTTCACCCCCACCCAGAACCTCCCCTCGCAGGCGGTGATGCGCGCCATCGGAATGCGCCCCGATCCGGCGCGCGATTTCGACCATCCGAGCGTGCCGGAGGGGCATCCGCTGCGGCGGCTCGTGCTCTATTCCATGACGGCCGAAGAGGCCGCATGACCCTGATCCTCGTCCCCGGCCATCTCTGCGACGCCCGGCTCTACGCGCCCCAACTCGAGCGCTTCCCGGAAGCGACCGTCGCCGAGGTCACGCAGGACGACAGCATCGCGGGCATGGCCGACCGCCTGCTGGCGCGTGCGCCGGAGCGCTTCGCCATCGCCGGGCTCTCCATGGGAGGCATGGTCGCGATGCAGGTGATGGCGACGGCACCCGAACGCGTCACCGGCGCCTGCCTGATCGCCACCGACCCCACCCCGGCCCGCAACAAGGAGAAGGCCTGGCGCGCGGAACAGCAGGCGGCGGTTCGGGCGCAGGGCCTCGGCACCTTCATCGACACGTTCTCCAACGCCTTCTTCGCCCATGATCCGGAGGTCGCCGCGCGGCTCGGCGCCCCCGTCCGCGCGATGATGGCGGACACGCCCGAGGCGATCTATCGCCGCCAGTCCACAGCCCTCGACACCAGACCCGACCTGAGGCCCGCCATGGCCGCCTGCCCCGTCCCCACGCAGATCGTCGTCGGCTCCGAGGACCGGATCTGCCCACCGAAGCTGCATCACGCCCTCGCCGACACCATGCCCGACGCCACCCTCACCGTCATCGAGGGCTGCGGCCACCTCGCCTCACTGGAGCGGGCGGATATCGTGAGCGCGGCCATCGCCCGGATCGCTTGACGCCACGTCCCGGAGCCGCCACCTTCCGCAGCGCAGCATCACGGGAGGACAGGCGATGGCGAACAAGATCTACGGCTCGGCGACGGAGGCGCTCGACGGTCTCCTCTTCGACGGGATGTTCATCGCGGCGGGCGGCTTCGGCCTCTGCGGCATTCCCGAGCTGCTGATCTCGGCGCTGCGCGACGCGGGCACCAAGGACATCACGGTCGCCTCCAACAATGCGGGCGTGGACGGCTTCGGCCTCGGCATTCTGCTCGAAACCCGCCAGATCAAGAAGATGATCTCCTCCTATGTGGGCGAGAACGCGGAATTCATGCGTCAGTACCTCTCGGGCGAGCTGGAGCTGGAGTTCAACCCGCAGGGCACGCTCGCCGAGCGGATGCGCGCGGGCGGCGCGGGCATCCCCGGCTTCTACACGAAGACCGGCGTCGGCACGCAGGTTGCCGAGGGCAAGGAGCACAAGGAGTTCGACGGGGAGACCTATATCCTCGAACGCGGCATCGTCGCGGACGTCGCGATCGTGAAGGCGTGGAAGGCCGACGACACCGGCAACCTCGTCTTCCGCAAGACCGCCCGCAACTTCAATCCGCCCGCGGCGACCTGCGGCAAGGTCTGCGTGGCCGAGGTGGAG
The DNA here is from genome assembly GCF_015679265.1 of Pontivivens ytuae. Taxonomy (NCBI): domain Bacteria; kingdom Pseudomonadati; phylum Pseudomonadota; class Alphaproteobacteria; order Rhodobacterales; family Paracoccaceae; genus Pontivivens; species Pontivivens ytuae. Next base: position 1,477,556 of record NZ_CP064942.1, read on the forward strand.
GAGATCGTACCCCGCGGCTCCCTCGACCCCGACAGCATCCACCTGCCCGGCATCTACGTGCACCGCCTGATCCAGGGCGAGCACGAGAAACGCATCGAGCAGCGCACCACCCGTCAGCGAGAGGAGGCCTGAGCCATGCCCTGGGACCGCAACCAAATGGCCGAACGCGCCGCGCAGGAACTGGAAGACGGCATGTACGTGAACCTCGGCATCGGCATCCCGACGCTGGTGGCGAACTATGTGGGCGACAAGGACATCACCCTGCAGTCGGAGAACGGGATGCTCGGCATGGGCCCCTTCCCCTTCGAGGGCGAGGAGGATCCCGACCTCATCAATGCCGGCAAGCAGACGATCACCGAGCTTGCCCGCACCTCCTATTTCGACAGCGCGCAGAGCTTCGGCATGATCCGCGGCGGCAAGATCGCCTGCGCGATCCTCGGCGCGATGGAAGTGGCGGAGAACGGCGACCTCGCCAACTGGATGATCCCCGGCAAGCTGGTGAAGGGGATGGGCGGCGCCATGGACCTCGTCGCGGGCGTGGGTCGCGTCATCGTCATCATGGACCACGCCAACAAGAAGGGAGAGAGCAAGCTCCTCAAGGAATGCACCCTGCCCCTGACGGGCACGGGCGTGGTGGACCGGATCATCACCAATCTGGGCGTCTTCGACGTGGTCGAGGGCGGCTTGAAGGTGGTCGAGATCGCCGACGGCGTGACCATGGACGAGATCCGCGGCCAGACCGAAGCCGCTCTCGTCGCCTGACCGGCAGGGGCGCTCCCGCCCCCTCGGACACACTGGCGAGCGCCCTGGCGTCGGGCTGGGCCGGCCTGCGACCGGACATCCCCCGAACCGCACGGCCCATTCCTTCCAGCTTGTTCAAATATCCCGCGGGGGTCCGGGGGCGCGAAGCCCCCGGCGCTTGCCAAACCCCCTACCAGTGCCGCGTCGCGGCATCCCCCTTCACGATCCCGTCGAGATTGGGCGTCACCCAGCCCCCGTAGAAATCACCGGGCTGCGGGGTGACCTGCACCCCGCCGACGAAGCACGCGTCCATCAGGCCCGGATAAAAGGCGATGTGGTCGCGCAGGGCGGCGAACCGCTCCGTCGGTTTGGGGTAGGCCCAGGCGGCGCGCTCGACCCGACGGCCGCCGGCGACCACGTCGAAATAGCGGGCGCGGCCCTTCCACTCGCACCAGCTGGAGCCCGGCACCTCCACAAGCTTTGCAGGGATGTCCTCCGGCGGGATGTAGTAGGTGGGAGCGTGGTGCGTCTCCAGCACCCGCAGCGCATCGCGGCTCTCGGCCACGATCTCCCCTCCGAGACGGCAGGAGACGGTAACGCCCGCCGACTCGAGGCGCGGCGGGCGGGGGTAGTCCTGAACGTTCTCGCGCGGCAATTCCATGCCGCGCGAGGTAGCGCGCCGGGATCAGGAGGGAAGGTCGCTGCGCACCGTCACCAGGATTTCGCCGGCGATGCTGTCCTGCCAGGTCAGGCTCACGCCGCTGCCATCCGTCTGCTGCTGGAGCGCCACCTGCGGCATCCGCCCGTCCCAGCCCGACAGCGTGCTCACCGGTGCGATGGACTGAACCCGCATCGCGCGCCCGCCGAAGGGCAGCCGCCCGCTGGTCAGGATGTTCCACGTCGTCGATGGGAAGAGGTTGAAGCCGGTGACCAGCAGCGGGCTCGCCGTGCGCGTCCCGATCTGCTCGTAGAGGTTGCCGGTGAAGGTGACGTTGACCGTACGGGCGTGATCGAAACTGCCCCGGTCGTCGTCCACGCTCTCCACCCGGTCCATGAAGTCGCCACCGATGGTCTTGAAGGAGTTGTCGGTGACGGTGATCCCGTCGATCTCCTGATCCGGGCCGATGGGGGCGAGGCGGATATAGGTGAACCAGTTCGGGATGCTGGACGCGGTGAAGATGTTGCCCGTGATCGTCAGCGCGCCATAGGCCCGGTTCGAGCTGGAATTGGCATTGTACTCGTCCGTCAGCTCGATGAAGGCGTTGTCGCAGTAGTTGCCGACCATCGTGGTCTTGACGTTGCGGTTGCAGAAGATGACGCCGGCGGAGCGAGCCGCGTTCTCCACGACCCCGTCGCCCTGCCACCAGTGGTTGCCGACCAGAAGGTGCCCGCCGCCCGCGATCACGGCGAAATGCAGGAACTGCACGACGCGGTTGTTGCGGATCTTCATGTCGTTCTTGTTGGTGTTGACCGCGATCGCGGTGCGGTCCTCAACATTCAGGTCGGTCTCGGGGCTGATGAACTCGTTGCTCTCGATCGAGATGCCGTTGCAGCCCTCGCCGATGGACGTGATACCGCGATCCTTGGGCCGGACGAACCAGCAGTGCTCGATATGCCAGGCGATGCCGGCGCGGCCGAGCATGAGGGCCGAGGCGCGGCGGCCGCAGTTGAACTCGATCTGCCGCAGGCACTGGCGCTGGATCGAGGTGAAGCCCGAGAAGTCGAGCATGTAGCGGAAGCGGGTGAAGGTGTAGGTCTGGCTCGCCGGGGCCGCGTAGAGCGGCTGGCTCAGCGTGATCGTGGCGTTGGGGATGTCGACCTCGCGCACGTAGATCTCCCGCCCCACACCGGTGCCCTGCACCAGCGAGCCGCGTTCGACCGCGGCGATGTTGGTCACATTGGTGAGCTTGAGCTGATCGACGGCGGCATCGTAGCTCGCCGTGGAGCTCGACATGCCCACGTCCCAGTCGGAGGAGCTGGAGGCGGAGAGCTGGCCGTTGTGGATCACCCGGCGAACGCCGAACGTGTCGCGATCGCCGACCTCCGCATGCACATCGATGGGCCGCGACAGCGCGATGGAGCGGCCGCAGAGGTCCAGATCGGTGTGATCGGTGAAGCCGTAGAGCGCCTGCAGCGCCCGCTCGAGCGCCACCTGCTCGTCCTGGAAGGCCTGCAGGTAGGTGTCGTAGTTGTAGTTCGCGGTGAACGCGATCCGCCCCGGCGACGCGTCGGAGATCCGGCCGGTGAAGCGCATATGGGCGTCGAGCGTGATGCTGCGCCCGATCAGGTATTCGCCCTCGGGCACCAGCACGTCGCGGCCCGCGCTCGCCGCATCCGCCGCCTAGAACGCATCAGCATCGTCGGTCACGCCGTCGCCGATGGCGCCGTAGTCGCGCACGTCGACCCAGTCCATCATCGTGCGGTGAAAAACGGAGGTGACGTCCTCGATCCGGATATCCTCGATCCGAACGGAGCAGTTGTTGTCGCCCACGAGGTCGAGGCCCAGATGCCCGGCCGTCGCCGCCGTGCCCCAGACCATGTCGACGCCCGAACGGTTGCCGACACCGACGATGGCCGTGACCTCGTAGGGCACGCCGTAGTTCTCCAGGAACACCTCGGGCCCGAAGGCTGGCACGGTGGTGACCGGCGTGCCGGTCGCATCCTCCGCCGAGGCGCCGATGCGGACCGAGGGGCGGTTGCCCCCGACCAGCTTCACACGGGCGGTGACGCGCAGGTAGCAGCCCGGCGGCACGGCGGTGAGGCCGAACCAGCGCAGCTTCAGCACGCTCTCGGTCTTGAAGATCTCCAGGCAGTCGCCGAAATCGGCATCCGCCGTGACGAGGGCCGCATCGGCGGCGCCGTCATAGCTCGCGTCGCCGGGCCGCCCGTCCACGCGCGACCAGTTTTCCAGGCCCTCGATGAATGCAGGCGGCATCAGCGTGATGCCGTCGGTGACAGCCTTGTTCATGAACCAAATCCCTTGTCGCCGGCGGGCGCGTCGGGATGTGAAGTCGGGAAGGGTCAGAGCGGGAGCCCGCGGCGGGCTCCGATCCAGATCACGCCGGGGCCGGATCCGAAATGCTCTTGTGAAATGGCGGGGCCGCTGGCGGCCGCACCGTCTCCGGGTCTACCGCCCGAGAGTTAAGGCGATGTTAATTCAGGCCCCCACGCCCGCGTCGGGCAGCAGCCTCACGCCGTTGATCTGCCAGATGCCGTCGGTCTCCACGAACTCGTATTCGGCAAGGAACAAACGGCCGTTGGCACCGCCCAGCACCACCTGCTGGTAAAACTTGTCCTCGCGCGCCTCGCTCAGCCCGAACCGGACGGAGGACGGCCGCCACACCATCGGATAGCCGCCGCGCACCATGGCCGCGAATCGCTGGGGCGTTCTGAAGATTTCCTGGATGTTCGGCGAGGCATAGGTGAACGCCTCCTCGAAATCGTCCCGCTGGAAGGCGTCGAGTTGGGCGACGATGACATCCCGCGCCGCCGCCTCATCCGCCTGGACCGCACTGCCGAAGAGCAGCCCCACGACCGTCGCGGTCGCTATTGCAAACTTCCGCATCACTTCTCTCCTCTACTTCCGACATTTTCTGAAAGTAGTACGGCTCGCAAAGCATGAAAGTTTCCCTCACGCCGGATTGCGCGCACGTGACGCAGGTTCGCCGCAGGTCATGCCTCCGACAGGATTCGGAGAAAAACGTTACCAAACCGTTCCGTACGCGCCGGATCCATGCCCTGAACGCGCGTGAGCTCATCCTCCGAACCGGGCCGGACTGCGGCAATCCGCGCCAGGGTGGCCGTCGAACAGGAGAGCGGTTTCGCGGTCCCGTCCGGCCCGTAGGCGAGGTCGAGTTGGGCGGCGTGCAGCCGGTCCACGAGATCGCCGTAGCCTCGCGCCGCCGCACGCATCTTCGCGGGATGAACCTCGGGCTCCGGCGCGCCGGTGAGCACTTCGAGGAAGATGCGCCCGAACTTCTCCAGCTTCTTGGTGCCGACGCCCGGCAGGCGGCCGAAGGCATCGAGGGTCTGCGGTTTCGCCTCGACCATCGCGACCAGCGTGCGGTCGGGAAAGATGACGTAGGCGGGCACCTTCGCGGCCTCCGCCAGCTCCCGCCGCTTCGATTTCAGCGCCCAGAGCAGCGGCTCGTCGGCTTCGCTCACCATCGCCTCGACCTTCGGACGCTTCGCGTCGCGGCGCGTGAGGCTGTCCTTGCGCAGGGTGAGGCTCTGCTCGCCCTTCAGGACCGGGCGCGCCGCCTCGGTCAGGCGCAGCGCGTTGTGGCGCGCGGGATCGGGGCGGACGAGGTCGAGCGCCATGAGCTGGCGGAAGATCGTCTGCCACTGCTTGCGGGAGAACTCGCGCCCGATCCCGAACGTGGACAGGCGCTCATGCCCGCGAGCGGTTACCTTTTCCGTCTCCTCGCCGAGGAGGATGTCGATGAGGTGGCCCGCGCCGAACCACTCCTCTGCCCGGAAGACGGTCGACAGCGCCTTGCGCGCTGCTTCGGTCGCGTCGAAGGTTTCTGGCTTTTCGAGGCAGAGATCGCAGTTGCCGCAGGGCTCAGCCAGCACCTCACCGAAATAGGCGAGCAGGGTCTGGCGGCGGCAAACGGGCGCTTCGGCCAAGGCCAGCAGCGTATTGAGGCGGGCATGGTCGGCCTGCTTGCGCTCGGGGCTCGCCAGTCCCTCCTCGATCTGGGCGCGGCGCAGGCGGATATCGTCGGGGCCGTAGAGGGTCAGCGTCTCCGCCGGGTCGCCGTCGCGGCCGGCGCGGCCGATCTCCTGGTAGTAGCTCTCGATGGACTTCGGCAGATCGGCGTGGAGGACATAGCGGATGTCCGGCTTGTCGACGCCCATGCCGAACGCGATGGTGGCAACGACGACGAGGCCGTCCTCGGTCTGGAACCGCGCCTCCGCCTCCCGACGGTCGTCGGGCTCCATCCCGGCGTGATAGCTGATCGCGGGCACCCCGGCCTCGCGCAGGGCCTGGGCCAGCACCTCGGTCTTGTTGCGCGATGCGGCGTAGATGATGCCGGAGCGGCCCTTGCGCGCCACCGCGTAGTCGAGGAGCTGGCGCCGCGGCTGGTTCTTCGGCTGGAAGGCGAGGGTGAGGTTAGGGCGGTCGAAGCCTTGGAGGAAGGTCCGCGGCTCGCGCCCGCCGAACAGGCGCTCCACGATCTCGGCCCGCGTTTCGGCATCGGCGGTGGCGGTGAAGGCGGTGATCTGGCAGCCCAGCGTCTCACGCAGGGCACCTATCCGTAAGTAATCGGGGCGGAAATCATGGCCCCACTGGCTGACGCAATGCGCCTCGTCCACCGCGATCATGCCGACGCCGGCGCGGCGCAGCAGCCGCTCGGTACCCCCGGCGGCGAGGCGTTCGGGCGCGATGTAGAGGAGGCGCAGGTCGCCCCGGTCGATGGCGTCGAAAACCTCCTCGGTCTCCTCCTCCGTATTGGCGGAGGTGAGGTGGCCGGCGCTGACCCCGGCGGCGCGCAGGGCGCGGACCTGGTCGCGCATCAGGGCGATCAGAGGGCTAACGACAAGTGTTACAGCATTCCGGGATATAGCCGGAAGTTGGTAACATAACGACTTGCCGCCGCCGGTCGGCATGATGGCGAGCACGTCCTCACCGCCGGCCACCGCCTCCACGATCTCCGCCTGGCCCGGACGGAAGTCGGAGAAGCCGAAGACGGAGGCGAGGAGCGGGCGGAGATCGGACATGGCCTCCGGTCTAGCCGCTCGGATCGTCGGGTTCCAGACGCGAAAGCGTGCCTTTGTAGCGGACGATCAGGCCGAGGCCGAGCGGGGCATGGAGGGCCACGTCGAAGGCCGGTTTGCCGTCGGGTCCGGCCCGCTCGGTCGCCACGGATTTCGGCAGCAGAAACCGGGGGATGGGCAGGCCGAGGACGCGGCCAGAGGCGACTGGGAAGGCGAGCGCGTCTTTTGTCGCCGTCAGGTCGAGCGCGAACTCGGTGGGGCCGAAGCGTTCGTGCATCGCGCCGTTCTTCCAGCGGAGGTGCGAGCGGAATTTTCGCTTGCCGAAGGTCCGGGTCCAACGCTCGGTGTCGCCACGCCGCTCCATCACGACGCGGACCGGGGTGTCGGTCGTCGCAGCGGGAAAACCGAAGAGGCGGCGGATCAGGGCCGGGATCACGCCTCTCCCGTTCTCGATGGAGGCGGTGCCGGTCCAGATCGCCATGTCGGTGAAGTTGTGCAGGGCGCGAACCTCGGGCGGCAGGTCGTGGAAGCCGCTGACATGTCGGGGGAAAAGCGGTTCGACCTCCTCCTCGAAACGCGGGAAGCGGATCTGGAGGCCCTCCATCCCCGCCTCCAGCGCATCGAGCGGGATCTCGTCGACGCAGGCGCGGGCGCCGGGTTCGAGCGTGTCGAGGCGACCGGCAAGGACGCGCGCGGGGATCGCGGGGACGAAGGGGCCGTCGCCGCCCTCCGCAATCACCGACCATTGGCGGCGGAGCGTGCGGCCTTCACTCCGGCCCGTGACGATCACCGCCATCCCGCCGGTCCCGGTGCCGAAGGGCTTCAGGAGCACCGCCGCCCAGTGGATCGGCACCGTGAGCAGGGTCAGGCGCGGCAGCAGGCGGCGTTTGCGCAGCCAGGCAATTACGCCGAGGCCACGATGCATCAGGCCAAGCTCCAGGCCCGCACGGAAGAGGACGGTCTCGGCCCCGAAATGCTTTGGAAACAGGGCGAGATCCGGCGCGCCGATCAGGCTGCCCGGGCGTTCGAGGCCGGGCTCCAGCGGGACCACGCGGCGATCCTCGAAGCCCGAAATTTCCTCCCACCGGCCGCCGCGGCGGATGCGCAGGGGCTCACCGGCCTGGGCGAGGATGCTGCCGATCACGGCACGGCCGCGCGGCGCGCGGTTGCCGGGGAGCAGCGCGCTCTCGATCTGCGTCACGTCGAGGCCGTCGGCGAGCGCGGTGGCCGCAGCACCCGTGATCGCGGGCATGGTGGAGACGCCGGAGAAGACCGTGACGCCCGCGGCGCGCGCTTCGGCGTCCAGCGCGGTGATCCCGGCGGTGAACTCCGGATCGTCGGAGAAGTCGAAGCAGTGCATCCCGGCGGCGATCGCAGCATAAGCGACGCGGTAGGGATCGGACCCGAGGGTCTGAAAGGGTCCCGTCGCATCGACGACGAGATCCGCGCCGCTCTCGCCCAGCGCGGACAGATCGCCGGCGCGGTCGAGCATCAGCGGCTCCCCGCCATGCTCGGCACAGAACGCCTCCGCCTTCGTCCGCGAGCGGCCCGCGACGATGACCTCGTGACCGTCCCGAAGCAGCAGCCGCGCGAGCCGCCCGCCGAAGACGCCATAGCCGCCAAGGATGAGAATGCGGGCCATGGCCCCTCCGGTTTTTCGTGGATCAGACAAGGGTTTGCTTAGTGCGGCGGCAGCCTTATTCATCTGTGACAGCGGGACGCAAAGGGGAGAGGCGGCATGGCCTGGTGGCTCGATCTGATATTCGACGTGATCGTCGCGGGGGCGATCGCGGTCATCGCGCTGGCGCTGGCAAGCTTCGTGAAGGCGCAGATCCGGTCCTTCGGGCGGCGCTCGGACCGGTTCGACGAGACGCTGATGAACTTCCTCGCCACCGTGGCGCGGTACGCGGTGCTGGTCTTTGCAGCGATCTTCATCCTGGCGCGGTTCGGGATCCAGACGGCCTCCCTCATCGCGGTCCTTGGTGCGGCGGGCATCGCGATCGGGCTGGCGCTGCAGGGAACGCTGTCGAACCTCGCCTCTGGGCTGATGCTGCTCGCCTTCCGCCCCTTCAACACAGGCGACTACGTGGAGGCGGGCGGCAAGTCCGGCACGGTGACGGAGATCAGCCTCTTCACCACGGAGCTCACGACGCCCGACAACGTGCAGGTCTTCGTGCCCAACCGCGATGTCTGGGACGGGCCGATCACCAACTACTCCGCCCATGAGGAGCGGCGCGTGGACCTCGTGCTGGGCGTCGGCTACGGCGCGAACCTCAAGGAGGTGGAGAACGTGATCCGCGGCGTGCTGGATGCGGAGGGACGGCTGCACGACGACAAGCCGGTCTTCGTGAAGGTGACGGCCCTCGGCGATAGCGCGGTGGAGTTCACGGTGCGGGTCTGGGTCGCGCGCGGTGACTACTTCGACGTGAAATGCGACCTGACCGCGGCGTTGAAGGAAGCGATGGACGATGCGGGCATCGACATCCCCTATCCCACCCGCACGATCGTGAACGGATGATCCGGGCCTGCATCTTCGACGTGTTCGGCACGCTGGTCGACTGGCGGACCGGGATCGCGGAGGCCGCGGCCCCGGTGTTCGCGCGGCATGGCATCGCGCACGACCCCTTCGATTTCGCCGACCGCTGGCGGGCCGAGTACCAGCCGGGGATGGAGGCCGTGCGCTCCGGCGGGCGTGGCTATGTCCGGCTGGAGGTCCTGCATCGGGAGAACCTGGACCGCGCGCTTATCGGCGCTGGGATCGACCTGCCGGTGATGGAGCGCGATGGGCTGAACGAGGGCTGGACCCGGCTGCCGCCCTGGCCGGATGTCGTTGAGGGGCTTCGGGCGGTGCGGGCGAAGATGCTGGCCGCGCCCTGCTCCAACGGCTCCATCGCGCTGATGGCGCGGCTGGCCCGCTTCGGCGGGCTGCAGTGGGACGCGATCACGGGGGCGGAGATCGCGCGGAACTACAAGCCGATGGCGGAGGTGTACCATGCCTCCGCCGCCGCTCTCGGCTTCGCGCCGGGGGAGGTCATGATGGTCGCGACGCACAACGACGACCTCGCGGCAGCGCGGGCGGCGGGGCTGCGCACCGGCTATTTCCCGCGGCCTCTGGAATACGGGCCAGCGCGCGGGCGGGATCTGGAGCCGGCGCAGGACTGGGACATCGTGGCCGAGGATCTGCCGGGCCTCGCGGCCCAGTTGCCCGGATGACCGGGCTGGAGCAGGGCGCCGCCTGGATGGACGGGCGGATCATCCCGGTGACGGACGCGGCGATCCCCGTCACGGACTGGGGCGTCACCCATTCCGACATCGCCTATGACGTGGTGCCGGTCTGGCAGGGTGCGTTCTTCCGGCTCGACGACTACGTGACCCGCTTCCTCGCCTCGCTCAGCGCACTGCGGATGGAGATCGGGATGGACCGCGCGGCGATCGAAGCAGCGCTGCACGAGATGGTCGCCGCCTCCGGCCTGCGCGACGCCTATGTGGCGATGGTCGCAGCCCGAGGCCGCAACCCGGTGCCGGGCTCGCGCGATCCGCGCGACTGCGCCAACCACTTCTACGCCTGGTGCGTGCCCTACGTGCATGTCGTGAAGCCGGTGGTGGTGGAGCAGGGCTGTGCCGTCTGGATCGCCAAGTCCGTGCGCCGCATCCCGAAGGACAGCGTCGATCCGACGGTGAAGAACTACCACTGGGGGGACTTCACCTCCGGCCTCTTCGAGGCGAAGGAGCGGGGCTACGAGACCACGCTGCTGCTCGACCATGCGGGCAACGTGACGGAGGGGCCGGGCTTCAACGCCTTCGCGCTTTTCGGGCGGCGGATCGTGACGCCGGATGCGGGCGTGCTTCACGGCATCACGCGGCGCACGGTGCTGGAGATGGCTGCCGAGGCGGGGTTGGAGACGGAGGTGCGCCCCCTGCCCCTCGCCGAGTTCCTGGAGGCGGACGAGGTGTTCCTCTCCTCCTCCGGCGGCGGGGTGATCCCGGTGGCGCGGGTGGACGAGCGGGTGTTCTCGAACGGGCGGCCGGGGCCGGTGGCGCGCGATCTGCGCGACCGGTACTTCGCGTGGATGGGGCGGGCGGCGCATCGCAGCCCGGTGGACTACGGCCCTAGCGGGTGAAGCCCGCGACGAGCTCCACATGGCTCGACCAGCGGAACTGATCGACGATGGTCACGGGGCCGAGGCGGAAGCCGTGCTCCACCAAGAGCTTCGCATCGCGGGCGAAGGTGACGGGGTTGCAGGAGACATGGGCGAGGCAGGCAAGCCCGCTCGCCGCGATCTCGGCCACCTGCGCCTGCGCGCCCGCGCGTGGCGGATCGATCACGGCGGCATCGTAATCCTTGAGCTCCGAGGGCAGCAGCGGGCGGCGGAAGAGGTCGCGCGCCTTTGTGGTGACGCGCTTGAGGCCCGGCGTCTCCCGCCACGCGCGGTCGAGGGCGGCGAGCATGTCGGCGGCGCTTTCAACCGCGTGAACCTCCGCCGTCTCGGCAAGCGGCAGGGCGAAGGTGCCGCATCCGGCGAAGAGGTCGACGACGCGCGGAGCGTTGCCGACGATCCGGCGGACCTCCGCGACGAGGGCGGCCTCGCCTTCCGGAGTCGCTTGCAGAAAGGCGCCGGGCGGCGGGATCACGTGGCCGCGGCCCATCCTCTGCCGCGGCGGGGCGGGCGTGGCGATCACCTCGCCGTTCCAGCTGAGCCGGGCGATGTTGTGGGTGTGGATGAGGCCGGCGAGCTCGACGAGTTGCGCAGGCTCCAGCGGCTTCGCCTCGTCCACCGCCACGTCCGGCCCGGCCTCCGACAGCGTGACCGATAGACGCAGGATCCCCTTGCGGGAGGCGCCGAGGCGGGTCAGCGCGTCGAGGAGCGGCCGGAGCGCGAGGAGGTCGGGATGGACGACGCGGCACTCCGGCACCTCGACCACCTGATGGGCGGCGCGGGCGTGAAAGCCGACGGTAACACCCTTCCTGGTGCGCTTGCCTGCGAAGGTGGCGCGACGGCGGGAGCGCTCCGGCGAGGTCGCGACCTGCGAGATCGGGGCCTGCAGGCCCTGCGCGGCCAGCGCCGTCTCCACCACCTGCCGCCGCCAGTCGGCGACCAGCGTGTCGGAGGCATGCTGCATCACGCAGCCGCCGCACTGGCCGAAATGGGGGCAAGGCGCCTTCACCCGATCGGAGATGGGCGTGACGATGCGCGGCGCGGCCATGCGCCCCTCCACGATCTCGCCCGCCACGACCTCACCGGGCAGGGCGCCGGGCGCGTGCACCGGCGCGCCGTCCACCGTGGAAACCCCGTCGCCCAGATGGCCGAGCCGCTCGATCGTGATCGTATCCATGGCGGCGATGTACGGCCTCAGGGCCGCATGTGCAGCAAAAATCCTTGCGGGACGCCGCGGCTCGGGTATGTTTCCACCGTCCCGTCCGGGAGAATGCGGCACGCGCCGCTGCCGAAGGAGCAACCGCCCCGGAAACTCTCAGGCCCACGGACCGGCGGGATCAGGACTCTGGAGAGAGGCGCAGGCCGCGCCCGCCGACGGGATAACGATCTCAGGCGAACGGACAGAGGGGGCATCGCCGCGCGACGGGCGCGCGGCCTGATGCTGACGGGGCTGCTCATGATCGGACTTCTGCATTCTCTCTTCGCGAAATATCCCCGCCGGAGGCTCCCGGTGGCGATCGCAGATGCCTCCGGCGGGGATATTTCTGGACAGATGAAGGAGGGTGTGCAGTGAGCGGGCTGAAGCGCACGCCGCTGGCCGATCTTCACGCGCGCCTCGGCGGCAAGATGGTGCCCTTCGCCGGGTGGGAGATGCCGGTGCAGTACGCGGACGGCGTGCTGAAGGAGCACCTGCACACGCGCGCCGCCGCCGGGCTCTTCGACGTGAGCCACATGGGGCAGCTCCGGCTCACCGGCGCGGACCGGGTGGAGGCGCTGGAGCGGCTGATGCCGGTCAACGTGGCCGAGCTGAAGCCCGGGCGGCAGCGTTACGGGCTGCTGACGAATGCGGTGGGCGGGATCCTCGACGATCTGATGTTCGCCAATATGGGCGACTGGATCTTCTTGGTGGTGAACGCCGCGCGGGCCGATCACGACATCCCGCATATCGCGGCCGAGACCAAGGTCGAGGTGCTCGACCGGGCGCTGATCGCCCTGCAGGGACCCGCGGCGGAGGAGGCGCTCGCGGCGCTGAACGGAGATGTGCGCGACATGCGCTTCATGGACGCGCGGGTGATGCCGCTGATCGAGGGCGACTGCTTCATCACACGTTCCGGCTATACCGGCGAGGACGGGTTCGAGATCTCGGTGCCGCGTGACGAGGCGGAGGCCGTGGCCGAGGCGCTGCTGGAGCAGGAGGGCGTCGCGCCCGTCGGTCTCGGCGCGCGGGACAGCCTGCGGCTGGAGGCGGGGCTCTGCCTTTACGGCAACGACATCGACGAGGGCACCACGCCGGTGGAGGCGGGGCTGACCTGGGCGATCCAGAAGCGGCGGCGGGAAGAGGGCGGCTATCCGGGTGCGGACGTCATCGGACCGCAACTTGCGACGGGGGCGGCGCGTCAGCGCGTCGGCCTGCGCCCCACCGGTCGGGCGCCGCTGCGCGCGGGCACGCCGCTTCATGCCGAGGAGAACGGACCCGAGATCGGCAGGATCACCTCCGGCGGCTTCGGCCCAACGGTCGGCGGTCCGATCTCCATGGGCTATGTGCCGAGCGAATTTTCACAGGCGGGCACCGGGCTATTTGCGTCGCTCAGGGGGCGCTTCGAGCCGGTGACGGTCGCGCCCCTGCCCTTCGTTCAACAGAGCTACAAGAGGTAACAGATGGCGCTGAAATTCACCGAAGAGCACGAGTGGCTGAAGGTCGACGGCGACGAGGTCATCGTCGGCATCACGGAGCACGCGCAGAGCCAGCTCGGCGATCTCGTATTCGTGGAGCTGCCCGAGCCCGGCACCAAGGTGGAGAAGGACGACGAGATCGTGGTGATCGAGAGCGTCAAGGCGGCCTCCGACATCATGGCGCCGCTGGACGGGGAGATCACGGCCGTGAACGACAAGATCGTGGAGACGCCCTCGCTGGTGAACGAGGATCCGATGGAGGAAGGCTGGTTCTTCCGCATGTCGCTGAACGATCCGTCGGAGCTCGACGGGCTGATGGACGAGGACGCCTACAAGGCCTTCGTAGGCTGAGGGTTGGGACCGTCCCGGGCGGCAGACCCGGGACCTTTTTGAGACCGAACGGCCCCGGACCGGCGTCCGGGACGGTCGGCAGAGGATGAGAGTGATGCGCTACACGCCGACGGATTATGCTCCTTACGACTTCGCCAACCGCCGCCATATCGGGCCGTCCCCGGCCGAGATGGAGGAGATGCTGGGCGTGCTGGGTGCCGAAAGCCTCGATGCGCTGATCGCCGATGTGGTGCCCGCGGACCTGCGGCAGGGCGAGGAGCTCGACTGGGCGCCGATCAGCGAGCAGGAGGCGTTGAAGCGGCTGCGCGCGGTGGCGGACAAGAACACGGTCCTCACCTCACTGATCGGGCAGGGTTATCACGGGACGGTCACGCCGCCGGTGATCCAGCGCAACATCTTCGAGAACCCGGCCTGGTACACCGCCTACACCCCCTACCAGCCGGAGATCAGCCAGGGGCGGCTGGAGGCCCTGCTGAACTACCAGACGATGATCGCGGACCTGACGGGGCTGGAGATCGCGAACGCCTCCCTGCTCGACGAGGCGACGGCGGCGGCCGAGGCGATGGCGCTCGCACAGCGGGCGGGAAAGTCGAAGGCGACGGCCTTCTTCGTCGATCACCACTGCCACCCGCAGACCATCGACGTGATCCGCACGCGGGCCGAGCCGCTGGGCTGGGACGTGATCGTGGGCGATCCGTTCGCAGATCTGGACCCGGAGGCCGTGTTCGGCGCGATCTTCCAGTATCCAGGCACTTACGGGCACTGTCATGACTTCTCGGAGGTGATTGCGAAGCTGCACGACGCCAAGGCGCTCGCCGTGGTCGCCGCCGATCCGCTGGCGCTGTGCCTGCTGAAATCGCCGGGCGAGATGGGTGCGGATATCGCCATCGGCAACACGCAACGCTTCGGCGTGCCGCTTGGCGCGGGCGGGCCGCATGCCGCCTACATGGCGTGCCGCGATGCCTACAAGCGGTCCATGCCGGGGCGTATCGTCGGCGTCTCCGTCGATGCGCGGGGCAACCGGGCCTACCGGCTGGCGCTGCAAACACGGGAGCAGCACATCCGGCGGGAGAAGGCGACATCGAATGTCTGCACGGCGCAGGCGCTGCTGGCGGTGATGGCGAGCATGTATGCCGTGTTCCACGGGCCGGCGGGTCTGCGGGCCATCGCGCAGCGGGTGCACCAGAAGGCGGTGCGCGTGGCCGACGCGCTGGAGGCCGTGGGCTACACGGTCGAGCCCGGCACCTTCTTCGACACGATCACGGTGGAGGTCGGCGCCCCGCGCGAGGCAGTGATGCGCGCGGCCGTCGAGGCTGGGCTGAACCTGCGCCGCGTCGGCGAAACGAAGATCGGGATCGCGCTGGACGAGGCCGTCTGGCCGGAGGAGATCGCGCGGCTCATCGCCGTCTTCGGCGGCGTGGATGGTGGCGAAACCGATGCCTACCGCCTGCCCGAGGCCCTGATCCGGCAGAGCGAGTACCTGACCCACCCGATCTTCCACCAGAACCGGGCGGAGGCGGAGATGACCCGCTACATGCGGCGTCTCGCGGATCGGGACCTCGCGCTCGACCGCGCGATGATCCCGCTCGGCTCCTGCACGATGAAGCTCAACGCGACGGTGGAGATGATGCCGGTGAGCTGGCCGGAATTTTCCGCCATCCACCCCTTCGCCCCGGCCGATCAGCGCGCGGGTTATGCGGAGCTGATCGAGGATCTGAATGCGAAGCTCTGCGCGATCACGGGCTATGACGCGATCTCGATGCAGCCGAATTCGGGCGCGCAGGGCGAGTATGCAGGCCTGCTGACGATCCGCGCCTATCACAAGGCGCGGGGCGAGGAGCGGGACATCTGCCTGATTCCGGTGAACGCGCACGGCACCAACCCCGCCTCCGCCCAGATGGTGGGACTGAAGGTCGTGGTGGTGAAATGTACCGAGCGCGGCGATATCGACCTCGACGATTTCCGCGCGAAGGCGGAGGAGGCGGGCGACCGGCTCGCCGCCTGCATGATCACCTATCCGTCGACGCATGGCGTGTTCGAGGAGACGGTGCGCGAGGTCTGCGAGATCACCCATGCCCATGGCGGGCAGGTCTATCTCGACGGGGCGAACCTCAACGCGATGGTGGGGCTGGTGAAACCGGGCGAGATCGGCGCGGATGTAAGCCACCTCAACCTGCACAAGACCTTCTGCATTCCGCACGGCGGTGGCGGGCCGGGCATGGGGCCCATCGGGGTAAAGGCGCATCTGGCCGAGCACCTGCCGGGGCACGTGTCCGAGGGCGGCTCGGGCGCGGTCTCAGCGGCGACCTTCGGCTCGCCCTCGCTGCTGCCGATCTCCTGGGCCTACTGCCTGATGATGGGCGGCGCGGGGCTGACGCAGGCGACGAAGGTGGCGATCCTGTCGGCCAACTACATCGCCAAACGGCTGGAGGGCGCGTTCGACGTGCTCTATCGCGGCTCCTCGGGCCATGTCGCGCACGAGTGCATCATCGACACGCGCCCGTTGAAGGAGAGTGCGGGCGTCACCGTCGACGACGTCGCCAAGCGCCTGATCGACAATGGTTTCCACGCGCCGACCATGAGCTGGCCGGTGGCGGGCACCCTGATGATCGAACCGACCGAGAGCGAGCCGAAGGCGGAGCTCGACCGCTTCATCGCCGCGATGCTCTCCATCCGGGAGGAGGCGCGCGCGATCGAGGACGGCACGCTCGACCGGGAGAACAACCCGCTCGCCCACGCGCCGCACACGATGGAGGACCTGGTGGGCGACTGGGACCGACCCTACAGCCGCGAGCAGGCCTGCTTCCCGCCGGGGGCCTTCCGCGTGGACAAGTACTGGGCACCGGTGAACCGGGTCGACAACGCCTATGGCGACCGGAACCTCGTCTGCTCCTGCCCGCCGCTGGAGGAATACCTCGAAGCGGCCGAGTGACGCGGGAACGCGCGGTACTACCTTCCGTTGTGTGATTGAACGGCGCGCCGAGACCTGGCGCGCCCAGCTTGCACCGGAAGGAGTTGGACGAATGAAGGACACGGCACACGATCTGAGCGCGAACGCCAAGACCGCCGTTGTCGAGGGGCTGCACAACGCGCTGGCCGACGTGACGGTCGCGACGAAGAAGGCGCAGTTCTACCACTGGAACGTCACCGGCATGGCCTTCGGCTCGCTGCATGCGCTGTTCGAGGAGATCTACACCGATCACTTCGCCGCTCAGGACGAGATGGCCGAGCGGATCCGCGCGCTGGGCGACTTCACCGAAGGCAGCTTCGCGCAGGCGCTGGAGCGCTCCGACATCGAAGAGGCGAAGAACGTGATCCCGGCGGAGAAGATGGTCGAGGACATGGCGGAGGCGCAGGAGATGATCTCCGGCAGCCTCAAGACGCTCGCCGAAACCGCGACGAAGCAGGGCGACGACCTGACCGAGGACCTCGCCATCGGGCGGGCGCAGGCGCATGAGAAGTTCGCCTGGATGCTGCGCGCGCATCTGGGCTGACGGACTGACCCGTCACGAAAGAAGGCCCGGCGCGTGGTGGCGCCGGGCCCTTTTTTTGCGGATGACGCGCGGCTCAGTGGTCGTGGCCGCTGTGCTCACCGTCGCCATGCTCCATAGCGGCATCGCCGTGGTTGCCATGATCGCCGTGGCCCCCGTGATCGCCATGGCCGCTATAATCCATGCCGCCGGCGCGGTTCTCGGCCGCGAAGTCGACGACGATCTCGCCCGCATTCTCGAAGACGAGGGTGACCGGGTAGTTCTCCCCTTCCACCAGCTGGTTTTCGAGCCCCATGAACATCACGTGGAAGCTGCCGGGGCGCAGCTCGACCGTCTCACCGGCGGGGATGGGGATACCGCCCTCGACCTCGCGCATCCGCATGATGCCGTCGTCGTTCTCGGTCAGGTGCAGCTCCATGCGCGCGGCGACATCGGAGCGGGCCTCGATCAGCGTGTCGTCGGTCTCGCCCTCGTTGGTGATGCTCAGAAAGCCGCCGGAGGCGCGGGCGACGGTCGTGGTCGCGCGGGCCCAGGGATGGTCCAGCTTCAGCTCGCCCAGCTCGTAGTCGTGGGAAAAGGCAGGCGCAGCGAGCATCGCGGCGAGGGCCGCGGCGGAAAGGATGCGTTTCATGTGGGATATCCTGTTCTGACGTGTTGGTCTTGCGGTGTCAGATCAGGACGGGTGGCCCCCTGCCCTGCGGCAGCATGAGGTCGGGGCGCACGTGCACCGGGGTGCCCTCGACGGGGAGCGCTCCGATAAGGGGGCGGGACAGGGGGACGGCCGCGCTGCCGCCGCGCACGCTGAGGGCCGCCGCCACGGCGAAACAGGCTTCACAGTGGAGGGCTGCCTCGCCCCCTTCGCTCTTGGCACGGCACAGGGCGTGGAGGGTCCCGTCGGGAGCGACCACGTAGGTCGGGCGGTGATCGGAGGTCGCGGCCTGCGCCTGAACGGCCCCGGCGATGCCCAACGTTAGCGTGAGCAGAGCGGCCAGAACAATCCGTGAGCATGTGCGCAAGACCATACAATGCTATATGCACTCAAGGCGTTGGCATGGCAACGCAGAGCCCGAGGGGTCACTCATTGCGCGACGATCAGGAACATCAGGGCGCGTTTCCGCAGCTTCCACCCATCGACGCGACGAGTTCGCGCGCCGTCGATCTGGGGGCGAAGATCGCGATGATGCTGATGGCGCTGATCGTGCTCTTCATCGCGTTGGAGGCGGCGTTCGTGATCCTGGCGCCGATGAGCCTGGGCATCGTGCTGTCGCTGGTGCTAGGCCCGCTGGCTGCCAACCTGGAGCGGCGGGGGCTGAAGCCGTTCATAGTGGCAGCGCTTCTGACGCTGCTGACCGCGGTGTCGCTGGCACTGATCGTGGCAGGGATCATCCTGCCGATCCGCGACTGGATCGCCCGCTCGCCCGACATCTGGTACCGCCTCCGTGAGCTCGGCGCACTGCTCGAGGCGCAGATGGCCGGAATCGAACGCGCGGCCGAGCAGGTAGGCGAAGCCATCGGCGGCGGGGCCGGCGGCGGCGAAGTCGGACTGCGCCAGCAGGCGGATCCGCTCACCTCCGTCCTGCCCGCGCTGAAGCTCGCACCGATGCTGATCGGGCAGTTCCTGATCTTCCACGTCACGATCTACTTCTTCATCGCGACGCGGGCGGAGATTCGGGACTACGTCCTCTCATTCTGCCTGTCGCGGCGGGCGCGGTGGCGGGTCGCGCGGATCTTCCGCGATATCGAGCGGGGGATCTCCCACTACTTCGCGACGATCGCGGTGATCAATTGCGGGCTGGGGCTGGTCACGGCAGCGATCTGCTGGGCCTTCGGGATGCCCAATCCGCTGGTCTGGGGCGGGCTGGCCGCAGTGCTCAACTTCGTGCCCTACCTGGGACCGGCGCTGATGACGGCGATCCTGTTCTCGGTGGGGCTGATCACGTTCGATCCGGTGCTGACCGCGTTCCTGATGGCGATGAGCTATGTGGCGGCGAACCTCTTCGAGGGGCAGTTCCTGACGCCCTCGCTGGTCGGGCGGCGGCTGGTATTGAACCCGCTTCTGGTGTTCTGCGCGCTGAGCTTCTGGCTGTGGCTCTGGGGGGCGGCGGGCGCGTTCCTCGCGACGCCGATCCTCTTGGCCGGGAAGGTCGTGCTGCGGCACCTGACGCCGCAGCACGTTGAACGGTTCTAGCGCTTCGCCCCGCGCCCGATCTGGGCACCGACAAGGAAGGCCTCGATCAGTTGCGCGGTCAGTGCCGACCCGGCGAGGGCCGGAGTGGCGGCCGCGGGCGGTGGCGTGACGCGGACCTTGCGGCGGCGCCCCAGCAGCAGGACGATCAGGCCCAGCACGAACAGCGCCCCGGCCACGATCGCGCAGGCGATGATCGCGCCGTAGAGCCCGATCAGCCAGATCAGGCCCGCCGCGACGCCGAAGCCCAGCGCGCCGACGAAAAGGATGCCCGCGATGATGCCGCTGACGATGCGCTTGCGCAGGTAGGCCGCCTGGGCGGTGAGACCCGTCAGAGCGGTGGACAGCATCCTATTTCCGGCCCTGCATCAGGCCGAAGAGCAAGCCGAGCCCCGCGGCGACGGCGAGCGCGGTCAGGGGACGTTCACGCACCGTGCGCTCCGCATCGGCGGTCAGGCGGCCGATCTCGTCCTGTGCGCGGTGCGCGGCCTCCTCGCCCCGCAGCTTGAGGAGCTGCGCGCGGGCGTGCAGATCCTCCATCGTCTCGTCGGTGCGCTGCTTGCCGAGCTCCAGCAGCGTGTCGCTGAGGCGGGAGATGTCGGCCTTCAGCGTCTCGACCTCGCGCTGGAGGTCCTCGGCGCTCTTGCCGGTCTTGATCGGGGTGCCGTTCGTCGAACTCTGGGTCGCCATGTCGGGGTCTCCTTCGAGGTGGATCACACCCCACCAACCCCTTGCACTGACAGGCGGTTCCGCGTCAGAGCGGCAGGCCCGAATAGTTCTCGACGAGGACCTTCCGGGCGGCCGCACTCTCGCTGAGCACGGCAAGCTCGCTTTCCTGCATCCGCTGGTCGAAATCCGACTGGTCGGGGAAGCGATGCATGGTCGTGGTGAACCACCAGGAGAAGCGGACGGCCTTCCACACGCGGGCGAGCGCGCGGGTCGAGTAATGCTCCAGCCCGCTGCGGTCGCCCGATTGCGCGGCGATGATCCCCTCGGCGAGGTACTGGACGTCGGACATGGCGAGGTTGAGGCCCTTCGCCCCCGTTGGTGGCACAATGTGAGCCGCGTCACCGCAGAGGTAGAGCGGCCCGTACTGCATAGGCTCGGCAACGAAGCTGCGCAGGGGCGCTGCCGATTTCTCGATGCTCGGGCCCGTTACCAGCGATTCGGCGGCCTCGGCCGGCAGGCGGCGGCGCAGTTCGTCCCAGAAGGCGTCGTCGGACCAGTCAGCCGGATCCTCGCTGGCGGGCACCTGGATGTAATAGCGCGAGAGCATCGCGTTGCGCATGGAGGCCAGAGCGAATCCGCGGGGGTGATTGGCGTAGATCAGCTCCTCGGCCACCGGGGGCGTCTCGCTCAGCACGCCGAGCCAGCCGAAGGGATAGATCCGCTCGAAGAGCTTAATGCGGTCCGCGGGAATCGCCCGGCGGCTGACACCGTGATAGCCGTCGCAGCCCGCGATTAGCTCGCAGGTGATCTCATGTCGCTGTCCGCCCTGGCTGAAGCTCGCGCCGGGGCCGTTGAGATCCAGCTCGATGTTGGAGACCTCGTGCAGGATCGTCACCGCATCCGCGTCGGAGCCGTCGTAGAGATCCTTCGTCACCTCGGTCTGGCCGTAGACCATGACGGGCCGGTCGCCGAAATCGACGCGGTGGCGATGCCCCTCCCACGCCAGCTCGATGCCGTGATGAACGAATCCCTCCGCCTGCATCCGGGTGCCGAGGCCCGTGCTCTCCAGCAGATCGACGGCCTGCTGCTCCAGCACGCCGGCGCGGATGCGGGACAGCACGTGGTCGCGCGACTGCCGCTCCAGAATGACCGAGGATATGCCCGCCTGGGACAGGATGCGAGACAGCATCAGACCCGAGGGGCCGCCGCCGATGATGAGGACCTGTGTTTTCATGACACAAGCATAGGCGCGGTCCCTTAAGCTTGAATGGACGCAGGGCGCGCGATCCTGCACAAATCGAACATGGTGCCCGCGTTCAGCCTGTATGGAGAGGAGCAGCCCGGCGATCTGCCGGACGTGCTGCATTGCGAGACGATCGCGGCGCGCGCGGCCTTGCACGGTTGGCTGATCTCGCCGCACCGGCACATGCGGATGCACCAGGTGCTGCGGCTGACCGCGCATGGGGCGATGGCGGAGGTGGACGGGGCACGCTTTCGCCTCGACGCGCCTTGTCTCGTGAACATGCCGCCGCAGGTCATCCACGGCTACGACTTCGATCCGGGGACGGAGGGCTGGGTGCTGACCCTGCCGACGGAGCTGGTGATGGGCCGCGGCCTCGCCCGGCCCTTCGTGGCGGAGGGGGCCGGAGACGACATCGCGCTGTTCGACCTGATCGCCGCGGAGCATGCGGGCCGCGCGCCGGGCCGGGCGGAGCGGTTGCGGGCGCTCGCCGCCGCCCTGCTGATCGGCATCACCCGCGGCGGGGCGGAGGATGAGGAGGACGAGACCGGCCACCCGACCCTCCGCCGCTTCGCCTTGCTGATCGAGGAGCATTACCGCAAGCACCTCCCCCTGCGCGCCTATGCCGAGCAGCTCGGCATCACCGCCACGCATCTCTCCCGCCTCGCGCGGGAGGCGACCGGCGCCCCCGCCTCGCGGATGATCGAGGATCGGATCGTGCGGGAGGCGCGGCGCGAGCTCGCCTATACCGCCCTGCCCGTCAGCCAGGTCGCCTACGCGCTCGGCTACGAGGATCCGGCCTATTTCAGCCGGGTGTTCTCGCGCGCCACGGGCATGTCGCCGACGCAGTTCCGCACGCGGATCGGCCATGACGGGCCGCTGTCCACCGGGAACGGCGCGAAACGCTGAGGGGGAATGTTGGTGGCGGGGGGGAGACTTGAACTCCCGACCTCACGATTATGAGTCGTGCGCTCTAACCAGCTGAGCTACCCAGCCACTCTGGCGGGTCACATATCGGCCCGCGCGGGGGGCGTCAAGCGACGCTATGCGCCGCGCCGCTACGACAGGCAGGCCGACAGGGGCAGCACCGCCTCGCCCGCCGCGTCGAAGCGGGCCGTGGCACCGCCGGCGGAGATTGCGGCACCCTCGATCTCCGGCCCGCGAATGGTGTAGAGCGCGCCCGCCCCGACCTCCATCCGGTCGTCCACGTCGAAGTTGAAGGCGACGCCCTCCTCCGCCGGCAGGCTGTTGAGCGAGAAGCTGAGATCGGTGGCGCCGCGAAGCGGCTGCGGCATCTCCTCCACGAATTCCGCACCGCGGATGACGCGCAGCGCGTCCTCCGGCCCGCGTGCGTTCCGCGGCATGTCGAAATGGACGCCGCCGAGCGAGGTGGTGAAGTCGAGCGTGAAGCTGAGCGCGCCGAGCGGACACGCCCCGGCATTCTCGATCACGATGCGGTCGCGGGGTGCGCCCTCCCGAAAGAAGACGTGGACCTCCGCCAGCGCAGCGGTCGGCAGGAGGGAGAGGACGAGGATCGGGATACGCATGGGACACCTCCGGTCGTCCGAAAGGCTCCGCCGAATCCCGGCGGCGGGTCAACTGCGCAGCTTGCCCCGGAGCTTCAGCGACAGCCGGTTGAGCGCGTGAAGGTCCGCCGTCCCCTCCAGCACCGCCTCGCCCAGGGCGATGGCATGCGCCAGCCGGTCGGGCGGGGTGTTGGCCCAGGCGGGGGGCTCGACGACCTCGCGCCAGGGCCGCTCCATCGTGGCGTCGAGCAGGATGCGGGCGAAGCAGTGATCCTCGTGCACCGGCCAGTCGCGGGTGCGGGCGGCGCGGGGCAGGCGTTCGCCGACCAGTTCGCGCCATCGGCGGCGCAGCGCGTCGTCCTCTTCCCGCGGGTCGTCGAGTGGGTTCACGAGGCGAGCACCGCGTCGGCCAGGGCAGCCCCGCTCCGCACCGCGTCGCCCGCGTTGGGGCCGAGGCACCAGTCGCCCGCCGCACCGATCCGATGGTCCGCGTCGTAGAGGCAGGGCAGGCCCGCCGCCGTGCGCGTCCGGGCATAGAGCCAGCGGTGGATCATGGTCTCGACCGGCAGAACGGCGCCGGTGAGGGCGAGGAAGGCGTCGAGCAGCGCGCCCTGCACCTCCTCCCGCGGGCGGTCGACGGTGCCGCGGGACCATTCCGCGCCGCCATGGATCACCCAGAGATCGGCGGCGTTCTCCCGCTCCGGCCGGGCGGACTGGCGCAGGGCAACGTGGCCCGCGTCGAATTCGAGCCGGTCGGCCGCCTCGACGCGCTGATCGAAGGCGGCCATCAGGGTCCAGAGCGGGCTCATGCGCGCCTGCGCGACCTCGGGCAGCAGGGTGCCCGGCAGGAGGGCCTGCGCCTGGGGCGCTGGCAGGCACAGGAGCACTGTGCGCGCCCGGATCAGGCCGCGCGCGCCGTCGAAGGCGAGGCTCCAGCGACCCTCGCCCGGTGTCAGCGCGTCCAACTTCTCACCCTGATGGACGGTGAGACCGGTGGACAGGTGCCGCGGGAGGCGGCTCATGGAGGGCACGCCGATATGGCCGTCCTCCCATGGCGCAAGCACGCGATCCGCGCTAGCCGCCATGCACTCCGGCAGGTCGTGGAGCACGGGAGCACCGTGATCATAGGCGCCGAAATCGCTGCGCCGGGTCGCGATGCGCCCGCCGGGGCCGCGTCCCTTGTCGAAAACCTCGACCACGAGACCCGCATCCACCAGCGCACGCGCACAGGTCAGGCCGGCAAGGCCGGCCCCGATCACCGCAACGTCCATGAATGTACCCCTGCTCACGGCTTGTTGGGGCAGTACATAAGCCAATTCGGCCACAAGTTCAGCCGAATTTTCATTAAACTATTTGAAATGAAATGGTTTTCAGCCGGGCCGATTCCATGCAGGGGGTCGGCGCTCGAAGAAGGCGGAGACGCCTTCCCGGGCCTCCGGGCTCTCCCACGTATCGGCGAGGCGGCGCACCGTATCCTCGATGACCGCGTCGTCGATGCGGGGGCCGAGGGCGCGGGCGAGCGCCTTCGAGGCGGCGACGGCGCCGGGTGCGGCGGCGAGGTAGGGCGCGACCTCGGCCTCCACCGCCGCGTCGAGCGCGTCCGGGGCGACGGCACGGGCGGCAAGGCCAAGCTCCACCGCCTCCGCCGCGTCGAAGAGCCGGGCGGACATGAAGACGCGACGCGCGCGCCCCTCTCCCATGCGGGCGAGCACATAAGGTGAGATCGTCGCCGGGATCAGACCGAGCCGCGTCTCCGTCAGGCCGAAGCGGGCGGTGTCGGCGGCTACGGCGACATCGCAAACCGACATCATGCCGACGCCGCCGCCGAAAGCCTGCCCGTTGATGCGCCCGATCAGGGGCTTCGGCAGCGTGTTGAGCGCGCCGAGCATGTCGGCGAGCCGCCGGGCCTCGGCCATCCGCTGCTCCCGCGTCGCGTCGAACTGCGCCTGCATCCAGGCGAGATCGCCACCGGCGCAGAAGCTCTTGCCCTCGCCGGTCAGGATCACGGCGCGGATGGCTTCGTTCTTTGCGATATGGGCGGCGGCTTCGGTGAGTTCCGAGATCATCTCCGCCGACATCGCGTTGTGCTTCTCGGCCCGAGCAAGCGTCAGCGTGGCGACGCTGCGGTCGTCGGTGGTCAGGCGGATGGTCTGATAATCGCTCATTGCGCGGCCTCGCAAAGGGTCGGGGCACGAACGCGGCCGTCCTGCAGGGCAGCGAGGCGCGGGACGCTCTGCTGGCCCTTCTCGCTGGCGCGCCACATGTCTTCGGAGATCAGGGCGGTGAGCGGGGAGCCGAGGATGTGCAGGCCACTGTCGCCGATCACCTCGGCACCAAGCGTTGCGCAATTATCCGGCGCGGCCGGGCAGTTCGCCGCGCAATAGGCGTCGATGAGCGGCGGGCGGTCGGGCGGGGCGGCTTCGACACCGGGTACGTCGGCCACGACCGGCGCGAGCTCGGGCAGGTCCTGAAGCACCGTGCGCACGGCGCTGAACCGCTCCCGCCGGGCGAGGAGGCGGATCGCCTCGCGCGCCAGCCGATGCTCGCCGCGGGCGTGGAGGTCGAGCACGGTCTGCGGCGCCATGCCGACATCGTCCATCTGCCGCATCAGGTCGGCGAGCGGCTGGTCGACCTCTGCCAGCCAGCTCCGCCCATCGGGGCTGCGGTAGACCGCGTCGCGCTCCTCGCGGCTGCGGTTGAGGGTAAAGACGGTCTGGAGCTCGCCCATATGCTCGACCGTGCCGAGGAGGAGCTGCGCCGCGGTGTTGCCCTCCCCCGCGAGGGTGGAGAGGCGCGGCAGCGCGTCGGCGTCCCGGTCGTCGAGCCAAAGTTCCAGCGCCGCCTCGAAGGGTGGCGCGTCGGCGCCCGGCACGGGCTGGGCTGCGGCAGCGCCGCTCAGTAGCAGAAGAAGGGCGCGCAGGATCATGCGGGGACACTCCTCAGGGACCGGGCAAAGGCGCCGGCCTCGGCCAGTTTCGCAGGGTCCACGCCGGTGTCGTGCCCTTTTGAGTGGAGGTGGGCCACCACCGCCTCCGTCGCGACGTTGCCCGCCGCACCGGGAGCGTAAGGGCAGCCGCCGAGGCCCCCGACCGCGGCGTCGAAGGTGCGTAGGCCGTGGGCGAGGCTCGCGTCGATGTTCTCCAGCGCGCGCCCGGCCGTATCGTGGAAATGGCCCGCAAACTTCTCCGCCCCCGCGACGGCGAGGACGGCGTCGAGCATGTAGTTTACCGCGCGCGGCGTGGCCTGCCCGATCGTGTCGCCGAGGCTGACCTCGTAACACCCCATCTCCAGCAGCGCCTCGGCCATCAGCGCCACGTTGTGGGGTGGCGTCGGCCCGTCGAAGGGGCAGTCGGTGACGCAGGAGACATAGCCGCGGACCGGCACGTTCTCTTCGGCTGCGCGGGCGGCGACGGGGCGGATGCGCTCCAGGCTCTCGGCCATGGTCGCGTTGATGTTCGCCTTGGAGAACCCTTCCGAGGCGGAGACGAAAACGGCGACCTCATCCGCCTTCGCGGCCAAGGCCCCGTCGAGCCCCTTCATGTTGGGTGTGAGCACGGCGTAGGAGATGCCGGGGCGCCGCGCGATGCCCGCCATGACCTCCGCCGCGTCGCCCATCTGGGGGACCCATTTGGGGCTGACGAAGCTCGTGACCTCGATCTTCCTGAGCCCCGTCTCCGACAGCATGTCCGTGAGGCGGATCTTGTCGGCAGTCGGGATTTGCCGCTGCTCGTTCTGGAGCCCGTCGCGCGGGCCGACCTCGAAGATGGTGACGGGATCGCTCATGGCCGCCGATCCGCCATGCGTATTTGGGGAAAGATGAAGGGGCGGGTCATGCCTCGGGCTCCAGCGTCAGGAGGATGTCGCCGTCGGAGACCTGGGCGCCGGGGGTGGTGGCAAGCTCGGCCACGGTGCCGTCGCGCGGGGCGGTGAGGGTGTGCTCCATCTTCATCGCCTCCATCACGATCAGCGGACTGCCCTTGGTGACGGCGGCGCCGGGCTCGGTATGGACCAGCTTGACGAGGCCAGGCATGGGCGCGGTGAGGCTGTCACCGCCTGCCCCGGCCTCCGCCGCCTGGTCGAGCGGGTCGATGCGGTGGAAGACGTGGGACGTGGCGCGGTCGAGAATCGTGACTGTGTTGCCGCTGACATCGAAGAGGTAGCGGCGGCCGTTCGCGGTGACGGTGGTGCCGTTGCGGTGGGCGGTGACGTCCCGTCCGTCGACGCGGTAGTGGCCGGGACCCAGCACCTCCACCTTCACGGCGCCGGTGTCGAGCGGGACGGTCTGGAGGAGCGGGGTCCACAGGGTGAAGCCCTGATGCGGCTGGGCCTCAAGGAAACCGCCGACGGCGAGCGCCGCGGCAGCGGTCATGTCCTCGGAGGGCTCGGGGCGGGCGGTCAGAGTGTCGTAGTCGCGGGCGATGAGGCCGGTGTCGACCTCGCCCCTCGCGAACCCTTCATGGCGGGTGAGGGCCGCGAGGAAGGCGAGGTTGGTGACGGAGCCCGCGACGAGCGTGTCCTCAAGTGCGGCGCGGAGCTGCGCCAGAGCCGCCTCCCGCGTGGGGCCGTGGACGATGATCTTGGCGATCATCGGGTCGTAGAAGGGCGTGATCTCATCCCCCGCGCGGACACCTGAATCGGCGCGGATGGCCTCCGGGAAGGCGAGCGCGGTCAGGGTCCCGGTGGCGGGCAGGAAGTCCTTCGCGGCATCCTCGGCATAGAGGCGTGCTTCGAAAGCGTGGCCCGTGAGGGTGATGTCATCCTGCGTTGAGGTCAGCGGCTCCCCCGCCGCGACGCGGAGCTGCCATTCGACGAGGTCGGTGCCGGTGATCGCCTCCGTCACCGGATGCTCGACCTGCAGGCGGGTGTTCATCTCCATGAAGAAGAAGCGGTCGGGGGAGAGGCCGTCGGAGGCATCCACGATGAACTCGACCGTGCCCGCGCCAGCATAGCCGATGGCCTCGGCGGCTCGGACGGCGGCCGCACCCATGGCCGCGCGCATCTCCTCGGTCATGCCGGGGGCGGGGGCCTCCTCGATAACCTTCTGGTGGCGGCGTTGCAGGGAGCAGTCGCGCTCGCCCAGATGGATCGCACGGGTGCCGTCGCCGAAGACCTGAACCTCGATGTGGCGGGGCGTGGTGATCCACTTCTCGATCAGTACGCGCGGGTCGCCGAAGGAGGACTGGCCTTCCCGGCTCGCCCCTTCGAGGGCGGTGCGGAAGTCCTTGGGCCGGTCGACCTTGCGCATGCCCTTGCCGCCGCCGCCGGCGCGGGCCTTGATGAGGACCGGGTAGCCGATCTGGTCGGCCTGTTGGCTCAGGAAGTCTGCGGACTGCTCGTCCCCGTGATAGCCGGGAACGACAGGAACGCCGGCCTCCTCCATCAGTTTCTTGGCAGCATCCTTGAGGCCCATGGCGCGGATGGCCTTCGCGGAAGGGCCGATGAAGGTGAGGCCTGCCTGCTCCACCGCCTCGACGAAATCCGGGTTTTCGGAGAGGAAGCCGTAGCCGGGGTGGATGGCCTGCGCGCCGGTGTCGAGGGCCGCCTGGATGATGGCGTCGCCCCTGAGGTAGCTCTCGGAGACCGGAGCCGGGCCAAGACGGACGGCCTCGTCGGCCATCTGCGCGTGCTTGGCCCGCGTATCGGCATCCGAGTGAACCGCGACGGTGCGCACGCCGAGGCGGCGGCAGGTCTCGATGACACGGCAGGCAATCTCGCCCCGGTTGGCGATGAGGATCTTGTGGAACATCTTATGCCTCAGAGCTCATCACGCGAATAAGAGTCGGCGAGATATCAAAGCGTTGTTTCGTATCGGGATCGTGAAAGATCCATCTTCCACGCACGAGCTCGCCTACCTTCAAAGAGCGCTCGAAAAAGACCTCCATCTGTTGATCGCCATCCCAACATGAAAAGAGCAGGGGCTCCGGATCGATCTTCAGCGCGGCTTCCGAAATGGCTTGAAGGCCCCCATATGCCCGCTTCCAGAGATCTTCTTCGGCGCTGTCGTAGAACGGTTCGGCCGGCGTGGGATCTATCAGGCAGCATGAGCAGTTCAGCCCGCTCTCAACACGGTCACCCAGAGAAACGACGTTCTTTTTGTGCTGGAGCGCGGCAGGCCCTTTATCGACGGGGGCAGTACCAAGTTCACCGATAGGACCTTTGTCGAAACCGGTCAGAACCGCGTCGGTCCCGAGATAAACCTTCATGCACATTGGATTGCTTTCATCACATCCGGAACACGCCGAAGCGTGTCTCCTCGATGGGGGCGCAGAGGCAGGCGCGCAGGGAGAGGGCCAGCACCTCTCGCGTCCGTGCGGGCGGGATCACGCCGTCGTCCCAGAGGCGGGCGGAGGCGTAGAGGGGGTGGGACTGTTCCTCGAACATCTCGACGGTGGGGCGCTTGAACTCGGCCTCGTCCTCCGCCGACCAGGTGCCGCCCTTGCGCTCGATCCCGTCGCGGCGGACGGTGGCGAGGACGCCCGCGGCCTGCTCGCCGCCCATCACCGAGATGCGGGAATTCGGCCAGGTCCACAGGAAGCGCGGCGAGTAGGCCCGGCCCGCCATGCCGTAGTTGCCCGCGCCGAAACTGCCGCCGACAAGCACGGTGATCTTCGGTACCTTCGTGGTCGCCACGGCGGTCACGAGCTTGGCGCCATGGCGGGCGATCCCCTCGTTCTCGTATTTCTTGCCGACCATGAAGCCGGTGATGTTCTGGAGGAAGATCAGGGGGACGCGCCTTTGCGAGCAGAGCTCCACGAAATGCGCGCCCTTCTGCGCGGCCTCGGAGAACAGGACGCCGTTATTGGCGATGATCCCGGCCGGGCAGCCCTCGATATGGGCGAAGCCGCAGACCAGCGTGGTGCCGAAGCGGGCCTTAAATTCGTCGAAGCGGGAGCCGTCGACGATGCGGGCGATGACCTCGCGGATGTCGTAGGGCGTGCGCAGGTCTGCGGGGACGATGCCCGTGATCTCCTCCGGGTCGTAGGCGGGGGGCTCGGGGGCCTGCCACTCGACGCTTGAGGGCGGCGTGAGGTTGAGGTTGGCGACGGCCTGGCGCGCGAGGGCGAGGGCGTGAGCGTCGTCCTCAGCGAGGTAGTCGGCCACGCCGGACAGGCGCGTGTGGACGTCGCCGCCGCCCAGATCCTCGGCCGAGACCACCTCGCCTGTCGCGGCCTTCACCAGCGGCGGACCGGCGAGGAAGATCGTGCCCTGCTCCTTCACGATGATGGTCACATCCGACATGGCGGGGACGTAGGCGCCCCCGGCGGTGCAGGAGCCCATGACCACGGCGATCTGCGGAATGCCCGCTGCACTCATGTTCGCCTGGTTAAAGAAGATGCGGCCGAAATGGTCGCGGTCAGGGAAGACCTCATCCTGGTTGGGCAGGTTCGCCCCGCCCGAGTCGACGAGGTAGATGCAGGGCAGGCGGTTCTGCTCCGCGATCTCCTGCGCCCTGAGGTGCTTCTTGACCGTCATCGGGTAGTAGGTGCCGCCCTTCACTGTGGCGTCGTTGCAGACGATCATGCAGAGGCGGCCCGCGACCCGCCCGATCCCGGCGATCACGCCGGCGCAGGGGGCGGCGCCGTCATACATGCCGTGGGCTGCGGTCGCCCCGACTTCTAGGAACGGCGCACCGGGGTCGAGGAGGTTCGCCACCCGCTCGCGCGGCAGCATCTTGCCGCGGCTCACATGCCGCTCCCGCGCCTTCTCGCCCCCGCCATCGGTGGCGGCGCGGGCGGCTTCGGCGATCTGGGCGAGGGCCGCGGCATGGGCCGACTTGTTGGCGGCAAAGCCCTCGCTGCCGGGCATGGCCTGGGTGGGAAGAAGGGTCAATTCGGCCACTCCCGTTTGTCGATAAGGTCGAGGGTGCGCAGGGCGGTCAGCTCGGATCGGCAGATCGCGCCCTCGATCAGCCGCATGCTGCCAGAGCCCCAGAGCGCGTAGCGGTTGGAGCATTCGGCGTCCCGGAACGCGATCCAGGCGCGTTGGGCGTCGCGCAGGGTGTCGACCCGTGTCAATGGGACGTTGAACTCCGCATCATAGGTGTCCATTTCCGCGAATACGTCGATCACGGCGGCGTATTCGGCATTCAGACGCGTGTCCCAGATTCGGCTCTCCAGCAGGTAACAGTCCATCATCCCGACCGTGGTCTGGTTCTGCCCGGGATCGGCGTCCATGCAGGCGGTCGCGATCCGGCCCATGCAGTGCTCGCGCTCCGCCCGGCCTTCAGCGGTGAGGCAGGTGTCGAGGATCTCCTGCGCCTGGCCCTCCGGATAGCGCTCGTTGGCCGCCATTGCAGGCGCGCAGAGCACGGCGGCCAGCAGACCGAAGCGCGCCACGAGGCTCATTCGGCCACCTCAGGTGCGGGAAGCATCCGGCGGTGCGCCAGCCAACGCTGGCGGTAGGCGTAGCGGGCGGAACGGGCGACGTCGGTCTGGAAGCTCGCGTTGACGGTGGCCGCGACCACGGCCCCGGCGAGCGGGACGATCTGCGCGGCCTTGCGGCGGGCGAGGCTGACGCCAAGCTCGCGCGCCACGCGCTCGACCACCCGGTCCACCAGCCAGTCGGCCCCTTCCCGCGCTGCTTCGGAGGCCGCGCCGCCGCCCAGAACGCGCGCCATGCGGTTGACCCGCCCGATCGCATCCGCCCGCGCCGCAAGGCCGCCGGTCGCGGCAAGCTCCAGCACGGCGAGACGGAAGGCTCGCTCGTCCGGTCCGGTCCCGTCGAAACCGTAGGCGAGACCCGTCGCGCGGACATTGCGCGCCGCGATCCCCAGCGAAGCGGGGATGTCGAGCGTCAGGCCCGCGCCCCCCCACCAACCGGCCCCCGCGCCGGAGGCTGCGTTGAGCCCCATTGCCCAGCCCTGCGCCCGCAGGGCCGCCGCGTCGCACGAGGCGATGTCGTCCGCGTCATGCTCCGTCAGCTCCCGCGGCAGGGTCAGGCCCGCGGCCCGGTCCGCCCCGTCGAGCGCCGCGCGCACCAGCGCCGGCGGCACGAGGCGGGAGAGGACGGAGCCGATGGGAGCCGTTACGGCCTCGGCCCCACGGCCGAGGCGGGTGGCACGGTGCGCCTCGAAGGCGCGCTGCTCGTCGAGCACGCGGTCGAGCGCCTGTGGAAGGTTGCGATCATCACTCATTGCCGAGCCTCTGGGTCGAAAGATACAGCGCCTGCTCCCCGGTCAGCCGCATCAGGCATGCGAGTGTCGCAGGCCCTCCACCGGTGCCGCCGCCCCACTGCGCGCGCTCGAAATCGCAGGTCGCGTCGCGAAAGGCGATCCATTGGCGCTGCATCTCGCGCAGGGTCGGCGCGATGCGAGGGCCGGTGTTCTCCAGCTCCGCCAATTCGGCATCGCGCCGCTCGGTCTCTGCCTGCAGGCGGGCATATTCGGCGTTCAGGCGGTCGTCCCAGTAGGTGAGCTCGGCCTCAAGGCAGCCGCCCATGCCGACGGTACTTTCGCCACCCTCGGTCTCCTTCATGCAGTCGCTGGCGGAGCGGCCGATGCAGCTTCGCTGCTCATCCTCCGCCACGATGCCGAGGCACTGCTCCGTCATCTCCGGATCGAAGACGACGTCCTGGGCGGCAGCCGGAAACGCCAGCAGGCAGATCAGGAGCCACCTCATGCGCGGTGCTCCGGGTTCTCGTAGTCGAAGCGGCAGCCGGCCTTCCACGCCTCACGGTCGTTGCCGTGGTTGGGGATACCGCCCACGTCCTTCAGCATCTTCGCCATGTGCATCAGGTTCCACGTCATGATCGTGGTGTTGCGCTGGGTGAAGTCATTACCGAAGCCCGCGCGGGAGCCGTCGTCGAGCGCGTCACCATAGGACGGCCCCGGCCCCGCCTCGCCGATCCAGCCGCAATCGGCCTGCGGCGGGATCGTGAGGCCGAGGTGGTTGAGCGCGAAGGCGATGGTCATCGCCGCGTGCTTGATCCCGTCCTCATTGCCGGTGACCACGCAGCCGCCGACCTTGTTGTAGAAGATGCTCTGCCCGCGGTCGTTGAGCAGGCCCGACATGCCGTAGAGCCGTTCGATCAGGATGCGGCAGATGGAGCTTTCCTCGCCCAGCCAGAGCGGCGTGCCGATGACGAGGATGTCGGCCTCCAGCACCCGCTCCCAGATCGCGGGCCACTCGTCGACCGGGTGGCCATGCTCGGTCATGTCGGGATAGACGCCCGGCGGGATGGTTTTGGAGGCCATGTGGACATGCTCCACGGCGACGCCGTTCTTCTCCATCATCTCGGCCACGACGTTGAGGAGGAGCTTGGTGTGGCTCTCCTCCTCCACCCGCTTCAGCGTGGTGTTGAAGAGCATGGCGGAGAGCCCAGAGAAGTCGGTCGTGTTGCTGTCGCAGAGCGCGGTTTGCCGGGCGTTGAGCGTCACTGCGCCGCCCCCGCACGCAAGGACCGGGACCGTAGATCGGCGGTGCTGCGCGTCAGGATCGACACCTCGCAGGAGCGGCGGGCGCTGCCCGTCAGGTCACCGCACACCTCGTTGAGCGTGCCGCGGACCTGGCCGCGGGCGACGCGGGGCGCGAGGCCGATGCTGCCTGACATCTCGTTCACGAGCAGGCCCTGCCACATCACGCTTTCCCGCGTGCGGCAGGCATCGGCGGTGCTCTCCTCGTCGCATTGCTCGATGAGGTCGTTGTAGCAGGTCCACGCGCCGTCCCCGTCGACCTGCTGGATACAGGTGTCGCGCGCGGCGAGGTCGGGACGGGCATCGGTGATCTGGAATTGAGCGGCCGCGGGCAGCGCGACGAGGCTCGCGGCAAGGGCACAGGGGCCAAGAGAAGTCATGGGGGTACCTCCCGAAGAACGACCGGCGGTAGCAATCCGGCCTCCCTTCAAGATAGGTCTTCCGCGCCGATCCGCGAAGTTTTGACGCATCTCCCGCCTCACCGCGTCGCCTCCTCCGCCCGGATCTGACGGATCTCGCGGTCGAGGAAATAGCTCATGGCGGCCCGGATCAGGACGAGGAGGCCGAGAAACACCAGATCGTCGAGCCGAAGGCTCAGCACCGTGTGGATGATGTCGGAGACGATGAACAGCTCCAATCCGGCGAGGATGTAGCGCCCCAGTTCCTGCCGCTCGTAATTGATGCCGCTGATCCGCGTCGTCGGCTGGCCGGACAGTTCCGCGCGCAGGAAGCCGACGACAAAGCGCCCTGCCCCGATCAGCATGACCGCGATGGCGATCACCTCGATCCCGGCCGCAACCCAATCGAGCCCCGCGCCGAGCCAATGCAGCTCGCTATGCAGCACGCTCGGGGACTGGGTGGCGAGGCCCTCCATCGGCTCAGGCCGTGGCCTTCATCAGTTCGCGGCCGCAGAGCATGCGGCGGATCTCGGAGGTGCCCGCACCGATCTCCATCAGCTTGGCGTCGCGCATGATGCGGCTGAGCGGCGAGTCGTTCAGGAAGCCCGCGCCGCCCATCGCCTGCACGCCTTGGATCGCGGCGAGCATCGCCTGTTCGGAACAATAGAGCACGCAGGCGGCCGCATCCTGCCGCGTGACCTCACCCCGGTCGCAAGCCGCCGCGACGGCGTAGAGATAGGCGCGCGCGGTGTTCATCGACGTGTAGAGGTCGGCGATCTTCGCCTGCATCAGTTGGAAGTCCCCGATCGGCTGCCCGAACTGCTTCCTTTCATGCATGTAGGGCATGATGTGATCGAGAATGGCGTGCATGATCCCGACGCCGATGCCCGACAGCACCACCCGCTCGTAGTCGAGGCCGGACATCAGGACGTTCACGCCCTTCCCTTCCTCGCCGAGGATGTTCTCGAACGGGACCTCCACATCCTCGAAGATCAGTTCGGCGGTGTTGGAGCCGCGCATGCCGAGCTTGTCGAAATGGGGACCGACGGAAAAACCCGTCATTTCCTTCTCGATCAGGAAGGCGGTGATGCCCTTGGGCCCGGCCTCCGGATCGGTCTTGGCATAGACGACCAGCGTCGAGGCGTCGGGGGAGTTAGTGATCCAGTACTTGTTGCCGTTCAGGATGAAGCGGTCGTTGCGCTTCTCGGCCTTCAGGCTCATCGACACGACATCGGAGCCCGCGCCCGCCTCGGACATAGCAAGGGAGCCGACATGCTCGCCGGAGATCAGCTTCGGCAGGTACTTCGCCTTCTGCTCCGCATTGCCGTTCAGCGAGATCTGGTTGACGCAGAGGTTCGAGTGCGCGCCGTAGCTGAGGGAGACGGAGGCACTGGCCCGTGCGATCTCCTCGACCGCCACGGAATGGGCGAGGTAGCCCATGCCCGCGCCGCCATCCTCCTCCGGCACGGTGATGCCGTGCAGGCCGAGCTCGCCCATCTCGGTCCAGAGCTCGTTGGGGAAAAGGTTGTCGGCGTCGATCTTCGCGGCCATCGGCGCGACGCGGTCCTGCGCCCAGCGGTGGACCATCTCGCGCAGGGCCTCGACCTCCTCGCCCAGCGCGAAGTTCATGGATGCGTGGAACATCATATCCTCCCGTGCGGTCATTGCCGCTTCGGGAGGATATGAACATATGTTCAGTTTCGAGGCAAGCGCGGCGCGTCAGCGCAGAACGGCGTCGAGGCGGGAATAGCTCATCTCAAGACCGCTGGGCATCTGCTGGAGCATCATGTCCCGTGCCTCCTGCGACTGGTAGGTGATGACCATCTCGACGCGGGTCCCTGCCCCCTCGGCCGTGAAAGTCGTCACCACGCCCGTGTCGGTTGCGCCGGGAATGTCGAAAAGCTCGGTATGGACCATCCGGTGCGGTGGGTCGCACTCGGTCACGGTGCCTTCGAGGCCGAAGCCTTCGCCGTCCTGATTCTCCCAGCGATAGCGGACGGGCGCGCCGATCTCTGGCGCGATCTCGCAGATCGTCATGGTCCAGCCATCGGGACCCGTCAGCCATGTCTCCACGATGGCAGGGGTGGTGAACGCCTCGAACACGCGCTCGGGTGAGGCCTTGAAATGGCGGGCGACGTGGATCTCGCGGTCGCCGACCGCGTTGGCCGTCAGGGTGTCGAGCATGTCAGTCCTCCTCTCGAGGCTCCGCCAGGATCGCGTCGAGGCGCTGGAAGTTCTGCGCGAGCACCTGTCTGTAGCGCTCGAGCCAGGCGTCAAGCTCGGCCAGCGCCTGCGGCTCCAGCCGGGCCGGGCGGCGCTGTGCATCCACCCGGCGAGAAATCAGCCCCGCCTCCTCAAGCACCTTCAGGTGCCGGGAGACCGCGGGCTGGCTGATCGCGAAGGGCGCGGCCAACTCACCGGCCGTCGCCTCCCCCTCCGCCAGCCGCTCCAGGATCGCGCGACGGGTCGGGTCGGCGAGGGCAGCGAAGGTGGCATCGAGCGGCATAACCGATTCCTTAATTAACTATATTGTTATATTAAGAGGCCGCGAAATTCAATTGAGAAAGTCGCGGATCGCCTCCGCTGTCCGGTCCGGCGCCTCCTCCATCGGCAGATGGCCGATCCCGTCGAAGATCACGACCTCCGCCTGCGGCAGCCGCTCCGCGAAAGTCCGGGCGGCCGAGGGCAGCACGAACTGATCCTCGGCACCCCAGATCACCAGGACCGGCGCCTCGATCTCCCCGATCCGGTCGGCCATCTCCGGCTCCCGCTCCGCGTTGGCGGAGACGATGGCGGCGCGGCGGTTGCCGGGGTAGCGGATCAGCTCCCAGTAGCGGTCCACCATGGCGTCATCGATGATCGAGGTGACGGAGACGCTCGCCTCCAGCGAGCTCTCCACCAGCGGGCGCGGGGTGATGTTGGTCAGCAGCCAGCCACCGACGCGCGTGTCGAGCAGTTCGAAAACGAAGCTCGACGGCGGCTCCGGATCGTCGTCGCGCCGCGGCATGCCGGAGGAGGCGATCAGCACCAGCCCCGCCACCCGCTCCGACCGCGACAGGGCGTAGCGCCAGGAGACCCAGCCGCCGAAGGAGTTGCCGATGAGAACAGCCTGCTCCACCCCGAGGTCGTCGAGAACGGCATCCACCGCCTGCGCATTCCCCTCCGCCGAATAGTCGTCCTGCGGATGCGGCCCGGTCAGCCCGTGCCCCGGCAGGTCGAGGGAGATCACGTGGTAGCCGCCCAGCCGCGCCGCCAGCGGCTCCCACGTGTGCAGGGAGGAGTTGGAACCGTGGAGCATGACCACCGCCGGGTCCGCCGGATCGCCGGAGCTGCGGTAGTGCACCCGCAGGCCACCCGCACCCTCGGCAAAACGCGCCTGCGCCCCGCCATACTTCGCCAGCATCTCCACCGGATCCGTGTCCGGCGTGCGCAAAAGGAACACCGCCCCCGTCAGCAGAACCACCAGCGCGAGCAGCACCCGGCCCGTCCATTTCAGCATCGCACGCTCCCTTCCCACTGGCTCCGCCTTGCCCTTATAAGGGCGCGTCACGAAGGGAAGAAAGCGATGCGCACTGCGACCATCACCCGCAAGACGGCGGAGACGGACATCACGGTCGAGATCGATCTCGACGGCACCGGGGCCTATGACAACCAGACGGGCGTGGGCTTCTTCGACCACATGCTCGACCAGCTCGCGCGCCACGCGCTGATCGACATGAAGGTCCGCTGCGAGGGTGATCTGCACATCGACGACCATCACACGGTGGAGGATGTGGGCATCGCGCTCGGCCAGGCACTGAGCGAGGCGATGGGCGACAAGCGCGGGATCGTACGCTACGGCTCCTGCCTTCTGCCGATGGATGACACGCTGGTGCGCGCGGCGCTGGACCTCTCGGGCCGGCCCTATCTGGTGTGGAAGGTCGACTTCACCGCACCGCAGATCAAGAGCTTCGACACCGAGTTGGTGCGCGAGTTCTTCCAGGCGTTCAGTACCCATGGCGGGATCACGCTGCATGTCGAGAAGCTCGACGGCATCAACTCCCACCACATCGCGGAGGCCGCGTTCAAGGCGGTGGCCCGCGCCCTACGCGACGCGCTGGAGACCGACCCGCGCAAGGCCGACGCGATCCCATCGACGAAGGGAACGCTGTGACCTGCGCCATCATCGACTATGACAGCGGCAATCTGCACTCCGCCCAGAAGGCGTTCGAGCGGATGCGGCGCGAGGTCGGCGGGCCGGAGGTCGTCGTGACCTCCGACCCCGAGGTGGTGCGGAAGGCGGACCGCATCGTCCTGCCCGGCGTCGGCGCCTTCGCCGATTGCCGCCGCGGGCTTCTGGCGGTCGCGGGCATGTACGAGGTGATCGAGGAGCGGGTGCAGGCGGGCACGCCCTTCATGGGCATCTGCGTCGGCATGCAGCTTCTGGCCACCGTCGGGCGGGAGTTCGGCGATACGCCCGGCTTCGACTGGATCGGCGGGGCGATCACCCATCTGGAGCCCTCGACCCCGGCGCTAAAGGTGCCGCATATGGGCTGGAATGAGCTCCGGATCGCGCAGCGCCACCCGGTTCTCGCCGGAATCGAGGAAGGGGCGCACGCCTATTTCGTGCACTCCTTCCACATGTCGCTTGATGATCCCGAGCACCTGCTTGCCACCGTGAATTATGGCGGCCCGGTCACAGCGGCCATCGGGCGCGACAACCTCTTCGGCACGCAGTTCCACCCGGAGAAGAGCCAGAAGACGGGCCTGACCGCAATCGGCAACTTCCTCAACTGGACGCCCTGAAACGGCGAAGGCGGAGTACGCGGCCCCGCCTTCTTCTTTGTCCGGATATCTCCGCCTGAGACCGATGCTGTCAGTTGATGCGGGTCCAGGTCTGCGAGCGGCAGATAAACAGCACGCAGCCCGAAACCTCGAGCGCGTCGGCGCCCTGCAGTTGCATCGTCGAGCGGTATTCCTTGTCCTGATCCGGGGCCCAGATCGTGCCGTTGTTCCAGCTTGCGGAGCCGTTGGGCTCCATTCCCCAGATGATCGGCTTGCCGACGATGTCCGCATTGGTGGGCGTCCCGTCCGCCTGGAAGGCACCGCGGATGACACCGCAGCGCTGGTCCGTGGCGCCCTGGCAAGGGGCGATCTGCACGTGGATGTAGTTGCCCTCCTCCCCCGGCTGCGACTGCCAGAGGCCCTGCGCGTCCTGCGCCTGAACGGACAGCGGCGCCGCGGCGAGGGCCGCCGCAAGGATCATGCGCTTCATGGTCGTCTCCCCAAATTTTATGTCAGTTGAGCGACAGTTGGCCGAGGGCCGCGCGGGGTCAATGGTGACGTCGCGGTCCCGATGCTTTGCATTCGAGCGATCTTGGCGATAGGAGCGGGACGCCAAACCTGCCGGAGACCGAGCCCATGATCCTCTACCCCGCCATCGACCTGAAGGACGGCGCCTGCGTGCGGCTCTACAAGGGAGAGATGGACCAGGCGACGGTGTTCAACGACGATCCCGCCGCGCAGGCGCGAGCCTTCGTCGAGGCGGGCTGCGAGTGGCTGCACCTCGTGGACCTCAACGGCGCCTTTGCCGGTGCTCCGGTCAACGCGGGCGCGGTGGAGGCGATCCTGGCCGCGACCGACGTGCCGGCCCAGCTTGGCGGCGGGATCCGGGACCTCGCGACGATCGAGACGTGGCTGGAGAAGGGCCTCGCCCGCGTGATCCTCGGCACCGTCGCCGTGCGCGATCCGGAGCTGGTGCGCGAGGCCGCGCGGCTCTTCCCCGGGAAGGTCGCTGTGGGCATCGACGCACGCGACGGGATGGTGGCCGTTGAGGGGTGGGCGGAAACGACGGACATCACCGCCACCGACCTCGCCCGCCGGTTCGAGGATGCGGGAGTGGCGGCCATCATCTACACCGATATCGACCGCGACGGCGCGATGCAGGGTCCGAATATTGAGGCGACCGCGGCACTCGCCCATGCCGTCTCCATCCCCGTCATCGCGTCGGGCGGCGTCTCCTCGCTCGACGACCTGCGGGCGCTGAAGGCCAGCGGGGCACCGCTCGACGGCGCGATCTCGGGCCGGGCGCTTTATGATGGCCGCATCTCAGTGCCCGAAGCGATGAAGGTGCTGGCGGGCTAGTCGCGCCGCACCATCCGTTCGCTGCGCCGCAGGGTGTAGGCGAAGCCGAGGAAGGCGGCGGCCGTCACGTCCTCCTCGAAGAGCGGGCTGTCCTCGTTCTCCGCCCCTTCGTAGAAACCCAGACCGGTGCCCGCGAAGAGCTGCAGCCGGTCCGTGATCTCAGCCGAGACGCCGAGGCTCACCTCGGCCCCAAGATACCCGCCTCCGGCATCGAAGGCCGGGCGGGAGGGTGTCGCGAAGGGCGCGTCCACCTCGTAGAAGTAGTCGTGCAGCTCCTCCGTCGCCCAGATCGGCTGGACGGAGGCGAAGAGCCCGATCTCCCGCTCCGTCCCCAGCTCGCGTTCATAGCGGATCCGAGGCTCCAGCACCGCGCCCTGATACTCGATATCGTCGAAATCGACGGAGTAGACCGCGCGGGCGGCGAGCGCGAATTCCAGCTGGCCCCCGGCAAAACGCGGCCCCTCGACCACCACCTGCGGGCCGATCTGGACGAGCGGATCGAGATCCTCCAGCCCCTCGCGCGCATCGTTGTCGTCGCTGTTCACGCCGAAGGCCGCATCGGCGGAGATGTCGAAGCGAAAGCGCGCGGTCTCCAGCGGGACGATGCGCGCGCCGTCCTCGTCGTCGAGCCGGAAGAAATCGCCCCGATAGATCACGTAGGGAAACGGTAGCCCGTTGAAGGAGGATTCGCCCGAGGCCGGATAGTCGGGGGCGTAGAGGCCGAAGGCGCCCACGCCGAACTCCCAGAGCGGTTCCTCCTCCGCATGCGCCGTGGTGGCGAGGCAGCAGAGGGCGGCGATCAGCAAGCGGTTCGGCATGGCGGTGCTCCGGTCATTGGCCGCGAAGGCTACGACCGGAACGGGTCATGCCCTACCGCGCGGATCGCCCGAGGCCATCACAGTTGCGCGACGG
This sequence comes from Pontivivens ytuae, assembly GCF_015679265.1. NCBI lineage: Bacteria > Pseudomonadati > Pseudomonadota > Alphaproteobacteria > Rhodobacterales > Paracoccaceae > Pontivivens > Pontivivens ytuae. Next base: position 1,518,154 of record NZ_CP064942.1, read on the forward strand.
GCCTCATTCCTCGGCCAGCGCCTGGCTGATCAGGTTGTCCACCACAGTGTTGATCCGCTGCACGTCCTCGGACTCCGGATCGATCCCGTGGATGAAGACGATGGCCTCCGCTCGCGGATGGCTGAGATAGACCGTGCCGTCCTCATCCTCCCAAGCCAGCGCGCGGAGCGGCAGGTCGAGGCCCACGGTCTGCGACATCTGCATGACCGGCGTGCCGAGCTGCGGGTTGCCGAAGATCAGAAGCTCGGTCGGCCGCAGGTCCATCGAGACCGCACGCGCCCCCTGCGCATGATCGATCCGGGCGAAGACCCGGCCGCCGGCCTCCGTCACGACCTGCGACAGGCGGTCGATGGTGACGAGCACCGAATAGGGGCTTTCCCGCGTCACCATGGGCTCATCCGGCATCTGGGCGGCGGCGGGGCCAGCGATGAGAAAGGCGAAAACGGCGGCAATACGGCGGATCATGGGAAGCTCCTGTCGAACCCGATCGGTTCGATTTGATATGGATCGGGGCCCGCTGTAGGAAAGGCCGGAACCGGAGACCCGCCATGCTCAAGACCCGCATCATCCCCTGCCTCGACGTGAAGGACGGCCGCGTCGTGAAGGGCGTCAACTTCAAGGGCCTCGTGGACGCGGGCGACCCGGTGGAGGCGGCCATCGCCTATGATGCGGCGGGGGCGGACGAGCTCTGCTTTCTCGACATCGCCGCGACGCTGGAGAACCGCGGCACGATGTACGACCTCGCCAGCCGGACGGCAGAGGCCTGCTTCATGCCGCTGACCATCGGCGGCGGCGTGCGCACGGTCGAGGACGTGCGGGCGCTGCTGCTCGCCGGGGCCGACAAGGTGAGCTTCAACTCCGCTGCCGTGGCCAACCCGGATGTGATCAACGCCGCCGCCAACAAGTTCGGCGCGCAGTGCATCGTGGTGGCGGTGGACGCGAAGACGGTGGAGCCCGGCCGCTGGGAGATCTTCACCCATGGCGGCACGAAGCCCACGGGCATCGACGCGGTCGAGTTCGCGAAGGACATGGCCGCGCGCGGCACGGGGGAGATCCTGCTGACCTCAATGGACAAGGACGGCACCAAGTCGGGCTACAACCTGCCGCTGACCAAGGCGATCTCGGATGCGGTGAGCGTCCCTGTCATCGCCTCGGGCGGGGTCGGCACGCTGGATCACCTCGTCGAGGGCGTGACGGAAGGCGGGGCGAGCGCGGTGCTCGCCGCCTCGATCTTCCACTTCGGAACCTATTCCATCGGCGAGGCGAAGGCCCACATGGCCGCCGCCGGCATTCCCATGAGGCTGCAATGAACGTGCTCGACCGCCTGGCGGAGACCATCGCGGGGCGCGCCGGTGCCGACCCCGAAAGCTCCCACACGGCGCGGATGCTGGCCAAAGGGCCGGAGAAGTGCGCGGAGAAGTTCGGTGAGGAGGCCATCGAGGCGATCATCGAGGCTGCGAAGGGCGACACCGACAAGCTGACCTACGAGGCGGCGGACGTGCTCTACCACCTCATGGTGATGCTGACGGCGCGTGGTGTGGCCTGGTCCGACGTGCTGGCCGAGCTGGAGCGGCGCGAGGGGACCTCCGGGATCGCGGAGAAGGCGTCACGGGGCTAATTCGCGCCATCGTCCCGGCCGAAGCGCCGGGACCGTTCGACGGAAGCCGCAGCAGAAGGCCCCGGCGCGAGGCCGGGGTGGTTGGATTTTAGTGACGCCTGCCTGCGGACCGGACCGTCCCGGCCGTAGAGCCGGGACCGCTCGCTCAAGCTGGCACCCCTCCCACCCGGAAACGAAAGGCCCCGGCGCTGAGGCCGGGGCGGTTCAGTCTCCGTAAGCGACGTATGCGCTCAGAGGTCCGCCTTCTCGCGGTTCTCGGCGATGATGCGCTGCATCTCCTGCCGCTCCTCCTGGGAGCTCTTCAAATCCGGCGCGATGGCCGAAAACACCGCGATGCCGTAGCCGATCAGCGCTACCGGCGTCAGCGCGAGGAAGTAGAGCAGGAAGCCCCAGACACCGAAGAAGATGCCGGCGAGGCCGCCGAGCATCGCGACGACGAGGCCGAACCAGAGCGGCGCATCCTCCCGCCCCTCATCAAGGTCCCGTAGCATCCAACCAAGTACGGGTACCCAGCGGTAAGGTCTGTCGACGGCAGCCATTTTCTTCCTCCAAACATAGGCTCTCGAAACGGTTACGCGGCGTGAGAGAAATGGTTCACCGTCAAATCACGCGGCCCGGGTCAGTTCGCGGAAGACGTCCTCCAGATGAGGCTCCTCGGTGGCCATGTCGCGGATGGTGATGCCCTGCCCGCGCAGGTGGTCGAGCAGGTCCATCGCGGAGTGCTGGGACTTGCGATAATGCAGTACCAGTGCGCCATCCTCGCGTGTCTCGCCCCGAACGCCATCGGGCAGACCGGGCAGGTCGGCATCGCCTTCAGGCGTCACGACGAGCGCCTTTGCGTCGAGCCGGGCGAGCAGGGCGGACGTTTCGTCGCAGGCCACGAGATTGCCCTGGGAGATGATGCCGATGCGGTCGCACATCTCCTCCGCCTCCTCCAGGTAATGGGTGGTGAGGATGATCGTGGTGCCAGCCGCATTGAGCTCCCGCACGTAGTCCCACAGCATCTGGCGCAGCTCGATGTCCACCCCGGCCGTGGGTTCGTCGAGGACGAGGACCTGCGGCGCGTGCACCAGCGCCTTGGCCACCAGCAGCCGCCGCCGCATCCCGCCCGACAGCGTGCGGGCATAGGCCTCCGCCTTGTCGGCGAGGCCCACCTTCTCGAGGATCGCATCGGTCCGCCGCCGCGCCGCCGGAACACCGTAGAGACCCGCCTGCACCTCCAGCGCCGCGCGGGGCGTGAAGAAGGGGTCGATGTTGAGCTCCTGAGGCACCACGCCGATCGAGGCGCGGGACATCCGCGGGTTCTCGTCCTGGTCGAAGCCCCAGATCCGCACCTTGCCTTCGGTCTTGTTCACCAGACCGGCCATGATGTTGATCGTGGTCGACTTGCCCGCCCCGTTCGGCCCCAACAGGCCGAAGATCGAACCCGCGGGAATGCCGAGGTCGAGGCCATGGAGCGCCACCTTGTCGGGCTCGCCGCCCTGCCCGCGATAGACCTTCTTCAGGCCGTGGAGTTCGATGGCGTTGTCGGGCATGGCCCCTCCCCTCGTGCGGGCGCCCTTGCCGGGCCGCGCCGCTTGGATCATATTCCGCCGCGACCGGCGGGTTGCTGAGAGCGATCTATGCCGCGCTTCGCGAAACGCCAACTCTCGACAAGGCCGCCCATGACCCGACCCGCACCAGAGATCGAGTATGTCACCAAGACCCGCATCGCCTGTGACGGCGGCACAGGCGGCCTCGGCCACCCGCGCGTCTGGTACTCCATCGACCCGGAGGAAGGCTTCGTCGAGTGCGGCTACTGCGACAAGCGCTTCGTGCTGGAGGGCGGCCCGGCGGATCAGCGCTGAGCCACCCTGCCCGTTCGATCAGCGGGTGAGATAGCCGCCGTTCACCCACATCGTCTGCCCGTTGACCCACTGGCTGTCCGGCGAGGCGAGGAAGCGGACCAGCGGCACGATATCGTCGACCTTGCCAAGGCGTCCCTCGACGGAGAGCCCGGCGGCATAGGCCACTGATTGCGGCGTCTCTGCCCCGTGGAAGAAGGGCGTGTCGACCGGGCCCGGGGCGATGGCGTTCACGGTGATCATCCGGTCACCCAGCTCCTTGGCCATCATCCGGGTGTATTCCTCCACCGGCGCCTTGGTGCCGGCGTAGATCGCGTAGCCGGGGGCCGCGCCGGCCAGCAGCGACGTGGCGTTGTTGATGATGCGGCCGCCGTCGCGCAGGCGGCGCGCGCCCTCGCGCAGGGCGAAGAACAGGCCGCGGCCGTTGGCGGAGTCGAGCCGATCGAACTCCTCATCGGTGAACTCGGCGACCGGCTTCTTGATGATCGCGCCGGCATTGTTGACGAGGATGTCGGCGCCGCCGAACTCCCGCTCTGCCGCGTCGAACATCGCGCGCGCCGTCTCCGGCTGGCCCAGATCGCCGACGCTGAGCACGGCGCGGCTGCCCGCAGCGCGGACGAAGCGGGCGGTTTCCTCGGCCTCGCCGACGGTTTCGGCCCGGTGGTAGTGGACGACGACATCGGCGCCCATCTCCGCCAGCGCGACGGAGAAGGCGCGGCCCATATTGGCGCGCGCGCCGGTCACGATGGCGGTTTTTCCGGCCAGCGGGCGGCTGGAGGCGGTGGCCTCTTGAGCTGCGGCGGCACCGGCTCCTGCCATCGCGGCGAGCCCCAGGCCGGACAGGCCGAGGCCCCGCAGAGCGGCGCGGCGGGTCGGGGCGGTCTCGTTGAAATCGGTCATCTCGCGGTCTCCTCTGATCTGCGTTGCGGCGCCTTGCTGCGCCCATGCCAGAGAGATCGGTTTTCCGGGCCCGCTCTTGCAGTGCGAAAATTCTGCTGCAAGCTATCGGTCAAACCGATGGATTGAGGCGCGAATGCTCGACGGCGTGACACTCGACCAGCTCCGCATGCTGATCGCGATCGCGGATACCGGCAGCTTCACCGCCGCGTCGAAACATGTGCAGCGCGCGCAGTCGGCCGTCAGCCAGTCGATCGCGACGCTGGAGGATCAGCTCGGCGTCACGCTTTTCGACCGCAGCACCCGCAAGCCGCGCCTGACGGAGGCGGGGGAGGTCATCGTCGCCGAGGCGCGCATGGTGATCGTCCGCGCGGCGCGGCTGCGCGCGACGGCGAATGCGCTGGCCGGTGGCGCGCCCGGCCATCTGACGATCGCCATCGGCATCGTCGTGCCGGTCGATCCGATGGTCGAGGTGCTCGACACCTTCCGTGACGCCTTTCCGGGCGTGAGCCTGCGGGTACTGCGCGTCGATATCGGTGGCGCGCCGGATCTTGTCAGCAGCGGACAGGCCGATCTCGGGATCGCGGGGGCGATCAGCCTCACCGGCTATGACGAGGATGCGTTCGACCGCCATGCGGTTGGAAGCGCGGACATCGCCATCGTGGCCGCACCCGACCATCCGCTCGCTCAACTCGGGCGTCCGCTCACCGATGCGGATGTACAGGACCATCGGCAGCTCGTGCCGGTTACGCGCGGCGACTTCACCAACAGGCTGGTCCACGACACGTGGGAAGTCGGTGACTTGACGCTGCGCTGCCGGATGCTGCGCCGGGGCCTGGGCTGGGGCACCGCCCCGGTCGCGGAAATCGCGGAGGATCTGGCGCGCGGCACCCTCGTCCCCCTCCAGCTCGAAGCGCGGTCGGAGGAGACGCTGCGCGTCCCCCTCCTCGCCTTCACTCGCACCGACCGGGCGACGGGCCCCGCGATCGACTGGCTGATCCGCCGGCTCCGCGATGTGTTCGGCGATGCGGGCTCCTGACAGAACCCTGTCAGGAGCGGTAGGGTAAACCTTGGGCACACCAACAGCCCAACGGAGAGCCGCCATGAGCTTCGCCCCCGAACATCCCGTCGTCTGGACCGAGCTGCCCTGCACGGACCTGGAGAAGAGCGTCACGTTCTACAACCGCGTCTTCGGCTACGACATGAGCATCGACAACAACGGCCCGAACCCGATGGCGATGCTGCCGGGTGCCGACAAGAACTCGATCGCGGGCCACCTCTACCCCGGCAACCCGGCGGAGGAGGGCAACGGCCCGACCGTTCACCTCGCCGTGCCCGACACCCTCGAAGCCGCCGCCGGCCGGTGCAAGGAGGCAGGCGGTGCCGTACTGTCGGCGCCGATCGCGATCCCGGCCGGGCGCTTCGTCTACGCGGTGGATCCCGACGGGAACTCCATCGGCCTCTTCCAGGCGGCCTGACATGCGGCGGGCGGACCGGCTGTTCCAGATCGTCCAGTACCTGCGCGGCGGGCGGCTTCTGACCGCGCGCATGCTGTCCGAGCGGCTGGAGGTGTCGGAGCGGACGGTCTATCGCGACGTCGCCGACCTCATCGGCTCCGGCGTGCCCATCGAGGGCGAGGCCGGGGTCGGCTACATCATGCGCGCGGGCTACGACCTGCCGCCACTGATGTTCAGCCAGCAGGAGCTGACGGCGCTGGTCGCAGGCATCCGCCTGATCCGAGCCTGGGGCGGGGCCGAGATGGCGCTCGCCGCCGAGGAGGCGCTGACGAAGATCGACGCGGTGCTGCCCGAGGCGAAGCGCGCCGATACCGACCGCGTGCCGATCCACGCCTTCCCCTCCTGGCGGCTCGACGACGAGTGCCGGGCCCGGATCGATGCGCTGGAAAAGGCCTGCGACGCCCGCCTGCGGATCAGCTTCGCCTATTCCGATGCCGAGAACCGCGCCACGCGGCGCACCGTCCGCCCGCTGGGCCTCTGGTTCTGGGGTCAGACCTGGACATTGGTGGCCTGGTGCGAACTGCGGGAGGACTTCCGCATGTTCCGCATTGATCGGATGGGAGAGCTGGTAGAGGGCGAGGTCTTCCCGGACGAACGCGACAAGTCGCTGGCCACGTTCTACACACGCCAGCAGGGCTATCGCGGCCACAGCCTCCACTGATCTTCTTCTCTGGAGAGGTATCCCGGGATTCGGCGCAGCGCTCCGGCGCCCCTGATGGTGTAATGGTCCGGGCGCCGTTCGCTACGCCCGGACCGATGGAGCATCAGGCCGTCAGGTCGAACCGGTCGAGCTCCATCACCTTGGTCCACGCGGCGACGAAGTCGCGCAGGAAATCCTCGGTGCTGTCGGCGCAGGCATAGACCTCGGACAGTGCCCGAAGCTGCGAGTTGGAGCCGAACACCAGGTCGACGCGCGTCCCGGTCCACTTCACCTCACCGGTCTTGCGGTCGCGGCCCTCGAAGCTCTGCTCGCTGTCGTCCGTCGCCTCCCACTTGATGCCGAGGTCGAGCAGGTTGACGAAGTAGTCGTTCGTCAGCTGCCCCGGCCGGTCGGTGAAGACACCATGCGAAGAGCCGTCCCAGTTCGCGCCCAGCGCCCGCAGGCCGCCCATCAGCACCGTCATCTCGGGTGCGGTGAGCGTCATGAGCTGCGCCCGGTCGACCAGCAGCTCCTCACCGGAGACGAGATCGCTCGGCTTGGAGTAGTTGCGGAAGCCGTCGGCGAAGGGCTCCAGCATCCCGAAGCTCTCGATATCCGTCTGCTCCTGCGACGCATCGGTGCGGCCGGGTGTGAAGGGCACCTCGATCTCGTGACCGGCGGCCTTTGCCGCGGCCTCGACCGCTGCCACGCCGCCCAGCACGATGAGATCGGCCATGGAGACCTGCTTGCCGCCCGACGCCGAGCCGTTGAAGTCGGCCTGCACGCCTTCGAGCGCCGTCAGCACCCGCTGGAGCGTGGCAGGCTCATTGACCTCCCAGTCCTTCATCGGGGCGAGCCGTATGCGGCCGCCATTGGCCCCGCCGCGCTTGTCGGAGCCGCGGAAGGTGGAGGCGGAGGCCCAGGCGGTCTTCACCAGCTCGCTGGTGGCCAGATCGGTCGCCAGGATCTTCTCCTTGAGCGCCGCCACGTCGGCCGCGTCGATCTGTGCGTAGTCCGCCTCGGGGATCGGGTCCTGCCACAGCAAAACCTCCTCCGGAACCTCGGCACCCTTGTAGAGTGCGCGGGGACCCATGTCGCGGTGGGTCAGCTTGAACCATGCGCGGGCGAAGGCATCGGCGAACTGGTCGGGGTTCTCGTGGAAGCGCTTGGAGATGGGGCCGTAGATCGGGTCCATCTTCATCGCCATGTCCGCAGTGGTCATCATGAGCGGCACCTTGCCGGAGCCGTCGACCTGCGGCGCGTGATCCTCGTCCTTGAGGCCCTTCGCCTGCCACTGCCAGGCGCCTGCCGGGCTCTTCGTCAGCTCCCAGTCATAACCGAAGAGGACATCGAAATAGGACATGTCCCACTTCGTCGGCGTCGGAGTCCACGGCCCCTCGATGCCGCTGGTGATGGTGTGGACGCCCTTGCCGCTCTCGTAGCTGTTGTACCAGCCCTGACCCATCATGTGGATCCCGGCGCCCTCGGGCTCCCGGTCGAGATGGTCTTCGGCGGCCGCGCCGTGCGCCTTGCCGAAGGTGTGACCGCCGGCGGCCAGCGCGACGGTCTCCTCGTCGTTCATCGCCATCCGGGCGAAGGTCTCGCGGATGTCGCGGCCCGAGGCGATCGGGTCCGGCTCACCGTTCGGCCCCTGCGGGTTCACGTAGATCAGACCCATCTGCACGGCGGCCAGCGGCAGGTCGAGCTCGCGCTCGCCCTTGTAGCGGACATCTCCGAGCCACTCGACCTCCTGACCCCAGTAGACGTCCTCCTCCGGCTCCCAGATGTCGGTCCGGCCACCGGCGAAGCCGAAGGTCTTCAGGCCCATGTCCTCCAGCGCGCAGTTGCCCGCGAGGATCATCAGGTCGGCCCAGGAGATCGACTTGCCGTATTTCTGCTTGATCGGCCACAGCAGCATGCGCGCCTTGTCGAGGTTCGCGTTGTCCGGCCAGCTGTTGAGCGGGGCAAACCGTTGGGTGCCCGTGCCACCGCCGCCGCGACCGTCAGCGGTCCGGTAGGTCCCGGCGGAGTGCCACGCCATCCGGATGAAGAGCGGGCCGTAATGGCCGTAATCCGCGGGCCACCAGTCCTGGCTCGTCTTCATCAGGTCGTAGATGTCCTGCTTGAGCGCCTTCAGATCCAGCTTCTCGAACGCCTCGACATAGTCGAAATCCGGCTGCATCGGGTTCGACAGGGCGGAGTGCTGATGCAGGACGCTGAGATTGAGCGCATTCGGCCACCAGTCGCGGTTGCTGGTGCCCTTGCCGTGCGCGACGGGGCAACCACCGCCCCCCGTGAAGTTACCGTCCATGATCGTCTCCTCGCTTGGATGCACCTGACATAGGCGCATCGAATGGCTGGTGAAGGCATCGCGGCGAAGCCCGGACCGAGTCGGCCTCCACCCTGTTCCACCTCTGGTTTTAGCGCGTGGAATCGATTAGCTGAATTTTGAAAGCCAAATGATCTCGATGAGTGGAGCTTATGAAAGGTCTGACCCTCAAGCATTTCCGGTACTTCGCGGCCCTGGCGCAGCATCGCCACTTCGGCCGGGCGGCGGAGGCCTGCGCAATCTCCCAGCCCGCGCTGTCGCTCCAGATCAAGGAACTGGAGGAAATGCTGGGCGCGCCGCTGGTCGAGCGGGACCGGCGGCAGGTCCGGCTGACCGGGCTCGGCGACGTGCTGGCCGAGCGTGCGGGCGAGATCCTGCGCGCGGTGGAGGAGGTCGGCGACCTCGCCCGCGGCTCGCGTGACGACCTGTCGGGGCCTTTCCGCCTCGGCATTATCCCGACCATCGCGCCCTATCTGCTGCCAGACATCCTGAAGCGGCTGACCGAGCGTTTCCCCCGCCTCGACATCCATGTGCGGGAGACGGTGACGCCCCGCCTCGCCGACGAGATCCGGAGCGGACGGCTCGACGCCGCGATCCTGGCACTCCCCCTCTCCGAACCCTCCTTCGTCGAGGTGGAGCTCCTGTCCGAAAGCTTCATGTTCGTCCGCCCGCTGGAGGATGCGGATAAGCCCGTGCCCGATGGTCAGGCGCTCCAGAAGATGAAGCTGCTCCTGCTGGAGGAGGGGCACTGCTTCCGCGACCAGGCCCTCTCCTTCTGCAACATCGACGCGCCGCAGACGCGGGACCTGATGGACGGCAGTTCGCTCTCGACCCTCGTGCAGATGGTGGGCGCGGGCATCGGCGTGACCCTGATCCCGGAGATGGCGATCCGGGTCGAGACGCGCTCCGCCCCCGTCTCCGTCGCACGGTTCCGCGATCCCGAGCCGATGCGCACCATCGGGATGACCTGGCGCAAGACCAATCCGCTGGAACAGCAGCTCCGCACCGTGTCGGAGATCGTGCGGGAGGCGGCACTCGACCTGCGCGGACAGCAGGCCACCCCGCCCTGATCCGCTTGCAAAGGCGGCGCAGCGGTCCCTAGTCAGAAGCGCCGGATGCACCGACGAGGCCGCGATATGTCCCTGATGCTTCAGATCCTGCTGGGCAGCCTGCTACTGTGCCTGTGCGCCCTGATCCATGCCGGAGCGGTGGCGCTCAGCCTTCCCGGCCTCATCCGACCTGTTCGCGCCGTCCGCAGGCTCGGCCCGCGGATCAAGGCGATGGCGCTCCTGTCCTTCAGCCTCGTCTTCATCGTCGCGGCACACACGATCCAGATCTGGCTGTGGGCGCTCGTCTTCTTCGTGATGGAGGTGTTCGAGGAGTTCTCGACCAGCTTCTATTTCTCGATCGCGACCTACACGACGCTGGGCTATGGCGACGTGACGCTGGGGCCGGATCTGCGCGTCTTCGGCGCGTTTGCCTCGGCGACGGGCCTGCTCACCTTCGGGATCAGCACTGCCTTTCTCTTCGCCGCCATCGAGCGGCTGATGCGCGGCCCGGCAAACGCCCGCCGCGCACCGTCCGAGTGAGGGAGCCCCCTCGCCATCCCGCGCGCCGCGCCCTATGGTCCGCCGCAGCATGAGGAGGACGCGCGCATGGCCATCGGCAAGGGACATCACCTGCATCTGATCGACGGGTCGGGCTACATCTTCCGCGCTTTCCACGCCCTGCCACCACTGACGCGCAAGTCCGACGGGCTGCCGATCGGCGCCGTCTCGGGCTTCTGCAACATGCTCTTCAAGATGATCGAGGGGAACACGGGGGACGATGCGCCGACCCACCTCGCCGTGATCTTCGACCATTCGTCCAAGACCTTCCGCAACGAGATCTACCCGGAGTACAAGGCCCAGCGCCCGCCTCTGCCCGAGGAGCTCGCCCCCCAGATCCCGCTGACCCGCGAGGCGACGCGCGCCTTCGGCATCGCCTGCATCGAGCAGGAGGGGTGGGAGGCCGATGACCTGATCGCGACCTTCGCCGAGCAGGCGAAGGCGGCGGGCGCGCGCGTCACCATCGTCTCCTCCGACAAGGACCTGATGCAGCTCGTCGGCGGCGGGGTGGAAATGGTCGATGGAATGAAGAACGTCCGCATCGGCCCCGAGGAGGTGGAGGAGAAGTTCGGCGTCGGCCCCGACAAGGTGGTCGACGTGCAGGCCCTCGCCGGCGACAGCGTCGACAACGTGCCGGGCGCGCCGGGGATCGGCATCAAAACCGCCGCCCTTCTCATCAACGAATACGGCGATGTCGAGACGCTCCTAGAGCGCGCCGAGGAGATCAAACAGCCCAAGCGCCGCCAGACCCTGATCGACCACGCCGATCAGGTGCGCGTCTCCAAGCAGCTCGTGACGCTGGAGCGCAACGTGCCGGTGGAGGTCGCGCTCGACGCGATGGAGGTCCAGCCGCTCGACGCCGACAAGGTGCTGCCCTTCCTCGCGGAGATGGAGTTCCGCACCATCACCAACCGCATTGCGGAGAAGCTGGGCGTCGAGGCCCCGACCATCTCCGCCCCCGCCGCGGCCCCGGCCGGTGAGGCCCATGCCCCCGGTCCGGCCGCGCCGGAGTTTCCGGAGATCAAGGCCGATGCCTACGAGATCGTGCGGGACGAGGCGGCGCTGCAAACCTGGCTCGACCGGATCTACGAGCGCGGCTACGTCGCCGTGGATACCGAGACCACGGGCCTCGACGAGATGCTGGCGGGCCTCGTCGGCGTCTGTCTTTCCGTCGAGCCGGGCGAGGCGTGCTACATCCCGCTCGCCCATGTGAACGGCACCGGCGACCTGCTCGGTGGGGCCGAGCGCTCCGAGGGTCAGATGGACTTCGCCCAGGCGTTGGAGATGCTGAAGCCGATGCTGGAGGATCCGTCGATCCTCAAGATCCTTCAGAACGCGAAATACGACCTGAAGATCTTCGCCCGCGAGGGGATCACCCTCGCGCCGATCGACGACACGATGCTCATCTCCTACGCCCAGCACGCCGGTCTGCACGGACACGGGATGGACATGCTCAGCGAGCGCTATCTCGACCACAAGCCCATCGCGATCAAGACACTGCTCGGCACCGGCAAGAAGCAGATCACCTTCGACCAGGTGAAGATCGAGGAGGCCGCGCCCTACGCCGCCGAGGATGCGGACGTCACCCTGCGCCTCTGGACGCTGCTGAAGCCGGGGCTGGTCAAGGAGCGGGTGACGACCGTCTACGAGACGATGGAGCGCCCGCTCGTCCCGGTGCTCGCGCAGATGGAGATGCACGGGATCAAAGTGGATCGCGACCACCTCTCCCGCATGTCCAACACCTTCGCGCAGAAGATGGCGGGGCTGGAGGACGAGATCCAGGGACTCGCGGGCCGCAAGTTCAACGTTGGCTCGCCCAAGCAACTTGGCGAGATCCTGTTCGACGAGATGTCCCTGCCCGGCGGGAAGAAGGGCAAGACCGGCGCCTATTCCACCGGCGCCGACGTGCTGGAGGAACTGGCCGCGCAAGGCCATGACCTGCCGGCCCGCGTGCTCGACTGGCGGCAGATCTCCAAGCTGAAATCGACCTACACCGATGCGCTGCAGGAGCATATCCACCCCGATACGGGGCGGGTGCACACCTCTTATTCCATCGCGGGGGCGAACACCGGCCGCCTCGCCTCCACCGACCCGAACCTTCAGAACATCCCGGTACGGACGGAGGAAGGGCGCCGCATCCGCGAGGCCTTCGTGGCGGAGGAGGGCAACGTCCTCGTCTCCCTCGACTACTCCCAGATCGAGTTGCGGATCCTCGCGCATATCGCGGGGATCGATGCGCTGAAGCAGGCCTTCCGCGACGGGCTCGACATCCACGCGATGACGGCGAGCGAGATGTTCGACGTGCCGCTCGACGAGATGACGCCGGAGGTGCGGCGGCAGGCCAAGGCGATCAATTTCGGGGTGATCTACGGGATCTCCGCCTTCGGCCTCTCCAACAACCTGCGCATCCCGCGCGAGGACGCGAAGGCCTTCATCGACCGCTATTTCGAACGCTTCCCCGGCATCCGGAAGTACATGGACGAGACCAAGGCCTTCGCAAAGGAGCACGGCTACGTCGAGACCCTGTTCGGCCGCAAGATCCACACGCCGGAAATCGGCTCCTCGGGCCCGCGCGCGGGTTTTGCCTACCGCGCCGCGATCAACGCGCCGATCCAGGGGACGGCCGCCGACATCATCCGCCGCGCCATGATCCGCGTGCCCCCGGCGATGGAGAAGGCGAAGCTGCCGGGGCGCATGCTGCTGCAGGTCCACGACGAACTCCTCTTCGAGGTGCCCGCCGATGCCGCCGACGACCTGATCGGCACGGTGAAGGACGTCATGGAGGCCGCCGCCAACCCCGCCGTCCACCTCGACGTCCCGCTTGTCGTCGATGGGGGGACGGGCACCAACTGGGCGGAGGCGCATTAGTAAGCAAAAAGAGTGTGCTCGCCTGTGGAAAACTTCTTCCACACTGAGTCTAGTGGCGCTAGTCTATCCGTGAGGCCCACCGGCACCACATCTTGGGGTTCGCTACCCCGGAAAGGAGGTGATGCCGATGGCAAAATGCAAGCCCGTTAAACGGGTCGTGCGACCAGGCAAGAAGCCGGGACCGAAAACAGTTCCGGTGAAGCCGCACCGCCGCTCCAAGCCCAAGCAGGGCTGCTGATCCTGGACGATTAGCCGAAGCGCCGGTGGGCCTCCCCTTTATTGAATCAGGAATTGATTCGCACTTCAAGAGGAGCGTTCGATGCCCCGCGCCGCCGATCTGAAGGAAGTCGATATCCGCTCCCGCGCGGACTGGCGGGACTGGCTCTTGGCGCATCATCAGCAGACCGAATCCATCTGGCTGGTGCGGTGGAAGAAGCACACCGCCCACCATGTCGAGCATGACGAGATCGTGGAGGAGGCGCTGTGCTGGGGCTGGATCGACAGCGCCGTCCGGAAGAAGGACGACGACCGCTCGCTGCTCCTGCTCTCCCCACGCAAGCCGACCTCCGCCTGGTCCGCCGTCAACAAGGCCCATGTCGCGCGAGCCGAGGCGGCAGGCCGGATGCAGCCCCCCGGACGCGCGCTCATCGAAGCGGCGAAGGCGAACGGGATGTGGAACTTCCTCGACGACGTGGAGCGGCTGGAGGTGCCCGAAGACCTCGCCGCCGCCTTTACAGCACATCCCCCGGCGGCAGAGGAATGGGAGGCGTTTCCGCGCTCGGCCAAGCGCGGCATCCTCGAATGGATCAAGACGGCGAAGCGGGCGGAGACCCGGGCGAAGCGCATCGCCGAGACGGCGACGCTCGCGGCCAAGGGCGAGCGGGCGAACCAGTTCCGCTGAGGCCGGGAGTTCCCGCCCGACATATCTCGGGCCGCGCACCCGGGCTGGCGGGAACGTGAGTGGCCATCCGGCGCGTGTCGCCTAACGTCTCCTCCGACCGTCAGACCGGAGACCGCCGATGCGCCTCGCTGCCCTGATCCTCGCCCTTTTGCCGCTGCCGCTCGCCGCACAGGATTGCGGCCCGCCCGACAGCCCATGCCGGATCGACGGCGGCTATTACCACGTCACGATGCCGGAGGCGGAGCCGCGCGGGGCCGTCGTTTTCCTCCACGGCTGGGGCGGCCGGGCCGACGGGATCATGCGCAACACCGGACTGATGCGCGCGCTGACCGAAAGGGGCTACGCCGCCGTCGCCGTGCAGGGCATGCCCCGGCGGGAAGGGGACAGCGGCGGCGCATGGAACAGCCGCGCGATGCCTTCACCGCGGCGCGACGATGTCGGTTTCATCGATGCCGCGGCGAATGACGCGGCCGAGCGGTTCGGCCTGCCGCGGGAGACCTTCGTACTCGGCGGCTTCTCCGGCGGTGGCATGATGACATGGCGCGTGGCCTGCGACGCACCCGGTGCCTTCGCCGCCTACGCGCCCATTGCGGGCACGTTCTGGCGGCCGATCCCCGAAGACTGCGCCGAGCCCGTGCGCCTGCACCACACCCACGGCACGGATGACGACGTCGTCCCGCTGGAGGGGCGCACCGTTGGCTCCGGCATCACGCAAGGTGACGTCTTCGACGTGATGGAGATGCAGCGCGCGCTCCACGGCTGCACCGGCAACAACGCCCAGCGTACCGAAGGGATCTACCGCATCGATCGCTGGACCAACTGCGCCGAGGGCGATCTGGTCATGGCGCTACACGATGGCGGGCACTCCATCCCCCGCGGCTGGGTCAACCTGATGCTCGACTGGTTCGAAAACGGTTGAGCCCGCGCCGCGACGACACACCTTGCACATTCGGGCGGTGCCGTTAAAACCCCGCTGTCGGCAGGGGGCGCCGTTTCTGAGTCTTACACGTCAAATGGATCTCGACATGTCCCCTACACGCACGCTCGGCGCCCTTGCGGCTGCCGCATTTCTGCTTGTTTCCCCTCTCTCGGCCCAGACGCTTCAGGACGGCATCGACGCCTGGCTGGCCGATGACGACGCGACCGCGCTGCCGATCCTGTCGGAGCTCGCGAAGTCGGGGGACACGGACGCGCAGATGCTGCTGGGACAGATCGAGGCGGTGACGCCGCCGGGCGCGAGCACGGCCTACGTCTCCTCCCTGCCGCGGCGGGATCGCATCGACCTCTTCCGCTCCGAGGGTGGGCTTTCCGGCACCTCGTGGCTGCGCGTGCGGGCCGAGGCCGGTGACGAGGTAGCCACGGCGCTGCTCGCCTCCCGCTTGCCCGATGCGGGGATGGACGTCGCCGCGACCCTCGCCGAAGCCGGTGAGATCGAGGCGGCGGCCCGCCTTGCATGGGAGATCTTCGACCGCGGCCGCTGGAACGAGATCTTCGCCCTGCCTGCCGACGATCCGACCATGGCCGAGCTCGACTTCGTCGCCTGGATGCGCAGCTACTTCGCCCAGCCGCCGCAAGGCAATCCGTGGGACTGGCTGAGCGCGTCGCCTGCCGAGGGCCGTTCGGGCGGCATCATGATGATGACGCTCGTCGCCCCCGTTCTCGCGCCGCATCTGCGCCCGCAGGAGGAGCTGCGCAACTACGCGCTCGCCCAGCGCGGTTTCCCCCAGCAGCTCGCCAACTCCCAACGGCTCGGTCAGGCGGCCGAGGTCATGTCGGGCCAGCTCGACGTCGATCCGAACCTTGCCACGGTCGCCGCCTATTGCGATGCGACCTGCCCGGCGGAGCGTGGCTACTGCGCGCTTGAAGTGATCTCGGAGGTCGGCGGTGCCGACAACATCCGCCTGCATGACACCCCGCTGGAGCGCCTGATCCCGCACGCGGAGTTCGCAGGCTCGCCCCGCGCCGTCGGCCAGCTCCGCCGCTGGATGGGTTCGATCGGCGAGAGCTCGGTCTCGGGCAACCTCGTCATCAGCCAGTGCACGCGTGAGGACATCCGCTCCGCCGCCGCCATCCAGTAAGCCCGCCTTGCGCCGGGCCGCGGCCCGGCGTAAACGGGTGGCATGGGAACACGATTGCAGACCATGCCAATCCTCGCCGACCGGGAGCGCCTGCCCTGGCGCTTTCACGGTGAGACGAAGGCCCTCGAAGCTCAGCTCTGAGCCCGTCAGCCCGCGCCGGCTTGCCGCGCGGGCCGTTTTCGTTCCCGCACTTCTCATCACGGCCCAAGAGGGACCCGACCCATGCCCAAGACGCTCTATGACAAGATCTGGGACGCGCATGTCGTCCATGAAGACACCGACGGCACTTCGCTGCTCTATATCGACCGCCACCTCGTCCACGAGGTGACCAGCCCGCAGGCCTTCGAAGGGCTGCGCATGGCGGGCCGCACGCCGCGCGCACCCGAAAAGACCGTGGCCGTGCCAGACCACAACGTGCCCACGACGACCGACCGCGCGAAGGGCATCGAGAATGCCGAGAGCCGGATCCAGGTCGAGGCGCTGGAGAAGAACGCCAAGGATTTCGGCATCGAGTATTACGGCGTGAACGATATCCGCCAGGGTATCGTGCACATCATCGGGCCGGAGCAGGGCTGGACCCTGCCGGGCATGACCATCGTCTGCGGCGACAGCCACACGGCGACCCACGGCGCCTTCGGCGCGCTCGCCCATGGGATCGGGACCTCGGAGGTGGAGCACGTGCTCGCCACCCAGACCCTGATCCAGAAGAAGTCGAAGAACATGAAGGTGGAGGTCACGGGCTCCCTCCCCCCCGGCGTGACGGCGAAGGACATCACGCTGTCGATCATTGGCAAGACCGGCACCGCGGGCGGCACCGGCTACGTCATCGAGTATTGCGGTCAGGCGATCCGCGAGCTGTCGATGGAAGGCCGCATGACCGTCTGCAACATGGCGATCGAGGGCGGGGCACGTGCGGGCCTGATCGCACCGGACGAGAAGACGTTTGAGTACGTCATGGGCCGCCCGAAGGCGCCGAAAGGGGCCGCGTGGGAGGCCGCGCTGGCCTACTGGAAGACGCTCCACACCGATGAGGGCGCGCATTTCGACAAGGTCGTGACCCTGCGCGCCGAGGACATCGCCCCGGTCGTGACCTGGGGCACATCGCCCGAGGACGTCCTGCCGATCACCGGCACCGTCCCCGCACCCGAGGACTTTGAGGGCGGCAAGGTCGAGGCCGCCCGCCGCTCCCTCGCCTATATGGGTCTGGAGCCGGGTCAGAAGCTGTCGGACATCGCGATCGACACGGTCTTCATCGGCTCCTGCACCAACGGCCGGATCGAGGATCTTCGTGAAGTGGCGAAGGTCATGAAGGGCCACAAGGTGAAGGACGGCCTGCGCGCGATGATCGTGCCCGGCTCCGGCCTCGTCCGCGCACAGGCCGAAGAAGAGGGCATCGCCGACCAGCTCAAGGAAGCAGGCTTCGAATGGCGCATGGCCGGCTGCTCCATGTGCCTCGCGATGAACCCCGACCAGTTGAGCCCCGAGGAGCGGTGCATCTCCACCTCCAACCGCAACTTCGAGGGACGCCAGGGCCGCGGCGGCCGCACCCACCTCGCCTCCCCGGCGATGGCGGCGGCGGCAGCGATCACCGGCCGCCTGACGGACGTGCGGGAGTTGGGATAGGTGTCGACGGCATCGGCGGGAATGACGCCGCAGGAATGCCTGCGGCGCGCCTCCGTCGAAGGAGCGTGTGAGGCAGCACAAAGCTATGGGGACGAGCTGTCCGAAGCGGTTAAACATCGGCAGCTCACCAGCTTTGAGAAAGACTATCTCGCGCTGCATATCGCCCAGAACTACCTCAGCGTGATGGGAGTTATCGACCTCCTGAGCTTCCAGCCTCAGATCTTCGTCCGGATCATCGAGTTGGCGAAGCAATATGAGGCGGAAACCCTGCTGCCTTTGCTTACTGCGGCTTGTCGCTGTCTCGATCTCACCGAGGATGCGTCCGCGAACGAAATCGCAGAAAAAATCGCGCGATGGCATGGGGGTGCGGTAACCGCCGGCTCCGATCAACTCACGATCATTCAAGAAGACATATTCGATCGTTTCCGAGCAGACGGCGATCAGGAATGGGCCGCCATGATGATGCGGTTCATCTCCACGGAAGCGAACGAGCAAACCGGAGAATGCTAGAATGGAAAAGTTCACCACCCTTACCGGCGTTGCGGCGCCCATGCCGCTCGTCAACATCGACACGGACATGATCATCCCCAAGCAGTTCCTGAAGACGATCAAGCGGACGGGGCTGGGCAAGAATCTCTTTGACGAGATGCGCTATGATTCCGACGGAAACGAGATCGCGGACTTCGTGCTGAACCAGCCCTCTTACCGAAATGCGAAAATACTCGTCGCAGGAGACAACTTCGGATGCGGATCAAGCCGTGAACATGCCCCCTGGGCCCTCGCGGATTTCGGAATCCGTTGCGTGATCAGCACATCTTTCGCCGATATCTTTTTCAATAACTGCTTCAAGAATGGAATCCTCCCCATCGTTCTGCCACAGTCCGAGGTAGACAAGTTGATGGATGACGCAGAGCGTGGGGCGAATGCGGTCATGACCGTCGATCTGGAGAGCCAGACGATTACCGGTCCGGACGGGGGGACCATCCATTTCGATGTGGAACCCTTCCGAAAGCACTGCCTGCTCAACGGTCTCGATGATATCGGACTGACGCTTCAGAAAGCGGACGCAATTGACGCTTTCGAGGCCAGGTATCGAGGGGAGGCACCTTGGCTGTAAGAGGATATTCCGCGCATGGACAAGCGGGGTTCGTGAACACCCTTGGCCGACTGACCTCCGCTATCTCGCGCGCGTTTCTCGTGCTCGTCTTCATTGCCGCACCGGCATTCCTTCTGCCCGAGACCTCGCGGACCGGGCAGGAGATCTCCCTGATCATCGGCGCCCTGCTCGCCGTGTTCACGATGTTCGAATACGCCTCGTCGCATCCGGGGCTGATCGATTTCCGCTTCGCACCGCCCTACAACCGCTTCCGCTTCTTCTCCTTCGCGGTAATGGTGATGGCGCTGGTCTTCCTGTGCCGCGCCGATGCAGGAGCCGACGCATTTTCCGCCGATCTTCTGACCCTGACCGATGACCTCGTTGATTATCTCAGCGTGCCGCTCAGTCCCGTGGTGCTGGCGAGCGGCCTGATCACCGACGATCCGACCGGGCTCAACCCGCTGGTGGAGCGGGCCGCGGCGCTGAGCTTCGCGATCGCCGTCGTCTCGATCTCCTTCTTCACGCTCTTCGTCTGGATCTTCCGTTGGCCGGCCGAGCGGGAGAGCTTCAACCTCTGGGTCAACCTGCCGACCTTCGATCCGACGCTGGGCAAGGACATCTCCTGGCGGCTGCGCCGGGCGGGCCTCGTCAACGTGATCGTCGCGGTCGCCCTGCCCTACACCACCATTCCCATCGCCTCGCGCGGGGGCGGGTGGTTCGATCCGTCGGCACTCGGCAACAACCAGGCGCTGGTCTGGGGCTGCGTGTTCTGGGCCTTCCTGCCGGTCGCGCTCTTCAACCGCGGCATGGCGATGCTGAAGATCGCATGGCTGATCGACCGCGCCCGTACGGACTGATCGCGCTTGCGGGCGCGCTGTTTCTGGCAGCGCCCGCTCTGGCTGACACCGTTCGGGTCGCCACCTTCAACGCCTCCCTCTCCCGCGATACGGCGGGAGCCCTGCTTCAGGACATCGAGGATCGCGACGCGCAGGTCCTTGCCGCAGCCGAAGTGATCCTCGCCGTCGCGCCGGACGTCCTGCTCCTCAACGAGATCGACCACGACCCGCAGTCGCGGTCGCTGGATGCCTTCATTGCGCTGCTGGCGGAGCGGGGGCTCGTCTACGAGCACAGCTTTACCGCGCCGGTGAATACCGGGGAGCTGACGGGGCTCGACCTCGACGGGGACGGCAGCACCACCGGGCCGAACGACGCCTATGGCTGGGGCCGCTGGCCGGGCCATTTCGGGATGGCCGTGCTCAGCCGCTATCCGCTGGGCGAGGCGCGCAGCTTCCGCCTGCTCCGCTGGGCCGAGTTCGAGGGCAACCTGATGCCCGAGGAGGTTCAGGAGCCCGCGCGCAGCGTGCTTCGCCTCTCCTCGAAGTCCCATTGGGATGTACCCGTCGAGCTGCCGGGCGGGCCGGTGCACCTGCTCGCCAGCCACCCGACGCCGCCGGTTTTCGACGGGCCGGAGGACACGAACGGCCGGCGCAACCATGACGAGGTGATGTTCTGGGTGCGCTATCTCGACGGCACGCCCTTCACCGATGATGCGGGCGTGACCGCCGCGCTCGGCGACGCACCGGTGATCGTCGCGGGCGATCTCAACGCGGACCCGTTCGATGGCGATGCCCGGCGGGAGGCTCTTGCGGCGCTCCTCGCACACCCGCGGTTGCAGGACCCGGGACAGGAAAGCGCGGGCGCCATCGCCGCGGCGGAGATGCAGGGCGGCCTCAACGCAGCCCACGCCGGCCCCGCCGCACAGGATACCTCCGACTGGAACGACGAGCGCGGCCCCGGCAACCTGCGCGTGGACTACGTACTGCCCTCCGCGGATCTCGAGGTCAGCGGCAGCGGCGTCTGGTGGCCCGCCCCCGACAAACCGGGCGCGGAGCATGTCGGCTTCGGCGAGGCCATCAGTTCCGACCACCGCCTCGTCTGGGTCGATATCGAGGTCGACTGACGTCCCGAACACTCCCGACCACAGGACCGCCTTTGGACACCCGCAACCGCCTGCGCCACAGCGCGATTCCAACGCGGCGGCTTCCTTGAATTGCAACCGCCCGCGGGCTATCGACGGGGCAACCACGCCAAGCCCGAAAGGACGCGCCGATGACCCCTCCCTCCATCCTTATCCTGCCCGGCGACGGGATCGGTCCGGAAGTCATGGCGGAGGTGCGGCGTGTCATCGACTGGTTCGGCGCGAACCGCTCGCTGAACTTCGAGGTGATCGAGGATCTGGTGGGCGGTGCCGCCTATGACGAACACGGCACCCCGCTGACCGACGACACGATGGCGAAGGCGCAAGCGGTCGACGCCGTCCTGCTCGGTGCCGTCGGCGGGCCAAAATACGACGATCTTGACTTCTCGGTGAAGCCGGAGCGGGGCCTCCTGCGCCTGCGCAAGGAGATGGACCTCTTCTCCAACCTGCGCCCAGCGCAGTGCTTCGACGCGCTCGCCGATTTCTCTTCGCTCAAGCGCGACGTGGTCGCGGGCCTCGACATCATGATCGTGCGCGAGCTGACCTCCGGCATCTATTTCGGCGAGCCCCGCGGGATCATCGAGGAGGGCAACGAGCGTGTCGGCATCAACACGCAACGCTACACCACCTCCGAGATCGTGCGCGTCGCCCGCTCCGCCTTCGAGCTTGCCCGCCGTCGCGACGGCAAGGTCTGCTCGATGGAGAAGGCCAACGTGATGGAGAGCGGGATCCTCTGGCGCGAGGAGGTGCAGAAGCTTCGTGACGAGGAGTACCCGGATATCGAGCTCAGCCACATGTACGCCGACGCCGGCGCCATGCAGCTCGTTCGCTGGCCCAAACAGTTCGACGTGATCGTGACCGACAACCTCTTCGGCGACCTCTTGTCGGACGCGGCGGCAATGCTGACCGGCTCGCTCGGTATGCTGCCCTCCGCCTCCCTCGGCGCGCCGATGGAGAACGGGATGCCCAAGGCGCTCTACGAGCCAGTCCACGGCTCTGCGCCGGACATCGCGGGCCAGGGGAAGGCGAACCCGATCGCCTGCATCCTCTCCTTCGCGATGGCGCTGCGCTACTCCTTCGACCAGGGCGAAGAGGCCGACCGGCTGGAAAAGGCGGTGGAGAACGCCCTCGCCGACGGCGCCCGCACCGGCGACCTGATGGGACCGGACGGCGGCACGCCGCTCTCCACCTCCGGCATGGGCGACGCGATCCTCAAGGCGCTCGACGAAACGCTGTAGACAAGAAATATTTGAACAGAGGCGGTACGCGCGCCGCAACTTTCGTGATACAGTAAGTTTTGATTTTGTGTATCACGAGTTCCAGTGAGAGTTGCCATGCGTACTGCCAGTACTGCACTTATTCTTGCTTGCCTTTCATGTGCTGCCTGTAGCAGCAACCTGCTGTCGTTCGAACGCAGTGGCGACTCCAGATCCACTCAGCAGAGATCGGACGCTACGAGCCCCCCCGGTCCGGACGTCGAAGTGCCGGCAGTCAGCGACAGCGAGGCCAGGCAGCCGAGCGAGACTGCCGAACGGCCAACCGACGACAGGCAGTCTTCCTCGACGAACTCGGATCGGTCGATCAACCGGGACGACACCAACAGGCGAGAGCCGGAGATCGACGAAGACGACGTCGTTGCCGTCGATGTCTCTGATATCGTCAACGAACCGGAGACCGGCGTCGGTCCGGTCTGCGATTGCAGCCCCACGATGCCCGAGCAGGAGATCGACCGCCTCGGCGCGTTAGGGGAGACGGTCGACGTTCCTGCTGCAGTAGATCTCCGGAGATAGACGAGCGTGTTTCGCGCGGCTGTCCGTCGGGCCGAGCAGGCCGGAAAGGCGGTCGGCGTAGTGACCGCTCTCGTCGGCTTTCCCGCGGCAATGTTCGGCGCATGGACCTTCGGAAGCGAGATTCGGGACACTGTGACGGCCCCCGACATCACCGTCGATATCCGCAACATGACCTTGCGGTGCTTCTACCGCATCACCAGTCAGGCAGACTACGTCGCATATGTGGACGGCGATCAGAGCGTGCTAACGAGGTACTGCCGCGCAGCGCCCCTCGCCGTCAGCTTCGAAGCGGTCATCACGAACGGCGACAGCATCGCACGGACGCTGACGGCGATATCAGCCCGGCTCGACCTTCCGCCCGGTTCGCCGGCGGTTGCGCCGGTCTTCGCACAGTCGTGGCTGGTGACCCACACGATCGACGGGCTTCGTGAGACCAATCTTCGCGAGTCGTGGTCGGTGACGCGGCTCCCCCCGGGCGCCAGCGTGACCCAGGAGGTTTGGCTGGTGCAGGACCTGCCGGGAGACGAGCAGGCCGCATGGTCGGAGCTGCTCGACTGGATAATGCAGGAGGAAAACCCTCCCGAGCACGCCGAGATCGCGACGACCGTGACCCTGTCCATCGCCGGTCAGGACGAGCCGGTCGACGCTGCCACTTGCCGGTTCATGCGCCGCCCGGAGTCGCTGGAGAGGTTCCGGAGCTTCGATCCCTGGCGGCAGATCCAGTTCACCGGAGCCTGCGCGTCGGACTGACATTGCCGACGGCCCTCGACAGCGGACTCGCGAGGTTGTAATTCCGCAACGATCAAACCTGCATGGCTCCGCATCGCGATCCTTGCCACACTTCGCACCCGGTCCGGCATTAGCGTCGAGATGAATGCTCTCCCGAAGGACCCTGAAATGCTTCGCCTGATGTTCGCCGCCAGCCTTGCGGCCCTCGTCACCACATCGCTCTCCGCCATGAGCTTTGCCGAGATGTTTCCGGCCCATCCCGGCTATGACGACGTGCGCACGCAGGAGATCCTGGAGTCCATCGAGTACCAGCAGGGTGAGGTGGTGCTGCCCGGCGGGCAGGCGAAGCTGGAGGTGCCGACCGGCTACTACTATCTGGGCCCGGCGGACGCGAACCGGATCCTGTCGGACCTGTGGGGCAATCCGCCCAGCGATCAGCTCGGCATGATCTTCCCCGCGCCGCACACCCCGATGGACTGGGCGGCCTGGGGCGCGATGCTGAACTGGGATCCGATCGGCTACGTCTCCGACCGCAATGCGGGCCGGATCGATTTCGACGACCTGCTCGAGGACATGCAGGGCGACACCGCCATCGAGTCCGAGGAGCGGCGTGCGGCCGGCTATGGCGGGCTGGAGCTCGTCGGCTGGGCCGCTGCCCCCGAATACGATGCGGACCGGCAGGCGCTCTACTGGGCCGAAGAGCTGCATTTCGACGAGGCGGACGCCAACACGCTGAACTACCGCCTGCGTCGGCTGGGGCGGAACGGCGTGCTGCAGGCGAACTTCATCGCTACGATGGATCAGCTCGACCAGGTGAGCCAGGCGCTGCCGGACCTGATCGCGATGCAGAGCTTTACCGAGGGCAATCGCTACGCCGATTTCGATGCGAGCACCGACACCGTCTCCGAAATGGGTCTCGCGGGTCTCGTCGCGGGCAAGATCATTCGCCGGACCGGCGTGGTGAACGCGGCCATCCTGATGCTGCAGAAGTTCTGGATCGTGCTGCTCCTGCCCATCCTCGGCATCTGGCAGTTCTGGCGGACACGCGGAAGCGATTGACGCGCCGCCGCCGCTCGGTCAGCTTGCGCGGCGGGCACGGCGGAGGAACGGCATGACATCGGCGGCGCGGGGCGCGGCATCGGCACTGTTGGGCTTCGCCTTCTTCGCGACCCACGACGTGATCGTGAAGTCGCTGGGCGGGACCTACCCGGTCTTCCAGATCGTCTTCTTCTCCGTCCTCTTCGGCTTTCCGACCGTGATGATCATGCTGATCCGGGACCAGGCGCCCGGTACGCTGACGCCGAAGCATCCGGTGCTGGTCGGTGTGCGGACCGGGCTGGGCGTGGTGACGGGGCTCTGCGCCTTCTACGCCTTCACCACCCTGCCGCTGGCGGAGACCTACGCGATCATCTTCGCGCAACCGTTGCTCATCACGATCCTCAGCGTGCCGCTGCTGGGGGAGGCCGTGGGCCTTCGCCGCTGGATCGCGGTCGCGGTGGGGCTCTTGGGCGTGGTGGTGGTGATGCAACCCGGTGTCTCGACCCTCAGCCTCGGCCATCTGGCGGCTCTCACCGCGGCGACCTGCGGCGCCTTCGTCTCCATCATCCTGCGGCGCATAGGTGGGGAGGAGCGGAGCGTGGTGCTGATCCTCTATCCGATGCTCGCCAACCTCGTGTGCATGGCGATGGTGATGCCCTTCGTCTACGTGGCACCGCCGGTGGAGCATCTGGGCCTCTTCGCCGTGATCTCTCTGCTCGGCTTCGGCGGGATGCTGATGCTGATCCGCGCCTACCGCACGAGCCCCGCGGCGATCGTCGCCCCGATGCAGTACTCGCAGATCCTGTGGGCGGTTATCTTCGGCACCCTCCTCTTCGACGAGCTGCCGACCTGGACCACGGCGCTGGGTGCGGCGATCATCGTGGCGAGCGGCATCTACATCGTCCTGCGGGAGGAGCGCGGCGGCCGCACCGTCGCCCGCCCGGTGACGACCGGCCGGACCCTGCGGGGCGACACGGTGGCGGGTGTGCGCACTGGCGATGTCCTGCGCCTGCAGGGCAAACGCGATGCCCCCTTGAACTCCGAAGAGGAATAGGGCAAAGCCACCGCCACGGTCGGAGTGTAGCTCAGCCTGGTAGAGCACTGTCTTCGGGAGGCAGGGGCCGGAGGTTCGAATCCTCTCACTCCGACCAATAATTCAAGGATCATTTGATTTTCTCAACTGCCGGGTTTCTGGGGCGAGCCCCAGAAATGCTCATTTGGCAGCAGCCCATCTCGAGCCAGCGTCCTTCGCATAACTCGCAACGCGTTCCGCTCCAAAGAAGAAGGCCCACCGCTCATGAGCGATGGGCCGAGAACACAAACAATTTCTTAGGCTCACTGGGGTGGGCGTCCGCCACGATTCGCAGCATCGAGAGCACCAGCCTGATACTCGGGATGCTGATGCGCATAATCTCGTTCCATTGTCTCCAGGCTAACCCCGAAAAAGCCCGAGGCTTCCCACATGGGCATCGCTGCATGCATTGCCCAAGTGATTGCAGTATGGCGAAGTGTATGACGCGTCACGTCAGGCAGAGCTGCCTCCTTCCTCAGCCGACCCCAGGCTGTCTTGATGTCCGCAATGCCCTGCCCCCTAAACTCGACGACCCAGCCACTCGAATTCTGCCTGTGCCAGCGTCGTAAATGCGCAAGAAGCCTCGATGGAATACGCACAGTTGGGGCACTTTTGCGTGTTCTTCGAGCATCCTTTTTCTTCCGATAAAGGATGCCGCGCTCCACATCGACATAGCCGCCAGCAGCATGCTCATGAAATTTCAGACTGAGAATGTCTGTCTTTCTACTCCCCGTGTAGAGGCCAATGAGGATGAACGGCACGAGATGTCTGGTGTCCGCGTTCTGTCGAGCCGTTCTGATCAGCCGAGCGGCCTCATCTCTCGTCAGCCATCTGTCGCGTGCGGCCGGTCGCGGTGGCATCCAGGTCTTCGGTCTCGCCATGCCCGCGGGCATGGCGTAATTGATTGCTGCGATCAGGCAACCAAGTTCGCGCCGGACTGTCCCTGGAGCTCGATCTCGCTGCGTTGCATAGGCCTTACACCGATCAATCGACACTTCCTTGACCGGCAGGTCGCCCCACCAGGCGTCCAGCGCATCGATGGCGTATCCAATCCGCGCTGGATCTGCAGCCTCCAAGGCTGGGCCTTCGCCATAAATAGTAAGCACCTGTGACACTGTCACGTCCGTGTGAACAGCTGATTGCGGCCCCTGAACTTTCCGAATCAGGTAGAGGCGGAGCTCTGCTTCAGCTTGTTCGCGATCGACCGTGCCGGTCGAGTATTCGTGTTGGCCGTCCCTGATGACGTAGACAGCTTTTTTGTTGCCTTTGGACTTTCGCCAATAGAGCCGGGGACCTTTGGAGCGACGCGGCATAGATGTATTAATTCCTTTACGCTATCGGGATCGATGCGCCGAGCGGACCCGATCACCACGGTAAACCCATGAAGATCTGCCACCTCCTCGAGGCCCGATCGAGGCACTCCCAACTGCTTTGCGAGGTCGTCAAATTTCAGGAGTTTCTGCATCGTGTGTGTTCAACTCGGCTATTGGATCAGTTCGTTTTGTGATGACACCCTCTTGGGATGCTCGGGATATTGCTCCGTTTGGTGGAGTGAAGTAGCGGATCTCCAAAATCTCAGCCCACACGATTCAGATCTTCGATATCGTTTGTTTTTTAAGCTGATGGCTTGGCGAGATGATCGTGAGGTGAGACCTCGCAGAGTTGGTCTCACGGATCGGTCGACCGCGCTGCGATCCAAGGCGGCAGATTGGATTGATCGAAGAGGGGCTTGATCCTGCTTGCTTCGGCATTTTGGGTGCAGTCCCGAACTGCACGTTTTGTCGTGCTCTTGCGGTTTGTCGCAGGAAGGTCCGCGAACATTTCGCCGATGAATGTCGGGGGACGCCTGTGCGTTTGGCGGGCGGTTTCCGAAGCTGTCGTGGGTTTTACAGGTACCGAGGGTTCGGTTGCTGCGACTGGCCGCTGATGCATCGCCTCGAACCTGATGGGTCGCGCTACTGCAGGATGAGGTCGCGACTCCGGGCCGCCGCCACGTGCTTGGGCTCTCTCGAACGGAAGGCGGCGGCAACCTCGCCTTGAGCACGGAGCCTTTCTCGGAGGGCGTTCATGACCGACATCGGATTGCCTGCGAGCCGTCCGAGCACCGGCGACCCTGTGGCGGCGGACAGGCGGAAGCCGGGGTGACGGAGCGGCACGAGCTGGCGCCGCGCACAGACAAAGCGGGTTCGCTTCGTTAGCCCTGCGGCGAGGCGGTCTTCGATGCGGCGGACATGGATCTCCAAACCCTTGTTCGCAGCCGTGCGCGCCGAGGTGCCGTAGGCGATGAGGGCGAGACGCTCATCGTCACGGGCCTCGACATCGAGCACGAGACAAGGCCGGGTCTTCGGCGCTTGGCAGTCCTCGTCCTCATCTGCGTCGGCATGGGGGAACGCGAAGGCGATGACATGGCCGGGACCGAGATGGCACCGCCATTCGGGTGTTTCTGCAAAGTCGGTTCTGTCGAGCATAATCAATCCTCCTTCCGATGGTTTCACACTTCGACGCTCTCCCTTCTCTTTGTGGGGTCGGCTCCGGTGCCGTGCGCGTCATCGAACTGCGCGCGGCACTGGAGCGGGCCCGCTTTCATTTTCTTGTCTCTCGGAGGTGTGGTGCTTCGACCGCCCCGACGCGGGTCTAATCCTCGGCCACGGGACGTCGCGCGCGCGTTACCAGCGGTCAGGTCTCACGCTGCCGGTCGAGCCAGTCTTCGAGGTCACGCGGCGCGATGCGGGTGTTCTGTCCGACTTTTCGGCTTGGCAGACCCTGCGCGATCAGGCGCTCGACGGAGCGGGTCGAGACAGCAAGACTTGCCGCGACATCCTTCTTCGTCAGCAAGGGGCGCCGATAGTCGTCCTCGGCCCGACGCGCGGGCATTGCGCCCGCCTCGCAGCGCCAGACGTCGCGCCAGCAAAGGCGCAACTGCCCGCCGACCCGGACGGCCGGCAGGCGGCCGTCGCGGATCATCTCGCGCACGGTCCGCCGGCCAAGCCGCCAGTGCCTTGCGACTTGGTCGAGGGAGAGCGTGTAGTCATGGGTGCCGTCCGATCTCATGACAGGGACATGGTCCCCGGCGGAGGGCGTCCCAAACGCCCTCCGCCTGTTCGATCAGCTCTCCGCGATCCGGGCGCGGATCGCCTGCCATTCCGATTGTCCCGCGGTGGCGGCGCAGTCCGAGCGGTATTCGGCGCCTGCCTGCCGCGAGGCATGGCCGAGCAGAGCGGCGACGCGGTCGGCGGCGGTCTCTGCTGCGTGACACCGCAGGTAGTCCGCAGCCACGGTGCGCAGGTCGTGCGCGGGAAGGCCGGTCACACGCTTGACCTGCTCGGACGGCCATCTGCTCGGACGCGCCGCCGGACCCTGCGTGAGCCAGTTCGCGCCCCGCAATTGCGCGAAGCGGGTCTGTGCGAGCCGCCCGGGGCGACCGGCGAGCAGATGCAGGTCGAGGATCTCACCGGTTTCAGGCCAGAGCGGTCCGGCATTCGCCATCCGGCCGGTCTTCTCCTGTCGGTAGCGCAGGGTCCACTCGCCCCAGGGCGTGCGCACGAGCTCGTCCCCCAGACGCCATCCGGCGACATCCCCCGTGCGCGCAGGCCAGTTGATCATGACAGCCAGAATGGCGCTCGTGGACCGGGCGCGCTCATGCTCCGCGGTCCAGGCCGGCAAGCGCCGCGCGCGCTCCACTTCCGCTGCGAGTGCCTGCACGATCAGGTCGTAGCCGCCCGCGGCATAGAGCACATCGAGACGATCCTGCTTGCCCTTGCGCGATACACGCCCCTTGCGGAGCCAGGACTGACGCACCGCACGCAGACCATTTAGCTCGTCCGCATCCAGTTCCCCATGAAGGCCAAGGGCAACCAGCCCGCCGAGATAGTTCGAGATCGTCCGTGGCGCGACGGAAGCGATCCCCTTCCCGGCGTACCCATCCTGCAGCAGCCGCCCCAGTTCCCAACCGAAGAGCCAGCCCAGACGAGGCGGGCAGCGCAGGGCCGGCACGAGCGCGGCACACCGATCGACCGAGGCGACATGTCGACGGATCGTGCCCTCGCGCACGGGCGCGTCGAGCAGTCCGGGGAGGAGCTCTTGCCAGGACCGCGGCCATGCCTGTGACTTCTTGGTGGCCCAGGGGGCGAGCGCCTCGGGTGCAGTCGCCGGTTGCGCGGTTCGACCATGGCCCGCCGCCCGAGGCCGCGCGGTGTAGTATTCGCAGCGGAGCAGGCGCGCCTCGGCGAGCCCGACCTCCGGCACGTGCGTCGCGCAGACGCGCAGGAGGAGCGCGAGGGTCGATTCCGATCCGTAAGCCGCCTCGAAGGCCGCCCGGGATGGCGCGCCGTGGTGCTCCTCTCGATCGGCTAGACTGTCGAACAGTCTGCCCACGACCGAGATGGCACCCGGCGGCAGGTCAGCGCGAACCGACACAAGCCTATCCTTCAGCTCCCGGGGGAGCGAACTCAGCCTGCTTTCAGCGATCTCGGATTTCATGAGGCCGTCCACCGATGGCGGCGCAGGAGATCAGGATGGTGCGCCAGCAGCGCGTCCCGCAGCGCCTGCGAGACCGCCTTGCCGTCGTCGCGACCGTAATGCCGGCGCGCCACCTCCTCGGTATTGCACAGGATGGTCGAGACCAGTCCATAGGCGCCCGGGCGAAGCGCCAAAACAAGAATGGCCACCACATGGCGCATGCGATGCGGCGTGACATCGAGGCCGACCACAGACGCCCCCGCGCGCCAGAGCGCGAGGAAAGACGACGGCGCATAGACCCCGCTCGGCAGGCGCACCGGATCGCCGGAATCGCGCCTGGGACACCCCTCCCCCGGGAAGAGATAGACGTTGTCATGACCCCGGCCGGTCAGCTCGATGAAGCGCGGTCGATGGAGCTCGAGCCAGGTCTTGAGGATCTGCGCGTCACGGCTCGCAACGTCGAGCGTGACGGCCCGTTCGGTTTTCGTCTCCCAGCTCTCATATCGGAATTCGAAGCGGGGCGCCTTGCGGGGCGCAGGGGTCCGGATGAGGTTCGCAGGAACCTCCTCCCTCGACGCGATCCGGGTCAACCGCAGGCACGAGGGCCGCAGCGGCCGCGACAGCTGCATGGCCGCAGCAACGGCCGCGCCATACTGGCGCAAGGCCGTTACCTCGCGCGACGGGGACCCGGCCGCACGGGCCATCCGGATCGCATCCTCGGCGGAGCGGGCGATCAGTTCGGGCGCGCGCACCCATCGTGCGGCGACCGCGGGACTGCCGTGCAACAGCGCCGCGATCGCATCGACCTCGGCCACGACACCGGTCTCCCGCGCGACCCTGCGCCTCGCCCGCGGCTTGTCCAGATGCTTAGACTTGAGCAGCTCCACGATCGCCGGAACACTCCTGTCGTTCAGCCCATGACGGGCAAAGGCCGACAGGTTCGCAAGCCGCAGTTTCAGCGTGTCGCTGTCGAGAGCGTTCTTGAGATCGGGCGCCGCATCCGAGCGGGCAATCTGCGATCGGATCGCCGCCTCGATGACCGTCCGGGTCGTCAGCTCGCCGAGATCGCGCAACTCGGCCGGATCCCCGCCCTCATCCTCCCAGGCGCGCAGCAACCAGGAGACCGTCTCGCGATAGCGCGTGCGGGCGGCGTCCGGCTTGCGCAGGCTTCGCATCTTCGCGGCAGAACGATCGGCCTCGGCCATGACGTATTCCGGGTCCTCTCCGGCTTCGAGACGCGCCAGGAGCGCCTCGCCATGGTCATCCTCGCCGGCAACGGCCGCAGAGGCGGCGGCGTCGAAGGCGGCGCGGAAGGATGCGGGCAGCGTGGACCAGTCGATACGACGGGCGCGCGACGAGCCGGCCGGCACATGAAGCCTCTCCGCCGGAAGGTGAGCCGCGAGCTCCGGAATCTCGAGGAGGTCATCGCGCAGGCCGTTCAGGAACTGCACCGCCTTTCGGAGGGATCTGCGGTCCTTTACCGTCGCTTCGCCGCTGATACGATCAATCTCCTTCTGCGTCACGTCTCCGGGCGCGCAACGGCACCGCGCACGCAGGACCGACAGGGTCCGGTGCCGTCCGGTATTCCAGCGGCGGCCGGTCTGGGGCGGACCCTCATTGGCCGCGATGATATCCGCGAGCGCAGTCCATGCTGCGCGGTCGCGAGGATCGGCAGCAACGGTCAGTCCCCCAACGTCGAGATACTGCCGGAGCAGACCGCGCACGCGACTGTCCGCGCGGGCACAAGCTGCACCGACATCGCGCGCGCGCGGAAAGGCCGCCCCCGGACGTCCTGCGATGTTGCGGTTGAATGCGACGGGATCGGCGGGGAGGGTCGCGAGATCGGCGTCGAGCAGCCCGAGCCGCGCGGGGATGCGGCGCAGCTCGCGGATCGGATCCTGGGGCTTGCCGGTTGTCTCCGCCCAGTGCAGGACATCGGCCAGTGTCGGGCGGGATGTGTGATGCTTCATCTTCTCTTCCGTGGCGTGTCGGGATCGTCGGTCCTCTCGGCTCGAGGGGGACCGACGATCCCGGACAGGCCATCGGACCTGCTCAGCCCTCTTGGCTGGACCCCGCAGCGACGCGTCGAGCCGCGGGCGCCCGTGGAACCGGAGCCTTGTGAGCGGTCGGACGTTGCCGGCGTGCCGTATCGAGCACAGCGGCTGTGCTGGGTCGCGCGCCCCATTGCGCAGCATAGGCGTCGACGTAATCGGCTTTCGAGACCGAAGGGATGGCGCCGCTCGTGGCCAGGGCCCGGGCGTGATCCAGTGCGACGAACCGACTGTGCAGCGTCGCAGGGCTCATATGACAGGCGCGAACGTAGAGGTTGCTCTCACGCGACAGGCCGCGGACCGGCTCCCCCGCGCCCGGAATGTCGACGACGGCGCCGGCGCGGGCGCCGACCCGGCGCACGGCGAAGTGGGCGTCCTTCAGATCATCGACCCACTCCCAGTCCGGATGCGTCGTGGTGCGCGCCGGGCCGTCGCACCGTGTGCTGCCGACGGGCAGCCGGCGCCAGATCTGGAAGACGCAGCGGATGCGCACATTGCCATCGGGCCCCTCGAACCGCTGCTCACCCAGCATCAGCTCATCTACCAGCTCTAGGCGGCGATCGACCCGTCGGCGCATCGCGTCCGAGCCAAACGAGGCAGGCAGCAGCATCGCGACAATGTCGGCATGCTCGGCGGCGCGGCTGAGAAAGCCCAGGGCTCCTGCGCCGCTGCGGCCAAAGGGCGGATTGCCGACGACGAGATGGCGCCCCTTCGGTGGGGTCCAGGTCAGATAATCTGCTTGGATCACCTCCGGCGCGGCCGGATAGAGATCGATCCCGATGCGCGGCGCGGGCAGGATATCGAGAAAGGCCCCGCCACCGGCAGACGGCTCGATCAGCAGATCGTAGGCCGCCGGATCAACCTGCCGCAGCAGGACGTCGAGGCACGTGCGTGCAAGATCCGGATGAGTGTAGTGGCGGTCAGCCGAGAGGGACGGCGTCGCGGCGTGGGTAGGCATAGGTTGGTGCATTTTGAACTCCTGTTCATCATCGTGTTCAGGAGGTCCGTTCGTTTGCCGCGCGACGGAAACGCCGAGGGCGTATTTTTTCGCGGTGAGGTTGATTTTTCTCGCAAGTCTCTGTTCAGATTTGATATTTTTCAACATCACGGACGATCTCTCAGCCGTGCAGGAACTGCGTGAGTGCACGGCTCGCGTCGGCGCGTCGGACATGTTGCGCACCCAAGTCAGGCGCGACGAGCGTGACCGATGTCGTAGCGGTCGGCACCGCGCCCGCCCGCCTCGGGCACCACCGCGTGTCCGCATGTGCGATCCGAAGCTCGACTGTGTCCGCGCCGGTTTCGCCGCACCAATCGTCATAGGCGACCGCGGCGATCCGAATGCGCATCGCCCTCGCGATCCGCTCTAGTGACGGCAACAAGCGTCGCGCTTCCCGGTGCCAGGGTCGGCCGGCCTCACCGGCCAGAAGGGAGAAGTGATGGGTCAGACGCGGCGTCCGACATGCTCTGACAATGCCGATGCGCATGTGCATCTTAAGATCGGCTTCGGTCCGCAAACCGTGGAACCAGCTGATATCGAACGTTCCGTACGGCGAAGGCCAGAAGAGATCGCTATAGACGTCCTCCCGCCACTTCCAAACGAGCCATCGCCCCGATCGTTCGTCGAAGCCGATGATGTCGAACAGACAGGAGTCTATGAGAGCACGATATCCCGCGTCGATCGCGCGCGACGACTTCGACGCGGCCAGACCGAGCGAAACGGCCAGTTCGCTGCACAAGGCACGGCTCGCGTGCTGGGGTCGCGGAGCAAACATGCAGTCCCAGTCGTCGGTTTCCCGGCAGGTTCGATGTGCCAGGGCAAGCGCAAGGCGCATGCCGTGCAACCCGAGACCTGCGTCATGCACCCTCCCCACGAACTGCCCGCTCATCCGGTAACGGTTCGGGCGATCTATCTGAAGGGTCAGGTCGGTGTGGTTCATAGTCTTGATCTCCGTTTGACGAGAGCGGAAATGCCCCCCCGCGGGAGATCGGATCGCTGTGGCGGATAGAGGAACGGAAGACGTGGGGTGCGGGCCGCAAAGGATGCGGGCCGAGCTGCAAGTCTCGCGGGATCGTCCCGCATCCGATGGCGATCCACCCGCATCGGCGACCCCCAAACCCGCGTGCCGGTGCGATCCCGGCTTTCAGGCCTTTGAACAGCCTGAAAAATCTCCGCCTAAAACCCCTTAGAACCTAAGAACCCCCTGGAAACAGTCGGATCAGGCCGCCGGAAGGATGGGTTCGGCAGTGCGTCGCGCTCGTCCCAGGGAGAGAACTGAGCGTTCCCTCCGCTCCCTGTCAGCGCGCCGCATGAGACATCTCCGCTTCGCCTCAACCCTGCGGGGCCTCCCTATCTCGACCGTCAGAGTTGATGACGTCGGGATATAATGGCGTCGTTCCGAGATCTGATTATCGACAGCGACAGGCCGCCAGAGGACGGGCTATGAAAAAAAATCGCCATCGAATGCATTTTTTTTGACCTTGGCGTTTCCGTCCAGCCGCTCATGGAACCAACTCTTGTTCACAAGGGGGCATGATGCAGCATCGGCTCTCGTGTGAGCCGCCGAACAGGCGGTGGAGGCCAGGTTCGAACAAGCCGCCGTTCTGGTGGCGAGCGTGGTCTCGATGAGCCGCCGGATAGGCGGCTGAAAAGAAACGGCGACAGGCGTTCGCGCCTTCCCGGGAGTTGTCCGAGAGGCAACTGCGCATGATGAGCCGCCGAACAGGCGGCTGAGAAAACAAAGGGTCCGGACAAGCGTCCAAGCCCATGCGGTCGCCGGTGCGCCGGCCGCGCCCCTGAGCCGCCGAACAGGCGGTGGAGGCCAGGTTCGAACAAGCCGCCGTTCTGGTGGCGAGCGTGGTCTCGATGAGCCGCCGGATAGGCGGCTGAAAAGAAACGGCGACAGGCGTTCGCGCCTTCCCGGGAGTTGTCCGAGAGGCAACTGCGCATGATGAGCCGCCGAACAGGCGGCTGAGAAAACAAAGGGTCCGGACAAGCGTCCAAGCCCATGCGGTCGCCGGTGCGCCGGCCGCGCCCCTGAGCCGCCGAACAGGCGGTGGAGGCCAGGTTCGAACAAGCCGCCGTTCTGGTGGCGAGCGTGGTCTCGATGAGCCGCCGGATAGGCGGCTGAAAAGAAACGGCGACAGGCGTTCGCGCCTTCCCGGGAGTTGTCCGAGAGGCAACTGCGCATGATGAGCCGCCGAACAGGCGGCTGAGAAAACAAAGGGTCCGGACAAGCGTCCAAGCCCATGCGGTCGCCGGTGCGCCGGCCGTGCCCCTGAGCCGCCGAACAGGCGGTAAGTGCGATCCACCACCTTGCGGGGTGGCGGCGCCAGTGTCGGGACCATCCTCAGGATGATCCTGGGATCGCACTCTTACCTCGATAAAGAGGCACTCCGCCCGCGCTCTGCGCGGGCGGAACTTGTTCGCCATCGATGACGTGCAGACGCATAACGCATCTGCTAACGGCACCAAGTCATCACGCAACATCACCTCGACACCCCAAGGAAGCGTCCTCACCAGGCAACGCCCATCGCTGGAGAGAACTCTCGCATGGAGAGATGGAGGCCGCCTCCAGGATCGCTCGAAAACGCAGCCTGAAATGCGGCGTAAAGCTCAGATCAAATACAGGGCGAAGTCCAATCCGGCAGACAAGTCCGGCCGGGCATGGCTTCGACCGGTCTTGGGAGTATGCGACGGTCTGCCAACTCGTCGAAGACGGCGAGGACGTGCTCTTCGGTGTCAATTCTCATCGCGCCGAAGCCCACCCGCCGCGCCTTCTGGACGTCCGAGACGATGTCTCAGTCGCAGCGGAAGATGAAGTCGCTGAAGGGCCACGCGGCCGCCTGGTCAAAAGGGAGGGGGGGGGGGGGCGAGGCTCCCGCGCGCGATGATGCGGTCCCAGACCGGGCCCTTGTCGGCCAGGCAGAACGGCCGGACCGCGCCCGACCTTAGGCCGAACCGCTCAGCCAACCGGGGCCAGAGGTTGCGCCAGCGGAAGAGCCCACCGTTGGTGACGTTGAACGCCTCTCCCGCCGCTTCAGGCGCCGTCGCCGCTCATTCGAAGGCAGCGCCGAGCACGTTTGCGTCCGTGACCTGATAGAGCGCGTCGTAGGCGCCCTGCAGGCCGGAGAAGTCGAAGGCCACGTCGAGTTCGCGGTAGATGGCGGCATAGACACCGATCACCATCGCGAGGTTCATCGGGTTGCCCACGGCGAAGCCGATCGCCGCCTCTGGCTTGAACGCCGAGAAGCTCCAGGGCGAGCCCCCCGCTACGAACTTCGGGCACTCTGCCATCGGTAAGCTCGCGATCAAGCGGTGGCAACGTGCAGTGTGCTGGCCAGATAGGCCCGAGGTTCTTCACAAGCTGCATCGGCCAGCCTGAAAGTGACCGCAGAGACAGATCCATGTCTATGGGCGGAGAGCGGTCACTCGCTGCGGAACCCACGGACGGCCGCTTTGGGGCCGAGAGGAGACTGGCTGCGGGGAGCGCCCCGCCCTGAGCCTCAGTCGGGCCTGCGACGGACGGGCGGGACGGGCGGGGCTTCGGCCGCCGCTGTGACGAGCTGCTCCAGATCATGCGCCTCGGCGACACCGACCGCCACCAATTGGCCCAGCGCCCGATCGATCCGCGCGCGCGCCGGATGTTCTGGCGCGAGCAATCCCGGGTCTTCGACAACGCACGCCTCGAACCATTGCACGACCTGGCTGCCGACGCCCGACGCGATCCACAGCTCCGGTGACGTCGTGCGGCCGAACCAGGCCTCGACAGCGTCCAGCAGGAAACCGACATGGCGCGAGCGCGGCGCGACCAGAAGCAGGTTCATCGTGCAGCGCGCCACGAACACCGTTTGACCTCCGGGCAACATCGGGCGGAGCACGGGAAGGAACGGATCGACCCGGTCGAACAAGGCCGGCGGCAGATAGCTGTGCGTCCCGTTGATCATCCCATAGGTGTTGAACAGCATCTTCGCGATGACGCCACCGCTCTTCAGATCGATCCGAGCTTCGGCCGGGTCGCGAGCGCTCTGCCACCGGTTGAGCATCATCAGCCGCGCGACAAGCTTTTCGCGCAGCGCCACCGGCCGCGCCGGCGCACGACTGGTGTGATTGAAATAGAGCACGTCAGCGGCATGCTGCACAGTCCCTGCGACCTCGGTGAACGGCGCGTCCGGCAGGTGGGTCACGAACGGCAGATCGGCCGTAAACGACGCATCGTCTCCGTCGAGCAGCCGCTCGGCATAGAACGCGTAATACTGCAGATTCCAGTCGGTCAGTTCGCGGCTCAACTCGGCATCGGCCGCATAGCCCAGCCCATTCATTCGCCCCGTCCAGTCAATATAAGCCGAGACGATCTCCTGCCGCCAGCCGATCGCTTCTGCAGGCGCCGACCGGACTATCGCTAGCCAGCAGGCCGCCGCCTTATGATTGGTGTAAAGGATCGGCGACGAAGGGTCGGTATCCGTCTCAGGCGCTTCATCGGCATCGAACTCTTTTGCCGTTACTGATCCCGGCACCTGCATCCGGCTGGCCCGGCGCAGATTCGGTCGCTCCTCGGGCCAAGCGGGCCAGTTCGGTTCCGCGCCGCCATCAAGCCAGGCCAGTTCGGCAGCCACCACCGCATCGGTCCGGGCCGCTTGCTCCGCTTCGAACGCCGCTTGCAGCGCCTCATCTTCCGGTTGGTAGCTCTTCCAACGCCGCGTCAGGCCGGAAAAGGCCGCCCGCATCATCGCCTTGAAGAGACGGGGCTCGATCTCCAAGATGCGTGGGACAGCCGCCGCTACCGCGGGGGTTGCCGCCCGGTCCTGGCGTGTCGCGAGCGCGACCAGCGCATCGCGATCGGCGGTTTTCCCCAGCCGCGCCCAGAGATGGATCAGCGCGAGGATCGCGATCGCCGGGCGGTTGTAGCGCAGCAAATCGCGCGATCCGCCGCCGCGATCGGACTTCTCCTCGAGCGCGACCCCGATCACGTCCCGCACCCAGGCTTCGTGTGCTGCCAGCAGCGCGTCGTCGCCGTCGCGCGCGACGAGCAGCGCCGTCGTAATCAGCCGCGCGGCGCGTGATTGGAGCGCGTCGGTATCGCTGCCATCGGGCACGCCGCCCTTGGCATAGGCTACCGCGTCGCGCGCGGTGTCGGCCGTCGCATACTCGCCGCCGTCGACTGCCATCGAAATGCGCGCTTCCATTCCGCTCGCCTGAACCGACACATCGCGCTTGGCTTCGAGCGCCGCGATATGCGCGGCCTCATCCGGCGGCGACCGGTATTCGAGGTTGCCGTCCTCCCGCTCAAACCAGTTCGCCAGGGTGAGGACGTTGAGCGCATAGCGGCCGGCGAACTCAGGGTCGCTCAACGTCGCGTGCGCGGCATAAGGTTCGAGCGTCTCGACCGCCGCCGCGAGCGCTGTCCGCAACGCATTGCCGACCGGCTCGTCGGCCAGAAAGTTCTGCAGGGTGTCGATTAGCGAATAGCCGCGCGAAGGTCGTGCTCTCAGATCGGCCATGCGCACCGGACCCTTCGGCTCTTCCTTCAGCCCCAGCCTGTCCAGCCCCGACCCCATCTGGTCATGGATCTACCGGGTGCGATCGTCGGCAAGTAGCTGTGGGCTCGCGAGAAACGGCGCGAGCGGTACGCGCGCGACAGTGCCGTGCGACAGCAGCACGTCGATCGCGATGAGAAGATAGGCAGCGGCGCTGCCCTCGGGGCCCAATATGTCGGCGAGCACCGCCTCGACCGGATCGCCGTCATCGAGCCGCTTCTGGCTCCACGCCTCAAGCGCGAGCAGCCCCGAAGCAGCCGCATAATCATCGCCGCGGCCCCGCGACCAGCCAAAGGTCCAGCCCCAGGGGAAGAAGCGCGGCCCCTCGCCAAAGTCGATCGTGATGCCGTCTTCGCCAGGCTCGCGCCAGTCGGTGCGAAAGGCGATTGCCTCCTCAACCAGCCTCCGGATCAGCGCCAGTCCTTCGGCCGGCGCCGCGTTCAGCAGGTCGAGAAACGGCGGCTGCGCGGGCGATGGCGGCAGATAATCGCTATCCGCAAAGCTGAACGCGTTCTCCATCACCCGCTCCCGCCGCCGCTCTTGCTTTTTCTCGATAAGGCTCGCTTGGACCATCGCCGCCAGCTCGGCCGGAGCGACGGGAGTGATCACACTCGAGAACTGGCGCAGGTCCTCCATCTTGTGATGGTCGCCGTCGCCCGTGATCGCGGTGAGATAGGCCTTGAGCGCATCGGGTGCGAACGACCCGAGCAGCATCGCCATCAGCCGGAGCTTGGCTACCGTCTGCCGCCGCGCGTCGCTCGCCCAGCGCGCACGACCCTC
Organism: Pontivivens ytuae; assembly: GCF_015679265.1. NCBI lineage: Bacteria > Pseudomonadati > Pseudomonadota > Alphaproteobacteria > Rhodobacterales > Paracoccaceae > Pontivivens > Pontivivens ytuae. Next base: position 1,557,602 of record NZ_CP064942.1, read on the forward strand.
AATCCCGGGTATCCTGACCGGCATGTCGCGCAGATCGAGCTGGCACAGCCAGTCGAACAGCAGCCGGGCCGTTCGCTCGGCGAGCGAGGAGAGCACCTTGAGAAAGATGATCTGAATCTCGACCAGCTCGACCACGGAGCCGATTGCCGACATTGGTACCTCGGCGGCGTGGTCAAACACCCAGCGCAGCACCAGAACCGACGATCCCGTCACGTCGGTCCGATACGAGCGCGGAAGGTCGACCTTCGATCCATCAGGCAGGGTGATAATGTCAGCAGCCGCCTGCGTCTCGACTGCGACGAGCGTCGTCGATAGTTCGGTCAATAGCGCGCCGCCCTCGGCGAGGAGCGAGGCGCTCGACTTTTCGAGCAGATCGATCGCGACTTCGGACCTGACCAGCGCGAGTATCGCCTGTCGGCGCCACGAACCGTGCGCGCTCGGAGGCGACAGGTGCGCGAGCAGGTCGAGCCAGGCGCTTGCATCCTTGTCCGTCTCGAGCACGAGCCGCGCGGCGATCTCGATACCGCGGGCGACGCGCGGCGACACGGGTCCGCCCAGGTCGACCCCCCCCCAGGCGGGACGGGTCTTCGGCGAGGTAGTTTCCGATCGCCCAGTCGCGCATCACGTCGTGATTGAAATCGAGCCGGTCGGGCCTGACCTCGCGGAGCGACTGAGCACCGAGCAGATGGTTTCGCGCGGACGAATCCTCGTCGAGATCGATTCCGGCGTCGCCTTTGAGCGTGGCGGTCGCCAGTGCCTTGAGGATCCGCTGCGCCGCCCGCACCTCGGCCGTCGGCGCGGCATCAGCGCTGATCCACCAAAGCTGCGCGAGTCCGGCCTCAGTTCGCACCGATGCGGCGCTCGTTTCGCGCAGCAGTCGCGACAAACGATAGAGGTTGCGCGCGAGTTGCGCTGCGGGATGGCTGGCATCGAGCAGCATCCGCAGCTCTGGCGCTTGGTCGACCAGTATCGCGACTTCCTCGTCCGACATGGCCCCGACCTCGACCGCGTGCATCCCGTCCAGCGCGGCAGAGATTCGGTCGTCGAGCCATGGAATCACTTCGCTGGCGCCAGTCCGCCTCGCGGTCGCGATCACCGTGAAGCCGGGAATGGCGCTGGCTGCCCGCAGCAGCTCACTGATCGTGCGCTGCCGACCCGCATCGTCAATCATGTCGATGCCGTCGATGAAGAGGTACGCGCCGCCGCTCGCCGCCAGATCGGTCAGGAAGGCGTCCGCCGATCCGGGAATGCCGAGCGCGTTCGCCAAGTACAGCCATCCGCCCGGCGGCGTCGCCTCACGGTCGAGAACGATGATAGGGGCACGCGCGGCGACGCGCTCGGCATAGTGGCGCAGTACCCAAGATTTGCCGACACCGGTATCGCCGCGCACGACGATGAAGCGCTGCGTCTCGGCCGCGTCGTCGAGCGCCGCGACCGCCGCCAGCCGCGGTAGCGTCACGCCCGCGACGCTCGTCCCGATAGGCGAGAGCGTGTTCTGCGCGAGTTCGGCGAGCCGCGCACGAGCCGGGCCGAATTCGCGTTCGCCGGCAAGCTTGAAATCGGCCTCGGCGAGGTTGGCCTTGAGTGCAGCAGTATCGATCTCGCCGCCCCGCGTGCCGGTCTGGATCGAGAGATCGACGAGACGGCTCCACAGTGCCTCGGCGCTCGGGACCTGCTCGTCTGCCAGCGCCATTCGCGCGAGCGCTAGGCCATAGGTGCGAGCGATCGGCGCGCTGGCCTCGAAATCGAATTCGAGGATCAGTATCCGACGCAGCAGCCGCCAGATCGTCTCATCCTCATCGGCGATGCCGCCTGCAGCAAGATTTGCGCGCGTCGTCGCTACGAACGCGCGCATGTCATCGTTCGCCACGCCCTTGGCCGCCAGACGGGTGAAGAACTCGCCCGCTTTAGTCGCGCTGCGCGCCCAGCCCAGCACGTCCTGATAGGCACCCGAGATCTTGCGGCTGGTCCGCTGTGTGGCGATCCCGAAAAGATGGCGCTCCGCCGGCACGTCGCCGATCGTGCTCCTGGCGATCTGCAGTGCTACATCCTTGTAGACCGTGTCCTTCGGCGAGAACTGGATATCGCGCTTCGACTGGATTTCGAGGAGCACATCACCGCTGGCGCCGACGCCCTTGATAATTAGGTCGTCGAGCTTGAACCCTTGCTCGACGCCCTGGAATCGGACGCTCGTGACGCGCGCGGCCGGCAGCCCCGGCGCCCGGTTGCCGGTCAGGAGCGCGAGCAGATAGAGCGCCCCGAGCTCTCCCTCTTTATAGGCCCCTGCCGCGCCGCGCGATGCCGGGCTCGAGCCGCGCTCGGTGTCGGTGCTGGTCCGCGCTTGCGCCATGCCCCCAAGGTGCGAACAATTGCCCGCGCATACAAGCGAAACCGGCGGTCGCGGGGACGTGATTGACGCGAAGCGGACGTTGCCCTTGAGGATGTCTTGTGTCGGCTATGGGCCGTTATCATCCAAGCATGGTGGGCTTGGCAATCTGATGCTGCGCTGCCCTTGAGTTCAGCTTTGAGCTCCATTTTGACCGATGCTGCGCAGCACACGAATAGCGACTTCCGAGGATAAGCTTCAGTGGCGCCCTCGCGTTTCGCGTGGTCCTCGACCTGTCGGTGGAAGCCTTTCGAAATATGGGAAAAACGGAATTGAAACGAACGAACTGTTCCCGGCCGGGGTTTCTCTCCGCTGTACCCAAGAAACGTCTAATGGTTGAGGGGGGCTGCCCCCTCTCGCTCCAGCGCCTCGTCGTCGGCTGCGTAGTCGAAGTGCTCCTTCGGATACGCGGCGAGCTGCGGCAGCACCGCGCGCCAGTCGCGGCCGCGCGTCGCTCGTGTGAGCCAGGCGACCGCCGCCGGCGCCGTCTCGGCATAGGTGCCGGCTGTCGGCGCGGAGGACGCGAGCACCATCGGCCGCTCGGCCGACCAGGGCGTGGCCCCACCCTTGGGCGGGTAGATCTCGTCGGGCAGGCCGACGAGGTCGGCGTGCTCCCCCATCGCTTCCATCACGGTGCGGCCTATCTCGGCCACCGTCGGCGCATACGCGTCCGTGACGTTCAGCACGGCCGGTGCGCCGCCTCCGAATGCGTGCAGCACCGCCTCGGCGATCGCCGCGGTGGAGGTGGTCTGGAACCGGCTCCGCCCGCCATAGGCCAGCGGAATGCGCGTCCGTCCGTCGAGCAGGCGCCTCACGAACCACCACTCGCGGGCGTGCTTGCTGTGGGGGCCGTGGATCGCGCAGGGCCGCAGCAGCGTCGCCGGCACGTGCGCGCCCTCCAGGAGCCGCCGCTCCATCGCGACCTTGCTCGTAGAGTAGGTCTCCGGCCCCGGCTCGACCGTCGTGTGGTCCTCCGGGATGGGCTCGGGAAAGTGGGGAAAACCGGTCTCCTTCGCCTCATCGATGGTGCGACCGCCCTCGTCGCGATAGACGCTCGCGCTGGAGATGGCCATGAGGTGGCCCGCCGATTCCTGAACGGCGAGAAGGGCTTCGGCATGCGCTGCATCGAAGGCCACACAGTCGAGCAGCAGGTCCGCGCCCTCGCCGAGTGCCCGTGCAAGCGCGGCCGGGTCCTCCCGGTCCCAGGGCGCGTGCTGCCACGGGCCGTCGAACTCGGGCGCGGTGCGGCTGGCAAGCCGGATCTCCCAGCCCTCGCGTGCAAGACGTGCGGCGACCGCGAGGCCGATCTGGCCCGTGCCGCCGAGAAGGAGAGCCGAGGGCATGGTCACAGCCTTTCATGTCGGGTCGCAAGTGGTCCAGACGGTAAGCGTTCCGTGAGTGTAGCCAATCATAACGGACGTTCGTGACGATCGCAGCGAATGGCCGCTAAGCGGGCTGCGACTGCAGCATTCCGACCGCCTGTCCAAGATCGGGAATGGGCCGTCCTTGCTAGAAAGAGCTGGGCCGATGTGCCTATGCCGCGCTTGCTTCAACGTCGGCACCGAGCCCAAACTGACCAATGCCGCACTCGGTGCGACTGTCCGCTAACGGAGCAGAGGCGCCGGTGAAGACTCAAAGAAAAAGCCCTTCCCCCTTCGGCGTTAGATACTGAACCAAGATACTAGAAATGTGTCGGTATAAGCCCGAATCGTTTTACAAGGGTGCACAAAACAATATCGTTATGGAAACATTGCCAAATGCGGGGGATGCAACATGACCGGATCTGAAAGTGCGATGCTGCCGAATACCGGAGGCATGACCCCGCAGGCACTGAAGAAATTCACGAAACAGCTCGAAGACGCAGAGAATCCCGTCGCGTTTCTTAGGATTGCCTATCACGCATTCACTTCAATAGGCACCGAGCGTTTAGACTTTGGTGTCGGAGCGGTAGTGTGCAATAGAGGTAATGAGCCTGCTGTACCTATGCGTAAAGTGGTGCTTCAAGGTGTTCAATACTGGGTCTGCGATCATAGCACGATGCACATAGACTTGGTATAGTACGTGAAAGCGAACCTAATATCGGCATTTCCGCTGCTCATTGGAGCGCTCCTCGGTGTTCTGTTTGTGCACACTCATCTCACTTGGGGGCCAATTCTTGGTATCTCAATTTTTATTGGCGGGCTCGGTGCCGCCGCATATGCAGGTGGTCGGCTTCTGATCGGATCATTCCCGGTACCCGCCGTAAGAATTTGGCAATTTCAAGTTCTTGTTCCAATAGCAGTGATCGCATTAATGACCTTTGCCATGGCCGAATTAAGCGATTGGATAATGGCTTTTGTTGCCGATAAGGATTGGTTCAATTTGCCCGTGGACGCCACGCGTGCGAAAGCGCAGGAGTCGATCGCTTCTGCAATTTATGGCACGATCGCGGCTTTCATCGGATCGATCTTTCTGGACGATGTAGAAGGGCAAAAGGGCGGGCTTTGGCCGCCCGCACAAATCAAACGAGCAATTGGAAACTCGTACGGCATCGAAGTGAATAATCTCAAGGCAGAGATCGAAGCAATGGCCGCGCAGCCTCCAGGCGTTTCGCCTCCGCACGAAGCACTCTCGCAACTTTGCAAGAGTTTTGCGCAATTGCTTTCCGCCTTTCCACCGTCAGTCCAAGTTACCGCAATGCTGGACCCTGCTATCCAGGCGCACGCCCTTTCGGATCATCAAAAGGCCTTAGAGGCTCTTGCCGTATCTCCAGATCAACGCCCAGAGGGCTTTCCGGACACCGGGCTTGTCCAAAAAATCGAGCGGTTCGAACGATTGAAACGGGCAGTACAGGAAGACACGCTCTCTGCAGGCCAACCTTCTGGTTGGTCGTATGGCGCGGCTTTGACCCGAGCGAAGATTATCAAAAAACATTTCTCGGAAACAAGAGCTCAAAGATCTTAGGCTGTTCTTGTTAATTGTTCCGGCTGCCGGACATTGCTCAAGGCAAGAAGATATCTTCAGAAATCTGTTTGATAAGCTTTTCTCGCGGGATGCCAATCCATATCCAAATTCGTAAGCAGTCATTGGCCGGTGCGAAGCGAATGGCGTGTGGGTCCGGGATCTGTAAGTTCGAATGATCTCAGATTTCGCGCTCGCAGCGAATGTCGGGAAAGCGGGCTGCGACTGCAGCATTGGGATCGAAAGTTGTACGGCAGCTTTGGGCCGTTAGATGACTTATTGTCAGTAGATCCGACTGACTTGATCAGACGGCCTCGCGGCAATACCTCAGCGTCCCAGCTCCCTCTGAATTCAATCTGACCTTTGGCATAGATCCGTATCTTCGCCATAGCTACTTTGCGGTTTCCAGAGCCTCTAGGGCGAGATGAGCGTAGCTTAACTGGAAAGCTTCAAATACTTCCTCGTACTTCATTACGAAAACATATGCATGCGCGGCTGTGATGTCGCGATCAGTGCTTTTGACCATGTTGGGCAGAGCTAATGCTCTATGTGTCAAGGCTAAGGTATTCCCCGGAGACTGAGCACTAACGGAAGCTACGATTTGAGCTCACCCTGGCCATCGATAATGAGACGGACGAGATGGCGAAGAGCAAGCAGCACGCGGCCGCGTTCAAGGCGAAGATCGGGTAGCTCGCTGTAGCGAGCGATTTTTTGTCGCAAAAACTCAAGCCCTGGGTCGGGACGTGAGGCGCGGTATGCCCCAAAAAGGCGCACCCATGGCTATCGATTTCCGCGCAATGCTGGCTGCTGTTGACCCCGCGCTCGAGCTACTACCACCGGGCGACAGGCGAGACGGTAGAGAACCTAACTCTGATACAGATCATCAAGCGGCAATTTATGGAGACACCGTTCTTCGGTGTCCGCCAGATGACCTGGCACCTGCGCAACGAGGGCCACGCCGTGAACCCGAAGCGCGTGCGGCGGCTCATACAGTTGATAGGCCTCATGCAGATCTACTGACAACAGAATACGGGCAAGCCGAACAAGGACCGCCGGCCGTTCCTATACCTGCTCCACGCGCTGACGATCGACCGGCCAAGTCAGGTCTGGTGCTCCGATAGCACTTATCTCACGATTTAACGAAGCTTTCTTTATCTCGTGGCGATCATGGTCTGGCACAGGCGCAAGGTGCTAGCATAGCGGCTGTCGAACATGTTGGAGGAGGCCGAGTCTTGCACCGAGGCGCTCGACGAGGCTCGCAAACCTAACTCAATATCTACGACCACCGGCGACCTCACACCACCCTCGACGGACAGCCTCCGCACGTGATCCACCGGCCAGCAACACGATCGTGTAACTCGGCCAGGAGACCCAGAGAGTCGCTTAGATCCCGGCAGATCTCGTCCAAGCTCTGAGGAGCACCTGAACCCAGGGGTGTCGTGTCGAGGCACATCCTTCTGGCCTCATCGAACCGATCGCGGGGGGGGAGATTTGCAGAGGCCAGAAGTCGCGCTCCGTCGAGCATATCTGCACTACGTATATCGTCTAGAGATCCGCAGCAGGAGATAGTTGCCGTGGTCAGGCTGGCCAAAAGACTAAAATGAATCAGTGTCTGGGTGGGGGTTTTGGGAGTGTGCGACCAACATAGAATACGCCATAGAACAGCGGCAGGAGTACAATAAAAACTATATAAAGCCATTCTTCCATTAAAAAAGAAATCCCAGAGCGCTGATGCATTTTATAAATGAAATAAATACAGCAAAGCACGGCGGTTAATACGTATAGTCTATAACTCTGAAAAATAACAATAATTGCAATTGACAAAATGAGCGCAACCAACAATCCCCATGTCAGATAAGGATAATCGTATAATACAATAGGAAACATTGCAAAAAACCAAAATGCCACCAGTGCGCTAGATAGCGTCAAAAAAACTACAATCTTCAGCAAACCGGACACTTAGAAATCCTCTAATATCTGCGACGCTTCCTGAAATATCTCTGATCCATTTTCCAACCACAGCTGATCAGTTGTGTTTTCGATCTGCTCTTCAAACTCCTCAAGCAGGAGGTCGCCCAATTCCCTAAATGCTTCTACGACCACAGATACTGGATTAGATGGCTGCAGAACGAATTCATCATCACCCTTAATCAAGTTGCCTGTAGCCTGAATAACCGAGTCGCCTTCGCCGTATGTGTGTAAAGTGATACCTCCATCATCATTCAATTCTCCATAGCGAAGAACGTATCCCTCTTCGAGCACATGCGCGCCATCTACCGTGTAATTGATGATGATATCAGTCTGGTTGGGATTAGGGTTCTTTACCACGTAGGACCTAACCAGGTTCGCATCGTTGAGCGGGCTTGGACCGGCATTGTTGAGCTGACCATCGGCGGTAGCTATATCAAATTCATATGGCGTCGGATTGGCGATAAGCGCTTGCTGTATAGCCAAAAGACCATCCTGACCATTGATGTGATCAGGCGCCTCCAGTGATAAGATGTACTCATGAAAAAAGCGGTCGCTATCGTGGAACCCGTCCATACCCTCGTATACAGGGATAGCGACTTCCGGCATGCCCTCGAGTTTGGGATCAATCATCATAATCCCTTCACTGATATCGACGCCGTCGCTGACCAGCACATCGCCACTGTTGATTGATGCGTACTCTGCTGTCTGGGCGGCGGCATTTATGATGACATGCCCATCTAGGTCGTAGCCGTTCCGTATCATCACAGCTTCCGCGATAGAGTAACCCTGCTCGACCACTAGTCGGTGTTGAAGGTGATCCTCTGAGATAGCCTCACGCGCATCGTGTTCTGCTCGGTGTCCAGGCCACATATCGGTTTCCTTAAAAAGGAAATCATCAAAGTGCTCATGATGCCTCCTGTAGTATTTTATTTGTTCAACTGTTGGATTTTCTGGAGCATTCATTCCATCTCCATATGAACCACCGAGAAAAATCTGCACATTGGCATCTTCTGCTCTATATTCTGCTTCGAGCTCAGCTCTATAATCATCAATGTATTGAGCGACCGACATGACGACGGTCGGATTCTGAGGGTTCTGGAATAGATCATCGACAGTGAGGACAGTAGCGCTCGCGGCGAGTTGAACTTCTATCTCATTGCCATTTCGAGAAATGGTGGGCTCACCTGATTGAGATCCAGCGTTGCCGGGCTCGTCCTCGTCATCTTGGGGACCGGGGGCGCTGCGGAAGACAAGTGGAGCGAGAGGCGTCGGGTCGCCGGCACTACCACCGCTGGAGCTACCTCCGTCTGATGACGCTCCCCAAGCGATGGAGTTATGAAAAGATCTGTAGAATGGATCAATCATGATGGCGCAACCTTTATCCCAAATAATTCCGGTGTACTTCACTTGCGAACATAGCTTGAGCGGACCTGAAGCCTGCCCTCTAGATCAAAGACGTGGACTGTTTTGAGGACAGTCATGCTACAATCTCTTCGAAGATATTTTGCAGACTTCATTTTGAGCTTATTTTGAGCGACCTCAACTATGTGCCGTGGATTTATGCGGCGCCCAATCAAACTGATGATCCAAGTCTGATTCCCACTTCGCCATTGCTCGATGCTCAGCGGCACTCTGTTTTCGATGTGCTGTTGGGCTGCCGTTTCATCCAGAAACGCCCACGTTAAGACACCGAAAGAAGGGCCATCGTTGAAAAAGCGGTACTGTTTCAACCGTATTGGCGGAAGTGCCATCGTAAGGATATCTGACATCACGTAGCGATGATGGACTGGGCATACTGACATAGCTTTACAAAAAAGACCAAGGACTTGATCCTCTGTGGCCGCGACGGGCACGGCCATTGGAGAAAGAGCATCGCGCATTCGTAGGTCTTGTCCGAACACTCTCTCTATCCATCGTCTACTTGATTCCTGACTAGATTGCTAAGGTATCCAGGCTGAATCTGCACGAGGAAATTTCCAAGCAATTTTGTCGACTTTTCTCTATGTCACCGCTGATGTCGTTTGCAGCAGGCTTTTGACGCGCATCAACGAGACGGATCGGTAGTGGGGACGGCGATCTGAGACGATAGACCTGCTACAACGGTATCCCAAAAGCCTTCGGTCTGATCCCGAAAGCGAAACGATGACGCGCTTCTGCACGATAAAGGTACTTATAGCTTCAATGGTAGACGCCGTTGCGCACCATCGCTTCAAAACAGACTTCGGCCTTCGGCTTGGCGTTTACCGACGTCGAACCGCCTTCTTGTCCGTCGGCTAACGGCAGTTATGGGCAGACTCATGCTGCTACACCGGTGGGCCAGCAAAGCCTGCGAACCCGGCGAACACCACGGCTGGTACGGTTACTCGAAGCTTGATCGGTGTCCTGTCCCTAAAGAACAGCAAGCAGAGCAATGCCACGGCGCCGCCGGCAGCGAAGGTTGCTGTCGATCCGATCAGGGGCAGTGTCACGAACTCTGTGAGGATGGCGCCAACAATGGCTCCGATGGATCCTGCAGCCAGAACGATGCCGAGCGACGATCCCTCCCGACCCAAGCACACCTCGATGGCGAGCTTGGCAAGCAGTGGCGGTTATCCTGCTATATCGGCTCGCATGAGTCGAAGTCCGGGTCCGAGCGTCCTGCTCTCGCACATCAGCGGCCGAGAACTGGAGGGCCCTAGTCGAACGCAACCTGGAGATCGCTATTGATCCGTTGGAGGATCCCTTTCGCCAGCAGTGTCGAGAGGCGATCGGGCAAGGTTATTGGGTCAGGCCGAGAAGCCTGGGTGGTCCCGCCGCCAGTAGGCAACAGCCAGTTGCGTGCCCTTGCCCAGCCCACATTTGCCCCTGAAAAGCTTCCGCGCAGCCTGAGCGCCATCGAACTCCCCGGCAAACCAAGCTTGCTCCGGCTGCGTGCCCTCTGTGATTTGTTCCATCATCTCCAGAGCTTCGGCTTGGAATGCGTCTGGAAGTAAGCGATGTATGTCGAGCGTGGTCATCGGCAGATAGGTTGAGATGTCACAATCGTCGGGTGCGGCGACAACAACGTGACCGGTGGCGTCGAGGGGCAGGCATCTCAAGATACGCGCTACCGAAGACAAGCCTGTCATGTCGGCGACCAGCAGATAGCGTGAGGCCACTGGTAGCCCCGACATTCCGGCTGGTCCCATTGCGCCAATCTCATCGCCGGGACGTGCGGTCTGTGCCCAAAGCGAGATCATACCCTCCCCATGACATACGACGTCGATGTCGATTTCCTCAACGCTTGGACGGGTCGCCATAATTGTCATGTAGCGAGCATGAAGCGCGTCATCTCCTCGCGGCCAGATCGGAGCACCATTCGCAGCCATGCTAGGCCAGAGAGGTTTTCGACCGGGCCGTGATGGAAGCATCAGTTTCAGATGAAAGCCTGCCTCCTTACGCTTTGCCAGATCCGGCATATGCAATGTGATGCGCTGCATGTTCTGAAAGATCCGCTGCGACTTTACGACCTCCAAGATCCGAAAGTTTGGTGGAAGATCGCCCTCGCGGCTGGCCTCACCTGACCAACGCATCTTGGAGGCTGCTTCTGCATCCAGTTCCTCGACATGACGCGCAACCTCATCCTTGAAGAAGAGAAGGGCACTTTCGCTTGGCGCGCCGATCGCAACCTGCAAACCATCAGACTGGACACGAAACGAGATGCAGAATTCATCACGATGAATGAAGTGTGTTCCGTCCTTACGTTTCGTGAACTCGAGATCGTGATCGTCTTCCAAGTGACTGACGAAGGCCGACAGCATGCCAGATGCTTTGCCAGTTGGAACAATAGTTTCAGCTTTAATAAGTGGCATTTACCAGATCCAATTCATTAAGAAAAAATAAATAGAAGCGATTTTGTATTTGGATGCCGGAACGCAGTGCCGTGAACAAGATATACCTCCCTACTGAATGCGAAGCGGTACCGAAAAACGCTGCTGTGCCAACTGCAGGCTTGAGGGCGCGGGCGGTACTGCGCCTTGCTGGATAACAGCAAGGCTCGCTTCGTCCAGGCGAGCGTTTCCGGAGGACTGGCTCACTCGTGCCGCCAGCACTGTGCCGTCGCGCGCAATCGTCAGGTCCAGCAGAACCGTTCCGCGACGTCCCCTTGCGCGGACTGAGCGCCTATTGAGATCTGCCACGATCTGAGCGCCCCATTCCGCGACAAGAGAGCTGCGGTCTGCTGGAGACATTGATGGTGCCGATGATGGGCCAGCATTCCCGGCCACTTCAGCACCACCCGTTCCAGCCGCCGTCGTATCTGGACGCGCTTCGGACACGGGCTCGTTCGACCTATTGGGTTCCGTGCTGGCGACCGCAGGTTGCTGTGGCGCGGGGGGTGCCGGCTCGATTTCACGTGGTCGGGCCCGGGGCGGGCTCGAACGCGAAATGGCGGCTTCGGTCGCGGCGGGCTCGGCAGGTGTCGTATCGACTTCTGGGGTCGCGACAGCTGCTGCATCCGACATCGGTCGAGGTGACGCTAACGCTTGGCGGCGATCTTGCTGCGGTCGATCGATCGTGTCCGTTGGTAGCGTGATGCCCTCGGTTCGTGGCGGATCAACCGAAAGCTCCGCTGGTGCTGCTGTTCTCGGCGTCTCCGGTGCTACGTCGATCTCTTGCCGCTCCATCGTTTCGAGCGGCCTCATCTCGGTTGGCGCAGCTGCTATGGAGGGAAGGTCCGCCAAGGGGGCCTGCGGCGTTTCAGGTTGCCGCATTTCTATCGTCTGACCGACCTCGACCGGCCTATCCCAATGCTCCACCATTGCCGCAAAGCTCTCCGACGAGGCTTGCATCGACAGGGCCTCCGTGCCGCCATTTCCCGCGCCACCGAGAGCACCTTCCTCGGGTTGACCGATCCAAAAAGCCAGGTGAATGAGGAGTGCGAGTACCAAACAAAACGCGGCCTCGACGTACCGGATCATTGGGTTGTTACCAGGACTGTTTCGGAGATGCCGATGGCCGACAAGCGGGGCAGCAGGGTTGCTATCTCTACGGCGGAGACCCTCGCGTCGGCGCGAATGAGCAGCGGACCACGCAGCTCTTCTGATGCAACTGCGTTGAACACCGCTTCGCCTCGAGCGCCGTCAAATGCGAGCTCACCCTGAGCACTGACATACAGGACATCGCGGCCTTCCGCAGGCTGCTGTCCCTCCGAAGCCGGTAGCTCGACTTCGAATGGGTCGGAAGGGGCGATCTGTGCGGTCATCAGAAAGAAGATCAGTAACAGGAACACGACGTTGATCATGGGAACAACGCTTTCGGTCCGTGGTCTCGTCGGTTTGCTGGAGAACTGCATCGCTACTCCACCAGCACTACCGTTTCGAAGCCTGCGTCGGTCAGAAGCTCCAATACGTCGACCACACGCTGAAGTTCGGCGTCATCGCGCGGTCGCAGCACGATGGCGTCGGTCGGTGTTTCGGTGAGTTCCCCCAATCGCGTGATCAGAGCGACGCTCTCGATCTGCTGACCGTTCAACCGCTGACCTTCGGGCAACACGTCGACGAGGCGCGGTGGGCCCGAATAGGCGCCGCCACCCGATCCGGCAAGCTGAAGTGGAAATGACGAGTCGATGCCGAAGCGAGCGGCCAGCATGAAAAAAACGAGCAGAAGGAAGACCACGTCGATCATGGGCGTGAGGCTCGGCTTTCGCCGTATTCGTCGTTGCGTAACGGTGAACACTACTCTGCCGCTCGTACGGCTATCGCACGAGGTGGTGTGTGCGTGAAGATGCGCGTTGCAGCATTCTCCATGTCCGATTGGACGCTGTCGACGACACTCTCGAACCACGTAAGCGCCATGGATGCAGGGATCGCGACAGCCATTCCTGCGGCTGTCGTCAAGAGCGCCTCCCAGATCCCGCCGGCGAGCGCGGCTGGATCCGCTCTGGCTCCCGCCTCCTGAAGAGCCTGGAAAGCAGCGATCATACCCAGCACGGTGCCGAGCAGTCCGAGAAGCGGCGCGATAGTAGCAATCAGTTCCAGCGCGCGGAGACCCGCCCGTGCGCGTGCCAGCTCGATGCGCGCAACGCGTTCTGTTTCCTCTCGCGCATCGTCTTTGGAGTAACTTTCGCTCATCCGCGCTGCAATGGCAGCGGATGCAAGGCGCGCGCGCAGCGACTTTCGCCGTTCGAGCCGTCGGCGCGCAGCTTCGGGATCGCCTGCGACCCAAAGCGTTACCGCTTCCTCTGTTGCGGCGCCCGACCACGCGCCCATACTCACCAACCGTAGGATTTTCCACAGAATGAGCGCCGTTGTCAGAACAGAAAGCGCGGCAATCACCCAGATCGTGATCCCGCCTTGCTCCAGAAACGCCATCAAGCCAGAGCCTTGATCGAAGAGTTGGGATAGGTCAGTCAACTTTGGGCCCTTCGTTTATGAGATGCCCAAGCGAAGGCTGCGAGCGTGATGGGGTGGACGCCTGCGTCTCGCCACGAAACAGATGTCTCGAGCAGTATTCTTTCGAAGGGCGCGACAAGGTCATTAGTCCGTCGTTGGCAGCGAGCATGTTCGGCGTCTGGTGAGGCTGGCGAATGCTGGCGACCAATTCTGACGAATTCCGTCGGATTTATAGTGCGTGGATCTGCTCAGCGCAAGGAACGCCAACAGCCCCCGTCGTCATGAACGCACCGCAGTACGGCAAGCTTCGCCAACGCAAACAAAGCTAAAAGCGCAATGGAGAAGCCAATGCGAAGCAGAGAGCCCTACCTCCATATCGGCGAAAGCTATGCCGCTGCCTCTTTCTGTTTCCGACGCAATGGGTTGACCAAATCTGTGCCGCGCGCGGGCAGCGGGCGTTCAGCACTGTCCTCATAGCCGATCGCGAAGCGGACGCGGTTGATGCAGACCTTGGGCATGACATCCTCGAAAAGGGCAAACATCTCAAAGCGGCTTTTCAACTCCGGGTGCTCCGCCGCGTAGCGCATCAACCGGGCTGACAGAATGTCGTAGAAGGCCCTTTCATTTAGAGCAGCACTGCGCGCCAAGCCTGCAGACAGGAAACGCAGAACCGTTACGAAATGCGCTGTCTGTATGTCATGAACGATGTACGCAGGTGGTTTGCGCGGCAGCAGAGCTCGGATGTCCGGGTCCAGCCCTTCCATTTCCGAAAAGTCCTGATCCACCAGATCGAGATCGCCCTGAAAATCCTTGATCGCCATCCCCACCGGGACATGACCGTCCAAAATCACCGTCACGTTCTGCCCATGCGCTATGAAAGCCGCACCGTAGCGGCAAAGGATATGCCAAAGGGGCACCACGGTGGCATCGAAGAGATGGGCGAGCCAATTCTCGATCGGCATGCCAGCCGCCTCGGCGTAGGCAGCGGCCAGCGGTGTCCTGCACGCTCCCTCGTGAAAGAGCGCGGCTGCGAGGACTGCGCGACGATCCGACCCGGTCCTATGCTCCGCGGCATCCCGCCAAATCGCTCCTAGCATCTCGTGGTGCCGGTACGGAGCCTCCGGGCAGTCCGCATAAACGGGATGTTCGTACCAATACCCCAGCGCTTCACGCAGTACGGTGACGCGACCCGCAAGAACAGGATCGTCGGCAACCAGGCCTGTAAGCCAGTCCGAGATCGCTCCGCCGTGTTCGATGTACTTACCAGGCATACCGCGCCAGGCCGACGTGTTGAGAATCCCCAGCGACAGCTTGACGTCATAAGGCCCCCCCTCGGCCGGCGTCAGTGTCCGGATGCTTGGTGTAGCCACAAATTGAGGTCCGAACCGTCCAAGCGGCACCACGCGACCTTCGGAGATTTCCGCAAGAAAGGCTTGAGAGATCACGTTGTCCCACTGCCACGGATGCACCGGTAGAAGCACGTGGTCGCGCGTTGCACCCGCCTCGCCCGCTGCGGTGTGGAGGGCTTCTGCATCAGGGCCCAAGACAGCGGTAAGCACGTCCTCCGGTACTGTGCCTGCCGTCCGACCGCTTCGCAAAGCGTCCCGTCGCGCGGCGACCCAGAAGAGCTGAAGCGGTTCGCCATATTCCGGAGCATAAGCAGCTAGGTCGGACTCGCCCCAACCAAGACGACCCTTGTTCGCGATGGCTTTGGGGTGGCCGTTCAAGATGGCATGAAGGCGTGCCGGCGGCAGGTTTATCAATGCCTTGGCGTCGAGGTCGCCATAAAGACGTTCTAACTCGAGATCCTGCCGCAACGTGTTCGACAGCTCCCGAAGGAACGTTGCCTCCGTCGCAGGTGACATCCCAAACTCGGCGCGCGCATCGACGACGAAGCGCAAGGGACAGGGAGACGTGTTATCGGTCTCGAGGCTGTCTGGCACGATGTCCAGATTGTCCCAGATCCGTCGTTCAGCTTGAAACCGGTAGTGCGCCCCCGAGGCGAGCTGCAGCTCGTAGTGCCTGTCGCCGACAGGATGCAGCAACTCTTCCCAAGTCATCTCACTGACCATTTTCGCGAGCAAGCGTCGACGCGCTCTATCGAACGCGTTCACAATGGCACCCGCGCGAAGAAGGCATCCCGGGGACAATGCATGAGGGCGGATCTCTTGTGGGGGAAGTCGAACTCCTTGATTTTTGTGTAGGCCATCGCATCGGCATAGCGCAGCAACTTAACGTTATCGACGCGCGGTTCACCGACGACTAGGTCCGTCATCGGGCAATCAAGGAAGAGGTAATGGGTCAGTGCACGGATCCAGGCCGATGTCTTACGTCGACCGAGGTGCTTTGCCTCTCCAATCAGCCCATGCCACCCGCGATCCCAAGGGCCCGCATCGTAGTATGCACCCAGTCGATCCTCGCGTGCCCAGTAGATTTCGAAGTAGCCGACGGGCTGGTCGTCATAACACCCAATCACTGACAAATTGTGAGGATCGGACAGGCGTTTCTCGAGGAAGGCCCGGAGATCATCCTTCGACTTGTCCTCCTCCCAGAAGTAGGCGACGCGGGGATCGTTTTGCCATCGATGGAAGATGTCGAGATCGCGCTCGATGTCGACGACGCGGAAGGACACGGTAACGGCCGCATCGGCAAACCGCTTTTCATAGACTGTCCCGGTCGGATTGGGGGGACGAAGCGGATGATCGCGGCCATCGGGACCATCGACCGATGTCGTCGCCTGCCTCTGCGCGGGCGGATGTCTCAGCCAAAGATCCGCGTGTTGATAGAAGCCCGACCGGTGCACGATCGGACAGTCATCTGCGAGGTGCACGTAGCCGGGGCGGCGTGGGCTCTCTTGAACCTCCGCGGGGTCGATGGGTAGCGCGAGAGTCTGAAGAGTGGGATCAGCGCTCAGCTGCGTCTCGATCCACTCGGCCAAAGCGCGCGGTTCATGCAGTGAAAGCGGCGGGGTGAGATTGGAAGCGGTCGCGATCATGCGTCAACAGTCTCCAGAATAGGATTTGGGAGTTCGAAAAAGGCGGCAAGCTGACCGCGTGCATCGCCGTCCGCTTCATTCACGCCGCTCATGCTCGTAGAAAAATTGCCTTTGCAGGTCAGTGTCGGACGCGTCAGTAGCCGTCCGTAAAGACTCGGATCACCGGGGGTCCGTTCGCGCTCACGTTCCAGAAACTGACGCCAGGTAGACAGCAGGTCGTCCTCTTGCGCCAAGCCATCCAGTACGAGGGTAGACAGCGTGTTGAAGACGCTATTCACCACGACATAGTAGATGAGCAGACCATCGCCGAGCTCGGCATTGACAACATTTTCAGTGCCCTCGCCGATCCCGGGACAAGCAGCTGTTAGTTTGTCGTGGAAGCTCTCGAGGTGACCTGTGCCCTGGCAATCGCGAATCCAGACAGCAGACGGCCAGCCGTTCGATAGCTCGATCATCAGGTTCTGTTGGTGAGCGCCAAACAGCAAACCGTAACGAGCGCGGAGCTCCAGCACGGGTCTGATGGCGACTTCAAGGAAGCGCTCGAACCAATGGCGCGCGGCTCCTTGTCCGATTCTGGCGACCATTGTGCCAAGCGGTGAGGACCCGTTCGGCTTTGCTTCGCACAGCGCCGCAAGCAGGACGGGTCCTGTGGTACCTGCGTCGCGAAACGGATTGTCGCGCAACACCACCATGCTCGCATCAACGATACCGTTGGTGCCTCGTAGGGCGACGTATGCCGGTTCACCCAGAATGTGGAGATCGGGGAATGCTTGTTCGATCTCGGCTCCGATATCGGATTGCAGAAGATCCGAGACATGAACTCCACGCCGGACCTCGCGGAGCGACAAATCCCTTACGGAGTTTGTGAGCTTCAAGCTTAGCGACGTCTTGACCATGTAGGGCGCGTGCCAAGCGTGCAGGCTCCGCATAGAGGATGTCGCCGCCCAATCGGAGCGCCCAGGTCCCAAATCCCATAGCACACTCTGCTCCACCATCCGTGCGACCTCGGGCCGTTGACGTAGACGTTGCGCCTGCCATGGATGCCAGGGCAGTGGAACCGCATCCGACGGCACTGAGCCGAGATCCGCTTTTGCCAGCAGGCGCAGAAGTGGTGCTGCACCCGAACTGAGTGTGAGCAATTCCGGCCGCGCCGCGATCCATCGCAAGGCAAATTGCCCCTCCTGCTCTGGTGCGAAGCGTGCAGCATCTTCTGCCGACATCTCATCCCGACTGCGCGGATTGGGATGGAAGGGATGACCAGCCTTCAGGGCCTGCTCCGCTGCGATGAAAGTCCAGCTGTTGACATCCCCACGCTGCGGGGGAGCACGGCGAATGGCTGCGAGGCTATCCAAGACACGATCCTGAAACGTGTCCCCCACCTGACCCGCGAGATCAGCAAGCAGGGTCTCTGCCTCGACTGCTTCCCAGCCGTTGGGCGTTCGCCGACAAAGGGTTCCGTCGAAAAGATAGCGTAGACGGCTCGCTGCCCGCAGGCCTGCTCGAACCTCGCGGCCCGACGGATCGCGAAACGCGAGCTGTCCTTGATCTTGAGATGTTTTGCGAAGCCAACCCTCGCGCAAAGCAGAGTTCAAAAATGCGTCGAGCGCGGGGAGATCCCCGGCGGCCGAACGTAGGGTCATAATGGAGTATCCTTCAACCATAGCGGCTATCAGTCGACATCGACTCTCGCTATACAAGTGATATTGACTAATTTGCTCAGGAATTGCAACACAGCCCCATGAAGGTTTCATTCTTCCTACCGGCGCTGGCTGGGCATGCCTTTCAACAGACCGCTCTGATCGGGATGCTTCCTGTTTTATCTCAAGAGCTTGGGCTATCTCAGCCTCAGATTGGCTGGGCGGTTGCCGCAGGTATGGCAACGGCGGCTCTCGCGCTGCCGTTTCTCGGGCGATTGGGTGGACAAGTTGTGCTTTTCGGAGGCCTTATCGGACTTCTGTCAGCAAATATCGCGCTCATCGCTCTGGTTGGCGCACCAGGTGGAATCATGGCGCCTTCGCTGGCATTAACTTCGCTTATTGCAATCCGATCGGTGCAAGGCCTGTCTGCTGCAGGACTGCTGATGCTTGCCCAGCAGGCAAGTGTCCGTCCCACAGGAACAGCCAGGATTCTTGGAAAAGTTCAGTCGATGGGCGGCATCGGTCGGATCTTGGGCGCGCTGCTTCTGGGTCCGCTTGCCGCCATATCTCCGCTACTCCCGCTATTTCCGGCGGCAATCGGCACGATCATCAGCCTCGCCCTCGTCCGCAGAGCGGGACTTCCATCACTTCGAACGTCCTTTCGGCCTCCGCGTCTCCTCGCGTTTCGAGCGACGATCCTCACTCAGATGGCCGTCGGTGCCTCGCAAATCGGCCTGGCCCCTCTTTTAAGCGCGCGATTGGCAGACGGCGCCATCGGAGCAACGGCGTTGGCTGGTATCTGCCTTGCCAGCGCTAATCTGGGTCTCTTGCTCGCACTCCGATTGATCGCACCACGAGCGAGACGCTCCCATGCTCGATACGGTGCGCTTTGTCTTGCGTTGGCTGCCGGGGCAGTGCCGTTCGCCGACAGCTTGATCGTGTTCGCAAGTCTCAGCCTGCTTATCGGCGGCAGCACTGCCTTGCTGTTCACCCTCTCCCTTTCCGATCTCATGACCCGCGAGGATTACGCCCAGCTTCAGGTCACCGGCTGGAACGGTGCAATCCAGATTGCATCACTAGCCGCTGGAGTCGCCTTTGGCGCCGCGTTTGTTGCGGTATCGCCTGCGGCTCCCTTCGCCCTCGCGGCCCTTTCAGGTGTCGCGCTGGCTGTCTCACCATCGAAATCCTGAAGGACCAAAAATGTCTCGAATTTCCATTTCAACACATCTCGCCGGAATTGGTATCGGCCCGTTCAACCTTAGCGTTGCAGCCCTTGCTGATCACGTTACGGGTCTCGACACCCTCTTTTTGGAGCGCAAACCAGCATTCGATTGGCACCCTGGGCTTAGCCTCAGCTCAAGCGTGATGCAGACCTCGTTTCTCAAGGATCTTGTCACACCCGTTTTGCCAACCAGCCGATGGAGCTTTCTCAACTTCCTTGTTTCGAAGGACCGATTCTACGACTTCATGGCGGGGCGCTTCGGCACCGTGACGCGGCTGGAGTTCACGGAATACATGGCCTGGGTGGCGTCCAGACTGCAGCACTGCCATTTCGCATGCCCGGTCGAGGACGTCCAAATGGTTGAGGGTGGCTTCGTTTTGCAGAAGGCCGACGGCACGCATGTAAAGGCAAAAGCTCTGTCCATTGGAACCGGTCCCCGAAAGTATGTGCCGGACTTTGCACCCGATACTCCCGACTGTTTCCATGGTATCGACTACCTTCAGAAGATGCCTCAAGCCCGAGGCAAGCGTGTCGTCGTTGTAGGCGGCGGCCAAACTGGCGCCGAGATCGTTCTGGATTTGCTAACGCGGCACGACGCGCCTCGGCAGCTGACATGGATGAGTCGCCGAAATGCATTCTGGCACCTGCAAGAAGGCAGCCTCGTCGATCAGATCTTCACACCAGGCTACGCAGAGGCGTACCGCGCCCTCCCAAATCACGTCCAGACACAAGCCGTCGCTGAGCAGAAGTACAGCAGCGATGGGCTGACGCCGGAGACAGCGAATGATGTCTACAGCGCGCTTTACCGGCAGCGGCACCTTGAAAACGGTATGGACGTGTCCTTGCGCCCGGCACGCACCGTCACCGCAATTGACAAACGGTTCGGGAGTTTTCAAGTCGTTGCGGACGGGCCGGATGATCAACAAGAAGCCTGCGAGGCCGATATAGTCGTCCTTGCCACAGGCTTCAGACCCGCCGTGCCAGAGTGCCTCGGCTCCCTTCGTGATCGGTTGTCGATTGAGCCTACAGGTGCTTTGTCCCTTGGTCCGGCGTACCGTGTAGCTTGGGATGGGCCCATGGAGACCCCGATCTATGCCCTCAATCACGGCCGCCACTCACATGGCATCGTGGACCCCCAGTTGAGTCTGACTGCATGGCGGAGCGCGGTAATCCTGGAGGACCTGACAGGTCGACCGATTTTCGACGCGCTACGGCGGCCGCAGCCGGGACTTGTAGACTGGCTTCCACGGCTGGAAGCGGGCGAAGTCAGGCGTCATGCATGAAACGTTGGGGGCCGGCGCGCTATTCGCACCGGCCCCAATCAGCTCAGCGAAACTGTCTGGTTCAGAAAGTAGCGCTGTAGCCCAACGAAAAGCGTCGCCCCTCATCGGCTACGTAGACACCACCGCCGGTCAGAGGGTCCGTTCGCACGCTCGATGCTGTGTTGTTGTCTTGTTGCCGGTCGAACAGGTTCGAGATACCGAAGGTGATATCGCCTGTGCCCACCGGATAGGCTCCCCCGAAGTTCACTGTCACCATGTCATCGAGTTCAGGCTCGTCACCCTCGTCTCGGCCGGACGCATAGACAAGTTCGCCCAACAGGCTTGCACCATTTGCGAATAGGTAGTCCGTCGACAGCGTTGCCGTAAACGGTGCAGGGATCCGGTTATTGGGCAATGGCGTTTCGACCGAGCCGTCATCATCGTCATCGAACTCGCCCTCGATATATGCAAGCTCAGCACCGAGGAGCCACGCCGGACGAACTGCGTAGCTCAAGCTGATCTCCGCGCCGTAGATCTCTTCCTTTTGTTGGCTGAGCTCGTTCGTTGCGGAGTCGAACGTGACGCCTTCGTCAGACGTCGAGAAAAACGCGGATGCATCTACCGAGATAGCATCCTGATCGAAGCGCACCCCGATCTGGTATGTATCGACGATCTGAGCATCGGGCTCGATATCCTCGAACGAGATCGTCTGCCCCGGTGCTAGCGCCAAAGCGCCGGGCAGGACGGCGCGGCGCGTGAACGCCCCCACATCGGGTACGGAGAAGCCTTGAGAGAAGCCAGCATAAAGATCAATCTCATCAGTGGCTTCAAAGACAAGACCAGCGTTGCCGACAACGGCATCATAGTCGAACTCACCGCCCTCCACATTCAACGCAGGTAGAGCCGTGGCGCCTGTAGTACCAAGCTGCGCGGCATCAGGACGTACAAAGTCTTCAACAGTCAGGTCGAACCGTTCTGCCCGAACGCCGCCGCTGAACGTAAGTCTACTGCCAATCGGGGCCTCGAGCTGGACGAAGGCTGCAAAGCTGTCTTGCTCCATCGGAGCAATGATCGGTGTGCCGTCAATGAGCTCCTGTTCCACGTCATCGCGCGCGTAGTCGAGCCCCCATGTCAGACCCGCACCCGAGATCACACCATCCAATGGAGTTCGAACCGTGACGGAGGCCCCGTAAGTCGTGGTGAACAGCTCGGTTTGTGCATCGTCACTCTGCGTGATGCTGCCGGGTCCTGTCGTATAGTAGAGCGTGTTCTGCGGTCCGGGTTCGGCAAAAGCAGCGCGTCGGTCGACATCTGTCACGAAAGCAGAGAGCTCAACTTCGCCAATGGGCGTATCGGAATAGCTGTAACGCACGCTGGCGCTTTGCCCTTCGTCCCGGACAGGCTCGCCGTCATAGGGTCGGTCCGTCAGGCTGACGGGATCCGTTCCGTAGTCTGTGAAGAAATCAATATCCTGCTCCAGCTCGTAGGCATCGAGCCTAAGACGCAAATCGCTTGCCCCGCGTTGCCAGGTCAACGTGCTGCCCAACGTGTATCGCTCGAGATTGTCGGCGTTGCCCTGGCCGATGATGGGATCGGGCGGGATCCGATCGCCATCTCCATCGAAGCGATTGTCGACATCCCGACCTGATGCCTCAACACGGACGCCGAAGTCGCCGAACTGCGCGTCTTGAGCGACGAAAAGATCCGCAGCGCGGCTATCGCTCTCCGACTGGGTGCTTAGTCGGCCCTCAATCGTTGTGCGGAAACCGGCGTCTGGACTTGACGTGACGATGTTGACAATGCCGCCCGTCGCTCCGTTGCCAAAGCGCGCCGTCGAGCCCTTCACGACTTCAATTCGTTCGATGGAGTTCGGATCGATGGTCGAGAACTCGCGATCGAAGCCTCGCAGCTCGGATGTGCGCGCGACGCCGTCGATGAGAATCTGTGTATTGCGGCCGCGGAGGGTCTGGCTCGCCCCACCAATTGTTCCGTTAGAGGGTGCAAGACCTGGAACGAGATCACCGAGCACATCGGCCAGGTCTCGTCCCTGGCGGATGCGTTGGCGGACCTGCTCGCCCTCAATCACCTGCACTGCGCCCGGGATCGAACTCTCTGTCCCTCCGGTGCGCAAGGCCTGAATAACGACCTCGTCTAGGAGAACCGGCTCTTCGGCGCCCTGAGCCACAACCGATGTCGTGCCCCACAGCACAGCGAGTGCCGTCGCGGGCAGCCCCTGAAATCGCGTCATTAGGAAATCTCCATAGTTCTGTGTTGTGTGCCGCTGCGAACAGTGGACGGCAGCAGCACAACAGCGATCCAGCCGGTCAGGCCGGATAGAAGCGCCGCAGTGAGGAAGACCGGGCCGTAGCCCATCGCTTCCGCGAACATGCCGGCAACAACGCCACCGACCATGTACATGAAGAGGGTCGCGCTCGTCAGAACCGTGAAGTCTGTCCCGGCCTGCTGAAGCGAGGAAAAGCGCATGAACGCTGTGTACAGTCCCACGATCTCGATATAGCGGAAGAACGTGTCGAATACCGACAGGGCAACGATGGCCCAAGCGCCTAATCCCTGCGTCGCTGCAATGAAGAAGAACGTGAAAGCCGCAGTCCGTCCCACGATCAGAAAGATAAAGAACGCGATCAAGCCAGCTTTGCGGATCAGCAAAGCACCAGCCGCTGCACCAAACAGACCTACAGCCGCCGTTGCGCCGCCGGATATCGCTCCGATTTCTGATAGAGTGAAACCCTGATCAACTAGAAAGGGTTGTTCAAGCGCTTTGACGAGGCCCTCTGGCAGACGGATGATCAGTGCAAAGGCCAGCATCGTTCCGGCATTCCGAATTGCAAAGAAACGGCGCAAGCTTGGTTGTCCGCGGTCTGATGGAAGTGGACGACGGCCATACCGTCCGGGCAGTAGTAAGAACGGAACAACGAAGAGGATCGTCGCAGCCGACATCAGCCAGAGCGCGAACTGCCAACCTACGGCGTCGTAGAGAAACAGTGTTCCAGCGCCGCCGCTCAAAACACCGAGTGCGACAGCTGCACCTTGAAGCGCATTTCCACCGGGTTGCTGCGCAGGTGGCAAGTGCTCGACCGCCCAGCCGTCCGACGCAATGTCCTGTGTTGCCGATGAGATCGACATCGTCATCAGTATTGGAAAAAAGATCGTGGCATCCGACACGGGATCGAGATTCGAAAGCACCAAGATGCCTGCAACAGTGATCGTCAGACATGTTGCGACTACTGTCCGGGTGCCAACACGCTTGGCGTGACAAAGTCGGTCTATCCAAGGCGCCCATAGCGCCTTGAACACCCATGGCGCCAGCAAGACGCCTAGCCCGCCGATCGTATCGAGACCAACGCCATTAGCGCGCAGGATAGGTGGCAGCGCAGCTGCAACGAGATAAAGCGGAACAGCTTGTGCAAGGTACAGCCCGAAAAGGGCCGCTGAAAGGCGTGAGGTCGGAAAGGCCAGCATTGTCTCAGGTCTTCAAAGGGGGACGGCTGGCATGTGCTGGCCCATTCACTAATCACGCTGCAACCGAATGCACAACCGTTTTTGTCGGGAATTGCGTCTGCTTGTCGTCTGCGCTGTGCCCGAGCAGGCTGCGGGTCATCAGTGTTTGGCTCTTTCCAGAACCACCAGCGCCCACCCCACTAAAATCAAGCCCAAGAAAAATGTGTCGCGGAGCCAACTCGTATCCGGAGTAATGCTTTGCAGCACAGTCACCAGTGCCAGGACGCTCAGAAGGCTGAGGGCAAGCAGGCGGTCGCTCCAGACAAGACGCAGGAGCTTGCCCGCAACCGCCTGCGCCAGCTCTCGTACACCACTGCCGCCGTGGCGCGTTTCGAGTTTGTCATTCGGCTCTGTGTGCCCATGCGCCTCCTGATCAGCTAACGCGTCCTTGCGCAAGGTTGCTCCCGACCGCGCCGCCAGTGCGAAGAACAAAGTAGATGCAACAACAAGCACTTCATCACCTGGCCATGACAGGCCCAATCCCGCCGCGGTCCACCGTGCTGCAAACGCCAGAAGCAACGCGGCTGTCCAGAACATGACTGCATCCTCAGGGAGGCGTGTCAGCGGTCTGCGAAGCAGGATACCTGCAAAGAACACGGTCGACGTACCAACTAAAGCGCCGGCAACGGCCGCATGTGGCTCTTCAGCTCCACCGAGGCTCAGAACAATGAGGGTGACCTCCAGCCCGTCGAGCAGCACAGCCTTGCAGGCAGCGATTCCGGCGATCCAATCGGCTGCAGCGTCCGTTTTGATGCGGCTCGCGGTGCCCATATTCGCTAGCTTTGCCTGATGCCGCCTGAAGCGCTGTTCCTGATCCCGACCTCGGCGCTTTCGGGCTAGCCTTTGTGATGATTTTACGAGCCACGATGCTGCTACCAATGCCAAGAGGCCCCCAACACCAAGCTGGAGAAGCGACTTCGGGATCTGAAGAAGTGCAGCGCCCATGCCCACACCCGCCAGCGCGAGAGTGACCAATGCGATGCCGGCGCCCCAAAACACAGGCCGCCAGCTCCTTGCGAGTGCAAGTGCGAGCAGCACCGTTAAAGCTTCAATGGCTTCCAAAGATGCAGCGAGCAGTGCACCAAGGAATACAGTAAGGGATGTCATCCGCGCGCACCAACATGGGGCGACGCGGTCGCTGCGCCGTTACATGGGAGCAGACCTGTATCTGCTCCCAAAATCAGCACGACCGGGGGCCTGAAAAAGTCACTAAGCCGCGGTTTCCGTTGGATCTCCGAACCATTTCGGGCTCTGCTTCGCATACGGCAACTCATCCTCCGTCAGACCCCGCTTCCAGTAGCCGGAGGTGAGGAGCGCCTGCTTAGGCAGGCCGAGCTCGTCCATAAGCCATCGGCGCGTCAGACGCATCTCTATCGCTTCGGATAGGACCAGCGCGATCGTTCCGGCAGGTGGAGGCGACCGGCGCAGCCATTGAACAAATCCATCCGCTGCGCGACCCGTGCGATGGAGTGTCATCCGAGGTGGCAGCTCGATCGGAGGGTAGTCATCGATCGCGGAACCCGAAACGAGCGCGACGCCTTCGGTCGCGCGTGGCAAAGCCTCCGCCGTCGCCGCGAGCGCCGGGAGCCCCGTGTCGTCTGCGCAAAGAACATAGAATGGTGCCGTCATGTCCGTCAGCTTGCGCCGGCCTGGCCCGCGCAAGCCCAACAGGTCTCCGCGTTGCGCGGATGCAGCCCAAGCGCCTGCTACACCAGCCGAGCCGTGAAGCGCGAAGTCCATGTCTATCGTTGCCGCGTTCCGGTTGTGATAGCGGATCGTGTAAGTGCGCCGTGGACGCGCATTTATGTCGGCCTCGACTGCATCGGTCAGCGCAGCGGCGCTTTCGCCACCCCTGGGAAAGAAGAGTTTGCAATGCCCACCTTCGAAGCCCGTCGGAAAGTCGACAAGGTCGGGACCTCCGAACGTCACACGACGCATCCACGGCCCCATATCACGGATGCCATGCACTGTGACGATACGGAACGGAGTCATTTGGCCCTCGTGGAGTTTCGCATTGCGGCAGGCATCATGGCGTTTCAGACGCGAGTGCCGGTGCCATCTCTGAGGGCGCGTCCATGAAGCGTATCAACCGCGCCGCTCGCTCGAGCATTGGATTTGCGTCGTTGCCCTCGCACAGCAGCAAGGCAGATGTCATCGCTACACTTGCTTCGCCACGGCGCATCGCAGTGAATGCTGTCATGAATTGCCTCTCATGTTCGGTCAGCACAGAGGCACAACCGCGACACGACGGATTGTTGAAGTGGAAAGTTGATCTGCGACTGCAACGCATCGCCTGGATCATGGCGAGAAGCTCAAGCACGACCTCCGAGCTCGCACCTTTGGGGAGCTCATGCTCTGCCACGTTGAACGCCATCAGCCAGGACTGGCTCTGTGGTATCGCGAAGCTCTGCAGAAAAAAGCGGGTAACCCGAAGCAGAGTGATTTCGACGCGGTCGAAGCCAGCGTGGCCAAGGGGAATTTCGTTTCGCCCAACCTTGCGGCCGCATGTGTGATCTGGCTCATGGCTCATGCCACGACACTCCAGAGTGGAATGGCAGGCCTTAGGCCAGCTTCGACGTACGCCAAGTATTCAAGATAAGACTGCCGCATTTCCATCCTCTTGCTGAAGCACCGAAGCTGTCTGCATCTTCCGGCTGCCTTCACGAGGAATGGTGGCTGAACACATCAAAGCTGACAAAAACACTAAGGAATTGCAAGCTGTTTTCCGCTTCGGGTATCCGTGTAGGCGACAGCAAGCGGTGCTGGAACTGCAGACTTGGGGCGGATTACGGCGCTGGGAAATCGTCGATAGTCGAGAGCAAACTTGTGCTTCAGTCGTCGATATCGTTCCAGCCGTCTGGTGGAATGCTCCCGAGGACCTCGAACTCTCCGGCCATTGTTGGCCGGATCACGAACGCTACCCCCATAGGCTCAGGATAGATCCCGGTGGCCGCTTCGAATGGGTCGTCATGGCCGATCAAGATAGTATTCAAGCCTGCCCCTGGATTGTGCGAAAGAAGAAATGACATTCTGGAACGCATGGCTTCTAGCTGTACCGGCGTGTAGTCTTCGGCTGGCTCAAAGTTGAGGTTGGAATTCGTCTGGTATCGGCCAAAAGCGAGCGCCGCTGTCTGCCAGCTTCGACAGTACTCACTGCTGATGACATCACCCACCGGTATGCCCAACCGATCGAATGCGCTCCCGATTAGGATCGCTCTACGCCACCCGGCTTCACTGAGCGTGCGTTGGGTTGAGCAGTCACCCATGACAGCGTCGACCTGATCGGCATAGTCCCGCTCAGTCTGCGCATGTCGGATGAAGATGATGTACCCTCCCTCGCGTATGAAAGCGACAAGATCCCTCGGCGGGAGACCCGCATGAGCCTGTGCGAGGGCTGGGGCGGATACAACTACAACGAGAACGAGGGGAATGACTCTCAACATCATGCGTCGAGCGATAGCAGGTAGCATATTCAATTCCCCTTAGGGCGCGATTTGGGAGTGGCTTGGCCGTTGTCGAGGTTGATGCATCCGCTCAATCGATCGTCGACGGTCTGTGCGAGCCACGGCAGAAATCCTTCCAGAAATCGTGTCGTCGCAGGCATGAAGCCGGATCCGTGGTGGTAAATCGGATCCAGCGTCGTGAGCAGTGCCCGGCCCGAACCAAGACGAGCATCGACGACGATGGGGCCGCCATCTTCTCCGTCGTAGCGCGCAAGGGTCTCCGTCACCCACATCGACCCGAGCGCCAAGGTGCCGTGGACATGCCAAGCCAGATCCGCCTCGCTCAATCGATCGAATAGCGGATGATCTGGGGCGGAGATACGAACACCAAGGTCTGCATCCGGTTCGAGCCACCACCAATAGTTCGTCGCGATAGTTCGGAAGCCCACATCATCGAGGAATAGGTCCGGGCGCGTCTCACCCATGACCACAAGAAAGCCACCCTTTTCAACGTAATGCATCAGCCGGGCCCGATGCGCGGCCAGTCTTGCTCCATTAGTGCGGCAGGGAACAAGCAGGCATGGAATGGTAGCGAAGTCGACTTCGTGAAGAGTCCGCAGCGGAAAAAGCTGCTGGAAATGGTCGGCAAGGGGGCCCTGCCGCAGTGTTCTGGTGTGATAAGATAACCCGCCGTCAATCGCCGAGATACCAGTCATTTGCTCGTCATCCAGTCCAAGAGTTGTGGATAAAGCTTTGCCGCACTCGTTGTGTCGGCTGCATAACCCCAGAAGTTGTTTCCAGGATGAAAGAACAGCCGACCGCCTCCGTCTGAGGTCCAGACCCAGTCTGCGGGCAGCCTGGACTGCTTGAAATAGCTCAGAACGATTGCTCCTGGCGGCGGCATCACCGTTCCACGCGCCCAGAAG
Organism: Pontivivens ytuae; assembly: GCF_015679265.1. Taxonomy (NCBI): domain Bacteria; kingdom Pseudomonadati; phylum Pseudomonadota; class Alphaproteobacteria; order Rhodobacterales; family Paracoccaceae; genus Pontivivens; species Pontivivens ytuae. The sequence goes on from NZ_CP064942.1 coordinate 1,586,253, forward strand.
CCGATGACACCGCGGCGGCGTGTTAGATGATCGGCTTCGATCCCCGCCGTAATGGAATGAGATGCACCGAGTTCCAGGATCCAGTCTGCCGCGTGACCCTCTCCTACAGGCTCGTAGCTCGACAGAATGGATAGAAATGGTCGCGCAATCGGCCCGTTCACGGCAATTGCGCCACCCAAACCCAAGAAAGCGTCAAGGACGTCACGTTGGCTTTGCAGATGCGCCTCGTCAAGATGCTGGCACAACAAGAGACCATCTGCCGTCACGAGGCTTCCTTCATGCAACTCGTACTGATCGATCACCTCGATGTCATGACCGTCCGGCGGGGCAGCAATCGCGGGTGGAACGTCGACAGTGTTCTGCAGGTACAAGAATTGCGCCATCAAGCCTGCTCCGGTGTTGCAACGGCTGCGCGCAAAACGCGACCTGAACCGAAGCTGTCGGCGAGAACACGTATCGGCGTGTCGTAGAGCGCAGAAAGAGCCTCTTCGCTCAAAGCCTGCGGCACAGGACCCGTGTCGCAATGGTTGGGTCCATGCAACAGCAATACCCTGTCGGCAGCATCGAATGCATGACCTGGAACGTGAGTCGAGAACACCACCGCCAGCCCATTATCTCCCGCGAGCATTCCGAGGAGGTCGAAAAGGTGTCTCTGATTTCTGAGATCCAGTGCGGATGCTGGTTCGTCGAGCATCAGAACATCGCAGTCACCAGCCAAAGCGCGGGCAATGAGCACAAGCTGTCGCTCACCGCCCGACAGCGTGCTGACCCGCCGGTCGGCAAGAGCATGCTGTCCCATGCGATCGAGTGCCGCGTCGGCTGCAGCGTAGTCTTCAGCGCCCGGACTTCCGAAAAGGCCGATGTTCCGAGCGCGCCCCATGACCACCAAGTCTCGGACACGATAGTCGAAGCTGACGCCGGTCGATTGTGGCACATAGCCGATCGCTCCTCTAACTATGCGTCTGCCCCGTGACAGAGGCAGCGTTCCGACCATCGCGCGGATCAGGGTAGTTTTGCCGCGGCCGTTTGGACCAAGTATCGCGAGTACTTCGCCGGAATTGACATCGAGATCGAGCGCCCGGGCGATGCATCTCCCAGCGACGCGTAACTCTCCCTGCTGGATCCGCAAACGTGTCCTATCCACCACTCCAGCCTCGCAGATGAAGCCGCCGCAGCAGAACCGCGAAAACGGGCGCTCCGATCAGAGCCGTGAGAATGCCAAGCGGGATTTCGGCCGCAGTCGCCGTGCGGGCGACTGTATCGATGGCGAGGAGGTACAGAGCGCCCAGTATCGCGGCAGCCGGCATGAGAACACGATGATCGGGGCCTACGATCATGCGGGCAATATGGGGTACGACGAGCCCGACCCAGCCCACGATACCGGCAACAGCGACGATTCCCGCGACAGCCAGAGCAACAGCGCCCAGAACCAACCAGCGCGATCGCTCCACTGAAATGCCAAGTGCCGCCGCGTCTTCGTCGCCTAGAGAAAGGACGTTGATGCGAAACCGGAGCAGCCACAAAATCGAAGCCCCGGCTGCGGCTGATGCAGTGAGAACGCCGAGCGTGCCGTAACTCATCATGGCAAAGGAGCCCATAAGCCAGTAGACGATCGCTGCGAGAGTGTCGTTGGGATCTGCGAGGTACGTGAGCAGGCTTACCAGTGAGCTGAAAGCCGCCGACACTACAACGCCCGCAAGCACGAGCGTGAGTGTCGGCGCCTGACCCTCTACTCGTGCCAACAGGTAGACGACCGCCACCGCCAGCAGGCCAAAAACAAAGGCAAGGCCAACCAGCGCAAAAACAGTTCCAAAAAGTAGTATCGCCAGCGCGCCACCAAATGCGGCCCCTGATGTCACCCCGATGATCTGGGGTCCTACCAAAGGATTCCGGAACATGCCCTGCAGTGCCGCTCCGGTCAGGCCAAGTGCGGCACCTGCAACAAGAGCAGCAAGCACTCTTGGCAACCGCACCAGTTCTACCACGCGTTCGGCCGCTGGTGGCCAGTCAGGGACGATCGGCAACGCGTTGCCTGCGAGGATGCGAAGCACCTGGACAGGCGGCACCTCATAGCGTCCCACACCAAGTGCCAGCAGGGCAGCTGCGGGCACCGCCGCCACGGCGAGCCACCAGAATGCTGCTGTGCCTGACTTCGTCTTCAGGACCGGAAGAGCGTCAACGAAGGAACTGGTCATAGCCTTCGCTGCCGCCGTTCTTCTCGATCCGTAGGATGCTGTCGATGTCATCCTGACTGGGCGTCTGGCCGTACAGCATTGTGTAGTTTTCGACGATTTCAGTCCTGAGATCGGTCTCGATCAGACCGGGCTGCAGCAACTGAGTGACCCAAGTCCACGTGAGCGGGCTCTCCTGATTGGGCGGGTCCCAGCGGTACCCACCGATGGGTAACTTGTAGACCCGCCGATCACGGACGGCCGAAACATCTGCGAACACGGGATTGGAGTAGACGTCCTCCGGAGAAAGCTCCTCCTCAAAACCATTGAGGAAGATGACTTCTGGATCCCAGGTCATGATCTGCTCCGCGTTCACGTCAGTGAAGCCCTGCAGTTCATCCGCCACGTTGGTGCCGCCGCCAAGTTCAATCCAGAAATCGTTGTATGTGCCTTCCCCCGCGACCCGGAGGCTCGACAGATATCGCAGGAAGTAAAGCGTGCGGGGGCGCGCATCCTCAGCGATCGCGTCTGTAGACGCTCGGATGTCGCTGAGGGCTTTCTGGCGCCAGTCGAGTATGGCATTTGCACGCGCCTGCTCACCAACGATCAACCCCATCATGTCTATCCATGCTGAAGCGTCGTCCTCGGTACCGTAGCGTAGCGTTGCTACGGTCATTCCAGCTGCTTCAATTGGAGCGACGATCTCGACACCCCGGGTGCCCCACTGCAGAACGAGGTCTGGCTCCGTGCTGAGCAAAGCCTCCACATTCGGCATGAAGCCATCGCCGACGATATCGCTCGGTATATCGCGCGTCGCAGGAAAGAAATCACCCAGGATACCTTCCGTGATTGCAGTCTTCGAAAGACGGTGCATTGCAACGAGCAGATCGGGAGAGCCGTGCACTGCCACAGCCATCGACGCCGCGGGGATCGGGATCGTGGCCAAACGCTCGACGGGGCCTTCAAGCTCGATCTCACGATCGAACTGGTCGACAAACGAGATGTCGTCGCCCGCAGCCGCCATGGGCACGGCTCCAACAAGCATAGTGAGAAGGATCAGAGTGGCTTCGCGCATGCGTTTTGGCTCCTTCAATGGAGAACTGCAAACTCGCCTCGGGTAAGCCTGGGTAGCACTATCTTGATAAATTTAGTCAAATAAGCAACGAGAGTTTTGCCCTATCAGAAATTTCAATCTTTACATGTGCTTACGTAGATACAAAGCATTACTCATATACAGTTCAAATATAGGAGGATTTTTCCAATTGTAGTGCGCAGAACGCATTGATTTTCGCAATAGTCTCAATAATTAACTCATGAAGACATGGCAGCCTTTTCGAAACTCATTCAAACAGCCTAGTTTTAAAGATACATGCGGCTTCAGCGCCATCGCAGCGAACCGTCGCTTAGGCAAACTGCATGGCGGGATCGGTGCGAAGCATGGAGTAACAGCTCGAGCGGCGAGCAATGGTACTCTCGACGGGATGAGCAGAGAGACTTCAATGCACACACTCCAGACCTTGCCAACCACCGAAATTGAGCAGGTGCGAAGAACGTGGGGAATGCGGATCGCAGCTTCAAAATATGAAGCCTCTTCTGAAGGGCAAGTTTGGGCCGCCAGCACTATTCCGGTGTTGTGTATGAACGGCCCCAAATCGGGCAGCAAATCTGGATAGAGCTTGTTTCCATGTCTCTGCAGCGTCCTTCCCGATCTTAGGCCAACGTTCGCCCTTTCTGATGGATAGGTTTGACCTCATAACGCGGCCTTGTCGTCTCGGCTGGAGTTCCTCATTCTTTGGCTTAATCGATGGTTTCTGCGACTGCGAAGCGCCGGAATGCATATTGTAGCGCGACAAATGTCAGAAGTCCGATCAACGTCAGTGTGAGCCAGCTCGCCAATCCAGGCAGCACCAACGTCGTTCCCATGATCTTGAGCGCGGCCAGCCCGACGGCAATCGATGCGGTGATGGCGGCGAAAACGAAGATCGTTTTTGCGATAAACTCGACAATTGAGCGACCAAGAAATTCGAAGTCTGCCCGTCCCATCGCAACAAGCTTAGTCGGGAACAGAAGATGCACTGTGTTTTCGACTGTATAAATAAGAAACGTCAAAGGAAGCGCAAATGCCACTAATACCAGCGCCACTTGCGGAGTGATGCTCTCCTCAACGACAAGAGCGCTGGCTATAACCACAAGAGTAATGCCATAGGCCAACAAGGTTTGAACCACAAGTTGTCCTGCGCAGATACGCCAGGGCGCAATCGGCAGCGTCTTGTAGATTTCCATCCGACTGAGGTCACCACGAAAATCGCAGATCATGTTACGTGGCAGGATGAATGCGATGAAGACATAGATAATCATCAAAGTCTGGGCTTGCGTCACCGGCGCACCGAGCGCCGATGACACCGGCGCAATACACGCGGCGAGACCGGCAAAAACGATGATTAGTTTGAGCGAATTCCGCAATGCGTTGAGGGCCTGCCGCATGGCAATAGGCCCTAAGCCGTCTAAAACGGGTGCACGACGGACCGAGCGCACCTCCGTCCGTTCCGTCGCCCAGAAGGATCCCCCTTGTTTGATGCGCTCCCATCTGTTGCTGAGCCGCGCGTTTTCCGCGAGGGAGCGGTCAGTCGTACGCGCATCAAGCACGATCACAGCCCGCAACAGCGCCGCATTGATGAACATTGCGACAAAAGCCCAAAGCGCCATATCTGAAACCGAAGATGCCACGAAAAGTTCAGCAAACACGATGTATGGGATCAAGATGATGGTCCCAACCCACGAGTGTCGAAACTCGGACAGAAGGTCGAATACCCCAATGTCGGGCGTGGCCCATGCGTAAACCAGGGTTGCCACGGCAATTGCGCAAAGCAACCCAATAGTGGGCCATCGTAGCCTTGCGAACTTACTGCTGTCGAGCGCATGCCCAGCCATGCTGATAACGGCACTGTTCAACTGAACGAACACAAGCGTCAGGAGCGTGGCGGTAAACACAGGCAGGATCGACCTTGCGTCCGGCTGTACAAGGATCGTGACGAACACGCTACTCAAGGTCACACCAGCGACATAGGCCACGAACTTGTAGACGATCAGATCCTGTCGGCGGAACGGCCCGGTAAAGAGAAAGTTGATCTCATTCGGCGAAAAATGAAACGTCGGACCGGTCGTCATCACTACGGTGAGGAGCGACAGCCCAAGCATGCTGAGCGGCATGAAAGTAAGGACCTGCTCGCCAAACGCTTGCCGGTCCAGAACCGCGGTTCCGAACAGGCCTGCGCCCGATGAACTGTTTGAAACGATCAGGAACCAAATGATCCCCACGAACGCGAGAGAAAACAGAAGGCCACGCACGCTTGCTAGCTGAATCAAGCGTTGGCGCAGACCGCCACGCAGTCGCAACATGAGAAGTTGGCCAAGTGCAGCGTCCATCTCTTAGACCACCGCTGTCTCTGAGCTTTGCTCTGACGCTTGCGTGATTGAGAAATACACTTCCTCGAGGGCGGACGTGCTGTCCGTATGGCCGACCTCGGCTAGCAGGTCTTGCATCGTGCCAAACCGGCGGCATTCGCCAAGGTTCAGCACCATGATATGGGTGCACAAGTTCTCGAACAGGCTCAAAAGGTGCGAGCTTATGATAATGGCCGCGCCATCCCGCGCGCGGTCGCGAATTGCTTGTTGAATCCCCCGGATGCCTTGGGGGTCCAGGCCGGTCAGGGGTTCATCGAACAGGATCACTTTGGGGTCGTGCAAAAAGGCACAAGCGATCGCCACCTTTTGGCGCATACCGCGCGACAGGTTGTGCACGAGCGTGTCCCGCTTGTGTGTGAGTTCGAAGGACGCCAGTAGCGCTTCGGCATCCTCTTCGAAGTCTGTAAGTTTGTAAGCGGCCGCCGTAAACACCAGGTGTTCCCAAACCGTCATGGTATCAAAAAGTCTTGGATCATCAGGGATGTAGCCGAGGTTCTTTTTTGCTTCGATGGGCGCACGGGCAACGTCATGGCCAGCAACCAGCAGGCTCCCGGAGCTTGGCGGGATAATCCCGCACAAAGTCCGCAGGGTCGTTGTTTTGCCGGCCCCGTTCGGCCCGAGCAATCCAAGAATTTGGCCCGGTTCGACCGAAAAACTGAGATTCTTCACAGCAGTGAAGCCTTTGTACTGCTTGCTGAAGTTCGTGACTGTAATCATGTGCCCTTTGCTCAACACTATCCGGTTTGCCGGCATTGAGCGGGCAGGTATGTGGTCCAACACCGCTCAAGCCCTCGGTTGTTTGCACCAGATCTTGTCAAATCTAAGATCAAGCCATTGCTCGAGGCGGCTCCTGTGCCGGAGCCGAGCGAAGGTCGAAAAGCCCACATTGTCGTGCACCAGTCCTACCTCAAGGTTCGCGCTCGCAGCGAATGGCTGGAAAGCGGACTGCAAGCGCAGCGTAGCCGGATGCCGCCGAATGTCTCTTATATGGGCCGGTCCTCGACGTGCGTTCGAGCCAAGCGGCGGAAGATGCCTCGGTGCGTCTGAGGTTCACACAGATCACATCAACGACATTCAACCTGCAATAGGCTATCCCTCTCCGGAGTAGTTAATATCCCGATAGAGCTTCCATGGATCCGATTAGCCAAGTTGACTTTGATCAACTCCAAGGTGTGTGGTCGCAGACCTATCTTGAGGCGGATGGTCTTATCGAGCCGCCAAATGACGAGCACACAGCACCTGGGGCAGTGTGTGTCTTCGAGGGCAATGAATTTAGGGTCATTGCGCCCGACGACAGGCTGTTGCTCAAGGGAACTTTTGAGCTGGATGCGACAACGACACCGAAAGCGATCACATGGGTTGATTCAATCGGTGAAGACGCAGGGAAAGAACTTCCGGCAATCTATGAGCTAACCGATCAGACTTTCCGCTTCATCGCTGCGGATGAGGGTGAACCTCGTCCGACACATTTCAAAACTGTAGAAGGGTTAACCATGCGCAAGTTCGTTCGCGTGGAATAAGGCGTAGTCGCTCTGTCCGCCTTCCGACCTTGGACGGTTCTCTTCGTTCGCAGGCGCGGCAGATGGCGGCTTTGGTCGGCGCACTGCAGCGGCGCGCTTGATGGTCAAACGGCAGAATCGGGCCGCTATTGGAGCTCGCGGTCTGTTGGAGCCGGCATCGGCGCGGGTTTGTGAACGGCCACGCCGATCATGACGAGGGCAACGCCGAGGACATCCACGGCGCTCGGTATCTGGCGTAGGACGATCACGCCGATGATCGTGGCGGTTGCAGGCAGAAGCGCGAGCAGGAACGCGAAGCTCGCGCGTGGCAGGCGGGCCATCGCGAGCTGATCGCAGACATAGGGGATGACGGACGAACAGATACCGACGCCAATCCCGGCCAGAACCAGAAGCGGTGCCCCGAAGGCTTCGAGAGCCTGTAGGAACCCGATAGGCATCACAAAGATGAAGGCCGCTGTCATGGCTGCGCCGAGACGCTCCACGCCACCTGAAGCACCACCTTCGGAAATCTTGTGGCCAAGGATGATGTAGAGGACGAACAGCGACCCGTTAAGAACCGCCCAGAATAGGCCCAGTAGGTCAGATGTAAGGGCAGGTCCATCCGCCGCCAAGAGCGATGGCACGTCGATCAGGAGGGCCACGCCGGTGATGGCGAAGGCGAAAGCAAGATAATTGCGCCCCGTCCGGAGACCCCAGAGGGCGATCCCGATGGTGCCGACGAATTCGATTGCAGCGACCAGTGAGATCGGCAACCGGTCGAGGGCCAGGTAGAAGGAGCTGTTCATCACGGCGAGGCAACCGCCAAGCGCGAGAAGCAGAAGACGTTCGCGGGGCGACGATTTCTTGAAGGTGCGCCAAGGCTTCGTGATGGGAGCGAAGACTAGAGCGGCTGATGCGATGCGGAACCAGGCAACGCCAAGTACGCCGACGACCGGAAAGAGCAGAACGGCGAAAGCCGGGCCGAGGTAGTGAAAAACAGCGGAGACGCCGAACCATGCGTGAGGGGGAACGGCCTCGGACATGCGCGACATGGCTCCGGGGGCGTCGGCGACGGCGGGATCTGCAGGAGCTTGATCTGTCATGTATCTATGATGCAAGGTATATGCGGATTTGGACATGGAGATCGACTATGCTCAAGGCTGGTTTGAACGCAAGAATGAAGGAAGGAGGGCGTTCTGACCTTCGATCCGAAGAAACCGGTCTTGACAGCATCGATGCTGCCATTCTTCGCGAGCTTTGCACGGACGCACGTATCCCCCGTGCCGAGCTATCCCGGCGGGTGGGCCTGTCCGCCCCAAGCGTGGCGGACCGTGTGCGACGTCTTGAAGACGTGGGCATTATCACCGGATACGGCGCTCGCATTGACCCGACTCGCCTTGGCTACAGCCTCACGATCCTGATCCGCGCACGCCCGCTGCCGGGCGAAATGAAGAACATGATCGAAGCTATCCGAGAAACGCCTCAGATCGTGGCGTGCGACCGCGTTTCTGGTGAGGATTGCTTCGTCGCTCGCGCCCACGTCCGCGACGTGGCCGAGATGGAAGCTGTGATCGACCGGATAGTGCCCTTCGGCGCGACAAACTCGTCGATCGTTCAATCTTCACCGGTCGAAGAGCGACTTATCGAACTCTGAGCCAGCACGTAGAAGCAGACGTCCGCAGCAACGCAGGAGATTTCGGCTTCGTCCCGCACGTCCGACGTTGGACGGCTCTCTTCGGTCGCAGGCGCGGGCAATGGCAGCTTTGGTGGGCCGCACTGCAGCAGTGCGCTTGATGGTCGAACGGCGGCTTTGGTCAGCAAAGTCGCACTCCGATCCAATGCGAACATCCTCGGCAATCGAGCGATCAGGCGCCCAATGCAGCGGCTCACGTTCGTTTCGGTGTTTGACCGTCAATCAGATGAGCGCTCGGCTCGGGGATCCGGCTGCGGTCCTTTGCGGCGATGGCCCACATCGCGGCGATGATCATCGCCGCGGACAGGTAGAAGGCCGCGCCGGGAACGATGGCGAACAGCGCCGCATCTGCGACAACGGCGAAAATCAGCGAGAGATACTCGAAGGGCGCGAGCTTGGAGACCTCGCTGTGCTGAAGCGCGAGTGTCATCATGATATGCGCCACGCCACCGGCAACACCGGCACCGCAGAGGTAGGCAAGCTGCACGGGCGTGGGGCGCTCCCAGCCCCAGAAGACCGTCGCGAGCCCTGCCAGCGCGCAGGTCAGCGCGAAGTAGAAGGCGATGGCTCCAGCATTCTCGGTGAGAGCGAGGCTGCGGATCTGGATCTTGGCGCCCGCCGTGAAGACCGCCATCGTCAGGGCCAACGCGACGCCGGTCAGGTAGCTCTCGTCCAGTTCCGTCGCTGTCAGCTGTGGCACCACGAGGACCAGCATTCCGAGGAAACCCAGGACGACAGCGAACCAGCGCAGGCCGGTGACGGTCTCTCCCAGGATCCATCGGGCCAAGACGACAGCCATAACCGGTGCGAGGTAGCCGATGATCGAGGCATGGGCGAGCGGCAGGTATGCCAACGAGGCGAAGGAGGCGAAAAGCGCGATGCAGCCCATCGCGCAGCGCAGGACGTGGCCCAGCGGGCGTGTCGTGCGCAGCCCGCCGGGGAAGTCGCGCGTCCACATCAAGTAGAGGACCAGCGGGATGAGGGCGACGGCGCTGCGGAAGAACACAACCTGGCCCAGCGGGACCTCGCCGGCCAGCAGCTTCACGAAGACAACCATCACCGTGAAGAAGAGGGTCGCGCCGATACGAAGAAGGATGCCGGTCAGCTCCATGTGCTAGCGCGCCTCCTGCGCAGCGACGATGTCGCGGAGGCGATCTCCGACGAGGTTGATCACCAGCACTGAGAGGAGGACGGCAAGCCCCGGAAAGATCATCACGTGTGGCGCCGTCTGCATATAAGGCTTGCCGTCGAGCAGCATCGCGCCCCACTCCGCCGTGGGCGGTTGCACGCCGAAGCCCAGGAAGCTGAGCCCTGACACGGCCAGGATCGTGCGCGACCAGGTGTTCGTCCAGAGAACCAGTAGCGAGGGGATCACGTTCGGCAGGACGTGCCGCCATATGATCAACGTTGCTGGCAGGCCGTTGAGGCGCGCTTGGATCACGAAGTCCCGCTCATTCAGGCCGTGCGCGAGGCTCCGCGCGAGCCGAGCGAACTTCATCCAGCTGACGACGGAGAGCGCGATGACGAGGTTCGTCGTCGATGGGCCGAAGAGCCCGGCGAAGGCGACGGCGGCGATCAGTTCAGGGAAGGCGAAGAAGCTGTCGGTGACGCGCATCAGGGCGAAGTCGCCCGCGCGGCCTGCGCGAGCGGCGACCAGTCCCACGGCGGTGCCGACCAGCAGCCCGACTGTAGCGATGGCGAGCGACAGGCCCAGCGACCAGACCGCGCCGTGCAGCAGCCGCGTGCCTATGTCCCGTCCCAGATGGTCCGTGCCGAACCAGTGGTCGGCGTTCGGGGAAGACAGGCGGTCGAGGAAGTCCACATCCCCCGGCGCGTAGGGCGTCAGCCACAGCGCCAACGCGACGAGCGTCGCAAGGACGGCCATCGCCAAGGCCGTGCGGCGGGCGAATAGGCTGATCGGCGCGCGCGGCGCCGCGGCGGGTAGCCTGAGCACCGTCACCGTGCCACCTCCGCAGGGCGCGTCCGTGGATCGGCGAGGGCCTGCACCGCGTCGATGGCCGTGTTGATGACCACGTAGGTCGTGGCGAAGAACATCACGAGGAACATCGTCATCGGCAGGTCGCGCGATAGCACCGACGCCGCCAGCAGCGAGCCGAGACCCGCGCGTGAGAAGACCAGCTCCACGATCACCGCGCCTTCAAGGAGTGAGGCGAGGTCCAATCCGATCATCGTCAGCGCCGGGATGCGAGCATGCGGGATGACATGGGACAGGAAGATCTCGCGTTCCGAGATGCCGCGCAGGCGCAGCGTCTCGATGAAAGGCTGGGCATAGGCGTCGAGCAGGAAGCTGCGCAGAAGCCGCGTTTGCGACGCCATCACCCAGAGCGCAAGCGTGCAGGCCGGCAGCACCAGATGTGCGGGCGTGCCGGTGCCGTAGGCGGGCAGCCAGCCGAGATGGACCGATACGCCCATGATCAACAGGAGCGCCAGCCAATAGCCCGGTATCGCCGCCCCGATGGAGGCGACGAAAATGGCGAAGCGATCGATCAGCGTGCCGGGGTTGCGCACGGCGAGGCCCGCCAGCAGGACAGCGCCCGTCAAGCCGAGGCCGAGCGCCGAGAGGGTCAGTGCGACGGTCTCCCCGAGGCTGCCGAGGAAGACGTCCCAAACGGGAGCGCCGGAGGTGTATGAGGTGCCGAAGTCACCCCGCAGCAGGTTGGCGACCCATTGGCCGTATTGCGCAAGGAACGGGTCGCCGAGGCGGTGCTCCTCGCGGATTTGCTGAAGCAGCGCGTCAGGAAAGCCGGTCGCATCGGGGTAGAAAGCGGCGGCGATGATCATCGCCTTGTCGCCAGGTGCGAAGTAGTTGAGCGTGAATGTGATCACGCTGATGCTGACCAGGACCGCCACCAGCCCCGCGATGCGCGACGCGGCCGCCTTCATTCTGCCGCCTCCTGCGTGCGCAGTGCGCCCAAGGTCTCCGCGGCGTCGATCAGCGCGCGCGCATAGGCGCTGGCCGGGGCGGCGAAAAAGGCTGAGCGTGTCTGGCTGGCCTCGACACGCCCGTCCTTCAGGACGAGGACGCGGTCAGCATAGGCCTCGGCGAACCCAATGTCGTGGGTGACGAAGACGAAGGCGGCCCCACTCTGACGGCGCAGCGCGTCCATGCGATACGCGATCTTCTTCTGTACCAGCGCGTCGAGCGTGCTGAGCGGCTCGTCGAAGAAAATCAGCTCCAGTTTCGCGACTAGGGCCCGTGCGAGGCAGGCTCGCTGCGCCTGGCCCAGCGAGACCTGACCAGGCAGTAGGTCGTGGAATTCGGGCGACAGCTCGGCCTCGGCCAACGCGTCCAGCGTGGCGGCCCGTCTCTGCTCGGCCGTCATGGCATGGCGGTGCAGGCTTTCGGCGATGGAGCGGCCAAGGGTCTGGCGCGGGTTCAGAGCGGCGAGCGGGTCCTGCATCACCCAGCGGGTCCGCGGCAGGCCGATCTGATCGGGCATCGCGCCAGAGACGTCGATGCCCCCGGGCGCGAAGCGGAAGCGGCGGCAGTCTGCCGGCATCAGCCCCTGCATCGCCTTTAGCAGCGTCGACTTGCCCGCTCCGCTTTCACCGATGACGCAAAGCATCTCGCCCCGTGCAACGTCAAAGGAGACGTCGTGCAGCAAGGTCGCGGTGCCGACCCGGACAGTCAGACCCTCGACCGAAAGGATCGGCTCAGACGGCGACATGCTGCGTCTCCGCCGTATGCCAATGTCGATGCGTCACCAGTTCACGCGCATACGGGGTGGCAGGGCGGGTCAGCACGGCCGCGGCCGGTCCCGCCTCGACGATGCGCCCGCCCTCCATGATGGCGATCCGCGTCGCATAGCGCGCGGCCAAGGCGAGGTCGTGCGTCACCATCACCACCGCGAAGCCCCGTTGCTCGGCCAAGCGCCCGACCTCCTGCAGGACGCGGGCCGCGACGACGGGGTCGAGCGCCGAGGTCGGTTCGTCCAGGAGCAGAAGCCTGGGGTCGCCCATCAGGGCCATGGCGAGCAGCAGCCGCTGCTGCATCCCGCGGCTCCACTGGTGGGGATAGCGCGGACCAGGATCGGGCAAGGCAAGCGTGTCGAGCAGCGCGGCGACGTCGCTCCGTGCGCCAAGCCGGCGTTGCAGTTGCGCGAGTTGCCAGCGGAGCCGACGCAGCGGGTCGAAGCCGTGGGCAGGGCTCTGCGGTACGAAAGCCATGCCGCCCGGCCGCGCAGCGCCGCGCCCTGTGACGGTATAGGGGGTCCCGTCAAAGTCGATCGTCCCGGCAGTCGGCACAGCCGGGCGCCGCAGCCCGATCATCGCGCGTAGCAGGGTCGACTTGCCCGCACCCGACCCGCCGACGATGGCGAGCCAGTCGTCGGGTCCGACCTCCAGATTGATGTCATACAGGACGCCCCGCCCGCCGATCTCGGCGGACAGGGCATCGATCTTCAGAAGCGGATGCGCCTTACTCGACAACCGTCAGGTCCGGTGTTGCGAGGTAGGTTTCGGCCGGGTGGATGCGGTAGCCTTCGACGCGCCCGTTGCCGACCGAGACCTGCGTCTTGTGAAAGAGGGGGATCAGCGGCAGGTCGTCGTTCAGGATGGCCTGCACCTCCGCGTAAATCGGCTGCCGCGCCTCCGTCTCGAACAGGCTGCGCCCCTCTTCCAGCAGCGCGTCGAGCGCCGGGTTCGAGTAACCACCGACGTTGTAGCTGCCCCCGGTTGCGACCAGCGTGGAGGGAAAGTAGTCCGGGTCTCCCTGCGGTGCGGTGCCCCAAGCCTGAAGATGCATGTCAATCTCGCCCGCCTGAAGCGCGTCATTGTTGGCGCCCCACTCGCCCATGGCGATCTCGACGCCCAGACCGATCTGGGTCAGCATTGCCTGACTGATCTCCAGCGTCGGGCGCAGGGCAGGACGTCCCTCATAGCTCCGCATCTGGAGGACGATGTCCTCACCGTCGAGCTCTCGGATCCCGTTGCCGTCGGTGTCGACGATGCCCGCCTCGTCCAGCATCGCCATGGCCGCCGTCGGGTCGTAGGCCAGGCTGAGGTCTGTATTTGCCCAGGACGCCATCGTATCCGGGAAGATGCCGTGCGCGACCTGACCGCCGACGCCGACCAGCGCCGCCGCCACGATCGTGTCGCGGTCGAGCGCCAGAGAGACCGCCTCGCGCAGCGTGTCGTTCGCCAGCGGGCCGTCGTTGACGCGGGCCTGAATGAAAAAGAGCCGCCCCGTCGCTGTCGAGAAAAGCTGCGCACCGCCTTCTTCCTTAAGGGCGGCGAAGTCCGGCTCGGGATAGTTTGTCACGAGATCCACATCACCCGCCTGGAGGGCGAGGGCGGCCACCGACGGATCTACGATGGCGTCGATCACGAGCCGATCCAGCTTGGGCGCGCCGCCCCAGTAATCGGCGAAGCCGGTCACTTGGTAGGTCTTGTCGGTCTCGGCCATGTCGAACACGAAGGGGCCCGTGCCGATGATCGGCATCGCTTCCGTGCCTTCCCGCAGCACCGCGGCCGAGGGCTCGGTCAGCGACCAGAGGAAGGCCGAGTTCGGCGTCTCGGTACGGAAGATCAACGTCAGGTCGTCCACAACCTCTATCTCGGATATGCCCAGCAACGAGGCGAGGCGCGGATTGTGGCCCGGATGCCCTTCCTCACTCAACTTCGAGAGGCTGTCGCGCACCGCATCGGCTGTCATCGGCGTGCCGTCGTGAAAGAGCACGTCGTCGCGAAGCGTGATGCGCCATTCCGTCTCCGAAACGTTCTCGAACGCCGCGGCCAGACGCGGGATCATGTTCATTTCGTAGTCGAGGCCGATCAGCGTCTCGGAGACGCCCGCCCGGTTTGCGAGCCAACCGTTTTGGCGCGCGCGCGGATCCGGCACGTCGCTGGCAGGGCCGAAGGGTGAGGCGATGATCATCTCACGGCCTTCGGCGCCGACCGCACCGGCTGACAGAACCAGTGCTGCCGCGAGCCCGGCCCCCAGGAGGCTGCGTGTCCTCGCCGAAGTGGGAGTGGAGTGAATAAGCATGTTGTGGGTCCCCGATCCTGGTCTGCGAGCCTCGTGGGTCACTGCGTATGTTACTTTATAACATTTAGCCAGACTGTTTTCGTCGAGATTGGCCTCACTACGTTCGCACGTCTGCTGACGCTCGGACGCCTCCGCGACGGTGCGAGAGGCACCCTTGTGTTTCCAACACGATCCGCAGGCTCACCGTGCTACTTCGAAAAACTGGACGCGGGAGGTTGGAGCAGTGGAGACAGATCGCGGCAGGCGAAGCCGATCGACGCGGAAGTCGCCGTTTGCTGCATAGGTTCGGTTTTCGCTCCTTCTCCGATAACGGCCCCACACCATACCGCCGGACTGAACATCCTTGACCTTTTCACGGTGCTGGAATTAGCTGTCCGCGATGGTTCTCGGCGGCGTTAAGTCGGTGAGATTAAATGGGAACACGGTGCGGTGCAGCCATCATGCGCCAACTCCGTGACTGCCCCCGCAACTGTAGGCGGTGAGCGACCCGAAAAAGGCCACTGGGCCCCGGATTGAAGGGGCTTGGGAAGGTTCGGGAGAGCTTTGACCCGCGAGTCAGGAGACCTGCCATCTCGGGCGTCGGTGACGCCGCAATGCAACTCGACCCGGGCGGGGTGTCCCGGAAGGAGAACCGAGATGGATACGAAGGCCCTGGCCCGTTACATGACCGGACTTCCCTGGCCCCGCGCATCGCTGCGGAGGGCGGGATGGGGCCACTCAATGACCACTTAGGCAATATGCATGGCTCAGCACGTGCTGATGCGGTGCTGTTCGTCGTCTCTGCCTACACGCTGAGCAAGCGAGCGCTCGACCGTCTCGAAACCGCCGCTGCGGGCGCGGCCACGGGCCTCGCCCGTCTGATCCGGCTGGAGGAGACTGGACCCAGCCTGATCGATGCGCTGGACGAGATGCGGGCCGAGGGGCATCGGCGGATCAGAGTGCAACCGCTCGGCGTCCCGTTCCCCGAAAGCCTGATGTCCTGGCTGCCCGGCGTGATGGCGGACTGGCGGACGCGCGGGCAGAATGCCGACACTTGGCTGGAACTGGGTCCGGACCCGGCAACCGATGCCGAGGCGCTGCTGGCCTTTGCCTCTGCGACATTGGCGCATCCCGACCCCGCACAGCCGATCGCGGATGTCGCGCCGCGCCTTGGCAAGCCCGGCTGGACCGACCCGCCGGATTTCGAATTCCACTTGCTGGTCTGCACCGGCCCCCGCTGCGCGATCCACGGCGCGGCCCCCTTCACCCACATGCTGAAGGACGAACTCAAGGCCGCCGGTGTTTTCGACCGCTGCCTGACCACCCGGACCGGCTGCATCTATCCCTGCAATCGCGGACCCGTGCTCGCGCTTTACCCGCATGGCCACTGGTATCGCTTACCCGATCAGGAGGCGACGCGCCGGTTCGTGCGCGAGGTTCTGGTCGAAGGTGGCACCGCCGAGGACCTTCGCTTCCACACCGCCCGCGCGGTTCGAGACTCCCACACGCCCAAACAGGAGGCAGCTCAATGATCCTCAAACCTATCTTGCTCGGCGGTGCGATCGCCCTGACGGCCCTGCCGGCCGCTGCGGACGACATCATCAACATGGCGACGAGCTTTCAGATCCGCTCCATGGATCCGGTCGAGCAGGGCTTCTGGATGCAGGAGTTTGGGCAGGGCGAGTTGCTCATGCAGTTCCAGCCGGATGGCACGATCACGCCTTGGCTTGCCGAAAGCCTCGAACGGACGGACGACACCACTTGGGTGATCACGATCCGGGACGGCGTGACCTTCCAGAACGGCTCGGCGATGGACGTGCCCGCGGTGCTCGAGGCCATCGCCTATCACCGCGAGCGCAACAGCGGGACGCAGGCCGTGCTTCCCGCGGAGGCGACATTCACCCAGACCGGCGAGCGCGAGATCACCGTGGAGACGGGGGTGCCGGTTCCCGAACTTCCGAGCATCCTCGCCCATGAGAGCCGCCTGATGATCATCGACGTGGATCCGGTGCTGGAGGCAGGCGAGGACTTCGAGGCACTCGAAGGGGCGGGCATCCACACCGGGCCCTATCGCCTCGTCGATCTCGACGATCAGCGCATGATCGCGGAGCGATACGACGGCTACTGGCGCGGTATGCCGGCGATGGAGGGGGTCGAACTGCGCTTTGTCTCGGACGCCAATGCCCGCATCCTCGCGGTGCAGAACGGCGAGGTGGATATCGCGCTTTACCCGCCGATTTCCGCGGCACCGGTCTTTGCTGCCACACCGAACGTCAATCTGGCCCTCGGCGCGCCCTCTACGGGTGGCTTCCTGTCGGTGATGGATGTGACCAACGGTGCCTTTGAAGAGGTTGCCGTGCGCCGGGCCGTGATGCTCGCCGTGAACTACGAGGAACTCGCCAACGACGTGTTCCATGGCGCCAAGATCCCGGCGACGGGCCTCTACAATCCGCGCTTTCCCTTCGCGGTAGAGAACTATCGGCACGATCCGGAGGAGGCGAACGCGATCCTCGACGCGGCCGGCTGGGTCCGCGACGGCGACACGCGGACGCGGGACGGCGAGACGCTGTCGGTGACACTGATGATCTATCCCCAACAGCCCGATCTGGTGCCCCTTTCGAATGCGATGCAGTCCTACCTGCGCGAGATCGGCATCGCCTCCGAGATCATGTCCGTCGACAACGTGAACGAGGCGGCGATGAACGATCTGGTCGCGTGGGATCTCGCCATGGTCGCGACGGGTACCGCCACCGTCGGGTCGGTCAGCGGGTTTCTCAACCGCTACGTCGCCTGCGAAGGGGACCGGAACTACGGCGGCTATTGCAACGACCGCGTTCAGGAGCTGATCGAAACGCTTGATGTCACCGTCAATGAGGAGAGCCGCTATGAGATGCTGCGCGAGATCCAGGCCATCCTCGTCGAAGACGATCCCTACGTCTTCAACGCGACGATCCTGATCGAGCGTGCTCTCGTGAGCGATGCCTGGTCGGACTATGTCCCAGCTGTTGCGTGGAACCACATCAAGTGGGACACGGCGCCGAACCCGTGACGGCGCGCACACGACCCATTCGGCACGGCGGCCTCTTTGTCGCCGCGTCGAAACGGATCGGCCAGGCGATCCTGACGGCGCTCGCCGCCAGCGTGCTCGTCTGGGCACTGCTGCCGCTCGCGCCGGGTGATGTGGCTGAACGGGTCCTGCTGGCGCGCGGGATGCAGGACCTCACGACCGCGGAAATTGACGCCGCGCGGGAACAGTTGGGTCTGAACGACCCGCTTGTTATCCAGTTTCTGAACTGGCTCGGCGGCGTCTTTCGGGGCGATCTGGGACAAAGCTTCACCAGCCAGGCACCGGTCATGCAGGAGATCATGGAGCGATTGCCGGCCACCCTGATGCTGTTGGGACTGGCGCTGGTGGTGTCGATCCTCTTCTCGCTGGCGCTGGCCCTGATCGCGGCGGCCTATCGGGACCGCTGGCCGGACCAAGCCATCCGGCTCTACACACAGATCGGTGCGGCGCTGCCGACCTTCGTCTTCGCGCTGCTGGCGCTGACCTTCGTCGTTGTCGGTTTCCAGATGGGCCGGGTCCTTGCCGAGCCATCTTGGTCCGCCGCGTTGATCCCCGCCTTCATCATCGGGCTGGACCGCGCCGCGAGCTGGACCCAGCTGTTGCGCGCGGGCCTGCTGGAGGCGATGGCGAGCGGCTATGCCGAGGTGGCCCGCGCCCGCGGTGCGTCCGAGCGGCGGATCCTGCTGCGCCATGCGCTGCCTAACGCGCTGCTGCCCTTCCTGACCGCGATCGGTGTCAGCGTCGGCGCGCTGATCGGAGGCGCGCCCCTGATCGAAGCGATCTTCACCTGGCCGGGCCTTGGCGCTTACCTGTTGGAGGCGCTGACGGCCCGCAACTATCCGGTGATCCAGGCCTATGTGCTAATCGCCGCGCTCTCTTATGTGACCGCCGCGCTTCTAGTGGATCTGGTGGCTTTGGTGCTCGATCCCCGGCTGAGGGGGCAGACCGGATGAGCGTGCTCGACATCACCCGGCCGGAGGTCTTGCCGCACAGCATGGACCGGAGCCTCCTGCGTCGGCTCTGGCGGCACCGGTCCGGACGCTGGGGCGCGCTCATTGGGCTCGCGCTGCTGCTCTTTGCAACGGTGGGCGCGTTCTGGACACCGCACGCACCCGATGTGCCGGATTATGCCGACGCCCTCCAGAGTCCGAGTGCTGCGCATCCCTTCGGTACCGATGCGAGCGGTCGCGACATGTTCAGCCGGATCATGGAGGGCGCGCACCGGTCCATTGGCGCGGCTCTGATGGTCCTCGGGGCGGTGTTCGCAATCGGCCTCGTCGTCGGCACGCTGGCTGGGCTCACAGGCGGTTTGACCGATACAGTGCTGATGCGCATCGCGGATGTGGCCATGACGCTTCCGGGCCTTGTTCTCGCCTTTGCGGTGCTTGGTCTGCTTGGCCCCGGCTTCCTGA
Organism: Pontivivens ytuae; assembly: GCF_015679265.1. Classification (NCBI taxonomy): domain Bacteria; kingdom Pseudomonadati; phylum Pseudomonadota; class Alphaproteobacteria; order Rhodobacterales; family Paracoccaceae; genus Pontivivens; species Pontivivens ytuae. The sequence goes on from NZ_CP064942.1 coordinate 1,605,546, forward strand.
ACCTGCTGATCGCGCTCATCATTGCCGACTGGGCCTGGTATGCGCGGCTATCGCGGTCGCTGTCTCTCGATGCGCGGCGAAGGCCCCATGTGATCGCGGCGCGGATGGCTGGGATCCCGCAGTGGCGGATCGTTCTGGGACATATCCTGCCGGGGGTCGCACTTCAGGTTGGCGTTGTCGCGACGCTCGCGCTTGGCGGCATGATCGGCGCGATCTCGGGGTTCTCCTTTCTGGGCCTCGGGGTCCAGCCGCCCGCGGCTGAATGGGGCGCTCTTCTGGCGGAGTCACGGCTGTTCTTTTCGATCGCACCTTGGCTCCTCATCGCGCCGGCGGGGGCTATCTTCCTTTCGGTGCTGTCAGCCAATCTACTCGGCAATGCACTGCGAGACGTTGCCAGTCCGGAGGAGGCCTGAATGGATCATGTGCTGGCCTGCCAAGGTCTGACGGTGAGCTATCCGGGCGGCGCCACGCCGGTGCGGGAGATATCCTTCCGCGTGAAAGCAGGCGAGTGTTTTGCCCTCGTTGGAGCTTCGGGCGCAGGCAAGTCCACCATAGCGAAGGCGCTCGTCGGGCTGCATCGCTCGGGCACCGCCATTGCAGGTGGGATGCAGATCAACGGGTGGGACATGGTCGGGGCGACCCGCAGTCAGTGGAGAGATGTTCGTGGCCGACAGGTGGGCTTCATCGCTCAGAACCCATGGGCCAGTTGCGATCCCCTGCGCCCGGTGCAGGACCATGTTGCCGAGGCATGGCGCTGCCACGGCCTCTCTGTCTCCTGGGACGAGATCGCAGCCCGGCTGGCGGGGCTCGGGGTCGTAGGTGCAGAGGACCGCATCGCGCAACACCCGCACACCTGGAGCGGTGGCATGCTGCAACGCGCCTCGATCGCGGCGGCCGGAGCCCTGATCCCGCCGCTTCTGATCGCCGACGAACCGACCAGCGCGCTGGACGCGGACCGCGCCCAGTCGGTCCTGACGGCGCTCAAGTCGCTGGGCTCCGCGGTCGTGCTGATCAGCCACGACATCGGGCTGGTCCTGCGCAACGCCGACCGGGTGGGGGTCCTGAACGAGGGCCGTTTGGTGGAAGAGGGCACGCCCGGATCACTGGGAACAGCCCCCAAGCACCCCGAGACGCAGCGCCTGCTCGCGGCATTGACCCCCTTGCCGCCGCGCACGACCCGGGCCGCCCCAACATCGCTCCTGCGCATGACAAAGGTCTCGGCGCGCTACGACAGCGGGCGGGTAAACGCCTTGGCCGAAACCGATCTGGAGATCGGCGCAGGCCAGATCGTCGGTGTCCAGGGCCCGTCCGGCTGCGGCAAGTCCACCTTGCTCCGGCTGGCCATGGGGATCGAACGCCCGACCGGGGGCCACATCTGGCGGTCGGAGACGCTGGCGAGACCCGGCGCGATCCTGCCGGTCTTCCAAGACCCTGTCGGAAGCCTTGTGCCGCACTGGCCGATTTGGCGGTCGGTTGCCGAGCCGCTTACCGCGCCCAGACGCCCGCGCAAGCCCGCGAGGCTCCGACGACAGGACGCGCGAGCGGCCCTCGCTGGTGTCGGGCTCGAGAATATCGATCCTGAGGCGCGCCCTTCGGAACTTTCGGTAGGCCAGTGCCAGCGCGTGGCCCTTGCGCGCGCCACCATCGCTGACCCCGCGATGATCGTGGCGGACGAGCCGACCAGTGCGCTCGACAGCCCTTCGACATGGCTGGTCGGCAAGCTTCTGCGCGACGCGGCCGAACGCGGAACGGCGGTCCTGGTCGTGAGCCACGACAGCACTTTTCTGGAGCGCGTCGCCGATCATGTCGTCATCATGAATGTCGGACGAACGCTGCCGCCGGCTCAAGTTGCCTGATTTTCAAGAAGGAGCGCCGCCATGAGCTTGACCGACATGATCGAGGCCGGGAGCGCCAACCCCATTTTGTTGTTCGCGTTCGCGCTCATTCTCGGGGCGCTCCATGGGCTGGAGCCGGGGCATTCGAAGACCATGATGGCGGCCTACATCATTGCGGTCCATGGAACGGTGAAACAAGCCATCCTGCTCGGTATCTCGGCCGCGTTCAGCCACTCGATCATCGTGTGGGTTCTGGCGCTTATCGCGCTGACCGTCGGAAACGAGATGATCGGCGAAGAGCTTGAGCCCTGGTTCATGATCGTCTCGGGCCTTCTCGTCCTGGGTATCGCCGGTTGGATGTTGTGGCAGGTGATGCGCCCGAAAAGCGGGCACCATCATCATGAACACGAACACGAGCATGACCGTGAAGGTCACCATCACCACCAGGCACACGACCATCACCACGCCCACGATCGCGGCACACATCCTCATGGCCACCACGAGCATACGGCAGCCCAGAGCGTAGCGGCGGAACTCGACGATCCGAAGATGGATGCCCACGCGCGCGCCCACGCCTCCGAAATCCGCGCGCGGCTCGCTGACGGGCGAACGGGGACCTGGCAAACGATCCTCTTCGGGCTCTCGGGCGGGCTCATCCCATGTCCCGCAGCGATAACGGTCTTCATCCTGTGCCTTCACCTGGGACAACTGGCCCTGGGGATCACTCTGGTCAGTGCATTCTCGATCGGCCTTGCGATCACGCTGGTCGCCATCGGCATCGTGGCCGCAGTCGGCCTGCGTGTCGTCTCAGCTCGGACGTCGCGCTTCGAAGGCCTGTTTCAGGCAGCTCCCTGGATCTCTGCCGCCTTGATCGCTGCCATCGGCATGCTGATCATCTGGTCCGGCCTGTCGCATCTGCATGTGCTGCCGCACTCGCATTGATGAGATGCCGCACGCATAATATTTCTTTCTTTCTGATGGGCGGCCACGGAGATAGTAGCTTAACTTATAGAGGAAGCTGAATTGTCGCAGATCATCTTGTGCGGCCGAAGCCAGTAGAGTTCTGGCCAATGTTGAAATCGTCATCGAAGAATGGCGAGTTTCTCTCGATCAGTGCGCGTCAGCACTTCTGCATTTTCCAAGAAGGACTGCAGGCTGGAGTGTAGTCGAAGCATTCGGGTGCCGTCGCGAATAGTAGCTGAAGGCAGTGGGTTCTGCAGGAATTTACGCTGGCTTCGAGAGGCGCAGTTGTGCATCGCAGGGTTCATGAAGGGCTTTCAAGGCAACTCTTCCAGACCGACCACGAGCAGTTAGTCTGGAAGGTTCCTCGCCATATGCGTTGTCGCGAGATGCACGGTGGTATTGAGCTCAGCAAAAGAGAAGCCGCCGGCATATTCGCGCGGCAGCACGATGTAGCGGCCCTCTACGCAGGCGCTCAGCATCTCGCACCATGCCGGAAACACCTCAGCCATTCGAGCCGCAGGATCGGCCAGCGTGTCGCCGTAGGCGATGGTGTAGGTGTCGAACAGGAAGTCGGCGTCGAGATCGGAGAGCACTTCCGGGCTGACGATTTCGCCCCAGACCACACCGCGATCAGCCATCTCCTGCGCTAGGGGAACGCGCTCCAGACCGAGTTGTCCGAGGATATGCGTCAGGCCACCATAGCCTGCAAAGACGTTGAGCTCGCCCTCCCAACCCTGGATCTTGGCGTAGGTTGCGCCGCTCACATCGGGGAGGGCCATCCGCGCCCGCTCCAACGTTGCCTCGAAGGCGGCGTTCATCCGCTCCCATGTTGCCAGGCGTCCGGCGGCATCCGCGACACCGCGGGGAAAGGCGAGCGGGTCCTCGACGTCGTTGGGGATGAAGACGGTGGGGGCGATCGCCTCGAACTTGTCCCGCGTCTCCAACTCCCACTCGCGGCCGATAATCAGATCGGGCTCGAGAGCTGCGATCGCCTCGAAGTCCATGGCATCGAAGGTCCCGATATATCCGATGCCGGAGTTCTCGAAGTCCAGCCCGTGGACAAGGCGCACGCCGCGCATGAAGGGCCCGTTATCGCCCAACCGCCCGTGGCTGCCGACAACCGGCGCTCCGATCTCTACGAGGGTGAGTGTGACCTGCTGATCATGCAGTCCGACGATCCGCTGCGGGCTCGCTGGAATGCAGGCGGTTCCGCCGAGATGCGAGAACGCACGCTCGCCATCAGCGCAGTCCTGTGCTTGCGCCGGAGTGGCGATCAGGAAAACGGAGGCAACGAAGAGAGCAGCCCGCATCATGGTCTTGTCCCTCCGGCTGAACCCATGTCGGGCTGCGCATAGGGGTTCGAGAGGAGTGTGGTCAGTGCGAAGATCGCGGCGCCCACGGCGTCATAGGACGGTGTCGTCAGCTCCTCCCGCGGCAGAACGATGTGACGCCCCTCGCGGCAAGCGGTCAAAGCGTTGCAGAAACCTGGAAACACATCCTCAAGCCCGGCAAGCGCGTCCTGCGGTGTCTCGCCCCGGTCCGTCCGGTAAGTGGTGAAGATCCAGTCCGCGTCGAAGTCCTGCAGCCGCTCGGCGGAAAAGCGCGGGCAGGCGCCACTCTCAGCCTCGGCAATGATGGACGACGGATCGAGGCCCGCGTCCTGCAGGATGAGCTCGAGGTTGCCATAGGGCTTGCAGGTCCAGAACTCGCCCTCTCGGCCATGTAGCACGCTGTAGGTCGTGCCCGCGGGGATCAGTCCGGAGAGCTGCGCGATCTGTGCGTCGTACCGGGCGCGGTTTGCGGCCAGCCGTTCATGCCGACCGAAGAGCTCGGCAAAGAAGGCCTGCGCGTCGTGCAGCGTGGCGTCGGTCTCGTAAGCGACGGTGGGCGCGATCAGCGAAAGCTGGTCAAGGCTGACTTCGTCCTGCCAATCGGGCCAGACGATGAGATCGGGCGCGAGGCTGGCGATCAGCTCCAGATCGACGGGAAAGTCGCCGATATAAACGATATCCGAGTTGTGGAAGTCGACGCCGGTGGCAATGCCGGACGCACGGATCGTGGGTTCGCCACTCTCCGGCATGGTGCCCTGGCTGCCAACGGGCATCACGCCGAGCTCGATCATCGGCACAGTGACATTCTTGGAGCCGAGCGAGACAACACGCTGTGGATCAACAGGGATCTCGACAGTGCGTTCGAGGTGGTCTGTGAAGACGCGCGTCTGAGCCCACGCGGGGAGGGCCAGAAGCATAGCGCAAGCAAGGATCAGTCGGGTCATCTTGGTCATCTCCGGATGTTGGACGAAGCCGAAAGGCGGGGGGGTGTGTTCATCCGGGTGGCGCCAGCCCTGGCCGGCCGGCCACATTGGTGACGATGTAGTAGATGTTGGCATCCAACGTTCGGAACGACAGCGCCACGTGTTCCAGCGGAAGGACGATCAAGCGGCCTTCGGCACAAGCCGTCATCAGGTCGCAAAAGCCCGGGAGCACTTCTTCGAAGGCGTCGAGCGTCGAGACGGGGCCCACTTGAGGTCCCTGATCGATCCGGAAGGTGGTGAATACGAAATCGGCATCCTGGTCGGGAAGCGTTTCGGCGCTTATTACTTCGCCATCCCAGGTCGAGCCGCGCGCCCGCATGGCCACGCCATCGCCGATCAGTTCGAAGCCGAGGTCGTTGAGCGCGATCGTGAGCGCACCGAAGTTGCCGTAGACATGCAGATCGCCGCCATACGCGGCGAGCTTGCTGTATGTGTAGCTATGATCGCCAAGCCAGCCACGCGCATCCTCCACAAGGGCGTGATAGTCGACGAGCAGGTCTTCGAACTCGTCGATCCGCCCCGTGGCGTCGGCGATGTCGCGATAGAGTTCCAGGCCGCTCTGGCTGTCGTCCAGCATGACCGTGGGGGCGATCTGCTGAAGCCGGTCGACGTGATCTGCGTCGTTGCTAACCAGACCGATGATGAGGTCCGGTGCCAGCGCGGCGATCGCCTCGAAGTCGGGAGCGCTTTCGTGGGTGAAGGCGATGTCTGAATTGTCGAAATCGATCTTCATGACCGTACTGACCATGCGCAGGTAGGGCGTGCCGTCCTCGGCCAGGGTCCCCTGGCTGCCGACTAGAGGCGCGCCGAGTTCGATGAGTGGCGGAGTAACCGAGCCGGAATACATCGACTGTATGCGCTGCGGATCGACAGGAATGTCGACAATGCGGCCGAGCGCGTCCTCATAGCTGCGCATCTCCTGTGCGACGGCAGGTAGGGCCAGCAGCGCTGCGATCGCGATTGTGCAAGCTAGCGACGTCATGAAGGCCTCCGGGTTTGGAGGCTGGCTGAGGCGCGTGCGCCCTGGCTCGCCGTTGAGATCAGTCGAAGTCGCGCCCGGCTGTGAGCGCGGTTAGGAAGTCGATGGACCGGTCGAGCGACGCGAAGGTGTAGCCCACGAGGATGTCGCGCTTATACCAGTAGACCTCACCGTCGAGGCTGCGCCAGAAGGGAGCGGTCTCGTCCCAGAGCGTCGTGAGCCTCGGGATCGTCTGGCCGAAGCGTGGAGCGTGGCTGGCAACCAGCACGTCGCCGTCGAACTCCGCCATCCGCTCGACGCTGATACCGTTCATGTTGTCGGTGGCGTCAGCTTGCACAGACGGCTTTGCGAAGCCGATATCCTCAATGACCTGCGCGATGGCGCCCCAGCCGGGGTAGTACCACAGCCCATCCTCCCAAATGTCGAAGCGCGAGACGGTGATGTCGCCGGGGTTGCCTATGATGTCTCGCGCCTCCGCGATCCGGGCCTCGTATCGGGCGCGCTCCGCCTCAAAATCGTCGGCGACGCCTGCGGCATCGGCCAGGAACTCCAGGTTCCCGAAGAAATCGAGCACATCGGGCATGAAGACGGTTGGAGCGATCGCGTTCAACTGGTCCGCCGCCTCCGACTGGTATGTCCGTGCGATGATCAGATCGGGGCGCGCCGTGGCCACCGCCTCTACATCCGGCGGATTGTGACTGCCCAGATCGATGAGATCCGCCGCTGCAACGACGTCCTCGCCAAAGATGTCTGAGGCGCCGCGCACGTAGCGATGCCCGTCTTCCGGATCGTCGCGCATGACGGTGGCGATGATGGGAGCATCGATATCCATCAGCGCGGTCGTGATCGAGTCGTCGCGCAGGGACGCGATGCGCTGCGGTACCTGTGGGATGCAGATAGATCCCAACGCGTGCTCGAACGCACGAAAGTCCTGAGGACAGTCCTGTGCGGCGGCAGGACCGGTAAGTATCGCGATGACTGCGATGGCTGCGATGCGGATCATGTGGTGGCTCCGGTTCCACGAGGGTTCATTCGACAACAAGCTCCCGGTTCAGCGTCGGATCGGTCAGCGCGGCGGCGACCTGATCGAGGCCATTCATCGCCTTGCCCCAAGCCGATCCGACCATCGCGATGCCGTTGAGCGCGATGATCTGATCCGCCTGCGCCACGGGCAGCACTTCGACGAGCGGGTGGCTCGTGAAGGCCTGATGCGCGTCGGAGGTGCCTCCGTCATCCGCATCGAAGACGAGTTGGAACATCACGTCCGCCTCATGCGCGCCGATCGTCTCCATAGCGCGATATTCGCGTTGCGTGCCGAGGTTCTGTTCCGGCTCGGGGCGCACGGGCTGAAGGGCGCGCAGCACCATGCCGAGCGCCTGCGTTGGGTTGGCCGGATAGAATTGATCATCCTCCTCGGCGTAAGTCAGGAACGACGTGGTGGTCGTCTGCAGCGCAGCGCCGAGATCGATGCGGACGGCCTCGGCCTTCGCCGCGAAATCAGCCTGCAACGCTTCGGCCTGCTCCGTTCGGTTTACGAGATCGGCGAACTGCATCAAGGCGACGTCGAGGGGCTGTTCGAACATGTCGATGACAACGACCGGCGCAATGCCACCAAGCATTTCGGGTGCTTCGGGCGGCCAGGGCGAGGCGACGATCAGGTCCGGCTCCATCGCCGCGATTGCTTCGGGATCGATCGGGCCACGGTAGGATCCGACCCATTCCACCTCGGACGTATCATAGCCGTCCATGCGCCGGAAAACGCGCGTCCCATCCGCCTGAACGTGCCCGAGGCTCGCGACGGGAACGACCCCGAGTTCCATCAAGGGCAAGAGGGCGTTCTGGTCGTGCAGTGAAACGATCCGCTGTGGGTCTACTGGAACACAACTTGTCCCGGCTGCATGATCGAAGCTTCGTTGCCCGTCGATGCAGTCCTGCGCAGCGGCCGCGAAGGGAAGCAGTGAAACGAGAAGCGGTGCGAGAGCGCGCATGGCTTGTTCTTTCGTGTCTTTCCGGAGCTAGCTGGGTTCAGGTGGTAGACGCTGGCGACGGCTGGGACCGGAGGATGACTTCGGTCGCGCGCCAGACGGTGCGTGTCTCCGGAGCCTGGCCCGAATGCAGATCCACGCAGGCACCGTGATCCGCTACCTCGCCACGAGCCAACGTGACCTCCGCACATCGCCCCGCCACCTCGACGTTGAAGCGAGGCGTGCCTTCCGGACTTGCAAGAATGGCGACATCGGCCGTTCCCCAGATGCCGACCTCGGCAAGGGCGCGCAGCCCGGCAACCTCGGCCACCTGCGCGATCGGGTCCAGTGATGATGCACCGCGATAGCAGGGGAGGTAGGGGCGATCCTCCGCCTCCGCAGCGAGCAGAGGGGCTGCATGGATGGGCGTGATCCGCCCGTATTTCCGCCGCACCGGCAGGACGAGCGCGCCTGCAGCAATGCGGCAGCCGCCCAGATGAGTGCACTCCCAGACGTCGAAACGATCCCCGGCCGCGGCAGCCAGCGCCTTGTAGGCAGCGAAACCCCATTTGGCGCAACACCGATCGTGAACACCATGGGTGCACACAAAAACCGTCGGTGTCCGGAGCGGTGTCGGGCCGAAGCGTCCAAGCTCGTCACCGGCAGCGATCGCGGCGAGGACGTCAGGCAGATCCTTGGGCACGACGTCGATACCGACGTTCTCCGGAAAGAGGAGTGCGCGAACCGTGTTCTCCGCACCATCTTTGCGATCGATAAGGTTGACCCGCCGACCGCCCGCGAAAACGGCCTCCAGCCCGTCTGCTACGGCCCCTTCCATCCCATCGGCAATCCGCAGTGAATGGCGCCAGCGCCCCTTGGGCCAGCGCAACCAGAGCGTTCGCTCCTGATGAGCGCCGATCCCCGCGAGCGGCGTGCCTGCCGCCTGGGCATAGGCGGCGCAGAACCGGTTCGGATCTGCGCCGCCCAACGTGGCCGGTGCAATGGGATCGGGCTTGGTCATAGCTGGCTCCGCGCCTGAGATCGCAGGATGAGCCAGACGAAGACCGGCGCTCCGATCACCGCTGTGACCAATCCTGCGGGAAGTTGCACCGGGGCAAAGAGCAACCGACCCAGAAGGTCGGCCGTGCTCACCATCAGCGCCCCGGCAGATGCGGAGAGCACGAGGTGCAGCCCCGGCCCGGACCGGGCAAGCCGCCGCGCGATATGAGGTGCGACGAGGCCGACGAACCCAAGAGGTCCGACTGCCGCGACGGCCAGGGCCGCGAGCGCGACCGATACGATCACCAGCAGGTTCCGGTCGCGCCGGACGGATGCGCCGAGCCCGACCGCTACGTCCGGGCCCATACGAAGCGCAGTCATGGGCCGCGCAGACCAGATGAGGATCGGCGAAAGAAGGGCGAGGCCGAGGGCGAGACTGCGCACCTCGCCCCAGCCTGCCGCGTGCACGGAGCCGGCAAGCCACCCAAGGGCCGCCAGCGCCCGGTCGATCTCGCCATAGGTCAGCAGCGCCTGCGTACAGGCTGATATGAAAGCAGCGACACCGATGCCGGTGAGGATGAAGCGCATCGTGGCGCCGCCCGCCCGTCTGGCGGAGATCGACAGGATCACGACGGCGACCGTCAGCGCACCTCCGAACGCCAGCAGTGGGCGCAGCGCCGGCGGCGTCTCAGGGAAGGCGATCAATGTCGCGACGACGGCCAGCCCTGCGCCCTGACTGACGCCAACGAGGCTCGGATCGGCAAGGGCATTCCGCGTGACCGTTTGCAGGATCGCGCCGGACAGCGCCAACAACGCGCCAGCCATCGCCGCAACCAGTGCGCGTGGGAAGCGGAACTCCCAGACCACCGTCGTCGCTGTGTCCGACGGCGCGACCCCGAAGAGGGTGGCGATGGATTGAACCGCTGTCAGGGGGAAGCTGCCCGACATCAGGGCCACGACCAGCACACCGAGGCTGGAGGACAGCAACAGCGCCACCACCGACAGCGCCCTCGCTGGCACGCGAAAGGTGAGGGGGCCCTCCAGCCGCTCCACAACCTCGGCGGTCATAGCCGCGCCCTCACGAGCCAAACGAAGAACGGTGCACCGAGAAAGGCGGTGACAAGGCCTGTCGAGATCTCGATCGGCGCCAGCACCAGGCGCGCCGCGATATCGGCAATCAGCATGTAGAGCGCGCCGGCAAAGGCGCTCCACGGCACGATGCGGCGGTAGTCCTGACCGATGAACAGCCGGACGACATGCGGGATGACGAGCCCGACGAAGCCCATCGGCCCTGCCACGGCAACCGCCGCTGCGGTCAGGGCGACGACCGCGAAAAGGACCGCGACTTGCAGTTTGCCGACGTCCACGCCAAGGCCCGTTGCCGTCTCCTCCCCCATGGCGAGCGCCGTGACCTGGCGGGCGCAGAGAAGAGCGACCCCCAGTCCCGCAAGCGCCCATGGCAGGGCCCAGAGCGCGGTCTCGATCCGACGTCCTGCCAGCGTTCCGGTGAGCCAGACGCGAAGCTGCTCGAAGCTTTCCTCGTCGATCAGGTGCAGGACGGAAATCAGCGCGCCCAGAAACCCGGTCAGCGCCGCCCCCGACAGCACCAGCGTGAGCGGTGTCGCGCCGCCCGGTGCGGCCGAGGCAACGCCCCACACCACCAAAGCGCCGCCAAGCGCACCAAGGGCCGCGAAAACCGGGATCGAAGCCGCACCCCCCAATCCCAGGAAGCCATGAAACAAAACGACCGCGAAGGAGGCCCCGACCAGCAGGCCGAGCAGCCCCGGATCGGCCAGTGGATTACGGGTGACGCCCTGCATCAACGCGCCGGCCACCGCGAGTGCTGCACCTACTCCGATCGCAACCAGCGCGCGCGGCATCCGCAGGTCGCGAACGACCACATGATCGAAGGTCCCCGCATCATAGGCGACCAATGCGTCCAACACTGTGCCGAGCGGGATGGTCTTCGCGCCCACTGCGATGTGCCAGCCAAAGGCGAAGGCCAGCGCCGCAAGTGCAGCGATCCAGGGAAGGGTGCGAACGGCAATCATGTCGCAACCTTCGGAATGCAGACAGGCCGCCCGCTGCCGGGATCGGTGAGCACCGTCGCGTCGAGACCGAAAACCCTTCTGAGCGTAAGCTCGGTGAAGACGTCGGCAACGCCGCCCTCCACTTCGATCCGCCCGCCGCGCATCATGACAAGGCGGTCGGCGAACGCTGCGGCGACGTTCAACTCGTGCATGACGATGACGAGGGTTCGACCCTCGTGATGCGCGATACGGCGCAGAAGCGTCATCAGCTCGACCTGCACCTTGAGATCGAGGAATGTCGTCGGCTCGTCGAGAAGCAGAATAGGCGTCTCTTGCGCCAGGACCATCGCGATCCAGCAGCGCTGTCTCTGGCCGCCGGACAGGGACTCGATGGGCCGGTCGGCCATGTCGGAGACATCGGCCGCTGCCATGGCAGCATCCACGGCCCGCGCGTCGTCACGCGACCATTGCCGCAGAAGCGACTGGTGCGGGAACCGGCCTTGAGCCACCAGTTCACGCACGCGCAGTCCTTCAGGCGCGATCGGCCCCTGCGGCAGCAGGGCGAGACGCTGGGCGACAGCCCGTGTGGGCAGGGAATGGATATCATCTTCGCAAAGCGTCACACGGCCGATGGACGGCTTGAGAACCCGCGCCATCGTCTTCAGCACCGTGCTCTTGCCGCAGCCATTCGGCCCGACGATTGCCGTCAGCGCGCCGTTCGGGATCGCGAGCGAAATCTCGTGGATCACCGGGGTGCCGCCATATCCCGCCGACAGGTTCTCGACCCGCAAGTCCGCCTTGAGATCGACCACAGGCCCCGCAGGAGCCCGCGGCTTTGGCACAACGGCATTCTGTAGGCGGAGATCCAACGGCGCGCCCTCAAGCCTTGCTTGTTGCGGCTGGCGTTCGGCTTGCCGTTCTGCAGTGCACTATATCTGAGTATATCAGTCGGATAAAGGCCCGGTTTTCAATCCACCTTGCTCGCCGATGGCCGCATGGAACACGAGACGAGGTGGTTGCAGAACTCCTCTCACCTAACGGGGTTGCCGCTGATCCGTCCCAACCACGTGAGCGCGCGCTGGAGCAGGACGCTGACTGTGTGCTGCGGATACCGCGAGCGATCCAAGGATCATCAGGGCGCCGAACCCGGTGCTCCATGTGATGATCGAGACGAATGGGAGCCACCCCGCTTCGGCTGCGACGGCTTCAAAGAGCATGCTGGTCAACGGCAAGGCTGCCATCCCGGCGAGGTAGTTCGTCGTCTTCACTCGGTGGATGGCCATGAGCGCGAGAAACATCGACGGCCCGCGCAAGAGTGTGCCGACCAGGATCGCGGCTACCCACAACGCCGGATCCAGCAGAACTGTTGGATCAGCGATCCAGGCCAGATCGTTCGGCAGCAGCCATGTCAGGCCCGGGAAGGCCTGGGATAGCATTCCCAACGCGAACACGGCGGCCAGCATCGCCCCTGCGCTTGCGAGAAGCATGGCTCCCGTAAGCGCCGCGCGCTGCCGCCGATCGTCGGTTTGGTTTTGGGGATGAAGCTCCGCAATCAGCGTCGAGAGCACCACGCACAGTTCCGAAAGCAACATCAGGATGAGAGCCGGATTACGGAACCCGCCCTCCAACGAGGCGGCCAGCAGCAGGAGACCCGCGAGGATGATGAGATGTCCAGGCAACTCCGCTCTCCGCGGCGTTCGCGACATCACCAGCCAGACGACGAGCACGCTGGTGGGAACCGAGACGATGGCGAGGAACGCCGCATTCGCAGTCGTGGTGTGGAGCAGCGCCGCCGTAAAAAAGGCCGCCGTTGCAACACGGAGGAAGCCGTAGAGCCATGTGATGGGTTCGCCCAAGGTGCGCCAGACCCCACGCGTCCGACCCGAGGCCAGCATCAGGAACAGTCCACCCGCCATCATCTGGATGAAGGTGAAGAGCCAGGGATCGAGCGCGAGATTGACCAGGATGATCCGACTGACGACAAGCAGGATTGACCAGCTTACCAGCGCGGCTCCAACGACCAGTATGGCACCGGGCATCGCGGGGTCTCTCAGGCTTTGAGCGCTGCGCGACAGACAGCGGGTCGGGCCGGCTTTCTCGAACCATCCGCCTTCATGGAGTGTGCGGCATGGCTCACAACCCGGCAGCGGAGCCGAAAGGTGGTTCCATCGCCATCCGTCCTGCGCAGACGGAGTGATCCTCGAACCCGCTTCCCAAACGGCAGGCCCCGATGACGAAGTCGTAGCGGGTCACCTCATCGCAGGGGGCATTCGGTGTCTCGAAGGTCGCGCTCACTGCGCCACCGGGCGGCACGTTCATAAAGGAACTGCCCTTGCTGCGCCCCACCTGCTCGTCCTCCACGAAAGACAGAAAGAAGCCGTTCACCTCGGTCAGGGGCGCGTCGGTCTCATTGGTCAGCGTCACCGTGATCGTGCAGTAGTATTCCCGCAGGCCCGTGTCCGTCAGGGTGAGCCGGTAGTCGGCCGCTGCGGTGGTGCCCGAGCCAAGGCCCAAGGCAAGCACTGCAGTCCGGATCAGCGTGTTCCGCATAGGGGTCTCCACTCGTCTTGAAGTTCTGTTTTCGGGGGCACCCGCCGGCTCAGCAGGATGGGCCGTCTGCATGGCTCTCGCATCCACAGCGGCGCGGAGCCCGTTGCAGAGAGGCAGTCCTCCCGCCGAGGCAGCGAGGGGTAGGGTTGGCATGAAGCGAAAGCCCGGGCTGTCCGTCGACGGCATGCATGATCTCCATCGGAGAGGGTGCAAACATGCCTTGGACTAGCCTGGGTCCCTCTAATCTGACAAATTCAGTCAAATAAGCAAGCCCGGCAGGTCTCATACTCCTGTTAACCGGCCACTGTCTGTTCCCAGACCGGGCCATCGGGCGTGATCCATCCTCATCATATCCCGATAGATTTTATCGACAATAACGCTGTGATGATGTAGCAGCCCTTCGGACCCAGCCCCAATGCCAGGCGATCTCGAAACGACTCTTTTGGGGGAGCTCGCCAATGGCGAATGACGTGGGCCGCGTGCCGAGTGGAATTCTGATCGGCGACCAGCGCAGGGATCAGATCCTGCTGGTTCAGGACATCGACGGTGATGGAGCCGGAGCGGGAGGTGGTGAGACCACCGTCTTCTTCGATGGTGAGAATGCCTCAGGGCTCGAAAGCCCGACGACCAACGTCTTTACCCTCCATCAGAGCAGTGACAAGTCGGTCTATTTCGGAGACGGCGGCAGTGACGCCGTCTACCGCCTGCGCGATCTGAACGGAGATGGAGATGCGCAGGACGCGGATGAGGCCATGGTTTGGCTCTCTGCGGCCAATGCAGCGGGACTTTCGACGGTGACGCCGAATGGCGTGCACGAGGGCGCTGATGGGGCGATCTACGTCGCGAATGCCGGCACAGCCTCCGCCCCGCAGGACGCCATCTATCGCACCGTCGATCTCAACGGCGACGGCGATGCCAATGACATGGACGAGGCGACGGTCTGGCTCGACGTCCAGACGGTCGTCGACACGGCTGTTCCCTTCGATCTCAGCTTCGATGGAGATGTCGCGTATCTCAGCGATCTCGCAGGCACTGCGACGGACGTGATCTACCGGATCGAGGACGTGGATGGTGATGGCGCGATCCAGGAGGACGAGGTCGCGGCCTATGTCACCGACGACATGAGCTTCGGCGCGCCGGTCGACATCGCGAACGCTGTCGGCGTGGACGGTGCGCTTTACACGCTGACCTGGTTTCCGGATGCGGGCGACATCGTGCGGCTCTATCGCCTCGCCGATCTCGACGGTTCGGGCCAGATCGACGACGCAGCGGAAGCGGTGGAGGTTTGGAACGGCGATGCAATGCCGGACGGCTTCGCCATCGATATCGGTTTCTCGGTTACCGCCGACGAAGATGACCGCCTGGCGCTGACTGCGAACACCTTCGCGGGCGACGGCAACGTCGTGGAGCTGACCGACCTGAACGGAGACGGGGACTATCTGGATGCGGGCGAGACGGCTGTCTTCGCCTCCAGCAGCTTCGACGGTCAGCTCGATCGCCCCCGCGCGGTGGAGTTCTATGAGGGCGCGTCCAGTCCCGCGGCGACAACCGTGGGTGGGGGTAACCACTTCTCCGTCTTCCTCGACCGGGCGACGAACACGCTCTACACGAGCGGGGAGAATGTCGTCGGCCAGCTCGGCATCGGCGCCACCGGTTTCGACGTGAAGACAACGGTGGAGGTCGACCTGCCCGAGGCGTTCGATGCCAAGATCGTTTCGGTCTCCGCCGGTCTGCTCCACACCACGTTTCTCACGGATGACGGCGACGTCTACGCCTTCGGCTTCAACAACAACGGGGCCTTGGGTCTCGGCGATGAGGAGACACGGACAGAGGCGGTGCTCGTCGAGGCGCTGGACGATGTCGATGTGGTCGGCATCGTGAACGGGAATGGCACGTCCTACGCCATCGCCGCCGACGGCACGCTCTATGCCTGGGGCTCGAATTCGAACGGGCAACTCGGGCTCGGAGATCGGGAGGAGCGCCTCACACCGACCGTCGTTGAGGCCCTGTCGGAAGAGACCGTGGTCGATGTCTCGGCAGGCACTTCGCACACGCTCGTTCTGACCGCAGATGGCCAAATCTATGCCTTCGGGAGCAACCGGGACGGCCAGCTCGGCGCGCCGGAGGGGCTGGATGCCGACGGCACGCCGCTTCGTCGGGTCGAGAGCCCGATCTTGGTCGAAGGACTGCCGGACAACGTGGTCTCGGTTACCGCGGATACCCTGACTTCATTCGCCGTAACCGCGGACGGGCGTCTTTTCGGCTGGGGCGAGTCCCGGACGGGCCAGCTTCTACAGGGCACTGATAACGGTGACGGCACCTTCACCGCGGACCCGGCGGACGTGCTGTCGCCTGTCGAGCTGACCGGTATTCCGGGCCATGTCGTCGATGTGAAGGCCGGCGCGCGCTGGGTGATGGCCCTGACGGCTGACGGTGACGTTTACGGCTGGGGGCCGAATGATGTGGGGCCGACCGGTGGTCTCGACGGTGACCCGGCGGCGGAAAGCGATGCGATCTTTTTCCCGACGCTGATCGCGGAGCTCGACGATGTGAACGTCGTGGAGCTTCAGACCGGCCCGAACTCCATCATCGCCGTAAGCGACACGGGCGAGGTCTTCACGTGGGGCTCCAATCCGGACGGGCGGCTCGGCTTCGCCACCGATGGATCGGTCTACACTCCGCAGCAGGTCGAGCTCGGCGGGCCGGCAGACCCGTTCCTCGTTTCCGCAACGCCCGGTGACAACGATCGCGATGTGTCAAACGATGCTCGACTGAAGCTGGAGTTCACGGAAGACGTCTTCGCGGGCACCGGTATGCTTACCCTCGTGAACCGGGATACCGGACAGCGGACCGAGATCGATATGACCGACGAGCGTCTCGTCACCTTCGATGGCTCCACAGTCAGTGTGACGCCGCCGGAGCACCTGGACGCCGATGCACGCTACGCGGTGGAGATCGATGAAGGTGCGTTCGTCGATGCCGATGGAAACGCCTATGCGGGCATCGCCGAGGGCGACGTTTCGACCTTCAACTTCTCGACCTCCGAGATCGAGGCTACGTCCCCCGATGATCTCAGAGGCGGCTTCGGCGACGACCTGATCCGGGGCGGAGCGGAGGATGATCACATCAGCGGCCGCTTCGGTGACGACATCCTGTCGGGTGGCGAGGGCGACGACCGCATCTTCGCGGGCTGGGGCGACGACTTCGTGCTCGGAGGCGACGGAAACGACCGACTGTCCGGCAGCCTGGGCGATGACGATCTGCGCGGAGGACGCGGCGATGACGAGCTGAAAGGAGGCTGGGGCGAGGATACCCTCTCTGGTGGTGCAGGCGATGACGATCTGCGGGGCGGCTTGGGAGCGGATGCCTTTGTCTTCGATGGCGGTCACGACACGATCCACGATTTCGATACCGGGTTTGAGTTCTGGTTCTTCTCGCGCCCGTCCGAGACCGTCATCGTCGACATCGACGGCCTCGACAGCTTCGAGGCGCTGATGGACACGGCATCGCAAGCGGGCCGCGACGTTATCTTCGACGTGAGCGAAGAGGACAGCCTGACACTCCGCGATGTCCGACTCGCTCACCTCGACGCAGATGCGTTCGACTTCGTTTGAGCACTTGTGACCGGGTCTTGCTTCCCAAGGCCCGGTCGCTGGATCTGGACCACTCAGATCTCGATTCTCCCACAGATGAAGTCGTGCTCCATCGGCTCGGCGAGGAGCACGTTACGCTTCGCGTGCATGTCCTTGTGAACCGCGTTCTGTTCGATCGCGACCCAGTCATCCCTCGATTCCCAGAAGGTGACATGCATGAACGTTCCGGGCGTCTTCTCCTCCTCGATGACGTTGGAGTGGGTGAGCCCTTTTGGCTTCACCGAGGTTTCGTAGCCTTTCATGAGGTCAATGAATGCGTTTCGGTTCTCCGGCGCGACAACGAACTTCCCAATGTGCATGAACTCTTCGGACATCACTCTTCCTTTCTGAACGGGTGGCGAGATGCTGGCACAGCCTGCTGCAGCCGGGTTGAGCGGCATCAATCCGTCGGCAAACGGGAATGCGACAAAGGCTTCTTGCGAAACGTTGTCCACCGAGACCGTGGGCATTAAGCTTCCGGCTGAGCAAGCACCTGCACTGCCAGCCGGAAACCGATCAGCCCCCCGCAAAGTCGACAAGGGCGGGAACAGGTGGCACCTATGCTCGCTTCTCCATTCCCGAACTGGAACGTGCTCGCTCTTGGTGTCGTTGCGAGCTTACACTGCCATATAGTTCAAGCCGATATCATCGAGATCCCGGGTCCGGGCGGTGCGCTTGCGGGCGAGCGCGTTCTCGTCGAGGGCGCCGCGCAGGTCGTCGTGATCGTCCCCGGCTCCGGGCCGATCGACCGCGATGGGAACGGAGCGCAGGTCGGGCTGCACTCCGACACGTATCGACTGCTGGCAGAGGCTTTGGCCGATCAAGGCATCTCGTCGATCCGCATCGACAAGCGTGGGCTTTTTGGAAGTGCTGACGCCGTCACGGATCCAAACGACGTGACCATCGCTGAGTACGCGGACGACGTCCTTGCGTGGGTGGAGACAGCGCGCGAAATCGCGCCCTGCGTCTGGGTCGCTGGTCACTCTGAAGGCGGCCTCGTGGCCCTCACGGCCGCGGAGCGGGAGCCGGAGGCGATCTGCGGGCTGGTGCTTCTGGCGACGGCCGGACGGCCAATCGGGCAGCTCATGCTGGAGCAGATGCATGCCAACCCTGCAAACGCGGCCTTGATGCCGGATCTGGAAGCCATCATGGCGGATCTGCAGATTGGGCGCACGCGCCCGCTGGACCAAATCCCCGAGGCACTTCGCGCGCTGTTCTCGCCGAGCCTCCAGCGCTTCATGATCGATCTTTTCAGCCACGATCCGCTCGAGCTCGCGAGAACATGGAGCGGCCCGGCTCTCATCATCCAGGGACGCGCTGATCAGCAGGTCCGCCCCCTCGACGCAACCCTTCTGAACGGCGCCATGCCGCAGGCCGATCTCCAACTGATCGAGGGCATGACGCACATGCTGAAACCTCACGTGCCGGGCGCGCCGCTCGCGACCTATACCGACCCCTCAATCCCTCTTCACCCCGCCATCGGTGCGCTCATGGGCGTCACACTCAAGGGAGCGTTGGATTGAGCGGAGGTCCGGCAAGACGGTTCGCTCCACATATCCCAGCGCCTGATTTACGCAGCATGTGAAAAGCATTACCCTACGCTTGGCTTCGATGTAGCCAGCCGCTTGCGCCCACCGGGTTTGGTGAATGCATCGCCTGTTCCTCACGATCCTTCGGCTTTTCGGCGAACGGGTCGGTAATGCAAGCACCGATCATCTCCGTTCGCACTGAAAGCAAAGGATCATATCCATGCGGACGTATCTTGATGCGAAGGCGATGGCCAAATCGCTACGTACATCCATGGCTGAGCGGCAAATCGACCTGACCCACAGCGAATGCCTCGAACTGGTGTCCCGGCAATTCGGGCTGAACGACTGGAACGTTCTCTCTGCAAAAATTGATGTCGCCCAAGCCGCACGGCCGGCGGTCGATCTGAAGGTGCCGATCCCCATCCTGCGCATCTTTTCGCCGGCCAAGGCCACCGAGTTCTACGTTGATTTCCTGGGTTTCGGCGTCGATTGGGAGCACCGTTTTTCAAAGAATGCGCCGCTCTACATGCAGATTTCCCGGGGGCAGACGGTGCTGCATCTCAGCGAGCATCACGGCGATGCCTCCCCTGGTGGAACAGTCTTCGTATGGATGGAAGGGATCGAGGCCTATCACGCTGAGCTGATCTCGAAGAACTACGCCTACAATCGCCCTGGGATCGAGGATGCACCTTGGAACGCGCGCGTCATGCACGCGCTCGATCCGTTCGGAAACAGGTTGCGTTTCAGTGAGCTCAAACAGAGCGGACACTAGTCTGAGCTACGCACCATCTGCCGGGCCGGTTGGAGGATGCCCGCCAGCCCGGCGTTGATATCCTGCGAGGAGGTCGATGATGCGAAACCCTCTGCGGAGATTACACGGGTCATCTCATCCGAAACCGCTCCCGCTCATCGGTCCAGCGGCGCAGTTCGAGGGCGATGTTCGCGCGGATGCTGATCGCCGTGACCGCGGCGATCAGCGCCATGATCAGGATCTGGTAGCGGATGGCCTCCGCTGGGTCGGCACCTGCGATGATCTGGCCCGACATCATACCGGGGATCGTCACCATGCCGGTTGCCGCCGTCGCGGTTACCACAGGCAGCATTCCAGCGATAACGGCCTGTCGTGCGATGTCGCGCGTCGCCTCGGTAAATCGACGGCCGAGCGCGAGTTGTGCTTCGACCTCGGCGCGACCGTCTCGCAACATGCGATGCAGGGTCGTGACGGCCACGGCGCTACCGGTGATCGAGGAGCCGACGGCCATGCCGAAGATCGGCACCACGAGCCGCGCCTCGTACCACGGATCCGGGGATACGGTGAGCAGCACGCTCGGCAAGGCGACCAAGGCGCCAGCCGCCATGAGAATCGCGACAGATCTCAGGATCACTTGCCTCTTCCGCAGGCCGCCGACTCGGTAGGCCGTCTCTAGCCCGCCCAGCAATGCGATCGCGGCCAGCGCCAGCACCGTCGTGAACGGATCGTTGCGGGCCAGAAGCCAGCCGAGAATTGCAGCAAGGATCGCGAGCTGCAGCGCCATACGAGCGAAGGCGGTGATGAGCTGCCGTGGGAGCCGCCGGTCGATCGCAACGACAAGAGCCGTCGCGGCAATCAGGGCCGCGATGAAAACCAGCCCTGAGGTCCCGATGGAAGGGATCATCCGGTCAACGCCTCCAGCGACACCCGCCGGGCGCCAAGCCGCTCGGCCTGTTGCGGGTCATGAGACACGACAACGGCACAACGCGTGGTCCCCACTTGGGATGCCAACCAGCCTTCGACACGTGCGGTCGCCTCCGGGTCCAATGCTGATGTCGGCTCATCGAGCAGGAGCACATCCGGCATGGGTTGAAGTGCTCTGAGCAGGGCCAGCCGCTGCCGCTCCCCGGTCGATGTTTCGGTGACGGAATGCTCCAGAAGACTGACGTCGAGGCCCAATATATCCAGTTCGTCGCGATCGGGCGGCTCTTCGAAATGGTCGCCGACGCGCGGCGCCCACCAGGCGGGTTCGGCAGCACAGTAACGGACACGCGCCCGCCAGTCCGGTCCCGGCATGTCCCCGCGCCTCCGCCCGCTCAAAACAGCGTCGCCTTCGGCGGCATCGAGATCGGCGAGGGCGCGCAGCAGGCGACTCTTTCCGCTGCCGGACGGGCCGGAGATGCAGAGGATCTCGCCGGGGTCCAGCCGAAAGGTGAAGCCGGACCCGCCGGGCCACCGGAGATCCCGCACCTCTAGCATGCGCCCTCGCGTGGATAGGTAAGGCACAGCGGGCGGCCGGTCCTTGGGTCTCTCATGATCGTGCAATCCACGTCGAAGACCGACCCGATCAGTTCCGGATGGAAGAGGGTCTCGGCGTCGCCCTCCGCCACCACCCGCCCCTCTTTCCAGAGCACGATGTTGTCTGCGTGGCGAGCGGCGAGGTTGAGGTCGTGCAGGACCATCACGATCGTCCGCCCGTCCTCCCGGTTCAGGCGTGCAACGAGGCTCAGAAGGTTGTGGGCATGGGCGACGTCAAGGTGATTGGTCGGCTCGTCGAGCAGGATCGCCGGGGCGTCCTGTGCGATGACCATCGCGATCCAAGCCCGCTGAAGCTGGCCGCCGGACAGTGCCCCGAGCGCTTCGTCGGCACGTCGGCTCAGGTCGCAAAGGGCCAGCGCCCGATCCACAGCCTCGATATCCGCCGCCGAGGGTCCGCCAAAGCGGGCACGGTGGGCGAAGCGGCCGAGCATGGCAAGCTCCCGAACCGTGAGCTCTTCCGGCGCGGAGGGGGCCTGACCGAGCATCGCCATCTCGCGCGCCAGCGCTTTCGCGGGCCACGCGGCGAGCGGTTTGCCCGCAACCTCGATCGCCCCGTTGCTCAGCCCGACCAGGCGGCGGAGCGCCTTCAGCGCCGTCGACTTTCCGCTGCCATTCGGGCCACAAAACGCGTTGATCCGACCCTGCGGCAGTCTCAGCGACAAATCGGCGATGACCGGCGTTCGGCCGTAGCCGATATCGGTGCGCTCGAACCGGGCGAAGGGGTCAGACATGGGCAGGACGTCTCAGCAGCAAGTAGAGGAAGTAGGGTGCTCCGATCAAGGCCGTCACCAGCCCGGTCGGAAGCTCGATCGGGGCAAAGGCCAGCCGAGCCACGATGTCGGCGCACAGCACGATCGTCGCACCAAGCAGCGCCGTCGCCGGCAGGTGCAAGGCGGCGCGTGGCCCCACAAGCCGGTGGGCCGCGTGCGGCGCGATGAGCCCAACAAAGGCGATCCCGCCAGCGAAGGACACCGCCGCCGCGGTCAGCACCGCCGCCATCGCGAGCGCCACGATCCGGGTTGCAATGGGCCTCAGCCCCGTTGCCATCGCGCTCCCACCATCAAGCAGCATCTGATCGAGCGGACGCAGCATCAGGACAAGCGCGGGCGCAGCGATGGCCAGCACCCCGGCCAGCACGGCCACGTCCGCCCAGTGCGCCTGATGCACCGAGCCCGCCAGCCAGATGAGAGCCTGTCCAGCCCGATAGACAGGTCCCGCAATCATCAGGAGGGTCGCGATCGCAGCGCAGAATGCAGCGACGGCGACGCCGTAGAGGATCAGCTCCCGCGCCTGCCAGCCGCGTCGCTGCGCCAGAATGCCGATCACGGCCGCGGCGGCGAAGGCACCGAGGGCCGCGGCCACCGGCTGCCATGCGATGGACACCGTCAGCGCATTTGCCTCATCGGAGAACACCAGCAGGAAGACAAGCACGCCGACCGCCCCTCCATCGACCAGCCCGAGCACCGCCGGCGACGCGAGGGGATTGCGCGTGGCGCGCTGGAGGAGCGCTCCCGCCAAGGCGAGGGCAGCGCCAGCCAGCAAAGCCAAAAGGGCACGGGGCGCCCGAAGCGTGCTGACGATGATCGCATCGGTGCGGCTCCCTTCCCCGATCAGCACCGCGAGGATCCTCTCGGGCCCGATCCACGAGCTCCCTAGCCCGATGGCGGCAGTGAGGGCCATGAGCAGCCCGAGGCCGAGCGCGGGGATGGCAGCGGACCGGCTCATGCTTCGGCCCGTCCGGCGCGGCGGCGATCGAGGAGCACAATCAACGTCGGCGCCCCGAGCAGAGCAAGCAGGACACCCACCGGCGCTTCGCCAGGCATGATCACCATGCGCGCCGCGACATCGGCAAGAAGACAGGTCAGCGCGCCGAGCAGAGCTGCTATGGGCAGCAGCTGCGCATGACCGCGCGCGCCCATCAGACGGGCCAGATGCGGTGCGAGAAGGCCCGCAAACGCGACCGGTCCTGCCAGCGCGACGCAAAGACCGGCCATCAGCGCGGCGAGCCCAAGACCCACCAACCGCGTCCGCGTCACCGAGACGCCTATGGCCTGTGCGGCCTCGTCCGACAGCGCGAGCGCATCCAACGCACGGATCATCGGCACCAGCGCGACGGTGGTCAGAAGCAGGAGGGACGCGCCTGGCAGGAGCACCTCCACAGGTCGATCGGCAAAACTCCCTGCGAGCCAGAACAGCAGCGCCTCCAATGCCTGCTCATCCGTCACCAGCAGCATTTGCGTCAGCGAGGCGAGCAGTGCTGCCACGGTGACACCGGCAAGAAGCACCTGTCCGGGCCCCACCGCGCGTGCCGAGAGGGCGAGACCGAAGACCAGAAGGCTTGCCAGCACCGCACCTGCCGCCGCAATGGCGCTGAGCAGCAGAAAGGTCTCGACACCGAAGAGGCTGAGGGCCGCGACCAGTGCGAAGGCAGCACCTGCATTCACCCCCATCAATCCCGGCTCGGCCAGCGGATTGCGCGTGCAACTCTGCATGACCGCCCCCGCAATGCCCAGCGATGCGCCGACGAGACAGGCAAGCACCGTGCGCGGCACGCGCAGGTTGCGGATCACGATATCGGTCGTCTCATTCGACGGAGAAAACAGCGCCGTAGCGACGTCTCGGGGGCCGTACATGTTCAAGCCAAGATGCAGGCTCGCGATCGCTGCCAGCGCCAAGAAAGCTCCCAGAATGAGCAAGCGCGCTGCCACTGGCTGATACCCGACTGTTTCACTTGGTATTGACTCGATTTCCGCGAGCCGTCAAGAAATCCGGTAAACCCAGACGCAAGGCAGCCTGCGCAACCCACGTCTCCACCATGCAATCCAGCGCCCGTTCCGGGCCGGTCGGAGCATATCATGCGGTTGATCGCCTTCACCTTTTCGTCCCTCCTCTGCGCTGTCGCGGCCATCGCCCAACCTGTCGAACACGCGATGGGAACGACGGAGGTGCCCGAGGATCCACGACGCGTCGTCGTGCTGACGAACGAGGGGACGGAGGCGCTGCTCGCCCTCGGCATCACGCCAGTGGGAGCGGCACAGTCCTGGACCGGCGATCCGTGGTACGACCACATTGATGCGCAGATGAGCGATGCCGCTCCTCTAGGCAAAGAGAACCAGGTCAATCTCGAACTGCTGGCCGCGCTTGAACCCGATCTGATCCTCGCCAACAAGCAGCGACACGAGGAGATCTACCCTCAGCTCTCCACCATCGCCCCGACTGTGGTGTCGGAGCGTCTACGCGGCGACTGGCGCGCGAATTTCGAGCTCTATGCGGAGGCCGTGGGCGAGGCGCAGACGGGTGCGCGCCTCCTTGCCGCGTTCGATGAGCGGGTGCAGGATCTCACCGACGCGCTCGGCCCCCGTCTCGATGAGGAGGTCTCCGTCATCCGCTTCATGCCCGGGCACATCCGGATCTACCAGAAGGACAGTTTCTCAGGTTTCATTCTTCAGGAGATCGGCTTCGCCCGGCCCGAATTGCAGGACGTGGACGAATTCGCGATGCGCGTGGGCAAGGAGAGCATTCCGCAGATGGGTGGCGACCGCATCTTCCACTTCACCTATGACGCAGGCGACGGCGAGGGTCTCGCGAATGCCGAGGATGCGCTGTCCGACCCGCTCTGGCAGGCGCTGCCCGCCGTTCAGCGCGGTGATGTCGTTCCTGTGAATGACGCGGTCTGGAACACCGCAGGCGGCATCCTCGCGGCCAACCTGATGCTCGACGACATCGCGCGGATCTATGATCTGCCCGAGCAGTGATCGTCAGGACGCGGCGAACGCCACCAGCCTCATCCTGGCCGGATGCTCTTCATCCAGAAGATCGCGGGTGGTCGAGATCAATGTGACGACGGCCGCCGGGCGCGACTGGAGATCGAGGATCGGCGCGGCAAGCGCGAAGAGGCCAGGGATGAAGTCCTGATCGGCCATCGCGAGGCCAGCTTCGCGAACGCTCATACGCAGATCACCGAAGTCTTCGAGGGTGCGCTCGGGTGCTTCGGCTGCAACAACGTCTGTCAGCAGCCGGTCCGGCATATGAGCCATGAAGGCATGCCCTGTTGCCGACCGTGTAACCGGCAGAACGGAGCCGAGCCCGAGCATCGTGACGAGCGGTACGGCTGCCTTTTCCCAGCGCACGATCGTCGGGCCGAGATTGCCCCAGACGGCGAGCAGGGCCGTGAATCCTGTGGCCTCCACCAGTTCGGGCAGCGCATCGGCGGCCCGGTTCACCGGATCGATCCGTGCAATCGCGGCGGTTCCGATCTCCGCCGCGCGCGGACCGAGGTCATAGCTACCGCTTCGGCGATGCTGAACCATGCCTGTCTCGACGAAGCTCGCCAGATAGCGATGCACCTTGGCGGGTGCCATCCCGACCTCGGCTGCGAGTTGTGAGAGCGCCATAGGACCAGGGTGGCGCGCAAGAGCCGTCAGCAGGTTGACGGAGACCTCCACCGATTGCACGCCGCGGCCGCGGGTCGGGCTCTGATCAGTCACGATAGGTCTCCAGCAAAGCTCGGATCTTCGGTGGAAGAGGTGCCTTGGTGATGCCACCGTCAGCCTCTTGGCGGACGCATACCCGATCTTCGCGTCCCTCGGCAATCGCGCGACCTGTATCGGTGAAGGCGTAACCGAGCGAAAAGCTGGACGTGCCCATCCGAGTGATGCGTACGGACAGGTCGAGGTGAGCATTGGGGCGCGCTGGCGCATGGAACGTTGCGCCGGCGTCGCGCAAAGGCGTTGCGAAGACTCCATGCGCTGGAAGCGCCGCCTGATCGAACCCAAGCGCTGTCGTCATCTCGTGAAAAGCCGAATCCATCCAGCGAAAGAACGTTGGATAGAACACGATGCCGGCCGGATCGCAGTCCCCCCAGTCCACCAAGCGCTTCGTTTCAAAAGGCAAATCGCCGCTCCCTCTCGGATCTCTTGACTTACGTATAATGTAACTGATTACGTATAGGAAGATGCCAGAGAGTGTCGCGAGGAGGAAGCCATGAGGATCGCCGTGATCGGCGCAGGCCCAGCCGGGCTCTACGCCGCCATTCTGCTCAAGCGGATGCGGGCTGATCTGGAACTCCGCGTCTACGAGCAGAACCCGCCGGATGCGACCTTCGGCTTCGGGGTGGTCTTCTCGGATCAGGCGCTCGATTTCCTGAGGGCTGATGACGCCGACACGGCGGATCTGATCGAGCCGCATATGCAGCGCTGGTCCGACATCGTCCTCAACCATCAAAGGACCCGGATCACCATCGACGGCGTCGGCTTTGCCGGGATCGGGCGCCTCGAACTGCTGCAACTCCTGCGTCAGCGGGCAGCGGAACTCGGCATTCATCCCGAATACGGCGCGCGGATCGGTGTTGACGCGCTGCCCGACGCTGATCTCGTCATCGGCGCCGACGGGCTGAACAGCATCATCCGGGAGGCCGCACCGGCCGCGTTCGGCGCACGGATGGAAGAGCTGGACAATCGGTTTGTCTGGTATGGCGCCGACCGCGAATACGATGCGCTCACGCAGACCTTCATCGAAACGCCACATGGGCCGATGAATGCGCACCACTACAGCTACGCGCCCGGGCGCTCGACCTTCATCATCGAGATGGGGCCTGACACATTCGCCTCATCAGGCTTCGCGAACATGCCCGAACCGGACTACCGGGTCGCTTGTGAGGTCCTCTTTGCGGAGCATTTGGAGGGCGCGTGCTTGATCCCGAACAATTCGGTCTGGCGCCGCTTCCCGAACCTCTCATGCGAGACCTGGCATCACGGTAACCAGGTCCTGATCGGGGACGCTTTGCACACCGCACACTTCTCCATTGGCTCCGGCACGCGGCTCGCGCTGGAGGACGTGATCGCGCTGGCGCGTGCACTTGAGGACGCCGATTGGAACATATCCGCCGCGCTGCCGGCCTATCAGGCGGCGCGGGCTCCGGTGCTTGCCAAGATCACTTCGGCGGCCCGCCGCTCCGCCGCTTGGTACGAGGATTTCGGCGACCATATGGCGCTCGACCCCTGGCCGTTCGCACTGAGCTACATCCGCCGGGCAGGCCGTCTCGACAGCGCCCGCCTCCGCCAGCTGGCCCCGGATTTCAGCGCGGCGCTGGAAGCCCGTGGCATCAACTTGGAGGCCGCGTGATGACACCCGAAGCCCTCGCCGATGCGACGGAATTCGTGCTGCCCGAGCGCTACAACGCGTCGCGTCTGCTCTGGGATAACCTGCCGGAGCGCGGGGACCGCACCGCGGTTATCCACGAGGGGGACCGGCTGACATATGCCGAGCTGGCGGCCGAGGCGGCGCGGATCGGCAACCATCTGCTCAGCCTTGGATGCAGACCCGGCGAGCGTGTCCTTCTCTTTCTGGATGACGAGCTCGCCTATCCGGCGGCGATCATGGGGGCGATGCGCGCCGGGCTGGTGCCGATGCTCATCAACACCCTCTCGCCCGCCGACCTCATCCGCTTCTTTCTGGAGGATAGTGAAGCGGTCGCTGCTCTCGTGTCCGAGCCGTTCGTGGGGCTCTTTTCCTCGGGAGCCATGGAGGGAACCCAGTGCAGGTATGTGCTCTCTGCAGCCGATCGGCCTTGGGCGGAGGCGCCCACTGTTCTTGAGGAATATCCTACCGGTCGCCGCGATATGGCGTTCTGGATGTATTCCTCCGGTTCGACCGGACGTCCGAAAGGCGTGGTCCACAAGCATGAGGATGCCGCCTATACGGCGCACACCTATGCGCGGCGCATCCTGCGCATCGGTGCTGGAGATGTCTGTTTTTCCATCCCCAAGATCTTCTTCGCCTATGGCTTTGGCAACTCGGTGACCTTCCCTATGAGCGTCGGGGCGGCGGCTGTTCTGCTCTCCGGCCGCCCGACGCCGGAGCGGTGCTTTGCCGCCATACGCAATGGGCGTCCGACGCTGCTTTTCGGGTTGCCGACGCTCTACACCGCACTCGCCGCGGATCCCGGGATCGAGACGGCGGACATGTCCAGCGTCCGGCTCTTCATCTCGGCTGCTGAAGTCCTGTCCTCAGAGCTCGCCCGGGACTGGAAAGGCCGGTTCGACCGCCCGATCATCGAGGGGCTCGGCTCCACAGAGATGCTGCACATCTACCTGTCGAACGATGCGGACGAGCAGCGCGCGGGGTCTGCCGGGCGCGTCGTGCCGGGCTATGACGTCCGGCTCGTGACACCTGAAGGGCGCACCGCAGAACCGGGCGAGGAAGGTGTCATGCAGGTCATGGGCCTGTCAGGCGCGGAATTCTACTGGAACCGCCCCGACAAAACCGCCGAGACGATGAAGGATGGCTGGCTCGACACGGGCGACCGTTTCATCCGGGATGCCGACGGTTTCTACTTCTTCCGGGGTCGGGCAGACGATCTCGTCAAGGTGTCCGGGCAATGGGTCCATCCGCTGGAAATCGAGTGGGTGCTGAACGACCACCCCGATGTTCGGGAGGCTTGCGTTCAGGCGGTCGAGCTCCCTGACCGCCGTTTGACCATCAAGGCCTGGATCACGCCCGTGGACACCGGCAGCGACGCGCTCGCCCGCGATCTGCGTGCCTATGCGAAGTCCCGCCTGCTTCCCCACAAGTACCCGCGCGAGATCGTCTTCCTCGATCATCTGCCGAAGACCGGGACCGACAAGATCGATCGGCAGGCGCTGCTGCGCATGAACGCCTCCGAAAACCCGCCCGCACAGACAGGAGAACTGACATGAGCCTCGAGACGCCGCCAGCCACGACTGCGGAGCGACAGGCCTTCTACGACGCGATCGAGCCCGAGTCGATGCGCGCTCTGTGGTCGGTCATGGCGGGGATCATCACGCCGGAACCAAGGTCCGACTGCGTGCCGGTCAAATGGTCTTACGACAGCGTCCGCGCCAGGCTACTGGAGGCGGCGGACCTAATTACCGCGAAAGAGGCCGAGCGGCGGGTTCTGATCCTGGAGAACCCCGGGCTCAAGGGGTCGTCGAAGGTCACGACATCTCTCTATTGCGGCATCCAGTGCGTCATGCCGGGCGAGGTCGCCCCGGCCCACCGGCACACTCAGTCCGCGCTGCGGTTCGTGTTGGAGAGCGCGGGCGGCTTTACCGCCGTGGGTGGGGAAAAGACCGAGATGTCGTTCGGCGATTTCGTCATCACGCCCAACTGGGAGTGGCACGACCACGGCAACGACACGGACGCGCCGATCTTCTGGCTCGACGGGCTCGACATTCCAGTGGTTCAGTTCCTCGATGCCAGCTTCGCAGAGGGACTGGGCGAGGACCAGCAGGCGATCACGCAGCCAACGGGGGACAGTATCGCCCGCTACGGCGCCAACATGCTGCCGCTGGGCTACGAGAAAGCGACTCCGACCTCGCCGATCTTCAACTATCCCTATGAGCGGTCGCGCGAGGCACTGGAGCAGATGCGCAAGGCCGAGGAATGGGATCCGTGCCACGGGCTGAAGATGCGCTACGCGAATCCGGTCGACGGGGGCTGGGCCATGCCCACCATCGGCACCTTCCTGCAGCTTCTCCCGAAAGGCTTCGCCACCACGCCATACCGCTCGACCGACGCGACGGTCTACGTCGGTGTGGAAGGTGCCGGGCGCGCCCGGATTGGTGATCAGGTCATCGAGTGGGCGCCGCGCGACGTGTTCGTCGTGCCCTCCTGGCACGAGGTCGTGCATGAGGCGCACGAAGACGCCGTCCTTTTCTCGTATTCCGACCGTCCGATCCAGGAGAAGCTGGGCCTCTTTCGCGAGCGGAGGGGCAACGCATGAGCTACGTCTTCCCGCCTCCGCCCCAGGCGAGCGTTGCGGTGCGCGGCACCGCTGACCGCTTTCCGGTCCGCCGGATCTTCTGCGTCGGGAGGAACTACGCGGCCCATGCCCGTGAGATGGGCCGCGACCCGGACCGCGAACCGCCCTTCTTCTTCACCAAGCCCGCCGACGCGGTCGTCGATACGCCCGCGACCATTCCCTATCCGCCGGAAACGGACAACCTGCACTACGAGATCGAGCTCGTGGTCGCCATTGGCCGGGCGGGCACGGACATTCCCGAAGAAGCCGTTATGGACCATCTGTGGGGCGCGACGGTGGGGATCGATCTGACACGCCGGGACCTCCAACTTCAGGCCCGGGAGCAAGGGCGCCCATGGGACTGGGGCAAGGCCTTCGATCGCTCTGCGCCCATGGCGCCTTTGGTGCCGATCGCAGGCGTTCCGAGCGTCGAACAGGGGCACATCTGGCTTGCCGTTGACGGTGAGGTGAAACAGGACGCGGATCTCTCCGATCTCATCTGGTCGGTACGCGAGCACGTCTCGATCCTGTCCCGCTCCATGGCGCTGGCACCTGGTGATCTGGTGATGACAGGGACGCCCGCGGGCGTTGGTCCGGTCGGTCCCGGCGACCGAATCACAGGCGCGGTGGATGGACTTGCCGAGATCGAGATTTCGATAGGAGCCCGGGCGTGACCCTGGTCCTCCACAACTTCTTTCGCTCGTCGACCTCGTTCCGGGTGCGCGCCGCGCTCAACATGAAAGGGCTGTCCTATGACTACGTATCCTATGCCCTCCGCAAGGGGGAGGCGCGTGCTCCAGGCTACCTTGCGCTGAACCCGCAAGGCTTGGTGCCTACACTGGAAACGCCTCGTGGGTCGCTGACGCAGTCTCTCGCTATCCTCGAATGGCTGGATGAGACCAGCCCCGAGCCACCGCTGCTTCCGGATGATGCGTGGGGCCGTGCGCGTGTGCGGAGCCTCGCGCACGCGGTCGCCCTCGACATCCATCCCGTAAACAATCTCCGGATCCTTTTCGCCCTACGGGACCGTTTTGGCGCCGATGAGGCCGCGCAGGCAGACTGGTTCCGCCACTGGGTCGCCGAGGGCTTCACTGCCATCGAGGCGCGCCTCGCGCAGGAGTCCGAGACCGGGTCGTTCTGCCATGGCGAGGTGCCCGGCCTCGCTGATCTGTGCCTGGTGGGACAATGCCTGAACAACCGCCGGTTCGACGTCGACATGTCGCCTTATCCAACGATCGCCCGGATCCACGCTGCCTGCATGGCGCTGCCTCCTTTTGCGGAAGCCGCACCCGAAAACCAACCGGACGCCGCCTAAGCGGCGCCAGCTCGAAACCGTCCATAGGGAGGACACCATGAAACAGCTTCTGACCGCAGCGCTCCTGTCGCTCGCCGTGCCTGTGAACGCGCAAACCGTCTCGATCGCGACACTGCCGCAAGGCTCGGTCTGGAACACCATGGGCAACGTCATAGCCGGGGCAGTGCGCGACGATGGCGTCCGCATGGTCGTCCAGCCCTATGGCGGTAACCTCGCCATGATGCAGGCTCTGGAGCAGGATCTCGCGGAGTTCTCCATCAACGACATCAATGACGTGATCGCCGCTGCACAGGGCATCGACCACTATGACGGTCAGGCGCTGAACGACCTGCGGGTCGTCGCCAAGCTCAACCCGCTGCCGATCGGGCTCTACGTGCGGACCGACAGCGGCATGACGGACATGAGCGAACTTGAAGGCAAGCGCGTCTCCTCCGGCTGGGACGCATTCCCGCTGGCCAACTCACACGTCGCCGCAATTCTTTCGACCGGTGGGCTAAGCTACGATGATGTCACCGGAGTACCTGTGCCCGGTCTGATCCGCGGCTCAGATGATCTCGCGTCGGGGCGGACCGATGCCGCATTCTTCGCGGTTGGTGGGCCGAAGGTGGCAGAGGTCGCCGCAACGGTCGATGGCGTTCGCTTTCTGGCGGGCGCATCTGACGAGGCCGCGCTGGAGCGGATACAGGCGATCCGCCCGGCGTTCTACTTCTCTGAAGTGCAGCCGGCGCCGTTTCGCGTCGGCGTCGAAGAGCCAATGATGATGGTGACATGGGACAACGTCCTGCTCGCCGGCGCGCATGTCTCAGATGAAACGGTCACTGCGATGCTCGAAGCACTGGCCGCGCGCAGTGCAGAGATGGGCGAGGCCTACCCTCCGCTCCGCGCCTTTTCGATCGAGCAGGCCTACGTGAACTATCCCGGTGCCACCTGGCATCCGGGTGCCGTCGCCTTCTTTGAGGGTCGGGGTATCGCCCAGCAGGATCTCTGAGCGATGACAAGGTGGGCCGGACGGATCGGCGGTGCCGTCGCGGCGCTGCTCACCTTGGCCGCCATCGCCTGGGCGGCTGACCTCCCGTCCCGGCTCGGCTTTGCACCTTACTCCGAGCAGTTCCTCGCCCTCGTGCTGGGTCTGTCGCTGGTATTGGTGTTCCTCCAGAAACCCTCCGCTGAGCCAAGGTTGGACTACGCACTGGCGGCCATTGGTGGAGGGGCCGCGCTGTGGGTCATGGCGGCCTACCCAAGTCTGATTGCGCGTCAGATGTCGGTGCCTCTCGATGGGCTGGTTCTGGGTGGCATCCTCGTTCTGCTGGTGCTGGAGGGCCTGCGCCGCACCGTCGGCTGGGCCCTCGTGCTGGTGGTGGTGACCATCGTCGTTATCGGTCTTCTGGGGCACCACATCCCAGGTGCCTTGCAGACCCGCGAGGTCGCGCCGGAGCGCCTCCTCCTCTATGTCGGCTTCGACGCGAACGGTCTCTTCGGCAAGGTGCTCATGGTCGCGGCCGCCGTGGTCATCTCCTTTGTCCTGTTCGGCCAGCTCCTCTTGAAATCCGGTGGCGCCGACTTCTTCAACGACATCGCCATCGCGACGATGGGTCGGCGTCGCGGCGGTTCGGCCAAGATCGCTGTGGTCGCATCGGGGCTCTTCGGCTCGATCTCCGGCGTTGTCGTCTCCAACATCGTAGCGACTGGCGTGGTGACGATCCGCATGATGACCCGGTCGGGCTATCGCCCTCACCAGGCCGCCGCGATCGAGGCTGTGGCGTCCACCGGCGGGCAGATCGTGCCGCCTGTCATGGGCGCGGTCGCCTTCCTCATGGCGGATATCCTGCAACGTCCCTATGCGGAGATCGTAGTCGCCGCGATCGTGCCGGCGCTTCTCTACTATGTCGCGGTCTTCGCGCAGGCCGACCTGCAGGCGGCCAAGGACGACATCGCCCTGGTTGATCCATCTGAGATCCCGTCCGCCCGAAGCGTGCTGCGGAAAGGCTGGGTATTCGCAGTGCCATTCGCAGCGATCGTCCTTGCCCTCTTCACCTTTGGCCAAAGGCCCGAGACAGCGGCGCTGTGGGGGGGCGGCACCGCGCTCGCGATCGGGCTTCTCGTCGGCTACGGCCAGCGCATGAGGCTTGCGGAGGTCTGGTTGGCGCTGATTGAGACCGGTCGGTCCGTCACTGACATCATCATGATCGCCGCCGCCGCCGGTTTCATCATCGGTGTATTGAATGTGACTGGATTGGGCTTCGGTCTGACTTGGGTGCTCGTCGATCTGGGCAGTGGCAGCCTGTTTCTGCTGCTCCTGATCTCAGCAGTCATCTGTATCGTGCTGGGCATGGGGATGCCCACTGTCGGAGTTTACCTGCTGCTCGCTGTCCTCATCGCGCCGAGCCTGGTGCAAAGCGGCGTCGATCCGATCGCGGCACACCTCTTCATCTTCTACCTCGGCATGATGTCGATGGTGACCCCGCCCGTCGCAATCGGCGCCTTCTTCGCAGCCTCCATCGCCAAAGCGCCGCCAATGAAGACGGCAGTCACCGCGATGCGCTACGGTTGGACGGCCTATGTGATCCCGTTTCTCTTCGTCATGTCACCGACTTTAATCCTGCGCGGACCACCACTCGAGGTCGCCTTTGATGTGTTAATGGCCGTCCTTGGAGTTTACGCAATATCGGCCGCGGCCGTCGGCTGGTTGAGAGGGCCGCTTCATTCATGGAGCCGTGCGGCCCTTTGTCTCGCCGGTGCTTTGATACTGGCGCCCTCCGGAAGCATATGGATCATGATCGTCGGCGTTGGCGTCTTCGCCTCCATTTTCTGCTTCAGCGCATCCAAGTCGGCGCAGCCCGCAATAGGCGAGTGAAAGTCTAAGAACGTCCGCCCAAGTCCGATAACACGTGAAACTGACACTTTCCGCGAGATCCTTGAACAAACGTAAGGTAGCTCGCCTTGCGATTAGTAGAGAGCCACAAGGTGATTGTCCCAAGCCACCGGATGCGCTTTTGGTAAATCGTGCTCGTTGCCCAGCATGATGATGTCCCCGGTGCCCTGTGTCGCCAAAAGACCATCGCCATGCCGCGCAACGCCGCAGATATCGGTCGCTGCTAAAACATTGCTCAGGCTGCCTGTCTCGGCGTCGAACAGCATCAAGCAATCGCCTCTTGGTGCTGTCGCAGCTACCAAGCGCCCATCACCGGAAAATGCAACGCTACCCACATAGCCTTCGATCCTTTGCACGAGGCTCTCCGGGATCGTGCAGAGGATTGGCGATGCATCCTGTGTTACGAGGGCGATCGGCGGAACGGTGTGATCGGTCAGACCGTTCCACTGCATCGCGAGAGCAAGAAGACCATCGGATCGAACGGCAAGGTGTCGGATCGAATTCTGCTTCAGCCATGTCGGAAGGCGTATTTGACCCGTCGTGGCGAGGTCCGCGCTCATCAGGGTCAGGTTCGGAGCCATCGTGTCGAGGTTCAGCTTCTCACGACCCGTGTCGGGATGCGTGCGGATGCCGCCATTGGCAATTGCGAAACCGCCGTCAGGCCGCCGGAGGATTTCGTGTGGGCCTATGCCGCCAGAGGGGATATCGCCGCGGCGTTCATAGCCATTCTCAACGTCCCACAGGCTAATACGGCCATCGCCATCCTCAAATTGGTTCTCGGTCAACAGCAGTAGAGATCCATCTGCAGTGTATACGCCGTGACCGTAGAAATGCCGACCCTCGGGTGCGGCAAGTCGCACGCGCAGAGATCCTGTCAGGCAATCGACGACGAAGGCAAAGGTGCCTGGACGCCGCGCGATGGCGACCGCTTCTGCGCGGTATGGATGCGCCGCCGCGGCGTGTCCCCGTTCCGGCAAGTCGATGGAAAACGCGGAGCTTGCGTCTGATCTGAGGCCATGGAGCACGTGGCGATCTGAACCGTGCCGGGCCGCAGCGAGATATCGGGGATTACCGGCAGCTGCCCAGCCTTGTGCTGGAAGTGCGGCCGAAGCCCCGATGGCGCCGAGAAATGCGCGCCGCCGCATCAGTCGCCGTCCAGCGCGTTGAAGCTTTGTGACACTCCAAGTCTTGGCGCAACCTGCGTTGCCAGTGTCCCCCGTATCTCCCGCAGGGCGCTTTGGATGGCTTCGATCCGAAGGCGACCCTGCGGCGTCGAGACACCTGCGAATGCCGGGTCATCGAGCGCCTCGAGGCGATCTTTCAAGCGATCGAACTCATCGCGCAGCTCTTCTGCGACCTCTGACTCGACAGCGGTCAGGAACGGGTCGGTGTAGTCGGAAAGGGCCGCGACTGACAGGGCCACGTTGCGCGCCGACCGTTCCGACCGCCACGCCTCAGCCCGTCGTGGACGCGGGCGCTCGAAGGTGCCGAGCGGGCGGGCGAGGCGTTGATCGATAGTGACTTCGAGGCCTGTGATTAGCGCGCCATAGAGGGCGCGCACAGCCTCCTCGGGCACGAGGTAATCGAAGTTACCTTCGGCACCTGCACCGCGCATCAGGCTCGTCTCAGCCCGCCATGCCAGGTCGAGTTCCTCTGCAATCCGGTCGATATCTTCCGCGATGGCCTGGGCTAACCTGCATTCGTAGCTTCCGATCGCAGGCGGTGTTCGTTCGGGATCAAAGAGTAGCCAGTCAAGGGCCAAGAACCCCCGGCCGGCGACTGAGATCTCAGCGAAGGCGGTCGGGTCATCCACGACCGGATCTTCGGCGGCAATCAGGCCCGCCAGTGTCCTGGGCGTGGCGCCGCGCTCGTCGGGCCAGAATGCCAGCGCGAACCCACGGTCACCGTCCTCCGTTGGACCGAAGCGCAGATGGCTCATTCGCATCCAGGCATCAAATGCGTCGTGATAGGCCGTCCCCATATCGTTGCAAGGCATGGCTGCGAGCGCGTCGGCAGCTGCGTTGAACGCTGCAAAGCCGGGTCGGATGAATTCTGCAACCTGTTTTTCGACGATATCCGCAGGTTCCTGGGCCGCGACGGCAAGCGGCAGAAGTAAGGCGGGAGCGACAAAGCGCATCACAGGTCCTCCACATAAGGGGTTAGCTCAACGCAGTGCCGTCGCGTCGTTTGCGGAAGCATAATGCCACGCATTTTTGCCTTGTTACTCTGCCGCATGACCGCCTCACGCAGCGAGCGGGCACTTCCGTTGCGAGGTCCGAAGGTATTGCCCTTCATCACCCTGGTTGATCTCCTAACCTTGGGCGCCGCCATGCGCAGGGTCGAAACCGACGTCCGACTCTCCGTGCGCCCATCTACAGTTTTCGACCCCTATCGCACAGCAACGTGCAAGTGTCGTATGAGATAACCTGCGAGCTTGTCTCGGGCGGCTCTACCAGGCGCGCGGTCACGAAGCTGGGACGATACCAGCCTGCGCGCCGGAGCAGCGCTCTTCCGCCAAACACATGCGGGTTCGCCGTGTTATGACGAGCCGGTAAGACCGGCTTGCGGACGTGCACGGAGATTGAAGCTCCTGCTTGTGGCATCCAGGTGTCGTGCAGACCCGCTTTGCCGGGATGCTTCAGTTTTGATCATTTGAACACCGCCTCCGGATTGTCGAGGCTGTCGGAGTCCTCGAAGACGATGGCCCGCTCGAGGTTGAGGGTCTGGTCGATCATCACGCCCGCGCTGCCTATGATCAGCGCCTCGCCTTGCATGTTGGGGCGCTCCAGCATCATGTCACATTTGAAGCCCGGGCTTGGAGCGCTCGCCGGGGTGGACGCTGGACGCGCCGTCATCGTTATCGCATCGCTGGGTTTCATCGGGCCTTTAGCCAATACGGGGCGGCCGTAGTGGGGCGCTATGATCCACCAATACCGCATGTTCCTGTTCACGGAGCCACGGCTGGTGATGCCCCCGGTCCTGGCCTGAACCATGGTCTCGGCGCTGCTACACGGCACCCTTGACCGAAAAGCGACGCGAAGTTGCCTCGAGTGCTCGCCACCCCTTCGACAACCGACTAGACGAGGCTCTTCCTGCCTGGCCTGGACAGGCACATGAAGTCATATATTGAGCATTGTTTGGCCGACAGGGAGATCTCAAATACTGGATCACAAATGGCCGCTCGCCCTCTATTT
Organism: Pontivivens ytuae; assembly: GCF_015679265.1. Classification (NCBI taxonomy): domain Bacteria; kingdom Pseudomonadati; phylum Pseudomonadota; class Alphaproteobacteria; order Rhodobacterales; family Paracoccaceae; genus Pontivivens; species Pontivivens ytuae. Next base: position 1,642,773 of record NZ_CP064942.1, read on the forward strand.
ATAGACGGCGCTCTGCTTCAAGAGCCATATGACTGGAGGCCGGACTTGTCTGCCGGATTGGACTTCGCCCTGTATTTGATCTGAGCTTTACGCCGCATTTCAGGCTGCGTTTTCGAGCGATCCTGGAGGCGGCCTCCATCTCTCCATGCGAGAGTTCTCTCCAGCGATGGGCGTTGCCTGGTGAGGACGCTTCCTTGGGGTGTCGAGGTGATGTTGCGTGATGACTTGGTGCCGTTAGCAGATGCGTTATGCGTCTGCACGTCATCGATGGCGAACAAGTTCCGCCCGCGCAGAGCGCGGGCGGAGTGCCTCTTTATCGAGGTAAGAGTGCGATCCCAGGATCATCCTGAGGATGGTCCCGACACTGGCGCCGCCACCCCGCAAGGTGGTGGATCGCACTTACCGCCTGTTCGGCGGCTCAGGGGCACGGCCGGCGCACCGGCGACCGCATGGGCTTGGACGCTTGTCCGGACCCTTTGTTTTCTCAGCCGCCTGTTCGGCGGCTCATCATGCGCAGTTGCCTCTCGGACAACTCCCGGGAAGGCGCGAACGCCTGTCGCCGTTTCTTTTCAGCCGCCTATCCGGCGGCTCATCGAGACCACGCTCGCCACCAGAACGGCGGCTTGTTCGAACCTGGCCTCCACCGCCTGTTCGGCGGCTCAGGGGCGCGGCCGGCGCACCGGCGACCGCATGGGCTTGGACGCTTGTCCGGACCCTTTGTTTTCTCAGCCGCCTGTTCGGCGGCTCATCATGCGCAGTTGCCTCTCGGACAACTCCCGGGAAGGCGCGAACGCCTGTCGCCGTTTCTTTTCAGCCGCCTATCCGGCGGCTCATCGAGACCACGCTCGCCACCAGAACGGCGGCTTGTTCGAACCTGGCCTCCACCGCCTGTTCGGCGGCTCAGGGGCGCGGCCGGCGCACCGGCGACCGCATGGGCTTGGACGCTTGTCCGGACCCTTTGTTTTCTCAGCCGCCTGTTCGGCGGCTCATCATGCGCAGTTGCCTCTCGGACAACTCCCGGGAAGGCGCGAACGCCTGTCGCCGTTTCTTTTCAGCCGCCTATCCGGCGGCTCATCGAGACCACGCTCGCCACCAGAACGGCGGCTTGTTCGAACCTGGCCTCCACCGCCTGTTCGGCGGCTCAGGGGCGCGGCCGGCGCACCGGCGACCGCATGGGCTTGGACGCTTGTCCGGACCCTTTGTTTTCTCAGCCGCCTGTTCGGCGGCTCATCATGCGCAGTTGCCTCTCGACAACTCCCGGGAAGGCGCGAACGCCTGTCGCCGTTTCTTTTCAGCCGCCTATCCGGCGGCTCATCGAGACCACGCTCGCCACCAGAACGGCGGCTTGTTCGAACCTGGCCTCCACCGCCTGTTCGGCGGCTCACACGAGAGCCGATGCTGCATCATGCCCCCTTGTGAACAAGAGTTGGTTCCATGAGCGGCTGGACGGAAACGCCAAGGTCAAAAAAAATGCATTCGATGGCGATTTTTTTTCATAGCCCGTCCTCTGGCGGCCTGTCGCTGTCGATAATCAGATCTCGGAACGACGCCATTATATCCCGACGTCATCAACTCTGACGGTCGAGATAGGGAGGCCCCGCAGGGTTGAGGCGAAGCGGAGATGTCTCATGCGGCGCGCTGACAGGGAGCGGAGGGAACGCTCAGTTCTCTCCCTGGGACGAGCGCGACGCACTGCCGAACCCATCCTTCCGGCGGCCTGATCCGACTGTTTCCAGGGGGTTCTTAGGTTCTAAGGGGTTTTAGGCGGAGATTTTTCAGGCTGTTCAAAGGCCTGAAAGCCGGGATCGCACCGGCACGCGGGTTTGGGGGTCGCCGATGCGGGTGGATCGCCATCGGATGCGGGACGATCCCGCGAGACTTGCAGCTCGGCCCGCATCCTTTGCGGCCCGCACCCCACGTCTTCCGTTCCTCTATCCGCCACAGCGATCCGATCTCCCGCACAGCTTGGTTTACTCGACGCCGATCTCGCGACCTTACCTGCCTGCGATATCCTATTTGATCTTCGTGTGACCGAGTATTCTGGCAGGACATCTAACTGCGCAGAGATAGCCTTCAAATCGGCAACAACTCGGCCAATGTAGTTGGCCAGAAGGAGGTCGGACCGATTGCCGCGGGATCATAATGGGGTCCGCGTAGGGCCGAGATTGGCGCATCGGCTTGGGGGATCGGCGCGCCGGTATCTGGTAGCAGCAGGATGTCACCGGCGCGCCGGTGCCGGGCTTGCAGGCCCGGCGGGAGGCTTCGGCAGGCAATGGGAACTGCCGAAGCGTCAAGAGGCGGCGCGCCGGGGCGCACCGCGGAGGAAGATTAGTTGGGTTGGATGAGATCGAACGCCACGCTTTGTGCCTCACGCGCTGCGCGGACAGCGCAGAGTGCTGCATCGAGGGCACGGATCGGCACGCTGGCAGCGACGAGCATCTCGGCTTCGGGCGAGCGGATGATCTGCCAGGATCCGCCCGGCAGGTCATCGGGCTTCGGCTCCCAGCATCTGAACGAGCCAGCCGCGATCCGGCCATCGATCTGCCCGAGCAGATGGTCGAGGTCGTCGCGGAACCGGTCGGTGAACAGCTCGCGCCTCTCGATCATGCGCAGCACACGTGCGCCGGCCAGCCGACGCGCCGGCGGCAGATGCGGCAGGACACGGTCCTGGAGTGCGATGCGTGCCTCACGCGCGGCCAGAAGAGCAGCCTCGATGAGCGTGGTGAGGCGGTCGCCGCTGCACGGATCAGCCATCGTCCTCATGCGACACCTCCGAGCGTGACCAGCGGCTGCTGGCCGTTGCCACTGGCACAGTCGGCTTCGGCCAGCTCGACGCACCGCCGCGCGACGGCGATGTCCTTCTCCGCTTGGATGCGCGCCCGCACAGCCTGCATACGCGCCAGTGGCCCACCGATCAGCCGTCCGAGCACCGGCGACCCCGTCGCCCCGCAGATCGCGAAGCCGCCATTCTGCAGCGACACGCTCAACCGCCGCTTGCCGACGAAGCGCGTCGACCGGTCGAGCCCCGCCGCGAGACGATCGCCGCGGGTGCGGACATGGGTCTCGTAGCCGATATTCGTCTTCCGCCGGGAGGTCGTGCCGTAAGCGAGGACGACGCGGCGGTCGTCACCGCTCCGCTCGACATCGAGCACGAGACAGGGTCGGGCCTTCGGATGGCCAACATCATCTTCTTCGGCGAGCGGAAAGCGGAACGAGACGACATCGCCGGGTTCGAGATGGTCGCGCCAGTCCGCCGTCATCTTTGGATCGGGGATCGGAGTGCTGTGCAGCATGAGGTGGTCCTTCAGAAAGTGTTGCTGGATGTGACGCGCTTCACTCGGCTACCAGGTCGGCTCTGCTGCGATGCGCGTCACCCCGAGTGCGCATCGCAGCGGAGGCCGTCCGCCCCCCCGTCCAAGCCTCTCGAAAGATCCGTCGCGCTCAGTCCGGGCGCCGCGATCCGTTCTCCGCCTGCCGACGCTTCACCGTCTCGGCCGCCGCCCAGGCCTCTGCGAGCCCGCGGGCATCGGCTTCGGCGCGATGCGGATGCGGCGTGCGGTCGAGGGCCTTGTAGAACGCCAGGATCGCGCCTTCTTCATCGAGACTGCGGGCCGAAAAGGTGTCTGCGGCCGCCGCATCGAGATCGTGGATCTTCGGCCCCTCGCTGATCCCGCCCGCCGCGAGCAGCCGGTCGAGCCACCGCTGGTCGAAGGTAGGCGCATCGGACAGCAGAACAGCCTCGCCGATCATCTCCCGCGCCCAGTCTGCGACCTCCGCAGCCGGCATCGCGATGGCGAGTGCGGGGCGCGGGATGCCATGGACCGCGGCACTGGCGGGCGACCAGTCGGCCTCGTCCCACGACGGATCCGGCCGGATCAAACGTCCCGTCGAATGAACGGCTTCGTCCACGCCGATCCAGGCGAAGCCGATCTCGATCGGCCACGAGCGGTCAGAGAGGCTCGACGCCTCGAAGTCGATGAAGAGGAGCATGGGCGACGGTCCTTCGAAGAGCAGTAGAGGTTGGGCGACATGATCGGGAATGCCGAACGGCGCTTCGGCGACAACGCATCCCGGCCCTCGGGCCTCACATTGCGCCAGCGATCCGACATGCGCGTCACCCAAAGCGCGCATGTCGGATCGTCGGCAGCCTCCGACGATCTCGTGACGCGCTATTCATTGCCCTCATCTGTATTGGGTTGGCGCATATGTGTCGGAGGCGGCCACACTGTTTCTGGGGCTGGCCCCAACTATCCCGCGCCGAAACATCGGAATCCTCGCTGGAGATACCTCGAAACTCCATATTTTCCTCGTGCATCTCTGATCGCACTGTCTTCGGGAGGCAGGGGCCGGAGGTTCGAATCCTCTCACTCCGACCAGATCTTCTTCTTTCTCAGATCTTTTCGACGTCTCCGGGTGCGCGGTGAGCGCCGTTGGATTCGGGCTGCACCGACCGGCTCCGGTATCGGGTCGCGTGCCATCGGCGGCCGGGGAGCTCATCTGTTGCAAATCGGGGCGGTGAGGCGACCGCGCTGGCGCTCTATGCCGCCGAAACCCTGCCCAATTGGCGAAACCCCGGTGTCGCAGACGGATAGGCTGGTGATGGCCCCGGAGAATCAATCCGCCCGAAAGCGGCGCCCGGCGCGCCTTCCGGCGGAGTTTCGTCTCTGTGTGAAATGATACAGAGCCCCGCGCGGGTCCCGAGGCAGGGTGAAACGCCGGCTCTCATCAATTCTGGTAGGACTCCGGGGACACACAAAGCCGTGTGTGCGCGGGCGAAAACCAGCCAGTTGAGCCAGGATGTCGCACCTGGAGGCCGAAAAACCGAACACATGCGGTCCACGGCCCTGCCACGCCGACCGGCGGTTGTGTAGGAAATGCGACTACTCAACCATCAATCTTGTTTTTCAACTCCTACACGCTAGCGTTGAACGGTGAGGGTAGGGCTGTCGCCGACCTCGGGGGAAAGTTGGCTTTGGCAGTCGATTGCGGACGGACAGGAGGTTTACTCGTAGCGCAGCGTGGCGGAACGAAGTAATTTTCAAAACGAAAACGATAATAACAGCTTGAAAAGCACGTTTTTGCAAATTTGAAAAGTCGCTTTAGCTCCTCTATTCGCCACAAACCGGCCACAAACCTTAAGCCGAAACGGTTTGACCTTCCGGGGAATTCGCCTATTAGACGAGGCGGGGAACGCGCTTACGCGTAAAACGAATTGGGGGACAGAGTATGGCTAGCAAAGCCGTGAGTTTTGGTGCGCTCGGAGGGAAGGCACCCGACTACGGACTGAAGGGAGACCATTCGGGGGAGTGGTTCTTCGACTTCGATCCGGAACTCGCAAAAGGTCACGACAAGGCGTACGTGAGCTACGAGCGGAGTGACAATAAAAAGCTCTCCGCCGTGCGCGAGACGAAGACGAAAGACCTCGACGTCTACGTCCTCGATGCCGAGTTCGAAGACATCAAGACTGGTGTTCGCGTCCGAGAAACCGACGAAGTCTACATCTACGACGTCAAGTTCGACGGTATCTACTCGAACGACAAGTATGGCTCCGCCTTTGCCATCGGCGAGACCGGCGATCCGACCCGCGGCACCACCTACATCAAGAATGTGGAAGCCGACGGCGGCAAGAAGCCTCTGAACAGCTACAGCCAGTCGAACACCGACTTCCTGAAGACGGGTCGGCAGAATGGCGACACGTATGTGAAGTATGCCACGGCCTCGAACTTCTCGGACGCGATGGTGGACGGCAAGTCGACCGTCTACCTGATGAACGTGACCTTCGACAGCGCCTTCCGCGCCCTGCGCGTGTGGGACGGCGAAGAGATCATCATCGTCAACTCCGAGATCAACGTGCCCAAGGACGAGACGCTGATCTGGCTCGGCGGCAAGGGCTCGAAGGTCAAGTACTACAACACCACCTGGAACGGGAAATCCGACCCCGATCCGGACATGGTCGACCTCGATGGCGGCTCGTCCATGAAGCAGATCCAGAAGCTCAGCTCGAACCCGCTGCCGAAGAAGTCCTCCTTCTTCGACGACGAGATCTCGACCGTCAGCTTCGACGTCTCCCGCGATGGCGGCAAGACGTGGGAAAAGCTCAAGGGCGGCACTTTCGGGGAAGAAGGCAAGGCGCTGCGCGGCGACGTGCATTTCGACCTGAACATCCCCAAGGGCTCCAACGTGGACATCCGCGCCAACGTGCTGCTGACCGACGGTCGCTACAGCACCACCGGCGCCATGGACATGAAGAAGTCCGGCAAGCAGACGGTCGACCTGGCCGACTTCAAACCCGGCGACAGCTCCGTCACGCCGACGAAGCCGGAGGGCACGAAGTCGTCCTCCGCTTCCAAGCAGACGGTCGAGAAGGACGCCGACAAGAACGACAGTGGTGAAGAGTACGAGGCCACCGTCTACCTGATCGACGCGAAGACCGACAAGGTCATCACGCAGCTCAGCGACGGCACCACGGTCGACATCGACGACATCGAGGGCAAGTCGCTCAACATCGAGGTCCGCTACCTCGACAAGGGTGCCGATGCCGACAGCGTCGTGATGGACCTCAACAACGGTGAAGCCCGCATCGTCGAGAACTACGAGCCGTTTGCCCTTTTCGGCGACAAGAACGGCAACTTCAACGGCGGTCTCGACCTCGATGTCGGCTCGCACAAGCTGACGGTCAGCGGCTACACGGACCAGCGCGCCAAGGGCGACAAGCTCGGCGAGACGGACGTGTTCTTCTCCGTCGTCGACAGCGATGCGAAGCCCTCGGGCGGCTCCGGCAGCTCCTCGTCGCAGAACAGCAGTAGCTCGAAGACGGGCGTCTACCTGATCGACGCGAAGACCGACAAGATCATCCTGGAACTCAAGGATGGCATCGAGATCGACGCGGCCGACATCAAGGGCAAGTCGCTCAACATCGAGGTCCGCTCGCTCGACTCCAAGCGCGACGTGGACAGCGTGGTCTTCAACCTCAACGACGGTGAGAAGCGCGCGGTCGAGAGCTACGAGCCCTTCGCCCTGTTCGGTGACAAGAACGGCAACTTCAACGGCGGTCTCGACCTCGATGTCGGCTCGCACGAGCTGAGCATCGACCAGTACTCGGGCAAGCGCGGCACCGGCAAGAAGGTCGAGGAGCTCGACATCTCCTTCTCCGTCGTCGACGGCGGCGTGAAGGCGAGCACCGGCGGCAGCTCGGCCAAGACCATCGACGTGGACGCGCCCGATGCGGGCTCCGCGATCGACGGGATGGAGCTGTTCCTGGTCGATGCGAAGACCGACCGGATCGTAGCCGAGGTGCGCGACGGGGCCGAGGTCAACATCGACGGGCTGAGCGACGACCTCAACATGGTCGTGCGCTTCACCGACGGGGACAATCCGGGCAGCGTCACGCTCGACCTCGACGATGTGCACGAGTGGACCGAGAACCTGGAGCCCTACGCGCTCTTCGGTGACAAGGACGGCAACTTCAACGGCGGTCTCGACCTCGACACCGGCTCGCACGAAGTGACCATCACCGAGCACTCCAAGAGCCGTGGCGAAGGCCGGGTCGAGGACGAGACCGAGGTATCCTTCTCCGTCGTGTCCCGCGCCGATGCGCCGATGGCGACCGGTGAGGTGACGGTGGAGACCGGCGGCCGGATGATCGGCAGCGATCGGGCCGACGTGATCGACGGTGGCGACGCGGCCGAGGAGATCTTCGGCAATGACGGCAACGACATCCTGACGGGCGGAGCCGGGAACGACATCATCAACGGCGGCGAGGGCGACGATCGCATCCTCGGCGGCGCGGGCGACGACACGTTCCTCTTCAGCGCCGACATGGGCTCCGACACGGTTCTCGACTTCGATCCGACGCGGGACGTGCTGAACTTCTCCGACCATTCGGGCGTGTCGTCCCGAAAGGACCTCAACATCTCCCAGGATGGCGACTCGGTCGTGATCCGCGACGGTGAGGGCGGTCAGGTCGAACTGCTGTTCGTCGAGGTAAACGATTTGAGTGACGACGCCTTGGTGTTCTGATCGACGACAGTTCGACAGCGAAAGGGGGGCCATCGAGCCCCCCTTTTTTCATGCGGCGATGTCGGATGTGTCAGGGCAGCTCGACCGTCACGAACTCGCCCCAGCCGTCGACGTTGTCGTGGGCGCGGACCTGCACGGTCGTCGTGCCGTCCGGGATCTCAACGCCCGACAGCGAGCGCGTGAAGGGCTGTTCGTTCACATGCGGATGCAGCAGCTCGCGAAAGCCCAGCCGGTTGCCCGACATGTCGGCCACTTCCCAGCCGTCGGCATAGTGATCCCAACCGGTATCCGCGTGCACCACGGTCACGCTGAACGACCAGCCGGAGCCGCCGGGCCGCGCCTCGACCCCCACCACGCGCGGCATGTCCGCGAGCGCAGGTGCGGCCAGCAGCGTCGCGCCGAAAAGAACTCTCAGCACGAGCAGGGGCGCGTTGCCACGAGGCAGGAAAGACGGAGCTGCGGGCCGTCCTGCGGGCAGGCCCCGAACAGGAAGATCTCGGCCAGGCGGGTAATGCTGATACGACGACGGATCATGGAACATCCTCCTCAACTCTATGCCATCACCCTACACGCAAGCTGTGTTACAGTCTTCTCACAAGGCCGCGAAACACGGGGCCGTGTTTGCCATTGAGTGTTCGTGGGATGGATACAATCAAGCCAAGGGTCCGCGTCGCGCGGGGCTTCATCCGCTCGGAGGCGCAGCGTGTAGCCGACATCTACTGGTCGGCCTTCGAGGACAAGCTCGGCGGCGTGCTGGGCCGGCCGGAACAGGCAAAGAAGGTGCTCGCCGACTGCTTCGATCCGGACTTCGCACTCGTCGCCCGGCTGGACGACGACGGGCGCATCGCGGGTGTGGCGGGCTTCAAGACCGAACAGGGCTCGATGACCGGTGGCTTCGACGGTGGGCTGGCGCGGCACTATTCCCGTTTCGGTGCCACATGGCGCGCCATGGTGCTGTCGCTGCTGGAGCGGGAGGAGCGCGCCGACAACCTGCTAGCGGACGGGATCGCCGTCGCGCCGGACATGCGCGGACGCGGTGTCGGCACGGCGCTCCTCTACGCGCTGGACGAGGAGGCCCGCGCCCGCGGCAAGCGCGGCGTGCGCCTCGACGTGATCGACCGCAACATCCGCGCCCGTGCCCTTTATGAGCGGCACGGCTACGACGTGACCGGCACGCAGGAGCTCGGGGTCCTGCGTCACATCTTCGGTTTCCGCTCCGCCACGACGATGACGCGCACACTTTAGCGCTTCGTGCCATTTCCCTTTGCCACGCGATGGTCTAAGACGCGCGCGTTTGCAAACTCTCGACAGGAGAAGAGGGAGATGGGTTATCGAGTCGTCGTCGCGGGGGCCACGGGTGCCGTGGGCCGCGAAATGCTCAACATTCTCGCAGAGCGGCAGTTCCCTGCCGACGAGGTCGCGGCACTGGCCAGCCGCCGTAGCCTCGGCACCGAAGTGAGCTATGGGGACAAGACACTCACCACCCAGGACCTCGACACATTCGACTTCACCGGCTGGGACATCGCGCTCTTCGCCGCGGGCTCCGGCCCCGCGAAGGAGTACGCGCCCAAGGCCGCGAAGGCCGGCTGCATCGTGATCGACAACTCCTCGCTCTACCGCTACGACGCCGACGTGCCGCTGATCGTGCCGGAGGTGAACCCCGACGCGATCGAGGGCTATGCGAAGAAGAACATCATCGCGAACCCCAACTGCTCCACCGCGCAGATGGTCGTGGCGCTCAAGCCGCTGCATGACCGCGCGAAGATCAAGCGCGTCGTCGTCTCCACCTACCAGTCGGTCTCGGGCGCCGGGAACGAGGGGATGGATGAGCTCTGGGAGCAGACCAAGGGGATGTACGTCCCGGGCCAGGAAAAGGACCCGGCGAAGTTCCAGAAGCAGATCGCCTTCAACCTCATCCCGCAGATCGACGTCTTCATGGAGGACGGCTCGACCAAGGAAGAGTGGAAGATGGTCGCCGAGACCAAGAAGATCGTCGATCCGTCGATCAAGGTCACGGCCACCTGCGTCCGCGTCCCGGTCTTCGTCGGTCATTCGGAGGCCATCAACATCGAGTTCGAGGACTTCCTCGACGAGGATGAGGCACGCGACATCTTGCGCGAGGCGCCGGGCATCATGGTCGTCGACAAGCGCGAGGACGGTGGCTACGTCACGCCGGTCGAGTGCGTGGGCGACTTCGCCACCTTCATCAGCCGCATCCGCCAGGATTCGACCGTGGAGAACGGGCTGAACCTCTGGTGCGTGTCCGACAACCTCCGCAAGGGTGCCGCGCTGAACGCGGTGCAGATCGCGGAGCTTCTCGGCCGCCGGGTGCTCAAGAAGGGGTGACTTGCCGGTTGCAGGGCGGCGCTCCATCCTTTGTGAGAGGAAGAGGAGCGTCGCCATGCGTCTGGCCCTGTTGATCGCCGCCCTGCTGATACCTGGTTCGGCATTTGCCGATCGGTACATTCCCGGCCCGCCCGTCGGTTCGGCGTCGCGGTTCACATTGGATGTGAATGGCGTCCAGCTCCGCCGGCAACATGCCGCGTTCCAGGATCGCTATCACCGGTCCCACCGCGCCAGGGGCGGCGACACGATCATCATCGCGAATGACAGCACGATCATCGTGGCTCCGGACCGGGATCGCATCGTCGATGTCCGGCGGGGTCGCTCGCTAAGCACGAACCGTGTGTCGGTACGATCCACGGCGACATCCGGCACGCCTACCGCCCTGCCCCGCGCCCGCCGCGTGACCCAGACCGCGCCGCCGATCAGCATCGTGCGGACGGATCGGGACCGGGGGCGGACCGTCTCGGGCCAGTCCTTCATCTTCGTCCTGTCCCGGTGACGCTGCGGCAGGTTTGCCTGCCCGCGCGGAAATCGGCCACGCTTCGGTCCTGAAGGGCACGAAGCGAAGGGACCGGCCATGACCACCGTCGCCGACGCGATACCGAAGGCGCCGCCGCGTGCCGAGGGTGAGGGCGACATTGCCTATCTCGCCCGGCTGCAGGCCATGGGCCCCCTCCTGCGCAACGGCCTCGGCATGCTGATGACCTTCAGCCACGCCGATCTCCTCTACATCGTCGATGACGCCCGAACCCGGCAGATGGAGACGGAGCTGCTCGCCATGCGGGGCATCACCTCCGGCCCGCTCCACGAGTTCTTCTCCCACTCCCTGCTGATGTCGAACGGGGACGCGCATCGGCGGCGGCGCACGCCGGTCGCCCGGACCTTCGCCTACAGCCTGATGAACGCGATGCGTGGCGAGATCCGGGAGATCGCGGAGGATCTCGTCCGCCCCACGCTGAACCATGAGATCGACTTCGCCGAAGGTGTCTCCGGCCCCCTGCCCGCCCGGCTGATCGCCCGGATCCTTGGCGTACCGGACGGCGACGTGCCGCATTTCTCGCAACTGGTCTATTCCGCGATGCGCGGCCTATCTGTCCGTTCCGACGCGGTGACGGCCGAGGCGTCGCGCGATATGGGCGAGCTCGGCCGCTATGTGGAGGGGCTGCTGGCGGAGCGCCGGGCGCGACCGCAGGACGATGTCCTCAGCGCCTATATCGAGCGCACTGCCGACGGGCCGCTGGATGCGCTGGAGGTACGGATCCAGATCGTGACGCTGATCCTCGCCGGGGCCGACACGACGCGCCTCGCCCTCGCCGCCACGTTCGCGCGGCTGCTGCGCAATCCGGCGCAGTGGGCGGCCCTCGTGGCCGATCCCGAGGGGATGAAGGCCGGGGCCGCCGCCGAGGGGCTGCGCTACGACCCGGTCGTCGCCTCTCTGCCCCGCGTCGTCACCACGCCCTTCGAGCTGCATGGCCGCCGCATCCGGGAGGGCGAGCTCGTGATGACCGTCCTCATCAGCGCCCTGCGCGATCCGGAGGTCTATGCCGAGCCCGAACGCTTCGACATCGCCCGGACCGACCATCCGAAGCTGCATCCGATCTTCGGCGCCGGGCCGCATCGCTGCCTCGGCGAGGCGCTCGCCCGCGCCGAGCTGGAGGAGGCGCTGGCCGTCCTCGCCCGCCTCGCACCCGCCGCGCGCCTCATCGGCCCGCCGCCCGAGCTGCGCGGCTTCTCCGCCGTCCGGACCCTCGCCCCGCTCCATATCGCGATGTCGTGAGCGAAGCGACGGAAGGTCCCGGCCCGCCCCGTATCAGGGGCACGCAACAGGCCAGAGGACCCGAGATGATCCGTTTCACCTACACCGCCGCCTTCGCCGCGCTCTTCGCGCTTCCCGTCGCCGCCCAAGGGCTTCCCGACCGCATCGAGGACAGGATCGACCGCTCCGTGACCTACGGGCCGCTCGACCGGATCGAGGATCGGGTGGACCGCCGCGACCGCTATGAGCGCGCCGATCGCATCGAAGACCGGATCGACTGGCGCGAGGACAGGCGGGATGCCCGCGTCGTCACCGGCCGCCTCGACCTGGTCGAGGATCGCATCGATCGACGGGAGAACCGGCGCGACCGCCGCCGCTGACTTGCCCCGGAGCCCCGCGCCGCCCATGATCGCGAGACCATGACGGCAGGGGGGCATCATGATCCGATGGATCTGCGCAATTCTCGCTGTCGCCCCGACCGGGGCGGCGGCGTGCATCGAAGCATCGAGCAGCCTGACCGGGGAGATGCGGCCGAGCCTCCAGCTCGCCGATCTCCTCCCGAAGGAGCGCGCGGGCTTCGAGGCGGTCTTCGCCGAAGAGCTCAACATCCTCGACAATGACGGCACGACGGTGGACGACGCCTTCTCCTTCGCCCGCTGCCCGCTGGGGCACGAGGAGGGCCCGACCCTCCTGATCTTCGCCACCGGCGCGCCGTTCTGCGAGGGGCTCTGCGGCATCTGGGGGATCGAGCCCGATGACGAGGAAAGCTGGTCGATGATGCTTGCGGCGGAGGGGCGCCTGCGCCTCGCCGGCTCCGTCTCCATGGGCCGCCCCGATCTCATCGCCGAAGTGCCCAACGAACCCGCCGTCGCCCACAAGTTCGACGGCGTGCAGTACCGCGACGAGCTGGAGGGCATGATCTACGGAGAGGTCTTCGCCCTGCCCGACGCCACCGACTGGCGCGCCGACGAGGCGGGCTTCGCCGGCATCGCCATGGGCCAACCCGGCCCGGGCGGCGAAGGCGTCATCGCCCTCGACACGGTGGCGGAAAAGGTGGGCGGCGTCCGCGCGGGTCTCACCGCCGGGCTCACCGATCTCGACGGCGACGACACGCCAGAGGTGGTGGTGGAGGGTGTCGGCCCCGATTTCTGCGGCCCGGACGGCTGCCGCAGCTGGGTCGTGCAGATCGGTGACAAGCCGCGGATCGTCGCCGACGTCATCTCCCAGGGCCAGATCGAGGTCGCGGCCAGCATGCAGAACGGCATGCGCGACCTCATCTCCTGGACCGATGCGGGCGGCCGCGTCCTGCGCTTCGACGGCAGCGAGTACCGCTAGACCTCGACGAAGCTCTCCGTGCTGCCATCATAGGCAAAGAGCGCACCGGAGCCGATATCGGCCCACACGCCATGCAGGACGAGGCGCCCCTCCTCGACGGCCGCGCGCACGAAGGGGAAGGTCAGCAGGTTTTCGAGGCTCACCTTCACGCCCTCCTTCTCGAACGCGCTCAACCGTTCGGAGCGGTCGCCGTCCATGTCCTTGATGCGCTCGTAGCCCGGGGCAAGCACCTCGATCCACTGGCTGATGAAGCTCGTGTTCTTCTCCCACTCCGCATTCACGCCCTCGCACTTGTCATAGCAGGCCGCGACCCCGCCGCAGCCCGAGTGGCCCATGATGACGATGTGACTGACGCCGAGCACGAGGACCGCGTACTCGATCGCCGCCGAGGTGCCGTGAAGCTCCCGGTTCACCGCGCAAGGCGGGACCAGGTTGGCGACGTTGCGCACGAGGAAGAAGTCGCCCGGCTCGCCCTCGAACATCGCCACCGGATCCACCCGGCTGTCGCAGCAGGAGATGAACATCGCCCGCGGATGCTGGCCATGCGAGGCGAGGTGGGAAAACCATTCACGATTTTCCGAGAAGGTCGTGGAGCGCCACCGATCGAGTCGCTTGGAGAGGTATTTGGGAAGGACGCGGACGCGGTGCATGCTTAACCTTCTGTTCAGTATAGGCTTCAGGATTACCGGGCGGCATGCAACGTTTCAACGGCCTGACACGTTTGTCAGTCGGGTGGATGTGACGCAACTGTCCCTTTGGACAGAAATATGCGAAGACATCATTGGGTGAATGGGAGTGTGTGATGTCGGATCCAGTGATCCGTATCACGGCGCGGGATTCCGCGCTGGTGGATACGACGGCCGTTATCGGCCTTCAACGCAGTGTCGGTACGGCACGGTGCCAGGAGCTCGTAGAGGACGCGATCTACGAGATCACGGAGCGTCTCTCGCGGCTGGAGCGGACGATGCGCGAGCCGAACCACGGTGAGGCCCTCGATATCGCCCGGTCGCTGATCGGGCTGACCAACCGCCTCGGCCTCCTGCGCATGAGCGTCGTGGCCTCCGACCTCGTCGAGGTCGTGAGCACCGGTGACGACATCGCGGCCCAGGCCGTGGCCGCACGCCTCGTGCGCCTGGGCGAAGAATCGCTCTTCTCGCTGGTCCGGCTGGGCGGCGACGGCATCTGAGCCGCGCTGCCCCGGGCGCCCGTGACAGGGCCCCCGGCGCTCGCTAGGCTGCGCCCTGCATCGAAAGGGGGCCGCCCGGCATGATCTCTCTCCTCATCTCCGACAGCGATCACGCGACGGATATCCACATCCTGGAGCCGGACGCCGTCGACGCGTTCCGCGCCGGCCGCAGCGCGGCGGAGCAGGCGTGGATCGACGCCAACGGCTTCTCGGGCGATCTGGGCAAGTCGCTGGCGCTGCCGGGGCCGGATGGCGACATGTCCTGCGTCCTTTTCGGCTGGGGGACGGAGAAGGTGCGGGCGCGCGACCGCTTCCACCTCGCCGCCCTTGCCGGTCGGCTGGCGGAGGGCGATTACCGCATCGCCACGGCGCCTGCCTCCTGCAACCCGGCGCAGGAGGCGCTCGGCTGGCAACTCTCCGGCTACGCCTTCGACCGCTATGCGAAGCGGAAAGGGACGACCGCGCGCCTGGTGGTGCCCGAGGGCGCGGACCTCGGTCGGATCGAGGCGATCGCCGTCGGGGCCCTGACCACCCAGCGCCTCATCGACACCCCCGCCAACGACATGGGGCCGCAGGAGCTGGAGGACGCCGTCACCGAGCTGGCCTCCGCCCACGGCGCGACGCTCGACGTCACCCGCGGCGACGCGCTCTTGGAGCAGAACTTCCCCCTGATCCACACCGTCGGCCGCGCCTCGACCCGCCCGCCACGCCTGCTGGATCTCACGTGGGGGGACGCGGCGCACCTTAAGGTCACTCTTGTCGGCAAGGGCGTGTGCTTCGACACCGGCGGCCTCAACCTCAAGCCCGGCGCCTCCATGGGCCTGATGAAGAAGGATATGGGCGGCGCCGCCAACGCCATCGGCCTCGCCAGCATGGTGATGGCGCTGAAACTGCCCGTCCGCCTGCGCCTGCTGATCCCTGCGGTGGAGAACGCCGTCTCAGGCGGCGCCTTTCGCCCCGGCGACATCTTCACGAGCCGCAAGGGCCTGACGGTGGAGATCAACAACACCGATGCGGAAGGGCGGCTGGTGCTGGCCGATGCCCTCGCCCTCGCCGATGAGGAAACGCCGGACCTGATGCTCTGCATGGCCACGCTGACCGGCGCTGCCCGCGTCGCCCTCGGCCCCGAACTGCCGCCCTTCTTCACCGATGACGAGGCGCTTGCCGGCGCACTCTCCACCGCCGCGACCACGGAGGCCGACCCGCTCTGGCGCATGCCGTTCTGGCCGGGATACGAGGGCCAGATCGAGCCCGGCATCGCCGATCTCGACAACGCGCCCTCCGGCGGCATGGCGGGCGCGATCACCGCCGCCCTCTTCCTCCGCCGGTTCGTGGAAAACGCCGCCAGCTTCGCCCATTTCGACCTCTACGGCTGGACGCCCGCCGCGAAGCCCGCCCGGCCGAAGGGCGGCGCGCATCAGGGCATCCGCGCCATGCTCCGCGTCATCGAGGAGCGCATCGCATGACCTTCGACCCCCGCATGACCCCCGCCCGCCGCGACCTCGCCGCCGTCCATCTGAAGGGTGAGATCGAGGCGCCGCGCTATGCCGAGGGGCGGGAGATGCACGTCGCCGTCCCGGTCCTGCCCATGACCTCCCACCCGGATCCGGAGGCGGGCTTCAGCTCGCAACTCCTGATGGGCGAGCGCTTCACCGTCTATGACGTGGACGACGCCACGGGCCTTGCCTGGGGACAGGCGGCGCGCGACGGCTATGTCGGCTGGGTGCCCCGCTTCGCGCTGGAAAGCGGGCCAGGCGCGCCGACGCACTGGGTCGTCGCCCAACTCGCCCATATCTACCCGGAGCCGAACCTCAAGACGCGCCCTTTCGATGCCGTCCCCTTCCTCGCCCAGCTGCGCATCACCGGGCAGGAGGGTCGCTGGCTCGAACTCGACACCGGCGGCTGGATCTACGGCCGCCACGTCTCCGAAGAGCGGCCGGGCGGCGACTGGGTGGGGATCTGCGAGCGCTTCCTCGGCGTGCCGTATCTCTGGGGCGGCAAATCCTCCCTCGGCCTCGACTGCTCCGCCCTCATCCAGTCCGGCCTGCACGGCGCGGGCCTCGACTGCCCACGCGACAGCGACCAGCAGGAGGAGGCGCTGGGCCGCGAGCTCAAGCTCGACGCCAAGCTCAAGCGCGGCGACATCGTCTTTTGGAACGGCCATGTCGGCGTCATGACCAGCCCCAAACGCCTGTTCCACGCCAACGCCTTCGCCATGGCTGCGGTCTACGAGGATATCGAGCTTGCCCGCGACCGGATCGACGCGCAGGGCGACGGCCCCGTCACGCGCATCCGGCGGCTGTGAACGCACCGTCCGATCTTTACGACTCGCAGGCGTTCCTGTTTTGTATTCGCCATGAGTTCCTGTGACCTGACCTTGAACGGCGCCACGCTGACCGCCCGCGAGACCGGCGCGCTCTGGTGGGCGGAGGCGCGGCTGCTCTGCGTCTCCGACCTGCATCTCGGCAAGTCCGAGCGGATCGCCCGCCGCGGCGGCGCCCTCCTGCCCCCCTACGAGACGCGGGAGACGGTGGACCGACTGGCGCGGGAGATCCTGGCCCTCGCGCCCGCCACCGTCGTTTGCCTCGGCGACAGCTTCGACGATCTCGCGGCCTGCGACAGCCTGGCGGAGGAGGACCGCACCCGGCTCCAGACCCTGATGGCCGGCCGCCGCTGGATCTGGATCGAGGGCAACCACGACCCCGGCCCGCTCGGCCTCGGCGGCACCCATCTCGACGAGCTGCGCGAGGGGCCGCTCACCTTCCGCCACATCGCGCAACGGGGGGAGACGGCGGGCGAGGTCTCGGGCCACTACCACCCGAAGGCGAGCCTGACCTTGCGCGGCAAGCGCATGACGTCGGCCTGCTTCGTGCGCGATGCCCAACGGCTGATCCTGCCGGCCTTCGGCGCCTATACCGGCGGGCTCAAGGTCTCCTCCCCCGCCATCCGCGGCCTCGTCGCCGCCGATGCCACCGTGCGCCTGACCCGCGCGCCGCAACACGACATCCCGCTGGACCTCTGCGCGTGACACCCCGCGATCCCGACTGGCGCACGGCCGCCCTGGCCGGGTTTGAGCGGCAGGGCCTCCTGCGCTCCTTCGGTGCCGAAGTGCTCGACATGGCGCCGGGCCGCGTGGTGATCGCGGCCCCGATCACGGAGGCGACGTCGCAGCAGCACGGCTACGGTCACGCGGGCCTGAGCTTCGCCCTCGGCGACAGTGCCGGAGGGTTCGCGGCGCAGACCCTGCTCGAACCCGGCAAGGGCGTGCTGACCATCGAGATGAAGATCAACCTGCTCAACCCCGCGCAGGGCGAGCGCCTGATCGCCACCGGGCAGGTCGAGAAACCCGGCCGCCGCATCTCCGTCGTCCGCGCGGATGTGGAGAATGAGGCGGGTCGCGCCGTCGCAACCCTGCTCGGCACCATGATGATCGTGGACGGCTGATCGGGGCGTCCTCCTCGGGCGCGACCCGAGGATCTCCCGACGCAGCAGATGGCCGGGTCAGGCCCGACCAGAGCCTCAGGCCGTCAGCCCCTCCGGCTCCGGCATGCCATGCGCCCGGCAGCAGGCGGTCAGCGTGTTGGCGAGCAGGCAGGCGATGGTCATCGGCCCGACGCCGCCCGGCACCGGCGTGATCGCCGCCGCGGCCTCCGCCGCACTCTCGAAATGCACGTCGCCGATCAGGCGCGTCTTGCCCGGCTTGTCGGGATGCGGCTCGCGGGTGATGCCCACGTCGATCACGGTGGCACCCGGCTTCACCCAATCGCCCCGCACCATCTCCGCCCGCCCCACGGCCGCAACCAGGATATCGGCCCGGCGGCACACCTCTGGCAGGTCCTGCGTCCGCGAATGCGCCATCGTCACCGTACAGTTCTCCTGCAGCAGCAACTGCGCCATCGGCTTGCCGAAGAGGTTGGAGCGGCCAACGACCACGGCTTCCTTCCCCGAAAGATCCCCGAGCCGGTCGCGCAGCAGCATCAGGCAGCCGAGCGGCGTGCAACTGACGAGCGCCCGCTCCCCCGTAGCCAGCAGTCCGGCATTGGTCACGCTGAGCCCGTCCACATCCTTGGCCGGATCGATGCGCGCGACCGTCCGCCGCTCGCTCAGGTGCTCCGGCACCGGGAACTGACACAGGATGCCATGCACATTCGGATCCGCATTCAGCCGGTCGATCAGCGCGAACAGATCCGCCTCGGACGTATCGGCAGGCAGCTTGTGCTCGAAAGAGGCCATGCCGACCTCCACCGTCGCGCGATGCTTGTGCGCGACATAGACCTCGCTTGCCGGATCCTCGCCCACCAGAACCACGGCGAGCCCCGGCGTGATCCCCTGCCCCTTCAACTGCGCAACATGCCCGGCCACGCGCGCCCGCACATCGGCCGCGAAGGCCTTCCCGTCGATGATCTCAGCAGCCATGGCGCCCTTCTTCTTTATCCAAACATCCCGGGGGAGCGCCACAGGCGCGGGGGCGGAGCCCCCTTCTAGAACAGCCCCTCGATCTGTCCAGCCTCGTTGAGCATGATCTGCTCGGCCGAGGGGACCCGCGGCAGGCCGGGCATCGTCATGATCTCCCCGCAGATCACCACGATGAAGCCCGCGCCCGCGCTCAGCCGCACCTCGCGCACCGGAACCGAATGGCCCGTGGGCGCGCCGCGCAGGTTCGGATCGGTGGAGAAGGAGTACTGCGTCTTCGCCATGCAGATCGGCAGGTCACCATAGCCCGCCGCCTCCCACTCGCGAAGCTGATCACGGATCTTCTTGTCGGCGAGCACCTCGTCGGCGCGGTAGATGCGCTTGGCGATAGTCTCGATCTTCTCGAAGAGGGGCAGATCGTCGCGGTAGAGCGGGGCGAAGTTCGACACGTCCGCATCGGCGATCTCGGCGACACGGGTCGCGAGTTCCTTGATCCCCTCCGACCCCTTCGCCCAGTGCTTGCAAAGGATCGCTTCGGAGCCTTGCGTTTCCACATAATCCTTCACCGCCTGCACCTCCGCATCGGTGTCGGAGATGAAGTGGTTGATGGCGACGACGACCGGCACACCGAAGCTCTTCACGTTGCCGATATGGCGACCGAGGTTCGCACAGCCCGCCTCCACGGCCTCCACGTTCTCCTGCCCCAAATCGGCCTTCGCCACGCCGCCGTTCATCTTCATCGCCCGCACAGTGGCGACGACCACGACGCAGGAGGGCGCGAGGCCCGCCTTGCGGCACTTGATGTTCATGAACTTCTCGGCACCCAGATCCGCGCCGAACCCGGCCTCCGTCACAACGTAATCCGCGAGCTTCAGCGCCGTCGTCGTCGCGACCACCGAGTTGCAGCCATGGGCGATGTTCGCGAACGGCCCGCCATGCACGAAGGCGGGGTTGTTCTCCAGCGTCTGCACGAGATTGGGCTGCATCGCCTGCTGCAGCAGCACCGTCATCGCCCCGTCCGCCTTCAGGTCCCGACAGTAGATCGGCGTCTTGTCGCGGCGATAGGCCACGATGATGTCGCCCAGCCGCTTCTGCAGATCCTCGAGGTCGGTCGCCAGACACAGGATCGCCATGACCTCGGAGGCCACAGTGATGTCGAAGCCCGCCTGCCGGGGAAAGCCGTTGGCCACGCCGCCCAGCGAGGTCACCACGTCGCGCAGCGCCCGGTCGTTCATGTCCATCACCCGGCGCCAGACGACGCGCCGCTGGTCGATCTCCAACGCGTTGCCCCAGTAGATGTGGTTGTCGATCATCGCGCTCAGCAGGTTGTGCGCACTGGTGATCGCGTGGAAATCGCCGGTGAAGTGGAGGTTCATCTCCTCCATCGGCACCACCTGCGCATAACCACCGCCCGCGGCGCCACCCTTCATGCCGAAGCACGGGCCGAGCGACGCCTCCCGAATGCAGATCGCCGCCTTCTTCCCGATCGCGTTCAGCCCGTCGCCGAGGCCCACTGTCGTCGTCGTCTTCCCCTCGCCCGCGGGCGTCGGGTTGATCGCGGTCACGAGGATCAGCTTGCCGTTCTCGCGCCCGTTCAGCCCCGCAATGAACTCGGCGGAGACCTTCGCCTTGTCATGGCCGAAGGGCAGCAGGTGCTCCGACGGGATGCCGAGACCGTCGCCGATCTGCTGAATCGGCTTCTTCTGGGCTTCGCGGGCGATCTCGATATCGGTCTTGTGCGCCATGATGGGTCCTGTCCTCGTGCGGGGCGTGCGCCGTTGTCCCGCGCACTGAAGCGGACGTGCAAGGTGCAGGAGCGTGGATTTGCGACGAAATCCGCGCCACGCGCGACCGAATGGCGCACATGACGTCTCCGATCGGAAAGCCGCGGTCAGATGTGGGGATAAAGGCGCTGCGGCGGGACGTGCAGCCGGACCTCGTCGCCGAGCAGGATCATCCCCTCCGCCTCCACCCAACCCGTGAGGCCCCGGCGGCCCTTCGCGGCGGGCTTGTAACCGGTGCCATGGCCCGGGCGGCGACGCTCGATCTCCTTCGCGGGCCACTGGCAGGGCGCGTTCTCCATATCGACGACGAGGCTCGCCCCCCGCTCGAAGATCAGGCGGGAGGACGGCGGGAGTTGCGTGAAATCGGGGATCCCCTCGATCAGAATGTTGGTCCCGACCCATTCCGGCGGCAGCTCGTCGAGCTCCAGCGCCGCGCCGGTCGCCGCCAGCTCCTCCGCCGACAGCAGCGAGACCTGCCGCGTGTTCCGAATCGGCGTGCCGACGGCGTATTGCGTCCGCACCCGCGCGCAGCTCTCCCGGATCAGGCCGGAATGATACTCTCCCTCCAGCCCGTTGAAGGTCGCCTCGACCCGGTCGACCGGGGCGGAGCACAGGCTCTCGTTGCGGTCGGTGACGAGGCCCAGCCAGGTCACGCGGCCGGTGATTTCGGTGGATTGCAGGACAGGCAAGTAAGGAACCTCAGACAGTCAGGACGGCAAACTGCCGGCGGAAGGGCATCATGACGCGTCCATCGGAAGCCGGAGAATACACCTCCGACAGGGCCGCATCATAGGCGTCGAAAAAGCGCGCCCGCTCGCCCGCATCGAGCTGCGCCAGCACGGGCAGCGCGGCGGTGGAGCGGGTGAAGGCGCGCACCGGGTGGCTGCCATCCTCCGTCGCGTCCAGCACATGCAGGTACTCGCTTTCCCAAACGGACACGTCCCCGAGCGGCGCGAGGATCGCCTGCAGCATTTCGGGCGGAGCGACCGGCGGCTCCCGCCGCGGCGCGAACCGGTCGGGGAAGAGCCGCGCCGCGGTCTCCTCGATCAAGCGGTGGGACGGCGCCCCGAACTGCCGCGGCATCTGCACGGCAAGCAAGCCGCCGGGCGCCAGGAACCCCGCCAGCCGCGGGAAGAGCGCCGCATGATCCGGCAACCAGTGCAGCACCGCGTTGGATAAGATGAGGGCGGGTGCCTCCTCGGGAACCCACGCCGCGATATCCGCATCGTCCAAGTCGTCATAGATGCCGCTCTCCACTCCGGCCAGCATCGCCGCCGACCCGTCGAGCCCGATCAGCCGCCGTCCCGGAAACCGCTCCCGCAACAGCGGCCCGGCTGCCCCGGTCCCACAGCCGAGGTCCACGACCGGCCCCGGCGGCAGGGCATCGGGCACATCGCTCAGCAGATGAATAACCGGGCGCAGACGAAGACGCCGGAACCTGTCATAGGTCCCGGCGTCCCAGTCGTGTTCGATATCGGCAAGCGCCATCAGGTCGGCTGCGGCTCCGGATCCCCCGCGCCGTCGCCCTCGGGCCGGTTCTTGCCGACCTTCGGGATCGCGGTGATCGAGGGCTTGCCGCCCGTGTCCGGCGTATCGTCGTCGCTGCCGCGGTTGAGCGGCTCGCCGTTGATCACCTTGGTGATCTCGTTGCCGGTTAGTGTTTCGTACTCCAACAGACCCTGCGCCAGCCGCTCCAAATCGTCGGCCTTCTCGGTCAGGATGCGCTTAGCGGTGTCATAACCCTCGTCCACCAGCTTGCGCACCTCCTCATCGATGATGCGCTGCATCTCGGGCGAGGCGGACATGCCGTTGCCCTGGGTGCCCAGATATGTCTCCTGCTCGTTCGAGTAGTTGATGTTGCCGAGCTCCGGCGACATGCCGAACTGCGTGACCATGGCCCGCGCAATGCGCGTCACCTGCTGGATGTCGGAGGTCGCGCCGGAGGTCACGTTCTCTGGCCCGAAGATCAGCTCCTCGGCCACCTTGCCACCCATCGCCATCGCGATCTTCGACTTGTACTTCGTCTGCGTGACGGAGAGCTGGTCACGCTCCGGCAAGCTGAGCACGAGGCCGAGCGCGCGGCCGCGCGGAATGATCGTCGCCTTGTGGATCGGGTCGTGCTGCGGAACGTTCAGGCCGACGATGGCGTGGCCCGCCTCATGGTAGGCCGTCAGCTTTTTCTCATCGTCGGACATGACCATGGAGCGCCGCTCCGCACCCATCATCACCTTGTCCTTCGCGTTCTCGAAGTCCTCCATCGTGACGAACCGCTTGCCGGTCCGCGCCGCCATCAGCGCGCTCTCGTTCACGAGGTTGGCAAGGTCCGCGCCAGAGAAGCCGGGCGTACCGCGCGCGATCACCCGCAGGTCCACGTCGGGGCCGAGCGGCACCTTGCGAGCATGCACTTCGAGGATCCGCTGACGCCCTTTGATGTCGGGGTTCGGAACCTGCACCTGCCGGTCGAAGCGGCCGGGGCGCAGCAGCGCGGGGTCGAGCACGTCGGGCCGGTTGGTGGCCGCGATCAGGATCACGCCCTCATTTGCCTCGAACCCGTCCATCTCCACGAGGAGCTGGTTGAGCGTCTGTTCCCGCTCGTCATTACCGCCGCCATATCCAGCACCACGGTGGCGACCAACCGCGTCGATCTCGTCGATGAAGACGATGCAGGGCGCGTTCTTCTTCGCCTGCTCGAACATGTCGCGCACGCGGGACGCACCGACACCGACGAACATCTCCACGAAGTCGGAGCCGGAGATGGTGAAGAACGGCACGCCCGCCTCGCCCGCGATCGCACGCGCGAGCAGCGTCTTACCGGTGCCCGGCGGGCCGACGAGCAGCGCGCCCTTCGGGATCTTGCCGCCCAAGCGGGAGAACTTCTGAGGATCGCGCAGGAACTCGACAATCTCCTCGAGCTCCTCCTTCGCCTCGTCGATGCCCGCCACATCGTCGAAGGTCACGCGGCCGGATTTCTCGGTCAGCAGCTTCGCCTTCGACTTGCCGAAGCCCATGGCACCGCCGCGGCCACCGCCCTGCATCCGGTTCATGAAGAAGATCCAGACGCCGATCAGCAGCAGGAACGGCAGGAACGGCAGGATCGCGGCGAGAAGGCCGGTCTGCTGCTGCGGCTCCGCCTGCACCTCGACATCGTTCTCGCGCAGCAGGGTGTAGACCTCGCTGTCGTCGATCGGACGGATGGTGCGGTACTGCGCGGCGCCGGTCGTGTAGGTCACGCGCTCGCCGTCGATGGTGACGCTCTGCACCTGTCCCGCTTCGACCGCTTCCACGAAGTCCGAATAGCTCTGCGTCGTCGACCGCGCGGTCGAAGAGCCGCTCTCGAAGAGCTGGAACAGCGCAAGTACCAGAACGAAGAGGACCAGCCAGAACGCCAGATTTTTGCTGTTGCCCACTTAAGATGCTCCCATGTCGGACGCGGAATGAGGCCGTCACGTCCCTTGAATGCTTTCGCTGCAACATAGGCCCCGCGGGCCGTGCGTTCAATGCGGCGTGCCCCGCGGGGCGAAGTGTCTCAACCGGATGCTCACGTCCTGTTGCACGGGATGCAGCGGCGAGGCGACAATCCGCCCACCGATGCGAACAGCCGGGAGGGTGCGGGCAACCTCGTCCGGGACATCGCCGCGGTCCGGGAAGGGACCGAGGGCGCCGACGGTCGCCCCTTCGAGATGGGTCGTGACGCGCCAGCGGCCGTCCCAGACTGTGGTTTCGGTGAGCGTTGTTGGCGGCGCCACGGCATTCGGCTCCCGCCGCAGATGCCACACAGGCCCGCGAGGCCGCAGTACGCAACCGGCGAGCGTGCCCGTCTCCCCGGCCGTGGCACGGTCCAGAAGCCGGTTAAGGCCGTCGAGCCGCGGCGGATACGCCTCTCCACCGACGTGGAGCAGCAGGGCCGACATCAGCCGCAGCCGGATCTCCTCCGGCAGGGTCTCCAGCGCCGGACGCGAGATCAGGATCTCCCCCGTCGGACGCTCACTGATACAGGCCTGCGCGGCCTCGGCGACGTCACGCTCCAGCGCCCGCCGTGCGCGCGTCAGCGCCTCCGCCGTCTCCGCCAGCCGCTCCGCATCCAGCCCCAGCTTGGCGAGACCCGGCAGTGCGGCCCGCATCCGAGCCCGATCAAAGCGGGGATCCTCGTTGCTCGGATCCTCTACCCAGCCGACGCCCCGCGCCGTCAGAAGCGCCCGCAACTCACCCCGACCGACCTTCAGAAGCGGGCGGAGCCACGTCACGCCCGCTTCCTCCCACCGATCCGTCATGGCGGCGAGGCCATCGACGCCGGACCCGCGGGCGAGGCGCATCAGGAACGTCTCGGCCACATCATCTCGCGTATGGCCCAGCAGCACGGAGCCGACCCCGTGCGCCGCCGCCCACTCTGCCAGCAGCGTCCGCCGCGCGGAGCGCGCCCGCGCCTGCAGGTTGCCGCCTGCCCCATCCTCTTCCCAGGTCAAAGTCGCGTTAGGAATGCCCAATCCTGCGCAGAACGCCGCGACCCGCGCCGCCTCCCCCGCACTCTCCGCCCGCAACCCGTGATCCACCGTGGCCGCCCGCACAGCCATGCCCCGCGCCGCCGCCCACTCCTGCACCAGCACCAGCAGCGCCATGCTGTCGCCGCCGCCCGACACCGCAACGCCGAGCGGCCCCGGCGCCGCCGCGGCCATCACCTCCGGATCGAGCATCGCGCTCAGGGGCAGGCGAGCGACTGTTTCGCGTTGAGAACGGAGGTCGTGTAGTCCTCACCCTGGCCGCTGAACCGCGTCAGCGCCTCGTCATAGGTCAGGCACGCCTCCGTCACCTGACCTATGCTGCCGAGCGTGTCGGCCAGCCGCCGCAGCGCCTCGGGCGCGATCTCGGAGGTCGGCGAGCCCGAAAACGCGTTGAGGAAATTCAGCGCCGCCTCGCGATTGTCGCCCTGCTGCACATGCGCCTCGCCGAGCCAGAACCGCGCTTCGGAGGTCAGCGGACCACCGGGGAACGTCTCCAGAAAGCTCTCGAAACCGGACACGGCGAGCTCCGTATCACCCGCATCGTACCGCGCCTTCGCGGCATCGAACGCCGCCCGCTCGGTCAGCGCCACCTGCGGCTCGGGCGCGCTACCGGCCCCGCTGCCACCCGACGTACCGCCCCCCAGATCGGAGGCCGGGGCGACATAACTCGTGTCGCCGCCCTCCAGCTCCGTCAGGCGGAAGTCGAGATCTGCGACGCGCCGTCCGCCATCCTCGGCAATGCGGCGCACGTCGAACTGCAGCTCCTCCACACGGCCCGTCAGCTCCCGGATCCGCGTCTCGATCAGGTCGAGCCGGTTGAGCGTCGTCGTGTCGAAGGGCACGCCCGGCTCGACCTGCCCGGTGCTGACGAGCTGCTGGCGGATGCCCTGCAGATCCTCGTCGAGGCGCTGCAGCGTCAGCCGCAGATCCTCCAGCGTCGTGGGCGGCGTCTCCTGCCCAGACAGCACGTCAGCGAGCGGATCGCCGGTGCCCGCCGCGGGCGGTGGGGTCGTCGTGTCCTGGGCGGTGGCGGTCAGGGGCGCAAGGCCGAGGGTCAGGATCAGAACCAGATGTCTCAGCATGAGTTGCGCCTCCGCCAGTCTTGTTGGGCGGGGGCGCTGCCGCCCCCGCAATACGGGACTTAGCCCGTCAGGCCGCCCGCCACCACCGTCACGGCGCGGCGGTTCTGCTGCCAGCAGGTCGGGTCGGAGCAGAGCTCGGCCGGACGCTCCTTGCCGTAGCTGACGGTGCTCATGCGGCCCGCGTCGATGCCCTGGGTCACCAGGAAGTCGTAGGCGGCCTGCGCCCGGCGCGCACCGAGGGCGAGGTTGTACTCGCGGGTGCCGCGCTCATCCGCGTGGCCCTCGATGACCAGCGTGCGGTCCGGATACTGCTGCAACCACTGCGCCTGACGGGTCAGCGTCTGCTGCGCCGCGCTGTCGAGCGAGCTGGAATCGGTCTGGAAGAACACCCGGTCGCCCACCGTCGTGGTGAAGTAGGCGAGCGAGCCCTGATCGACCGCACCGGCACCGCCCGCGCCGAGCCCGCCCGCGCCCGTGGCGGCGGAGCCTGCGCCCTGATCGGCGGTGGTGGTGCACGCGGCCAGCGATGCGGCAAGTGCTGCGGCGAGGAGATACTTCATCGGAGCCATGGTTTCTGTCCCTTTTCGGTCCTCTGGTTCGGTCGTTGCCGCCCCGGGGGGCCGGGGCGGAAGGTCTTCGTTCCTCAGTCGTCGCGCAGCGGCGACCAGCTCGGGTCGGACGCCCCGCCGGGGGTGGGAACGTATCTCAGGTTGCGGCCGGTCACGTCGACCGACACCAGCGAGGCCGCCCCCAACGGCCCCGGCGTCTCGCGGAAGAACATCAGGACGCGCCCGTTCGGCGACCAGGTCGGCCCTTCGTCGAGATAGGAGGCGGTCAGGAGCTGCTCGCCCGACCCGTCCACGTTCATGACGCCGACATGGAAGCGGCCGTCCACCTGCTTGGTGAACGCGATCTTGTCGCCGCGCGGGCTCCAGACCGGGGTGCCGTAGGTGCCGCGGCCGAAGCTGATCCGCTGCCCTGGCCCGCCCGACGCGCTCATGATGTAGAGCTGCTGGCTGCCGCCCTGATCGCTCTCGAACACCACCTGGCTGCCATCGGGCGAATACGAGGGCGCGGTCTCGATCGCCGGGCTCCGCGTCAGCCGTTGCCGCGAGCGCGTGGCGAGGTCGATGGTGTAGATGTCGGTGTTGGCCCCCGAGGTCTGGCTCAGGATCACCCGGCTGCCATCGGGCGAGAAGCGCGGTGCGAAGGTCATCCCGTCCACCGCGCCCAGTTCTGTCCGCGTGCCGGTCACGAGGTTGATGAGGTAGACCTGCGGAAAGCCGGTCGCATAGCTGGTGTAGATCACCGCATCGCCATTGGGCGAGAAGCGGGGGGCGAGCACCAGGTCCGACCCGCTGGTCAGGTAGCGCACGTTCGCACCGTCCTGATCCATGACGCCGATGCGCTTCACGCGCTGGCCCTTCGGCCCGGTCTCGTCGACGAAGACGACCTCGCTGTCGAAATACGGCGCCTCGCCGGTCAGGCGGGAGTAGACCACGTCCGCCACCTTGTGCGCCGCGCGCCGCCAGTTGTCCGGATCGGTGGTGAAGACCACGCCGTCGCCGATCTCCGACGCGCCGAACACGTCCCAGAGCCGCATCTCCACGGCCAGACGCCCGTCCGGCGCGATCGACACCGCGCCCGCGATCAGACCTTGCGCGTTGATCACCTGCCAGTCCGCGAAGATCGGCTGCGTGTCGACGCCGAGATTGCGGCTGATGAACGCCTCCGAGGAGATCTCGCGGAACAGCCCCGTATTGACCAGATCGGCCATGACCACGTCGGTGATCTGGCTCGCGAACTGCCCCGCACGGGCGTCGCGCGCGGCGAAGTCGGGTGCGGCCAGCGGCACCGGCTCCACGATCCCGCGGTCGATGGTGACACGCAGAGGTTCCTGCGTGCCTTGTGCAAACGCCTGTCCCGCCGCCAGGAGAGCCAGCGCGAGAGAGAGAACGGCTCGTCTCAACATCTTCGAAATCCTACCTGCTCATGCCCCAAAACAGAAGATTGTGCGGTTAGAGGCCAACTCCTTCCGCACCGCGGCTGGGGTCGAATGTGACCTCGACATCCTGCCATTGCCCGTATTTGTCCGGCGGAAGCTGGAACGCCCCCTGCCTGCTTGCCTGGAGGACCGCGCTGCGGGCCGCTTGGAATGCGATGGAATAGGGCCCGTCGGCCGAACCCGGGCGGATGAGCCGCACATCGTCGTTCACCACCTGACCGCTGCGGTCGAGGGAGAAGGCGACGGTCACGATCAGCGACTCGCCGTTCTCCATGCCGAGCACGCGGCCGATATTCCACTTGCTGGAAATCGCGTTGGTAAAGCCGCCGATCTCGCCCGGCGTCAGCGGCGGGCCGGTCGGCACGTCGGCGGTGGCCTCCGCCGTGGCAACCGTCTCGACGGGCTCCTCGGCCGCCGGTTCCTCGGCGGGCTCTTCCGCAGGCTCGGGCTCCGGCTCCTCGGCCACCTCGACGGGGGCTTCCTCGACCGGGGTCTCTTCCTCGGCTTCGGCAACCTCGACCTCTTCCGGCTCGGGCCGCGGACGCGCGCGCGGCGGGGCGGAGGTCAGCGGTGCGGGCGGCTCCTGCTCGGCCACGTCGGTCTCGGGCAGGTCGTCCTCCAGCGGCGCCGGGGTCTCCTCCGGCTCCGGCAGGTCCTCGGCGATCTCGGGCACGATCTCGGTCGCGGCCTCCTCGGGGGCGGTCGCCTCCTGCGCCTCCTCCTCGGTGTTGGCCTCCTCGCCGGTGGCGATCTCCTCCTGCCGCTCGTCAGCCTCCTCCGCATCCTCGGGCGGCGGTGCGGCGGGCGTAGTGTCGATGCGCAGCGACGGGCGCTGCGGCGTGGGCCGCGTCATCGAGGCCGGGCGCAGCGCCTGCTGCGGCCGCCGCTCGGTCGGCTGCGTGTTGGGCGTGGAGATCCCGAGGTCGAAGCTCTGCGGCAGGTTCGGCGCCAGCGCCGCCGTCTGGGTATTCGCACTCACCTGGTTCTGCACCAGGACCGCGCTCAGATCCGCCTCCGCATCCGCCTCGGACGGATCGTCGGGACCTTCGACGTCGTTGATCGTGACTTCCATCTCGTCATCGGGCCGCAGCGCGTCGAGGTCGAGCGCGGTCGGCGCCGCGATCAGCCCGATCTCCGACGGCACGAATTCCGGCGCGACGGAGGTGGCGGCATCGAACTCCGCCTCGCTCATCAACGTCACCTCGGCGGTGATGACAATGGGCTCCTCCTCGCTCTCCCACAGCTCGAACTGCCCGAAGGAAAGCGCAATGAACAGCGCATGCAGCCCTGCCGAGATCGCAAAGGCGCGCCGCATCGCGGATCACTCCGCCGGCGCCGACGCACCGTCGAGCGTCGGGCCACCCGCACTGGTGACGAGGTTGATCTGATTGAAGCCCGCGCCGTTCAGCGCACCCATGACCTGGGCCACGTCCTGATAGGGGATCGAGCCGTCGGCCCTGAGGAACACGGCGTTCGACGTCCGCTCCGCCGCGATGGCGCGCATCCGCGGGATCAGCTCCTCCCGCGTGATCGGCGTGTCGAGCAGCACGACGCTGCCATCCTCGGTGATGCTCAGCGTCAGCGGCCGCTCGTCATCCTGCGGCAGGGCACCGGCCGCCGTCTCGGGCAGCTCCACCGGCACGCCGGAGGACAGAAGTGGTGCCGCCACCATGAAGATGATCAGGAGCACGAGCATGACGTCCACGAACGGCGTCACGTTGATCTCGCTCATCGCCGCGGCGCGGCCGCGCCTGCGCCGCCGTCCTCCGCCGCCGGAGCGCTGGATGGTCTGTGCGCCCATCGGTTCAGGCCGCCTTCCGCTCGAGCTGCCGCGACAGGATCATCGCAAACTCGTCGGCGAAGTTCTCGAACGTGCCCGCGATCCGGTCGCTGTCCTGGCTCAGCTTGTTGTAGAAGACCACTGCCGGGATCGCCGCCAGCAGGCCGAGTGCCGTGGCGAGCAGCGCCTCCGCAATACCCGGTGCGACGACCGCGAGGTCCGTCGAACCCTGGATCGCGATCTCCTCGAACGCGTGCTTGATGCCCCAGACCGTGCCGAAGAGACCGATGAAGGGCGACACTGCCCCGATCGAGGCCAGCCAGCCGAGGCCGGAGTTCAGCCGCTCGCTCTCCCGCGCAATGACAACGTTCATCGCCCGGTCGATACGCTGCTGCGCGCCGCCGATGGCGCTGGGACCTTCCTGCGCCTTCTCCCACTCCGACATGCCGGCGGCGAAGATCGCCTCGGTCGGCACCGTCGGGTTCTCACCCACATTGCGGTGGATGTCGTCGAGCATCTGGCCCGACCAGAACGTGTTTTCGAATTGGGCGTCCGCGCCGCGCACCTTCCGGTACGTCAGCATCCGGTCCACGATGATCGCCCAGGACCACACCGATGCGAGCACCAGCATGATCATCACGATCTTCACGGTGATCGTCGCCCGCATGAACAACGCGTACAGCGAAAAATCCACCTGGCTCGCCGCGCCGAGTACTTCTGCTTCCATGTCTGCCGCCTCATAAAACAGCACCGGTTGGGTCCAGCGCGTCTTTGTCATTGGTTTTTCCGGTATCGTACCAGATTTGCAAGTGCAGGTTGACCGGTACGAGACGTAAATATCGCGTGTCTGCGCTACAGCAGGAGTTCGGCAAGTTTGTGGCGGATCTCCGCCGGAAGACGCGCCACCCTACCATCCATCGACATGACGGCGCAGTCGATGCGCGCGGTCAAGATCAGATCGTCACCGCGCAGCACTCTCTGCGGCATCGTGAACCGTGCGCCACGCATGTCCTCCAGCCCCGTCTCCACCGTCAGCACATCGTCGAAGCGCGCGGGCCTGTGATAATCCGCCTCCACCCGCCGCACGACGAAGACAAGCCCCGCATTGCGCATGTCGAGCTGGCTGATCCCCGCGTCCCGCACGGCGTCCGAGCGCCCCCGCTCCAGGAATTTCAGATAGTTGGCATAGTAGACGACACCGGCCATGTCGGTGTCCTCATAATAGACCCGGATCGTGGTGGTGTAGGCCATGCCTGCTCCTCTTTGCCCGTGCGCGACGATGGGCCATCGCTCTCAGGAGTGCAACGGACCCGCATTCATCCGCGCCGCGAGCCGCAGCGCATGGCTCGGATCGGTGGCCGCCGCGGGCATCACCGGGTCGTAGGCGGCACGGATCACATCGGCGATCTCCGGCCGCAGGACCGGCGCGCCGCCATCGCTCATCACGGCGAGGGGAGATGTGCCCAGAAACGCCTCGTCCGACCACAGGAGCATCGACTGCACCACCTGCCCCAGCGCCAGCGTATCCGCCGCCACGTCCGCGAGATGCGAATCCATCCTGAGGAAAACGAAGCACGCGCGGATCCCGCCTTCGGGATCGAAGCGGAAGATTCGGTACTGGTTCGCCTCTGCCGCCTCCAGCCGCCCGACCAGTTCGGCGAGATCCGGGATCAGCCGGTCGAGATGCGGCGTCGCCGTCAGCTCCGCCCAGTCGCGGATGAAGAACCACATGAAGTTGGCGCCGAGCTCCGGATCGGTCTCCGCCATCCGGTGGCCGGCCAGGGCGACGACCGCCTCCATCGCGCCCTTCACCGTCGCGATGGTCTCGTCCTCGACGCCGAAGACCACGGGCGCGAGCGGCCGGTTCCAGCGCGCGAACACGTAGGAGCCATCGGAGCGGGTGAACAGCTTCTCGACCTGCATCATCACTCTCGTCAAATACGCCCTTCGGGCTCTTCAGTCGTCGAAGAGATCCGTCTGGCCCGGCGCGCGCGGCGGCGCAAGGCCGAGATGCGTCCACGCCTTGTGCGCGAGCATCCGTCCCCGCGGGGTGCGCGCGATCAGGCCCTGTTGCAGCAGGAACGGCTCGATGACCTCCTCGATCGCGTCCCGCGCCTCGCTCAACGCCGCCGCGATCGTCTCCACCCCCACCGGTCCGCCGCCGTAGTTCTCCGCCAGCAGCCGCAGGTAGCGCCGGTCCGCGCCGTCGAGGCCCAGATCATCCACACCGAGCCTGGTCAGCGCCCGGTCCGCGAGCTCCCGCGTCACCGTCCCGTCGCCCTCGACCACCGCGAAATCCACGACCCGGCGCAACAGCCGCCCGGCGATCCGTGGCGTGCCCCGCGCCCGCCGCGCAATCTCCCGCGCGCCATCGGGCGTGGGCGCGGCGCCCATCAGCCGCGCCCCGCGCTCCACGATGCTGACAAGCTCGTCCACCGTGTAGAACTCCAGCCGCGTCGGGATGCCGAACCGGTCGCGCAGCGGCGTCGTCAGCAGCCCCAGCCGCGTTGTCGCCCCGACCAGCGTGAAGGGCTGGAGGTCGATCCGGACCGTCCGCGCCGCCGGCCCCTCCCCGATCACGAGGTCAAGCTCGAAATCCTCCATCGCGGGGTAGAGCACCTCCTCCACCGCCGGGTTCAGCCGGTGGATCTCGTCGATGAAAAGCACGTCGCGCGCATCCAGATTGGTCAGGATCGCCGCGAGATCCCCCGCCTTCGCCAGCACGGGGCCGGACGTCATGCGGAAGTTCACCCCCAACTCGCGGGAGACGATCTGCGCCAGCGTCGTCTTCCCCAGCCCCGGCGGCCCGTAAAAGAGCGTGTGGTCCATCGCCTCACCCCGCCGCCGTGCACTCTCGATGAACACCCGCAGGTTCGCCCGCGCCTCCGCCTGCCCGGTGAAGTC
Organism: Pontivivens ytuae; assembly: GCF_015679265.1. Taxonomy (NCBI): domain Bacteria; kingdom Pseudomonadati; phylum Pseudomonadota; class Alphaproteobacteria; order Rhodobacterales; family Paracoccaceae; genus Pontivivens; species Pontivivens ytuae. The sequence goes on from NZ_CP064942.1 coordinate 1,675,882, forward strand.
GTCGAGGCTCTGCGGCCGCAGCGCCCGATCCTGATCCTCGGGCTGCTCGGCCGGTGTCATGGGAATGGGATCGCTCATCTCAGCCCGCCGGGGCCAGCGCCTTCAGCGCGGCCTTGATCAGGGTGGAGGCGTCTTCGCCCTCGGCGGCGGCGACCGCGGCGGCGGCCTCGCCATGGGCGTAGCCGAGATTGACGAGGGCGGAGAGCGCATCGGCCCTCGCGATCCCGTCCGATGCGGGGGGAGGGACCATCTGCGGCGCAGCCGCTGGCTCCGGCACCGCCGGAGCGGCCGCCGGGTCGGCGGCCATGGCCTGTCGCGCGCCACTCGCACCCAGCGCCATCACCGCGGGCGCCTTGTCCTGCAATTCGTTTACCACCCGCGCCGCGATCTTCGGCCCGATGCCCGGTGCGGCCCGCACCGCCGAGACGTCACCGAGCGCAATCGCCCGGCTCGTCCCCTCCGGCCCCAGCGTGCCGAGGATCGCGAGCGCCGCCTTCGCCCCAACCCCCTGCACCGAAGTGAGCAGCCGGTGCCATTCCTTCTCCGCCAAGGTCAGGAAGCCATAGAGCTGCATCAGATCCTCGCGCACCACCATCTCGGTATAGAGCGCCACATGTGCCCCCTCGGCGGGCATCTGCGCGAGCGTCCGTTCGGAGCAGTAGACGACGTATCCCACGCCCGCCGCCTCGATCAGCACGTGATCGGCCATGCGGTAGTCGAGCCGCCCGCTGACTTTACCGATCATTGCGCTTCCGCCCGCGCGATCGCCGCATCCAGCCGCCCGGCGAAGCGCGCGTTGTGCGCGTGGCAGAGCGCAATGGCCAGCGCATCGGTCGCGTCTGGCCCAGCCGTCTTCACCCCCGGGAACTGGAGCTTCACCATGTGATCCACCTGATCCTTCGCCGCGTGACCCACGCCGACAACTACCTTCTTCACCTGGTTGGGCGCATACTCCGCAACCTCCAGCCCGGCCCGCGCAGGGACCAGCAGCGCGATCGCCCGCGCCTGCCCGAGCTTCAGCGTCCCCGCCGCGTCCTTGTTCACGAAGGTATGCTCCACCGCAGCACAGTCAGGCCGCTGCTCCGCCAGCACGCCCGAGAGCTGATCGAAGAGCGCCAGCAGCCGGCCCGCCAGCGCTTCGCCCCGCCCCTCGCACACGCCATTGGCGACGTGGGAGATCCGGCTGCCCGCCACGTCGATCACGCCCCAGCCCATCCGGCGCAGGCCGGGATCGATGCCCAGAATTCTCATGCTCGCCTGCCCGTCTCGTTGTCTTTTCCAAGAACTAGCACGAAGCGTGAACGCCCTCCAAGCCCCTCACGGCATCGGCCGTTTGCGACACCCACTTTTCCGTTTTCGACCAAGCTGCGCGCCCATGGCATAACACCCTGTCAGACATGCAGAAATATCATGTCCGTTAACCCGGACGCGCCCTTGTGTGGCCATGCGACTCAGGCCAGATGGCCGCTCAGGGTTCGACGGTCGAACCCGGCATTGTCGAGAAACGGAGACCTGCCATGGCAATGATGGATCCCAGCTTCGCCGCGCCCCGGGGCGCTTCCCTCTTTTCCCGCATGATCGCGGCCGTCTCGACGTGGACGCGCGAAGTGCGGACGGAGGACGGTCTCCACAAGCTCACCGACCGCGAGCTCGCCGATATCGGCCTGATCCGCGGCGACATCCCGTCGGTGGCCCAGGCGCTCGCCCGCCGCTGAGCCTCACCGGCGCAGCGTCAGGGTGGTCCACTCGCCGATCACCCGGCGCTGCATCCGCCGAAAGCCCCAACCGGCATAGGTCCGCTCGACGCCCGTGGCCTGCCGGTTGAGGATCCCCGACAGGATGATGACGCTGCCCGGCGCCGTGTGCGCCGTCATCTGCGGTGCGAGCCGCCGCAGCGGTCCGGCGAGAATGTTGGCGAACACCAGGTCGTAGGGCGCGCCCGCACGCAACCGACCATGGCGGAAGCCGGGGGCAGTCACGCAGGCCACCCGGTCGCCCAGCCCGTTCCAGCGCATGTTCGCCCGCGCCGTCTCCGTCGCCACCGTATCGATGTCGGAGGCGATGACCCGCGCCGGAAACACCTTCGCCGCCGCCATGGCGAGCACGCCGGTCCCCGCGCCCACATCCGCCACGTTCGTCGCGCGCCAGCCCTCGCGTATAAGCGCGTCGAGCGACAAGAGGCAGCCGAGCGTCGTCTGGTGGTGCCCCGTGCCGAAGGCCATGGCGGCGTCGATCTCCAGCGCGATCCTATGCGGCCCCGCCGCCCCCCGATCGTGCGAGCCATGGACGACGAAGCGCCCCGCCTCCACCGGTGCCAGCTCCCGGCGGACCTGCGCAACCCAGTCCCGGTCGTCGAGCTTGGAGACCGCGAAGTCCTGCGCACCATGCGCCGCGGCCAGCAGCGCCAGCGCGACCCCATTCGGCTTCTCGGTGAAGTAACCGCCGACCTCCCACAGGCCCGACCCGTCCTCGACCTCGAACACGCCGACACCGGTGGGCGCGGGGTCGAGGCCCTCCAACGCTTCGGCGAGCGCCAGCCCCGGCGCCTCGCCGGGCAGGGTCGTCAGGGCGGTCCAGGTGGTCATGCGCAAGCCTCCGGTCAGGTTGCGCGGGGTATGGGGTGCGGCGCGAGAGCGGTCAAGCGTTGGCGGGCCGTCGCTTGCCCGCTAGCCTCACCGCCATGACACCGATCCGATCCTGCGCGGGGCTATCCACCGAAGACCTGCGCATCGCGATGAACGCCGCCTTCTCCGACTACGTCGTGCCGATGCAGCTCGACGCAGCGGCGTTCGCGTTCCTGCTGCGCCAGCGGGGCTACGACGCCGAACGCTCCCACGCGATCGAGGAGGATGGCCGGATCGTCGCCTTCTGGCTGGTCGGCACGGAGGCCGAGCGGCCCGACACCGCCTACCTCCTCTCGACCGGAACAGTGCCCGACGCGCGCGGTCGCGGCCTCTCCCGCGCCATAGGCATAGAGGTGCTGGGCAACCTCGCCGCCCAAGGCTACCGCCACATGGTCAGCGAGGTGATCGAGACGAACCACGGCGCGCGCCGCCTCTACCGCGCGCTCGGTTTCGAGGAGACCCACGCCGTCGACTGCTTCGCCCTGCCGATGATGGAGGGCACTGGCGAAGGGATCGAGGAGGTTCGGTTCGCCGACCTCCCGACCGACGAGCTCATGGACTGGCACCCAACCTGGCAGAACGACCGCCACGCCGTCCGCCGCATCGAGCCCCAGACGATCACCCTCGTCATCCGCCAAGACGGCGCGCCCATCGCCTTCGCAACGCTGCTTAAGCCCAACGCCACGATCGCCCAGATCGCCGTCCACCAAGACCACCGCAGACGCGGTCACGCCCGGCGCCTCGTCGCGGCCCTGACTGCCCGCGCACAAACGCCGCTCCGCATTATTAACGCCGATGCGAGGGACGCGGGCTTCCGCGCCTTCGTCGATGCGCTCGGTGGGAAAAGGACCGTCGGGCAGCTCGCGCTTCACCGCGCGCTGCCCTGAGGGGCGTCAGGCGCCCGTGCCGATCGGGCAGGTCACGCCCGTGCCGCCGATGCCGCAATAGCCGCCCGGGTTCTTCGCGAGGTACTGCTGGTGGTAGTCCTCACCGTAGAAAAACTCCGGCGCGTCCCGGATCTCCGTCGTCACGGCACCGAAGCCCGCCGCCTTCAGCCGCTCGGCGAACTCGCCGCGCGTCCGCTCGGCCGCGGCCCGCTGCTCCTCGTCATAGACATAGATGCCGGAACGGTACTGCGTGCCCACGTCATTGCCCTGCCGCATGCCCTGCGTCGGATCGTGCCCCTCCCAGAAGACCTTCAGAAGGTCCTCGAAGGACACCACCGAGGGGTCGTAGTGCACCAGCACCACCTCGTTGTGGCCGGTTTGCCCGGTGCAGACCTCGCGATAGGTGGGGTTAGGAGTGTAGCCCGCCGCATAGCCCACGGCCGTCATCCACACGCCGTCGAGCGTCCAGAACATCCGCTCCACACCCCAGAAGCAGCCCATGCCGAACATCGCGACCTCCAGATGCTCCGGAAACGGCCCCTTTAGCGGGCGGCCGTTCACGAAGTGATGCTCGGCGGTCGGGATCGTCTCGGCCCGACCCGGAAGGGCCTCGGTCACGGCGACCATCTCGGACTTCTTGCGGGTGAAGAACATGGAACTCCTCCTCAGTTCGTTCTGAGATAGGGATGCGGGCGCCCCGCGGAAAGGTTCACTCCGCCGGGGCGGCGGTGAACCGCAGGGCAAAGATCGTCTCCCGCCCTGGCGCGGGATGCCGCGGGATCAGGAGGGCCAGCACCAGCGAGATGCTCGCAAAGCCCGCCGCCAGCAGGAACACCCCCGCGGGCGAGGTCAGCCACAGGTAGCCAAGTGCGGCGGGCAGGAACACCGCCGCGATGTGGTTGATCGTGAACGCCACCGCAGCCGTCGGCGCGATATCCGCCGGATCCGCGATCTTCTGGAAGTACGTCTTCAGCGCGAAGGCCAGCGCAAAGAACAGGTGGTCGAGGATGTAGAGCCCCGCCGCGATCGCCACGCCCCAGGCCAGCGCCCCCCAATCCGCGAAGTAGAGCGCCCCGTAGGCGACGAAGATGCAGATCAGTCCGGTATACTCCACCGTCAGCGCCCGCCGCTCGCCGTAGGTCTGCACGAACCGGCCCATGAGCGGCGCAAACACCATATTGGCGAGGTAGTTGGCGAGGAACAGCGCCGTGACCTCGTGCACCTCGAACCCGAAGCGCTCCACCATCATGAAGGCCGCGAACACGACGAAGATCTGCCGCCGCGCGCCCGACATGAACTGCAGCGCGTAGTAGAGCCAGTAGCGGCGGCGCAGCACCATTTTCTTGGTCTGTGGGTTCGGGCTCTCGAACTGCGGATAGAGCAGGAAGCAGATGATGGCGAGCAGCACCGTCGCCCCGCCGCCCGCGAGATAGACCACCTCGTAGGACCAGCCGAACCGCTCCCACCCCATGACGAGTATGCCGTAGGCGAGCAGCGACGCGCCGGAACCCACGGCAACGATCCAGCCCAGCACCTGCGGCGCCTTCGCCTTGTCGATCCACTGCAGCTGCAGCGACTGGTTCACCGTCTCGTAATAGTGAAACCCGATGGAGGAGATCAGCGTGGTCGCGAGCAGCCCCTGGAAGGTCGGGAAGTACGCCGTCACCGCCACCGCCACGCCCAGCATGATGAGGCTGACGAGGCCCAGCACCTGCTCCCGCATGAAGATGATGATCGCGATCACCCCGACGGCGAGAAAGCCCGGGATCTCCCGCACGCTCTGCAGCCAGCCGATATCGGAGCCGTCGAACGCAGCCGCCTCGATGACGAAGTTGTTCAGCAGGGCGTTCCAGGTGGAGAACGCCAGCGGCATCGCCGCCGCCATCACGACGAGCAGCGCGATCGGCTGGCGCCAGATCGGAAGCGATTGCGCCTGCTGGAGGGAGAGCGTCTTCATGGCCCTCCGTTACGCCTGCCAGAGCACGATTCCAACGATAATCGCGATCGCACCGGCGGCGACCAGGCCCAGTCCGCGCCGCGAGCGGGCCGGTTTCGGCGCGGCGAGCGTGACGTGCCGCGGATCGGCCAGCGGGTCGCGCGCGAGTGCCGCGGCATATTCCTCGGCCTGGGTCAGGATCGCCGAGCCTCCTGCATCGTCCCGTCTGCCCATGCGAACCTCCCGCCTCCGACTCACCAGATGTTCGCTTTATGTTCTCATCATCGCATTAACCAATGCAATGGCGAAAGTGCCGCATCAGCGGCCGGCCAGCGCCTTGATCAGCTCCCATTTCTGCATGTCCTTGCGCCCCTCGATGCCGCGCTCGCCCGCGGCGTCGTAAAGCTCCTTGCGCGGACGGCCGAGCCATTCGGCGATGGAGTAATCCACCGGTCCCTTGAGCGCCTCCAGCAGCTCGTCGCGGGTCATGTCGTTATGCCCCTCGACCTTCTGCACCCGGCCGAGATCCTTGAGCGCATCGACGGTCAGGTCCTCCAGCTCAGTCATCGGCCAGCGCCTTCACCAGCTCGTCCTTGCTCATGTCGGAGCGGCCGTCGATCTCGCGCTGCTGCGCCATGTAGTAGAGGTCGTCCTTGCTCTTCTGCTCCAGCGCGACCTTCGAGCCCTTGCCGCGGCCGTTCTCATCGGTCGCGTCCTCGATCGCGTCGAGCAGCTCATCCTTCGTCATGTCGGAGCGGCCCGTGATGTCGAGGTCCTGCGCCCGCTCCATCAAAATCTCCTTGGTCGGGCCATGAGCCTTGATATGCGCGACCTTCTCCTTCACGTCGTCCGGCTGATCGACGAATTGCTGCTCACCGCCCTTCTTCTTCTGGGTGGAGCGGGCATACTCGTCCTCGGTCAACAGCATCCGCACCTTCTTCGGTAGGTAGCGCTCGCCGGTTTCGTTCGACTGGTTGCCGGACTTGGTGCCCCAGTCCTCCTCGGTCCACTTGTGAAGGTCCGTCTCCTCCTGATCCGGGCCATCATCCTCGTAACCGCCGCCGCGGCGCTTGTACTCCTGCACGGCGAGCTGGGCCTTGCGTGCCGACCACTGGCCGGGCTCGCCGCCCTTGTCGCTCTCCATGTACTCGTCCTTGACGGTCTCCCACAGCTCGGGATCGGTCTTCTTCGCGTCGGCCATCGGATCCTCCTTTCACGAACAACCGGCACGGCGGCGTGGCCGTTCCGCCCCTGCGACGCTATCGTCCGACGCTGGAAGGAGACCTGCCATGCCGCGCCCCCCGATTTTCGATGGTCACAACGACTGCCTGCTGCGTCTGATGCGCGCCGGAGGACGGCCCGCGCTCGGCCAGTTCCGCGAGGGCGGACCGGGTCATGTCGACCTGCCGAAAGCGCGGGAGGGAGGGTTCGCCGGCGGCTTCTTCGCGATCTTCGTCCCCGACACGGGCCCCTTCTACATGGAGGAAATGCTCCGCCCCGAATACGACCTGCCGCTGGCCGAGATGGTGGCGGAGGCGGACGCGCTGCCCATCGCTCTCCACCAGGCCGGGTTGCTGCTAGAGCTCGACCGGCGCGGCGACCTGCGCCTCTGCCGCAGCGCCGCCGAAATCCGCGCCGCCATGGCCGACGGCCAGCTCGCCGCCGTCATGCACATGGAGGGGGCAGAGGCGATCGGCCCCGACCTCGACGCGCTCGACGTGCTGCACGCGGCGGGCCTGCGGTCGCTCGGGCCCGTCTGGAGCCGGGAGACGATCTTCGGCCACGGCGTGCCCTTCCGCTATCCCTCGACCGCCGACACCGGGCCGGGGCTGACCGAAGCGGGCCAGCGCCTCGTCGCACGCTGCGCCGATATGCGGATCATGGTGGACACGAGCCACCTGACCGAGCGCGGCTTCTGGGACATCGCGGAGGCCGGCGTGCCGCTGATCGCCACCCACTCCAACGCCCACGCCATCTGCCCCCAGGCCCGCAATGTCAGCGACGCGCAACTCCGCGCGATCGGCGAGACCGGCGGCATGGTCGGCCTCAACTTCGCCGGCGCCTTCCTGCGGCCGGACGGTCAGATGCGGGCGGAAGGCGCGCTCGAATGGATGGTCCGCCACCTCGATCACATGCTGGCGATGGCGGGCGAGGACCATGTCGGGCTCGGCTCCGACTTCGACGGCGCGGTGATACCGGCCGAGATCGGCTCCACCGCCGGGCTCGACGCGCTGCGGCAGGCGATGGAGCAGCACGGCTACGGCGACCGGCTGATCGAGAAGATCTGTCACGCCAACTGGCTCGCCTGCTGCGAACGGCTGTGGGGTGAGTGAGGCCCCAATGCACTGAGGGCCGCGCCCGACCTGGAGGGCGGCTTGCTCGAAATGGAGGCAGGCGACGCGGCGCGCTGCTCATTCGTACCGCCCGGCTGATAAGCCGGGCCGCGCCCGACCTCCCCCCAGAGGGCGCGTTGGCGATGTCGGAAGTAGAAGGCGCGACGTGGATGCTTGATGGCGCACGCTCAGCAATCCGGTCCGGCAAGCGCCCTCCAGGTCGGGCGCGGCCCTCAGCGCTCCAACTGCGCCCCCACCCCGCACTGGAACTGCCCCGCCCGCCGCGCTAAGACGCGGGACGCCAACGGAGAGCGCGCATGTTCAACAGCTTCGGCCACATCTTCCGCGTCACTACCTGGGGGGAGAGCCACGGCCCCGCCCTCGGCTGCACGGTGGACGGCTGTCCACCCGGCGTGGCGGTGGAGGAGGCGCAGCTCCAGCACTGGCTCAACAAGCGCAAGCCCGGGAAGACGAAGTTCGAGACTCAGCGGCGGGAGCCCGACGCCGTCCGCATCCTCTCCGGCGTGTTCGAGGGGAAGACCACCGGCACCCCGATCCAGCTGATGATCGAGAACACCGACCAGCGCTCGAAGGATTACGGCGACATCGCGGAGACCTTCCGCCCCGGCCACGCCGACATCACCTACTGGCAGAAGTACGGGATCCGCGACTACCGCGGCGGCGGCCGCTCGTCGGCCCGCGAAACCGCAGCCCGCGTCGCGGCAGGCGGCGTCGCCCGCGAGGTGCTGAAAGCCCTCGCCCCCGGCCTCTCCATCACCGGCGGCCTCGTCCAGATGGGGCCGCACAAGGCGCAGCGCCGCGACTGGGACGAGGTGGAGAACAACCCGTTCTGGACCCCGGACGCGGAGGCCGCGGCCCTCTACGCCGACTATCTCGACGGCATCCGCAAGGCGCATTCCTCCGTCGGCGCCGCGATCGAGGTGGTGGCCAGGGGCGTGCCCGTCGGCCTCGGCGCCCCCGTCTATGCCAAGCTCGACACCGACCTCGCCGCCGCGATGATGAGCATCAATGCCGTGAAGGGTGTCGAGATCGGCGAGGGGATGGCGGCCGCCGCCCTCACCGGTGAGGCCAACGCCGACGAGATCGACATGGGCTCCGATGGCCCGGTCTATTCCTCGAACCACGCGGGCGGGATCCTCGGCGGTATCTCCACCGGGCAGGACATCGTGGTGCGCTTCGCCGTGAAACCGACCAGCTCGATCCTCACGCCACGTCGGTCCATCCGCAAGGACGGCACCCCCACCGAAGTCGTCACAAAGGGCCGCCACGACCCCTGCGTCGGCATCCGCGCCGTGCCGGTGGGCGAGGCGATGATGGCCTGCGTGATCCTCGACCACCTGCTGCTCGACCGCGCGCAGACCGGCGGCATCCGCGGCCCGATCGGAGGTGCCTCGTGAAGCGTTTCGCCCTTCTTGCGATCCTCGCGCTCGCCGCCTGCGAGCCGCCGCCCCCGCGCATCGTCACCGTGCCCGCCCCGCCCCCGCCACCGGAGCCGCGGCGCGACTTCACCGACGACAACCTGCCCTTCGACCTGACCGAGGGTGCCGACATCAACGCCATCCCGCCCGAGTGGATCCAGATCTTCTGCAACGTGGAGTGGGAGACGCGGGCCGAGCCCGTCACCGGCACCGTCCAGTGGAACCCCTGCAAGCGGCCCGACATGTTCAACGACGGCCCCCGGCCCGAGGTCGCCGAGGAGCCCGCCGACGATTTCGTGGCCGAGATCGAGGCCGCACTGGAGGAGCTGCCCGAGGACGAGGCCGACCCGCTCGCCCGCCCCTCGACGCAGATCACCACGCCGCAGGTGGAGTTCGACCTGCCGCCCGATCCCTCGCTGGTGCTGAACCCGGACGGGTCCTACTCGCGCCCCCGGTTCTGAGGCCGCGCGAGCCGGATTGGGCCGCGCGCCTGCTCCGCATCGACCGGAGCACCCTTCTGCGTCACCGCGATCTGCCCCTGCTCCGCGAGCCGGGCCGCGACCGCCCGCACCTCCGGCATCAGCGGCCGCCAGTCGTCGGAAAGGTTGCGCGCGACCTCGGAGGGGCAGAACGTCTTCTCCCGCCGCGCGGCAAGGTCGAGGATCGCCGCCGCGATCTCCTCCTCGCTCAATAACCCAGCCCGAAATCGACGGTGTGCAGCAGGCCCTCGCCTCGCTCGGCCCGCGCGATATTCGCGGCGGCGCTGCGCACGGCGGTCACCGGCCGGGTCTCAGACGCGATATGCGGCGTCACCGTCACCCGCGGGTGGTGCCAGAACGGATGACCGGCGGGCAGCGGCTCCTCCCGAAACACATCGAGCGTCGCATGCCCGATCCGCCCTTCGTCGAGCGCCTCCAGCAGCGCATCGTCATCGATCAGCGGCCCGCGGCCGGGATTGATGATGACCGCCCCGTTGGGCATCAGCGCCAGCCGCACGGCATCGAGCAGGTTGGTCGTCGCGGGCGTGTCGGGCAGCAGCAGCACCGCGATCTCGGCCTCGCGCAGCACCTCGGCCAGCCCCTCGTCGCCATGGGCGCAGGTGATCCCGTCGATCCGCTTTTCCGACCGGCTCCAGCCCCGCACGTCGAAATTCAGCCCGGCGAGCGCCCTGGCACAGGCCGTGCCCAGAGCGCCGAGCCCCAGCATCGCCACCGTCCGCTCCCGCGCCAGCGGGGCGACGTGGCGCACCCATTGCCCGTCCGTGCGCTTGATGTCGGCATCCATGCCGAGGTGGTGACGAAGCACGTGGCCCGTCACCCACTCGACCATCCCTTCCGTCATCCCCGGATCGACCATCCGGGCCAGCGGCACCTTCAGCGTGGGATTGCCGACGATCTGCTCGACCCCGGCCCAGAGGCTCTGCACGCCTTTCAGCTTGGTGAACGGCGAGAAGTCCGTGAGGCCCCCGTTCGGCGCATAGACGATCCAGTCGACCTCCGCCGGATCCGCCTCCCGCACGACCCGGGCCGCCAGCCCCTCCTCCGCGAGGGCCTCCGGCAACCGTGTCTCGTAGTTGGGCCAGATGTCCTCGCGGGCGGAGAAGAGAACCGTGATCATCCGTAGGCGCCTCGTGGTCGGTGGACGTGCGCGCTCTGCACCAGGCCGAACGCGCCGAGAAGCACCAGCATGGCGCTGCCGCCGTAGCTGACAAGGGGCAAGGGCACGCCGACCACCGGGGCGAGCCCCATCACCATCGCCATGTTGACCGCGAAGAAGAAGAAGAACGTGGCCGCCAGACCCCCCGTCATCAGCGCCCCGAACCGGTCCTTGTTGGCGAAGGCCGACAGCAGGCAGAAGAGGATGATCGCCGTATAAAGCCCCAAAAGCGTCAGCCCCCCGATCAGCCCGAACTGCTCGGCCAGCGACGTGAAGATGAAGTCGGTGTGCTTTTCCGGCAGGAAGTTGAGCCGCGACTGCGTGCCTTGCATGAACCCGCGGCCGGAGATGCCGCCCGCCCCCATCGCGATCGTCGCCTGCGTGATGTGATAGCCCGCCCCCATCGAGTCGAGCGTGGGGTCGAGGAAGACGTCGATGCGCCGGTACTGGTAGTCGTTGAGCAGCTGCCAGTCCGTCCCGCGTGACTGGAACACCGCCCAGACCGTGCCGCCGACCACCGCCGTGGCACTGCTGAAATACCACCAGCTCACGCCCGCGAGGAACATCACGACGCCGGCGCCCGCCAACAGCAGGATCGACGTGCCGAGATCCGGCTGCTTCAAGACCAGCGCCACCGGCATCGCCGTCAGGATCAGCGGCACCGCGACCCAGAGCGGGCGCGACACCTTTTCGGGCGGCAGCCACGCGTAGTAGGCCGCGAGCATCATCACCAGCGTGACCTTCATGACCTCGGACGGCTGCAGGCGCAGCGGCCCGATATCGATCCAGCGCTGCGCGCCCATGCCGACGACGCCGACGAACTCCACGGCGACCAGCAGCCCGAGCCCGCCGAGATAGGCGAGCGGCGCGATCTTCTTCCAGAAATCGATATGGATCATCGCGACGATGAACAGCACGGCGAGCCCGAGGCCGAAGCGCATCATCTGCGGCTTCGCCCAGGTATCGAGTGTGCCGCCCGCCACCGAATAGAGCATCAAAAAGCCCGTCGCACAGACCGCGCAGATCAGCAGGATCAGCGGCCAGTGCAGGTGCAAGAGCTTCGCGGGCCCCGTCGGCACCGGCTTCGCGTTCATCTGCTCCCAGTAGATCATGCGGAACCTCCCGGCAGGACCGTGCGCCTCCGGCGGGCGTTTTTAGGGAAAGATGAAAGCCGGGCCGTCATGCGCGGCTCCGCTGGACGGAGGCGCTGTCGACGCCGAGGCGCCGCCGTTCCCGGATCTCGTCATGCATGGCCGTGGGCCAGGCGTCGAGCGGCGGGTTGGGGCCGTAGAGCGCGCGGATCATCACGTCGCGCGCGATCGGGGCCGCGGCCTTCGAGCCACCGCCGCCATGCTCCACGATGGTCGCGATGGCATAGCGCGGCGCCTCGTAAGGCGCATAGGCGACGAAGAGCGCGTGGTCGCGCCGGTTCCAGGGCAGATCCTCGTTGCGGAAGACGCCGGTGCGCCGCTCTGCCTCGGTGATCCGGCGCACCTGGCTGGTGCCGGTCTTGCCCGCGATGGCCATCGCCGGATCCGCGATGCGGGAGCGGTAGGCCGTGCCCCGCCGGTTGTTGGAGACGTCGAACATGGCGCGACGTATATGCGCGAGGTTGTTCTCGGCCAGCCCGATCGGCTCGGCCTCCTGCGCGAACTGCGGCACACCGTTGACCGAGCGGATGAGCTTCGGGATCACCGCCCGCCCGGTGGCGAGCCGCGCGGTCATCACGCAGAGCTCCAGCGGGGAGGCGAGCATGAAGCCCTGCCCGATCCCCGAATTGACCGTGTCGCCGACCAGCCAGCTCTGCCCGTGGACCTGCTGCTTCCACTCCCGCGTCGGCGTCAGGCCCGCGCGCACCGCCGGCAGCGGAATGTCATGGCGCAAGCCGATGCCGAGCCGGTTGGCCATCGCGCTGATCCGGTCGATGCCGACGCGCTGCGCGATGTCGTAATAGTAGATGTCGCAGGAATGCTTGAGGCTGTCGTTGAGGTCCATCCAGCCGTGCCCGCCGCGCCGCCAGCAGTGCGCGCGCCGGTTGCCGATCTGGATGGAGCCGCCGCAGAACACGGTTTCGCCGGGATCGACGAGGCCCTCCTCCAGCGCGGCGAGGGCCACCACCATCTTGAAGGTCGAGCCCGGCGGATACACCCCCGACACCGCCTTGTTGTAGAGCGGGCGGTACTCGTCCTCGTTCAGCGCCCGCCAGTCGCCCGTCGAGATACCGAAGACGAAGTTGTTCGGGTCGAAGGACGGGGCGGAGGCCAGCGCCACCAGCTCGCCCGTCTGCACGTCCATCACGACGGTGGCCGAGCTCTCCCCCTCCATCCGCCGCAGGGTGTAGTCCTGCAACCCGCTGTCGATGGTGAGCTGCAGATCCTCGCCGGAGCGTCCCTCGGTCCGGTCGAGCTCCCGGATCACGCGCCCGGCGGCATTCACCTCGATCCGCGAGGTCCCGGCGGAGCCGCGCAGCTCGGGCTCGGCCCGCTTCTCGATCCCGTTCTTGCCGATCTGGAAGTCGGGGATCTGCAACAGCGGGTCCGGATCCTCGATCTGGCTGAGGTCGTAATCCGAGACCGGGCCGACATAGCCGACCACATGGGCGAAGACCTCGTTCGCCGGATAATGGCGCGACAACCCCACCTCCGGCAGCACACCGGGCAGCGCCGGCGCGTTGGAGGCGACGCGGGCGAAGCTCTCCCACTCCATGTGCTCGGCCACCGTCACCGGCACGAAGGCGGAGCGGGAATACATGTCGCGCAGCACCCGCTCCCGCCGCTCAGGGCTGATGTCGATCAGCCGGGCGAGGCGGGCGAGGACCAGCTCCGGATTGCCCGCCTGCTCCCGGATCATCACGATGCGGTAGTTCTGCCGGTTCACCGCCACCGGCGTGCCGTCCCGGTCGTAGATCAGCCCGCGGGCAGGCGGCAGGAGGCGGATGTTGACCCGGTTCTCCTCGGCCAGCAGGCGATAGCGCTCCGCCTCGTCGATCTGCAGGTGCCGCATCCGCCAGGCGAGCGTGCCGACCAGCGCGAGCTGCGCGCCCATCAGGACCAGCCCCCGCCGGGTGATCGCGCCGCTCGTGTCCTTCTTGTCCCGTGCCATCTCAGCCCCCCAGATAGCCGGAATAGGATGCGCCGGGCCGGTCCCGGTGGCCCATGTTCAGCGCGACGCGGCAGGTGAGTGCCACCACCGGATAGGCCGCGATGGTGATCAGCACGTGCCAGAACAACAGCGTAAGGCCAGGGATCGGGCCGAGGCTGATCCAGACCGCGAGCGCCTGCGCCAGCACCGACAGCGCGATCAGGACCGAGACGACGACCCATTCCAGCACGAAGGGCATGTCACGCAGTACCTTGCGCTGGCCGCGCAACACCTCGGTCACCAGCACCAGGCTCAGCGCCCCGATCCCCACGGGCCGCATCAGCATCAGGTCCGCGACCAGACCCAGCCCGAACATCACCAGCATCGGCGCGGCGGCAGGCCGGCGCAGCACCCAGTAGGCGCAAAGGCAAATCAAGAGGTCCGGCATGGGCCAGGCCGGGTTCACCGGGCTCGCCGGAACCGCGACGATCAGGACGCAGATCAGACCAACGAGCGGCAACAGGCCAAGGCGGACGAGGAGCGCCATCATTCGGGCTCCTCGTCGAAGTAGTAGGGCTCTTCCACGATCAGCCCGCCGGGGCGGGAGATCACTTCGGGCGGACGGTAGTTCAGCACCCGGACGAAGCGCAGCCGCTGATAGTCCGCCGCCAGCCGCAGGCGCATCTGCCCGTTCGCGGCCACGATCACCTGTCCCACGAGGATATCCGGCGGCAGCACCAGCCCGTCGCCGCTGGTAATGACCCGGTCACCGGGCTGCACCCGCTCCGGCGCCTCCACGAAGTCGATGCGCGGCGTGCCGGTATTGTCCCCGGTCACGATCGCCCGCTGGCCCGAGGGCTGCAGCGTCACCGGCACCCGGCTGTTGATGTCGGTGAGAAAGATTACCCGGCTCGTCGCGTCGCCCACGCCGGACACGCGCCCGACCAGCCCCAGCCCGTCCAGCGCCGCCGACCCGTCGGTCACGCCGTTGCGCGAACCGATATTGAGCAGACCGGAGCGGGAGAACGGCCCCCCCGCATCCGCCATGATCTCACCGGTGATATAGGTGGACTGCGGTGACAGCCGGACGTTGTTGAGCGCCCGCAGCCGCGCGTTGCGCTGTTCGAGCTGCTGCGCGGTCTCGCGCCAGCCCTGCATGGCCTGCAACTCGCGCCGCAGCTCCTCGTTCTGCTCGTAGACCCGGACATAGGACTGGAAGTCCTGGACCATCGTCGTCACCCGCGCGAGCGGCTGCGCGGTCCATTCCAGCGTCGGCATCATCGCGTCGGCCAACGCCATGCGCATGCGGTCCACGCGCGGGCTGTCGATGCGCCAGAGGATGAAGAGCAAAAGGCAGACGAGCGCGATCAGCCCCAGCAGCATCTGCCGGGTCACGCGCCACAGACCAGCGTGATCCTGTCCACTCACATAAGCCACGTTCGGCCCCCCTCGGGCGTCGGTGGTTCACACTTGCACGGGGTGGGTGAAGCCCCGCGGTCCCACTCTACTCAGTTTTGATTGCCGTAGTCGATGACGTGCTGCAACCGGCGCTCGAACTCCAGGCTCTTGCCCGTGCCCAGTGCAACACAGTTCAGCGCATCGTCCGCCACCGTGATCGCAAGGCCCGTCTGCTCTCGCAGGGCAAGGTCCAGATCCCCGAGCAGCGCGCCGCCGCCCGTCAGCATCACGCCGCGATCCACGATATCCGCGGCCAGATCCGGCGGCGTCGCTTCCAGAGCGGTCATCACAGCTTCGCAGATCGACTGCACGGGCTCGGCCAGCGCCTCGGCCACCTGGGCCTGCGTGACCTCGGTCTCCTTCGGCACACCGTTCAGGAGATCACGACCCCGGATCTCCATCGCCTGGCCGCGGCCATCCTCGGGCATCCGGGCCGAACCGATGGAGGTCTTGATCCGCTCCGCCGTCGCCTCGCCCACCAGCAGGTTATGCTGGCGCCGCAGATAGGAGATGATCGCCTCGTCCATCCGGTCGCCGCCGACGCGCACGGAGCGCGCATAGACGATATCACCGAGCGAGAGCACCGCGACTTCCGTCGTCCCGCCACCGATATCCACGACCATCGAGCCCGTCGGATCCGTGATCGGCAGGCCCGCACCGATGGCCGCCGCAATCGGCTCCGCGATCAGCCCCGCCTTGCGGGCCCCGGCGCTCAGCACGCTCTCGCGGATCGCCTTCTTCTCGACGGGCGTGGCGCCATGGGGCACGCATACTATGATCTTCGGCTTGCCGCGCTTGTTCACCTTGCGGATGAAGTGCTTGATCATGGCTTCGGCCACGTCGAAATCGGCGATCACGCCGTCGCGCATGGGCCGGATCGCCTCGATCGAGCCGGGGGTGCGGCCGAGCATCAGCTTGGCGTCCTCGCCGACCTCGAGCACCTGCTTCTTCCCGTCGCGCACGTGATAGGCCACCACCGACGGCTCGTTCAGCACGATGCCACGTCCCTTGACGTAGACCAGCGTGTTCGCCGTTCCCAGATCGATGGCCATGTCCGACGAGAACATGCCCGAAATAGCACTCAACATAGACGCACTGCCCCTTACCCGGATGCGTACCGTTCGAGGAGGGCGTTTCTCCCGGCGGCACGTTCTGAAATGCGAGCCTTATACGACCGCGCACAACCGCACGTAAAGGGCTCCGCGCGGCCATCCGCCCATGATCGCGGCGTCCCGTGCGGCTGTTGCACCACCAGATCTGAATAGGCGCCCGATTTCCGGCCCCGGCCCGTGCGAATCCGTGCAGGATGGCCGCCATGAAACAGGACGACCTCTTCGCGCGCGCCGATGACGACACGCTCTACGCGGCCCTTCTCGCCCGCGATCCGGCCTGGGACGGGCGCGCAGTCGTCGGCGTGACCTCCACCGGCATCTTCTGCCGCCTCACCTGCCCCGCGCGAAAGCCGAAGCGGGAGAACGTGCGCTTCTACGCCGATGCCGGGGCTGCACGCGCGGCAGGCTTCCGCCCCTGCCTCCGCTGCCATCCCGAGGCAGCGCTCGGCCCGGTCGAGCCCCTGGTCGCCGACCTCATCACGCGGCTGGAGGCGGAGCCCGACCGGCGGTGGAGCGAGCGGGACATCGCGGCCCTCGGCCTCGACCCCTCCACCGTGCGCCGCGCCTTCCGCCGCCGCTACGGCATGACCTTCGTCCAGATGGCGCGGGAGCGGCGGCTGCGCCGCGCGGCCTCGGCCCTCGCTGCCGGGGACGCGGTGATCGGCGCACAGCTCGACGCGGGCTACGCCTCGGCCAGCGGCTTCCGCGACGCCTATGCGCGGATGACCGGCGAGGCACCGGTGGCCGCCCGCGGCCGGCCCGTCCTCCCCTCCCGCCTGATCGAAACGCCCATCGGCCCGATGATCGCCATCGTGGACGAGGCGGCACTCCTCCTCCTCGAATTCCTGGAGCGCCCGATCCTCGCCGCGGAGCTCAAGACCCTGCATCGCGAGACCGGCCGCGTGGCGGGTGAGGTGCCATCCCCCCTCCTCGACCGCACCGCGCGGGTGCTGGAGGACTACTTCACCGGTCGCGACCTCGCCCTCGACCTGCCCGTCCACCAGGGCGGCAGCCCCTTCGCGCGGCGGGTGCGCGAGACCCTCCGCTCGATCCCGGCGGGCACGACCACCACATATGGCGCGCTGGCCGACCGCCTCGGCCGCCCGACCGCCGCCCGCGCGGTGGCCCAGGCCAACGGAGCCAACCGCATCGGCGTCGTCGTGCCCTGCCACCGGGTGATCGGCGCGGACGGATCGCTGACAGGATATGGCGGCGGGCTCTGGCGCAAGCGCTGGCTCATCGCCCACGAAGCACAATACGGAGGACCCCCATGACCCAGACCGCACGCGAAACCGCCTTCGCCGCACTCCACATCCCCGGCGACCCGGTGGTGCTCTTCAACATCTGGGACGCGGGCAGCGCCGCCGCCGTGGGCAAGGCCGGGGCGAAGGCGCTCGCCACCGGCTCCGCCTCCGTCGCGGGGGCGCAGGGCTTCGCGGACGGGGAGGACGTGCCCCTCGACCTCGTCTTCGCCAATCTGGAGCGGATCACCCACCTTACCGACCTGCCCGTCACCCTCGATTTCGAGGGCGGCTATGCCGTCGATGCCGACCAGGTGGCGGCGAACGCCCAGCGCGCCCGCGACGCCGGGGCGGTGGGCATCAACTTCGAGGATCAGGTGGTCGGCGGCGAGGGGCTGCACCCGGCGGACATGCAGGGCAAGCGGATCCAGGCGATCCGGCAGGCCACCGGCGACACGTTCTGGATCAACGCCCGCACCGACCTGTTCCTGAAGGCCGCGCCCGACAGCCACGACCGCGCCCTGCTCGACGAGGCGCTTGAGCGGGGCCGCGCCTATGCGGGCGCTGGCGCCTCCAGCCTCTTCCTGCCCGGCCTCGCCGATCCGGACCTGATCAGGCACGCCTGCGCCCACAGCCCGCTGCCGGTCAACATCATGGCGATGCCCACGACGCCGCCGCGCTCCGACATGGCAGAGCTTGGCGTCGCGCGGATCAGCCACGGCCCCTTCCCGTGGCGCAACGCGATGAAGGCGCTGGCGAACGCTGCGAAGGACGCGATGTCCTGAAGCTCAGGTGGCCCCGGCCGAGCGGGAGGACGAGGTGTCGAGCGTGTCTGCCACCCGCGCCATCTCGAACGTTCCCGACGACCCGCCGGGCCCGAGGATCCACCACCGGCCCTCGATGCGCGACAGCGTCGCATCCGCCTCGCCCCGGTAGTGGACGAGGCGGAAGATCAGGCCGTCGACCTCGTAGGTCTTGCTGAAGCAGATGACGTTGCCGTCCCGCTCGCCATGCAGGCGGGCGTGGAGCTGGTCCGGTCCGCCGAGATAGAAGCCGTTGGGCTCCTCCACCCGGCCCGCGACGACGCCACCCTCCTCCACCAGCGTGGCGCAGAAGGGGGCGGGCGGTCGCTCCGGGTCGAAGTACTCGTAGGCACCCGACCAGCGACCGGACATGCAATTGAACTCTCTCTCCGACACGCCCCACGCTCCATGTTGACGGAGGTCAGCTCGCGAGCTCCTCCGGTGCGCTCTTCTCCCGCCGCACGAACAGCTTGTTCAGCGCATTGATGTAGGCCTTGGCCGAGGCGACGACAGTGTCCGTATCGCTCGACTGGCCGGCGACGATCTTGCCGTCCTCCTCCAGCCGTACGCTCACGGTCGCCTGCGCGTCTGTGCCCTCTGTCACAGCCTGCACCTGGTAGAGCGCGAGCCGCGCTTCGTGCGGCACCAGTTCCTTGAGCGCATTGAACGTCGCGTCCACCGGCCCGTCGCCCGTGGTCTCCGCCCGGCGGGCTTCGCCATCGACGGTCAGGACCATGGTGCAGGTCTGCGGCCCCGTGGTGCCGCAACGCACCTCCATCTCCATCAGCCGCACCTTGTCGTGCCCGGCGGAGGTCGTCTGGTCCGACATCAGCGCGATGAGGTCCTCGTCATAAACCTCCTTCTTGCGGTCGGCGAGCTCCTTGAACCGCACGAACACGTCCTTGAGCTGATTGTCCGCCAGCGTGTAGCCGAGATTTTCCAGCTTGGAGCGCAGGGCCGCACGGCCCGAATGCTTGCCCATGACCAAGGAGGTCTCGGTCAGGCCCACATCCTCGGGCCGCATGATCTCGAACGTGCTCGCATCCTTGAGCATCCCATCCTGATGGATGCCGCTTTCATGCGCGAAGGCGTTCTTGCCGACGATCGCCTTGTTGTACTGCACCGGAAAGCCGGAGACGGAGGCGACCATGCGGCTGATATGCATGATCTTCTGCGTATCGATCCGGGTGGCGTAGGGCATGATGTCGTTGCGGACCTTCATGGCCATCACGACCTCTTCCAGCGCGGTGTTGCCCGCCCGCTCGCCGAGGCCATTGATCGTGCACTCGATCTGCCGCGCACCCGCCTCGACCGCCGCCAGGGAGTTCGCCGTCGCCATCCCCAGATCGTTGTGGCAATGCGTGGCGAAGATCACCTCGTCGGCCCCCGGCACCTCCTCGATCAGCATCCGGATGATCTCCGCACTCTCCCGCGGCGCGGTGTAGCC
This sequence comes from Pontivivens ytuae, assembly GCF_015679265.1. Taxonomy (NCBI): domain Bacteria; kingdom Pseudomonadati; phylum Pseudomonadota; class Alphaproteobacteria; order Rhodobacterales; family Paracoccaceae; genus Pontivivens; species Pontivivens ytuae. The sequence goes on from NZ_CP064942.1 coordinate 1,695,899, forward strand.
CACCGTGTCGGGGATGTTGATCGTGGTCGCCCCCGCCTTGATCGCGATGTCGATGGTGCGTTTCAAGAACTCCGGCTCCGTCCGCGTCGCGTCCATCGAGGACCATTGCACGTTGTCGCAGAGATTGCGGGCGTGCGTGACCATGTCGTGGATGCGCTCGGCCATCCCGTCCATGTCGAGCCCGGTGATGCCCCGGTGGCTGGGCGACGTGCCGATAAACGTGTGGATGCGGGGACGCTTCGCATGGCGAACCGCCTCCCACGCCCGATCGATGTCGCCGGTGGCCGCGCGCGACAGGCCACAGACCTGCGCCTCCTTCACCACCTTCGCGATGTCGCTGACGGCCTCGAAATCGCCCGGGGAGGCGATGGGAAAGCCCGCCTCGATGATGTCCACGCCCATCTCGTCGAGAAGCGTCGCAATCTCCACCTTCTCGTCATGAGTCATGGAAGCGCCGGGCGACTGCTCGCCGTCCCGCAGCGTGGTGTCGAAAATCAGGACGTGGTCCTGTTTCTGGTCGGTCATGTCGGAAATCCTCTTGAGCTATGTTCGATCCGGCGCGGCTTCGACGTCCCCTGAGCGCACGCGCCAGGCTCCCGGCACGCTCAGAGGCTGCTAAGAAGGAGGAGGCCGCGAAGGATCGGTGTCTTGCTCATGCCGCGCAGTATAGCCCGGAATTCCCGACGTTGAAGTTAAAAGAGACCAGCGCCGCTCAATTGCAGATCGGCACCGCGGTGATGACGCCGCTCGCACTCTCCAGCCCCGGCTCGCATTCGCCGACACGGTCGACCAGGGCTTGTTCGGCAGCGCAGCCGGTCAGAAGGACGGCGATCAGCGGCAGGGCGGCAAGGCGGGTCATGACGGTTCTCCGATCTGGTTCTGATCCCCTCAGGCTAGGCGGCGCCCCGCGCCCGCCGGTTGACCGGCATCAATCGCCTGACGGGCATGTGAAGCGCCCGTGCCGCCCGGATGCGCTATGGCGGTCCGAGCGACCCGAGCGGAAAGGCCAGCCCATGACGCGATCCCATCTCGCCGCCCTCCTCAGCCTGATCCTCGCCACGCTGGCCCTTGCAGGGCCGTCGCAGGCGCAGGGATGCCCGCCCGGCCAGCCCTGCGAAATCGCCGAAGGCGAGTACCGCTTCGAGCTGCCGCGCAACGGCGGCGGCGCGATGCCGGTGATCGTGCATTTCCACGGGGCCGCGAACTCCGCCGCCGCCGTGCTGCGCACCCGCTCCATCGTCGATCCCGCCCTCGATCGCGGCTACGCCTTCATCGCTTTGCAGGGCCTCGTGCAACCCGGGCGCAACTTCACGAACTGGAGCGTGCGGGACGGCCGGCGCCCGATGCGGGACGAGGCCGCCTTCGCCCGCGCCGCCGTCGCGCATCTCGGCCAATACGTGCCGCTCGACCCCGAGCGGGTCTATCTCACCGGCTTCTCCCGCGGGGCGTCGGCGATCTGGGACATCGCCTGCCATGATCCAGCGGGCTTCGCGGGGTTCTCCACCGTCGCGGGTGCGTTCTGGGATCCGCTGCCCGAGGCGTGCGCGGAGCCCGTACGCCTCAGCCACTACCACGGGTGGGAGGATGCGACCGTCCCGCTCGAAGGCCGTCATTTCGGGCGCGGCGACCTGATCGGCCAGGGCGACGTCTATGCCGGTCTGCGGATCTTGCGGGAGACGGCGGGGCTCCAGACCCATCTCGCCCAGACGACCTCGCGCATCGGTGACATGCTCTGCAAGAGTTGGGCGGACGGCGATCTGAGCTTCTGCCTGCATCCCGGCGGCCACCGCCCGCCGGACGGGTGGATGGCGCACGCCATCGACGGGTTCGAGGGCGTGCCCGAGGACAGGGCTCAAAGGTAGGACGCAACCTCCGGCGCCCGCTCCGGCATGTCGGCCCGGCCGTCGGCGAAACTGACGGGGATGCGGGCGAGGTCCTCCTCCGCCAGGTCGAGCGTCGCGACGCAGACGGCGATCCAACCGCCCGGCCCCGCGATCTCTCCATGGGTCTTCACTCCGCAGGTGGGGCAGAACCGGTGCACGACGTCCCCGCCCGCGAAGCTGTAGCGCGCCAGGTGCTCCGCACCCCGGATTAGCCGGAACGCTGTCGCGGGGATCGGGGCGATCCAGCCCCGCGACTTCAGGCAGATCGAGCAGTTGCACCGGATCGTGGGGGCGGCGAGGTCGATCTCCGCCACGTAGGCGACCGCGCCGCAATGGCAGCCGCCGCCCACGCGTCGCGTACTCACGCCGCCATGTCCTGCGCAGCGTCCGTCCACCGGTCGAAGCATTCCTGCCAGCCGGTGTGATGCTCGGCCCGCGCATGCTCGGTGACCAGACCGGTCTGCTGGAAATACATCCGCGTCCCGCCCTCCTCGGCAACGAAGCGGATCCGGATCTCCATCTCCGGCCCCGGCACGCCGCCCTCGACCCAGCGGAAGCTGAAGCGGAGCAGATCAGGGGCCGAGACCTCCAGCATCTCGCCCGCCTGTTCGAACCGCGTTCCGCTGGGTGAGAACATCTCGATCCGCCAGGGCGACCCGACCTCCGCGGTCCAGTCCACGCTGCCGGTGCGGAACGGCCGGCCTTGCTCATCCCGCGGTCCCCACCAGAGCGCCAGTTTCTCCGGATCGGTCCACAGCGCGAAGCAGACCTCCGGCGGGCGGGCCACGTAGCGTTCGATCTCAAGCGTCTTCATCTGCGTCTCCTGCGGTGGGGGTTGGCGAAGCGCCCTCGGCCTGCTCGACGAACCGGTCGAGCGTATCGGTCCAGAACCTCTCGTAATCGGCCAGCCAGTCGGCGAGCATCTTCAGCCCCGCCGGATCCAGCCGGCAGGGCCGCGTCTGCCCGACCCGCGACCGGCTGATCAGCCCCGCCGCCTCCAGCACCTTGAGGTGGGAGGAGATGGTGGGCTGCGTCAGCGCGAAGCGGTCGACGAGCTGCGAGACAGTCGCCTCGCCCTCCGCCAGCCGGGCGACGATGGCCCGGCGGGTGGGGTCGGCGAGGGCCGAGAGGGTTCTGTTGAGGTGCTCCATACACATAGACAGCCATCTATATCGATTCGTGTCAATGTATTTGGCTCATGCTCAATCGCGTCACATGACCGAGTGGGGCTCGTCCACCTCCGGCGCCACCGCCGCCCGCCCCTTCTCGGTCACGTCATAGACGCCGGTCGAGACGCGCTCGAACCAGCCATAGTGATTGTCCCGCATCTTGTTGGCGGCCTTCTCCACCTCGACCGCAGCCCCCACCACGGCCGCCCGGCTCGGCCCATTTTCAACGAGATAGGCGGCAAGGCGCAGGCAGCCCTGCCGGTACGCCGTCATCACCGCACCACCGGGCCGCCCGCCTTCCTCCGGATCGCCCACCCGCTTCTGCCATTCGCGCAAGAGCCGGTCCTTCCTCCGCGGATTGCCGCGGGGCGCGTAGTGGCCGGGGTCGCAATGCACCTCCGCCACGCCCCCCTTCACCACGATCAGGCCCAAGCCGATGCGGCGCAGCAGCGCCTTGATCCGCACGGTATCGCGCCGCCCACGGCCCGGCAGGCGGGGCACGGCGAGGTAGACCGCGTCGCTCATCGCGAGCCTATCCACGCCCTGCATCAGCAGCGCCAGCGTCAGCCCGGTCTTGAGCTCCACGATCACCGGCGGCTCCTCGCCTCGGACCGCCACGAGGTCGCACGCCCCGATCTCACCCTTCACCTCGTAGCCCTGCCCTTCGAGCAGCGCCTTCACCGGCCCGTACAGCTCGCTTTCCCGCATCCCGCCTCGACTGATCCGCCTCGTCCAGCCACCCTAGACCGACCCGCCCGGAACGTCGCGCATTGCATCGGCAGGGAAACAGGATATGTGAGGCGCCACGTGTCCGGAGCCCCCATGACCGATTTCACCTCTCGAGAGTTGCGCGATGCCTGCGGGTCCTTCGCCACCGGCGTCACGGTCGTCACCGTGGCGGGGCCGCTGGGCTTCACGGCGAACAGCTTCTCCTCGCTGTCGCTCGACCCGCCGCTGGTGATGTGGGCGCCCGCGCGCCGCTCGGCCCGGTTCGAGGCGTTTACGGAGGCCGAACGCTTCACCATACACATCCTTAACGCGGAGCAGCTGCCGCTCGCCACCGGCTTCGCCCGCTCCGGCGACGCGCCGTTCGCCGAGCTGCCGTGGACCGAGGGGCCTGGCGGCGTGCCCGAGTTCGACGGCTGTGCCGCGGTCCTGCGCTGCACCCGGCACGCGACGCATCCAGGCGGCGATCATGCGATCGTGGTGGGCCAGGTCGAGAGCGTGGACCACGACCCCGACGCGCACCCGCTGGTCTTCCACGCGGGGCTCTATCCCCGGCTCGCCTGAAGCGCCTTGAGGCTGGCCCGGATCGCCCGGATGGCGGAGCGGTAGTGGCTCGGCCCCGCCGATTCCGCGAAGCGTCCCGCCGTCCACTTCTCCGACCCGATCATCGGCGCGCCGTAGAGCGCCTCGTCCGGCAGCGCTTCGAGATGACCGAGGAGCGCGGCGTGGTTGTTGGCGAGCATCGCCTGCGCCGCCGCCCAGCCGAGACCCGCCTGCTCCGCACGCACCTTGGCGTTGTAGGGCTTGAGCTGCGCCCAGTTGTAGCCCTTGGCCGGGATATGCACCTCCCGCCCCGCCTGCCCGTCGGCGTACCAGCCGAGATAGAGGTCGATCCAGTGCGCCCGGTGCCCGACGATATCCTTGATCGAGATGCCGTCTGCGTCCTTGGCGAGCGCGACGTCTTCGGGAATGGAGGCGAGCAACTTCTCCAGCTTGGCGTAGTCGCGCCGGGTGATGGCGAGCAGGTCGGCTTTCGTGGTGGCGGCGGGCATGGCGCAGGCTCCTGTGGTGCCACCCGGTTATGTCCACAAATCGTGTTGGTCCTTGATCCGGCTCAATCGGCTGCATGCAAGCACTGAGGGCCGCGCCCGACCTGGAGGGCGCAAGCGGGACGGGATTGCGATGTGCGCGCCCGCAAGCATCGATGTCTTTTATTCCATGAAGGACATCGCTAACGCGCCCTCCGGGGGGAGGTCGGGCGCGGCCCGGCGGTGCCGCCGGGCGGGACGATCAATCAACAGTGTCAAACCGAAGCGCCGCGCCCGACCCGGGGCCGGAGGCTGTCTCTGAAATCACTCCAGTGGAGCGATTTAGGCCGGAGGGTGCGGCAGCAGCGGGTGCGCCAACGGCGCGCCCGCCGTCGTGCCGTAGGCGCGCGTTCCGCGCGACGGGCGGGTCGGGCGCGGCCCGGACGCGGGGCGTCCGGGCGGGGCAACTCGTTATCGCCGGGCTGCCTTCATGCGCGGAGCGAGCCTAGTCATCGGGTTGCCGCCAAACGGGACAGAACCTCCAGCCACCTCGTCGAAAGCCCCTCCGCTTGCCCCGTCCCGACCCATCGGCTACATCCGCCCGGCCACTCGGGGTTAGTAAGGGCTTACTTAATGGCCAAGACGAAGCAGAAGAAACCGCAGCGCCCGCGCGCGGCCACCCCGCGCGGCTTCCGCGACTATTTCGGTGCGGAGGTTACCCGGCGCGCCGACATGCTCCGCACGATCACCGGGATTTACCATCAGTACGGCTTCGACCCGCTGGAGAGCTCGGCGGTGGAGACGGTTGAGGCGCTCGGCAAGTTCCTTCCCGACGTGGACCGGCCCAACGAGGGCGTCTTCGCCTGGCAGGACGAGGACGAGAGCTGGATGGCGCTGCGCTACGACCTGACGGCGCCGCTCGCCCGGGTCTACGCCCAGCACCGCAACGACCTGCCCACGCCCTACCGCCGCTATGCCGTCGGGCCGGTCTGGCGCAACGAGAAGCCGGGCCCGGGCCGCTTCCGCCAGTTCTACCAATGCGACGCGGACACCGTCGGCACACCCACCGTGGCCGCCGACGCCGAGATCTGCGCCATGCTCGCCGACGTGCTGGAGGCCGTGGGCATCGCCCGCGGTGACTACATCGTGCGGGTGAACAACCGGAAGGTTCTGAACGGCCTGCTCGACAACCTCTTCGGCAGCGAAGCGGGTGAGGGACTGCGCGACGGCGTCCTGCGCACCGTCGACAAGTTCGACAAGGTGGGTGAGCAGGGCGTGCGCGACCTGCTCGGGCCGGGGCGCAAGGATGCCTCCGGCGCCTTCATCGACGGGCTTGGCCTGTCCTCCCACCAGGCCGACGTGATCATCAGCTTCCTTCTGGCCCGCGGCGAGAGCAACGCCGCCACGATCTCCAACCTGCGCGAAGTCGTGGGCACCTCTGGGATCGGCGCGGACGGTGTCAGCGAGCTGGAGCAGATCGCGGAGATGGCCGAGGCGCAAGGCTACGGTCCCGACCGGATCGTCATCGATCCCTCCGTGGTGCGGGGCCTCGGCTACTACACCGGGCCGGTCTACGAGGCGGAGCTGACCTTCGAGATCACCGATGAGAAGGGGCGGCCGCGGCAGTTCGGCTCGGTCGCGGGTGGGGGGCGCTACGACGACCTCGTCAAGCGCTTCACCGGGCAGGAGGTGCCGGCGACCGGGGTCTCGATCGGCGTGGACCGGCTGCTCGCGGCCCTCGAGGCGAAGGGGCGGACCTCGGCGGAGGCGCAGGGGCCTGTCGTCGTCACCGTCATGGACCGCGACCGGGTCGCCGATTACCAGCAGATGGTCGGCGAGCTGCGCGCCGCAGGCGTCCGGGCGGAGCTCTACCTCGGCAATCCGAAGGACATGGGCCGGCAACTCAAATATGCCGACCAGCGCAACGCGCCCGTGGCCGTGATCCAGGGCGGGGACGAGCTCGCCGCGGGCAAGGTGCAGATCAAGGACCTCGCCCTCGGCGCGCGCCTCGCCGCCGACATCCAGACCAACGAGGAGTGGAAGGCGCAGCCCGCGCAGATGGAAATCGAGCGGGCCGACCTCGTCGCCCAGGTCCGCGCCATGATCCAGCGCGCCAACGCCTGATGGCCGCCGACCGCGCATATCTGCCGGGCGCGCGGCTCGGCACTGGGCTTGCGAGCGTCGAGACGGAGGTCGCGCGCCTGCTCACCCGCTTCGCGCAGGCGGGGGCGGAGCGGGTGGAGCCTCCGGCGCTGTTGCCCGCGGACACGCTGCTCGACCTCTATGGCGAGGACATCCGGGCGCGCGCCTATGTCACCGACGACCCGGTGGAGGGGGAGCGGATGCTGCGCCCCGACTTCACCGTCCCGGTGGTGGAGATGCATGCGAGCCACGGGGCGACGCCTGCGCGCTACACTTATGCGGGGCCCGTCTGGCGCCAGCAGGTGCCGGGGGCCGGGCGGCCGACGGAATACCTTCAGGTGGGCTTCGAGCTCTTCGACACTGCGGCCGCGGCGGATGCGGATGCCGAGGTCTTCGCCCTGCTCGCCGATGCGGTGGGTGACGAGGCGACGGTCGAGACCGGGGATATCGGCCTGCTGCTCGCCGCGATCGACGCGCTGTCGCTCGATGAGCGGCGGCGGGCGATGCTGCGCCACCACGTCTGGCGCCCCGCCCGCTTCCGCCGCCTGATCGAGCGGTTCCGCGCACCGGGTCGGCTGGCCGACCGGCTCGCAGCACTTCCGGACACGGCGGTCGCGGAGCATGTGCGCAGCCTGTCGCCGGAGATCGGGGTGCGGAGCGTCGACGAGATCACCGACCGCCTCCACGCCCTGCGGGAGGAAGCGGAAGCCGCACCGCTGCCCGATGCCGACGTCGCGCTGCTCGACGCGCTGCTGACGCTCGACGGGCCGATGGGTGAGGTGCTGGGCCGCCTGCGCCCGCTGGCCGAGAGCCGTCCACCCCTCGCCGCCGCGGTGGAGCGGCTCGGCAAGCGGGTCGAGGCGCTCGGGCGACGGGGGATCGACGCGGCCGCCCTCCCCTTCGCCACCAACTTCGGGCGCACCGCGATGGAATACTACGACGGCTTCGTCTTCGCCTTCACCGCGCCGGGCCGCCCGGACCTGCCGCCACTGGCCCAGGGCGGGCGCTACGATGCGCTGACCGCGGAGCTTGGCCCCGCGATCCCCGCGGTGGGCGGCATCGTGCGGCCCGAGGCGCTGCTGGCGGCGCGGTCATGAAGCTCGGCCTCCCCTCCAAGGGCCGGCTGCAGGCCGACGCCATCGACTGGTTCGCGCAGTGGGGCCTGACGATCACGCGCAGCGATGGCGGGCGGGAATATGCGGGCACGGTCGCGGGGCTCGACGGGGTGGAGCTGGTGCTCCTCTCCGCCGGGGAAGTTCCGCGGGAGCTGGCCGCCGGGCGCATCCATCTCGGCGTCACCGGCACCGATCTGATCCATGAGAAGCTGCCGGACCGCGCCGCGACCGTGGCGGAGATCGCGCCGATGGGCTTCGGCCATGCGGACCTGATCGTCGCGGTGCCAAAGCTGTGGGCGGATGTGGAGACGATGGACGACCTCGACGAGGTGGCCTCCCTGCTGCGCGCGCGGCACGGCCACCGGCTGCGGGTGGCGACGAAGTATCACAACCTGGTCCGCGGCTTCTTTCGCGAGCACGGCATCGCCGACTACCTGCTGGTGGACAGCCAGGGCGCGACCGAGGGCACGGTGAAGAACGAGACGGCGGAGGCCGTGGCCGACATCACGTCGAGCGGGGCCACGCTGGAGGCGAACCACCTGAAGATCCTGGGGGATGGGCTGATCCTGAAATCGCAGGCGACGCTGTTCGCGAGCCGCCGGGCGGAGTGGACCGCGGAGGACCGCGCAGCGCTGCAAACGCTCTGCGCCCGCATCGGAACGCCAGCGCCGCTTTAGTCCTGCGGCGCGTCCTGATCGACGGTGATGTCGGGACCCATCGAGGTGAGCTGCAGCTTCGCGGCCCCCATCCCGCCCAGAACCTCGAGGAGTTCGCGCAAGCTCTCCACCGGCGCCGAACCGAGGTCGAGGCCGATATGCCAGAAGCCGCGGATCCGCTCCGGCCCGACGAGCGAATGGACGGTGCCGTGAAACTCCGGCGTATCCTCGTCAAAGCGGGTCTGGAACGCCTCCAGATACCAGCGGCGGATCGGATCCCAGCTCGGCTCGTCGTCCTGCATCACGAAGCGGATGCTGACATCGTTCCACTGGAAGGGCTTGATATGGACGCTCGGCCCGCCCGGAAGGTCGTAGTTGAAGGGCTCGAAGTTGACGGCGTGCCGGTCGGTCACGTCGAAGAAGAAAACGCGCGCCCCCTTCTTCGCCTGGATATCGCGGCGGCGCGGCAGGCGCATCGTGCCGGTCCGGAACAGGGAGCCGTCGGCCTCGCGCATCGCGACATCGGCCTCACAGTCGTAGTTCTGACCGGTGGCGAGGGCGATCTCCTCCAGTATGCGCGCGAGGTTGAGGTCGCGCACAGGCTGCAGAACGTCCGTCAGATGATCTCCGGTGCGCGTCACGCAAACTCCTATCTCACTCCGAGATCGTCGAGCGCTGTCATCAAGTCGTGTGGAAGCTCCGCTTCCGTTGGCCGATCGTCCGCCAGGTCACGCGGGGCATCCGCGTCTGCCAGATAGCGCCAGCCCTGAAATGGTCGGCGGGCCATCGGCTCCGTTCTTATCACATCGTCGGCCAGGACTATAGCGCAGCGCCGAATCCCGTCTTCACCCGTCACTTCCTCCAGCGCGCGAATGCGCTGGCGTGCCAGCACGAGACCCCGGAACACCCAGTAGAGCGAGCCGCCGTTAAGAAGCTCTTTCTCCCGCTTGGGCCACATGCGGGTCACGTGGACATGTTGAAGCTTCAACCCCTGAGCGCGCTGCAGGTTCCGCTGCCGCGCCTGCCAGGCCACGAGATCGGAGACCTCGTCCGCACCCACGCAGAGCTTGAGCAGGTGCACCTTGTCCGCCGCCATTCCCCTCACTCCTGTTCACGCCCGGGGATGCTCCGTTCGGAACACCCTCATTTTAAACGGTTTTAAAATTGGTAGAGGCATGTTTCGCAACCAGCAAGTCGACAGTGGGGCGGCGCGATCATACTCTAGGGACCGTGTCGTAGACCGAAACCGAAGGCCGAGCCATGTCCGATTTTGCCGCGCCCATCGCCCAACAGATCTGGGACATGAAGTACCGTTTCAAGACGGCCGAGGGCGAACCGGTGGACCGTGACGTGACCGAGACCTGGCGGCGGATCGCGCGTTCTCTGGCGGAGGTCGAAGACGATCCGGTTGCGTGGGAAGACCGTTTTTATAACGCACTCAAAGACTTCCGCTACCTGCCCGCGGGCCGGATCGTGGCAGGTGCAGGCACGGAACGAAGCGTGACCTTGTTCAACTGCTTCGTGATGGGGACCATCCCTGATTCGCTCGGCGGGATCTTCGACATGTTGCGCGAGGCGGCGCTGACCATGCAGCAGGGCGGCGGGATCGGGTACGACTTCTCCACCATCCGGCCGAAGGGCGCGGCGGTGGCCGGGGTCGGCGCGGATGCGTCCGGCCCGCTGAGCTTCATGGACGTGTGGGACGCGATGTGCCGGACCATCATGTCCGCGGGCGCGCGGCGCGGCGCGATGATGGCGACGCTGCGCTGCGATCACCCCGACATCGAGGAGTTCATCACGGCGAAGCGGGACCCCGCGCGGCTGCGGAACTTCAACCTCTCGGTGCTGGTCACGGACGCCTTCATGGAGGCGGTCGGCGCCGATGGCGACTGGGAGCTGACCTTCGACGGAAAGGTTTACCGGACGGTTAAGGCCCGCGCGCTGTGGGACCTCATCATGCGCTCGACCTACGATTATGCCGAGCCGGGCGTGATCTTCATCGACCGCATCAACCAGCGCAACAACCTCTACTACGCCGAGGAGATCAGCGCGACGAACCCCTGCGGGGAGCAGCCGCTGCCGCCCTATGGCGCGTGCCTTCTGGGCTCCATCAACCTCGCCCGACTGGTGCGCGAGCCCTTCGAGGCGGCGGCCGAGATCGACGAGGCGGAGCTCGACGACCTGGTCGCGACGGCCGTGCGGATGATGGATAACGTGGTCGATGCCTCGAAATTTCCGCTTCCGGAACAACGGGATGAGGCGCAGGCGAAGCGGCGGATCGGGCTGGGAGTGACAGGGCTGGCGGACGCGCTGCTGATGCTCGGCCTGCGCTACGGGTCGGAGGAGGCCGCGCGGCAAACCGAGGACTGGCTGCGCCGGATCGCCCGCGCGGCATACCTGGCCTCGGCGCAACTGGCCGCCGAGAAGGGACCGTTTCCGCTGTTCGATGCGGAGGCGTTCCTGGCCTCGGAGACCATGCAGGACATGGATGACGAGGTGCGGCGCGCGGTCTCGAAACACGGGATCCGCAACGCGCTGCTGACCTCGATCGCGCCGACGGGGACGATCTCGCTGTTTGCCGGCAACGTCTCGAGCGGGATCGAGCCGGTCTTCGCCTACTCGTACACCCGCAAGGTGCTGCAGAAGGACGGGACGCGGACCGAGGAGGAGGTCAGCGACTATGCCTATGATCTCTATCGGAAAATGCATGGTGAGGGACCGCTACCCGACCACTTCGTGAACGCGCAGGAGCTGCATCCACTGGAGCATGTGCGGATGCAGGCGGCGGCGCAGAAATGGGTGGATTCCTCCATCTCGAAGACGATCAACTGCCCGGAGGACATCAGCTTCGAGGACTTCAAGGACGTCTATCTCGAAGCGTGGAACACGGGCTGCAAGGGCTGCACGACCTACCGCCCGAACCCGGTGACAGGGTCCGTCCTGTCGGTAGAGGAGAAGGAAACGCCGAAGAGCGATCCCGGTGAAGTCGTCTACATCGCAGAACCGATTGACAGACCGGAAGTCGTTGAGGGCCAGACCTACAAGATAAAGTGGCCGAACTCGGAGCACGCGATCTACATCACCATCAACGATATTGTCGTTGGCGGGCGGCGCAGGCCGTTTGAAGTGTTCATCAACTCCAAGAACATGGAGCACTTCGCTTGGACCGTGGCGTTGACTCGCATGATCTCGGCCGTGTTCCGCCGCGGCGGGGATGTGAGCTTCGTCGTGGAGGAACTGAAGGCCGTCTTCGACCCCCGCGGCGGGGCGTGGATGGAGGGAAAGTACATTCCGTCCATCCTCGCGGCCATCGGCGGAGTGATCGAGAAGCACTTGATAAATATCGGTTTTCTCGATGGGGAAGGCCTCGGCCTGAAGGAGGATCCGGCAGCGCTGCGCGTCAATGATGCGGCCCCCGGTCCGGCCTGTCCGAACTGCGGTGCGTTTGAGATGCGGATGCAGGAAGGGTGCCTGACCTGCGGGAACTGCGGCTACTCGAAATGCGGGTGAGCGGCGCGCGCTAACTCTGTTCCGCGCTGTGCACAGGGCGTGCACAACCCATATGACATCCGTATGCCAGGCAAATGACTCAGGATTGAGCCGTTAACCGTCGTGGCAGTCGAAAGGGCCGCCCTCGCGAGCGGCCCCGAAGAGATCACGACAGGACGAAGTGGCACGATGCCGGAATGTCGGTGCCCTCGACATAGATCGACGAGACGCTGGTTCCGCTGACCTGCAGGAAGGTGTTCGGGAAGACGATCGACTCCAACGCATAGGTCGGTCCATCGAGGCTGTGGACCTTGAACGACTCCCACAAGGAGCGGTCGGGGCGCGTTCCGCTGGCGTAGTACTGGAAGTTCGCGACGCCGTCCTGGCCAGGCTTCGCCTCGGTCATGCGGATGAAGAACTGGCCGGTGTTGGACGGCAGGCCGAACATGGCGTAACCCCCGGCCGGATCGAACACGTAGCTCATGGTGAAGGCGGTGCCGGCGGCCGTAACCGGAATGCTACCGTAACCCGGACCGTACCCTTGGTGAATGCCCGAGGGCACATCGGCTTGCAGCGCGACACCGGGCTCGCCGGCGGGGTGGAGAGTGACCGAGTTGCCAAGCGTCAGCAGGCTGTCGGCGGCGGTCGAAAGCTGTCCATCAGGCATTGAGCATATCCTCTTGATCAGGTGTGGAACGAGGATGGGATACGCCGTGATCAGAGGCGCGAACCGTGCGGATAGACACAGTTCGAACGCCGACTTCTCTTTGATTTTATTCGGTTTTTAAGCGTCCAGATTGATATCCCACGAGTCTCATCCATGGCGTGTCGCGCGCTTTTCGGACTCTCCCTGGCCGACGCGAAGCTGGGCCCGCCGGATCACGCGACCTCGGCCGACACGCCCAGAACCGCGCGCTCCCCGCGGAACCAGCGCCAGGTGTCGTAGGCGTCGAACGCGTTCGAGATCCCGATGACCCCGAAGTAGAACCACGCAAACAGCGTCATCGTCGGGCTCAGCCCGCCCCAGGCGAACAGCCAGAAGCCGGTGTAGATCTGCAGCGGCACCCACGGGATCAGGTGGGGGAGGGAGGTGAGCCGCGAGATCCCGCGCTCGTAGAGCACCAGCGCCATGTTCGCGAGCACGACGAACAGGAAGCCGAGCGCCACCCAGCCCGCCAGCGGATGCTGCGTCAGCCCGTAGAGCACCACGCCGCCCATATTGGCCGGCAGCAGGAACAGCCAGACCCAGAGCTGCACCCATCCCGGTGCGGCCCGCAGCGAGAAGAAGGCGTCCTTCAGCCGCCCCCACACCCCGACCGAGACCTGCAAGAACGCGATCGCCAGCGCGAGGAACAGCACCACTTCGCCCGGCAACAGCATCGCGAAGAAGGCGAAGGCCGGATCCGCCGACAGGGACGCCCAGAGCCGCACTAGCGCGAGGCCGATGAAGCCCAGCCCTGTGCCGAGACCAGCCGGAAACCACAGCTCCGCCCGGTGCGCCGCCGCGATCAGGATGCTGCCCCAGCCGATCATCACCGCCCCGCAGGTCGCCGCGAGGTAGGAGCCGACACCGTTCACGCCCGCGGCCTGAAGCGGCGCGACCTCGATCCCGCCGACATGGAGCCCCAGCAGCGAGAACAGCGCCGCGCCCAGCACCACCAGAACCACGCCCGTCCAGCGAAACAGCGCCTGTCCCATCGCGCTCACCCCGCGACCGCCAGCGCCATCAGCCCGAGGCCGACCACGCCCACCGTCCAGACCAGCGAGCGCACCACGGGCACGCCGAAGACGTAGAGCGGCACATAGGCGAGGCGCGCGAGCACGAAGATCTGCGCGCCCGTCACGGCCTCCGGTGCCGCCTGCCCAAGCAGCGCCAGCGGCAGGAAGATCAGCAGCGCCTCGCCGGAGTTGCGCAGTGCCCGCTCGGACCGCTCGCCAAGACGGCTCGTCTCGGGCGGTGCGTCCCGCGGCCCCAGCGTCGCGAGGATCTGCGGATCGGCGCGCAGCACGTAGCGGAAGAGGGGCGGCAGCAGCGTCTGCACGAAGTAGAGGGCGAGGGCGGCGAGTATCCAGAATGTCATGTCAGGCCCCGTTCGGTGACTGGTGTGCGAGACATGACGGGCGCCCGGTACGGCTTCAATTCCCTCGCAGGGAATGGAGGTGCCGTGCCGCGGGCGGTATCACGGACACATGAACACCGTCTCCGCCCCGTCCGAATTCGGCGACCTGCTGCGATCCTGGCGCCATGAGCGGCGCCTGTCGCAAGGCGCGCTCGCCAACGCCATCGAAACCCCCTCACGGCATGTGAGCTTTCTGGAGACCGGCCGCGCCCAGCCCTCGCGCGAGATGGTGACGCGGCTCTCCACCGCGCTGCAGGTGCCGCTGCGCGACCGCAACCTGTTGCTGCGCGCCGCGGGCTTCGCCGATCTCTACGCGGAGGCGACGCTGTCGGATGCCGAGGCGGACATGCTGCGCAACGCCGTCCTGCGCATGATGACGGCGCACGATCCCTGTCCGGCCTTCGTGATCGACAGGTTCTGGGAGGTTCACGACGCGAATGCCTCCGGCCGCCGGCTACTGGGCCGGATCGCCGAGGCCTTCCCCTTCGATCCGCCGCATGTGACGGCCAACATGCTCGACATGACGTTCAGCCCGGACGGCATCCGGCCCTATATCCGGAACTGGACCGACTATGCGCGCCAGGCCATCCAGCGGCTGCACCGCGAGGCCTTGTCGCCCGACGACCTGCGCGGTGCCCTGGACCGGATCGCCGCCTATCCGGAGCTGCCCAAGGACTGGTGGGCGCTCGACGTCCGCTATGCCCACGACCCGGTCTTCCCGATCGAGATGGAGGCGGACGGGCGGCGCCTCAACTTCTTCTCCGTCATCGCGGCCATCGCGACGCCCACCGGCGCGCTGGCGCAGGAACTGAGGGTCGAAACCCTGTTTCCGGCGGACGATGCGACGGAGGCGGCACTGAAGGCCGCCATCTCCGGCACCGCTTGAGCCGCCTTCGGGATCAGCCGGCGGTCACAGCGCCAGTTGGCCCGACCGCAGCGCGAGGGCGATGGCCTGCTCGCGCGTTGCGGCACCGAGCTTGGCCCGTGCGGAGAGGACGTGCTTGCGGACTGTGACCTCTGCAATGCCGAGCCTGTGCGCCACGGCATCGTTGCGCATTCCATTTGCCAACATGCAGAGCACGTCATGCTCACGGACCGTGAGTGTCGAGCGGAACGCAGTGAACATGCCCGGCTCATCCGGCGCGGCCGGCGGCGCGAGGTGCGAAGAGATCAGCGCCATGAGGAGCCGCATCTCGTCCCGGTTCGCCCGACCGCTCTGCTCTGCGTTCTTGCCGAAGGCGACGGTGACGAGGCGGCGGACGCCAGGCCCCGGGGCGGCGAAGGTCTCGGCCTGGATGACGGCGTAGCCTGCATCCTTGACCTGGTGGTTCAACTCGTAGGCAAGGGGGCTGAACGTCATCTCCCGCGTCATGTGCCCGGCATCGAGCCAGTTCGACCCCGTGGACTGCGCCGCCCCCAGAATCAGCGGATCGATCGCCATGAACCCCTGAGCGAGGTAGTCCATCAGCCACGTGTCGTGCATCGAGCTGCGGACCCAGAGCGGGCTCTCAAGCTCAACATCGATATCGCAGGCGTTGATAGCGTTTGCGCCGCGCTCCCGCACGAGGGCATCCGCGACCCACCAGATTTCATCAGCGGGCGAAGCGGCGAGGCGACTGGCGGCGTCGGTCAGTCTTTGAAGAACGTTGGGCATACATCTCTCCTCAAGACGAGAGAATTACGCGCCAACTAACGGGATTCAATTACTCAAATTGAGGGGGTCACCCTACAAAGGATGACCCCGAGAAGCCAATCGAAGCGAGATCAGTTCTTCGCGTAGAATTCGACCACGAGGTTGGGTTCCATCATGACCGGGTACGGCACGTCGCCCAGCGACGGGGTGCGCACGAAGGTGGCGGTCATTTTGGAGTTGTCGCAGTCAAGATAGTCGGGCTGGTCGCGCTCGGGCAGGGCCACGGCCTCCAGCACCAGGGCGAGCTGGCGGGACTTCTCGCGGATCGCGATCACGTCGCCTTCCTTCACGCGGTAGGAGGGGATGTTCACGCGCTTGCCGTTCACGGTCACGTGGCCGTGGTTCACGAACTGGCGGGCGGCAAAGATCGTCGGCACCCACTTCGCGCGGTAGACAACGGCGTCGAGGCGACGCTCCAGCAGGCCGATGAGGTTCTCACCGGTGTCGCCGCGCAGACGCTCGGCCTCGGCATAGATGCGGCGGAACTGCTTTTCGGTCAGGTCGCCGTAGTAGCCCTTGAGCTTCTGCTTGGCGCGCAGCTGGATGCCGAAATCGGACAGCTTGCCCTTGCGGCGCTGGCCGTGCTGGCCGGGGCCGTACTCGCGGCGGTTCACCGGGGACTTCGGACGGCCCCAGATGTTTTCGCCCATGCGGCGGTCGATCTTGTACTTGGCAGACGTGCGTTTGGTCACGGCTGGATCCTTTCTGTGTGCGCGGCGGGCGCGCGGTTGAAAGGTGCTTTCCTCTTCCCGAAGGACGACAGGCTTCCCCTCGCGGGGGCCACAAACACCAAGGGACGGGGCCTCGCCCCGCCGGAATGGCCGCGTTATAGGGATGGGCGAAGCGGAGTCAACCGAAGGATCATGCGGTGAAGAAGCAGGTCATCTGCATCCGGTGGGGCACGAAATACGGGCCCGAATACGTGAACCGGCTCTACGGCATGGTGGCGCGTCACATCACGCCGCCTTTCACCTTCACCTGCTTCACCGATTCCAGCGAGGGCGTGCGGGAGGAGGTGCGCTGCCTGCCCCTGCCGGAGCTGGATGCTACGATGCCGGTCAACACCTTCGGGATCTGGGGGAAGTCGCGGCTGTGGTCCGATCCCCTGGGCGATCTGACGGGGCCGGTGCTGTTTCTCGATCTGGACCTGGTGATCGTGGGGAGCATGGACGGGTTCTTCGAGCATGGGGATCCCGAGGGCGTCTACATGGCGCGCAATCCCAACCAGCCGCTGCGGCGGGTGGGGCAGAGCTCGATCTACCGTTTTCCGGTGGGCAAGCTGGCGCCGCTCAAGGAGAGGTTCCTCGCCGATCCGCAGGGCGTGGCGGACGAATACCGGTTCGAGCAGCGCTTCGTCAGCTACAATGCGCCGGGCGGGGTGCAGTTCTGGCCGAAGGGCTGGGTCAACGTGTTCAAGTGGCACTGCATTCCGATGTTTCCCACCAACTACTTCCGCACGCCGCGGCCGACGGCGAATGCGAAGGTGGTGCTGTTCCCCGGGGCGCAGGATGTGCCGAACGCGATCGAGGGGCGGTATCGCAGCCGGATGCAGCTCTACGAGGGGCCGTGGGATCACCTGAAGGGGACGTTCCGGCCGGGGCGGCGGGGCTCGGCCTTCGCCCATATCCGCCGCTATATCCGCCCCTCGCCCTGGATCGCGGAGGCGTGGCGGGAGTAGATGCTGAGCTACCAGCACGCCTACCACGCGGGCGGTCCTGCAGATGTGCACAAGCATGTGGCGCTGGCCCGGCTGCTCGCCGCGATGACGGCGGCCCCCGCGCCGCTGCGGTACATGGAGACGCATGCGGGGCGCGGGCTCTACGACCTCGCGGGGCCGGAGACGGCGAAGACGCGGGAGGCGGCGGAGGGGATTGCTGTCGCCGATCTCTCCGGCGAGGTGCTGGAGGGGGTGCTCGCCGAGGTGCGGGCGGGCTTCGGGCCTGACGCCTATCCCGGCTCCCCGGTGATCGCGGCGCACATGCTGCGGGATCGCGACGAGATGCGGCTGATGGAGCTGCACCCGGCGGAGCATGCGGCGCTCGCCGAGCTGCTGCCGGGTGGCGGGGTGGAGCGGCGGGACGGCTACGAGGGCGTGCTTGCCCATACCGGGGGCCGCGGGCTGGTGCTGGTCGATCCGTCCTACGAGGTGAAGACGGAATATGCGGAGGCCGGCGCCTTCGTCCGCGCGCTGGTGGCGCGGTGGCCGGAGGTCGTGGTTCTGGTCTGGTATCCGGTGCTGCGGGCTGGGCGGCATGCGGAGCTCTTGGCGGAGCTGGAGCCGCTCGGCGCGGTCGTCGACGAGGTGTCGTTCCGGCTGAAGGGCGGTGCGGGGATGCTCGGCAGCGGGCTTGCGGCGGTGAACCTGCCCGAGGGTGTGCGCCTGAGCGGACCGTCGGATTTGCGTATTTGGACAAAGAAGAAAGGCGGCGCGACCGCGTGACGCTGGACGCCCCCGGCGCGCGGGCCATTTCCGCCGACATGACTTTTGAAGAGAGATATGGCGGTGGGCGCGCGCTCGTCTTCGGCGGCTCCGGCGGGATCGGCGGGGCGCTGGTGGATCGGCTGAACCGTTGCATGGCGGTGGAGACGCTGAGCCGCTCGCATAACGGGCTCGACGTGACGGTCGAGGAGAGCGTGGCGAACTGGGCGGGTAAGCTGACGCCGGGCTACAGCGTGATTTTCGACGCGACCGGCGCGCTGGAGATCGACGGCTATGCGCCGGAGAAGAGCATCGCCGCCATCGAGCCGGAGGGGATGGCGGCGCAGTTCGCCTTGAACGCGCTGGGCCCGGCGCTGCTCCTCAAGCATTTCGTGCCGCTGCTGGCGGAGGATGGCCCGGTGCTGTTCGCCTCCCTGTCGGCGCGGGTGGGGTCGATCGGCGACAACAAGATCGGCGGGTGGATTTCCTATCGCGCGGCGAAGGCGGCGTTGAACCAGGTGATGCACACCGCCGCCATCGAGATCGGGCGGAAGCGGAAGGAGGCGGTCGTCGTGGCCCTCCACCCCGGCACGGTGGAGAGCGACCTGACGCGCAAGTACCTCGCCCGCCACAAGTCGGTGACCCCGGCGGAGGCGGCGGAGAACCTCGTCACCGTCATGGGCCGCCTGACACCGGAGCAGACCGGCGGCTTCTTCGACTGGGCCGGGGAGCGGGTGGAGTGGTAGGCCGCGCCTTCATCTTTCCCCAAGTACGCCCCCGCCGGAGGCGTCCCACACGTCCAACCGGAGCTGATGCATGAGCGACGCGCCGCGGCTGATCCTGATCCTCGGCGACCAGCTCTCCCCCGATATTGCCGCCCTGCGCGCGGCCGATCCCGGCCGCGACGTGGTGGTGATGGCCGAGGTGCGGGACGAGGGCACCTACGTGCCCCACCACGCCAAGAAGATCGCGCTGATCCTCGCGGCCATGCGCCATTTCGCGGCGGAGCTTGTCGATCATGGGTGGCGCGTCGCCTATACCCGCCTCGACGATCCGGAAAACCGGCACGCGATCTCCAAGGAGCTGATGCGGCGGGCGGAGGAGTACGGGGCCGAGGAGGTCATCGCCACGGCGCCCGGAGAGTGGCGGCTGCGGTCCCTGCTCGACCACACGCCGCTGAAGATCCGGCAACTCGCGGACGATCGCTTCGTCAGCTCCGAGGAGGAGTTCGCGGCCTGGGCCGAGGGGCGCAAGAGCCTGCGGATGGAGTATTTCTACCGCGAGATGCGGCGGAAGACCGGCCTGTTGATGGACGGGGACCAGCCCGAGGGCGGGAAGTGGAACTACGACCACGACAACCGCAAGCCGGCCGAGGCGGATCTCTTCATGCCGCAGCCGCTCCACCACCAGACCGACGACATCACGCGGGAGGTGCTGGAGCTCGTCGAGCGGGAGTTTCCCGAGACTTTCGGCCAGCTCCGCCCCTTCTGGTTCGCCACCACGCGGGAGGGGGCGGAGGCCGCCGCCGAGTGGTTCATGAGCGAGGCCCTGCCCCGCTTCGGCGACTACCAGGACGCGATGCTGGAGGGGGAGCGGTTCCTCTACCACTCGCTGCTGAGCTTCTACCTCAATGTCGGGCTGCTCGATCCCATCGCGCTCTGCCGGGCGGCGGAGGACGAGTACCGCGCGGGCAATGCACCGCTCAACGCAGTGGAAGGCTATATCCGGCAGATCATCGGCTGGCGGGAGTTCATTCGCGGGATCTACTTCCTGGAAGGACCCGACTATCCGCAGCGCAACGGGCTGGAGGCGACGCGCAAGCTGCCGGACTTCTACTGGACCGGCGACACCGACATGGCCTGCGTGCGAGCGGCCGTGACCCAGACCATCGAGGAGGCCTATGCCCACCACATCCAGCGGCTGATGGTGACGGGGAACTTCGCGCTGATCGCGGGGCTGTCGCCGCAAGAGGTGGGCGAGTGGTATCTCGCGGTCTATGCCGATGCCTTCGAGTGGGTTGAGAGCCCCAACGTGGTCGGCATGATCCTGTTCGCGGACGGGGGAATGGTCGCCTCCAAGCCCTATGCCGCGTCCGGCGCCTACATCAACCGGATGTCGGACCACTGCAAGGGCTGCCACTATTCGGTCAGCAAGAAGTCGGGTGAGGGTGCGTGCCCGTTCAACCCGCTCTACTGGGACTTCCTCAACCGGCATAGGGAGCGGTTCCAGGGCAATCCGCGGATGGCGCAGATGTACCGGACCTGGGACCGGATGGCCGAGGACAAGCGGAAGGCGAGCGAGGAGAGCGCGGCCGCGATCCTCGCCAAACTGGATGCGGGCGAGCGGATCTAGGCTGGGAATCACCCTTACTTGACCACTGCGACCTTTGACCACACCTTGTTTTGTCGAGGGAGGTCAGAGGGATGAACGGCTTTCTCCACAGGCTCGTCTCCGGCATGGTGCAGTCGGAGCCGTTGTGGATAACGGATGCGAGGGGCGAGACGCACCGATTTGGACCGGCGCCACGGGATGGCAGGACGGTCCCGCATCTCCGGATCCGTCGACCGGAGGTTGAGCGCGCGCTGACGCGCGACCCGGCCCTGGCACTAGGCGAAGCATACATGGATGGCGGGGTCGAGATGACCTCGGGCACGATCTTCGACCTGTTGCGGGTGGTGCTGCGCGATGCGGGGCGGATCGGCGATCTGCACCCGCGGCTGAAGGCGCTGTTACGCATGAGGGGCGTGCTCTACCGCTTTGCCGACCGGAACGGGCTGCTGCGGGCGCGGGCCAACGTGGCCCATCACTACGACCTGTCATCGGACCTCTACGAGCTCTTCCTCGATCGCGACCGGCAGTATTCCTGCGCCTATTTCCCGACGCCCGATATCGGGCTGGAGACGGCGCAGCAGCTCAAGAAGCGGCACATCGCGGCGAAGCTGTGCCTCGACCGGCCGGATCTGGAGGTGCTCGACATCGGCTGCGGCTGGGGCGGGATGGGCCGCTACCTGGCGGAGATCGGCGGGGCGCAGGTCACGGGGGTCACGCTTTCGGAAGAGCAGCACGCCTATGCGACGGCGGTGAGTGCAGACAGAGGGCTAGCAGGCCGGACGGACTACCGGCTGCAGGATTACCGCAAGCTCAACATGAGCTTCGACCGGATCGTGTCGGTCGGCATGTTCGAGCATGTGGGCGCGGCCGGGTACACGACATTCTTCGGCAAGGTGGCCGAGATGCTGCGGCCCGATGGCGTGATGCTGCTGCACACGATCGGGCAGACGGGATCGCCCACCGCGACCAACCCGTTCATCCGCAAGTACATCTTCCCCGGCGGCTACATCCCGTCGATGAGCGAGATGCTGCCCCATATCGAGCGAGCGGGCCTCGTCGTGACGGATGTCGAGATCCTGCGGCTGCATTATGCCGAGACGCTGAAGGCCTGGCGCGAGCGCTTCGCGGCGCATCGGGCGGAGGCGGAACAGCTCTATGACGAGCGGTTCTGCCGGATGTGGGAGTTCTATCTCGCCGCCAGTGAAGCATCGTTCCGCTGGCGCGAGCAGGTCGTCTTCCAGCTACAGCTCGCGCACCGGCAGGACGCGGTGCCGGTCACCCGCGACTACATCGCCGCGGCCGAGACCGTGCTGGCCGAGCGCGAGGCCGCCGCCGGGCGGCTGCCGCTCGCGGGTGAGTGACGCCGGGTCAGGGTGACGCGCCGCGCGACGCTGAGCTACGCTTTGCCCCAACGAGATAAAGGGGAGGAGCGGATGGACGCGGATGCCATCATCGTCGGCGGGGGGCTCGCCGGGCTCGTCGCGGCGTGCGAGCTGATCGACGCCGGCAAGTCGGTGCTGATCGTGGATCAGGAGCCGGAGCAGCATCTGGGCGGGCAGGCCTTCTGGTCGCTGGGCGGCATCTTCCTCGTCGACAGTCCGGAGCAGCGGCGGATGGGCATCCGGGACTCGCTGGAGCTCGCCAAACAGGACTGGGCCGGATCGGCGGGCTTCGACCGCAACTCCGACGGCTGGGCGCGGCGCTGGGCGGACGCCTATGTGGAGTGGGCGGCGGGCGGCAAGCGGGACTGGCTGCGGGAGCGGGGCATCCGCTTCTTCCCCATCGTGGGCTGGGCCGAGCGCGGCGGCGTGACGGCGGACGGGCCCGGCAACTCCGTCCCGCGCTTCCACATCACGTGGGGCACCGGGCCGGGCATCATCGAACCCTTCGTGGAGCGGGTGCAGGACGCGGCCAAGGCCGGCAAGCTGCGCTTTGCCTTTCGCCACCGGGTGGACGGGCTGATCGTCACCAATGGCGTGGTCGAGGGGGTGCATGGCATGACCCTCGCGCCCGACGACGCGGTGCGCGGCGGCAAGACCAATCGTGAGGAGGTGGGCGCGTTCGAGCTGCGGGCGCAGACGGTGCTCGTCTCCTCCGGCGGGATCGGGGGCAACCACGACCTGGTGCGCAAGAACTGGCCGGAGCGGCTGGGCAAGGCGCCGGAATTCATGGTCTCCGGCGTGCCGGAACACGTGGACGGCCGGATGCTGGGGATCGCGGAGGGGCACGGCGTCTCCGTCATCAACCAGGACCGGATGTGGCACTACGTGGAGGGGGTGCGGAACTGGGATCCGATCTGGCCCGCCCACGGCATCCGCATCCTGCCGGGGCCGTCCTCGATGTGGTTCGATGCGAGCGGCGAGCGGATGCCGGTGCCGAACTTCCCCGGCTTCGACAGCCTGACGGCGCTGGAGCATATCGGGCGCACGGGTCAGCCCTACACCTGGTTCGTGCTCACGCAGGGCATCATCAAGAAGGAGTTCGCGCTGTCAGGCTCCGAGCAGAACCCGGACCTGACCGGCAAGAGTTGGCGGCAGGTGCTGGGCCGCGCGATCGGCAAGAAGGCGATGGGTCCGGTGGAGGCGTTCAAGGAGCACGGCGCGGATTTCGCGGTTGCCGATACGCTGGAGGAGCTGGTCGCGGGCATGAACAGGGTCGGCGAGGTTCCGGTGCCGCTCGACCGGTTGCGCGAGCAGATCGAGGCGCGGGACCGAAATGTCGACAATCCGTTCACCAAGGATGCGCAGATGGCGGCGGTGCATGCGGCGCGGAACTACCGCGGCGATCGGCTGATCCGCACGGCGAAGCCGCACCGGATCCTGGATCCCGCCAACGGGCCGCTGATCGCGGTGCGGCTGAACGTGCTGACCCGCAAGAGCCTGGGCGGGATCGAGACGGATCTTGGCTCGCGGGCGCTGGGGCAATCGGGCGAGCCGGTGCCGGGGTTGTTCGCGGCCGGGGAAGCCGCGGGCTTCGGCGGCGGCGGGGTGCACGGATACCGGTCGCTGGAGGGAACGTTCCTCGGCGGCTGCCTGTTCTCGGGCCGCGCCGCGGGGCGCACGATGGCCGAGGCGGTCTGAGATCCTGTTTCGGCGGTTCGAGCGCTGTCCGGCCGTGCCGCCGGGTGGTTCCGTTGTTTTGAGCAGTACCACCCCGGACTTGGTCCGGGGTCTTTCGTTCCGGTGTGCTCCGGTCTGAACGGTCCCGGCGCTACGGCCGGGACGGTAGGGCCTTGGACTACGAGCCCTCTTCTCGAATCACCCATATGTTCATACTTTGTTCTCATTTGCGGAGGGCATTATGGACGACTTCTTTTCCGACGATATCGATGCGGAGGCCCGGCGCGGGCGCGGCGCCACGCGCAATCTCACGGGACGGTTCGAGCCGCATACGCGGCACCGGACCTTCGACGGGTGGGAGGTGCAGGGGCAGGATCCGCTGAAGACGCAGGTGCTCGACGATCACCCGCGCAAGATCATCACGAAGAACCAGTCGCCCGACGTACCCTTCGACCGCTCGATCAATCCCTACAAGGGGTGCGAGCATGGCTGCGTCTACTGCTTCGCGCGGCCGACGCACACATTCCTGGGGCTCTCGGCGGGGCTTGATTTCGAAAGCCGGATCTTTGCCAAACCCGAGGCCGCGACGCTGCTGGAAAAGGAGCTGCGCCGCCCGGGCTACATCCCCGACGTGATCGCCATCGGGACGAACACCGATCCCTACCAGCCCATCGAGAAGGAACGGCGGATCATGCGTGGCATCCTCGAGGTGCTGGACGCGTTCAACCATCCGGTCTCCATCGTCACCAAGGGCGGGCTGGTGATGCGCGACACCGACATCCTCGGGCGGATGGCGGCGCGGGGGCTGGCGAAGGTCGCGGTCTCGCTGACGACGCTCGACGCGAAGCTTGCGCGGCGAATGGAGCCGCGTGCGAGTGCGCCGAACGTAAGGCTGCGCGCGATCGGCGCGCTGGCGCGGGCGGGGGTGCCGACGGGCTTCATGATGGGTCCGATCATCCCGGCGCTGAACGACCACGAGATCGAGAAGGTGGTCGACGCCGGTGCGCGCGCCGGCGCGACCTGGACGGGCTACGTGACGCTGCGGCTGCCCGCGGAGGTCTCGCCGCTGTTCCGCGACTGGCTCGACGAGCACTACCCCGACCGCGCGCACCGGATCATGGCGCAGGTGCGCGAGATGCATGGCGGCAAGGATTACGACGCGCAATGGGGCAAGCGGATGACCGGCGAGGGTGTCTACGCCAACCTGATCGCGCGGCGCTACGAGGCGGCGATGAAGCGGCACGGGCTGCGGCGGCGGATCGCGCCGCTCGATTGCTCCCGCTTTGCGCCACCTGTGCGGCCGGGGGATCAGTACGCGCTGTTTTGAGGGCGCGGCGCCTCCGGCGGGGATATTTCCGGCAAGAAGAAGACGGGTTGCGCGGCGCGGGTGGCCGGGCGATGGCTGCGGGATGACAGAGCTTCCCGATCCCGATTTCGAGGCGCGCTTCGGCGCGGATGGTCCGGTCTGCGGCGTGGACGAGGTCGGCCGCGGGCCGCTCGCCGGGCCGGTGGTGACGGCTGCCGTGGTGCTGGGGCCGGAGGCGCCGGAGGGGTTGCGGGATTCCAAGAAGCTGAGCCTTGCGGCGCGCGAGCGGCTGTTCGACGCGATCCTCGCGACCTGTGCCGTGGGGATCGGACGGGCGGAGGTGGCGGAGATCGACGAGATCAACATCCTGCAGGCGAGCCTCGTCGCGATGGAGCGGGCGGTGGCGGCCTTGCCGGTCCGCCCGGCGCTGGCGCTGATCGACGGGAACCGGCTGCCGAAGGCGCTGCCCTGCCGGGGCGAGACGGTGGTGAAGGGGGATGCCAGGAGCCGGGCGATCGCCGCGGCCTCGATCGTCGCGAAGGTCACACGCGATCGGGAGATGGTGGCGCTTGCGCAACAGCATCCGCACTACGCGTGGGAAACCAATATGGGCTACGGCACCAAGGCGCACCTGGATGGGCTCGCCGCCTATGGGGTGACACCACATCATCGGCGGTCATTTGCGCCCATACACAAGATATTGGTTCAAGAAGATTTTTTAAGCCCTTGATTCGTTTCATAAATTGACAGCGAATCACCCGCTCGGCATCTTGTGAATAACAAGAGCATGATGAGGCGTGGGAATGGCCATTCAGCAGAAGAAGACCGAAACCGAGTTGCCGCTGGACACGATCCTGGCGGGCGATTGCGTTGCACGGATGCAAGAGCTGCCCGAGAACTCGGTCGATCTGATCTTCGCGGATCCGCCCTACAACCTTCAGCTCAAAGGGGAATTGCACCGCCCCGACAACTCCAAGGTCGATGCAGTCGATGACCATTGGGACCAGTTCAACAGCTTCGCCGCCTATGACCGCTTCAGCCGGGAGTGGCTGGCCGCCGCGCGGCGCATCCTGAAGCCGGACGGCGCGATCTGGGTGATCGGCTCCTACCACAACATCTTCCGCGTCGGGGCTGCCCTGCAGGATGCGGGCTACTGGATCCTCAACGACGTGGTCTGGCGCAAGTCGAACCCGATGCCGAACTTCCGCGGCAAGCGGCTGACCAACGCGCATGAGACGATGATCTGGGCGGCGAAATCCGACAGCGGCAAGTACACCTTCAACTACGAAGCGCTGAAGGCGCTGAACGAGGGCGTGCAGATGCGCTCCGACTGGGTGCTGCCGATCTGCTCGGGCGGGGAGCGGCTGAAGGATGCCGCAGGCAACAAGGCGCATCCGACGCAGAAGCCCGAGAGTCTGCTGCACCGGGTGCTCGTCGCCTCGACGAAGCCCGGCGACGTGGTGCTCGACCCGTTCTTCGGGACCGGGACGACGGGTGCGGTGGCCAAGCGGCTGGGCCGGCACTTCATCGGGATCGAGCGCGAGGAGGAGTACCGCGCGGTGGCCGAGGCCCGGATCGAGGCGATCCGGCGCTACGACCGCGATGCATTACAGGTGACGCAATCGAAGCGGGCCGAGCCGCGCGTCGCCTTCGGAACGCTCGTGGAGCGGGGATTGCTGCCGGTGGGGGCCGAGCTGCGTTCGCTCAACGGGCGTCATCGGGCGAAGGTGCGGGCCGACGGCACGCTGATCGCCCATGACACCAAGGGGTCCATTCACCAGGTCGGTGCGGTTTTGGAGGGCGCACCGTCCTGCAATGGGTGGACCTACTGGACCTTCCGCAAGGGAGGCGACTGGGTGCCCATCGACGTGCTGCGCCAGCAGGTGCGCGCAGAGATGTCGCCCGCCTGAGTGGCGCGATCGCGAGTTTTCCGGTTTCCGCACCGCCTGCGGAACCCCACTGCCCCGCCGGATCGAACCGGCGGGGCTTTTTGCTGTTGGGGGGATTTGCGTATTTGAGCAAAGAAGAAAGGGCTGGGCTCAGCGGAAGCTCAGGACCTCGATGCGGTTGCCGACCGGGTCGGCAGTGAAGAAGCGGCGGCGATCGGGGAGCGCGTCGTCCCACGTTACCGCGTGACCGGCCGCGGTCAGGCGCGCAGCGATCCGGTCGATGTCGTCCATTGCAAGTGCGGGGTGCGCCTTGGTGGCCGGGGTGAAGTCGGGATCGACGCCGAGGTGGAGTTCGATGTCGCCGAGACGTAGCCAAAGTCCGCCGCGGTCGCGCAGCGGTTCCGGTTTCTCGATCTCGGGGAGGCCGATCAAGTCGGTCCAGAAGGTCCGGCAGGCGGGTTCGCTGCCTGCCGGGATCGCGAGTTGCAGGTGGTCGAGCCTCACACCCCGCCCATGCACATGTATTTCATCTCCAGGTACTCATCGATGCCGTACTTGGAGCCCTCGCGGCCGAGGCCCGACTGCTTGACGCCGCCGAAGGGGGCGACCTCGGTGGAGATGATGCCGGTGTTCAGGCCGACGATGCCGTATTCCAGCGCCTCGCCCACGCGCCAGGCGCGGCCAATGTCGCGGGTGTAGTAGTAGGAAGCGAGGCCGAAGATCGTGTCGTTGGCGAGGCGAATGCCCTCCTCCTCCGTCTCGAACTTCCACAAGGGGGCGACGGGGCCGA
Source organism: Pontivivens ytuae (assembly GCF_015679265.1). Taxonomy (NCBI): domain Bacteria; kingdom Pseudomonadati; phylum Pseudomonadota; class Alphaproteobacteria; order Rhodobacterales; family Paracoccaceae; genus Pontivivens; species Pontivivens ytuae. Next base: position 1,723,714 of record NZ_CP064942.1, read on the forward strand.
AGGTTTCCTCCTGCGCGATCTGCATGTCCTGGGTCATGTCCTTGACGACGGTGGGGGTGAAGAAGGTGCCGCCCTTGTCGGATTTCTCACCGCCCTGGATGATCGTCGCACCCTTGGAGGTGGCGTCGTCGAGGTGGTCCTGCACCTTCTGGAGCCCCGCGTCGTGGATGAGGGGGCCGATATCGGTGCTCTCATCCATACCGTCGCCGACCTTGAGCTTGGCCACCGCCTTCGCCAGCTTCTCGGCGAACTCGTCGTATACGCCGGACTGGACGTAGATGCGGTTGGCGCAGACGCAGGTCTGACCGGCGTTGCGGAACTTGCAGGCGATGGCGCCCTCGACCGCGGCGTCCACATCCGCGTCGTCGAAGACGAGGAAGGGGGCGTTGCCGCCGAGCTCCATACTCATCTTCTTCACCGTCGGGGCGCATTGCTCGATCAGGATGCGGCCGACGCGGGTGGAGCCGGTGAAGGTGATCTTCTTCACCTTCTCGTTCTCGCAGAGCTCCTTGCCGATGGCCGAGCTGTCGGAGCCGGTGACGACGTTCAGCACACCCTTGGGGAAGCCCGCCTTGTCCGCGAGTTCGGCGAGGGCCAGTGCGGTGAGCGGGGTGAGCTCCGCCGGGCGCGCGACGCAGCAGCATCCGGCGGCGAGGCCGGGGGCGAGCTTGCGGGTGATCATGGCAAGCGGGAAGTTCCATGGGGTGATCGAGCCGACGACGCCCACGGGCTGCTTGATGACGACGATGCGCTTGTCAGCCTGGTGCTGGGGCACGGTGTCGCCGTAGATGCGCTTCGCCTCCTCGGCGAACCACTGGATGAAGGAGGCGCCGTAGGCGACCTCGCCGCGAGCCTCCTTGATCGGCTTGCCCATCTCGGCGGTGATGAGGGTGGCGAGATCCTCCTGCGCGGCCATGATGAGATCGTACCACTTCATCAGGAGCTTGGCGCGGTCGGCGGCGAGCATGGCGGCCCAGCCGGCCTGGGCGGCATCGGCAGCATCGATGGCGCGCGCCACCTCGGGTCGACCGAGATCGGCGACCTGCGCGATCACCTCGCCGTTGGCGGGGTTGGTCACGTCGAAGGTCTTGCCCCCGTCGCCGTCCACCCACTCCCCGTTGATGTAGGACTTGGTGGTGTAGAGCTGCTGGTTCGCGAGCTTGACGTGGGCGTTCATCGGACCCTCCCCGGTCTTATGTATGAATTTTGAACTCTTGTAGATGAGTTAGAAGTCGGACGTCAGCCCCTTCTTCTCCCAATCGCCGAAGCGGATCGGCTCGGGCCCGTCTCGGCCGCCGAGCTCTTCGGGCAGGTCGAGGGGCTTCGCCTTCTTCCTGCGCTCCTCGGCTTCGGCGAGGGCGCGCGCGGCGGCCTCGGACAGGCGGCGCTTCTTTTCGGGATCGTCGGTCATCATATATCTCCCCCGAAGGCAGGTGGGTTTGACCTGCATATGTTCCGCGGGCGACGCCCCGCAAGGGTGAGAGCGATGAACTACGTCAAGACCGGGATGCTGCTGGCCGCGATGACGGCCCTCTTCATGGGGGTGGGGTACCTGCTGGGCGGAACGGGCGGGATGGCGATCGCCTTCCTGTTCGCGCTGGGCACGAACGCGTTCGCCTACTGGAACTCCGACAAGGCGATGCTGAAGATGCATCATGCGGAGCCGGTGACGCGGCAATCGATCCCCGAGCTCTACGACATGGTCGAGGAACTGGCGCGTAACGCCGACATGCCGATGCCCGCGATCTACCTGATCCGGGAGGAGCAGCCGAACGCCTTCGCCACGGGGCGAAATCCGGAGAATGCGGCGGTGGCCGCGACCACCGGCATCCTGCGGCTGCTGACCCAGGACGAGCTGCGGGGCGTGATGGCGCATGAGCTTGCCCACATCAAGAACCGCGACACGCTGATCATGACGGTGGCCGCGACGGTCGGCGGTGCGGTGTCGATGCTGGCGCAGTTCGGACTGTTTTTCGGCGGCGGGCGCGACCGCGGGCCGCTCGGCGTGGTGGGCGTGCTGATCGCGGCGCTGTTTGCGCCGGTGGCCGCGATGCTGATCCAGATGCTCATCAGCCGGACGCGGGAATACTCGGCGGACAAGCAGGGCGCGATCATCGCGCGGGATCCGATGGGGCTGGCCAATGCGCTGCGCAAGATCGCGGGCGGCGCCCAGCGGCAGGAGATGGAGACGGCGGAGGCCAATCCGGCGACCGCGCACATGTTCATCATCAATCCGCTGTCTGGACGTGGGGCGGACAATCTGTTCTCCACCCATCCCAACGTGAACAACCGGATCGACGCCCTCATGAAACTCGCCGACGACCCCGCCTTTACCGGCGCGGTGCCCCGCCAGAGCTCTATCCCCACCGTCCGGCGCACGCGGTGAGCGGCGCGAAGGCGGCGCCGAAGCTGGCGCCGGGGCTCGCGGCGCGGCTGGCGGCAGCGGATCTGCTGGACGGCGTGCTGCGGGAGCGGCGGATGCTGTCGGACCTGCTGCCGCGGCTTGAACGGCTGGAGCCGGGGGAGCGGGCGCGGGCGCAGGCGCTTGCGTTGACCGTGCTGCGGCATCTGGAGCCGCTGGATGTCCTGCTCGACCAGTTCCTCGGCAAGCGGCCGCCGGCGCGGGCGATGCACGCGCTGCGCATCGCGGCGGCGGAGATGCTGGTGGAAGGTGTCGCGCCCCATGCCGCCGTGGATGCGGCGGTGAACGCGGTGCGGGCGAACCGGAAGACGCAGCATCTGAAGGGGCTCGTGAACGCCGTCGCCCGGAACGTGAGCCGGGAAGGGGCGGAGATCTGGGCCGAGATGGAGCCGCAGCGCCTGCCGCATTGGCTGCGAAAGCCGCTCGTCCGGGCCTATGGCGAAGAGGGCGTTGCGGCGATGGAGGCGGCGCATGCGGCCGGGGCCGCTCTGGACCTGACGCTGCGCACACCGGTGGAAGGGCTGCCGGGCGTGGACCTGCCGACGGGCTCGCGGCGGATCGACGGCGGACAGGTGAGCGCCCTGCCCGGCTATGCCGAGGGCGCGTGGTGGGTGCAGGACGCCGCCGCCGCCTTGCCCGCCCGGGTGCTCGGGGCGGAGGCCGGCGAACACGTGCTCGATCTGTGCGCCGCTCCCGGCGGCAAGACGATGCAGCTCGCCGCCGCGGGGGCCGAGGTCACGGCACTCGACGTGAGCGGCGCACGGCTGAAGCGGGTGCGGGAGAACCTGGCGCGCACCGGGCTGACGGCGGAGATCGTGGAGGCCGATGCGCTGACATGGCAGCCTGACGCACCCTTCGACGCGGTGCTGCTCGATGCGCCCTGCACGGCCACGGGGACGATCCGGCGGCATCCCGACCTGCCCTTCGTCAAGACGGGGGAGGAGAACAAGGCGCTGACCGCGCTGCAACGTGACCTGCTGAAGCGGGCGGCGGAGTGGGTCCGGCCCGGAGGGCGGCTGGTGTTCTGCACCTGCTCGCTGCTCCCCTCCGAGGGCGAAGTACCCGTAGCGCGGTTCCTGGAGGGGCATCCGGAGTGGTCGCTCGACCCGATCGATGCGGAGGCCCTGGGCGGTGAGGCACACTGGTCCGTGGAAGGCGCCCTGCAGCTGCGGCCCGATTACTGGGCCGAACGCGGCGGCATGGACGGGTTCTACATCGCACGGTTGCGGCGGGCGGGCTGACCGCGCCCTGTCGCCTTTGCGCAACAAATCGCGACACTTCTGCACCAACACGATTTGAGGACATAAGCCTTGGGGGCATCGGCGGCCTCGCAGCCGCCCGCGCGCTTGCGCCCTTGCCGCGAAACGAGGCATGACAGGAGCGCGTGCCGCGATTGGGTGCGCCTATCGCTCAGATTGACGGCACCGGACATGGCCCGATCCTCCCTTGGCACGCGCGCACGCGCCGCGGACAACAAGCTGCAGGCGTGGCGGTCGGCGCTCGCCGGGCGGATCAAGGCGATCACGACGCAGCCCGAGCCGCGGGCCATCGGCTCCGCCGCCCGGGCGCGGCAGATGGAGGCCGGGAACTTCCTGTTCAACGGCGAACTGGTGGAGGCGCCGGGCCTCACCATCTGGGACGTGCCGCAACCCTCGATCCATTTCACCTTCGCCGTGCATGGCTTCGAATGGCTCGACGATTTCGCCGCGGCCACCGATCCGAAGGCGCGCGCGCTGGCGCAGGAGTGGCTGTGGCTGTGGATCGACCGCTACGGCGCGGCCCGCGGACCGGGCTGGTATCCGCATCTGACGGGCCGCCGCCTGATCCGCTGGATCAGCCACGCGCCCTTCGTGCTGAAGGGGCAGGAGCGGGCAGAGAGCCACAAGTTCTTCAAGAGCCTCGGGCGGCAGGTGGCCTACCTCGCCCATGCCTGGCCGGACGCCGCGCAGGGCCTGCCGCGGATCGAGGCGCTGACCGGGCTGATCTACGCCGCGATCTCGCTGGAGGGGGCGGAGGGGCTGCTGAAGGGCGCGCGCCGCGGGCTGTCGAAGGCCTGCGCGAGCCTGGGGCCCGATGGCGGCGTCCGCTCCCGCAACCCGGAGGAGCTGCTGGAGGTCTTCACCGCGCTGATCTGGGCCGCCCATGCCCAGCGCGAGGCCGGGCACGCGCCCGATCAGGCCCATCTCGACGCGATCGAGCGGATCGCGCCGACGCTGCGCGGCCTGCGGCTGGGCGACGGGGCGCTTGCGCGGTTCAACGGCGGCGGCCGCGGAACGGAGGGGCTTCTGGATCTGAGCCTGGCCGAGAGCGGCGTGCGCTCCGCCGAGCGGGCCAAGACCATGATGGGTTATGCGCGCCTCGCCTCCGGTCGGACGGTGGTGGTGATGGATGCGGCGGCCCCGCCGAGCGGCCCGGACGGGCTGCGCTCCCATGCCGGGACGCTGTCCTTCGAGATGACCTCAGGCCGTCGTCCGCTGATCGTGAACCAGGGCCCCGGCGATGCGTTCGGCGCGGACTGGCGCGAGCGGGCGCGGGAGACGGCGGCCCATTCGACGGTGGAGATCGATGCGACCCCGATGGCGCAGTTCACGCCGCTCAACGTCTTCGGCCGGGCGGAGGGCGCGACGCTCATCGACGGACCGCAGGTGGTGGCGGTGGAGCGGGCGGTGGATCGCTCCGGCTTCTGGGCGCTCGGCACCCATGACGGCTATTCCGCGAGCTTCGGTTTGCACCACGAGCGGCGGCTCTTCATGAGCCCCGATGGCGGCGATCTGCGCGGGGAGGACACGCTGTCTGCCCAGTCGAGCCGGGAGCGGGCGCGCTTCGCCCGCCGGCGGGAGCAGGGCACGCTGCCCTGGCGCGCGCGCTTCCACATTCACCCCGACGTGGAGACGTCTCTCGACCTCGGCGGGGAAGCGGTGAGCCTCACCCTGCCCTCGGGCGAAATCTGGGTGTTCCGCCAATCGGGCGGTGAGCTGAGCCTCGAGCCGTCCACCTATCTCGACCGACGGCGCCTGAACCCGCGGCTGACGCAACAAATCGTGGTCACCGCCGAGGCGATGGATTATGCGAGCCGCATCAACTGGGCGTTCCGGCGGGTCGAGGAGGACGGGCCGGCGCGCCGCGACCTGGCTGACTGAAGGACCTTCCCATGACCAAAGACCTCGCGCCGCTGCGCCGCGCCCTGATTTCCGTGTCCGACAAGACGGGGCTGGTGGAGCTGGGGCAGGCGCTGGCGGCACGGGGGGTGGAGCTGGTCTCCACCGGCGGCACGGCGAAGGCGCTGCGCGAGGCGGGGCTGGAGGTGCGCGACGTCAGCGACCTGACGGGCTTTCCCGAGATGATGGACGGGCGGGTGAAGACGCTGCACCCGATGGTCCATGGCGGGCTCCTCGCCCTGCGGGACGACGCGGGGCATGTGGCGGCGATGGAGGCGCACGGGATCGCGGCGATCGATCTGCTGGTGGTCAATCTCTACCCGTTCGAGGAGACGGTGGCCGCCGGGGCCGACTACGACACCTGCATCGAGAACATCGATATCGGCGGCCCCGCGATGATCCGAGCAGCGGCGAAGAACCATGGCGACGTGACCGTAATCGTGGACCCCGAGAGCTATCCGGCGCTGCTGAAAGAGTTGGGGACCAAGGACGGCCAGACCGGCATCGGCTTTCGCAAGGCGATGGCCCAGCGCGCCTATGCGCGGACGGCGGCCTATGACGCCGCGGTCTCCGGCTGGATGGCGGAGGCCGTGGGTGTCGATGTGCCGGAGCGGCGGTCGGCGGCCGGGCGGCTCGCGCAGACCCTGCGCTACGGCGAAAACCCGCACCAGCGGGCGGCCTTTTACACCGACGGCTCCGCCCGGCCCGGCGTGGCGACCGCGCGGCAGGTGCAGGGCAAGGAGCTGAGCTACAACAACATCAACGACACCGATGCGGCGGTGGAACTGGTGGCCGAGTTCGGGGGCGAGGCACCCGCCTGTGCGATCATCAAGCACGCCAATCCCTGCGGCGTGGCGACCGGTGCGACGCTCGCGGAGGCTTACGCGCGCGCCTTCGACTGCGACCGCACCTCGGCCTTCGGCGGGATCATCGCGCTGAACCGGCCGCTGGATGCGGAAACGGCGGAGGCGATCACCGGGATCTTCACGGAAGTGGTGATCGCGCCCGGCGCGGACGACGGTGCCGTGGATATTTTCAGCAAGAAGAAGAACCTCAGGCTGCTCCTCACCGACGGTCTGCCCGATCCGGCGGCGCCGGGGCGGATGTGGAAGCAGGTGGCGGGCGGCTATCTGGTGCAGGACCGGGATGCGGGGCGGATCGCGGCGGCGGACCTGAAAGTGGTCACGAAGCGGCAGCCGTCGGAAGCGGAGCTCGCCGACCTGCTCTTCGCCTGGCGGGTGGCGAAGCACGTGAAGTCGAACGCCATCGTCTATGCGAAGGACGGCGCGACGGTCGGTATCGGGGCCGGGCAGATGAGCCGGGTGGATTCCTCCCGCATCGCAGCCCGCAAGTCGGAGGATATGGCTGAGGTGCTGGGCCTCGACACGCCGCTCGCGAAGGGCGCCGTCGTCGCCTCCGACGCCTTCTTCCCCTTCGCGGACGGGTTACTCGCCGCAGCGGCGGCCGGGGCGACGGCGGTAATCCAGCCCGGCGGCTCGATGCGCGACGAGGAGGTCATCGCGGCGGCCGACGAGGCGGGGCTCGCCATGGTCCTCACCGGCATGCGCCATTTCCGGCACTGATCTTCATCTTTCCGTCAAATACGCCCGCCGGAGGCGGACCCGCCGCAGCGCTCCCCTTGACCCCGGCCGGTCGGCGGGCAATCTGCGGGCTCGCAAACCGGAGGACGCCTTGGCCCTGAAGCGCATCCTGATCGTGGCACTCATCGCCTTCGCGCTCGATCGCCTGTCGAAGGTGTGGATCGTGCACTGGCTGAACCTGCGGGAGCGGGGCTTCATCGAGGTGGTGGACCCCTACCTCAACTTCGCAATGGGCTGGAACCGGGGGATCAATTTCGGGCTCTTCGCCGGAAACGACGACGCGGCGCGCTGGATCCTGATCGCCATCGCGGTCGGCATCTGCGGCTGGCTTCTGTGGTGGGGGCGTCAGCAGGCGGGGCTGTGGATGGCGGTGGGCTGCGGCCTCGTCATCGGCGGGGCGATCGGCAACGTGTGGGACCGCCTGCAATACGGCGCGGTGGCGGACTACCTCAACATGAGCTGCTGCGGCATCCGCAATCCGTACACCTTCAACGTGGCGGACGTATTCATCTTCGCCGGCGCGGCGCTGCTGATCGTGGTCAGCGGACGGACGCAGGATAAGGCGTGACGGGCCGGGGCGAACAACGTATGGATCGGGCATGGGACGGATGACGATACTTCTGCGTGCGGGACTGCTGGCGACGGCGGCCCTGACGCTCACGGCCTGCGGCGATGATGTGGACGAGGAGCGGAGCCTTTTCGAACGGCTCAACGTGCGCGCAGGCGGCCCGGACGAGTTCCTGGTAATCGAGCGCGCGCCGCTGGAGGTGCCGCCGGACATCCGCGCCCTGCCCGCTCCCACTCCCGGCGCGCCGAGCCGCGTGGAACCGCAGGTCGACACCCTGGTGGCCCAGGCGCTGGGTGCCGCGCCCGCAAGCGGTGGCGCATCCGCCAGCGCGGGCGAGCAGGCGTTCCTGGCCGCGGCCGGTGCCACGGACGTGCCCGATGACATCCGCGCGCAGGTGGAGGCCGAGCACCAGCAGCTCATCGACGGGCGCAGCGACGGCCCCGTGGGCCGGGCGCTCGCCAGTTTCACGAACCCCTACCGCGACCAGCAACTCGACCCCGTGGCCGAGGTTCTGCGCCTGCGGGAGGTCTATCCCGAAGCCGTGACCCCGGTCGCCCCACTCGATCAAGAGACCGCGACGCAATAGCCCGCGGGCTTGTCCGGCCGGGCGGAGAGGCCATTTCTCGATCTTGCGTTTATCCGAACGGAGCCTGCCCTTGACCCGCATGTCCCGCCTGCTTGCCGCGTTCGCGCTTCTTCCCGGTGCCCTCTGGGCTGCGGAGGAGGCCGAGGTGTCCACCCACACCCTCGACAACGGGATGGAGATCGTCGTCATTCCGGACCACCGCGCGCCGGTGGTCACGCACATGGTGTGGTATCGCGTCGGTGCCGCCGACGAGCCGCCGGGCAAGTCCGGCATCGCGCATTACCTCGAACACCTGATGTTCAAGGGCACGGACGAGATCCCGGAGGGGCAGTTCTCCCAGATCATCGCGGCCAATGGGGGGCGGGACAACGCCTTCACCTCCTGGGACTATACCGGCTATTTCCAGCGGATCGCCGCGGACCGGCTCGACCTCGTGATGGACATGGAGGCCGATCGGATGCGCGACCTCGTGATCTCCGAGGAGGTCTGGCGGCCCGAACGCGCCGTGATCCTTGAGGAGCGCAAGAGCCGCGTGGACAGCAATCCCGGCGCGATCCTGGGGGAGCAGCGGAATGCTGCGCTCTACCAGAACCACCCCTACGGCATCCCGATCATCGGGTGGGAGCACGAGATCCGCGAGCTGACGCGCGAGGACGCGCTGGAGTTCTACGCCCGCTACTACGCGCCTAACAACGCGATCCTGATCGTGGCGGGCGACGTGACGCTGGATGAGGTCGTGGCGCTGGCCGAGGAGCATTACGGCCCGCTCGAGCCCTCCGACGATCTGCCCGAGCGGGTGCGCCCGCGCGAGCCCGTGCAGGCTGCCGCCCGGCGTGTCGTCGTGGAGGATCCGCGGGTGCGCCAGCCTTATGTGCTGCGCAACTACCTCGCACCCGAGCGGGACGCCGGTGCGCAGGAGGATGCGGCGGCGCTCACGATCCTCGCGGAACTGTTGGGCGGGGGCATCACCTCCGTCCTCTCCCAGTCGCTGGAGCTGGAACAGCAGATCGCGGTGAGCAGCGGGGCGTTCTACAACGGCACCGCGCTCGATAGCGCCAGTTTCGGCGTCTACGTGGTGCCGACCGCCGGTGTATCGCTGGAGGAGGCCGAGGCGGCGATGGACACGGCCATCCTCGGGTTCCTGGAGGATGGGCCGGACCTGGAGCACCTCGCCCGGATCAAGACGCAAATCGCGGCCTCCGAGATCTATGCGCGGGACGATCAGCAGGGGCTGGCGCGGGCCTTCGGCACGGCGCTGACCTCGGGCCTGACGGTGGAGGATGTGCTCGCCTGGCCCGATGTGCTGGCCGAGGTGACGGCAGACGACATCACCCGCGTGGCGCGCGAGGTGTTCAACGAAACCTCCTCCGTCACCGCGGAGCTGCGCATCGGTGAGCCGGAGGTGACGGAATGATCCGCGCGCTTCTGACCGCCGCAGCCCTCCTCGCCCCGGTCGCTGCCACCGCGCAGATCGAGATCGAGGAGGTTACGACGCCCGGCGGGCTGACCTTCTGGCTGCAGCAGGAGGACACGATCCCGATCGTCAGCGTCGAGGTCATCATCGAAGGCGGCGCGGCGCTCGACCCGGATGGCTTCGAAGGGGCCGCGATGATGGTCGCGGGCCTCCTGAACGAGGGCGCGGGGCCCTACGATGCCAGCGGCTTTGCCCGCGCGTCGGAGGAGCTGGCCGCGCGGATGGGCTTCGACACCTCGCGGGAGCGGTTCTCCGTCTCCGCCACCATGCTGCGGGAGAACCGGATCGAGGTGGCCGAGCTGGTGAACCTAGCGCTGACCGAGCCGCGCTTCGATGCGGATGCGGTGGAGCGGCTGCGGGCGCAGATGAGCTCCATCGTGCGGTCGAACGAGACGGATCCGGACGAGATCGCCTCGCGCACCTTCTTCGACCTCGCCTTCCCGGGGCATCCCTACAGCCGCCCGACCGATGGGACGCCGGCGAGCATCGCGGGCATGACCGTGGAGGTGCTGCGCGAGACGCATGAGCGCGTGATCACGCGCGACGCAGCCATGATCGCCGTGGTCGGCGACGTGACGCCGGAGGAGGCGTCGGAGCTTGTCGACACCATGCTCGACGGTCTGCCGGAGGGCGGCGGGCGCGCGCCCGAGCCGGTCGACCTGCGCTTTACCGGCGACACGGTGGTCGTGCCGCTGCCGAGCCCGCAGAGCCAGACGCTGTTCGGCCATGGCGGCATCGCGCGCGACGATCCCGACTTCGTCCCGGCCTTCGTGCTCAACCACATCCTGGGCGGCGGCGGGTTCAGCTCGCGCCTGACCGAGGAGGTGCGGGTCGAGCGCGGGCTGACCTATGGCATCTCGACGTTCCTTGCGACGCTGGAGGACGGGCCGCTCTATCTCGGCTCCGTCGCCTCGGCGAACGGGACGGTGGCCGAGGCGATCGACATCGTTCGGGCCGAGTGGGAGCGGATGCGCGCAGACGGCGTGACCGAGGAGGAGCTGGACGCGGCCAAGCGCTTCCTGACCGGCGCCTACCCGCTGCGCTTCGACAGCAATGCGAGCATCGCGCGGATCCTCGTGGGGCTGCAGGATGCCGGGCTGCCGATCGATTACACGCTCACGCGCAACGACCTGATCGAGGCGGTGACGCTGGAGGACCTCGATCGGGTGGCCGAGCGCATCCTGGATCCCGAAGCGCTGACCTTCGTCGTGGTGGGCCAGCCCGAGGGGCTTTAACCCTCGGGTGGTGTCGGGTGTGTCGGCGGCTCCGGCCGGCGGCTACCCCCGAACGGACCGGTGAGCGCGACCTTCGCGGTCTGCGCCACCGTGCAGGCGGCCAGAACGAGGACGACGCCGAAGACAGCGCCCGCGGCCGTATGTGCCGCTGCGTTGGCGGCGAGACGGACCGGATTGACCATCACTTCCCGCTCCGCGGATCGAGCAGCATTGCGCCGTGCGCCCCGACCGCGAGGGCCGTTCCGGCAGCAAGGCCGAGGGTCACACCCGCGAGCGTGGCGTTGATTGCGATGAAACCGGACAGCATGGGCGTCTCCCGAATGTGGCGATTGGCTGCTTCGGAAGGTGTGCCGGGCGGGCGCGCCGGCCAGTGACGCGGCGTCGCCCCCGGATTGCAACGAACGCTCAGATCGGGCGGGCTGGGTTGCCGGCGACGGTGGCGCCGGCAGGCACGTCGCGCGTCACCGCGCTGCCCGCCCCGATGATCGCGTCATCGCCCACGGTGACGCCCGGCACGATGATCGCGTGCCCGCCGATCCAGACGTTTCGCCCGATGATGACGGGCTTGCCGCATTCGAGGCCCTGCGCCCGGATCTCGGGCTCGCGCGGGTGGTCGGCGGCATAGATCTGCACACCGGGCCCGATCTGGGTGCCATCGCCGATGCGGATCTCGCAGACGTCGAGCAGCACGCAGCCATAGTTCATGAACACGTCGTCACCGAGATGGATATGTGCGCCGTAATCCACCGAAAACGGCGTGCGGATCGCCCCGCGCTCGCCGAGGGAGCCCAAGAGCTCGTCTAGGATCTCCCGCCGCAGCGTGGCATCGTCGAGCGTCGTGGCGTTGTAGCGCTTCATCAGCCGCTGGGCGGCCGCCCGCATCTCGGCAAGTTGCGCATCGCCGGGCCGGTAGGGCTGACCGGCGAGCATCTTTTCCAGCTCGGTCATGGTGTTCTCCGCACGGATCGGTGGTGACCCCGGCAGGATTCGAACCTGCAACCTGCCCCTTAGGAGGGGGCTGCTCTATCCAGTTGAGCCACGGGGCCGGGCCGGTACTCCACCCTGTGTTCAAATGCGCCCTTTTGCAGCGCGGCGCAACGCTTTACGTATTTAGGGGCTGAAACCTCCCGCAGGAGTTGACTGATGGTCCACCGGCTCTTTGCCGCGCTCGCACTGCTCGTGCTCGGGGCCTGTGCCTCCGGCACCGCCTGGGAGCAGGATCGCTTCGCCGGACTGTCGAGCGAGGAAGAGTTCCTGATCGCGCAATATGGCGGCGTGATCGAGACGGGGCCGCTCGCCGCCCATGTGCGGGAGATCGGGACGCGGATCGCGGCACAGACCCGGGATGCGGAGGCGGATCAGTGGCGCTTTCGCCTGCTCAACAGCGGGGAGCTCAATGCCTTCGCCGTGCCGGGCGGGACGGTCTACGTCACCCGCGGGATTGCGACGCTCGCCAATGACGAGGCGGAGCTGGCCGCGGTGATCGGGCACGAGATCGCGCATCTCGCCGCCGGTCATAGCGAGAGCTTCAGCGCGCGCCGGCAGCAGGCCGCGCGCGATATCGAGAACGGCTGGGTGGCCGCCGGCCGGATCTCCGACCCCGATCGGGCGGCGGCGACGGCGCAGGACACGCTGGAGAACGCACTCGGCGGACTGGCGGCCTATTCCCGCCAGCAGGAGCTTGAGGCGGACCGGATCGGTTTCGACCTCATGGTGCGCTCGGGCTACGACCCGCGAGGGCAGGAGCGGCTGCTGACCGCCATGAGCGATTTTGCGAGCACACGCGCGCTGTCCTTCGGCACCAGCCAGATGATGGAGCAGGTGGATTTCCTCGCCAGCCATCCGGGGACCGGTACGCGGCAGGAGGAGGCGCGGCGGCTCGCGTCCGCCGCGGGGAACGGCGCGCAGGAGCGGGGCGATCACCTCGCGGCCATCGACGGCGTGGTCTGGGGGGAGACCGGGGAGAACGGCTTCGTGCGCGGCGGGCGGTGGATCCATCCGTCGCTCGACCTGTCCTTCCTGCTGCCGAGCGGCTTCCTGCCCTATCTCGGCCCCGGCGCGGTGCTGGCGGAGAGCGAGACCGGCGCCTTCGTCCTGTTCGACGTGGTGCCGCGGGACCGGGGGCGCGCGCCCCAGCCCTACGTCATCGACCTGCTGGCGGAGATCGATCCGAAGCTGCTGACCGCGCTGCCGGAGCGGCCGCAGACGACCACGATCGGAGAAGCGCGGGCGGCGGTGATCGACATGACGCTCGATTTCGAGGGCACGCTGGTGGATCAGCAGCTCTATTCCATCGTGCTGGACGACCTCGTCGCGCGCTTCGTCATCGGCGCGCCGCGGCAGGATCCGGGCGCGCTCGACCGGCTGCGGGCGGCGGTGCGCAGCCTCTCCCCGATCCCGGCGGCGCAGCAGGCCGACCTCGCCCCGCGGCGGATCGAGGTGCATACGGTGCGCGCGGGCGAGAACGTGCCCTCGCTTGCGCAGCGAATGAAGGTCGAGGGGGCGGCGGAGCAGTATTTCCGCCTCATCAACCGGCTCGGCCCCGGGCAGGTCCTGGCGCCGGGCATGCAGGTCAAGCTGATCGTCGAGTGACACCGGAGGCACTGCTTTCCGCCTTGCGGTCCCGCGGCTGGCCCGTGGAGGCCGTGGAGCGCCTGCCGCGCGGGCGGACGAATTGCGCGTGGCGGGTTCGCAGCGGCGAGCGAGCGCTGACGCTGCGCCATCCGTCGGGCGATCCGGCGCTGCTGTTTCCGCGGGATCCGGCGGCGGAGCGGCGGGCGCTGGTGGCGCTGGCCAGGACGGGCCTCGCGCCAGAGCTCGCGGGCTGGGAGCCCGGGCTGGCGGGCGGTGCGATCCTGACATCGTATGTCGAGGGGCGGCCCTGGGGCGGCGATGCCGCCGCGGTGGGGCGGCTGTTGCGGCGGCTGCACGGGCGCGCGGCGCCGGTGGGGTTGCCGGTGCGCGGGTGTGATCCGGTGGGTGAGGGGTTCGCGATCCTCGCGCAGTGTCGGGACCGTGGGCTGGCGGCGCTGGCGCCGCCGCGTGTGAAGCTCGCGGGCCGGGCGCTGCTGCATAGCGATCCGGTGCCGGGGAACCTGATCGAGGGGCCGGAGGGCCTCGCCCTGATTGACTGGCAGTGCCCGGCGGCAGGGCCCACCGCGCACGACGTGATGCTGTTCCTGTCGCCCGCGATGCAGATCCTCGGGCGCGAGCGGGCGCTGACCGGGGCGGAGCGGCAAGCCTTCGCTGCAGCCTACGGTCCCCTGCCCCCGCCCCCGGTCCGGGCGGCGATGCATTGGCGGATGGCGTGCCACTGCCAATGGCGGATCGAGCGGGGGGATGCGGCTTATCGACCGGCGCTGGAGGCCGAGCTCAGAGCGCTTGCGCGAGCCAGACGGAGGTAAGCGCGATCGCGGCCCCCATCGCCATCCCGGCCAGCGCCCAGGCAGCACGCCCCCGGCGGCGGGAGCGGCGGCGCGCCTGCGGGTCGTCCTCATCCTCCACCGGGTTGTTGGTGCGGATGAGTGCGGCCTCGGCCATCCGCGGCAGCAACGGCCCGAAGCGGGAGAGGATGCGCACCGTCTCCGCCAGATCGCGAGCCACGGCGCGGGGGCCGAGATTGTCGCGGATGTAGCGCTCGACGACGGGGCGCGCGACCTGCCACATGTTCATGTGCGGGTCGAGCGAGCGGCCCACGCCCTCCACCACCACCATGGTTCGCTGCAGCAGGATGAGCTGGGTCTGCGTCTCCATCCCGAAGCGCTCGGTCACATCGAAGAGATGGGCGAGCAGCTTCGCCATCGAGATGCGGGAGGCGTCCTGCCCGAAGATCGGCTCGGCCACGGTGCGCAGCGCCTGGGCGAACTCGTCGATGTCGCGGTCGGGCGGGACATAGCCCGCCTCGAAATGCACCTCGGCCACGCGGCGGTAGTTCTGGCGGAGGAAGCCGTAGACGATCTCGGCGAAGACGCGGCGGGTATAGGCGTCGATCCGGCCCATAATGCCGAAATCGAGGGCGATCAGATCGCCATCGGGCCCGACCTTGAGGTTGCCCTGGTGCATGTCGGCGTGGAAATAGCCGTCGCGCAGGGCGTGGTTGAGGAAGACCTGGACGACGCGCGCGCCCATGGCCTTCATGTCGATGCCGCTGGCGCGCAGGCCCTCCAGATCGCCCATCTGCGTGCCGCTTACCCATTGCGAGGTCAGCACCGTCTCGGATGACAGGGGCCAGATGACCTGCGGGATGCGGAAGCCCTCGTCCTTCTCCACATTCGCGCCGAACTCGGCGGCGGCGGAGGCTTCGAGGCGGAAGTCGAGCTCCTGCTTCACGACGCCGTGGAAGTGGGCGATGACCTGCGTCGGCTTCAGCCTGCGGGCCTTGGGTGCGAGCAGCTCGATGGTACGGGCGACGAAGTAGAACGCCTGGATGTCGCGGTCGAAGGCGCGGGCGATGCCGGGGCGGCGGATCTTCACCGCCACCTCCTCCCCCGTGTCGGCGCGGCGGGCGCGGTGGACCTGCGCGATGGAGGCGGCGGCGACGGGTTGGGAGAACTCGATGAAGAGCGCCTCCACCGGCGCGCCAAGCTCCCGCTCTACCTCGCGCCGGGCGGCATCCATAGGGAAGGGCGGGAGCTTGTCCTGCAGGATCTTGAGCTCGCGGCTCAGCTCCGGCCCGGTCACATCGGGGCGGGTGGAGAGGATCTGCCCGAACTTGATGTAGGACGGGCCGAGCGCTGTGATCGCGCGCACGACGGGCGGCTGCGCCGGGTCGCCCCGCTCGCCCAGCCACTGCACCGGCCACATCAGCACCTTCGCCGTGATCCGCAGGCTGCCGGGCGCCCCGAACTGACGCATGGCATAGTCGAGCGCACCGGTCCGCTGGAAGGTCGCGCCGGTCCGGATCAGTCGCCAGAGGTTGGAGACAGGGTTCAAATCTTCCACCCGCTGTGCAGGCAGGCGATCCCCATGGAGAGGTTGCGGTAGCGTACGTTCTCGAAGCCCGCCTGCCGGATCAGGGTGGCGAAGCTCTCCTGATCGGGGAACTTGCGGATCGACTCGACGAGGTACTGGTAGCTCTCGCGGTCCTGCGCGATCGCCTGGCCCATCGCCGGGATGACGTTGAAGGAGTAGGCGTCGTAGAGCCGCTGCAGCAGGTCGTTGGGGATCTGGCTGAACTCCAGGCACAGGAAGCGGCCGCCGGGCTTAAGGACGCGGAACGCCTCGGCCAGCGCATCCTCGGGCCGGGTCACGTTCCGGATGCCGAAGCTGATCGTGTAGACGTCGAAGCTGTTGTCGGCGAAGGGCAGCGCCATGGCGTCGCCCACGACCCATTCCATCGGGGCGCCCTGCGCCTCGGGCCTCTGCTTGCCGGCCTCCAGCATCGATTCCGTCATGTCGCAGACGGTGGCCTGCCCGCCGCCGCGCTTGAGGAAGCGGAACGCGATGTCGCCGGTGCCACCCGCCACGTCGAGGAGGTGCTGGTGCGGGCGCGGCGCCAGCCAGTCCATCATCGCATCCTTCCACAGGCGGTGGATGCCGACGCTCATCACGTCGTTCATGATGTCGTATTTCGAGGCGACGGATGTGAAGACGCCGTGGACCCGCTCGGCCTTTTCCCCTTCCGGCACATCCTGATAGCCGAAATGGGTGGTCTTCTCGGTCTCGGCCATGGGGGGCTCCTGCGGTCGCTTCGCCCCGCAACCTAGCGATTGGCGCGGGATTGGAAAGCGCGGTGTGGGGTCGCGTCGATTGCGCCTGCCGCGCGAGGGGCTTAGATCAGGGCTCTTCCGAGATTGAGCGAGCCCGATCGATGCCAGAACTGCCCGAGGTGGAGACCGTGCGCCGGGGTCTGGTCCCCGTGATGGAGGGGCGCGTAATCACGCGCGCCGACGTGCGCCGCCCCGACCTGCGCTGGCCGTTTCCGGACGGCATGGCGGAGCGGCTGACCGGCGCGCGGGTCACGCGGCTGAGGCGGCGGGCGAAATACATCCTGGCGGAGCTTGACCGGGCGGAGACACTGATCGTGCATCTGGGCATGTCGGGTCGGATGCTGATCGCGGGGCCGTCGGGGACGAGCGTGCCGGGCGCGTTCCACCACCATCACCCGGCGCCAGAGAAGCACGATCACGTCGTCTTCGACATCGAGGACGGGACCCGTGTGACCTTCAACGACGCCCGGCGTTTCGGCGCGATGGATCTGGTCGCGACGGATGCGGTGGAGGCGCACAAGCTGATCGCGGTGCTGGGGCCCGAACCCTTCGACAACGCCTTTTCCGCGGCGTACCTGGCGGAGAAGCTGGAGGGGCGTTGGACGCCGATCAAATCCGCCCTGCTCGACCAGCGAATCGTGGCGGGGCTCGGCAATATCTACGTGTGCGAGGCGCTGTGGCGGTCGGGGATCAGCCCCCTCCGGCTCGCGCGGGACCTGACGAAACGTCAGATTTCCGACCTCGCGGGGCATATCCGCGAAACGCTGGAGGATGCCATCGCCGCCGGCGGATCCTCGCTCAGGGATTACCGGCAGGCCGACGGGGAACTGGGCTATTTTCAACACTCTTTCGCGGTCTACGGGCGGGAGGGCGAGGCGTGCCGGACGCCGGGCTGTGGCGGCACGGTCGTGCGCGACGTGCAGTCGGGCCGGTCCTCCTTACACTGTCCCGCATGTCAGCGATAGGAACTGAAACACCTTGCAATCACCCCGTGAGGCCTTCAAATCCCGGGACAACGCGCCGCAGGCAACCGAAAAGGGACATTCGCATGGCCTACGAGATGCTGATCGTCGAGGTGACGGATGACGTGGGGCTCATCCGGCTCAACCGCCCCGACGCGCTGAACGCCCTGAACGGGCAGCTCCTCACCGAACTCGCCGACGTGCTCGCCGCCTGGGACAAGGACGACGACGTGCGGGCCATCGTCATCACCGGCTCGGAGAAGGCGTTCGCTGCCGGGGCCGATGTGAAGGAGATGGCGGAGAAGTCCTTCGTCGACATGTTCGGCACGGACTACTTCACACCGCAGACCGAGGCGATCACCCGGACGCGCAAGCCGATCATCGCGGCCGTGTCGGGCTTCGCGCTCGGCGGGGGGTGTGAGCTTGCGATGATGTGCGACTTCATCATCGCGTCCGACACCGCGAAGTTCGGCCAGCCGGAGATCAATCTCGGCGTCATGGCGGGGATCGGCGGCACCCAGCGGCTCACCCGCATCGTGGGCAAGTCGAAGGCGATGGAGATGAACCTCACCGGTCGCTTCATGGAGGCCGAGGAGGCCGAGCGCGCCGGCCTCGTCTCCCGCATCGTGCCGGCCAAGGACCTCGTGGACGAGGCGCTGAAGACCGCGGGCAAGATCGCGGAGAAATCCCAGCTCGCCGTCATGGCGGTCAAGGAATCGGTGAACCGCGCCTATGAGACGACCCAGCGCGAGGGGCTGCTCTACGAGCGCCGCGTCTTCCACTCGCTCTTCGCGACGGAGGATCAGGCCGAGGGCATGTCGGCCTTCGTTGAAAAGCGCACCGCGAAGTTCCGCGACCAGTAAGACGGAACGTTGACACCCGTGGGCCGCGGGAGTAAGAGCGCGGCTCATCTTGTAAAAAGAGACCGGAATCAGACATGGCAAATTCGCCGTCCGCAAAGAAGCGCGTGCGCCAGATCGAGCGCCGCACCGACGTCAACAAAGCGCGCCGCTCGCGCATCCGCACCTTCCTGCGCAAGGTCGAGGAAGCCATCGCAGGTGGCGACCAGACCGCGGCTCAGCAGGCGCTGCAAGCGGCCCAGCCGGAAGTGATGCGTGGCGTCACCAAGGGCGTGCTGCACAAGAACACCGCCTCGCGGAAGATCTCCCGCCTCGCGCACCGCGTGAAGTCGATGGCATGATCCCGCGGGCCCATCGGGCCCGTATCGCTGCATGTCGGGCGCATCCGCTGATGCGCCCTTTCTTTTTGCAGTGCATTCAATGGCTTTTCGGCCACGCTCCGGCGCACAACAGGCGTTCACTCTTCGGTCCCGTTGTTCGAATCGTGACCCGGACGTAATCTTGGAAGTCGGTGAGCCCCGCCGCATTCGCACCTTTAGTATCGGCTTTTTATATCGCATCAGCAGATGCAACCAATACTTGTGCACAACTTAAGCATCTGAACTATAAAATGGAAACGCCCCACCGGGCGCTCCACTTCCTCTTGTGTTGCACTTCCGACTCGGCGTAGGTTCTGCGGACCAAGAACGAGAGTCGCAACGACCGGGAGGAGCAAGGCGTGTCGCAGATCGAGCAGATGACCCCACCAGAAGCGTATGAGGCGCTCAGGGGCGATGCGACGGCCGCGCTCGTAGATGTCAGGACGAAGCCGGAATGGTCCTTCGTCGGCATCCCCGATCTGAGGAGCACCGGCAACCGGATGGCGCTGGCCGAATGGCGCAGCTACCCCGACATGTCCGTCAATCCCACCTTCGTCGAGGACGTCACCGCCGAACTGGGCGGCACGCTTCCCGACACGATTCTCTTCATCTGCCGTTCGGGCGCGCGATCTGACGACGCGGCCCGTGCGGTATCGCAGACGGCGGAGCAGGCAGGCATCTCCGTTCGCTGCATCAATGTCGCCGAGGGTTTTGAGGGAGACCTGGACAGCGACGCGCACAGGGGGTCGATGAACGGGTGGAAGGCCCATTCATTGCCCTGGCGACAAACCTGACCCAAGGGGGGGCCATCAACGCCCCCGAGGGACAAAAAGCCTGCCGGCTCCGCCCGCCCGGGTCCGGCCAACGTCGAATTGTGACAATGGGACGGACAATGTCTGATATCGAGGCCTGGGGGCGCATTTGCACGGATATGAAGTCGGCGATCGGCCAGGAGGCCTATCAGAGCTGGATCGACCCGCTCTCGCTCGACCGCATCGATTCGGGCACTGCGCATTTCGCGGCACCCACCACCTTCATCGGCCGCTGGGTCGAGCGGAACTACGGTGAGCGCATCCGCTCATCCTTCGTGCGCGAAGGCTACGAGGTCACGCGGCTGAACTTCACCGTGGCCCCTGCCACCCCGCAGAAGGCCGCGGTGGAGCAGGAGAACGGCGCGCCGAAACCGGCGGCCGTCACCACGGGTGAGGAGGAGCTTCCGGGCTCCCCGCTCGACCCGCGCTTCACCTTCGACAGCTTCGTGGTCGGCAAGCCAAACGAGCTCGCCCATGCGGCGGCGCGACGGGTCGGCGAGGGGGGCGAGGTCACGTTCAACCCCCTCTTCCTCTACGGTGGCGTCGGCCTCGGCAAGACGCACCTAATGCACGCGATCGCGTGGAAGCTGCAGGAGGAGAATCCGGGCTTCCGTGTGCTGTATCTCTCCGCCGAGCAGTTCATGTACCGCTTCGTGCAGGCGCTGCGCTTCCGCGACACGATCAGCTTCAAGCAGATGTTCCGCTCGGTCGACGTGCTGATGGTCGACGACGTGCAGTTCATCGCGGGCAAGGATTCGACGCAGGAGGAATTCTTTCACACATTCAATGCGTTGATCGACCAGAACAAGCAGGTCATCATCTCCGCCGACCGCGCACCGGGGGAGATCGAGGGGATCGAGGAGCGGATCAAGTCGCGGCTGCAATGGGGCCTCGTTGCCGACCTGCACCCGACCGACTACGAGCTGCGCCTCGGCATCCTGCAGTCGAAGCTGGAGGCGCAGCTCCTCCAGCATCCGAGCGTTAAGATCAATCACGGCGTGATCGAGTTCCTTGCGCACCGGATCTCCACCAACGTGCGCGTGCTGGAGGGGGCGCTCACCCGCCTCTTCGCTTTCGCCTCGCTGGTGGGGCGCGAGATCGACATGGACATGACGCAGGAATGCCTCGCCGACCTGCTGCGCGCCTCCGAGCGCAAGGTGACCATCGAGGAGATCATCCGGAAGGTCGCGGACCACTACAATCTGCGCATGAACGACCTTCTGTCTGCGCGGCGCGCCCGCGCCATCGCCCGCCCGCGTCAGGTGGCGATGTTCCTCGCGAAGACTCTGACCTCGAAGAGCCTGCCGGAGATCGGGCGCAAGTTCGGCGGCCGCGACCACACCACGGTGATCCACGCGGTGAAGAAGGTCGAGGAGCTCAAGCTCACCGACAGCCAGATCGCCGAGGACGTGGAGCTGCTGCGCCGGATGCTGGAGGCCTGACAGCGTTCTGTGGTGACCCTCGGGCGTGGCTCAAGGATCCTCAATGTGAAGAGCAACCGCCCCGGACCAGATCCGGGGCCTTTCGCCTTTATGTGATGAGGGCCGCGCCCGACTTGGAGGGCACTTCGAGTGATACCACCCCGGACTTGATCCGGGGTCTCCCGCAGCACGTCGTACCGAAAGGTCCCGGCGCTGCGGCCGGGACGGCACGTCAGGGGCGGCGCCAGCGGCCCGGCATGCGGACGTTGGGCGCGGTCACTCGGTCGAGGACGCGGCCCGGTCCCGCGGCCCAGGCGCGGGCCATCGGGGTGTCCTTCGCCCAGGCCTTCGCTTTCTCGATCCGCATCACGTCGGCGATGCGGCGGTCGAGGAAGGCCCAGGTCTTCTCGCTGCCGAGGCTGTCATCGCCCAGCCAATAGAGCACCGTGGAGGAGTAGACGCCCGAGAGCGTCGCGCGCTTGGTATACCAGTTGATGTCGCGCGAGCCGTCGCCGAGGCCGGACCAGATCGTGTCGGCGGTGTTCCAGATCGCCTTCGCCCCGTCGGCGGCGTGCATCGGCAGGGCAAAGAGCGTGGCACCCCGGCGCACCGCCTCGCGCTCGCCCTCGATAAGTTCGAGGCGTTTGCGGACCGCCCGCGTGATCTTTGCCGTCATGCCCATGCCGGTCATGTCGGCTGTGGCGAGCCAGGCGGCGAGCTCCTCGTCCCCGCGCATGTGGAAGGCGAGCGCCAGATCGACGGCGCCGCGAGGGAAGAGACTGCGCGCCAAACCCGGCTCCAGCTCCGAATCGGCGATGGCGCGTTTCAGCGTCGCCTCGGACCAGCCGTCGAAGGGCACGTGCATCAATGCGGCATCCAGCACCTTGTCCCGCGGGTTTTCACCCGATGTCTCAACGATTTCCGGCTGATCGATCATGGCAACTCTCGGCTACGGGGTGGACATGTGCGGATTATCCGCCTATCTAGCGCACTCCTGCAATTCCGCAATTTTACCTGAAAGGTGGTGAAGACAAGTGCAGGTACAGGTTCGCGACAACAATGTCGATCAGGCGCTCCGCGCCCTGAAGAAGAAGTTGCAGCGCGAGGGCGTGTTCCGTGAGATGAAGCTCCGGCAGCATTACGAGAAGCCCTCCGTCAAGCGTGCCCGCGAGAAGGCCGAGGCCGTTCGCCGCGCGCGCAAGCTGGCTCGTAAAAAGGCACAGCGCGAAGGTCTCCTTTAAGCAGATCGACATGGAGCGACCCGGCCGGAGCGATCCGGCCGTTGTCTTTCGAGCCCCCGCCCCATCTTGGAGCGGGGGCTTCGTTTTGAAGGGGACGACATGGCGACGGACGGCATCCGCATCTACGCGATCGGCGATATCCACGGGGAGCTCGACAAGCTGCGCGAGGTCCACGGCTGGATCGCCCGCGACCGGGCGGAGCATGCAGGGCGCGAGGTGCGGATCGTCCATCTGGGCGACTACGTGGACCGGGGACCGGACAGCCGCGGCGTGGTCGACTGGCTGATCGCCGGGGACAATCCCGAATGGATCAACCTGCGCGGCAACCACGACAGGATGTTCATGCGCTACGTCACCCAACCCGGCTGGCAGGACCCGCGCCTGTGGCGGCACAAGGGCTATCACTGGCTGCATGAGAAGCTGGGCGGGGTGGAGACGCTGGCGAGCTACGGGATCGAGATCGGCGGTGAGGTGACGCTCGACCGCTCCGACCTCTGGCACGACGCGGCAGCGGAGGCGGTGCCGGGCGCGCATGTGGACTTCATCGACGGGCTCGCGCGCTGGCGGCGGATCGGCGACTACGTCTTCACCCACGCGGGCGTGCGGCCGGACCGGCGGCTGGAGGATCAGGAGGATGACGACCTGATGTGGATCCGCGAGGGCTGGCTCGACTATGCGGGCCCCCTGCCCTTCACCGTGGTGCATGGCCACACGGTCTATGACCAGGTGGAGCGCTACCCCCAGCGGATCGCCGTCGATACCGGCGCGGTCTTCGGCGGGGAGCTGAGCTGCATCGTGCTGGACGGGGAGGAGGTCGGGACGCTGACCGCCCACAACGTACGGGCGCTGCCAATGCGCGACGGGGCGCCGCGGCGGCCCTAGGCGCAACCGTCCCGGCCGCAGCGCCGGGACCGTTCAGTCACGACGCTCCAAAGGGCCCCGGATCGGGTCCGGGGCGGTTGGGTCGTGTCATCGCGGCCCCGGAGCAGGTCCGGGGTGGCGCAGGTATCAGGTGCGGAAGATCGCGAGGAAGATCAGGACGATCAGGATCACGATGATGGACCGGATGCAGAAGGTCACGAAGCCGCCGAACGTCTTCTCCTGATCCGTGATGTCCATGGAGCCGTGCTCGTGCTCCTTGTTGTTATCGTCGGCCATGCTGCTCTCCAATTCGGGACCGATGCCGTCTTACACGATGGGCCGCGTGGTGCAAGTCAGGCGGGCTCTTCCAGCGCCTGAGCCAGCTCGAAGCCGATGCGGCGTGCTGTCTCCTGCTGGCGGGGGGCGGCGCGCAGGGCGACGTTGAGCTGGGTGACGTGCTGGATGAGCTGCATCTTTCCGCCGCGCGCATCGACGCCGTAGAAGGTGACGATGTCGGGCGCGAACCAGCCCATGCCCTGGACGTGCATCACGCCCATTTCGGTGCCGACGAAGCCCATGCCGACCTCGTGCTCGCTGTCCAGCGTCTCCTCGAACTTGCGGATGTAGAGGGCGATGCGCTCATAGGCCCACTGGGCGGGCGACTTGCCCTTGCCGGTGCCGAGCTTCGCGGGCTTCTTTGCGTTCTCCGCACAGTCCTGTCCGCCGGTATGCACCGCGCGGGAGAGGACCGAGGCCTCCGCCGCTTCCGCCGTCGTCTCTATGCCGTTCTCCACAGCCATGCCCCGTCCTCCGCCAGTGTTCGTGTCACCAGTCCTTCGTGCCAGACATGGTTGAGATGGGCCACCGTCTCGGCCAGGGCGAGGCCGTAGGTGCCGTCGTCGATGGTGCGCTTGAAGAGGAGCGGGAAGCAGTCGGGCGCGCGGCGGGGCTCCGAGAGGAACTCCAGCAGCCGCGGCAGTGCGTTCTCGTGGTTCTCGATGAGCTGGCGCAGGCGGGCGGGCACGCCGGTGAAGGGCAGCTTGTGGCCCGGCAGCGCGAGGTGGTGCGGACCGGCCAGCGCTGCGAGGCGATGGCAACTCTCGATCCAGTCGCCGAGCGGATCGGCCTCCGGCTCCGTCGGATAGACCCCGATATTGGAGGAGATGCCGGGGATGATCTGGTCGCCCGCCAGGATCAGGTCGCCGGACCAGAGCGTCGCATGCTCCGGCGCGTGGCCGTTGCCGACATGGACCGTCCAGTCGCGCCCGCCGACGCGCAGCGTGTCGCCCTGCGCGATGCGGGTGTAGCCGACGGGCATGGGGTGGACGATATCGGCGAAGTTGAAGGGGCGCTGTGCGGCGCGGATGGCGATCCGCTCCGCATCCATCCCGGCGCGGCGGTAGAAGGTCAGCGCCTCCTCCGTCGCGGCCTCCTGCACATCGAGCGTCAGCATCCGTGCGAAGAGCCAGGCGGTGCGCGTCGTCACCAGCTCCGCCCCGCGCGCCTGGAACCAGCCGACGAGGCCCACATGGTCGGGGTGGTGGTGGGTGAGCAGCACGCGGCGCACCGGCTTGCCTGCGAGGGGGCCTGCGAGCAGCGCCTCCCACACGGCGCGGGTCTTCGAGGTGTCGACGCCGGTATCCACGATCGTCCAGCCGTCGCCGTCGTCGAGCGCGTAGACGTTCATGTGGTTGAGCACCATCGGCAGCGGGATGCGGCCCCACAGGATGCCGTCCGCCACCTCGATCATCTCGCCCTCCCCCGGCGGTTCGGCGATCGGAAAGCGGATCAGGCTGGCGGCGTCTTCGGGCAAGTCTCTACTCCGGCACGGCGAAATTCGCGTGGGCGACCGCCATCCATTTCTCGTTCTCCCGGCGGAAGACGGTGAGGCGCGGCGCCTGCCGGGTGATGTGACCTCCCTCGACGGTGGCGTCAATCGTCAGTGCCCAGCGGACGACCATCAGGTCTTCATCGCCGGTGACCTCCACGATCTCGACGCGCGGGGGCGTATCGGTGCTGATCGTGGGCAGGCCGTAAGCGAGATAGGCGTCGCGGTCGTAGCCGACGCCGCCGGCGCGCTGGATCTGGTACTCGGGCGCCAGGGTCCGCGCGATCTTCTCCTCATCGGCGGAGGAGATGATGGAGACCCATCCGGTGACCACCTCCAGCCCCGTCTGCCGCAGATCGGCGAGGGCTGGAGTGGCGAGGCACAGGGCGATGGCGGTGAGGCGGAGCATCGGCAGTCCTTCCGGGTTGCCCCCGCCGCCGGTCAGGAGGCCAGCGCCTCCGCGTCGAGGGTGTAGAGCGGGGCGGCACCTTGCGTGGCCGCGGTGCAGAACGCCGCCGCTTGTGGCATGAGCTGGAGGATATGGAAACGTGCGACCGCAAGATGACTGTCGCCGCCCGCCAGTGCCGCGCGCAACAGGTAATGACCGCCGAGGACCAGCGCGAAGGCCCGCAGGAAGGGCAGCGAGCCCGCAAACCGGTCGTTCATGCCCGACTTCAGCATCCAGTCGAGCGCGTCGCACACGGTCTCACCCGCGTCCTGCAGCGCATCCGCGAGATCGGGGTGGGCGGTCTGCGCGGCCTTCGCCGTCGCTTCGACTTCGCCCAGCAGCGCCTCGGCCGCCGCACCGCCGTCCATCAGCTTGCGGCCGACAAGGTCCATGGCCTGGATGCCGTTGGTGCCCTCGTAGATCCGGGTGACGCGCACGTCGCGGGCGTACTGGGCGGCGCCCGTCTCCTCCACGAAGCCCATGCCGCCGTGGATCTGGATGCCGATATCGGAGACCTCGGAGCCGGTATCGGTGCCGAAGGCCTTCGCGATGGGCGTGAGGAACGCGCCGCGCGCCTTCCACTTCGCGGCCTCCTCGCCCTCCGTCGCGCGACCCATGTCGAGCGAGAAGGCACAGTCGAGGCAGATCGCGCGGGACGCTTGCGTCAGCGACTTCATGTGCATCAGCTTCCGCCGCACGTTGGCGTGGTCGATGATGGAGCCGGTGTCGCCCGTGGGGCTCTTGCCCTGCTTGCGGTCGAGCGCGTAGGCGAGCGCCTTCTGATAGGCGGCCTCTGCGATGCCGACGCCCTGTACACCGACGCCGAGGCGGGCGTTGTTCATCATGGTGAACATCGCGGCCATGCCGCCATGCTCCGGCCCGACCATCCAGCCGGTGGCGCCGTCGAACTCCATCACCGCGGTGGGCGAGCCGTGGAGGCCCAGCTTGTGCTCCAGGCTGATCGGCTTGAGGGAGTTGGCGACACCGAGCGAGCCGTCCTCGTTCGGGATGAACTTCGGCACGAGGAAGAGGGAGATGCCCTTCGTCCCGGGCACGCCGTCCGGCAGGCGGGCGAGGACGAGGTGACAGATGTTCTCCGCCACGTCGTGATCGCCCCAGGAGATGTAGATCTTCTGACCCGTGATGGCGTAGGTCCCGTCGCCATTCGGCTCCGCCTTCGAGCGCAGCGCACCGACGTCGGAGCCCGCCTGCGGCTCAGTCAGGTTCATCGTGCCTGTCCACTCGCCCGCGATGAGCTTCGGCAGGTAGAGTTCCTTGATCGCGGCGGAGGCGTGATGCTCCAGCGCCTCGATCTGGCCCTGGGTCATCAGCGGATTGAGGGCGAGCGACAGGCAGGCGGAGTTCATCATCTCGCCCACCGCGGTGGTCAGCGTCATCGGCAGGCCCATGCCACCGAACTCCGGATCGGCGTTGATGCCGACCCAGCCCCCCTCGGCAATCGCCTTGTAGGCTTCCGCGAAACCGGGGGAGGTGCGCACGACACCGTTCTCCAGCCGGGCGGGGTTGAGGTCGCCGCTGCGGTTGACGGGATAGAGGATCTCGGCGGCGAGCTTGCCCGCTTCGGTCAGGATCGCCTCGGTCGTTTCGGCGGTTGCCTCGGCGTAGAGCTCCGTCTCGGCCAGACGTTTCGCGCCGATCACCTGGTCGAGCGTGAATTGCATGTCGCGCAGCGGCGGAGCATAAGTCATGGCACTACCCATCGAATTCCCGAAGTTGTGGCAGAGGCTAGGGTGAGCGCCGAAGGCAGACAAGAAGAACGCGGCGGCACCGAAAATGCTGCAACGCAGCGTCTTTCGGCCGATCGGGAAGGGATTTCGGAGGCCGCGCGCCTGCTCCAACGGGGCGCGCTGGTCGCGTTTCCGACCGAGACGGTCTACGGCCTCGGCGCCGATGCGACGAACGGCCGCGCGGTGGCCGGGGTCTTTGCCGCGAAGGGGCGGCCGGCCTTCAACCCCTTGATTGCGCACGTTGCGGACCTCGCGATGGCGGAGGGGCTGGTCAGCTTCACACCTCAAGCCCATGCCCTGGCATCGGCCTTCTGGCCCGGCCCACTGACACTGGTCCTGCCCCGCCGGAGCGACGCGGTGTCGGAGCTCGCGAGCGCCGGGCTCGACACGCTTGCGGTACGAGTGCCCGCGCATCCAGTGGCGCGCGACTTGCTTAGCGCCGTGGGCCGTCCTGTGGCGGCACCCAGCGCCAACCCCTCCGGTCGGATCAGCCCGACAACGGCGGAGCACGTGCTCGACGGTCTCGACGGACGGATCGCGGCGGTGCTGGATGGCGGGGCGTGCGAAGTCGGGCTGGAGTCGACGATCGTGGGCTGGGATGGCGAAACGCCGGTCTTGCTACGCCCTGGCGGCGTGGCGGTGGAGGCGCTGGAGGGCGCCCTTGGCCGTCCGCTGGCGCAGCATGCGGGTGGGGTTAACGCACCGGGCCAGCTCAGCTCACACTACGCACCGGAGGCGCGACTGCGGCTGAACGTGGAGGTGCCGGAGGCGGATGAGCTCTGGCTGCGCTTCGGCGACGGACCGTCGGACTGGTCGCTGTCGCCCACAGGAGATCTGCATGAGGCCGCGGCCCGGCTCTTCGCCCTGCTGCGCGCCGCCGATGCCGCCTCTGACCGGATCGCCGTCGCGCCGATCCCGGACACGGGGCTCGGCCGTGCCATCAACGACCGCCTGCGCCGAGCCGCCGCCCCGCGCTAGACTTTCATCTTTCCGCAAAATACGCCCGCCGGAGGCTCCCGCCCCCGGCAAGAGGCTCAGGCCTGCGCCGTTCCGCGCACCATCCGCGCCAGCAGGAACAGGCCGACGGCGCCGCCGATCCCGATGAGGTCGGAGATCAAGCCGCCCTCGATCATGAAGAGCGCCACGACGATCAGGCCGATCCGGAACAAAGCGTTCGCCCGGTCCCCGACCCACCAGCCCTGCACGCCGGAGGAGAGGAGAAACACGCCGATCACGGCCGTGGTGCCTGCACGGATCACCTCGAACCAGCTTCCGTCCATCAGGATCGCGGAGTTGTAGAAGAACATGAACGGCACGATGAAGGCCGAGATCCCGATCTTGAAGGACGCGACCGACGTTGCCATCGGGTTCGATCCGGATATGCCAGCCGCCGCGTAACTCGCCAGTGCCACTGGTGGCGTAATCGCCGAGACGACGGCGAAGTAGAAGACGAAGAAATGCGCCGTCAGCATCGGGATGCCGAGCTGCACGAGGCCCGGTGCCACCACCGACGCCGCCACCGCATAGGCCGCCGTCGTGGGCATCCCCATGCCCAGCAGGATCGCGATGCACATGGCGAAGAAGAGGGCGATGAGCTGGTTCGCCTCCGCGATGTTGAGGAGCATCGAGGAGAAGCGCGCGCCGACCCCGGTCAGGGAGATCACGCCGACGATGATGCCCGCGCAGGCACAGACCGCGATGATCTGGATGGACATGTAGCCCGCAATCTCGAACGCCTTGGAGATCGAGCGCGGCCCCATGCGGTAGGGCGTCAGCCAGCTCACCACCGCCGCGGCCATCGTGGCGAGCGTGCCCGCCCGGATCACGGAGTAGCCGAGGAACAGCGCCACGATCAGGATCAGGATCGGCAGGAACAGGAAGACGCGCCGCGCCATGTCGCGGAACTTCGGCAGCTCGTCGTCGCGCATCCCGCGCATGCCGAGCTTGGCCGCCTCG
This sequence comes from Pontivivens ytuae, assembly GCF_015679265.1. Classification (NCBI taxonomy): domain Bacteria; kingdom Pseudomonadati; phylum Pseudomonadota; class Alphaproteobacteria; order Rhodobacterales; family Paracoccaceae; genus Pontivivens; species Pontivivens ytuae. Next base: position 1,752,962 of record NZ_CP064942.1, read on the forward strand.
AAGTCCACCATGAAGTAGATCGAGACGAAGTAGAGGATCGCGGGGATGATCGCGGCGATCGCGATCTCGGTGTAGGGAATGCCCGTGATCTCCGCCATGATGAAGGCGCCCGCCCCCATGATCGGCGGCATGATCTGCCCGCCGGTGGACGCGGCCGCCTCGACCGCGCCGGAGGTGGTGGGGCGGTAGCCGACCTTCTTCATCAGCGGGATGGTGAGCGAGCCGGTGGCGACCACATTGCCGGCACTCGTCCCGTTGATCATGCCCATGAGGCCGGAAGCGAAGATCGCGACCTTCGCCGGGCCACCGCGCGCCCGGCCGGCGACCGCGAAGGCGAAGTTGACGAAGTAGTCCCCGACCTTGGAGGCCTGCAGGAACGCCGCGAAGATGATGAAGAGGATGATGTAGGTGGACGACACCGCCGTGGTCGGGCCCAGGATCCCGGCATCGGTGTAGACTTGGCTGAAGAACCGCTCCCACGCGATGGCTGGCGCGTTCAGGAAGCCCGGCAGCAGGTGCCCGACGAAGACGTAGATCAGGAAGACGGCGGCGATAACGATCAGGGCGAGGCCCGCGACGCGGCGCGTGAGCTCCATGATCAGCGCGGTGCCCGCCACGGCGGCGAGGCTGATCCCGATCGGCGCGAAGGGCGTCCCGGTCGAGCTGCGCATCAGCGTGCCGTAGATCGTGATGAGATAGATCGCGACGCCGATCCCGCAGACGCCCAGCAGCAGGTCCGCCGGCGCGATGGCCCCGCGCACCCGCGGGCGCAGCCAGCCGATCACGATGCCCAGCGCGGTGGCCGCGATCAGCGGCACACCGTATTGCCAGATCTCCTCGCTTCGGATCCCGGTATCGACCCCGTTCCACATCACCCCGTCGCGGATCTGCGCGGCGAAGCCCAGCGCCGTCCAGCAGGCGAAGAGCGCGGGCAGCATGCCTGCCCAGGCAAGCAGATCGAGCGGATGGCGCCCGCCGCGGTCGTCATCGGGAAACTCGCGGGGCGCGTAGAGAATGAAGCCCAGCAGCACCGCACCCGCGATGTGGACGATACGGAAGTTCCAGGTCTCCAGCGGGAAGACGGGCAGGAGCGGCACGGTCACGCCCGTCCACTCCCGGATCGACCAGCCGTTCAGGGCCGCCATGTGGAACAGCGCGTAGACCGCGGACATCACGGCGATGACCAGGTAGGTCGGGCCGGTGAAGACGCGACGATTGCGTTCGACCGGTTCGTCGTCGACGCCCTCCGCGATCACGGGGCCGTCGGTCTGGTCGTCCTGCGGTTCGGTGTGCGTAGCCATAAGCCGGTCTCCCCCATTCCGGAGCGTCCGGCAAGGGTCTGGTCATCAAATGTGAGTGGGAGGCCGCGTGTGTTGCGCGGCCTCCCGTTCAGGAGCGTCGGGGCTTACTGGGCGTGGATCTGATCCTCGGGGATCTCCGCGCCCGCATTGTCGATGAACCACTGGGCCGCACCCGGGTGCCAGGGCAGGACGCCGGCATTCTTGTCCCAGTTCTCCGGCACGGTGGAGGCCGCGGCGCGGTGGATGTTCACCATCCGCTCGTTGTCGCTCATGATCACGTCGACCACGGCGTTGACCATGCTGGCGGGCAGATCGCAGTTGGCGATCGCGAAGTTCCACATGGACACCGAGCGGGCATCCGCCTCCAGCGTGGTGTAGGTGTCGGCGGTGATCGCGAACTCGGAGACCGGGAAGGCCTCCAGGATCGTCGCCTGCTCTTCCTCGGTGAACTCGATGATGTTCACGTCGGTCTGTACCTCGAGCTGGCTGACCGCCGGGACCGGAACGCCCGCGGCGAACGCGATCACGTCGATCAGGCCGTCCTGGAGCTGGCCGCCGAGGTCGGTCCAGGAGCCGTTGCGCCGCTCGAAGTCGACGCCCAGCGTCTCCATCATCCGGGGGAAGTAAGTGTCGGAGGTGGAGCCCGCCGGGCCGAAGCCGATGCGTGCGCCGGCCGGGATATCGGCGATCGAGCTGATGCCCGAGGACGTCAGCGCCGTCACGGAGAACGGCGTCTGGTACATCGGGAACATCGCGCAGGCATTGGTCATCTGCAGACCGGGCGCGATCGGGCTCTCACCCGCCACGGCCTCGGCCGCCGGGCCCATCGTGGTCATGCCGAAGGCCGCCTCGCCGGTGTGGACCAGCGCCATGTTCTGACCCGGGCCGCCGGTGATCTCCGCCCCGCCGGACAGGCCGAGCTCGTCAGCCACCAGGTTCGCCCAGCCGGAGCCGTAGGCAAAGTAGGTGCCGCCCTGCGAAGCCGTGGCCACGGTAAAGCTGCCCGGCCAGTCGCTGCGGTCCTGAGCAAAGGACGCCGTCGCCGCGAGGGCACTCGTCACGAGGATCGCTGCTGATTTCATTGGTAATACCTCCAGTTGTCACGTTCGGCCACTTTCGGGCCTTGAATGATCGCCTGCCACCGCCCCTCACGGTTGCGCCAGGCGTTGCGGACAGATGTGAAGTAGGCGAACCTTCGCAACTGTGCCAGTGCTTCCGCGCCGTGGAACGGCAACCGCAGGGTGATTTCGGGCCGCAAGGGCCGGAAAGCCGAGAAAAAGAAGGGGTCCGCGGGTTGAAAAAATCTGCGCGCCGCCGGGTTCAACCGCAAGCTGACGGCTTCGTGACCGGGCGCGAGCGGTGTAAGACGGATCGCGGGACGGGAAGGGAGCCTCGGCATGGCATTGCAGATCATCGGCGCGGGCCTCGGCCGCACGGGGACGGAGAGCCTGCGCAACGCGCTCATCGAGCTGGGCTTCGCACCTTGCCACCACATGTACGCGCTGCGCGACGACCCCGTGCTGGTGCCGCCTTGGCATGACGTGGTGTGTGGGGGTGCAGCGCCGGACTGGGATGCGCTCTTCGCCGGGTTCGAAGCACAGGTGGACTGGCCGGGGGCGGCCTACTGGCGGGAGACGACGCGGCATTTTCCCGAGGCGAAGGTGATCCTGACCCTGCGCGAGGCGGAGGCATGGTGGGCGAGCCTGGAGCAGACCATCCTGCCCTTCGTCGCCCTGAAAGGCCGCCACACCCCGCCGCATCGGAACGCCATCGCGGAGCTCACCGAGACCATCCTGCAACGGCTCATCGGCCCGGATCTCACGGACCGCGCTGCCGCTCTGTCCGCCTTCGAGGCGCACAACGCCGCCGTGCGGGCCGCGATCCCGCCGGAACGCCTTCTGGAACTGCCGGTCGGTGCGGGGTGGGCGCCGCTCTGCGCCTTCCTCGGCGTCCCGGTGCCGGACCAGCCCTATCCCTCCGGCAACACGTCGGCCCAGTTCCGGGAGCGGGTCGCCCGCAACCTCGCGCCGGATCCCGGCTAAGACCGGGTGCAACAGGACTGTCACCTTTCGCATTTAGGTGGAGGCTCCGTGGAATGCCGATCCCCCCGGCTCGGCCCGACATGGAGTTGAATGTCCGATGAAAAAGATGATCCCGGCCCTGCTGGCCGGCCTCGCCCTGACCGGCGTGGCCCACGCGCAGAACACTGACGTGTCCGGTCCCCTCGTGCTCTACACCTCGCAGCCGAACGAGGATGCACAGGCGACCGTTGACGCTTTCACCGCCGCCTATCCGAACGTGGAGGTGGAGTGGGTGCGCGACGGCACCACCCGCATCATGGCTCGGCTGGAGGCGGAGTTCGAAGCGGGCAACCCCCAGCCCGACGTGCTGCTGATCGCCGACATGGTGACGATGGAGGGGCTGGAGGCCGAGGGGCGGCTGATGCCTTATGCCGAGGCCGACACCTCCGCCTACGACCCGGCGATCATGGATGACGAGGGGCACTACTTCTCCACCAAGCTTATCACGACGGGCATCGTCTACAACACGGCAGCACCCTTCCAGCCGACCTCCTACATGGACCTTCTGCGGCCCGAGGCGGAGGGGCAGATCGCGATGCCTTCGCCGCTGACCTCCGGGGCCGCGACGATCCACATGGCCGCGCTGACCGGCCATCCGGATCTGGGCTGGGAGCTCTACGAAGGCCTCGCCGAGCAGGGTGCGAACCCGCAGGGCGGCAATGGCGGCACCTACCGTGCCGTGGCGGGCGGCGAGCAGATGTTCGGCTTCGTCGTCGACTTCCTCCCGATCCGGGAGAAGGCGAACGGCGCCCCGGTCGAGTTCGTCTTCCCCGAGGAGGGCGTGTCCGCCGTGACCGAGCCGGTGGCGATCCTGTCCACAGCGCAGAACGTGCCGGCCGCGCAGGCCTTCGTCGACTTCCTGCTCTCGCCCGAGGGTCAGCAGCTCGCCGCCGATCAGGGCTATCTGCCCGCGCATCCGGACATCACGCCGCCCGCGGGCTTCCCGTCGCGTGACGAGATCGAGCTGATCGAGTTCGATCCGGCCGAGGCGCTGGACAATGCCGAGGACAACCGCCTGCGCTTCGTGGACATCTTCGGCGGCTGAGCCCTGCAGGCGACGCTGCGATACCTGCGGGGCGGCGAGGGACTGACCCTTGCCGCCCTGCTTCTGTTTGCCGGGGCACTCTTCGTGCTGCCGCTGGCACTGCTCGCGCGCGTCGGGCTGGTGGACGACGGGAGCCTGTCGCTGGCGCCACTCATGAACGCGCTCGACAGCCGCTCGGTGCCGCGAGCCCTGTGGAACTCCATCGACAGCGCCGGAGTGTCTGCCGCGCTCTCACTCGTCGCGGGAACGACGGTCGCGCTGGTCGTCGGGCTGACGGATGCGCGGGGCAAGGCGGTGTTCACCTTCCTGCTGCTCATCCCGATGATGATCCCGCCGCATGTGACCGCGATCGCCTGGGTGCAGGCGATGGGGCCGTCCTCACCGATCCTGAACACCGTGGGCCTCGCGCCGCCGCCGGGCTCGCCCCATCCGCTCTACAGCCGGGAGGGGGTGATCGCGCTGCTGGCCGTGCAGCACACGCCGCTGGTGTTCCTCGTGGTGCTCGCCGCCCTGCGCGCCCTGCCCCGTGAGATGTCGGAGGCCGCGCGGGTTGCGGGCGCCGGCGCCGGGCGGCTGATGCGGCGGATCGTGCTGCCGCTGCTGGCACCAACGCTGATCGCGGCCTATGCGCTCGCCTTCGTCTCCGCGCTGGGGAACTTCGGGATCCCGGCGCTCCTGGGCATTCCCGCGCGCTACACCACGCTACCGGTGCTGATTTGGCAGCGGCTGTCGAGCTTCGGGCCGTCGATGCTGGCAGATGTCGCCGCGATCTCCGCCCTGCTGGCGGGGCTCGCCATCCTGATCGTGATCGTGCAGATGACCCTGCTTGGGCGCAGCCGCGCGGCCCTGATCGGCCCGCCGCAGGCGCCGCTGCGGCTGACGCTGGGGCGCTGGAGGCCGGTAGTCGAGGGGGCGATGGTGCTGCTGGTGCTCGTCACGCTGCTGCTGCCCGTCGCGGCGCTCTTCGGCACGGCGCTGGTTGTGACCTACGGCCTGCCCCTGACGGCGGAGACGATGACCCTCGCCAATTTCCGGGAGATCCTGTTCGAGCAGAGCGTGACGGCGCGCGCCTTCCTCAATTCCACGCTCACCGCCGGAGCGGCGGCGCTGATCATCGCGCTCGGCGGTATGGTGCTCGCCCGGTTTCTGGCCGGGACGGCGCGGGGGCCGCGGCGGGTAGGGCTGGGGCTCTCAACGCTGGCGGAGATGACCTATGCGATTCCGGGGCTCGTGATCTCCATCGCGTTCATCCTCGCCTTCATCCGGCCGCTGCCGGTGGTGGGCGTCTCACTCTACAACACGCTGGGGATCATCTTCCTCGCATACCTCTGCGCCTTCTTCGCCGTGGCGCTGAAACCCATCGCGGCCGCGGCGATGCAGCTCGACCCCGCCCTCGATGCCGCTGCGCGGGTGGCGGGGGCGGGCTATGGCTACCGGATGCGGCGGATCTTCCTGCCACTGATCGCGCCCGCCGCGGCCTCCGGCGCGATCCTGGTGTTCCTGACGGCGTATAACGAGGTCACCGTGTCCGCCCTGTTGTGGTCCACGGGGACGGAAACGATCGGGACCGCGATCTACAACTACGAGGATGGCGGCTACACCACGCTGGCCGCCGCGATGTCCGCGGTGACGGTGATCGCGACGGTGGCGCTGATGGCGATGCTGCACGTGATGGGGCGGCGGCTGCCCGCGGGCGTGGTGCCCTGGCGGCTCTAGCCGGGCAGGATCCAGCCGCCATTGATCATGAGGCCCAGCCGCTCGCCGACCTCCACGGGGCGGTCGAGGTGGAGCTGAAAGGGCTCCGACAGCCCCTCCACCCGCGCTGTCCCCTCCCAGTGGCCACCACGGTAGAGGACGCTTTCCACGGTGGCGGACAGCGTGGTGGCGTCGGGATCGGTGACGGAGAGGTCGGCGGGGCGGAAGAGCGCGTGCGTGCCCCCGTTCCCGCGCAGCTTCACCGGATGTCCGGCGAGTCTCACGGCACCGCCCTCGACGGAAACCGGCTGCACCGCGCCGTGACCGATGAAGCGGGCGACGGCGGCGTTGGCGGGGCGGTCGTAGATCTCCGTCGGGGTGCCGACCTGGAGGAACCGCCCCTCCGCCATCACCGCCATGCGGTCGGCCACGGCCATCGCCTCCCGCTGGTCATGGGTGATGTAGACGGTCGTCGCGCCCGCGGTGCGGTGAAAGCCGACGAGCTCCTCCTCCATGGTGCTGCGCAGGTGCGGATCGAGATTGGCGAGCGGCTCGTCCATCAGGATCGTCCCCGCCTCCTGCGCGAGGCACCGCGCGAGCGCCACCCGCTGCCGCTGGCCGCCGGACAGGTCCGCCGGTTTGCGCGCGGCATAGTCGGTGAGCGCCACGGTGGCGAGGTGGCGGTCTGCGTTGCGCGCCGCCTCCGCCCGCTTGACGCCCGCCGCCTCGGCCGGGAAGGCCACGTTGCCGCGCACGTCGAGATGGGGCCACAGCGCGTAGGACTGGAAGACGAAGCCGACATTGCGGTCCTCGGGCGCCACATGCAGCCCCGGTCCGCTGACCGTGCGACCTGCCAGCGCGATCTCGCCTGCATCGGCCACCTCCAGCCCCGCGATCAGTCGGAGCAGCGTGGACTTCCCGCAGCCCGACGCGCCGACGATGGCGAAGAACTCGCCGGTGGAGAGCTCGACGCTGACATCGTCGACCGCGGCGCGGGCGCCGAAGCGCTTGGTGACCCCTGCAAGGCGGATACTCATGCGATGCGGCCTCCGATCCGCGCCGCCCCTCTTGCAACGCTTGCACGACGATTTCGTGTCATCGGGGCGGCGTGGGTGCATGCAGTCGAAACGGAGTTCCAGCCGCGGAAAAGCTCAGGGCTAAACCAAATCGGACAATTGTAAGGGAGTGGTGCCCAGGAGAGGACTCGAACCTCCACGTCCATACGGACACCAGCACCTGAAGCTGGCGCGTCTACCAATTCCGCCACCTGGGCAGGTGTCGTGGAGCGTCCTCTACGCCGGTGGGCGGGGGGTGTCAACGGGTCGCTTGCGGATTTCGCGGGGGGCGGGACAGGTGCTCCTTGGCGGCGGCGCGGATGGCCTCCGTCACTGGCGCGAGTGCGGTCGTCAGGCGGCGCGGCCATTGCCAGAAGAGGGGCACGTCGAGGGGTGTTTCCTCGATCAGTTCGACGAGGCGCCCGGCCTCGATGTGGTGGCGGACCAGCGCTTCCGGATTGAGCCCCCAGCCCACGCCTGCGAGGGCCGCATCGGTGAAGCCGCGGGTGGAGGGCAGCCAGTGCGTGGGCATCGCCGGCTTCGCCCCGGTCGCCGCCTCGGCCCAGCGGGTCTGGAGCCGATCCTTCGCGTCGTAAGTCAGGGCCGGAGCGCGCGAGAGACCCGCCACGTCGACACCGTTCGGGAACCAGTGTGCCATGAAGTCGGGGCTCGCCACCGCGCGGTAGCGCAGCGCGCCGAGCGGGCGGATGTCGCAGCCCTGCACGGGCCGTTCGGAGGCTGTGATCGCGCCGGAGACCTCACCGCGTAACAGCCGGTCAGCGGTGTGGTCCTGATCGTCGATGATGATGTCGAAGAGTAGCGGCGCGCAGTCGGCCATCACGGGGATGAACCAAGTGATAAGGCTGTCCGCATTCACCGCGAGCCGCAGCGTCGCCGGGGCTACCTCACCGAAATCGACCCGGAGGCGCTGCTCGAGGAGCCGAACCTCCTCCGCATGGCGGCGCAGCCGGGCGCCCGCCTCGGTCGCCGTGCAAGGCTGGCCCCGTACGATCAGCGTCGTGCCCATCCGCGCCTCGAGCTGGCGAACCCGCTGGGACACGGCCGAGGCCGTCAGGCCCAGCGCGTCGGCCGCCCGCTCGAAACTGCCGGTCGCAAGCACCGCCGACACCGCGGAGAGACCGCGGTAGTCGAGCATCCTGAATTTCTCTTCATCACTGCGCATATCTTTAATTTCACTTCAAAAGCGCTGCCGTCTAGTCCTGCCGCACCAAAGAGGAGGGGCGCATGGACGCGGCATTGTCGGGATACGGACTGGGGCTTGGGCTGATCCTCGTGATCGGGGCGCAGAACGCCTTCGTGCTGCGGCAGGGGCTGCGGGGGGAGCATGTACTGGCGGTCTGCTTCACTTGTGCGACGTCGGACGCGATCCTGATCATCGCGGGCATCCTGGGCCTCGGCGCGCTGATTGCGGCGGCCCCGTGGATCGAGCCGGCGTTCCGCTGGGGCGGGGTGCTCTTCCTGCTCGCATATGGGACGCTGAGCTTCCGGGCGGCCCTGAAGGGTGGCGGGCGGCTCGACCCGGCGCAAGGCGCGGGGCGGCCGCTGGGGGCGACGCTCGTCACATGCCTCGCGCTGACGTGGCTCAACCCGCATGTCTATCTCGACACGGTGTTCCTGATCGGCTCGGTCTCCACCCAGTTCGAGGGGGAGCGGCTGGCCTTCGGCGCCGGGGCGGTGGCTGCGTCCTTCTCCTTCTTCTTCGCGCTGGGATTCGGGGCGCGACTGTTACGGCCGCTCTTTGCCCGGCCGCGCGCCTGGCAGGTGCTCGAGGTTCTGGTCGGCTGCATCATGTGGACCATCGCGGCGCAGCTTGCGTTCGGCGGGTGAGACGATCCGCGGGCTTGCCGCCCGCGCACCCGCCGCATAGGAAAGGCGCATCACACCAGCCAGGAGAGCTGTGCCATGACCCTGCAGTCGCCCATCGTCACCGTTTTCGGCGGGTCCGGTTTCGTCGGCCGCTATATCGTGCAGGCGCTGGCACATGCGGGCTATCGGGTGCGGGTCGCGGTGCGCCGCCCGAACGAGGCGACGTTCACCATGACCTATGGCACGGTCGGGCAGGTCCAGCCGGTGCAGGCGAATATCCGGGACGATGCCTCGACCCGCGCGGCCATCGCCGGGACGGTCGCCGTGGTGAACTGCGTCGGCATCCTCTTTCCCGACGGCAAGCAGAAGTTCGACGCTGTGCAGGCGGAGGGCGCGGGCCGCATCGCCCGCATCGTGAAGGAGGAAGGGGTCGAGCGCCTCGTCCACCTCTCCGCGATCGGCGCGGATGCCGATAGCGACAGCGACTACGCCCGGACCAAGGGCGTTGGCGAGCAGCAGGTGAAAGAGGCGTTTCCGGGCGCCGTGATCCTGCGCCCGTCCATCGTCTTCGGGCCGGAGGACGAGTTCTTCAACCGCTTCGGCGGGATGGCCAAGGGCGTTCCGATGCTGCCGCTGGTCGGCGGCAAGACCCGGTTCCAGCCGGTCTATGTCGATGACGTCGCGAAAGCCGCTCTGCTCGCCATCGACGGCAAGGCGGAGCCCGGGATCTATGAGCTCGGCGGCCCGGATATCGAGACCTTCCGCGAGCTGATGGAGCGTCTCCTGCGCGTGATCCGCCGTCGCCGCGTGCTGATGCCGGTGCCGATGGGGATCGCGAAGTTGCAGGGCTACGTGCTGAACCTCCTGCCGATCCTGACGCTGGGTGCGGTGCCGAACTCGATCCTCACGCCGGACCAGGTGAAGCTGCTGGCGCGGGACAACGTGGTCGCCGAAGACGCGCGCGGCTTCGCGGATCTCGGCATCGAGCCGCGTGACATGGACGGCATCCTCGACAGCTACCTCTGGCGCTTCCGCCCGAACGGGCAGTATTCCGAGATCATCGAGTCCGCGAAGAACCTGCGCTAGGTGTAGGCGATCCCCAGCAGGATCAGTCCCAGTATGACGCGGTAGATGACGTAGGGCGTGTAGCTGACGCGCTCTAGGAACTTCATCATCAGCGCGACCGCGATCAGGGCAGAGATGCAGGCGAGGAACGCCGCGATCGCCGCGTCGCGCCAGACCTGCGCATTGCCGGGCGGAATATCGAGCGCGATGACCACGCCCGACGCGATGATGACCGGGATCGACATGAGCATCGCGACCCGCGCCGCCTCCTTCCGCTCGTAGCCCAGAAGGCGCGCTCCGGTGATCGTGATGCCCGAGCGGGAGGTGCCTGGGATCAGTGCCAGCGCCTGCCAGAGGCCCATTATGACGGCGTGGCGCAGGGTCCACTGCTCCGCCGTACGCTCCTCCACCCCGACCTGATCGGCCCAGTAGAGCACGACGCCGAAGATCAGCATCGTCCATCCGATGACGGTAATTGAGCGCATGGCGTCGTTGAGGTCGGTAACCGCGAGGAACAGGCCGAAGACCACCGCCGGGATCGTTGCGATGATCAGCGCGAGCGCGAGATGCGCGCCGGGGGCCGAGAGACGGCCCGTCAGCAGGGAGAGGCCGCCGCGAAACGCGATGGCCACATCCTTCCAGAAATAGAGGATGACGGCCACCAGCGTGCCGACATGCACCGCGACATCCAAGGTGACGCCCTGATCCTCGTTCCCCGTCAGCGCGGGGAGGAGAATGAGGTGTCCGGAGGAGGAAATCGGCAAGAATTCGGTAATGCCCTGAATCAGGGCCAGGATCGCGAGATCCAGCAATGGCATTGGAAGGTCCCCGTGGGTTCGAATCGAACGTCGCGCTAAGCTACTCCACCATAAGGCGAGTTCAAATGCCGGCGATAAGTCCGGATCGGTCCTATTTTGCCGCCCTCTGCGACGAAAAAACCGCCAGAGCTGCCGATTTCTCCGATTTAGGTCAGTATATTTGACTTTATTGCCGCCCGCGGCTCTTGTATGAGGTGCGCAAGCTGCGGTGATGCCGTGGACTCTTGCCAAGAGCGCGGCGGGTCGGACAAGCCCAGCGGCGCCGGTCGTGTCGAAGGCTGATGCCTAGCACGACAGTACTAGGGGAAAAAGATTATGGCGAAGCAAACGATGCTGAAATTCACCGACGTGCCGCGGCTGATGCCGGAGAAGCGCGCGGCGGACGACCGCACCGAGGACTTCGACGAGATCTACCGCGAGTATGCCGAGGCGAAGGCCGCCGAGCAGGCCTCGCGCTGCTCCCAATGCGGCGTGCCCTTCTGCCAGTCGCACTGCCCGCTGCACAACAACATCCCCGACTGGCTGAAGCTGACGGCGGAGGGCCGCCTGCAGGAGGCCTACGAGATCAGTCAGGCCACCAACACTTTCCCCGAGATCTGCGGCCGCATCTGCCCGCAGGATCGGCTCTGCGAAGGCAACTGCGTCATCGAGCAGTCGGGCCACGGCACGGTGACCATCGGGTCGGTCGAGAAGTACATCACCGACACCGCGTGGGAGAACGGCTGGGTGAAACCGATCCAGCCCGCGCAGGAGCGGTCGGAGAGCGTGGGCATCATCGGTGCCGGTCCGGGGGGCCTCGCGGCGGCCGACATGCTGCGCCGCGCCGGTGTGCAGGTCACGGTCTATGACCGCTACGACCGCGCAGGCGGGCTGATGGTCTACGGCATCCCCGGCTTCAAGCTGGAAAAGCACGTGACCGAGCGGCGGAACCGGCAGCTCGAAGAGGGCGGCGTGGAGTTCGTGCTCAACTGCAATGTGGGCGAGGACATCTCCTTCCAGGATATACGGGCGAAGCACGATGCGGTGCTGATCGCGACCGGCGTCTACAAGAGCCGCGATCTGGGCGGGCCGGGTGCCGGGCTCGACGGGATCGTGCGCGCGATCGACTACCTGACCGCCTCCAACAAGGTGGGCTTCGGCGACACGGTGCCCGAGTTCGAGAGCGGCGAGCTGAACGCCGAGGGTCGCAACGTGGTCGTCATCGGCGGCGGCGATACCACGATGGACTGCGTGCGCACGGCGATCCGGCAGGGTGCGAAGAGCGTGAAATGCCTCTACCGCCGCGACCGCGCGAACATGCCCGGCTCCGCCCGCGAGGTGGAGAACGCGATCGAGGAGGGCGTGGAGTTCGTCTGGCTCTCCGCTCCCACCGCCTTCCACGGCGAGGGGTCGGTGAACGGCGTCCAGGTGCAGAAGATGCGCCTCGGCGCGCCCGACGCGACCGGCCGGCAAGCGCCCGAGCCCATCGAGGGCGGCGACTATGTCGAGGAGGCGGATCTGGTCATCAAGGCGCTCGGCTTCGAGCCGGAGGATCTGCCCGCGCTCTGGAACGAGCCGGCGCTGGAGGTCACGCGCTGGGGCACGGTGAAGGCCGACTTCCGCACGCACGAGACCCCGATGGACGGCGTCTATGCGGTGGGCGACATCGTGCGCGGCGCCTCGCTGGTCGTCTGGGCGATCCGCGACGGGCGTGAGGCGGCGGAGGCCATGCTGGCCCGCTTCAACGCCGCCGCTGCCGTGGCTGCCGAGTAAGAAATTCTGAACCGAACGGAGGGGGAGACAGCGGAAAACCGGCGTATGATTTGCGTATGACAAACGTATGCCACGCAGGCCGCCTCCCCCACCGTCACCGAGATCATACAGGACAGCGGCGCTGACGCTGTTTTCTTAACCGGATCGAAAGGACCCGATGGAACCCGAGCTGCGCGAAATGTCCGATACGCTGGCGGTGCGCTACGTGCCCGGCGCCGGCGCGCGGCTCGTGCTGTCGTTCCGCGGCATCGGGGCGCACGACGGCGAGGGCCGAGCGGAGGAGTTCTGGGGCACCGTTTCGCAAGGCGGGCGCAACCACATGCTCTTCATCGCCGACCGCACCAACGGCTGGTACAACACCCGCGGGATGATGCGCCGGATCGAGGCACATATCCGGGCGGTGCTGGACGCGGTCGCGCCGCGGCAGGTCTTCGCCATCGGCAATTCCATGGGCGCCTACGGGGCCTGCGTCTTTTCCAGCCGGTTCGACATGGACGGGGTGATCGCGATCTGCCCTCAGGCGACGCTCGATCAACGGCTGGTCGAGGACCGGCGGTGGGCGCGCTATGCCCGCCCCGTGCGGACCTTCCGCGCGCCGCACCTCGCCGACTGCATCCGTCCGGCCACCCGCTACACGATCCTGCAGGGTGCGCGCGGGCTGGAGCGGCGGCAGGCCGAGGCGATCCCGCTGGCGGCGAATGTGCGCCACTTCCTGTTTCCCGGCGCCTTCCATGCGCTGGCCGAGGGGCTGAAGGCGAAGGGGCAACTCCGCCCAATCGTCACCGCCCTGCTCGACGGCGAGAACATCCATGCCGAGCGCCTGATCGTGGAGGCTGGCGGTCGCCTGCGCCGCGCGCGGTCGCAGCCTACGCTGGAGGCCGCAGAATGATGGTGGGGCAGTGCCTTTGTGGAGAGATCCGGATCAGTGTGCGCGCCCATGCGGACGCCGTCTCCGCCTGCCATTGCTCGCTCTGCCGGACGTGGTCGGGCACGATCTGGATGGGGCTGGAGGCCGCGCCCGACGCCGTGACGGTGGAGGGAACGCCGCGTTCCTACCGCTCCTCCAGCTTTGCCGAGCGGGCGTTCTGCCCGACCTGCGGCACGCAACTGTGGCTCCGCGACGATGACGGGCCTTACGAGCTGATGCCGGGGCTTTTCCCCGGCTCGAAAAGCATTCCGCTGACCCGCGAGGTCTATGCCGACCGGACCTTCGCCTGGGCCGCCCTCGCCGGGGAGCACACGCGCGTCAGCGCCACCGAATACGAACGCAAGTATCCCTTCGTGGAAGGAGACCAGCCATGACCAAGTATGACGACGCCTGGGTGAAGGGCTATGAGGCGCAGGCCGCGCATCTGGCCGAGCACGGCATGTACCTGCCTGAAGAGGAGAAGGCGAATTGCGGTGTGGGGCTCGTGGTCTCCATCGACGGGCGGCGCTCGCGCAAGGTCGTGCAGAACGGCATCGATGCGCTCAAGGCGATCTGGCACCGGGGCGCTGTGGACGCGGACGGCAAGACGGGCGACGGCGCGGGCATCCATGTGCAGATCCCCGTCCCCTTCTTCCAGGATCAGATCGAGCGGACGGGTCACACCCATCAGGGTGAGCTGATCGCGGTCGGCCAGGTCTTCCTGCCCCGCACCGATTTCGGCGCGCAGGAGACCTGCCGCACGATCGTGGAGACCGAAGTGCTCCGCATGGGTTACACGATCTATGGCTGGCGGCACGTGCCGGTGGACATCTCGGTGCTCGGCGACAAGGCGAACGCGACGCGGCCGGAGATCGAGCAGATCCTGATCTCGAACGCGAAGGGCGTGGATGAGGAGGAGTTCGAGCGCGAGCTCTACGTCATCCGGCGCCGGATCGAGAAGGCGGCGCTGGCGGCACAGGTGCCGCAGCTCTACATCTGCTCGCTGTCCTGCCGCTCGATCATCTACAAGGGGATGATGCTGGCCGAGCAGGTGGCGGAGTTCTATCCCGACCTCAAGGACGAGCGGTTCGAGAGCGCGTTCGCGATCTATCACCAGCGCTATTCGACCAACACCTTCCCGCAGTGGTGGCTGGCGCAGCCGTTCCGGATGCTGGCCCATAATGGCGAGATCAACACGCTGAAGGGCAACCTGAACTGGCTGAAGAGCCACGAGATCCGGATGGCGTCGAGCTATTTCGGGGAGCTGGCCGAGGACATCAAGCCGATCGTGGCGAACGGGGCTTCGGACTCCGCCGCCCTCGATTCCGTGTTCGAGGTGCTGGTCCGTGCGGGCCGCAACGCGCCGATGGCCAAGACCATGCTGGTACCCGAGGCGTGGTCGAAGACGGCCACCAAGATGCCGCAGGAATGGGAGGACATGTACTCCTACTCCAACTCCGTCATGGAGCCGTGGGACGGTCCTGCCGCTCTGGCGATGACGGACGGGCGGTGGGTCTGTGCCGGGCTCGACCGGAACGGGCTGCGGCCCATGCGCTATGTGGTGACCGGCGACGGGATGGTGATCGCGGGCTCCGAGGTGGGCATGGTCCCGACCGACGAGATGAGCGTGGTGGAGAAGGGCGCGCTGGGGCCGGGCCAGATGCTGGCCGTGGACATGCAGCGCGGCGCACTGTTCCACGATGCGGAGATCAAGGACGAGCTGGCGACCTCACAGCCCTTCGGCGAGTGGGTCGGGCGGATCACCGACCTCGCCGACGTCACCGACGTGACGGGCGAGACGACGGTTCTGGAGGGCGAGGCCCTGCGCAAGCGCCAGATCTCCGCCGGGTACGACATCGAGATCCTCGAGCAGATCCTGCACCCGATGGTGGAGGACGCGAAGGAGGCGATCGGCTCCATGGGCGATGACACGCCCCAGGCGGTGCTGAGCGAGAAGTACCGGCCGCTCAGCCACTACTTCCGCCAGAACTTCAGCCAGGTGACGAACCCGCCGATCGACTCCTTGCGCGAGCATCGGGTGATGAGCCTCAAGACGCGGTTCGGCAACCTCAAGAACGTGCTGGACGAGACCGGCGCGCAGACGGAGATCCTGACCCTCGACAGCCCGGTGGTGACGAACGCCCGCTGGGCCAAGATGCTCGACTATTTCGGCGACAGTGCCGCGGTGATCGACTGCACCTTCTCTGGCGACGAGATGCGCCCGGCGCTGGAGCGGGTGCGGGCGGAGGCCGAGCAGGCGGTGCGCGCAGGTGCGAACCACGTCATCCTGACCGACGAGCATGTCGGGCCGGATCGCGTGGGCCTGCCGATGATCCTCGCCACCTCTGCCGTGCATTCGTGGCTGACCGGCAAGGGGCTGCGGACCTTCTGCTCGATCAACGTGCGCTCGGCCGAGTGTGTGGACCCGCATTACTTCGCCGTGCTGATCGGTGCAGGTGCGACCACGGTCAATGCGTGGCTCGCGCAGGACTCCATTGCCGACCGGATTGACCGCGGCCTGCTCGACGGCCCGCTCTCGGTCGCGATGGACAAGTTCGCGGAGGCCGTGAACCAGGGCCTGTTGAAGATCATGTCGAAGATGGGGATCAGCGTCATCTCCTCCTATCGCGGCGGTTTGAACTTCGAGGCCGTGGGCCTCAGCCGCGCGATGGTCAACGAGTTCTTCCCCGGCATGCCCTCCCGCATCTCGGGCATCGGGATCAGCGGCGTGCAGGCCGCGGCGAAGGCCGTGCATGCGCGCGCCTATGCCAGCGGCACCGACGTGCTGCCGGTCGGCGGCTTCTACAAGGCGCGCCGCTCGGGTGAGAGCCACGCGTGGGAAGCGCAGCTCATGCACATGATGCAGGCGGCCTGCGACCGGGGCAGCTACAAGATCTGGCAGGAGTATTCGCGCGGCATGCAGGCGCGGGCGCCGATCCACCTGCGCGACCTTCTGGGCTTCAAGCCCGACCGCAAGCCGATCCCGGTGGATGAGGTGGAATCCATCACCTCGATCCGCAAGCGGTTCGTGACGCCGGGCATGTCGCTGGGCGCACTCTCCCCCGAGGCGCACAAGACGCTCAACGTCGCGATGAACCGGATCGGCGCAAAGTCGGACAGCGGTGAGGGCGGGGAGGATCCGAAGCACTTCCACCCCGAGCCCAACGGCGACAACCCGTCGGCGAAGATCAAGCAGGTCGCGTCGGGGCGCTTCGGCGTGACGGCGGAATACCTCAACAACTGCCAGGAACTGGAGATCAAGGTCGCCCAGGGTGCGAAGCCCGGCGAGGGCGGACAGCTGCCCGGCTTCAAGGTGACGGAGATGATCGCAAAGCTGCGGCACTCGACGCCGGGGGTGACCCTGATCTCCCCGCCGCCGCACCACGACATCTACTCGATCGAGGATCTCGCGCAGCTCATCTACGACCTCAAGCAGATCAACCCGGATGCGAAAGTCTGCGTGAAGCTGGTGGCCCAGACCGGCGTCGGCACCATCGCCGCCGGTGTGGCGAAGGCGAAGGCAGACGTCATCCTGATCTCCGGCCACAATGGCGGGACGGGTGCGTCGCCCCAGACCTCTATCAAGCATGCGGGTCTGCCGTGGGAGATGGGGCTGAGCGAGGCGCACCAGGTGCTGTCGCTCAACAACCTGCGCGACCGCGTGACCCTGCGGACCGATGGCGGTCTGCGCACGGGCCGCGACATCGTGATCGCGGCCATGATGGGGGCCGAGGAGTACGGCATCGGCACCGCGGCCCTGATCGCCATGGGCTGCATCATGGTGCGGCAGTGCCAGTCCAACACCTGCCCCGTCGGCGTCTGCACGCAGGACAAGGAGCTGCGCGACAAGTTCACGGGCACCGCGGACAAGGTCGTGAACCTCATCACCTTCTACGCGCAGGAGGTGCGCGAAGTGCTGGCGAGCATCGGCGTGCGGTCGCTCGACGAGGTGATCGGGCGGGCGGACCTGCTTGCGCAGGTGTCGCGCGGTGCGGCGCATCTCGATGATCTCGACCTCAACCCGATGCTGATTGCGGTCGATGAGGAACTGCGCACGGTCTACGATCGCAGCCGCCCGCGGCAGGAGGTGCTGGAAACGCTCGACGCGCAGATCATTCGCGACGCCCAGCCCTTCTTCAAGGACGGGGAGAAGATGCAGCTTTCCTACTCGGTCGCGAACACCTACCGGACGGTGGGGACGCGGGTGTCCTCGCATATCGTGCGGCGCTTCGGCATGCGGAACGGGCTGCAGTCGGATCACCTGACGGTGAAGCTGGAGGGCTCGGCCGGGCAGTCGCTTGGCGCCTTCGCCGCACCGGGGCTGAAGATCGAGGTGTCGGGCGATGCCAACGACTATGTCGGCAAGGGCCTGTCGGGCGGCGAGATCGTGGTGAAACCGGTGCTGGGCTCGCCGCTCGACGCTGCGCAGAACACGATCATAGGCAACACCGTGCTCTACGGTGCGACGGGCGGTGCGCTCTTCGCCGCGGGCCGGGCCGGGGAGCGGTTCTGCGTCCGCAACTCCGGCGCCGAGGTCGTGGTGGAGGGCTGCGGCTCCAACGGGTGCGAGTACATGACCGGTGGGGTCGCGGTGATCCTGGGTGCGGTCGGCGACAATTTCGGCGCCGGGATGACGGGCGGTATGGCCTTCGTCTACGACGAGGCGGGCGATTTCGACATCCGCATGAACGACGAGAGCATCGTCTCGGTGGGCGTGGACAGCGCCCATTGGGAGGGGGTGCTGAAGTCACTGGTCGAGCGGCATCTGGAGGAGACCGGCTCCCGCCGGGCCGAGACAATCCTGCGCGACTGGGCGCTGGAGCTGCCGAAGTTCCGGCAGGTCTGCCCAAAGGAGATGCTCAGCCGCCTGCCCGCGCCCTTGTCCGACACGGCCGAGGCTGTGCCGGCGGAGTGATCTTGCGTATTTGAGGAAAGATGAAGGCGGGGCGTGGTGCTCCGCCTTTTTCGTTTGTGCGCGCTGAGGGCCGCCGGGCGAGAGGATTCTACTGCTCGGCTTCGAGCAGCGCGGCGAGGCCCTCGCGGTAGGTCGGGTACTCCAGGTGCACTCCGAGTTCGTGTTTGATGCGGTCGTTCGAGACGCGCTTGGACTCGGCGTAGAAGCTGCGGGCCATGGGGCTCATGTCCGCCTCCTCGATCGGGATGGCGGGCGGCAGCGGCAGGCCCAGCAGTTCGGCGGCGTGGGCGATCACGTCCTGCGGCGGGGCCGGGTCGTCGTCGCACAGGTTATAGATCGCCCCCGGATTGGGCCGCGCGATAGAGGCGGCGAGAACCTGTGCGATGTCCTCGACATGGATGCGGGAAAAGACCTGGTTCGGCTTGATGATCCGCCGCGCGGTGCCTGCCCGGACCTTGACGAAGGGCCCGCGGCCGGGGCCGTAGATGCCGGCGATCCGGAAGATGTGGAGCGGCAGGCCCAGCGCCTGCCAGCCCAGCTCGGCCGTGACGCGGGCCTTGCCGCGGCGGGTGGCGGGCTTGAGTTCGGAGCCCTCGTCCACCCAGCCCCCATCGCGGTCGCCGTAGACACCGGTGGTCGACAGGTAGCCCACCCATTCGGGCGTCGCGGCGCGCAGGGCGTCGGCATGGGTGTTCAGCACCGGGTCTCCCGCGTCTCCCGGGGAGACGGAGGTGAGGATATGTGTCGCCTCGGAAATGGCGGGGGCGAGGTCGGTGCCGGGCCAGATCAGCGGCTCGACGCCCGCGGCGTGCAGGGCGTCCGCCTTCTCCTCCGACCGGGTGGTGCCGATGATGCGGAAACCCTCCAGCCGCGCGGCGAGCGCGCGGGCGGAGTAGCCATGGCCGATGGAGAGCAGGGTTTTCATGCTTGTGTCGCTATCACGTCGTTGGGCCGGGCTCGACCCGGAACAATGGCGGGCGGCCCCGGCTCAGGGCCGGGGTGGTTGTGTGTCGGCGAGGCGGGCCAGCGCCCAGCGCGCGGCATCGGCGACCGCCGGGTCGGGATCTTCGCTCAGCGGGCGGGCGGCCTCGGCCAGGTGCGGCGTGGCGGAGTTGCCGATAGCATAGAGCACGTTGCGCACGAAGCGGTCGCGGCCGATACGCTTGATGGGGCTACCCGCGAAGACCTCGCGGAAGGTTTTGTCGGTAAGTTTCGCGAGGTCGTCGAGCCGCGGGGCGGCGAGCTCGACACGGGCCCAGTAGCCGGCCTCCCGCGCCTCCACCGCGAACTTGTTCCAGGGGCAGACGGCAAGGCAGTCGTCACAGCCATAGATGCGGTTGCCCATCTTCGCGCGCAGCTCCTCGTCCACCGGGCCCTTGTGCTCGATGGTCAGGTACGAGATGCAGCGCCGCGCATCGAGGCGGAAGGGCGCGGGAAAGGCGTCGGTTGGACAGATGTCGAGGCAGGCGGTGCAGGAACCGCAATGCTCGACCTCCGGCGGATCGGGGGTGAGCTCCAGCGTCGTGAAGACCGCGCCGAGGAAGAACCAGTTGCCGAGGTCGCGGGACAGCAGGTTCGTGTGCTTGCCCTGCCAGCCGAGACCGGCAGCCTCGGCCAACGGTTTCTCCATGACGGGGGCGGTGTCGACGAAGACCCTGATCTCGCAGCCTGTCTCATCGACCAGCCAACGGCCGAGGCGCTTCAGCCGCTTCTTGACGAGGTCGTGGTAGTCCTTGTTGCGGGCGTAGACGGAGATCGCGCCAATCTCGGGCTCCTCAAGCAGCTCCAGCGGATCGCGGTCGGGGGTGTAGGGCTCGGCCAGCATGATGACGGAGCGGGCCTCGGGCCAGAGGGCGGCAGGGTTGCCGCGCCATTCGGAGCGGTCGGCGAGCCAGCCCATCTGGCCGTGCATGTCGTCGGCGAGGAACCGGGCGAGGCGGTCTGCTGCCTGTGGGATCGCGTCCGGCCTGCAGATCCCGGCGCTGGCGAAGCCGAGGTGCTGCGCCTCGGCCTTCACCCGTCCGGCGTCCATCAGAAATCGAGGTCGGCGTAGTGCACCGGCGGCGGCATCCCCGGCACCATGTCGGCTAGGATCGGGCGGAAGGCGGGGCGCGACTTGATGCGCGCATACCAGTCCTTCACGTTGTCCGACCGGTTCCAGTCCACGTCGTCCACGTAATCAAGGCAGCTCAGATGCGCGGCCGCGGCAAAGTCGGCGATGGTCATGTGATCGCCCGCGAGCCACCTGCGCTGATCGCAGAGCCAGTCGAGATAGTCGAGGTGGTACTTGATGTTCGAGGTGCCCTCGCGGATGCGCGCGCTCTCTGGGTAGCCGGTCTTCTTCAGCTTCTTCGTCACGCGCTCGTAGAGCAGGTTGACGGTGACCTCGTGGTGGAACTTGTCATCGAACCAGTGGGCGAGGCGGCGGGCCTCGGCCCGGTCCGCGGCGCGCTTGGGCAGGAGGGCGGGGTCGGGCACCGTCTCCTCCAGATACTCGCAAATGGCAGTGGAGTCGCTGAGCGTCAGACCGTCGATCTGGAGCACGGGGACGCGGGCGGCGGGGTTCATTAGCAGGAACTCCATCCGGCGTTCCCACGGCTTTTCCTCGACCAGTTCGACCTCGATCCGCTTCTCGGCGAGGACAAGGCGCACCTTGCGCGAGAACGGGGAGAGGGGGAGGTGATGAAGGCGCCGCATAATCGTCCGATACCTGACTTTCCGTTCGGTATGCCTGTCCGGCGGGGGCAATTCAACCGGCGTGGGCACGGGGTTGCGACACCTTGCCTCGCAATGGACACGAATCAGCTGTATGAGGTCCGGTCAGGCTCACAAGGGAAAGATGGAGGGCCGGGATGAATATTCGCTGGATGTTGCAGATTCTCCTCATGGTTGTGCTGTCGCTCGCCTCTACGGCGAGTGCGGAGGCCCCTGCCCGCATGGCGCCGCTCATCACGCCCACCGAGCTGGCGGATCGTCTGTCGACGGCTCCGTGGCCGCAGGTGGTGGATATTCGCGAGCCCGAGGCGGAGCTGAGCCTGTTCAGCTACGGTACCGGCCATATCCCGACCTCGATCAACGTGCCCTTCGGCGAGTGGCGCGCGGTGTGGGCCGATCCGCTGGACTTGCCGAGCGATGCGGCGCTGAGCGCGCTGATCGGCGGCGCGGGCCTCGTGCCGGAGCGTCCCGTCGTGATCGTGCACTCTAGTGCCGCGCGGCGGAACTTCGGCTCCGCGGCATGGGCCTACTGGATGCTGAAATCCGCGGGGTTCGAGGACATCGCGATCCTCGATGGCGGGATCCGGGCGTGGCGCGATCAGGGCTACGCAATGTCCGAGCGGCCGGGGCGGATCGTGCCCATCGACCTCGACCTGACCCTCGACCGAACCTGGCTCGCCACCCATGCGGACGTGAATGCCGTGCTGCGGGGCGAGAGCGAGGCGGTGCTGCTCGACGCACGGCCGCTCTGGCAGATCGCACGGCGGGAATCGCTGCCGGGCTCGACGCTGCTCAACGGCATCACGCTCTTGGAGCATGAGGACGGGCGCGCGGGCGACGAGATGTCGATCTTCGAGCGCATCAAGAACGCGCAGCATGTCGACTGGATGAGCGACGTCATCACCTACTGCAACAACGGCACGCTGGCCGCCATCGACTGGTTCATGGCGAGCGAGATCGCAGGCATCGAGAACGTGCGCATCTACGGCCACGCGCTGGACGGGCGCGCGCAGAGCAGCGGGCTCTAACCCGGCGACAGGCAGGCGAGGCGGTCGCTCTGCCGCAGGCTCCGGGCACCTTCGGCGATGGAGCGGGCGCGACCCGCGGTGAAGTCGCCGGGTGCACTGGCGGAGCGGACATGCGGGGCGGGCAGGATCGCGGCGATGCGGGCGGCCTGCGCCGGAGTAAGCGAGGCGGCGGAGGTGCCGAACCAGTGGCGCGCCGCGGCCTCCGCCCCGAAGACGCCGTTCCCCATCTCGGCCACGTTCACGTAAACCTCGACGATGCGGCGCTTGGGCCAGGTCGCCTCGATCACGAGAGTCACGGCAGCCTCGATCCCCTTTCGCAGCCATGTCGACTCCTGCCAGAGGTAGACGTTCTTGGCGACCTGCTGGGAGATGGTGGAGGCGCCGCGCCGCCGCTCCTCCTGCAACGCCGCGCGGATCGCGTCGAAGTCGAAGCCCCAGTGGGCGCAGAAATTCGCATCCTCCGCTGCGATCACGGCGGCGGGCAGCGGGCCCGCGGCCTCGAACGGCACCCACTCGCGCTGCAGCGCGCCGAGCCGCTGCCGCTCCACCCATTGCGTGTGCGTGATCGGCGGCACCACCCAGCGCCCCGCCGCCACGAACAGCACCGCGAGCGCGAGCAGGTAGAGCGTCCAGCGGAGGAGGAAGCGGATCAGGCGCATCAATGGAATCCGGTGAGGCGTGTTCGTCTGACTGTTTGCGCGCCTAGCGGCAGTAGCGCCAGCCCTCACGGCGCGCGGCGCGATCAAAATGCAGGTGATTGGCGTGCGCGGCATCTGTGCCGGGGCCGATGACGGTGGTGAAGTGGAGGCAGGCCGCGGCGCGGATGGCGCGCTGGAACGCCGCCTCGATCGAACCGCCATCGCGAGGCGCGACGGGCAGCGGGTCGCCCTCGGCGAAGCGGAATTCGGAGATGTCGATGGCATTGCCGAAGGCGTGCTCGGACAGCGGCCCGGTCGGCAGGTTGTTGCGGCGGCGGCAGACATAGCCGCTGGCGTTGACGAGACCGGTGAGTTCGCCCCGCTCCAGCAGCTCCGCGGAGGGGGCGAGGTGCGTGGACGTCCAGTCGGCGAGCGCGCGGGCAGTCTCGCACCGGATCGTGGCGGGCGGGTCGAGGGCGATGCCGGGTACCACCTCGCTGACGGTGACGGGGGTCAGAATGCCGCAAGCCGGATCGTCGGGATCCTCCGCCCGGTCGGCGAGTTCGTAGGAGGTGCCGAGCGCATCTAGGTCGGCGAGGCAGGCGGCATGCTCGCTTGGCGTCGCGGCGCGGTCGGTCGGGGTGATCGGCGGAGTATCCTTCGCCACTTCTACGGGATCGTCCGGCGCGACCGCAACATCGGCCTCCTCAGCCGCCGGGCGCGGCTCGGGTCGCATCGAGGTTTCCGGCGGCGGGCCGGGCTCCTGCGCGACGAGCGGCAGGGCGAGGATCAGGCAGATCAGAAAAACGCGGCGCATCGGACCGTCCCCCAACGTGATGCTCGAGAGACGATATGGAGCGGACGCGCGCGGCGCCTACTGATTTCCAGCGGACCGCCAGCGGTTGACGATGGGATAGCGGCGGTCGAGCCAGAAGGCGCGCGTGGTCAGCCGGGTGCCCGGCGCGGACTGGAAGCGCTTGTACTCGGCGATGTAGAGTAGGTGCTCCACCTTCGCCGCTATATCCCGGTCGTAGCCCGCGGCGACGCAATCCTCCACCGAGCGCTCGCCTTCGATCAGCATCTCGAGGATACCGTCGAGCACGTCGTAGGGCGGCAGGCTGTCCTCGTCCTTCTGATCGGGGCGGAGCTCGGCCGAGGGTGGCTTGTCTATGATGCGCTGGGGGATGACCTCGCCGGCGGGCGCGCGCATCCAGGCGGGATCGTGATTCGCGTTGCGCCAGGCGGAGGTGGCGAAGACCCGCGTCTTGTAGAGATCCTTCAGCGGGTTGTAGGCGCCCGACATGTCGCCGTAGATCGTGGCGTAGCCCACCGCGACCTCCGACTTGTTGCCGGTGGTCAGCAGCATCTCCCCGTACTTGTTGGACAGCGCCATCAGGAGGAGACCGCGCAGGCGCGACTGGATGTTCTCCTCCGCAATGCCGGGCGACGTGCCGTTGAAAAGCGGGGCGAGCGTCTGGGTCACCGCCTCACGGGGCGCATCGATCGGCACGTAGTCGTAACGGCAGCCGAGCGCCTTGGCGCATACCTCGGCATCCTCCAGCGAATGGGGCGAGGTGTATTCGGAGGGAAGCATCACGCAGCGGACGTTCTCCGGCCCCAGCGCATCGGCGGCGACGGCCGCGGTCAGGGCCGAATCGATCCCGCCGGAGAGGCCCAGCAGCGCCTTCTCGAACCCGGTCTTGGCCCAGTAGTCCCGCACGCTCTCGACCATCGCGCGGTAATCGAGGGCGGTGTCGTCGGGCAACCGCGTCTCCTCCGCCGGGACGATGCGGGCGCCGTCGGGCGTGCGCTCGACCTCCAGCGTGCGGATCGCCTCGTCGAAGCTGGGGAAGAGTGCGGCAAGTTGTCCATGCGGGTTCAGCGCGAAGGAGCAGCCATCGAAGATCTGGTCGTCCTGGCCGCCTACCATGTTGAGGTAGGCGAGCGGCAGCCCGCTCTCGACCACGCGGGCGACCATGTGATTCATCCGCCGGTCGTGCTTGGCGCGGTGGTAGGGCGAGCCGTTGGGCACGAACAGGAACTCGGCGCCCGTCTCCTCCAGCGTCTCCACCGGACCGGGGTGCCATGAATCCTCGCAGATCGGGATGCCGACACGCCAGCCGCGGAGGCTCACCGGACCCTGCGGTGCGGCGGGAACATAGACCCGCTTTTCGTCAAAGACGCTGTCATTGGGCAGCATCTGCTTCTTGATGACGGCGAGAACCTCACCGCCATCCAGCAGCCAGTAGGCATTGTAGAGATCGGTGCCTTCGAGGAACGGCGCCCCAATGCCAAGCGCGGGGCCGTCGGCAAGCTCCCGCGCCAGCGCCTGCACGCGTTCGATCGCATCGGCGACAAAGGCAGGCTTCCGCCCCAGATCGACGGTCTGGTAGCCGGTCAGGAACATCTCCGGCAGCGTCACGAGATCGGCGCCCGCCTCACGCCCGGCGGCGTGCGCGGCGCGCGCCTTGTCGAGATTGGCCGCGAAATCCCCCACCACGGGGTTAAGTTGCGCCATCGTCAGCCGGAACCGGTCCATCATGCCGTGCCTTTCTCGCAACGTGCCGCCTCAATGTGGCCGCATATCGTGGGCACATGGGACGGTGCAAGCGGATTGCCTTAGAATCGTGATCGACGAGACGTCGCGGGTCTCAATCCGGAGTTGTCACAATTGACCGATGCAAATAGTGTCGGCGAGGGATGAAGAACCGCCCGGACGCGGTATCACTTATGAGGGGAGCCGGGGACACCAACTCCGGCGCGTTGGACGGATGAAGACACGTTTTTCGTACCTGACGGTTGCTGCGATCGGGGTGAGCGCGGTGGCCTTCGGCAACATCGCCGCACATGCCCAATCCGAAGGAGCCGTGCAGACTCGCCAGTACGACACCGGCGGCGTCTACGAGGGCGAGTTCAAGGATGGCCTGCAGCATGGCCAGGGCACCTATCGCCTGCCCAACGGCTATGAGTACACGGGCACCTGGGTCGAGGGCCGGATCGAGGGTGAGGGCGTCGCCAAGTTCCCGAACGGCTCGGTCTATACCGGTCAGTTCCTGAACGGTCAGCCGCACGGCCAGGGCTCCATCGAGTTCTCCGACGGCGGCACCTACGAGGGTGAGTGGGTGGACAGCGTGATCTCCGGCACCGGGGTCGCGGTCTACGCCAACGGCGTGCGCTACGAGGGCGAGTTCCAGAACTCGGTCCACCACGGCCAGGGCACGATGATCTCGCCCAACGGCTACCGCTACGAGGGCACCTGGGTCGACGGGACCAAGGACGGCACCGGCAAGATCACCTACCCCGACGGCGCGGTCTACGAGGGCGACGTGGTGCGCGGCATCCGCGAGGGTGACGGCACGCTCGTGCTGCCCGATGGCCTGACCTACGAGGGTCAGTGGGCCGACAACCAGATCAACGGCGAAGGCAAGCTGACGCAGCCCAACGGCGACGTCTACGAAGGCACCCTTGTCGATGGCCAGCGCGAGGGGACCGGCATCGCCACCTACGCGAACGGCGACATCTACGAGGGCGAGTTCGCAGGCGATCTGCGCGACGGCCAGGGCACCTTCCAGGGCACGGATGGCTACGTCTACGAGGGCTCCTGGGTCGAGGGCCGGATCGAAGGCGTCGGCCTCGTCCGCTATCCCGATGGCTCAGTCTACGAGGGCGAGTTCCTCAACGACCTCAGCCACGGCGCGGGCAAGATCACCTACCCCGACGGATCCTCCTATGACGGTCAGTGGGTCGAGGGCGTGATCGAGGGCGAGGGCGTCGCCCGCTACGACAACGGTCTCGTCTACGAGGGCGAGTTCCGCGACGCGCGCAACCACGGCTACGGCGTCATGACCTACGATGACGGCTACCAGTACGCCGGCGAGTGGCGCGATGGTCTGCGCCACGGTGACGGCGTGGCGACCTACGCGGACGGCACGATCTACACCGGCACCTTCGTGAACGGTCAGCGAGAGGGCGAGGGCACGATCACGATGCCCGACGGCTTTGAGTATGTCGGCGGCTGGGCCGCGGGCGAGATCGACGGCGAGGGCACGGCGAAGTACCCGAACGGCGACGTCTACGAGGGCTTCTTCGTGGCCGGCCAGCGCCAGGGCCGCGGCCTGATGACCTATGCCTCCGGCGAGGTTTATGACGGCTACTGGGTCGAGGGCGAGCAGGCGACCGAGGAAGAGGCCGCCGCCGCGGGCGTCGACACGACCGACTAAACCGGCGCTCCGAAATGATCAGGGGCCGTCCTTCGGGGCGGCCCTTTTCGTTTGGGGGTCGGACCCGTGGTCAGTGCGAGCGAATCTCGATGAGGTGGGCCGATGGATGCGGCAGCGCATGCCGTATAGTGACCTCGCGCACCGCATCGCGCCTGCCGCGGCGGCGCTGCCATTGGGTGTAGGAGAGGGCCGCGACAGGCGTGAAGGTGTGGAGCCCCCGCCGCGCGGGGCGGCGGATGGTAGCGCCGGAATTGATCGGGCAGAGCTCCATCTGCTCAAGATGCGCCTGCGCCACCGACAGCGTGTCGAAGACGAGGACATCGCGCGGTCGGTCGCGATTGATGCGGGCGCCCAGCAATCGCTCCAGACTGCTCTCATCGGGCCAGAAGAAGACGCGGTCGTTCAGCATCCGCAGCCAGTCCGCCGGGGTGAGACCGTCGTCAAGGCAAGTGGCCAAGGCACTCTCGCGAAGCGGAAGCTGATCGTTCAGGATCAGCGTTCCGTGCTCCGGATGGGTCAGCGGCACCGCGGCCGGGCGGCGATAACCCGCGATCTCAGCCACCATCTCCGGCACAGCCTCGAATCGCACGAGCGCGGCGTTGGTCGACAGGAGCCCGTGCCGGGCGATGGAGGGCCAGGCGCCGGGCTCGGTCACATGGTAAAGCCGCGGATGCCTTGCGGCGAGTTCGTCAGGTGTCACGCATCATCCCCTGCAGCGTGGGATAGCCGAGCGCACCATCCGACCAGCCGAACGTGCCGGGGCCGAGCAGTTCGCCCGTCGCCTGATGAAGCGCGCCCATCGCGGCGCTGTAGAGCGACGAGCCGAGGCTCACGCGCCGCACGCCCATCTCACGCAGGTCGGCGACATCGTAATCCTGCCCGATTCCGACGAGCACGTTGATGGGCGTCGCCACCGCGTCGAGCACCTGCTGCACCGCCTCCCGCGTCATGAGGACGGGGGCGTAGAGCAGCGGCGCGCCGACCTTCTCGAAGGACTGGAGCCGCGCGATCACGCTGTCCAGATCGCCAGCTCCGGCGAAGAGCGCGTCGGCGCGGGCGCACAGGACGAAGGGATCGGAGAGCGCAGCGGCCGCCTCTACCGCGGCGGCGATCCGCTCTGCTGCAAGGGCCGCGTCGTAGAGCGGCTGGTCCGGGTCGCCGGTCGTGTCCTCGATCGAGCAACCGACGCAGCCGGCCTGATAGGCGAGCCGGACGGCCTCCCCCACGTCCTCCGGCTGGGGCCCGAAACCGTCGAGCAGGTCGGCCGTGACGGGCAGGTCCGTCGCCTCGGCAATCGCGGCCGCATTCGCAATGACTGTGTCGCGTGTCTGGGAGCCGTCGCGGCGGCCATGCGCCCAGGCGAGCCCGGCACTCGTGGTGCCGAGCGCCACGGCGCCAGCCTCTGCCAACAGCCTTGCGGAGCCCGCGTCCCATGCATTGGGCAGGACGAAGGTTCCCGCCTCGTGCAGGTCGCGGAAGATCCGCGCCTTCTCGGCTTGCGTTCTCATGGTCTGCATCTCCTGCAATTGCGTGGTGGTCGCGGCGCGCTCGGCTAGCCCTCGAAAACGAGCGTTGCATTCGTGGGATCCGGTCTCGTGCAGGGCCCGGCGGCGTTCACGCGCTTCTTTGAGGCGGGGTGCTTCGCCAGGCCGCCGACAGGACCGGCCGGCGGGCGGATCGGGCGCGGCACCAGGTTGCCGAGGCAGTTCGGGCAATGCCCCTGCAGCACCCCTTCGGCACAGCGGCGGCAGAAGGTGCATTCGTAGCTGCAAATGAAGGCATCCGCCGCTTCCGGCGGCAGGTCGGCATCGCAGCATTCGCAGTTCGGGCGCAGGTCGAGAAGGGCCATGGGTCTCTCCATTCACTGCCACGAAGCATAGAGAGAGGTTGTTTGGCGGAAATGACAATCTGGCGTAGATTTCTGCCAAAGGAGATCTGCGATGATCGTTCGGTGCTTGGTATTCGACCGCGTCAACCTGCTGGACGTTGCAGGCCCGGCGCAGGTCTTCGCCGCGGCGGAGCAGTTGGGCGCGGACGTCGAGGTGACGTTCCAGACCTGCTCGGTCCGCGGCGGCACCGTGATGTCGGATGCGGCGGTTGCGCTGTCCTCGGAGCCGATCAGCGCGATGGAGGACGCACCCGATATCGTCCTCGTCCCCGGCGGCACCGAGATTTCGCAGCATCTCGACGATGCCGAGCTCATCGGCGCCATCCGTCGGGAGGCCGCACGCGCCGGCATCGTGGCGTCCGTCTGCACCGGCAGCGTGCTGCTCGCGCGGGCGGGGCTCCTCACGCGGCGGCGGGCGGCGACCCATTGGCGCTTCACCGACCTGTTGCGCGCGCAAGATGCGGAGGTGGAGGTGAACGACGACGCGATCTTCGTTCAGGACGGCCCGGTCTGGACCTCCGCCGGGGTGTCCTCGGGCATCGACATGTTGCTGGCCCTCGTCGCGCGGTTCTGGGGGCGGCCGCTGGCACTCGATATCGCGCGGGAGCTCGTGGTGCCGATGGTGCGCGCGGGCGGGCAGCGGCAGTACAGCACGCTTCTGCATCTGCAGGCGGCCGACCGCACCGGCAGTTTCGACGAACTCAACGCCTGGATCCACGAGAACGCAAGCGGCGATTGCCGGGTCGAGCGGCTGGCCGAGCGTTGCGGCATGTCCCCCCGCAGCTTCGCCCGCCACTACGCGGCGGCCATGGGCGAGACCCCGGCCCGGATGGTCGAGCGCATCCGCGTGGCGCAGGCCCGGCAGTTGCTGGAGACGACTGCCACCGATCTCAAGACCATCGCGGCGTCCTGCGGCTTTTCCAGCGCAAATCAGCTCCGCCTGTCGTTCGAGCGCATCCACGGCGTGACGCCCACCGCGCATCGCGCGGCGTTCGGGCTGTCACCGTAGGCGCGGTAGGCGTCAGAGTACGGATCTGACGACGGTGGAGATCTGGTCCACCGTGGGCTTCGGCCCCTGCCCGGTTGCGTACATCAGGCTGATCCCGTCGATCAGGCCCGCGCAGGTCTCGACCGCGCCCTCGGACTTCTGATCTGAGATCAGCTCGAGGAAGAAGATGAGCGGCCGGCGGGCGGCCGAGGTAAGGCGCGCGGCGACCTCCGCCATATCCTCCCGCCTTGCGGAGGCGAGGGTCAGCTCCACCCGCGCCAGAAAGAGATGCCGCGAGGTGTCGGTGAAGGACACCAGCTCCTCCGCGACGAAGCGGACCGCTGCGTCCATCCCTTCCTTCGCGACGAGGTCGGAGAACGCCACCTGCAGCTCGTCACAGTCCTTTTCGAGGATGCCGGCCAGATGCTCCGATGCGGCGAGGAGCAGCGGCAGTTTCTTGGAGAAGTAGTAGGAGGTGGAGCCCTGCGGCAGCCCGGCGCGCTGGTCCACCGCACGGTGCGTGACGCCGTCGAGCCCCTGCTCGGCGAGCAGCAGGATCGTCGCGTCGAGAATCTGTGTCTTGCGGTCTTGCGCCGTCATTCGTGAAACCTCTACACTTGTAGTGTCATGCTACACGTCGGTAGCGATCACACCAGTCGAATGGGCCAGAAATGACACATCCGTTGACCCGCCTGAACCCGCCAACCCTGCCGAATGCCGCAGAGCTGGGATATTCCCAGATCACGACGGTGGAGCCGGGGCGGCTCGCCTTCATCTCCGGCCAGGTGGCCCGGCGTCCGGACGGCCAGCCGACGCCGGACAGCCTGGTCGAGCAGACGAAGATCGTGGCGGCGAATGCCAGGGCGGCGCTGGATGCGGTCGGGGCCGCACCCACGGACGTCATCATGGCGCGCATCTACATGGTCGACCTGACGCCGGAGCGACAGGAGGAGATGATTCCCCACCTCCTCGCCGTCTTCGAGGGGGCGCAGCCGAGCGTGACCGGTATCGGCGTGGCTGCGCTCGCGGCTCCCGATCTTCAGATCGAGATGGAGCTCATCGTCCGCCTGCCGGACTGAGGGATCGGCATGGAGGCGGGGATGACGGAAGCCGCGCCGTTGCGGACGCAGCAGCTCTGGATCGGCGGGCAGATCGTGGCGTCGGTCCTCTGCCAAGTCGTCCTGTTCCTGTGGCTGTCGGGGCGCTTCCCCGGACCGGTCGAGACGGAGCTTGCCGCCCGTCTCGCCTTCGGCGTGCAATGGAGCCTCGTGCCGGTTCTGGTGCTGCTGGCCATGATCCTCGCGATCGCGGGGACCCGTCCCCTGTTCGCCGATGTGATCGACGGCAACGACCGGGCGGACCGGCTCGCGGTGCATATCCGGATCCAGCGCAACACGCTGGAGCAGGGGATGCTGCTGATCGTGGGCCTGCTGGTGTTCGCGACGCTGGCCCGGCCCGGGGAGCTCGGCGCGATCCCGGCGCTGGCGGTGATGTTCGTCGTCTTCCGCCTGTGCTTCTGGATCGGCTACGCGATCCGGCCGCATTTCCGCACTTTCGGCTTCGTCGGTACTTTCTATCCGAACATCGCTCTGCTGGGCACGTGTGCTTATCGCCTGTGGCTTGGCTAGCGGACGCGTTGCAGCCCGTCGCCTAGCCCTGCCGCACCAGCGCCAGCAGGCGGTCCGTCGCGGTGCCGTCCGGGGTCAGGCCGCGGTCGACCTGGAACTGGCGGATGGCACGCTCGGTGTTGGGGCCGATGCGGCCGTCCGCGCCCTGCGTGTCGTAGCCCATTGCCGTCAGCCGCTCCTGCAGCTCGCGGCTGTCGCTGCGGCTGAGCGGCAGGCGGTCGCGAGGCCAGGTAGCGCGCACGCCAGTCCGCCCCTCGATCCGGTCGCCGAGCAGGCCGATGGCAAGCGCGTAGGAGGTGGAGTTGTTGTAGGTCTTGATGACCTCGAAGTTCTCGTAGGTAAGGAAGGCCGGGCCCCCGGCGCCCACCGGCGCCAGCAGCCGCGCGGGGCCGTGGTCCGGCAACTGCCCACCGTCGAAGGTCGTCACCCCGGCCTGGGTCCAGAACGAGGCCGGATGGGTCTGGGACCGGTCCGACAGCAGCCAGTCGAAGCTGTCGGGCAGGCGCACCTCGATCCCCCAGGGCTGGCCCGGCGTCCAGCCGTTCTCCGCCAGGTAATGGGCGGTGGAGGCGAGCGCGTCGGTCGGATCCTCCGACCAGATGTTGCGTTGCCCGTCGCCGTCGAAATCCTGCGCGAAGCGGTGATAGCTCGTCGGCATGAACTGCGTGTGGCCCATAGCTCCGGCCCAGGAGCCGACGAGGCTGCCGGCACGCACGTCGCCGTCCTGCACGATGCGCATGGCACCGATCAGCTCCCGCTCCGCCCAGTCACGGCGGCGACCGTCATGGGCGAGGGTCGCGAGGGATTGTGCAACCGGGAAGTCGCCGCGGACGGAGCCGTAGGCCGTCTCCAGCCCCCAGACCGCCGTCACGATCTGCGCGTCGGTGCCATAGCGCTCCTCGATCGCCGTCAGGGTGGGGCGGAGGCGGGAATAGGCGCTGCGCCCGTTGGCGACGCGGGTCTCGGACACGGCGCTGTCGAGATACTGCCAGACGGGCCGAACGAATTCGGGCTGCGCACCGTCAAGCTCCCGCACGCGGGAGGAGGGCGTCACACCGGTCATGACGCTGTCGAAGATCTCGGGCCGGATCCCCTCGCCCAGCGCGCGGGTGCGGAACCCCGCCTGCCATTCGGAGAAGGCGAGCGCGCGGGCCTGACGGTCAGCATGGGGTTCGCGCGGTTGCGGCGGAGCGGAGGTGGCCACCGCCCCCTCCTGCGCCCGCGCCTCGTCACCCATCGAACCGCATCCCGCAAGCGCTGCCGCCAGTACGGCGACCGCCCATCCGAAGCCCTGTGATCTCACGCGCCATTCCTCCTACGCCATTCACTCAGTTGCCCAACAGGCCGCGCAGCACGCCCTCGACGACGTTGCGGATCGCGTCCTCGGTCCGTTGCTCCACCCGCTCACGCCGGATGACGACGCGGCCGTTGTTGCCGGAATTCGCCGTCGCGACCTGAGGCGGGGTCTGCGGCGCGATGGGCACGAGGGCCGGGAGCGGGGTAACGCCCTGCCCCTGATGTACGCCGCGCATCACGCGCTTCCAGATCTCCGCCGGAAGTCCGCCGCCGGTCACGCCGGTGAGCGGAGTGTTGTCATCGTAACCCATCCAGACGCCGGTGACATAGTCGCCGGAAAAGCCGATGAACCAGGCATCGCGGGCGGCCTGCGTCGTCCCGGTCTTGCCCGCGACGGGGCGATCCTCGAGCGCGGCGCGGCGGCCGGTACCATAGGGCGAGGCGGTCACCTGCCCCATCATCCACGTCATGTAGCCCGCTGTGCGTTCGGAGACGGCGCGCACCGGCTCCGGCGTTTCGCGGTTGAGAAGCAGTTCGCCGCCGTCGCGCAACCGCACCTCCAACAGGCCGAAGGGCTCGGCGCGCAGACCGCGGTTGAGGAAGGCCGCGTAGGCGCCCGTGAGGTCGAGCAGCGTGGTCTCGCTGACGCCCAGTGCGAGCGACGGGGTGTCCTGCAGCGCGCTGTCGAGGCCGAGGGCGCGGGCAGTGGCGATCACGCGGCCACGGCCCGTTTCCTCACTCACCTGCACGGCGGTGGTGTTGATGGAACGGGCGAAGGCCTCGTGCATCGAGACCGGGCCGATATGGGTGCGCGTGTAGTTCTGCGGGGTCCACGGGCCGGAGCCGGGGATGTTCAGCGTGATCGGCCGATCAACGAGATAGTCGGTCGGGTTCATGCCCCCCTCCAGCCCCGCCGCATAGACGAAGGGTTTGAAGGCGGAGCCGGGCTGGCGCAGCGCCTGCGTCGCACGGTTGAACGTCCCTGCCCCGCCGATCGCGCGGCCGCCGACCATGGCGCGCACCGCACCGTCGCGGCTGAGTACGACAACGGCGGCCTGCGCCTGCGAGCCCTCGCGCACCAGCTCCTCGAACACGCCGGTCAGGCCCTGTTCGGCCGCCCGTTGCAACGCCGGGTCGTAGGTGGTGGCGATGCGGATGTCCTCGCTCGTCTCCGAGGTCAGGAACTCCGGCCCGTCCTCCATGATCCAGTCGGCGAAGTAGCCACCCGAGCGGCGCTGCGCCTCTGCCGACAGCACGGCCGGGCTGGTGCGGGCGTCGACGTATTCGGTGTCGGAGATGTAGCCCTGCTCATGCATCAGCCGCAGGATCACGCGGGAGCGGTTCTGCGCGCGGGACAAATCCCGGGTCGGCGCGAAGCGGCTGGGCGCGGTCAGGAGCCCGGCCAGCATCGCCGATTGCGGGATGTCGACCTCCCGCGCGCTGATGGCGAAATAGCGCTGCGCGGCAGCCTCGAACCCGTTGGCGGACGCGCCCAGATAGGCACGGTTCATGTAGATCGAGAGGATCTCTTCCTTGGTGTAGGCGAGCTCCATGGCGAAGGCGTAAGGCACTTCCTTGAGCTTGCGCATCCAGGTGCTCTCATCCTGCAGGAAGACAAGCTTCGCGACCTGCTGCGTGATGGTGGAGCCGCCATGGCCCGACAGTGCCGAGCGCCCCTCACGCAGGTTAATGCGGATGGCGCCTGCGATACCGCGGGGGCTGATGCCGTAGTGATTCCAGAACCGCTTGTCCTCGGTGGCGACGACGGCGTTGCGCAGATGCAGGCTCATGTCTGCGGCGGAGACCACGCCGCCCTGCTCGCCCCGCCAGGCGAAGACGTCGCCGTTGCGATCGAGCATCGTGACCGAGCCGCGCTCGCGCCCGTCCAACAGCTCGTCCGCCTCGGGCAGTTGCATGAGGTAGAACACGGTCGCTGCACCTACGACCGCAACCGTCACTCCACCGACCCTGATGCCCAGCCACAGCGTCGCCCGCGCCAGCCACCGCGCCATGCGGGCGGGGAAACGGCGGCGGGGGGCGCGGCGTGTACGCTTCCGCTTGTCACTCATCTGCTCGAAACCTCTTGCGGGTCTTGTCGGTTCCCAATCTACGGTCTCCGGCGGCCAATGCGAAGGGCCGCGACGCGCTCGTGATGTGAAGACTCACTTTGCGCAAAATTTGATCGGCAGGTTATCGCTGGCGCTTTTTTGTGCAGAACGGCGGTCGGGGTCTGCGGTGCTTCGAAAAATGCGTTCAACTCTCCTTGCGAAACAGGGCCATAGGCATCTGCCTCGGATGTTGGCACGAAAATTGCATATCCAGCCCAGATAACCACACGCGAAACGAGGGACCCGAATGAAACTCATCATCGCCGTCATCAAGCCCTTCAAGCTGGAGGAGGTGCGCGAGGCGCTCACCACCGTCGGCGTGCAGGGTCTCATGGTCTCGGAGGTCAAGGGATACGGCCGGCAGGCCGGCCACACGGAGATCTATCGCGGCGCCGAGTACGTCGTGAACTTCGTGCCGAAGGTGAAGCTGGAGATGGTCGTGGACGACGCCGTCGTCGAGAAGGCGGTCGAGACGCTCTCGACCACGGCCAAGACCGGCAAGATCGGCGACGGGAAGATCTTCGTGGTCGATGTCGAGCAGGCGGTGCGGGTGCGCACCGGTGAAACCGGCGTCGACGCGCTCTAACGAAAACGAAATCAGGGATAGTCTGACAATGAACAAGCTTCTCAAAGTGACGGGTGCTGGCGCGCTGACGCTGCTCGCCGCCATGCCCGCCTTGGCCCAGGATGCCGCCGCGGCCCCCGACGCTGCGGCCGATCCGAGCCCGTATATCTTCACCACGCTGCTCTTCCTGATGGGTGGCTTCCTCGTGTTCTGGATGGCCGCGGGCTTCGCAATGCTGGAGGCGGGCCTCGTCCGCTCCAAGAACGTGACGATGCAGCTCACCAAGAACATCTCGCTCTTCGGTATCGCCGCGATCATGTACTGGTTGGTTGGCTTCAACCTGATGTATCCCGGCGATGGCTGGTGGATCGCAGGCTGGATGGGTCCGTTCTTCTCCATCACCTCGTTGGAGCCGGTGGGCCTCGCCGCCGCTGATGCATCGCTCGACTATGCCTCCGTCGGGTCGGACTTCTTCTTCCAGCTGATGTTCTGCGCAACCACCGCGTCGATCGTGTCGGGCACCCTGGCCGAGCGCATCAAGCTGTGGCCGTTCCTGATCTTCGTCGTCGTGCTCACGGGCTTCATCTACCCGATCGAGGCGTCCTGGCAGTGGGGCGGTGGCTGGCTGTCCGAGTTCGGCTTCTCCGACTTCGCAGGCTCCACGCTGGTGCACGCGGCAGGCGGCTTCGCGGCATTGGCCGGTGCCATCGTGCTCGGCCCGCGGATCGGCAAGTACGGCGCGGACGGCAAGGTGAACCCGATCCTCGGCTCCAACATGCCGCTCGCCACGCTGGGTACGTTCATCCTGTGGCTCGGCTGGTTCGGCTTCAACGGCGGCTCGCAGCTTGCCATGGGCACCGTGGGTGACGTGACCGACGTGTCCCGCATCTTCGCCAACACCAACATGGCTGCAGCCGCCGGCGCAGTTGCCGCGCTGATCCTGACGCAGGTCGTCTACGGCAAGGTGGACCTCACCATGGTGCTGAACGGCGCGCTGGCGGGCCTCGTGTCCATCACGGCCGAGCCGCTGGCCCCGTCGCTCTTCGGCGCGCTGCTGACCGGTGCCGTGGGCGGCGTGATCGTGGTCTTCACCGTTCCGATGCTCGACAAGTTCAAGATCGACGACGTCGTCGGCGCGATCCCGGTCCACCTGATTGCAGGTGTCTGGGGCACGCTGGCCGTCGCCTTCTACACCGGTGGCTGGGTGCCGCAGATCGTGGGCATCGTCTCGATCGGCGCCTTCGTCTTCATCGTGAGCCTCGTCGTCTGGCTCATCCTGAAGGCCACCATGGGCATCCGGGTCGGCGAGGAGGAGGAGGTCAACGGCCTCGACTCCACCGAGCTCGGCATGGAGGCCTATCCCGAGTTCGCCAAGGGTTGATCCCTCGGCAGGGTTCCGGCGGCATCCTCCCGCCGCCGGAGCCGGATTTCCCCGGAGTGGGCCAGAAGTCGGCTCATTCAACTGCACCCGGAGCTTCGGCTCCGGGTCTTTTTACTTGGGAGGAGGCGTCGGCCTGCCTATGTGGCGGTGTGGCCGGCCGGAGGGGGAGTACCGCATGACCAGAATGACACGCCGCACATTGCTCGCGACCGGAGCCGCGGGCCTCGCACTGCGCCCGGTGGTGGCGCAGGAGAGCACGCGCTTCGCCGCCGCCCTCGACCGGGCGCAGGAGCTCGACCAGCTTCGCTGCCTCGTGATCGCGCAGGGCGGGGAGATCGTGCGGGCCGAGGCATTTCGCGGGCCCGGGCCGGATCGGCCGGTGAACGTGAAGTCGGTGTCGAAGACTATCGTCTCGTCCGTGCTCGGCGCGGCCGTGGACCGCGAGATCGTGGAGGTGGACACCACGCTGGGCGAGGTGATGCCCCGCCTGATCCCGGCGGCCGCCGACCCCGGCGTGCCGGACATCACGCTTGCCGACCTCGTGACCCTGCGCGGCGGGCTCGAGCGGACCTCCGGCTCCGGCTATGGGCCGTGGGTGGCGAGCAGCAACTGGATTTCCTACGCACTAAGCCGTCCGATGGTGGCCGAGCCCGGCGCGCGGTTCCTCTACTCGACCGGCAGCACGCACCTTTTGGGCGTCGCGCTGGCGGAGGCGGCGGACCAGAGCCTTCTTGCGCTCGCCCGCGACTGGATCGGCGCGCCACTGGGCGTTGAGATCCCGGCGTGGACGCGCGATCCGCAAGGCTACTACCTCGGCGGGAACGAGATGGCGGTGGCACCGCTCGACCTGGTGCGCTTCGGCGAGATGTATCGGCAGGGTGGCGCGCTCGACGGCACGCGCGTGCTGAGCGCGGAGTGGGTCGAGGCCTCGTGGACGCCGCGCACCCGCTCCCCGTTCTCCCGGCACAACTACGGCTACGGCTGGTTCCTCGCCGAGACCAGCGGCTTCCGCGTGAACTACGCCCGCGGCTATGGCGGGCAGATGGTCTACGTGGTGCCGGAGCTGGAGCTGACGGTGGTGATCACGTCCGATCCCACGCGGCCCGCACGCTCGGCGGGCTATGGCGGGACGTTGAACCGGCTGCTGGCGGAGCTGATCGTGCCGGAGGTGGCGTGATCCTTTGCATGGAGGGCAGCGCCCGACCCTGGGTGGGCGCTGCGAGACACCGAAGCAGATTGGGACGCTGCAATTCGGCCTAACCCAGCCGATCATTGAGCCGTTGCAAAAGCGCCCTCCCGTGGGGAGGGTCGGGCGCTGTCCGGCGGTGCCGCCGGGCAGGAGGGTGCTTCGATTTGATACCGCCCCGGACTTGATCCGGGGCCTTTCGCCACTGGGCGACCACGCGCAAAGCGGTCCCGGATCGGGTCCGGGACGGTTGTGCTTATGGCTCTTGCCCTACCCCTTCGCGGTACCGCCGCTCGGCCTGTTCCAGCATCTCACCCATCGCGTGCTCGCGGATCAGCTCCATGGTCCGCGTCTCGATCGCCTCTTCCAGTCGCGCCATGAATGTCGGCTGGTCGAGGCCGGGCGGGATCGGCGGCAGAATCTCGTAGGCGCCGGTCTGGCCCGGGTTCTTGCGCCAGTCGCGCCGCGGCCAGATCGTGCCGAGGCTCATGGCCACCGGATAGGCTTCACAGCCCAGCGCGTTGTAGATGTGCCAGGCGCCGTTGCGGTAGCGCTCCTTCGCGCCGAGGTTCATCAGGATGCCCTCGGGGTAGATCAGCATCGGCCGGCCCGCTTCGGCCGCCGCCAGCGCGCCCTCGATCGTCGCCTTCGTGCGCTGGTCGCGCTGCCCCTCCATCCGCACCAGCACGAGGTCCAGCGCGGCGAGGATGCGGCCGAAGAACGGATAGCGCTCCAGCTCCTTCATCGCGACGGCGGTGAACTCCGGGAAGAGGCGCAGGGCCACGACCACATCGAGCTCCGACTGGTGCTTCGAGACGATCAGCTTCGGGCCCTCGGGCGGCAGATGCTCGAGCCCGCGGATCTCGACCCGTCCGCGCAGGATCACCCGGACGCCCCAGAGCGCCGCACGGCTCCACACCGCCACCAGCCGCCGGACGATCCCGGTGCGCGTCGCGAAGGTGCTGAGCCAGGCGATGACCGCCAGAACGGCCATCATCCCGTAGAACCAGATGTTGAAGGCGAGCGAGCGCATTCAGAGCGTGGCGAGGATGCGCCGCGTCTCCTCCACGTCCTTGTGCATCTGGACGATCAGCGCCTCCATCCCCTCGTACTTCAGCTCCGGCCGCTGGAAGTCCATCAGCGCGACCGACATCTCCGCCCCGTAGAGGTCGCCGGAGAAGTCGAGGAGCATGACCTCCAGATTGGGCGGATGGTCCCCGAAGGTGGGGCGGGAGCCGAGGGAGGCGACGGCGTCATAGGTGCCCCTGTGTGGTCCGGTCCGCACGTCGGCGCGGCAGGCATAGATGCCGAACGCTGGCAGGTGCAGCCCGGCCATGGAGATGTTGGCGGTGGGAAAGCCCATCTCCCGCCCGCGCTTGAAGCCGTGCTCCACCACGCCCTCGATCCGGTGCCAGTGGCCGAGCATCTCAGCAGCATCGCGAGGCCGTCCTTCGGACAGCGCAGTGCGGATCGCGGTGGAAGAGACGGCGCGCTCGTCGCGGGTTAGGAGCGGCGCTACGGTGAGCTCGAAGGGGCCGCCGGCGAGCGTCTCCACATCCCCCGCGCGGCCCTTGCCGAACTTGAAATCGGCACCGACGACGAGATGCGCGATGCCGAGGCCGTCGCTCAGCACGTCCGCGATGAACTGTTTCGGCGTGAGGCTCGCGAGCTGCCTATCGAATGGGATCTCGTAGAGGTGATCGACGCCCAGCTTCTCCAACCGGCTGGCGCGGGCGGTGGCGTTCATCAGGCGAAAGGGCGGTGCGTCGGGGGCGAAGACCTCGCGCGGATGCGGCTCGAAGGTGACGACGCCCAGCGGCATGTTGGCCCGCCGGGCGAGGTTGATGACCGACTGGTGGCCCCGGTGCAACCCGTCGAAATTGCCCATGGCAACCGAGGCACCGCGCGCGTCGGCGGGAACGCTGAGAGAGCGATGGACCTGCATGGACCTCCCCGGCGGGGCCGGGGCCGGCCCTCGTCAGTCGAACTTGGCGGAGGGCGCGAGCACCAGTGCCTCGCCCTTCAGAACGACCGTATCGCCCACGCACGCCTTGCAATCAAGCGTGACCCGGCGCTTGGCATAGTCGATGGAGGCGACCGTCACCGTCGCCTCGACATGATCGCCGGGGCGGACAGGCGCCAGGAACTTGAGGCTCTGGCCCAGATAGACGGTGCCGTGGCCCGGCAACTGCTCACCGATGACGGCGGAGATCAGGCCCGCGGTGAGCATGCCATGGGCGATGCGGCCGCCGAAGATCGTGTCCTGTGCATAGTCCTCGTCGAGGTGGACCGGGTTGTGGTCGGTGGAGAGCTCGGCGAAGGCTTCGATCTCCTCCATCCCGATGGTCTTGCCGACCGAACGGGACATGCCGACCTCTAGTTCCTCGATGACGATGGTGCCCTTGGGCAGGTTGTGACCGGTGTCGAGCATGGCGCGTGCTCCTTTGCTGCACATGCGAAATGGTATAGGGCTGGAATTTCGTTGCGCAAGAAAAATTCTTGAGAGGCGCCCGCGGTGAAACTCTTTTGCGACACACCAAAGTATTAACGCCGGATGGGGCGGTATGACATGCGTATGGTTTGCGTATGACATCCGTGCACCGGTGTGGTGCCGGGGCGCGAAAGGTTGACGCTGTGCGTCGAGCTGCTGCCCGGCCAAGCGGGGGCCGCTCACTGCGCCGGGGGTAGGAGCAGCACCTCGATCAGGGCCTGACCGTTCGCGCCGTTGGTCAGGATCACGATGCCGTCGCCCGTCTCCCGCATGTAGCCGGCGAAGGCGCGGTACTCATCGTTGTTCCCGCCATGTCCGACGAGGGTCAGTCCACCGAGATCCCCGATCATCCAGCCGAGCCCCCAGGAGGTCGGAAACGGCGCCTCGCCGGATGCGGGGGACTGGGGGGTGAGCATGTCGGTCTGGGTGGCGGGGGTCAGACCCTCGCCGCGACAGACATGGGACAGGAACCGGGCATAGTCGCCCGCGGTGGTGACCAGCGAGCTGGCTGCCATGCCGCGGGTCTTAAGATTGGTGAGCCCCCGGCCCTCGTCCTGCGCGTCGCGGTAACCGCGGGACGGCGTCACCGTCTCGGGCAGCGGCAGCGCGAAGGTGGAGTTGGGCATGACCGTCCCGAGCCGGTCGCGGAAGAGCTGCTGCAGCGTCCGGCCGGTCTGATGCTCGACAAAGGCTTGGAGGAGCTGGAACCCCTCGCCGGAATAGGTGAAGGCCACGCCTGGCTCCGCCTCGAACGGGATCGGCGCGGTGCCCGCGTGGAAATCGGTCCCTTCGTCCACCCAGTTCGGCAGGCCGGTGCGATGGGTGAGGATCATACGCGGGGTGATCCGGGCGTAGGCGTCCGTATCCGGGATCCGCGGGTAGTAGAAGGTTGCGGCCAGCGGCGCATCGAGGTCGATGATGCCCTCGTCGGCCAGCTTCAGCACGAGATAGGCGAAGACGGGTTTGGAGAGGGAAGCGGCTTCGAAGGCCGTGTCGGGGCGTACCGGTGTGCTGGTGCTCAGGTCCGCAGTGCCGGCGACGACCACCTCGTCCATGGCGCAGGACGCGAGGCTCGCCATCGCGACGCCGGGCACGTCGAAGGCGGTGAGGGCGGCGTCAAGTGCTGCCGCGTCCGGCAGTTGCGCTTCGGATTGGGCGCCGAGGGTGGTGGGGAGGAGAAGGGCGAGGGCTCCGGCGAGGAGAGATCGGGTCATGGCGGTTCTCCGTCATCGGGCACGTCGGGAGATGTAGGGCGCGAGCGGGGAGGCGGGAACGGTTGGATACGACGCCACACCGCCCCGGACTGGATCCGGGGCCTTTGGGAACCCGGCGCGCCGTTGCGGAGCGGTCCCGGCTCTGCGGCCGGGACGGTTGGGGTTGTTATAATCTGGGCCCGATCCGGGCACCTTCCCGTGTCGGGAGATCCTCGGGTCGGGCCCGAGGATGACCGCGGTACGTGGAGCAGGCGGTCCCGGCGCTGCGGCCGGGATGGTCTCAATTGAGGCGACCGAAAACGTCGGCGACGATGCGCTCCAGCGCTTCCTGATCGTCGGTGTCGAAGGCGTCCGGCGTGTCGCTGTCGACGTCGAGCACGGCGATCAGGCCGGATTTGGAGAAGACCGGCACCACGATCTCCGACCGGGTGGAGCTGGCGCAGGCGATGTGGCCGGGGAAGGCGTCGACGTCGGGCACGAGCTGGGTCCGCTCCTCCCGCGCCGCGGCCCCGCAGACGCCGCGGGCGAAGGGGATGACGAGGCACCCGTGGCCGCCCTGGTAGGGTCCGATCTTCAGAAGCTCGGGCCCGACGACCCTGTAAAACCCTGTCCAGTCGAAGTGATCGAAGGCGTGGTGCAGCTCTCCGGCGACGGTCGCCATCAGGGCGACGGCGTCATCCTCCCCTTCACACAAGGACAGGATTGCGGCATGAACATCGCTGTATCGGGGGTGCATCCGGCGTCTCCTTTTCCCGCCACGAAGCACGAGGTCCACCGATGCGCAAGCCCTACATCCCCGTCCTGCCGCCGCCCCTGGTGAGCCACGCCGTGGAGGCCGCACTGCTGGAGGATATGGGCCAGGCGGGCGACCTGACCTCGCTCGCCACCATCGCGCCGCACATGCACGCACGGGCCGTCATCAATGCGCGGGAGGCCGGCACGATCGCGGGCCAGACGCTCGCCCGCGCGGCCTTCGCGGCGATGGATGCGGGCTGCACCTACGAGGCGCTGGTCGAGGACGGCGCCAAGGTGAAGGCGGGTCAGGACCTCGCCGTGATCGAGGGGCCGGCGCGCGCGGTGATGAGCGCGGAGCGGGTGGCGCTGAACTACCTGATGCACCTCTCCGGCATCGCGACGCACACCGCCCGCTTCGTGGCGGAGGTCGAAGGGACCGACGCGCGGATCACCTGCACGCGCAAGACGACGCCGGGCCTGCGGGCGTTCGAGAAGTATGCGGTGCGCTGCGGCGGCGGAGCCTCGCACCGGTACGGGCTCGACGATGCGGTGCTCATCAAGGACAACCATATCGCGGTCTGCGGCGGCGTGCGCGAGGCGCTGGAGCACGCTTACGCCTATGTGGGGCATCTCGTCGGCGTGGAGATCGAGGTCGACAATCTCGACCAGTTCTCCGAAGCGCTGGGCGCGGGAGCCCGCATCGTGCTGCTCGACAACATGAGCCTCGACGACCTGCGCAAGGCCGTCGCGATGAACACCGGCGCAGTGCTGGAGGCATCGGGCGGCGTCGACATCGACACCGCGCGGGCGATCGCGGAGACGGGCGTCAACTACATCTCCACCTCGAAGATCACGATGTCGGCGGGTACGCTGGACATCGGTCTCGACATCGACATCACGGAGTGAGCCATGGGCTGGGACAAGCTGCAGGCCGAAACGGGCCGGTTGATCGCGGAGCTCTACGACGACCACCGCTTCGCCGGATTCTCGGCGGTGTGGGAGGACATGCTCTACGACTTCTCCCGCACGCAGATGACGGAGGCGGCGCGCGATGCGCTGTTCGCCCGGCTGGAGACGGCGGATTTCGCGGCCAAGCGCGACGCGATGTTCGACGGGGCGAAGATCAACGTGACCGAGGATCGCCGGGTGCTCCACACCGCGCTGCGGCTGCCGGAGGGGGCGCAGCTTGCCGTCGATGGCGAGGATATCGCGGGCCAGGTGCTGGCGAGCCGTCGCGCGTGCTTCGCCTTTGCCGAGGAGGTCCGTTCAGGCGCGTATGTGGCGGAGGCAGGTGCGTTCACCGATGTGGTGAACATCGGGATCGGAGGCTCGGATCTGGGCCCCGTGCTGGTGGCTGAGGCGCTGGGGCACCTCGCCGACGGGCCGCGGATGCATTTCGTGTCGAACGTGGATGGGGCGGCGCTGGTCCGGGTGTTTGCCCAATGTGACCTTACGCGGACGCTCTTCATCATTGCCTCCAAGTCGTTCTCGACCATCGAGACGATGGAGACGGCGAAGGTCGCGCTCGCCCGGATGAAGGAGGAGGTCGCAGAGCCCGCGCGCCACTTCGCGGCACTCACCACCAAGCCGGAGAAGGCGGCGGAGCAGTTCGGCATCCCGCCCGAGCGCTGCTTCGGCTTTGCCGACTGGGTGGGCGGCCGCTTCTCCGTCTGGTCGCCGATCGGCCTGCCGCTGATGATCGGACTGGGGCCGGAGCGGTTCGGGGAGTTCCTCGCCGGAGCCCACGACGCGGACACGCATTTTCGCGAGGCGCCGATGGCGGAGAACCTGCCGGTCCTGATGGCTTGCGTCGGCGTCTGGCACCGCAACGCCTGCGGCTATCCGAGCCGCGTGGTGGTGCCCTATGATCAGCGGCTGTCGACGCTGCCGCAATACCTCCAACAGCTCGATATGGAGAGCAACGGCAAGCGCGTGACGCTGGCGGGCGACGATGTGGCGA
Organism: Pontivivens ytuae; assembly: GCF_015679265.1. Taxonomy (NCBI): domain Bacteria; kingdom Pseudomonadati; phylum Pseudomonadota; class Alphaproteobacteria; order Rhodobacterales; family Paracoccaceae; genus Pontivivens; species Pontivivens ytuae. Next base: position 1,797,464 of record NZ_CP064942.1, read on the forward strand.
CGGCGACCTCGCCGGTGGTCTGGGGCTCCGCCGGGACCAACGCGCAGCACGCCTATTTCCAGATGCTCCACCAGACCACGACGCCGCAGCCGGTGGAGTTCATGGTGGCGGCGGAGCCCGTAGCCGAGGGGCTCGATCACCTGCAGGACATCCTGATCTCCAACTGCCTGGCACAATCGCAGGCCCTCGCCTTCGGCCGGTCCGAGGCGGAGGCGAAGCGGCTGATGCTCGAGGAGGGGATGGACGAGGCGAAGGCGGCGGAGCTTGCGCCCCACCGGACCTTCCCGGGGAACCGGCCCTCGACGCTTCTGATGTATCGGGAGCTGACGCCCCGCACGATGGGCCGGATCATTGCGCTGGCGGAGGCACGGTGTTTCACCGAGGGCGTGTTCTGGGGCGTGAACAGCTTCGACCAGTGGGGCGTGGAGCTCGGCAAGGTGCTGGCTTCGGGCATGTTGCCGCATGTGCAAGGCCAGTTCTCCGACGAGATGGTGCATGAGGCGCTGTCGGGGCCGCTGGCGCATCTGCACGGGTTGTGAGGTCCGGGCGTTGTGGTCGGGCCTGATCCGGCTGTCTGTCTGATCGGGGAGATCCTCGGGTCGAGCCCGAGGATGACGTCTGTTTCTCAGGCTTGAGCGGAGAAACGAGGGCAGCGCCCGGCCCTGGGTTGGCGCCTTGCATCGGCTCCGTTATGCACTGCCTTCGAAAAGAAGCTGACGGCTCCACTGCTTGAGCCGTCGGAAAAGCGCCCTCCCGTGGGGAGGAGCGGGCGCTGCCCGGCCTGTCACCTGGGCGGGGCGTTGGAAGGGACGCGCAAGATCACCAAGGGATGAACTGCTTGATGGGGCGGTTTCCTACCGCAGCTCTTCCAGTCGCTGCTTCTGTCGCCCCTCCGCGTCGAAGTTTTCCGGTGCCAGCCAGGCCTCGAACGCCTGCTCCAACACCGGCCACTCGCTATTGAGCACCGAGAACCACGCCGTGTCGCGGTTTCGGCCCTTCGTCACCAGCGCCTGTCGGTGGGTGCCTTCATAGGTGAAGCCGAGCCGCTCCGCCGCCCGCCTCGACGGGGCGTTCAGGGCGTTGCACTTCCACTCGTAGCGGCGATAGCCGAGGCGGAAGGCCTCGCGCATCATCAGCCATTGCATCTCCGTCGTCGCCCGCGTGCGCTGGAGCGCGGGGGACAACGTAATATGGCCGATCTCGATGCTGCCAGCCTCCGGGTTGATCCGCAGGTAGCTGGCGAAGCCCAGTGCGCGCCCCTCGACCCGGATGGTGAAGAAGAGGGGGTCTTCGCCCGGCGCGATCTGTTCGAGATAGGCGCGCAGCTCGTCCTCCGACGCAAAGGGCCCGACGGTGAGATAGGACCACATGCGGTCGTCGGTGGAGAACGCCTGCCACAGGTCCGCCGCATCACGCATCGGATCGAGCGGCGCGAGGGTGCAGTAGCGGCCGGTCAAGGGCGTGCAGGCGGGTCGGGGCGGCGGCGTCCAGCCGGGGACCGGCGCGCCGAGGGGCGGATCGTGGGTCATGCCGCCATAGAGGCGGGGCGCCGTCCCTGCGGCAAGAGCGCGATTGTGCCCGATACGAAAGGCGGGTCCGGGGCGATCCCGGACCCGCCGATGGCTCAGAAGCGGTAAACCGCGCCGATCGTCAGCTGATCGGAATCGTCGATGAACTCGGCCTCGCCGGAGATCCCCAGTTGCGGCGTGATGTACTGGGTGTAGCCGATGGTGGTCACGACCTCCTCCTGATCGATCGCGTAGGCCAGCCCGCCCGACAGCACGCCGGATGCGCCGAGCGCCAGCTCACCGTCGACGCCGATCTCCACATCGGAGTCGTCGTCCTCAATGAAGCCCGCGTCCACGTCGACGAAGGTCAAGGCACCCGTCGCGCCGACCACGAAAGACGCGCCGCGCGCGAACACGTAGCGGTAGCCCACGCTGCCGAAGGTCAGCTCGACATCGACGCCCGGGATGTTGTCGTCCTCGGTGAAGCTGACATCACCGAAGATGCTGTTCTGCGGATCGAGCACGAACCGGCCGTCGATGCGGATGCCATCGAATTCCGGTCCGTCCCGATCGACCGTGGTGAACCCACCTCCGATGTAGGTCGAGTTGAGGTACTGATTGGCCTGGACCGCCCCCGGAACCAGAACCGTCGCTGCGCACAGTGCTGCGATTACCCTCATGATTTTGCCCCCTTTTAGTCTTGTGGCAACAGCCGACGCGTGGTCGGCGCTTCGGATAAGTGGGCCGCGCGCGGCTCAGGCAAGGCAACTGGGCGATGCAACCTCTGGTTGTGTCGCGAGAGGTACATCAGCTTTGGTTCAAAAGGCCGGGCCGACGTCGCATTGTCCGGGTGCGAAGGCGCTGATATGGCAGGCGGATGACCCTGCGCCCCGACTTCTGGACCCTGCCCCTCGACCGGTTGACCAAGCCGGAATGGGAGGCGCTGTGCGATGGCTGCGGGAAGTGCTGCCTCTTGAAGTTGGAGGATGAAGAGACGGGTGAGATCGAATGGACCTCGATCTCCTGCCGCCTCTTCGATCCGTCGACCTGCCGCTGCGGGAACTACGCGATGAGGAAGATGCTCGTGCCCGGCTGCGTGGTTCTGACGCCGGAGACGCTGCCCGAGATCGCGCACTGGATGCCCGAGACCTGCGCTTATCGCCGCTTGTCGGAGGGCCGCACCCTACCCGACTGGCACCCGCTGCTCACCGGACGGGCAGAGAGCGTGGCGGAGGCCGGGCATTCCATGGGCGGGCGCGTGACCCCGGAATACGAGGTCGACGAAGACGACTGGTTCGATCATGTGACGGAGGCTCCATGAACTTCGCATCCGACAATGCAGGCCCCGCGCATCCCGCGGTCTGGGCCGCGATGGCGGAGGCGGACCGCGGCGTGGCCGCGCCCTACGGCGCCGATCCGCTGACGCAGGAGGTCGTGGGACGGCTGCAAGAGCTCTTCGGAGTACCGGACGCGGCGGTAGCGCTGGTGAGCGTGGGCACGGCTGCGAACGCGCTGGCGCTCGCGTGCCTGTGCCCGCCCTGGGGCCGGACCCTGTGCCCCGACGTGGCGCATGTGGAGTGGGACGAATGCGGCGCGCCCGAGGCCTTCATCGGCGGGGGCAAGCTGGTGCTGGTGCCGAGCCGCGGGGGCAAGATCACGCCCGATGACCTGCGCGCAGCCATCGCGGCGGCGCCTCACGGCGTGCATTACGGCAAGCTCGCCGCCGTCACGATCTCCAACCTCAGCGAGATGGGGCGGGCGTGGACGCCGGACGAGGTCGGGGCGCTTGCCGAGGTCGCGCATGGTGCGGGACTGGCGCTTCACATGGACGGGGCGCGGTTTTCGAACGGGGTGGCAGCCGTAGGCTGCTCGGCGGCGGAGATGTTCGCGGCGGGGCTCGATGCGCTTTGCTTCGGCGGCACAAAGAACGGCCTGCCGGGGGTCGAGGCGGTGATCCTGCGGGACGGCGGCTTGCAGGAGGAGCTGGAGTTCCGGAGGAAGCGGGCGGGGCATCTGGTGTCGAAGCATCGGTACCTGGCGGCGCAGGTGACGGCGTATCTAGATGACGACCTGTGGCTTGCGAATGCGCGGGCAGCGAATGCAGCCGCGGCACGACTGGCCGAGGGGCTGCGCGCGGCGGGGGTGGAGATCACGGAGCAGGTGGACGGCAACCAGATCTTTGCCCGGATGCCGCGCAGGCTGCATGCGGAGCTGATGGCGGCGGGGGCGTCATACTACCTGTGGCCGGACGCGCCGGTGGACGGCGATCCAGGCGAGATGCTGGGCTGCCGCATGGTCTGCAACTGGGCGACGGAAGATGCCGAAATCGATGCGCTGCTGGGCGCGGTCGCGACGGTGCGGGCGGCTTGAGGCTGCGCCTGGGGTGAACGGGCGGTTTCGGTAGGAGGGTACTTCGAGGCGGTACCGCCCCGGACCTGATCCGGGGCCTTTGGTTGCGGAGCGCTTCGGTTGCTGAAAGGTCCCGGCGCTTTGGCCGGGACGGTTTAAAGGGTTGTCATGGTTGGGCTTGACCCGGCCATCTCCGGAGGAAAGAGATCCTCGGATCAGGTCGGAGGATGACGTCAGGCGGCCAGAAAACCCTTTAGGATCTCCGCGACCTCCGCCGCGTGGGTAATCGGGACCATATGGCCGGCGCCGTCGACCAGGTATGGCTCGACGCCGATGCGCTCACCGATCAGGCGGCAGATCGCGATGGCGGAGGGGCGGGTGGCGGCGCCCGCGATCAGGGTGACCGGCATCGGCAGGCCCGCGATGTCGTCGAGCGTGATCTGGTGGGGCGGGTGGCGCATCACATCCTCGGCGGAGGCAGTGATGAAGGGCATCAGGCGCTCGGCATAGCGGCGCTGGCGCTCGGGCGTGTCCTCCCACTTCGCGCCGTTGCCCCAGAGCGCGGTGAAGAGGCGGGCGGCTTCGGCGTTGTCACCACCCTCGAGCGCGCCGGCATAGGTCTGCGAGGCCGCGACCTCGACGGCGTAGAGCGGGTCGCTCGCGGTCTCGAGCAGATGGAACATCATGGGCTCGATCAGCGTGAGGCTCGCCACAGCCTCTGGCCGGTCGAGGGCGGAGCGCAGCATGACGCGACCGCCGAAGGAGTGGCCGACGAGGTGCGCGGGGCCGTCCCCGAGCAGGTCGAGCACGGCGTCGGCGGCCTGGCGTTGCGGGCTGCGGTTGGGGTCTGCCTGCGTGCCGCCGTGACCGGGCAGGTCCAGCGCCTCGGCCCGGACCTCACCGAGCTCCGCAAGCAGTGGCTTCCATCCCCCCGAATGGGCGAGGGAGCAGTGGGAGAAGAGGACGCGGGGGCCGCGCTCGCCCTGACGCAGCACCGCCGTCTCGATCCGACCGAGCATCGTCATGCGTCGAGCTCGCAGAGGTCGTGGTGGTCGTCGCTCGCCTCCACCACCTGCCCGTCGCGGAAGATCACATGGGCGTAGTGGGCGTGGGCGCCGGAGCCCACGTCGTAGCGATAGGAGCGGCATTCGACCGCCGGGTCGGTGCCGCGCGCGACCTGCGGGGCCGCCTCGCCCAGCACCGCGGTCACGTCCGACGCGCTCATGCCCGGGGAGAGGAACGCGACGCCGCTCTCGAAACCTCCCTGAACCGGGCCGCAGGCGGCTACGGCGAGCAGCGGGAGCAGTGCCCTCACGCCTCGCCCCGCGTCAGGTGCGCATCGAGATAGGCGAGGCGGTCCTGGCCCCAGTAGACCTCGTGATCCACGATATAGGTGGGCGCGCCGAAGACGTTGGAAGCCAGCGCCTCATCCGTGTTCCGCTCGAAGATGTCGAAGGCGCTCTGCAGATCGCGCTGCGCGATGCCGCCGTCAAAACCCGCATCCTCCAGGCACTTCTCCACGACGCTTTCGTGGGAGATGTCCTTCTCCTCCGCCCAGCAGGCCTTGAGCAGATTGAAGCTGAGCTTGCCGACATCGCCGCCGGGATGCTCGTGGGAGAACTCCTGCGCGTAGATCACGGCGGCCACAGCCGGTTTCGGGTCGGTGGGCCAGTGGGCGGGGCGGGGGTTGATGGGCATGCCGTTCATCTTGGCGATCCGCGCAAGCTCCTGCAGGCGGTAGGCCTGGCGCGACTCGTGGCGCTTGGGCACCGGTGGCGTGCCGTGCGCGGCAAAGACGCGCATCAGATCGAAGGGCTTGTAGTTGATCTTCGCGTTGTGGCGCGCGGCGACCTCCTCCAGCCGCAGTCCGGCGAGGTAGGTGAAGGGCGAAAGGGGGAAAAGGTAGTAGTCGATCACGGCCACGGCGAAGGCCTCCCTGTCCTTGGTGTCATTGTCTGGCCACATAGGCTTTGCAGTGGTGTCGCACAGTGCTATTGCGCGGCGCAACAGCCGCCCGGTCGAGGACCCGCCATGCCGCCCAAGAGGACCGCTCCCATGAAAGCCGACATCAACCTCAAACTGATCTCCGGCAATGCCAACCGGACCCTGGCCGAAATTGTGGCCCGCCGCATGAGCGTCTATCGCGGCGCGCCGGTGACGCTCGCCAATGCGCGGGTGGAACGGTTCAACGACAAGGAGATCTTCGTCGAGGTCTTCGATAATGTCCGCGACGAGGACATGTTCATCATCCAGTCGACGTCGAACCCGGCGAACGACAACCTGATGGAGCTGCTCATCATGGCGGACGCGCTGCGCCGCTCCTCGGCCCAGCGGGTGACGGCGGTGATGCCGTATTTCGGCTATGCGCGGCAGGACCGGCGGACGGCGGCGCGCACGCCGATCTCGGCCAAGCTGGTGGCGAACCTGATCCACCAGGCGGGCGTCGACCGGGTACTGACGATGGACCTGCATGCGGGGCAGATCCAGGGCTTCTTCGACATTCCGGTGGACAACCTCTATGCCGCGCCGGTCTTCGCGCTCGACATCAAGGCGAACTTCCCGGATCTCGGCGAGGTGACGGTGGTCTCCCCGGATGTGGGCGGCGTGGCGCGGGCGCGGGAACTTGCCAAGCGGATCGGGGCGGGCCTCGCCATCGTGGACAAACGCCGCTCCAAGCCCGGCGAGATCGAGGAGATGATGATCATCGGGGACGTGAAGGACCGGACCTGTATCATCGTCGACGACATCTGCGACACGGCCGGCACGCTCTGCAAGGCGGCGGAGCTGTTGCAGAAGGAAGGCGGCGCGAAGGAGGTGCACGCCTATATCTCCCACGGGGTGCTGTCGGGGCCCGCGGTGGGCCGGATCGGGTCGTCGGTGCTCAAGTCACTGGTGGTGACGGACTCGATCGAGCAGCCGGCGCCGGTGCGGGAGGCCGCGAATATCCGCGTGGTGCCGATCGGGCCGATGTTCGCGCAGGCGATCCTCAACATCTCGAACGGGACGAGCGTAAGCTCGCTGTTCAAGGAAGAGACGCTGGGTCCGATCTACGAGGCGTTCTATCCGCTGGGGTGACGTGTGGCGCTATCTTCGGGCGTGGAGATGCTCCGGTCGAGCCGGAGCATGACGGTTTGGCACAGTGGGTCGTGAGGGGTGTCATACCGCCCGGAATTAAGCCGAAGGCGCCGGGCGAGCGCCTGCCCGTCCCGGCGGGCTGGCACTTTGCAGTGGGGCGCCTTGATCGCAGCCAGCACTGACTTTGCTGAGATAAAGTGCGTCGCTCGAAGGTCACAGCGCCATCCCACGGGCAGGCGCGCGCCCGGCTTACGTTTCGTTAACGGAGATGAACGGCGGCTTAGGCTTGTTCGCTGCTGGTCAGAGGCAGGGCCTCACACGTCCCACGTTTCTTCCGGATCGCCCAGGGTGCCGATGGCTTGCCAGCGGAGGCCGAGGCGGGCGATGCGGGTGTCTTCCCAGATGTCGGCGGCGATCGTGAAGCCGTCCGCTGCTACGGCCTCCACACGCAGGTTCAGGCGCAGATAGGCGGCGTTGTGGGCGTCGATCAGGGTGGGGGAGACGGTGACGGAAGGAGCGTCCTCGAAGCTCTCGGAGAAGAAGACCTTCTTCTCGACAGTCCGCTCTCCGGTGCCGCTCCACATCTCCGTCTCCGCCTCGAAGTGATCGAAGAGAAGTACGAAGCCGTCCTCGACGCCGATCGGGGTGCTGCTGAACCGTTTCATGGGGCGAGCCTTGCAGAAGGCACCCCCGAGGTCGAGTGACGGGGCGCACACAGGAAAAGGGCCCGCACCTTTCGGCACGGGCCCCTTCGCACAAAGAAACGCCGGATCAGAGACCGAGCTGCTGCTTGAGGAAGCGCGCGTGGTTCACGCGCTGGTTCAGCGTGATCTTCTGATCGTCGGCGCAGTCGAGCGCGGCCTTCTCGGCCTCGTCGATCACGCGGTCGATCCAGTCGGTGGTGCAGCCGTCGCGGGAGGTCGCCTGCTCGACCAGCACCGACACACCCTCCGGCCCGATCTCGGCGAAGCCGTTGCTCACGACGTAATCGTGCGACTGCCCGTTCTCGGTCACGGTGAGGAAGCCCGGCCGCAGCAGGGTGAGCACCGGGGCATGGTTCGGCATCACCGTCATCTCCCCCTCCTCACCGTGGATCTGGACCTTCTCGACCTGGGCGGAGTGCAGGCTCCGCTCAGGGCTGACGAGGTCGAACTGCATGGTGTCGGCCATGATGCCCCCTTATGCCGCGTCGGCGGCGAGTTTCTCGGCCTTCGCGATCACGTCCTTGATGCCGCCGACCATGTAGAAGGCGGCCTCGGGCAGATCGTCGTGCTCACCGGCGACCACGGCCTTGAAGGACGCGATCGTGTCCTCCAGCGGCACCTGGATGCCCGGCGAACCGGTGAAGACCTCGGCCACATCGAAGGGCTGGGAGAGGAAGCGCTGGATCTTGCGCGCCCGGCTCACCGTCAGCTTGTCCTCCTCGGAGAGTTCGTCCATGCCGAGGATCGCGATGATGTCCTGCAGCGACTTGTAGCGCTGAAGGATCCCCTGCACGTCGCGCGCGACCTGGTAGTGCTCCTCACCCACGACCTGCGGATCGAGGATCCGGGAGGTGGAGTCGAGCGGATCCACCGCCGGATAGATCCCGAGCTCGGAGATCGCACGGCTGAGAACCGTGGTCGCGTCGAGGTGGGCGAAGGACGTTGCCGGCGCGGGGTCGGTCAGGTCGTCCGCGGGCACGTAGATCGCCTGCACCGAGGTGATCGAACCGGCCTGCGTCGAGGTGATCCGCTCCTGCATCTGGCCCATGTCGGTGGCCAGCGTCGGCTGGTAGCCCACTGCGGACGGAATGCGGCCGAGAAGTGCGGACACCTCGGACCCGGCCTGGGTGAAGCGGAAGATGTTGTCGACGAAGAACAGAACGTCGGTCCCGGACTGGTCGCGGAACTGCTCTGCCATGGTCAGGCCGGACAGGGCGACGCGGGCACGCGCACCCGGCGGCTCGTTCATCTGGCCGTAGACGAGGGCCACCTTGGACTTCGTCAGGTCCTCGGCGTTGATGACGCCGGATTCGATGAATTCGTAGTAGAGATCGTTGCCCTCACGGGTCCGCTCACCCACGCCGGCGAACACGGAATAGCCCGAGTGCACCTTTGCGATGTTGTTGATGAGCTCCTGGATGAGAACCGTCTTGCCCACGCCCGCACCGCCGAAGAGGCCGATCTTGCCGCCCTTGGAGTAGGGGGCGAGCAGGTCGATCACCTTGATGCCGGTGACGAGGATCTCCGACGAGGTGGACTGCTGTTCGAAGGTCGGTGCTTCGCCGTGGATCGAGCGATACTCGGACGCCTCGACCGGGCCCTTCTCGTCCACGGGGGCGCCGACCACGTTCATGATCCGGCCCAGCGTCGCGTCGCCGACAGGCACCTTGATGGGCTCACCGGTGTCGGTTGCGGCCTGACCGCGCACGAGACCCTCGGTGGAGTCCATCGCGATGGTGCGTACGGTGTTCTCGCCCAGGTGCTGCGCGACCTCGAGCACCAGCTCGTTGCCGTTGTTGTCGGTCTTCAGTGCGCTCAGGATCGCAGGCAGGTGGTCGTCGAATTGCACGTCGACGACTGCACCGATCACCTGGGTAATCTTTCCGGCAGCTTCAGCCATGTCTCGTTTCTCCAGTCGTCCTTAGAGCGCCTCGGCGCCCGCAATGATTTCGATGAGTTCCGTCGTGATCGCGGCCTGGCGCGAACGGTTGTACTCGATTGTCAGCTTGTCGATCATCTCGCCCGCGTTGCGCGTCGCGTTGTCCATGGCGGTCATCCGCGCGCCCTGCTCGGAGGCGGCGTTTTCCAGGAGCGCCCGGAATATCTGCGTTGCGACCGAGCGCGGCAGCAGGTCGGCGAGGATCGCCTCTTCCTCCGGCTCGTAGTCGTAGAGCGCGCTGGCCGGATCGACCTCGCCCTCGACCTGCGCGGGGATGATCTGCTGCGCGGTGGGGCGCTGCGTGATCACGTTCTCGAACGCACCGTAGAACACGGTGGCCACGTCAAACTCGCCCGCGTTGAAGCGGGACAGCACGTTGTCCGCGATCTCGGCCGCGTTGTCGTAGCCGACGCGCTTCACGTCGCTGAGGTCGATGTGATCGATCAACAGATCGCGCCGGTCCCGGCGGAGCTGTTCGCGCCCTTTCTTGCCGACGGTGACGATCTTGACCGTCTTGCCCTCGCCCAGCAGCCGCTGGATGTGCTGGCGGGCAAGCTTCACGATGTTGGAGTTGAAGCCGCCGCACAGCCCCCGCTCCGCCGTCGCGACAATCAGCAGGTGGACCTCCTCCTTGCCGGTTCCGCGCAGCAGGAGCGGCGCGGTGGCGCTGTCCTTGGCGCCCGCGGCAAGGTTGCCCAGCACCGCCTCCATGCGCTCGGCATAGGGTCGGGCCATTTCGGCTGCTTCCTGCGCGCGGCGCAGCTTCGCCGCGGCGACCATCTGCATCGCCTTCGTGATCTTCCGGGTCGACTTGACGGAGTCGATCCGGTTTTTCAGGTCCTTGAGGCTCGGCATATGCCTTGCTCCCCCCTATTCCGGATCAGGCGAACGTCTTGGCGAAACCGTCGATGACGGACTTGATCTTGTCCTCGAGCTCGCCTGCGACCTTGCGGTCGTTGTCGCGGATGTCGTCCAGAAGGTCCTGATGGTTGTTGCGCAGGTCGTTGAGCAGGCCCTGCTCGAAGGGCTTGACCTGGCTGACCTTCAGATCGTCGAGGTAACCCTTGGTGCCCGCGTAGATCACAATGACCTGCTCCGCGTTGGTCAGCGGCGAATACTGCTGCTGCTTGAGGAGCTCGGTCAGGCGCGCGCCGCGGTTCAGCAGCTTCTGCGTCGAGGCGTCGAGGTCGGAGCCGAACTGTGCAAAGGCCGCCATCTCGCGGTACTGCGCCAGCTCCAGCTTGATCGAGCCTGCGACCGACTTCATCGCCTTGGTCTGGGCGGAGGAGCCCACGCGGCTCACCGAGAGGCCGGTGTTCACCGCCGGGCGGATGCCCTGGTAGAACAGCTCGCTCTCGAGGAAGATCTGGCCGTCGGTGATCGAGATCACGTTGGTCGGGATGTAGGCCGACACGTCGCCGCCCTGCGTCTCGATGATCGGCAGTGCGGTCAGGGAACCCGCGCCGTGATCCTCGTTCAGCTTCGCCGAACGCTCCAGCAGGCGGGAGTGCAGATAGAAGACGTCGCCCGGGTAGGCTTCGCGGCCCGGCGGACGGCGGAGCAGTAGGGACATCTGGCGGTAGGAGACGGCCTGCTTGGACAGGTCGTCATACACGATCACGGCGTGCATGCCGTTGTCGCGGAAATACTCGGCCATCGCGGTCGCGGAGTATGGTGCGAGATACTGCAGCGGGGCAGGCTCGGACGCGGTCGCTGCGACGACGATGGAGTACTCCATCGCGCCCGTCTCCTCCAGCTTCTTCACGAGCTGGGCGACGGTGGACCGCTTCTGACCGACGGCGTTGTAGATGCAGTAGAGCTTCTTGCTCTCATCATCGCCCGCGGCGTCGTTGTAGGACTTCTGGTTCAGGATCGCGTCGAGGGCCACGGCGGACTTGCCGGTCTGGCGGTCGCCGATGATCAGCTCGCGCTGGCCGCGGCCGATCGGGATCAGGGCGTCGATCGCCTTGAGGCCGGTCGCCATCGGCTCGTGCACGGACTTCCGCGGGATGATGCCCGGCGCCTTCACGTCGGCAACGCGGCGCTCGGCCTCCTCGATCGGGCCCTTGCCGTCGAGCGGGTTGCCCAGCGCGTCAACGACGCGGCCCAGCAGGCCCTTGCCTACGGGCACGTCCACGATGGAGCCGGTGCGCTTGACGGTGTCGCCTTCCTTGATCTCGGCGTCCGAGCCGAAGATCACGATGCCGACATTGTCGATCTCGAGGTTGAGGGCCATGCCCCGGACACCGCCCGGGAACTCGACCATTTCACCGGCCTGCACGTTGTCGAGGCCGTGGGCGCGGGCGATGCCGTCACCCACCGAGAGGACGCGGCCCACCTCGGCGACTTCGGCCTCCTGACCGAAATTCTTGATCTGCTCCTTGAGGATCGCAGAAATTTCCGCGGCTTGGATTGCCATTATCCGACCTCTTTCATGGTGTTTTGCAGTGCGGCGAGCTTCGTGCGGATCGAGCTGTCGATCATGCGCGAGCCCACCTTGACGATGAGACCGCCGATGATGCCCTCATCAACGGTCGTGTTCAGTGCGACGTCCCGGCCGACGCTGTCCTTCAGCGCCTTCGCCAGCGCCTCGGTCTGGGCCTTGGTCAGCGGCTTGGCGGAGGTGACCAAGGCCGTGATCTCGCCGCGCGCCTCGGCGGCCAGCGCCTTCACCGCGGTGATCACGTCCTTGAGGACGAAGAGCCGGCGGTTGGCGGCCATCAGGGCCAGCGTGTTGCGAACGGTGTTGCCGAGGTTCATGGCCTCGCCCAGTGCGCGCATGGCGCTCTGCTGATCCTCGCGGCTGTAGATGGGCGAGGTGAGCAGTTCGCGCAGATCGGCGCTTTCACCGATGGCGGCTTCGAGGGCGTTCAGGTCATTCTCGACCTCGGTCAGTGCATTCTCTTCCTGGGCCAGCTCGAACAGGGCGGTGGCGTAGCGTCCTGAAATTCCGGAAACGTGAGCGGATGTAGAGGCCAAGGGGCACCCCTTCCTTAGGCGGACCGCCGGACATGGCAAAAGGCCCGCAGTGGTTCATGACCGGCCGGAACGGCGGCCTGCGGATGAAACTGCGCGGGTGATAGCAGAGGTGTTGCGACCACGCAATATGCCCGGGCGGGAAGTCGCCGACGGATGAAATTGTTCTTTTTCAGATGGTTAGCTATGCTCCTGCGACATATAGGCAGAAAGTCGCGGGGCGAAACGCGGTATTTCACCGGACGGGATGAGGGCGAATCCCGCGTTCCTGCGCGGGGCTGACCAGACCGGCCCGCCCGGGCGACGGCTTGGGCTGCGGTGCGGCCAGTCCGCCGAGGAGCGCGATGGGGCTGCGGGCCTCCTTCTTCGGGCCGCGCGGCAGGGCGTGGACCTGCTTGACCGCCTCCACGATCAGCGCGCCGCCGAGGCGGTAGGCCTTGAGCCGCCGGCCCAGCCGCTCCGCCCCGCCCTGCATCCGGATGAGGAAGCGGCGGTGGGAGGGCGGCATGTAGAGCGCGGCCGTGTGCTCCTCCGGCTCGAAGCGATGAGTGCGCAGTTGCGCGTCGAGCTGGCCGAAGCTGTAGGGGCGTCCGTGGCCGAACGGTGTGACGTCGCGCTGCGCCCAGATACCGGTGCGGTTCGGCACGATGAAGACGACACGGCCGCCGGGGGCGAGGACCCGCCAGATCTCCTCCAACAGCGCGCCGGGTCGCTCGCAGGTCTCGAGCCCGTGGGCGACAATGATCCGGTCGATAGAGGCGGCCTGCATGGGCCAGTGCGTCTCCTCCACCAGGGCGGAGAGGTTGGGCTGCCCGGCGGGCCAGGCCATGACGCCCTGCGGTGCGGGCATGAAGCTCATCACCCGCTCCGCCTCGCCGAGGAACGGGCGCAGGAACGGGGCGGCGAAGCCGAAGCCCACGACGCTCTGCCCGCTCACATCGGGCCAGAGGGTGCGCAGGCTGCGCTGGAGGGCCGACTGCGCACCGCGACCCAGCCGCGTGCGGTAGTAGAAGGCCTTCAGGTCCACGACATCGAGATGCATTGCCTTAGATCGCCCGATGAACCAACGTCACACGCGACCCTAATTCAGGACGGAGCCCCGCACCATGGCCCTCGACATCCAGACCGTGCCCTGCCTTTCGGATAACTACGCCTACGTGCTGCGGGATGCGGGAACGGGGACGGTCGCCGTGGTCGACGTGCCGGAGGCCGCGCCGCTGATCGAGGTGCTGGAGACGCGGGGGCTGGGTCTCGACCTGATCCTGATCACCCATCACCACGACGACCACATCGCGGGGGTCGATGAGCTGCGCTCGAAGTATGGCGCGAAGGTCGTGGGGGCGAAGGCCGACGCGCACCGCCTGCCCCGGCTCGACGTGGCAGTGGAAGAGGGCGACACGGTCGAGGTCGGCGGCAGCGCGGGCCGGGTGATGGACGTGTCAGGCCACACGGTGGGGCACATCGCCTACCACTTCGCGGACAGCGACGCGGTGTTCTCCGCCGACAGCCTGATGGCTTTGGGCTGCGGGCGGCTGTTCGAGGGGGACGGGCCGATGATGTGGAAAAGCATGGAGAAGTTCATCGCCTTGCCCGACTCCACCATTGTCTATTCCGGACACGAGTACACGCAGTCGAACGCGAAGTTCGCGCTGAGCATCGAGAGCGGGAATGCGGATCTGAAGGCGCGGGCCGAGCGGATCGACGCGGCACGGGCGAACGGCCAGCCGACGGTGCCCTCCTCGCTGGCCGAGGAGAAGGCGACCAATCCGTTCCTGCGCGCCCATGTGGACAGCGTGAAGGAGGCGGTCGGGATGGTAGGCGCAGATGCAGCAGCGGTTTTCACCGAGGTCCGCAAGCGGAAGGACAACTTCTGAGCGCAGAGAGCCGCGCCCGACCTGGGGGGCGCTTGCAGTCGGGTGCTGAAAGGTCCGGGACCTCAAGCATCGACGGCGCTTAAACGATGAACGACATCGCCAACGCGCCCTCGGGGGGGGGGTCGGGCGCGGCCCGGCCTGTCAGCTGGGCGCGAGGGTAGTGTGATGCACCACCACCCCGGACCTGATCCGGGGTCTTTTGCTACCGAGCGCTTCGTTCTGAACGGTCCCGGCACTTCGGCCGGGACGGTGGGTATCGCTATCCTGCGTCCGTTCCACGCTCCAGGCGTTTGCGCATGCGGCGCAGGAGGGTCCAGACGAGGATGACGACGGGGGGTGTGATGAGGGCGAGGACGGTGCCTTCGCCCAAGCCCACCGACGCGCCCAGGGGTTCGACGACATAGGCCACCAGCCCGACCGCGTAGTAGCTGATCGCGACGACCGACAGGCCCTCGACCGTCTGCTGGAGGCGGAGTTGCATCGCCGCGCGGTTGTTCATGCTCAGCAGCAGGTCGGCGTTCTGCCGGGCGAGGCCCACGTCGACGCGGGTGCGCAGGAGGTTCGCCGCACGCTCCGTCCGCTGGGCGAGGCCGACGAGGCGGCGCTCGGCGCTTTCACAGGTGCGCATCGCAGGCTCGAAGCGGCGCATCATGAACTCGCCGAAGGTCTGGCGACCGGAGACGCGCTCCTCCCGCATGACCTTGATGCGCTGGTTGACGATGGCGGCGTAGGCGCCGCGGGCGCCGAAGCGGAAGGCGGTGTCGGCACCGATGCGCTCGATCTCCGCCGACATGGCGAGGAGGCGGTCGAGCGTCTCGGCATCCTCGCCGTCATGGCCGGACATCTCGGCGACGAGGCTGGAGAGATCCTTGTCGAGCTCGATGACCTTGGCGGCCACCTCGCGGCCCGTGGGCAGGGCGAGGAGCGCGGCGGTCTTGTAGGTCTCGATCTCCAAGAGGCGCTGGACGATGCGGCCCGTGCGCTGCGCCCCGATCCCCTTGGCAAGCAGGACGGCCATGCGGATATGGCCGCTCTCCTGCATCCGGAAATCGCTGACGATCATCGCGGCATCGTCGACGACGCGGCTGACCGACAGGCTCTCGTTGGAGAAATGATCAGAGAGGCCGTCGGCGAGGCGCGCCTCGGCCTCGGCCATGTCGGCGACCTGCTCGACCCGCACGAGGGCGGACGTGAGCAGCGTACCCGGCGCGCTCGCCAGCCAATCCTCCGGGAACATCGCGAAGAGTTCCCCGGAATAGGGCCGGTCGCCGAGGCCGTCGGTGAAGAGGGTGTAGGTCATGAACTCCGTGTGCCGCTCCCATTTCAGGAACGCGCGACCGACGGGGCCGGACCAGTGATTGGCACCGGGCGCGGGATGCTGCGCGCCGAAGCGGTCGAGGAGCGCGCGCAGATGGGCGCGGTCGGCCTCGGGGTCCCGCTCCGCCCCACCCTCGGACATGACGGCGACATGCGCGGCGCGGGCGGGCGCGCGCAGGCTCGGGAACGGGCGCGCGTGCAGCTCATTTGAGAGCGCTACGCGGTCGGGATGGTCGGTCAGGGCGGTGAGGCTCATCGGCGCGTCCCGTTGTGGCGGTTGCGCACAATGGTTGCGCAGAGCGCGCGAAACTCAAGTGCGGCGGCTCAGCGCCCGAACAGACGCTCGATGTCGGAGAGCTTCAGCTCCACGTAGGTGGGCCGACCGTGGTTGCACTGGCCGGAGAAGGGGGTGGCCTCCATCTCCCGCAACAGCGCGTTCATCTCCTCGGCCTGCATCCGGCGGCCGGTGCGGACCGAGCCGTGACAGGCGACGCGGGACAGGATGGCGTCGATCCGCTCGGCGATGGCGCGGGTTTCACCCTTGTCCACAAGCTCGTCGAGCACGTCGCGCAGGATGGCGGCCCCGTCGGCCTGGCCGAGCAGCGCGGGGATCGACTGGACCGCGATGGCGGAGGGGCCGAAGGGCTCGATGGCGAGGCCAAGGGCGGCTAGGCCCTCGGCCACGGCGAGCAGGCGGTCGCGGTCGGAGGTGGAGAGCTCCACGATGTCGGGGATCAGCAGCGCCTGCGACGCCACGCCGCGTTCGGCGTACTGGGTCTTGAGCCGCTCGTAGACGAGGCGTTCGTGCGCCGCGTGGGCATCGACGAGGACCATGCCGTCGGCAGTCTGGGCGACGATCCAGTTCTCGTGCAGGTGCGCGCGGGCGACGCCGAGGGGATGCTCGGCGGGGGCCTCGGGCGTTTCGTCGATGACCTCCGGTTCGACGCGGGCGCTGGACCAGCCCGGGGCCGCTTCGGCGAAGCCTTCCGGCGCCTGCGCCTGGTAGGACGCGGTGCGGGCGCCGAGGGAGGGGCGATCCATCTGGTAGACCGGCGCCGTCGGGCCTGGGCGGATCGCACCGAGGGTCGCGTCGGAGACGGTGGAGGAGGCGCGGTGCCCTGCCCCGGCCAGCGCGTGTTTCAGCGCGGAGACGATGAGGCCGCGGGCAAGGCCCGGCTCGCGGAAGCGGACCTCGGTCTTGGCGGGGTGCACGTTCACATCCACACGTTCCGGTGGGCAGGTGAGGAAGAGGACGGCGGCGGGGTGGCGGTCGCGGGAGAGCACGTCGGCATAGGCGGCGCGGAGGGCGCCGACCAGCACCTTGTCCCGGACCGGACGGCCGTTGACGAAGAGGAACTGGGTAACAGCCGCGCCGCGTGAGTAAGTCGGCAGAGCCGCGAAGCCTGTGAGGCGGATGCCCTCGCGCTCCGCCTCGATCTCCAGCGCGTTGGCGCGGAAGTCGCGGCCGAGCACGGCCTCCATCCGACTCGCCGCATCGCCCCGCTCGGCGGAGAAGGTGACGCGCCCTTCGCCGCCGCCAGACACGTCGCGCAGGGTGAAGGAGACGGCGGGGGCGGCGAGTGACAGGCGTTTGATGACCTCGGAGATCGCCTGCATCTCTGCCCGGTCCGTGCGCAGGAACTTCAGCCGGGCGGGCGTGGCATGGAAGAGGTCGCGAACCTCGACCACGGTGCCGGAGCGCAGGGTGCAGGGGGCGACGGGCTCCATCGTGCCACCGCTCACGCGGATCTCCCACGCCTCCGCATCTGCCGTGCGGCTCGCGATGCGCAGGCGGGCAACCGCGCCGATGGAGGGCAGCGCCTCGCCCCGGAAACCGAAGGAGCGGATGTTGATGAGGTCGTCGCCGTCGAGCTTCGACGTGGCATGGCGGCTAAGCGCCAGCGCCAGTTCGTCCTTCGGAATGCCGTGGCCATCGTCGGTGACGCGGATCAGGGTCTTGCCGCCCTCGGCCACCGCGATCTCGATGCGCGTGGCACCGGCGTCGAGCGCGTTCTCCACCAGCTCCTTCACCGCGCTCGCCGGCCGTTCGACGACCTCCCCGGCGGCGATCCGGTTCGATGCGCGGGCGTCAAGCTGGCGGATCGCACGGCGTTCGGAGCTTATGTTGCGGTCGAGATGCGTCATGCCACTAGGGATAGCATCTCGGCAGCGAGTCGCCCACCCGAAAGCTGCGCGAAAGAACCGGAATATCTGCCCCAGCGTAACTGATAAGAATATTTCGCCTTGACGCTGCGGCGCAGCATTTCTTGACTTCCCAGTCGCAGGACCACGTGTCATGCACGACGACGACCATGCCTTTCCAAGGGAGGAGCCCCATGAAGATCGGAGCGTTGAAGGAGACATGGCCGGGGGAGGCTCGCGTCGCGATGACGCCGGAGAGCGTCGGCCGGCTCAAGAAACTGGGTCATGACTGCGTGATCCAGGCGGGCGCCGGCGAGGCCGCCCGTTTCAACGATGCCGATTACGAAGCCGCCGGGGCCGAGGTGCTGGCCGATGCTGCCGCCGTCTATGCCGCCGCCGATGTGGTCACACGGGTGCGCGCGCCTGAGGGCGATGAGCTCGACCACGTGCGGGACGGGCAGACGCTGATCTCCTTCATCTGGCCGGCGCAGAACGAGGCGCTTCTGGAGACGCTGAAGGGCAAGGGGGCCACCACCGTCGCGATGGACATGGTGCCGCGGATCTCCCGCGCGCAGAAGATGGATGCGCTGAGCTCCATGGCCAACATTGGCGGCTACCGCGCGGTTGTGGAGGCCTCCAACAATTTCGGGCGCTTCTTCACCGGGCAGATCACCGCGGCGGGCAAGGTGCCCCCGGCGAAGGTGCTGGTGGTCGGCGCGGGCGTCGCAGGGCTGGCGGCGATCGGGGCCGCGACCTCGATGGGTGCGATCACCTATGCATTCGACGTAAGGCCCGAAGTGGCCGAGCAGATCGAGTCGATGGGCGCCGAGTTCGTCTTCCTCGACTTCGAGGAGGAGCAGGCGGACGGGGCCGAGACGGGTGGCTACGCCGCCCCCTCCTCGCCCGAATTCCGGGAAAAGCAGCTCGAGAAGTTCCGCGAGCTCGCACCCGAGGTGGACATCGTCATCACCACCGCGCTGATCCCGAACCGGGACGCACCGGTGTTGTGGACCAAGGATATGGTCGAGGCGATGAAGCCCGGCTCCGTCATCGTGGACCTCGCCGCCGAGCGCGGCGGCAACTGCGAACTGACCGTGAAGGACGAGCGGATCGAGACGGAGAACGGTGTCGTCATCATCGGCTACACCGACCTGCCGAGCCGGATGGCGACGCAGTCCTCCACGCTCTACGCCACAAACATTCGCCACCTGATGGACGACCTGACGCCGGAGAATGACGGCGTGATCGTCCACAACATGGAGGATGACGTGATCCGCGGGGCCACCGTGACCCATGCGGGCGAGATCACCTTCCCGCCGCCGCCGCCCAAGAAACAGGCGATCGCGGTGCAGAAGCCGAAGCCCAAGGAGCCGACGGCGGAAGAGAAGGCCGCGGCGGAGGTCGCCGCCTTCAAGCAGCAGACCAAGACGCAGGTCGGCCTTCTGGTCGGCGGTGCGGCGCTGTTGCTGCTGATCGGCTCGATCCCCGGGATGCCCGCGAGCTTCATGCAGCACTTCATCGTCTTCGTACTGTCGGTCTTCATCGGGTTCCAGGTGATCTGGAATGTCAGCCACTCGCTGCACACGCCGCTGATGGCGATCACCAACGCCATCTCCTCGATCATCATCCTCGGCGCGCTGGTGCAGATCGGGTCGTCGAGCGGCCTCGTGGCGGTGCTGGCCGCGCTCGCGCTCTTCATGTGCGGCATCAACATCTTCGGCGGCTTCATGGTCACGCGGCGCATGCTCGCGATGTTCCAGAAATCGTAAGCAGGGGCGGCTTCAATGGATAACGCACTTCTGATTGCGGCCTATGTGGTCGCGGCGATCCTAATCATCCTGTCGCTCGGTGGCCTGTCCGGGCAGGAAAGCGCGAAACGCGCGATCTGGTACGGCATCGCGGGCATGGCGCTGGCCGTGTTCGCAACGCTGGTCGGGCCGGGCGCGGGCCTGTGGCCGTTGACGGTCGTGCTGGTCGGCATCGGCGGGGTGATCGGCTGGCAGCTCGCAAACAGGGTCCAGATGACCCAGATGCCGGAGCTGGTGGCGGCCATGCACTCGCTGGTCGGCCTCGCCGCGGTCTTCGTCGGCTTCAACGCGCATATCATGATCGGCGTGCTGCAGGGCGTCTTTGCCGAGGAAGGTCTGGTGCTCGGCGGCACGGCGGGTGACGCCGCCGCCTATACCGCACTCGCCGCCTATGAGGGCCTATCGTCCTTCGGCCAGCTCATCGCGAAGAAGACGAACGTTGAGATTAACATCCTGCGGGTCGAGCTGGTGCTGGGCATCTGGATCGGGGCAGTGACCTTCACCGGTTCGGTCATCGCCTATGGCAAGCTGGCGGGCAAGGTGGACAGCGCGGCGAAGAAGCTGCCGGGCGGGCACTTGCTGAACGCGGGCGCTGCAGGGCTCTCTCTGCTCTTCGCCATCCTCTATCTGGGCGGTGCGGGGACGTGGACGCTGATCCTGCTGACGCTGCTCGCCCTCTTCATCGGATACCACCTCATCATGGGGATCGGCGGGGCGGACATGCCGGTCGTGGTCTCGATGCTCAACAGCTACTCAGGCTGGGCGGCGGCGGCGATCGGCTTCAGCCTTGGCAACGATCTGCTGATCGTGGTGGGGGCGCTGGTCGGCTCCTCCGGTGCGATCCTCAGCTACATCATGTGCAAGGCGATGAACCGCTCCTTCATCTCGGTCATCCTCGGCGGGTTCGGCGGCGACGGTGGCCCGGCGATGGAGGTCGAGGGCGAGATGGTGGCGACCGACGCCGACTCCGTGGCCACAGCGATAGACGAGGCGGACAGTATCATCATCGTGCCGGGCTACGGGCTCGCGGTCGCACAGGCGCAGAGCTCGGTCAGCGAGCTGACGCGGCGCCTGCGGGCGAAGGGCAAGGAGGTGCGCTTCGCCATCCACCCCGTCGCGGGCCGTCTGCCAGGGCACATGAACGTGCTGCTGGCCGAGGCGAAGGTGCCCTACGACATCGTGCTGGAGATGGAGGAGATCAACGACGACTTCCCCGATACCGACGTCGTCATCGTCATCGGCGCGAACGACATCGTGAACCCGGCCGCGCAGGAGGATCCGAACTCCCCAATCGCGGGGATGCCGGTTCTGGAGGTCTGGAAGTCGAAGCAAGTCTTCATCTCCAAGCGCGGCCAGGGCACGGGCTACTCCGGAATCGAGAATCCGTTGTTCTTCAAGGAGAACAGCCGGATGTTGTATGGAGACGCGAAGGCATCGCTGGACACACTTCTGTCCAAAATCACCTGACCCCGAGAGGGCGGCCCGCGGGCCGCCCTTTCTTTCTTGGACTCGAACCGGTTCGGGTGCGACAATCAGTCCTGATTTAGCTCCACAATTATCTCAAATTTTATCCATTCTATAGCCTCGTCGTCGGCACTTATTGTTCGACAGTTCGGGAGGTATAGAATGAAGAAGGCCATCGCGTTTGCTGTGGTGTGCGGCCTTGCTCCTTCGGCGCATGCCGAAGAGGCCGATACCCTGAAGCTCCAAGGTCTGCGGACCATCGACACCGCGGAACGGATCCTGACCGCCATCGAACGGATGGGCATGTATGCCTGTCACGTCACAGCCGGTCTGGAGGATGACAACCCCACGCAGAAACTGCTGAGCGAGGTGGAGGCTTACGAAAGCTCGATCCGTGCCCTGCGCGAGGGAGACAACGTCGCGGACATCCCCGCACTGCGCGCCCCCGCGGCGGTGGAGGCCCTGAGCTGGTTGGAGGAGGTCTCTCCCTTCGTCATCAACTATGCCCGCTATGCCAGCAATGGCGAGTTCGGGCCCGCCTATCTCAACGCCATGCATGACGAGCACGACAAGGTGGTCTACGCCGCCGAAGGGCTGGTCGAGGAGATCGGCCGCGCCTTCATGCACGGGCGCATGAGCCTGCTGGAGACGAGCACGCTCGACAATCTCGGCCACCTGCGCGCCGAGTCCGACTTGCTCGATGCGGAGTACTGCATGGTCCTGACCGGCACCAACGGCGTGCGGGACGAGATGGCGGCGACGCTCGCCGATTTCGACCGGCGCCTGACGCTCGCCGAGGCGGGCAGCATGGACGAGAAGATCCTGCCGCCGAGCCCCGCGCTTGCCGGCGCGCTGCGCTGCATCCGCTCGGAGTTCGAGATCGTGTCGGGCATGCTGTCGCCTTATGTGTCGGGTGAAACCAGCCCGACGCTGGAGGAGCTGCGCGAGGTGAACGGCCACGCCCACACGCTGGAGCATCGCAGCCACGCGGCCATGGAGCTCTTTGAAGGGGAGATCGCGGCCGGCGAACCCGCCGATCCGATCACCTGCGACGACCTCGACCGGACGGCCGCTCTCTGAGGTCCAGACCGCTGGACGCGCTCCTCCCGCGCCACACGTGGTGAGGGGTATGGTGTGGGAGGAGCGCAATGGCGGACCTGGCTTTAATCGTGGGCGTGGGGGACGGACTATCCGCCTCCCTCGCCCGTCTCTTCGCGGCGGAGGGCTATGACCTCGCCCTCGCGGCGCGCAACACCGACAAACTGACGGGACTGGTAGCGGAGACGGGGGCGTCGCAGCACATGTGCGACGCCTCCGACCCGTCGTCGGTCGAGGCGCTGTTTGCCGCCGTGCCCGCTGTCCCCGACGTCGTGATCTACAATCCGTCGGCCCGCGTCCGCGGCCCCGTGCAAGAGCTGGAGCCCGAAGCGGTGCGCAAAGCGCTGGAGGTCACGGCCTTCGGCGCGTTCCTCGTGGCGCGGGCTGTTGTGCCGGGGATGGTCGAGCGCGGCTCGGGCACGATCCTAATGACGGGGGCGTCGGCGGGGGTGAAGGGCTTCCCCAACTCGTCGAGCTTTGCCATGGGCAAGTTCGCGCAACGGGGCCTTGCCCAATCGCTGAGCCGGGAGCTGCATCCGAAGGGCATCCATGTCGCCTGGATCAACATCGACGGCGCGATCCGCAATCCTGGCCGGACGGAGGAGGTGGCGGGCTCGATGCTCGACCCCGACGCGATCGCGCGGGAATATCTGGGGCTGGTGCGGCAGGACCGCTCGACCTGGTCGAACGAGCTGACGGTGCGGCCGTGGGTGGAGCGCTTCTAGGGGCGGCGCCCGACGATCACCGTCGGGTTATCGCGTATTTGGACAAAGAAGAAGACACTGCAGATTTCTTCTTTGCATAAATACGCGCAATCCTGCGGACGCAAGATATCCAAGCCTATCCGCGGAGCGCCTCAACGGCGTTGCGGCTGAAGGCGGCGCGCACGGGCAGGAGGGCGGCGAGGGCTGATGCGCTGACGAAGGCGGCGACGAGGTGGATCTCCGCCCAGCCCAACCGGCCAGAGACCGCGAGGCCCGTCCGTTCCGAGATGATCGCGGAAAGCACGCCGGTCAGTGCGAGCGCAAGGCCGAGGCCCAGCGCCGCGCCGAGGCCGATCAGCAGGGCTGCGTAGCTCCAGAGCGTCGCTGCGATGAAGCGGCGGGGCGCGCCCAGCGCGCGGAGCAACGCGAGTTGCCGGGCGAAAAGGCGGGTGAGCAGTGCCAGCCCGGCCAGCACCGCGACGGCCACCAGCACCTGGCTCGCCACCGTCATGACGGAGGCCGCGGCGCGGATGTCGCCCATCAGCAGGTGCAACTCGGTCAGCACCGCGGCGGGCAGGATCGCCATCAGGTCGTCACGGGTGAACTGCTCGCGCAGGGAATAGGCGGCGTAGAGCTCCGTCGGCACCACGAGGGCCGCGGGCGTGCCGGGAAACCACTGCGGCTCATAGGGCGGGCCGAGCGCGTCGGGCTGGTCGAAGGCGTGGCCGTTGCCGAGGCCATGCGTCTCCCACACCTGTTCGGCGGGGACGAGGATCGCGCGGTCCCAGGGGGTGCCGGTACGGGCCATGCGACCGACGACGGTAATCTCCACACCCTCATGCGCGCCGTGCTCGACCTCTTCCCCGATCCCGTGGGCGGGCTCGAAGGTGTCGCCGAGGGTGAGGGGCACGTCGGCGCCCGCCACGGCTTCGGAGTAGGATTCGAAGAGGCGGCCTTCCACGGACGCTCCGGCGAGGTGTTCGATGAACGGGGCAATGGTGCCGACGACCGGCGCGCCTTGCCAGCTGTCGCCGAAGGCGAGGGGGGCGGCCATGGCGACGCGCGGATGCTCCGAGATCTCGGCGAAGGCGGGGCCATCGATCAGGCCGACATCGTTGGGCTGCAAGTAAACGGAGGAGAAGAGCAGCGTCGTCTCGCTGCCCGGTGTGCCGATGACCAGCGGGAAGGGATTGGCGGCGTCCGCACTGGCGGCGCGCAGGGCGCGTTCCTGGACGATCAGCGCGGCCCCCACACCGACAGCGCACGCGATCAGCGCGACGAAGACCGCGTTGATGCCAAGGTGGCGCGTGACGAGGGCGCGCAGCAGCGGCGCAGGCGCGAAGCCACGGAGCACGACGAGCGCGATCAGGACGACGGGCAGCAGGAGGGCGACGAGCAGCAGGATGTCCTGCGCGATCGCCGGCAGCCCGTACCAGATGTCGAGGAGGGCATCAGGCAACGGCGGCCTCCCGCCCTGGTTCGACGATGGTGCCGTCGCGAACCTCCAGCACCCGGTCCATGCGGGCGATCAGGTGCGGATCGTGGCTGGCGACGAGGAGCGTGAGGCCCTGCTCGCGCACCAGCGCCACGACATCCTCGATCAGCCGGTCCGCCGTCTCCCGATCGAGATTGGCCGTGGGCTCATCGGCGAGCAGCACCCTGGGCCCGGCGGCGAGGGCACGGGCGACGGCGACGCGCTGGCGTTCCCCGCCGGAGAAGCTGGCGACGCGGCGGCCCTCGGCCTGCGCGATGCCGAGGCGGCCGAGCGCGGTGCGCGCCCGCTCGCGGATCACGGCGCGATCCCGGCGGCGGGCAAAACCGGTGGCGATGGAGGCATTGCCGAGCGCGTCGAGTTCCTCGAAGAGCAGGTGGTCCTGGAAGACGATGCCGAGCGCGTCCCGCCGGAAGGCGGCGCGGCGCTCCGGCGCGAGGGCCGCGACGTCGGCCCCGTCCCAGGTCACGGTGCCCTCCGCCACCTCGCGCAGGCCGCTGACGGCGTGGAGGAAGGTGGACTTGCCCGCACCCGACGGTCCGCGCAGCGCCACCGCCGTTCCTGTCGCGATGTCGAGGGCGGGGACATGCAGGATGCGCTCGCCCTCGTCGCCGGTCAGGACCAGGCCGCGAACCTCAAGCGGCAGGCCCATCAGGCCCGGCCGAAGGTCGCGTCGGAGAGGCGAACGCGGCTCAGGAAGCCGGTCTCGGGATCGCGGTAGTCGCCGATCTCCAGCACGCCGCGCGTCTCGATCCGAACGTTGAATGGGGTCGGGCGCACCACGCGCTTGGAATAGACGGCGAGGATATCGTCGGGCCACTCGGCGGCCGTCTCGCAGAACGGGCACACCGACATCGGCCGCTTCGTCAGCACGAAGAAGACGGAGTTGGCGAGGAGCGGCGGCGCCATGAAGCCCTCGACCTCGATACGCTGTCCCTGAAGGTCGCGCGCGAGGTCGGAGAAGCTTCTGTCGCGGTTGTAGAGGTCGCGCATGCGCAGCGCGTCGCCCTCGGCGCTGCCCTCCTCCTGCGCGCGCAGCGGTGCGGCGGCGAGGTAGGGCGCGGCGAGGCTGGTGGCGAGGAACAGGCGGCGGTCCATCGGGTACTCCATGACGTCCAACGTCTTTGCCATGTTATAACAGGGTGCGGAGCCCGGTCGAACCGGACCCCGCTCAATCTCACGTGACGGTACGCTCGATCACTCGGCCTCGAAGGCCGCGTAGTGCATCACGTGGAAGATGAAGTTCTGCTCGATGGTGCCGTTGAGCAGGTGCGCCCACGGCCCCATCGCGTAGACGGCCACGTCCTCGCCCGAGTGGGTTTCGGACCCCTTGGGGATCAGCGCCTGCTGCAGATACTCCAGATCCGTCGCCTCGCCCTGATCGGGGTTCGGACGCGTGCCAAAGAAGCTGCCGTCGGTCTGCTCGATCAGCACAGAGCCCGGGCCGTTGAGGTAGCCGACGACGCTGTAGGGCTTGCCGTCATCCGCGAGCTCCGGCTCGCCAGTATGCTCGATCCCGTCGCCGTCGTTCACACCCATACAGAGGCCGAGGATGTCGGTGCCGCGGCCGCAATAGCCGTTGAAGGCGATGGCATGCTCGTGGTCGGCGGTGACGATGATCAGCGTCTCGGACGGGTCGGTCGCGTCCATCGCGGCCTGCACGGCCTCGGCGAAGGCGACGCCATCGCGCACCACGCGGGCGAGGTTGCCGCCGTGGTTGGCGTGATCGACGCGGCCCGCCTCGACGGAGAGGAAGAAGCCCTCCTCGTTCTGGCTCAGCGCCTCGATGGCGGCGGTCGTCATCTCGGCCAGCGAGGGCTCGCCGTCACGGTCGGCCTCGTACTGCATGTGGGAGCTCTCGAAGAGGCCCAGCACCGGGGTGCCCGCGGTCAGGTCGAGGGCGTCGAACCCCTCCTGATCAAAGACGACGGTGGCGCCGATGCTCTCGGCCCGCTCGACAAGGTTGGTGCCGTCAGCGCGGCGGCCGTTGGACCCCTCGGCGTCGGTCACGTCCTCGGGCAGGAAGTGACGGCGGCCGCCGCCCATGGCGAGGTCGATGGTGCCCGCCTCCATCGCGTCGATGAGCTGGGTGGCGATGTCGGTGTGGGCGCAACCCTCGGGCACGGAGTCCTCGAAGTTGCGGTCGGCGGACACGGCATAGGAGGACGCCGGGGTCGCGTGGGTGATCCGCGCTGTGGAGACGACGCCGACCGAGCGGCCGACATCGGTCATCATGGCGGCAATCGATGTGACCTCGTTGCCCGGAACGGTGGAGCAGTCGCCGCGCACCACGTCCTCATCGACACCGATCACGCCCGCATCGGTCTTCACACCCGCATGCATCGCGGTGCCCGTGCCGGCGGAGTCCGGCGTCTGCGCGTTCACGTTATAGGTCTTCACGAGGCCGAGGTTCGGCATCGTCTCGTAGGGCAGAACGTTCTCGTCCCCGAAATTGCCGTTCTGCTGGCCGTGGAACAGGCGTGTGGCGTAGTTGGTACCGACACCGTTGCCGTCCGCGATCATCAGGATGACGTTGCGCGCGCGGCCCTCGATCGGCTGCTGGGCGAGTGCCTCCTGCAGGCGGGCCTGGCCGTCGGTAAACCACCGGTTCTCGGCCTGCGCGGGGGTGTCCTGGGCGGCGGCGGCGGACGCGATGAATGCTGCGGACAGCATCAGCGTGGAGAGCGTTTTCATGAGGTGACCCTGTAACGTTATACTATTACAAAGGGTTAGTCCTTTGCTCCAACGTCGTAGGGGCCGTGTGTGACGAGCCTGTTACACCTCTGAGGCGCCCTTCCTCAATGCGCGGCCGGCGCCCCCGGCGGATTGTCGCGGTCGACGGCGAGCTCGTATTTCGGGTCGTGCGCCTCGTCCCGCACCACGAGGTCCGTGTAGTCGCCGAGGCGCCGGGCGCAGTCGGGGGAGAGCCCATGGAACTCCAGCGTCTTGCCCTCGCGCACGTAGCGCTGCGCCACGCTCTTGAGCGCATCGACGCCGGACATGTCCCAGACGCGGCTGTCGGTGAAGTCGGCGATCACGCGGTCCGGATCGGTCTTCGGCGTGAAGAGCTCCTTGAACTTGTCGGTGGAGGCGAACATCACCGGGCCGTTGAGGTGATAGGTCTTCACCCGGTCATCCTCCGACCGCCAGGTGCGCGCGCTGACGAGGCGGCTGACGCGCCAGGAGTGGACGAGGCTCGCGAGAATGATGCCGACGACCACGGCGATGGCGAGGTCGGCGATCACGGTCACGCCGGTCACCACGACGATCAGGAACGCGTCGGAGCGCGGCACGCGGCGCATCACCTGGAACGTCCGCCAGGCAAAAGTGCCGATGACGACCATGAACATCACGCCGGTCAGGGCGGCGAGCGGGATCTGCTCGATGAGCGCAGAGCCGAAGAGGATGAAGGAGAGCAGCGCCAGCGCCGCGATGATCCCCGACAGCCGGTGGCGTGCGCCGGAGGAGATGTTGATCATCGACTGGCCAATCATCGCGCAGCCGCCCATCCCGCCGAAGAAGCCGGTGACGACGTTGGCGCAGCCCTGCGCGATGCACTCACGCGAGTTGCGGCCCTGCGTCTCCGTAATCTCGTCGATCAGGTTGAGAGTGAGCAGGCTCTCGATCAGACCGATGCCCGCGAGGATGATCGCGTAGGGCAGGATGATCTCCAGCGTCTCCAGCGTCAGCGGGACCGTGGGGATGGCGAAGGCGGGGAAGCCGCCCTCGATGCTCGCCATGTCGCCCACGTTGCGCGTGTCGATGCCAAGGAGTTGCACCACCGCCCAGACGCCTACGATGGCGACGAGGGGTGCGGGCACGGCCTTGGTAAAGCGTGGCAGCAGCCAGATGATCGCCATGGCGAGAGCGACGAGTGCAAGCATGGTGTAGAGCGCGGGGCCCGACAGCCATTCCTCCCCCGTGGGCGTCGCGATCTGGAACTGCTCGAGCTGGGCGAGGAAGATCACGATGGCGAGCCCGTTGACGAAGCCCATCATGACGGGCTGCGGCACCAGCCGGATGAACTTACCCCAGCGCAGGGTGCCGAAGCCGATCTGGATGATCCCCATCAGAACCACGGTGGCGAAGAGGTATTGCACGCCATGCTCCGCCACGAGGCTGACCATGACGACCGCGAGCGCCCCGGTCGCGCCGGAGATCATGCCGGGCCGTCCGCCCATGACGGAGGTGATGAGCCCTACCATGAAGGCCGCGTAGAGACCCACGAGAGGATCGACGCCCGCGACGAAGGCGAAAGCGACAGCCTCGGGTACGAGGGCGAGGGCGACGGTCAGACCGGACAGGACTTCGATTCGCGCTTGGGGCGCGGACATGCTGAGCAACTGCTGAAAATGCCGCTGAAGCGCCGGAGCGAGAATCATTAAGTCACCTATGCTGATGGATTTGAGCGCCGCATAGCAGTCGCGGCGCGAGAACTACAGCGTTCCACGCCGATTGCAACTGCAATGATCTTTCGCGAATACGCGGTCCGGTTGCCAGGCCGCGACTCAGCTCCACGAGCGATAGTAAAGATAGAATGCTCTGGCAATTTGCCTAAAAATTGACAAAAATTCTAGCTGTGCTTCTACTATCTGGAGGGGCGAGTGGAACGAGGTAAGGTATGAGACTTCTAGCAGGATTTACGAGTGTGTTCTTGGTGGCGTTTACGTCCATCTCGCCCGCCCAGACACTTAGCCGGGAAGACCAGGGTCTGCTGCGCATCGACCTCGCGGGGTCGCAGCGGATGCTGTCGCAGAGAGCCCTGCGCGGGGCGTGCTACACCGCTGCAGGCCTGGGCGACCCGGCCATGTCGATGCGCCTGAATGCAGACATCGCGGAGTTCAAGCGACGGACCAGCCTGATCCTCGACGGGGATGACGGGATCGGGCTGGATCCGGAGCGCTCTCCGATCATCCGCAGCGACTACGAGGACCGGGTGCTGGTCCCGTGGCAAACCTTCGAGACGTCGGCGGTCTACATCGCAGCGCGGGGCTACGCGGAGGGGACGGAGCTCCACGACATGGCCGAACGGGGGCAGAGCATCCTCGACGACCTCGACATGACGGTCTCCCACTACGAGGAGAAGTACGCGCGCGGCAACACGCTGGGGCCTGAGGAGTCGCGAACGCTCAACGTCTATGCCGCGCAGCGGATGCTCTCACAGCGAGTCGCCAACCAGCACTGCCTCGTTGCCCTCGAAGTTAACTCGGACGCCGCACGCCAGCGGCTCGCCGGGAGCTTCGAGCGCTTCGACACCGCGCTGCGCGACATGGAGAACGGCAATGTGGACGAGCGGATGCTGCCGCCGAGCCGCGCGGTGGAGCCGGTGCTGGCCTGCATGCGCCGTGACGTGGAGGCCATCCGGCCCGCCATAATGTCGGCCGTCAGCGGGGCACGGCCGACCCAGCCGGAGCTCGCACTTCTGCGCGATGCGAGCTCACGGCTTCTGGTGCAGGCACAGGGGGCTGTGACGCTGCTTCAGAACGAACTGACAGGGCTGGCGGAATCGGACACCGTCCCGCCCTGCGGAGCTCCCTAGTGCGGTCATCCGCGGCGAAACCGGTCGGCGAGTTTCGCGAACGGCCCGGACGGGGGATCGGGTTGGATAGGGGGTGCGGGGGAAGGTGTGGGGTCGCCTTCCCCCGCCTTTTTTCCGGTACCGCTGCGCGGCGGCGCGACACGCAGGGCCACCGCGTTCAGAAACCGCCCATCATCGCCGGCGGCAAGCTCGACCGCGCCATCCGACACACCGCGCATGACGTCGTCGAGCCAGCCTTCCTCGGCCTTGGCAAAATCCGAAAGAACGTATCCAGACACCCGGTCCTTGTGGCCGGGATGTCCGATTCCAAGCCTCACCCGCGCGTAGTCGGGACTGACATGGGCGTGGATCGAGCGCAGGCCGTTATGCCCGGCATGCCCGCCGCCGCGCTTGACCCGCACCTTGCCGGGCGCGAGGTCGAGCTCGTCATGGAAGACGGTGAGATCCTCCGCGCCCAGCTTCCAGAAGCGCAGGGCCTCGCCCACGGACTGGCCGGAATTGTTCATGAAGGTCGTGGGCTTCAGCAGCACCACCTTCGCGGTGCCCAGCCGCCCCTCGGCCACCTCGCCCTGGAACTTCGCCCGCCAGGGGGAGAAGCCGTGATCGGAGGCGATCCGATCCAGAGCCATGAAGCCGATGTTGTGCCGGTTGCGCGCGTATTTCGCGCCGGGATTGCCGAGACCGACGAAGAGTTTCATGCCGTCCCTCCCGAGTTCAGAAACGAAAACGCGCACCGCTCATGTAAGCGGTGCGCGCAAAGCGGTCCAGCGGGAAGAGGATCACTCCTCGGCGGCCGCCTCGGTCTCGGCCTCTTCGCCCTCACCGTCCTCGTCGTCCTTCTGCGAGGCCAGGCCGCTCGGCGCCTGGATGTTCGCGATGACGAAGTCGCGGTCGGTGATCATCGGGCGCGTGCCCTGTGGCAGCGTGATGTCGGAGATGTGGATCGTGTCGCCGATCTCGCGGCCGGTCAGGTCCACCACCAGCTTCTCGGGGATGGCGTTCGCCGTCACCTTGAGCTCGACCTCGGAGCGGACAACGGTCAGCACGCCGCCCTTCTTGAGGCCGGGAGCCGCCGCTTCGTTCTCGAACTCCACGGGAATGTAGAGGTTGATCCGGCTGCGGTCCGACAGGCGCAGGAAGTCGACATGCGTCGGAAGATCCTTGACCACGTCGCGCTGGACGGCACGGCAGATCACCTTGTGCTCGTCATTGCCGACCTTGACGGTCATCAGCGTGGACAGAAACTTGCCACGCTTGAGGAGCTTGAGAAGCTCGTTGAACTTCACCGAGATGGTGACCGGGTCCTGCCCGCCACCGTAGATGACACCGGGGACCATCCCCTCGCGGCGTGCAGCCCGGGCAGCCCCTTTGCCCGTACCTTCACGCGCCGCAGCGTCGAGAACCAGGTTCTCAGCCATTGGCCGTCTCCTTCAGAAATTGTGACCATGCGGCGATCCTCCAGGGGTGTAAGCGCCGCGCGAAGCCGTGCCATAGTCGATTCACCCACCAAGTTAAAGCGAAAGATTCCACCCCGTGCTGCTGCGTAGCCTCTGCCTCGCCCTTCTCCTGATCGCCGTCCCCGCCTGGGCCGTGTCCATGTCCCTGCCCGACGGCACCACCTACGAACAGACCCGAAACCCCAATGGTGTCGTCCTGCGCTCCACTCAACTGCTGGGCGGGAACCGGGATGTCATCTATCTCGGCATCTCCTGCGATGTGCTGAGCGACCGGCTGGGCGAGGGGAAATGGGCGTTCTCCCCGGATGCCGTGATCATCGATTTCATCGGGGAGAGCCTGAGCTTCCGCCCGGCGGCGGATTTCGTCGGGCGCGACATCACCGCCTGCACGTTCTAGCGGGGCGGCAGGTCCGCCTGCTGCGCCTTCGTGAGCGTGGCGCGGACGACGTCGTAGGACGTCTCGATCCGCTCCCTGAGGTCATCCTCATCCGTATCGTTGAGCGAGAAGGCCACCCAGCCGCCACGCGGCAGGTGGGGGGCCTTTTCGGCCGCGCCGATCTCGATGAGGAAGGATGCGGTCTCGGCATCCTTGCATTTGAGGGTCACGCGCTCGGTCTTGTCCGCGAAGATGGCGAAGACCTTGGCCTTGTCGCCGGGGCCGACCTTGAAGACATGCGCGCCCATCCACTGGACCACCATCCACGCGCCGGGCAGCGCGCCAGCATGATCCTCCAGCGCCTGGCTCATCCGACGAGGAAGATGTGGAGTGCCACGGGACCGTGCGCGCCGAGTTGCAGCGTCTGCCCGATATCGGCGGAGCGGGAGGGGCCGGTGACCATGTTCACCGTGCGCGGGTCGAGGCCGGAGGCGCGGAAGGCAGCCCACATATCCTCGAACCCCGCCTTCACGTCGCCGGCGTCGATGGCCACGAAATGGGTCTCACCCAGGAAGGTGAGCGTGACCGGGTTGTCGGGGCCGGAAGCGAGGACGAGCGTCCCGGTCTCGGCCATGCCGTAGCGCGCCTTGGAAAGCGTCGCGGGCTCCTCGATCCGGCCGGGGCCTTGGCTGGTCTCGACCGTGCCCCAGTCGAGGCCGTCGAAGGCGGGGTCTGCGCCCATGCGGATAGCCGCGGGCAGGTTGCGGTCGCGCAGCTCGGTAGCAAGCGCTGCGGGCAGGTCCGCGATGCTCTCGATGCGGGAGACGGTGGCATCCGCCGCCTCGGCCTGGGCGATGAAACGGTCGAGGCGCTCGGGCCCGTCGAGCGAGGCGATGGTGGGGCGCGGCGCGGGAACCGCGCCGGGGCGGATCTCCGCCCCGATGGCGGCGGGGCCGCCATCGCGCCCCTGTGCCCGGCGGATCCGGGTGAGGATACGGTCGCGGGCACTCATCGCTTCGCCTTCCACTGCGCCATGAACGTGTCGCCCGAAGGCACCGGCATGTCCCGCGTCGCGGTCCAGCCCCCGGCGAGCGGCAGGGACGACACCCGCCCCCTCCCGCGCCCCAGCAGCCGCAGCGCCGCCATGCCGAGCCGCGTGCCTGCACGATAGAGCCCCGGCCGCTTGGCGAAGAAGGCCCAGAGGCCGAGCCCGTAGCGCGCCGCGCCCGGCGTCAGCTTCTTCTCGAATTCGCGTTCGCGCCAATGCCGCATCATCTTCGGCAGCGGGATGCGCATCGGGCAGACATCCTCACACCGCCCGCAGAAGGTGGAGGCGTTGGGCAGGTGCCCGCCCTCCTCCACCCCGATCAGCGAGGGCGTGAGCACCGCACCCATCGGCCCGGGATAGACCCAGCCATAGGCGTGGCCGCCGACCGTCTGGTAGACCGGGCAGTGGTTCATGCAGGCGCCGCAGCGGATGCAGCGCAGCATCTCCTCGAACTCGGTGCCGAGCATGTTGGTCCGCCCGTTGTCGAGCAGGACGACGTGGTACTCCTCGGGTCCGTCCGGATCTTCCGCCCGGCGCGGGCCGCTGGAATAGGTCGTGTAGACGCTCATGTCCTGCCCGGTGGCGGAGCGGCCGAGGACGCGCAGGATGGTGGACGAGTCCTCCAGCGTCGGGACGATCTTCTCGATCGAGGCCATGACGATGTGGACCCGCGGCAGCGACTGGCTGAGATCGCCATTGCCCTCATTGGTGACGATGACGCTCTGCCCCGTCTCGGCGATCAGCATGTTGGCGCCAGTGATGCCAACCTCGGCCTGGAAGTACTTCTCCCGCAGGACGCCACGCGCCTCGCTCAGAAGCGTGTCGAGGCCGGAAAGGTCGCGGCTTTCGGGCAGGTGGGTGTGGGCCTTCTGAAACTCCTCGCGCACCTGCGGGACGGTGACGTGCACCGCGGGTGCAATGATGTGGGAGGGCGTCTCGCCGCGGAGCTGGATGATGTACTCGCCCAGATCCGTCTCCACCGGCTTGATCCCGTTGGCGGCGAGGTGGTCGTTGATCCCGCATTCCTCCGAGATCATCGTCTTGCCCTTGTTGACCGTCTTGGCCCCCGCCTTGCGGCAGATGTCGAGGACGATGTTCTGCGCGTCCTCCGCCGTTTCGGCCCAGTGGACGTGGCCGCCCGCTGCGGTGACCTTGCCCTCGTAGGCTTCGAGGTAGTCGGCGAGGTTGGCGAGGACGTGGTTTTTCAGGTCGCGCGCGGCATCGCGCAGGCCGTCGAATTCGTCCTCGCCCAGCTTGGCGCGGGCCGCGGCGCGCTTGCCGACGAAGCCGTTGCGGGCGCCGCGCAGGGCGGATTGCAGGTTCTCGTCGCGCAGCGCCTCGTGGGCATTCTGCTTGAACTGCGGCGTGGTGGGCTCGTGGAGGGTCATGGAGCGACGTCCTCGTGATCGACGCGCGCCGATAGGTCAGCGCCCGCGCCGCGAGGTGGGCGTGGAAGCGCCCGCCCCGGGGGGGCGGTGCGGGCGCTGGCCGGGCTGCTCGCCCGGCAGAGGGTGTTCCGAAGCGTGCTGAAATCCGAGCGGCCCCGGATCAGGTCCGGGGCGGTTTCAAAGAGTTCCAACCGTCCCGGCCGAAGCGCCGGGACCTTTCGCCACATGTCGATCATTTCGAGCCCTCCCCGATCGCCGGCGTGTCGGTCATGCCGGCGAGCACCTCGACCACGTGGCGGACCTCCAGCCCGCGGCCATCACGCTGCGCCTTGCCCGCCATGTTCATCAGGCAGCCGAGATCGCCGGCCAAGAGCATCTCGGCCCCCGTGTCGGCGGCGTTGCGGGTCTTGTCACCGACCATGCTGTCGGAAATTTCGGGATACTTCACGCAGAAGGTGCCGCCGAAGCCGCAGCAGACCTCGGCCTCCTCCATCTCGCGCAGGGTGGTCCCGGCGGAGGCCAGCAGCTTCCTCGGCTGCGCCTTCACGCCGAGCCCGCGCAGGCCGGAGCAGGAGTCGTGATAGGTGGCGAGCCGCGGAACGTCGGCCTCCACGCCCTCCACCCCCAGCACATCGACCAGGAACGACGTCACCTCGTGGGTTTTCGCCGCCAGCGCCTCGGCCCGCTTGCGCCAGGCGCCGTCGAGCATCTGCGGATAGTCCTTCACGATGGTCCCGGCGCAGGAGCCGGAGGGGGCCACGACATAGTCATAGCCCTCGAAAGCAAAAATCACCTGTTTCGCGATCTCGGCCGCCGTCGCGCGGTCGCCGGAGTTCCAGGCGGGCTGGCCGCAGCAGGTCTGCGCCTCGGGCACCTCGACGGTGCAGCCCGCGTCCTCCAGCAGTTTGACGGTGGCAAACCCCACCGTGGGGCGGAACATGTCGACGAGGCAGGTGACGAACAGGGCGACGCGGGGCATCAGGCTCTCCGAATTGGTAAGGTTCTCTTACCACATCCTGCGGTTCGCGCTAGCGACAAAACGGCCCGGAGCTGTAGCCGGAGGCGACGTCGAAGTGGAAGTGGTCGCGATGCGCGGCGTTGTACTCCGGCCCGAGCACGGTGGAGAACGGGCCGCACGCGCTCGAATGGACCTTCCGCAGGAAGCGGCTGGAGGCCCAGTCGTCCAGCACGCTGATCCGGCCGCCATCGGCGAAGCGGAAACCGGTGATGTCGACGGCGTTGCCCAGCGCGTGCTCGCTGAGCCGTCCGCCCGCGCGGCCATAGCGGTTGCGGCAGGCATAGGTCACGGCGACCTCGACTTCGGTGACGCGGCGGCCATCCTCCGCCGCGGCGCGGGCCATGCCGCTGTCCATCCAGTTCGCCATCGCACGTGCCGCCTTGCAGTCCACGGTCGCGCCGCCGCCGAGGCTGACGCCGCCGATGGACCAGAGCTCCACCGCGTTGCCGATGCCGCACTGGCCCGGCCCGTCGACGAAGCCGATGGCCTGGCCTTGGAGGCGCGGGTCGCCGCACAGGCCGCCGCCGGTGATGCGGGCGCTCTGCCGCTCGGGTTCGTCCTCGCCGCAGGCCAGCAGAACGGTGAACGCGGCGAGCGCCGCGAGGGTTGTCGTCTTCATCGCGCGAGCATCCTCAGTCCCCCAGTCACGTCGGCCCGCACGGCGAGGCGCAGGCCGGGCTCATCACCGGCCTTCAGCGCCGCGATGATCTTGGAATGTGTGTCGACGGCGCGGGTTTGCTGCTGACGCGCGTACATCGCGCGCAAGGTGGGACCGGATTGCAACCATACGGTTTCGGTGAGCGCCAGCATCGCGGGGGCCTGAGCGCGGAGGTAGAGCGTGCGGTGGAACTCCAGATTGGCGCGGACATAGCCGGTGCGCGCGCCATCGGCGACGAGGCGCGCGATCTCGGCATTCAGCGCCTCCATCCGCTCGATCAGCGCCATGTGGGCGCGCGGCAGGGCGCGGGCGGCAAGCTCCGGCTCCAGGAGGGCGCGGATCGCAGCGAGCTCCTCGATCCGCTCGGGCGTGAGCTCGGGCGTCGCGATGCGGCCGGATTTGGAGAGGGTGAGCGCCCCCTCGGCCACCAGCCGCCGCAGCGCCTCCCGCACCGGGGTCATGGACACGCCGAGATCGCCGGCGATGCCGCGCAGGGTCAGGCTCTGCCCCGGCTCCATCTCCCCTTGTAGGATGGCGGTGCGCAGGTGGCGGTAGACCCGTTCATGGGCCGGGCCCTGCCCCTCGATCCTGTCGCGCGCATTCATGGGCGCTACACTCCCCCTCCGCCACGGGACGGTCAAGCGCCGCCATCTGGACAGGCGGGGGCGATGGTGGTTTCTGGTGAGGCAGTTACGCGGGAGCGCGCCATGGACGCCCAGACCCTCATCCTCTTCGTGCTTGCCGTCGTGCCGCTGATCTGTACGCCGGGGCCGGACATCCTGTTCGCGATCAGCCAGGGGCTCGCTGCCGGGCGGCGCGGGGCGCTGCGCGCGGTGGCGGGCGTGCTGATCGGCTACTCGGCGCATGCGCTGCTGGCCGCCGTCGGGATCGCGGCGCTGGTGGCGGCCTCGCCCATGCTCTTCACCGTCGTGAAATGGCTGGGGGTCGCCTATATCTCGTGGCTCGCCTACCGGATGCTGCGCTCGGCGTGGGAGCGGCGGGGCGATCTGGAGGTGGTGGCGACGCCGCCGGTCTCTCTGTGGCGGGGGTTCTTCACGAGCTTCCTGAACCCCAAGGGCATCCTGATGTACGTCGCGGTGCTCCCGCAATTCGTGGACCCGACGCAGGCGGTGGCGCCGCAGACGCTGCTCCTGTCGGCGGTGTTCATCGGGCTCTGCGGGCTGATCTACTGCGTAGTGGGGCTGGCGGCCGCCCGCTCCGCCGGGAAGGCCCTGCGCGACGCGGTCCGGCGGCGGATCGAGGCGATCGCGGGCGGCTTGCTCGTGGGTGCGGCGGCCAAGATGGCGGGGGCGTGATGGACCACCGCAAGGATTATGCCTTCACCGCCGACGGGCTGAAGGACAACACCCATGACGAGATGTTCTATTCCGGCGCGCTGAGCTTCTGCCGCCGGAAATATGTGCGCGATTTGAGCGGGGTTGATGTGGCGGTGATGGGCGTGCCCTTCGACACCTCCGTCACCAACCGGCCGGGCAGCCGCTTCGGCCCGCGAGCGGTACGCGCGGCCTCCACCAACCTCGCCTGGGCGCGCGCCTGGCCGTCGAGCTTCGACCCGTTCGAGCGGCTGGCGGTGGGCGACTGGGGCGACATCCATATCGACCCCGGCCATCCGGAGCAGACGCCCGCGCATATCGAGGCGGCGATTGCCCATGTGCTCGGGCAAGTGGACAAGGTGCTGCTGATCGGCGGCGATCACTTCACCACTTACCCGTCGCTGAAGGCGCATGTGGCCAAGCACGGCCCGCTGGGCCTGATCCAGTTCGATGCCCATACCGACACGTGGAAGGATGACGGGACGCGGATCGACCATGGCACCATGTTCTACCACGCGGTCGAGGAGGGGCTGATCGACCCGGACCGCTCGATCCAGGTCGGCATCCGCACCACCAACGACGATCCGCTTGGGATTGAGGTGCGTAATGCGATCAAGGTACATGAGACCCCGACTGCCGAGACCGTGACCGCGGTCCGCGAGCGGGTCGGCGACGGGCCCTGCTATCTGACCTTCGACATCGACGCGCTCGATCCGTCCTGCGCGCCGGGCACCGGCACGCCCGTAGTGGGCGGGCTGACGACACATCAGGCGATGGCGATCTTGCGCGGCCTGCACGGCCTCAACATCGTGGGCGGCGACGTGGTCGAGGTCTCGCCCGCCTACGACGTCGGCGAGATCACGGCGCTGGCCGGGGCGACCATCGCACTGGAGCTCCTTTGTATCTACGCGAGCGCGTCATGAGCGACATGCGCCCCGCGATCCGGCAGGCGGTCGAGACTGGCGACCTACGCTCCATTGAGCTGGTCTTTCCCGACATGAACGGCGTGTTCCGGGGCAAGCACCTGCCGCCGGACCAGGTCGACAAGCTCTTCGGCGCGGTGAAGCTGCCGCTGTCGACCTACAACCTCGACATCCTGTCGGCGGATGTGGAGGCGGCCGGCATCGCCATCGACCGGGGCGACCCGGACGGGTGCGGGCACTGCGTCGCTTTCGGCCCGGCCCTGTGGTCCGACCATGGCGTGGCGCTGATGACCATGACGCATGCGGATGGGCGGCCCAATGTCTACGACCCGCGGCAGGCGCTGGCCGCGGTGGTCCGGCGCTTTACCGAGAAGGGGCTGACGCCGGTCGTCGCGCCGGAGCTGGAGTTCTACCTGATGGACGCCGCCCGCGATCCGGGTGGACGGGGCCAGCCGCCCGTCAGCCCGCTTACCGGTGACCGGCTGGAGGACCCGCAGATCTACCGGCTCAGCGTGCAGGAGCCGTTCCTGCCGATCCTCAACGAGATCAGGGAGGCGGCGCTGGCGCTTGGCGCGCAGGCGGACGTGGCGCTCGCGGAGTTTGGGCCGGGACAGTTCGAGATCAACCTCGCGCATACGGCCGACGCGCTCTCCGCCGCCGACCAGGCCATGATGCTCAAGCTCGCGATCCGCGGCGTGGCGCGGAAGCATGGGCTGGAGGCGTGCTTCATGGCCAAGCCTTATGGCGAGCATTCGGGCTCGGGGCTCCATTTCCACATCTCGATGCTGGACGAGGCGGGGCGCAACATCTTCGCCGGCGATTGCGAGATGCCGAACGCGGCGCTGGGCGGCGCAGTGGCGAAGCTGGTGGACGAGATGCCGGCGTCCACACTCGTCTTCGCGCCGCATCTGAACTCCTACCGGCGGCTCGCACCCGGGAGCTATGCGCCGATCATCGCGGCCTGGGGCCTCGACAATCGGGGCGTGGCGGTGCGGGTGCCCGCGACCACCGGCAAGGCGGCCCGGCTGGAGCATCGCGTCGCCGGGGCCGACGCCAATCCCTACATCTCGCTCGCCATCGTGTTGCAGGCGGTGCTGGAGGGGATGGAGCATCCGGCCGATCCCGGCACCCCGGTGGTCGGTGAGGCCACGGCGGAGCACGGGCCGGAGCTGCCGCTCGGTTGGGGCCGGGCGCTCGCGGCATTCCAGGAGTCAGAATTCGTCGCCCGTGCACTCGGTCCGGAATTCGCGCGCGTCTACGGGCTGATGAAAGCGCAGGAGATGGACAGCCTGCGCACCCGGGTGACGGACGTGGAGTTCGACATCTACATGCGGTCGCTCTGAACAGACTGTCGCCGCTGCGGCTCCAATCCCCGTTTTCCGCCTCGCTCAAGCGCGATTTCGTGAACTGCCGTTCCATTGGGCGGTGCTCCGACCACCTGTGGCCGGTCGCGCAGGACCGCGCGTCGCCACAGCAAAGGACGAAGCCCGTGAAAACGACCGTGCACACGCTCGACAGCGCCCCCGAAGACTCCAAGCCGCTCCTCGAAAACTCCATGAAGACGTTCGGGCGGCCGCCCAGCCTGCATGGCGTGATGGCGGAGAGTCCGGGGCTGCTGGAGGGTTACCAGCGGCTGCACGCGCTCGCGATCAACGGCACGGCCTTCACCAAAGAGGAGCGGACGGTGGTCTGGATGACGGTCAATGTCAGGCATCAGTGCCACTACTGCGTGCCTGCCCATACCGCCATTGCCCATCGGGAGAAGGTGGATCCCGCGATCATTGATGCGCTGAGGGATGAGACGCCGCTCGTGGATGCGAAGCTGGAGGCGCTGCGCGACTTCACCCTCGCCGTGGCGGACAGCCGTGGCCGTCCGTCGGCGGAGCAGGTCGCAGCGTTCGAGGCCGCGGGCTATGGCGAGCGCGCGGTGCTCGACGTGATCCTGATCGTCGCGCAGAAGGTGATGTCGAACTACGTGAATTCGATCTTCGACACGCCCACGGATGCGGCGTTCGAGAAGTTCGCATGGCAGCCGAAGGGCGAGCGCGCGGCGTAATCACCGGATGGGGCGCGGGCCCGTCGGCCCCGCCCCTCACTCTACGTAGTAAGCGCTCGCATAGCCCTTGTAGGCGCCCGGCCGCTTCCCGTCGTCGATGCTGTTGAGCACGGTGAAGACGGGCGTCAGCGGGTTGCGCACGTCGTCGAGCATCGAGAGCGTCTGGCGCACGTCCTGCTGACGCGTCTCGGCCCACTTCACCACGAGCACGATGGCGTTCGCGCGGTGGGCAAGATAGCGGCCATCGACCACAGGCAACATCGGCGGGGTGTCGAGGACGACCACGTCGTAGTGGCTGCGCACCGCCTCCATCAGGTCGGTGAAGCGCTGCGACATCAGGAGCTGATCCGTCGGTCGGCTCGACCGGCCGAGGGACGGGATGACCTCGAGATCGGAGCGCGGGTCGAGGCCCATGATCCCTTCCAGATCGACGACCTCGCCGGGCTTCGCGGTCAGGAAGTCCAAAAGACCCGCCTGCTGCTCGAGCTGCAACCGCTCGGCCACCGAGGGTTTGCGCAGGTCGCAGTCGATCAGCACTGTGCGCTTGCCGGACAGGGCGTAGGTGCGGGCGAGCGCGAGCGACGTGGTCGTCTTGCCCTCCGCCGGCAGGGTCGAGGCGACCATGATGGTCAGCGGACCCTTGGCCGGCGTGGCGATCGGCGCGTTCACCGGCAGATCATCGGCCGCCTGACGCGCCAGCGTCTGGTCGATCGAGGCACGGACCCGGCGGAACGCCTCCGCATAGCGGGAGAGGGGCGCGGACACGATCTGATCGGCCGGGTTCAGATCCTCGGCCAGCCGCGGGATGGTGGCGGGGACCGGAACGCCAAGCCCCTCCTCCGCCTGCGTGTCGCTGACGAAGCCGCCGATGTAGAACTCGCGCAGCAGGGCGAGGCCAACGCCGACGCTCAGCCCGCCGATCAGCGCCAGTGCGAGGGCGAGCTGCGTGTTGGGATAGGAGGGCCGCGAGGGCGGCAGCGCCGGGGAGACGACGCGCGCATCTGCGACCTGCAGATCGGCCTGGGTCTCGAAATCGCGCAGGCGCGAGAGGAGCGTCTGATATTGGGTGCGCGCCAGCGTGCCCCGCTGCTGGATCGAGAAGATCTGGGTCAGCAGCTCCGGCGGCAGGTCGGCGGTCAGCACGTTCTGGCGCAGTTCGCTCTGGTAGGCGCCTGCCTGGGTTTCGAGCTGGGCGAGCTCACCGCGCAGATCCTCGATCGCGGTGTCGGCCTCGCGGGCCAGACGGTTCTCCAGTGCCTCCAGCTCAGCGCGCAGGTTCACCGACTGCTCGGTGGTGGCCTCGGCCAGATCCTCGTTCAGTTCCGCCCGCTGGGCCGCGAGCTGGACGAGAGTTTCGTTCTGGAGCCGGTCGGCGAGGGCCGCCCAGTTGCCGAGCTCCCGCGTGCGGCTCGCCTCGTTGGCGAGGACGCGGGTGCGGGTGGACTCGGTCTCGACCGCTTCGAGCTGACGGCGCAGGTCGGCGAGATCGCTCCGCCCCGTCTCCTCCGCAATCCGGTCGAAGTTCGTGTCGATGAAGGCGTCGAAGGCGAGCTCCGCCTCGACCAGTTCGGCGTCCGCAGCGGCGATCCGCGCTTGAATGACGTCACGCGCGGCGAGGGCCGTGCCGACCTTCGCCTGCACCTGTCCCGCGATATACGTGTCGACGGTGAGGTTGGCGAGCTCCGCCGCGCGAACCGGATCGGTGGAGGTATAAGAGACCTGCAGTAGGTAGGTCGCGCCGCGGCGGCTGACCTGCAGACCATTGCGGAAGCGGTTGAGGACGCCGTTCAGAACGTCAGCGCCAGATGGCTCGCTGGTCTCCGCAAAGCCGAGGAACGCCTCGAGCCGCTGCCAGGTCGACAGCCGGACGCCGAAGTCGCTGGAGCCGATCAGGTCCGCCGCCTCAACCACGGCGAGCGCGGTGGCGTTCGAGCGCAGGATCTCCAGCTCCGACGCGATGCGGGCATTGTCGCTGGCAGGCGAAGTCCGCGCCTCGGTCGGTTCGAGAAGGTTGGTGCCCGCGGGATCGATCACCAGCAGGCTCGACGCGGTGTAGCGGGGTGTCAGCGAGAAGAGCCAGAGCGCCGTGAGGCCGAGCACCAAGAGCGTCGTGTAGATCACGATCCGGCTCTGACGGCGCAGGATTCCGATCACCGCCGAGATGTCCAACCCGTTTTCGCCCATATCCGACCTCAAGCGTCCTTCGTCTTCACTACACACCCGTCGCCGCGGCGACCTGCAGGATGGCGGGGGGCATCCCCTCCTCGACCCGAACGGCAGTCAGCGGGCCGCCATATCCGGCGCCCGTGTCGATCCCGATCCGATTGGCGCGCAGCTCCGGCTCCGCCGCGGGGGTGTGTCCATGCACCACCACGCGGGACAGCGGGCCGTCGTGATCGAGGAAACCATCCCTGATCCAGAGCAGCGTTTCCCGATCCTGCCTCTCGACGGGAACCGCCGGATCGATCCCCGCATGCACGAACAGGTATCCGGGGGTCGTCGCGCCCAGCGGCATCGCCTTCAAAAAGGCGCGGTGCGCGTCGGGGATCAGCGTTTCGACCGCGGCGCGCAGGCGATGGGGCGGGCCGTCGAGTGCATGGGTGTAGATGCCGTAGGAGGCGAGCGTTTCCATTCCGCCGACGCTCAGCCAGCCATCACGGCTCGAGGGATTGGCGAGGAAGCGCACGAACATCGCCTCGTGATTGCCGGTCAGACAGGTGCGCATCATCCAGGATTGCGGCGTGAGTACATGGTCCAGAACGGCGGAACTGTCGGCCCCGCGGTCCACGAGATCTCCGATGAGGACGATACGAGCCGTCTCTTCGCCCCGCGCAGTCATGTCCTCGTGGATCTTCTGTTCGAGCGCGCGCAGCAGACCGACATGCCCGTGAACATCGCCGATGGCGTAGACCGGCCCGGGGCCGAGATCCTCGTATGGCGTCGGCTCTCCTTGAGGCATCGGGCGAC
Organism: Pontivivens ytuae; assembly: GCF_015679265.1. Lineage (NCBI taxonomy): Bacteria > Pseudomonadati > Pseudomonadota > Alphaproteobacteria > Rhodobacterales > Paracoccaceae > Pontivivens > Pontivivens ytuae. The sequence goes on from NZ_CP064942.1 coordinate 1,840,678, forward strand.
GGAAGAAGCGGCGGATCATGTGCGCCTCCGCCGAGGCCGGCGCGCGAGTGCAATGCCGAGGAAGGCGATGAAGAGCCAGGCATTTGCCTGCATCTCCAGGCTGAAATCGACGATCGAATGCAGGGCGCCGGTCACGATCACACCGATGCCGATCGCGGGCAGCACCTTCACCTCGTCCCGGCGCAATGCCTTGATGCAGCCGTAAAGGGCGAGCGCGACGAGCAGGAGCGGGATCGAGCCGAAGATCAACCCCGTCTCCGACCAGTGGGCGAGGTAGGTGGAGTGCGCCCGCTCCCAGTTCTTGTCGAGGCTCACCGGCACGTCGCGAAAGGCGCGAAAGGCGAGCTCGAACGTATCACCGCCCCAACCGGTCCACGGTCGAGCTGCGATCAGGCCCAGGATTTGCTCGTAGAGTGCGAGGCGGATGTCAGCGGATTCGTCGACGTTGTCCATTCGCTCGACCACTCCTCCGCCGTAGAGCCGGAGCAGCATGGCTAGCGCCAATAGCCCGCCGAGTGCTGCGACGACAACGGCCTTGCGGCTGACTTGGGGCCGGGTCAAGGCGAAGAGCCCCACGGTGACGGTGCCCCCGGCGAGGCCGGCGAAGACACCCATCCGCGAGTTTGTGGCAAAGAGCGCCGCCAGCAGCAGCACGGTCGCCAGAGCGACGAGGTAACTCCTCAGCATCTCCGCGCTCAGGAGGTCCGGCCGCTTGCCCCCGCCCCCGCCGAGCAGACGCTCCAACGACAGGCCGACCCCCGCGACGAAGCCCATGGCGAGGAACGTGGCGAAAGAGTTGCGGTTGACGAACGGCCCGGTCATTGAGCCCTCGTAGGCCCATTTCTCGAACAACAGCACGCTGTCGCCGAGCTGGACAAGGGCGACGGCGCCATAGGCAGCCCACGCTACGATGGCGAGGAACAAGGCCGTCGCCATCACGCGCGCCCGCTCCTGATGGGCGGCGGCCTGCAGTAACAGGAAGAACAGGAGACCGTAGCCCGCAACCCGCATCGCCGCGAGCATCGTCGCACCCGGTGCGATGCTGATCGTGTCGTGCGCGACCGTGATGCCGGAGGGCAGCGTGGTCTCGAACGATCCGAAGACCGCACCCAGCGGAACGATCTGGAGCACGAGCCAGCCGAGATAGGCGAGGCCCAACGCCGCGGGAATGCGGAACGACCCCACCGGGTTGCGCAGGGCGCTGCCGCGCGCGGCCAGCGCACCGAAATAGACCGCGCCGACCAGGCCGATCAGTAGCGCGCCCAGCGCCCAGAACACCGGACGGTTGGAGCCGAGCGGCAGCGGCGCCAGGATCACCAGCGCCATCAACGCGACGGCGAGGGTGCGGTTGGGGCGGGATCTGCGTGCTCCGACGACAGAGGTTGCGACCGTCATGAGCGGCCCCGCGCGGCGCGGCTTTGCCGCTGAACATTGCGTAGAAAGCGGATCTGATCGTCCTGCGGCAGTGTCTCGACAAGAGCGACGAGACGCTCGCGAAACTCTGGCTCGCTCACATAGCGGTGGGCGAGTGACCAAGCACCGCGGGGGGTTTGCGCCACGACCAGCAGATCTGCTTCATGACCTGCGCGGGCTTCACCGTCCATCCAGCCAAGCATCTGCTCTCCGATTCTGACCCGGCGCGACGCGATCCACAGCTCGCCCGGCGCGACCGCGCGCGATTGGCCGAGGGCGGCGAACATCGCATCGGCGCGGCCGCTCTGAAATGCGACATCACCGATCGCGAGCCAGGCAAAGCCGTCCATGGGGTTCCGCACGAGGATCCGGCGCGCGGTGCGATCGCACTCCCGCAGCAGGGCAAGGCGTGCATCGGGGCCGCGGCTCCAGGAGCCGTCGTGGGCGAGCGTCGTCTCGCAGAGGTTCAGGATCCGCTTTCGGGCATCTAAGGACAAGCCGACCGGCAAGGAACCGGACAGGATCGCATCCATGCGGGTCGGCTGCGAATGCCCGATGCTAAAGACCGGGCGCAGCTCCAGGTGCAGCGCAGGCAGTGCCGCAAGCATGAGCGCAACACTCAGCACCAATGGAAAAAGCGGTGGTCTCTTCACTGCGGGAGCCTTCTGCGTCCGTGCGTCGCGAAGGATATTGTCCCGAATATGATGAAGAAGGAGTTACCACGATCCCGTCAGTGCGGCGATCCGGCCAGCCGGTAGCGGCCGTTCTCCAGCACGTCGAACATCTCGCCGATATCAGGATGCTCCACCGGTTCGCCGGTCTCGTCGGGCAGGAGATTCTGCTCGGAGACATAGGCGACGTAGTAGCTCGTCTCGTTCTCGGCGAAGAGATGGTAGAAGGGCTGATCCTTGCGCGGACGATGATCCTTCGGGATCGCCTCCCACCACTCGTCGGTATTCGCGAACTCCGGGTCCACGTCGAAAATCACACCGCGAAAGGGGTGGATGCGGTGCCGCACCACCTGCCCGATCGCAAACTTAGCCCGTACTTCAGTCATCCCACGCGCCCCCCGGCTCATTCAACCGTCTCTAGAAGAGGGTCCGGGCGGAGTCCAGTCACCGACCCGCGGTCCGATTTTACCTGCCTGCAAGCGTGCAACATGCTATGTCTAGCTACAGAGGCCCGATCAACGGGCCCGATCGAGCAGTTTGGACAGTAGACAGGTTAATTCGATGTTGAGAACGCATGTGCTGCGGGCCGCCGCGCTGGGCGGCGCCCTCCTGCTGAGCGCCTGTGGGGGTGGGCGTGAGGAAGTCGCTTCGGTGCCACCGGACGACGCACCGCCCAACACCATGAACATCTGCGCCATCTTCGCGGACAAGCCGCATTGGCGCACGCATATGGAAGAGGCCTCCGCCCGCTGGGGCACCCCGGTCGAGGTCATGATGGGCATCATGTGGCGCGAGAGCCGGTTCCGCCAGCACGCCTCGCCCGGCACGTCCTCGGCCTACGGCTACGCGCAGGCGATCAACGGGACGTGGGACTGGTATCGCCAGGACACCGGGCGGCACTGGGCACGGCGGGACAACTTCGCGGACGCCGCCGATTTCGTGGGCTGGTACACGCAGCTCACCTCCCGCAAGAACGGGCTCTCACCGGCCGACAGCTTCGCGCAGTACCTCGCCTATCACGAGGGGCACAGCGGGTTTGCCAAGGGATCTTATTGGGAAAAGGAGTTCCTGCTCAATGCCGCGCAGGAGGTCCAGACCATGACCATGGTCTACCGCACCCAGCTCGCGGCATGTCCGGGTGCCTATACCTGATCCGTTGACAATCGGCCTCCGCATTCCTTTCTGATGCGGAGGCGGAAACGGAGGCAGGCATGGATCGGTTGGCGGAAATGGAGGCCTTCATCGCGGTCGTCGATCAGGGCGGCTTCACCGATGCGGCGCGCAAGCTGAGCATTTCGAAGAGCGCGATCTCCAAGCATGTCTCCTCGCTGGAGGCCCGGCTGGGCGCACGGCTGCTGAACCGGACGACCCGCCGCGTGAGCCCGACGGAGATCGGGCTTGCCTATTATGACAAGGCGACCCGCGTGATATCGGAGGCGAGCGACGCGGACGCGATGGTCACCTCGATGCAGTCGGAGCCGCGCGGTGAGCTGCGCCTGTCGGTTCCGGTGGGCTTCGGGACGACGCATGTCTCAGCCGCCGTGGCCGATTTCCTCTGCCAGTACCCCGATGTCAGCGTGCACATGGTGATGGACGACCGGTTCGTGGAGCTGGTCTCCGAAGGGTTCGACCTGGCCATCCGCATCGGCAACCTGCCCGACAGTTCGCTGCGCGCGCGGAAGCTGGGCGAGGCGACCAGCCTGCTGGTGGCCTCGCCCAACTATCTGCAGCGGGCCGGGACGCCGACCTGCGTGGAGGATCTGAACGACCACGACCTGCTGCACTACTCCAACCTCGCCACTGGCAACTTCTGGCGGCTGCTGACGGAGAACGGGGTGGAGAAGCAGGTGCGCGCTGGAGGGAAGCTGACGGCGAACAATGGCGAAGCGCTGCTGCGTGCTGTGGAAGCGGGGCTCGGCATCTCCATGGTTCCGACCTTCATCCTGCGCGACTCGGTGGAGGCGGGCCGCACGGTCGAGATCCTGCCGAAGCTCCAGAAACCGCGCCTCGGCATCTACGCCGTATACCCGCCGGGTCGGTTCCCGCAGCCCAAGCTGCGCGCCTTCGTCGAGTACATGGCCTCCCACTTCAAGAAGCAGGGCGAGATCATCTGGTAGGCGCTACTCGAGCCCTCGGCTCTCCCGCGCGCGCATGGCGAACTCGATGACGAAGCCAATCGCGAAGGCTGCTAGCGTGAAGTAGATCGCGTACTCGATGCTGGTGTTGCGCGGGGTGTAGTTGATGAAGGCATGCCCCCGCGCCTGGTCGATAGAGTGGAACAGCGGGTTCCAGGAAAAAAACGGCAGCAGATCGGCCGGCAGCATGTTCGCCAGAAACATCTTGCCGCTCGTGATCATCTGCGCCCGCCGATAGAACTGGTAGAGCATCGGAATGACGCCGGGCGCGAGCGGCGTGATCGACAGGAACAGAAGGCCGACTGCCAGCCCGCTCGCAAACGCGATGAAGAAGGGCAGGAGCATTCGTCCCGGGTCGTAGACCTCAAGGTGACCGCGGAACAGATAGGCACAGCCCATGATCACGATCACCGACAGGATCAGAATGTAGAGCTGGTTGATGGCCGAGGTCAGGATGTTCAACAGCGTTGACGTCTTCGCGTAGAAGATCATGCCCGAACTGCCGTGCCCCGCCCCCTTCAGCGTCGTCACCGCCTGAATGTGAGCGAGATAGAGGAAGATCCCCGTCATCATGAAGAGTAGGAAGTCGCCGCGGATCAGGGCGGAGCGGCCGATGAACTCGTAGAGCACCCAGAAGATCGCGAACAGGAACAGCGGCCGGATGAGGGCGGAGACGAAGCCCAGCATGCTGCCGCCCGTCTCCGACCGGAACTCGCGCACAATGGACACGTACATGGTGTCCATGAAGGCGAGCGACGATTCCCACATCGTCGTGTTGCGGTGGTATCGCTGAAACTCGGGCATCCCCGCGTCTGTCCCCTCGGCGCTTGTCAGTTTGGTGGCTCTATCCCATACACCGTTCAGACGGGCCCTGTCGCCCCGCCTTATGCCGCAAGGATCGCACCATATGGATTACGACGCCGTTACCGAGACCTTCCGACGCCTCGCACTGGAGGCGGGCGCGAAGATCATGGAGATCTACGGCAGCGACGATTTCGAGGTGCGCGCGAAGGGCGACGACAGCCCGGTGACGGCGGCAGACGAGGCGGCGGACGCGCTAATCTCCGCCGGGCTGCGCGCGGCGTTTCCGGAGATGGCGTTCGTGACCGAGGAGCAGGCGGCGACACATGAGCAGAGTGCCGCGACCTTCCTGATCGTCGACCCGCTCGACGGCACGAAGGAGTTCGTGCAGCGTCGCGGCGAGTTCACGGTGAACATTGCGCTGGTCGAGGACGGTGTGCCGGCCCGCGGCGTGGTCTATGCACCGGCGATCGGGCGACTCTTTTACACCGACGCCACCGGGCAGACGGTGGAGGAGGCGGCGCCGTTCGGGCCCGCGCCGGGCGCGACCACGCCGCTATCGGTGGCAGAGGCGAACGGCCCGCTGCGCGTCGTCGCCTCCAAGTCCCACCGGGATCAGGCCACTGACGACTATATCGGCAAGTACGACGTGGCCGAGCTGGTGAGCGCCGGGTCGTCTCTCAAGTTCTGCCTCGTCGCCGCAGGGGAGGCCGACCTATACCCCCGCCTCGGCCGAACGATGGAATGGGATACCGCTGCTGGTGACGCCGTGCTGCGCGGCGCGGGCGGCCGGATGGTCCGCTTCGAGGATCACGCAACCTTCGCCTATGGCAAGCCGAGGTTCGAGAACGGCCACTTCATCGCCTGCGGCCGTGGCGTGGAGCTGAAGGCGTGAGCGACGTCCTGATCGCGATCCCGGCCCGCTACGCCTCCACCCGCTATCCCGGCAAGCCGCTGGTCGAGCTGCGCGGCGCCTCAGGCGAGCGGCGCAGCCTGATCCGGCGGAGCTGGGATGCAGCCTGTGCCGTGGCGGGTGGCGCGCAGGTCGTCGTCGCCACCGATGACGATCGGATCGCGGAGCATGCGCGGGGCTTCGGCGCCGAGGTCGTGATGACCTCCGAGAGCTGCGCCAACGGGACCGAGCGTTGCGCCGACGTGCTGGAGCGGACGGGCCTGACGCCCGGAATCGTGGTGAACCTGCAGGGCGACGCCCCGCTGACCCCCGCCTGGTTCGTCGAGGACCTGATCGCCGCCCTGCGCGCGGATGACAGCGTCGATGTGGCGACACCGGTGCTGCGCACGGACTCCGAAGCGCTCGCTGGGTTTCGCGAGGATCGGCTGAACGGCCGCGTCGGCGGGACCACCGCCGTGTTCGATCGGCAGGGACGCGCGCTCTACTTCTCGAAGGAGGTGATCCCGTATACCGGCCGCGATTTCGCGCCGGGCGAGGATAACCCCGTCTTCCACCATGTGGGCGTCTACGCCTACCGGCCAGCGGCGCTCGGGCGCTACCGCGACTGGCCGACCGGTCCGCTGGAGCGGTGGGAGGGGTTGGAGCAGCTCCGCTTCCTCGAAAACGGCGCCGCGATCCGCTGTGTCGAGGTCGAGGCGCGGGGGCGCGCCTTCTGGGAGCTCAACAACCCCGTCGACGTCTCGCGGATCGAGGCGATCCTCGCCGAACAGGGCATCGACTGACCCCGTGCGCGCCGCGCCCAGCGTCAGCGTCGTCATCCCCAACCGTGGCCGGGCGGAGCTACTGGACCGAGCGCTGATCGGGCTGCGGCGGCAATGGCCAGTGGTGCCGGAGATCGTCGTGGTCTCCGATCGCGCGGAGCCACACCCGCTCGCCGACATCTGGGTGCACCAGCCGGAGCCCAATGTCGCGCGCGCCCGAAATGCCGGGATCAATGCCGCGCATGGCGCGATCATCGCCTTCCTCGACGACGATGCAGTGCCCGCGCCGGGCTGGCTCGAGGCGCTTCTGGCTGCGTTCGAAGACCCGGCGGTGGAGGCGGCCGGTGGTCCGGTGCTCGGCCCCGATGGCGAAACGGTGCAGTGGGACCGGACCGGTTTCAATGAAGCGGGCGAGGATGGTGCCGACCACCCCCACCTCAAGCTCAACGGCACCAACATGGCGGTGCGCCGATCGACGCTCGCGCGCCTTGGCGGGTTCGATGAGCGCTATGCCTACTTCCTCGATGAGACCGATCTTCTTCTGCGTGTTTACCGTCAGAACGGGCGGGCAGCGTGGTGTACCGATGCGGTCGTCCATCACCACACGGCGACGAACGCCGTGCGCGGCCGGATGTCGACGGCGGAGGGATTCCGGGTGCTGGGGCGCAGCAAGGCCACCTTCTGCGCGACGCATCTGACTGATCAGGCAGCACAGGTGCAGGCACATGCCGACTTCGCGCAGGAGCAGCGCAGGCGCCTCCTCAACGCGCATCAGTTCGGCCGCCTCAGCGGCAAGGGCGTGTCGGCGCGACAGACGGCGCTGATCGAGGGGCTCGCGGAGCCCGTCGCCGCGCCGAAACTCGCCACCATCAGCGAGGACGCGAAAGCAGCAGGGCACCCAAGCGCCCGCCCCAGACGCATCGCGCTCATCCCCCGGTTGCTCGGTCGGCGGGCGGCCCGGCGCGCTGCGGCCCGACTCGCCGACTCAGGGGCCGAGGTCTTCCTCATCGAGCTTCGCTGGCTCCGCCTGCCACCCCGGACGACATTCCGCACGCCGGGATACTGGTGGGTCCGGCGGGGCCTCTTCGGAACCGGATATCGCTATCCTCGTTTCACCAATGCGGCACAGAATGAGCTGAACCGTCTGAAGCCGCTCGATTCTGTGATCTGGGGCACGACAGGGGGAGATGCAAAATGGGTCGAAACCGGCGAGGACCGACCTCCCGAGACCGCGTCAGCCCGCCGCATTTCATGGGCCGATGTTGTATTGCGGTCGCAGTTACAACCCTAAGTTGTCTTTGAAAATACACCTTCGCAGGCTACCTTTGCTGCATAGCACAACAGGGATTCCCAATATGAAACGCAAGGTCACGAAAGCCGTTTTCCCCGTGGCGGGAATGGGAACACGCTTTCTTCCGGCAACCAAGTCGATCCCCAAGGAAATCATGACGCTGGTTGACCGGCCGCTGATCCAATACGCCATCGACGAGGCTCGTGAAGCGGGCATCAAGGAGTTCATCTTCGTCACGGCTCGCGGCAAGCAGAGCCTCGAAGACTACTTCGACAGCGCGCCGGAACTCGAAAAGACGCTGCGCCAGAAGGGCAAGACCGACCTTCTGGATCAGCTCAAGCGGACGGACATGGAATCGGGCGCCATCGCCTATGTCCGCCAGCGCGAGGCGCTCGGCCTCGGACACGCCGTATGGTGCGCACGCCGCCTGATCGGCAACGAGCCCTTCGCGGTGCTTCTGCCCGATGACGTGATCCAGGGCGAGCGTGCTTGTCTGGCAGACATGGTCGAGGCGCACGCAGAGACCGGCGGCAACATCGTCGCTGCCATGGAGGTGCCGAACGAGAAGGTCTCGTCCTACGGCATCCTCGGTGTTTCCGAAGACAACGGGGTGCGGGCCAAGGTCAGCAGCATGGTCGAGAAGCCGGCGATGGAGGACGCGCCCTCCAACCTCGCCGTCATCGGCCGCTACATCCTGACGCCGTCGGTGCTCCAGAACCTCAACAAGAAGGAGCGCGGCGCGGGCAACGAGATCCAGCTCACCGACGCGATCGCCAAGGAGATCGGCAGCGAGAGCGGCGTCTACGGCCTGCGCTTCGAGGGTCAGCGCTTCGACTGCGGCTCCAAGGCGGGGTACCTGCAGGCGACGGTGGCTTTCGGCCTCGACCGCGAGGACCTGCGCGACGAGCTGTCCGACTTCCTCCAGACCGTGCAGCTGGCCAGCAACGCGGCCGCCGCGGCCGAGTGATCGGCCTGACGGACTGAATGCTCCATATCGACCAGTCCCGCGCGTTTGCACGCGCGCGGGACATGCGCCCGACGGGCATCGACCGCGTCGAACGCCACCTGGCACAAGCGCTTGCATCCACCAGTAGTGTCACGGGACTGGTCCGCAGCGGTGGGCGCGTTTGGCATGGGCCGGTGGACGAGCTGTTCGAAGTTGTCGACAGCGCCGACGTGCTGGACCTCGCTGCACTCGCGACCCCGTGGCGCGATGCGACGCGGCGGCGGCGGGAGACGGCGCTGCGGCAACGGTTTGGTCGCGGCGGGCGCCTCGCGGATGGGTTCGAGCGCGGCGCCACATACTTCGCCGCCGGTCACAACCTGCCAACGTACAGAGAGATGGCGGTGCTGCGCGAGGCAAGCGTGCGCCTCGCCATCCTCGTCCACGATATCATTCCATTGACCCACCCGAAGCTCTCCCGCACAGCGCCGGCCGCCCGATTTCAGGAGCGGATGACAGGGGTGGCGCGGCATGCTGACGTGATCCTCCACCTCTCCGACGTCGGGCGGGAGAAATGGCGGACGGCTTTCGGACCGCCGCCACCCGGTCAGATGCATGATGTGCTGAAGCTCGGCCCGACCGGTGCTCCGCCCCTGACCCGCGCCCCGTCGGAGCGGCCAGAGTTCCTCGCCCTCTCCACCATTGAGCCGCGGAAGGGGCATGACCTGCTGCTCGATCTCTGGGAGCAGTTTCCAGAGCCCCCGCGCCTTCACCTCGTCGGGCGGCGGGGCTGGCATGACGCAGCGTTCTTTCGCAGGCTCGATGCCGCTGTCGCGAGTGGTGCGGTGATCGAACACCCCGACCTCGACGACGCCGGTGTCCGGGCGCTGATGGCGCGGTGCCGCGCCCTGCTCTTCCCGTCGGTGGCCGAGGGCTACGGCCTTCCGGTCGCCGAGGCACTGACCGCAAACCTGCCCGTTATCGCCTCTGACTTGCCGGAGCTTCGCGAAATACACGGTGAGCGGGTAAGATACGTGACTGTGAGCGACCGCGAGGCCTGGATGCTTGCAATTTCACCTTTCCTTTGTGACAGGCTTGTCGCGGGGGGTGGCGCCCCGGATCTGCCGTCCTGGGACGAGGTGGCCCTGCAGGTCCGCGCCATCATGTGAGCGTTCGACGAGCGGGGACCGAGCGAGGTCATGAAGATCCGGGAGACCATCTACCGTCTCGCCCTGCGGGCGCGGCGGCGGCGGCTGCAACTTCGCAGTCTGCTGAAGGGCCGGGAGCTCACCTGCCTGCGCGCTCTGCCCGCGGATCTCGACCCCGAGGCCATCCTGCTCGTGTCCACGATGCGTAACGAGTTGGCGCGGCTGCCCTATTTCCTGCGCTACTACCGCGACATCGGCGTCAACCAGTTCATCATGATCGACAACGGCTCGACGGACGGGACGCTGGAATACCTGCTGGAGCAGGACGACGTGGCGGTCTGGCACACGACCGCAAGCTACAAGGCCTCGCGCTTCGGATGCGACTGGGTGAATGCGCTCCTGACGCGCCACGCCGCCGGGCACTGGACGCTGGTGGTCGATGTCGACGAGTTCCTCGTCTACCCACACGCGGACACGCGGCCGCTGAATGCCCTGACGGACTGGCTCGATTCATCATCCGTCAAGTCATTCAGTGCAATGCTGCTCGACATGTATTCCGAGAACCCGATCCGCGACACGATCTATGAGCCGGGCCAGAACCCGTTCGATCAGCTCGCGTGGTTCGATCCCGGCAACTACCTTATCCGCCGCGACCGGCTGCACGGAAACCTCTGGATCCAGGGCGGTCCGCGTATGCGGGCCATGTTCGCGGATGATCCCTCGCAGGCGCCGGCGCTCAACAAGATTCCTCTGGTCAAATGGCAAAAGGGTTACGTATACGTCAGTTCCACGCACAGCCTGCTGCCGCGCGGCTTGAACCGGGTTTACGACGAATGGGGCGGGGAAAAGCCGTCCGGATGCCTTCTTCACGCCAAATTCCTGCATTTACTGGAGGAAAAGGTTAATGAAGAATTCGAGCGGCGCGAGCACTATGCCGGGGGGCGGGAGTTCCTGGCATATCGGCAGCGCCTTGAGGGACAGGAGAGCTTCTGGACGGAGTTCTCCGAGCGCTACAGGGGGTGGCGCCAATTAGAAGAACTCGGCCTGATGTCATCGGGCGGGTGGATTTAGGGGGAGCGTTCGGGGTGAGTGTCGGGATGTGCATTTTGGCACACCATCACCTGTATCGGGTGGTGGAGTTGGCCAGTCATCTGCACGACCACGGCTGTCGCGTCGTGATCCATGTGGATTCCGCGACCTCCGACCGCGAATACGATAAGCTCGTCCAGGACCTCTCCGACCGCGACATTGTCTTTGCGAAGCGGCACCGCTGCGAATGGGGCACCTACGCTCTGCATGAAGCGGCGCTCGAAGCGTCCCGCCTGCTGATCGAGAGCTTCCAGGATGTGGAGCATGTCTGCCTCGTCAGCGGCTCTTGCCTGCCGATCCGCCCGGTGGCCGAGCTGATCGAGCATTTGGCGCAGAACCCCGATACCGATTTCGTGGAAAGCCGCGTTCTGGGCCAGGAGCAGTGGGTGCAGGACGGGCTCGCTGAGGAGCGGTTCAGCCTCTACTTCCCGTTCGGCTGGCGCTCCAACCGCTGGCTCTTCGACAAGTTCGTGGATCTGCAGCGTCGCATGGGGGTGAAGCGCGCGGCGCCGAAGCACCTGACGCTCGCGCTCGGCTCGCAATGGTGGACGCTGAGCCGCCAGACGCTGCGCGCGATCCTCGACGATCCGCTGAAGGGCGAGACGGACCGCTTCTTCCGCCACTGCTGGATCGTGGACGAGGCCTATGTCCAGACGCTGGTGCGGCGGCATTCGAAGAAGCTGGTCACGCGCTCGCTCTGCCTGACGGAGTTCGATCCGCAGGGCAAGCCGTTCACCTTCTACGACGATCACGCGCACCTGCTGCAGAGCACCGACCACTTCTTCGCGCGGAAGATCTGGCATGGGGCGACGGGCCTCTACAACAAATACCTGAGCGGCGTCGAACCGATCACCGCGGCCCGCCGGCCGAAGCGTGAGGCGCTGCCGGATGTCGTCGCCGCGGGGCGCGATCGCCGCTGCCGGGGTCGCACCGGCCTGCTGAGCCAGAGCCGCTTCCCGGCCCAGGGCTTCACGCGGCAGCCGCAGACGGCGCGCTCCTACCTTGTGCTCGACGGCTACGACTTCCTCTTCAAGGACATGCCGGAGTGGCTGCGTGCCCAAGGCGCAGATACCGCCCACGGCCGGCTGTTCCACCCCGAACGGGTCGAGCTGGAACAGGACAGCGGCATCGCGCCGGGTGCCGTCGTCAGCAATGCCAAGATCCGCGACTGGAACGAGCAGCAGTTCCTCACCAACCTGATCTGGAGCGATCAGGAGCGGCAGCAATCCTTCCTGTTCCACGTGTCGGACAGCACGCCGATGGCCTCGTTCCTGCTGCGCGATCCGAATGCCCAAATCTTCTTCATCAAGGGCGCGTGGGTCTTCAACCTGACCCCGTCGGCGGGCGAGGATCCGCGACAGTTCCGCCGCCGCGCGCTGCGCCTGAAACTTCTGGAGCAGAAGCACATCGCCGAGCTGGAGCAGCAAACCACGCAGGCGCGGGTCCATGTGTGGGAGCTGGCGGACGTGTTGGCGAACCCGGCAGCCCCGCTGCGTGCGGTTGCGGATGCGATTGAGGGACGTCCCGCCGCGGAACTCTCCGGCCTGCCCACAATGCGCAGCGAGCACGGGATGGATCAGCTCGTCCACCGCCTTCATGCCGAGACGGCGCGGGAGGAGCGGTCCAGCGTCGCGCGCTTCCCGCTGAGACGGTTGCGCAGCGCCATGGACGCGCGGCCGGGTCCGTCTGAAGGGGCCTGATGCCGCGGCCGGATCGCTTCCGCTTCTTCACGATCTTCGGGGTCATGCGGACGGGCTCCAACCTGCTGCAACGCACCCTCGACCAGTTTCCCGACCTTCTTTGCCATGGTGAGCTCTTCAATCCCGCCTTCATCGGGCGCGTGAAGGATGACGAGGCGTTCGGGTTCACCATCGCGCGGCGGGATGCCGATCCGGACGGCCTGATCGACGCGGTCGTCGCCGACAGCCCCGAGACCCTCGTGGGCTTTCGCCTGTTCGACGGTCATGATCCGCGGGTGGAGCAAGGCGTTCTGGCGCGTCCCGACGCGGGCAAGATCATTCTCACCCGCGACCCGCTCGACAGCTACATCTCGCTGAAGATCGCACGGGAAACGGACCAGTGGATGCTGGGCAAGACCCGCGCCCGGCGCAGCGCGCGCGTCCGCTTCGACATGGACGAGTTTCGCGACTATCGCAGCCGGACCGCGGACTACTACGCGCGGGTGGAGCGGACGCTCCAGCTCTCCGGCGAGGCGGCGTTCCGGGTTCGCTTCGACGACGTCACGGACCTCGAGGTGGTGAACGGGCTGGCGAAATGGCTCGGCTCCGCCCACCAGCTCGACTCGATCGAGGAGACGATCCAGCGCCAGAACCCCGGTCCGATCGAGGAGAAGGTGCTGAATTTCGAGGAGATGGAGGACGCGCTGCGCTCCGACGGCGGCGTCCACCAGACGGGCGGCAGCTCGGGCCAACGGGCGGCGAACCTGCGCTTCATGCGCCAGTCGAAAACGCTGCCGCTGCTCTACGCCGCCATTCCGGGAACGCGCTCCGACAAGGTGCTGCGCTGGATACACGGCATCGACGGCGGTGACGATACGCGGGCCGATATTCGCGACGGCGCGCTTTTTGGTCAGCCGCAAAACCGCCGCGCACTGCAGGACTGGCTGGGCGTCCATGCAGACACGTTGTGCTTTACCACCGTCGCGCATCCGCTGGCGCGGGCGCATGACGCGTTCCTCTCTCGGATCCTCGACACTCAGGACGAGGGCTATCCGCGGATCCGCAGCCATGCTGAAAGCGAGTACGGCATGCATGTCCCGGACGCGGAGTCCATCGCGGGCGCGGACCGCGCGCGGCTGACGGCGATGGGCTACGACGTGGAGGCACACCGCCGCGCCTTCGCCGCGTTCCTCGACTTCGTGCGGGCGAACCTCGCGGGGCGCACGCCGATGCGGATCGACGGGCTCTGGGCGCCACAGCACGATTTCGTTGAGGGGTTCGGGACCGCGGTCACGCTCGGCCTGATCCTGCGGGAGGACGACTTGTTGTCAGGGGCCGCCTACATCAAGCGGCGCTTCGGCCTCGACCGCGTGCGGAACGCGGCGCTGAAGGAAGCGCCGAGCGGACTGTTCGATCTTAGCGAAATCTGGACGCAGGAGCTGGAGGACGCGGCGCGCGCGATCTACCCACGCGACTTCGCCCAGTTCGGCTTCGGTCCTGCCGGTCAGGCGGCCTGAGAGGCCGCGGGCTCGGTCAGGATCGTGTAGATCGCAGTCGCATCGTCGGTGGACCGGATCTTCTCACACACCGCCGGGTCACGCAGGGTGCGCGAGACGCGGGCGAGCGCGCGCAGATGCTCCGCCCCAGCCTCTTCAGGCGCCAGCAGCATGAAGACGAGATCGACCGGGCGGCCATCGACCGCCTCGAACTCCACCGGCTTTTCCAGCCGCGCGAAGTAGCCGATCACGCGGTCGAGCTCCGGCAGGCGCGCATGCGGGATCGCAACGCCAGCGCCCATGCCGGTCGGGCCCAGCGTCTCCCGCTCCTGCAGGGCGTCGAGGCAGGGCCCGGCCTTCACTTCGGCATCGAGATCGGCGGCAAGCTCGGCGAGCTCCTGAAGCAGGCGCTTCTTGCTCGTCACCTTGAGGCCGGCCCGAACCGCGTCACTGCGAATGATATCCGAAAGCTCCATCCGGGCCTGCCTTACACACTCTGTCTCGAAAAAAGGTTTACGTCCTCAGGACATTCTGCGGGGGTCGATCCAACCGACATTCCCGTCGTCGCGGGTGTAAACCACATTCACACCGCCATGTGAAGAGTTGCGGAACACGAGAAACTGCTTCTGTGCCAACTCCATCTGCATGACGGCCTCGCCGACAGAAAGTGTCAGGACCGGCGTTTCCATCTCGGCAATGATGACCGGCTGGAGGCTGTCGGGCTCTTCTTCTTCCGAATGGTCGGGATTCGCGAGCACGTAGGACGGCTCGCCGATGGCCTCGACCGGGTCCTGGCGGTCCTTGTGATGATCCTTCAGCCGGCGCTTGTAGCGGCGGAGCTGCTTGTCCATCTTCTCCGCCGCCGAATCGAATGCGGCATAGATTTCGGTGGAGCGCGCGCTCGCCTGGGTCGTCAGACCGGTCGAGAGATGGACCGAGGCGTCGCATTTGTATTCGTGCGCATCCTTGGAGAACGTGACGACCGCTTCGACCGGACGCCCGGCATATTTGCTGACCACGTCATCGAGCCGATCCGACACATGGGTTCGCATGGCATCGCCCAAATCCATCTGTTTCCCACTGACCTGAAGTCGCATCGGCTCATCCTTCTCTTGAGCGCAGCCGCGGGCGGCGCGCTGTTGGCGGGCATCTGCGTTCGGATGGATTGCGGGCGGGCGGATGGTCCGGCGCCGGCCCGAGACATGCGCTCACGGCCGGAGAGAGGTGGCCTTGAGTCGACGTCGCTGTACCGAAGACGGGATGCCCATGGCCTCACGATATTTGGCAACCGTGCGCCGCGCAATATCGACCCCGTCCTCGCGCAGCTTTCCCACTAGGCGGTCGTCGGACAGGGGCCGGGCCGGATCCTCCCCATCGATCAGCCTGCGCAGGCGGGACTGGACGGCGGCGGGCGCGTGACCGGGGGTGCCGTCGGCACCCGGGACCCCTTGCGAGAAAAATGCGCGCAATTCGCGCAAACCCTGCTCGCTGGCGATGTACTTGTTGGCAGCGATGCGGCTGACGGTGGATTCGTGGACACCGACCTCGGCCGCGATCTCCTTCATCATCAGGGGACGCAGGGCGACGTCGCCCTCCTCGAAAAACGCGGTCTGCCGCTTCACGATGCTCTCGGAGACCTTGAGGAGATTCTGCGCCCGGCTCTCCAGCGCCTTGGTCAGCCATCCGGCGCGGGCGCGGCACTGCATGATAAAGCGTTCGGCCTCGCCGCCTGCCGCCGACATCTCGCTGGCATAGCTGTCGTTGACCAGAACGCGGGGCAGCGCGTCGGAGTTGAGCTCGACCTGCCACGCCTCGCTGCTGCGGCGGACGAAGACGTCGGGGACGACCGGCGTCGCCTCCCGCTCGGCATAGGCGAGACCGGGCCGCGGGTCGAGCGTCCGCAGGAGGGCGAGCCGCGCGTCGAACTCCTCCTCATCGAGGCCGGTCCTGCGCCGCAGATCCGCACGCCGCGGCCCGGCGAGATCGGTCAGATTCTGGCAGATCGCCATCATCGCGGGGTCCAGCAACTCGCGTTCGTGGAGCTGGAGCGCAAAGCACTCGCCGAGATTGCGCGCGCCGATCCCCGGCGGATCGCAGCTTTGCAGCAGGGCGAGGGCACCCTCCACCTCCTCCGTCACGACACCGTAGCGGTCGGCGATCTCGAAGAGCGGCGCATCCAGCCGCCCCTCGTCGGTCAGCTCGTCCACCAGCGCCTCGGCCAGCGCACGGCGGCGCGGCGTGGCCCGCATGCTGGAGATCTGGGAGAGGAGGTGCGCGCGCAGGCTGACCGTGTCGGCCACGCTCGCGGCCTTGTCGAAATCCTCACCGCCGCTGCTCGCGAGACCGGAGGGTACAGAGCGGGGCCGCTCCAACTCGAGGATCGGGTTCTTCTCCACCTCCTCGGCCACGCGTGCGGCAAGCTCCGCATGGGACAGCTGCAGGAGCCCGATCGCCTGCGTGAGCTGCGCGGTCAGGCGGAGGTTCTGGGTCTGGGTAAGGTTGAGCCGGGGTGAAAGCGCCATGGGCGGAACGCTAGCAGGCGCCCCTCAAAGGCGGAAGCTGTCGCCCAGGTAGACCCGGCGCACATTGGCATCGGCCACCACATCCTCGGGGGCGCCGGACATCAGGACGGTGCCGTCGTGCAGGATGTAGGCGCGGTCGATGATCTCCAGCGTCTCGCGCACGTTGTGGTCGGTGATCAGCACGCCGAGGCCGCGATCCTTGAGCTGGTGAACCAGCTCCCGGATCTCACCCACCGCGATGGGATCGACCCCGGCGAAGGGTTCGTCGAGCAGGACGTAGGAGGGTCGCGCCGCAAGGCAGCGCGCGATCTCCACTCGCCGCCGCTCACCGCCGGACAGGGCGATGGCGGGCGTGCGGCGCAGGTGGGTTATGGAGAACTCGGCGAGCAGTTCGTCGAGCTGCTGCTCGCGCCGATCCGGCTTCTTCTCGCTGAGTTCGAGGACGGCGCGGATGTTGTCCTCGACCGACAGCCCTCGGAAGATCGACGCCTCCTGCGGCAGGTAGCCGAGGCCGAGCCGGGCGCGGCGGTACATCGGGAGCGCCGTCACGTCCTCGCCGTCGATTGTGATGGTGCCCGCGTCGGGCGTCACCAGCCCGGTCACCGCGTAGAAGCAGGTCGTCTTGCCCGCACCGTTTGGGCCCAGCAGGCCGATGACCTCCCCACGATGCAGGTCGAGGCTCACGTCGCGCAGCACCGGACGGCGCTTATAGGACTTGCCCACGGAGCGGACGGTCAGGCCCTGACTGCCCTCGGTGACGGAAAGATGAGCCATTCAGAACGCCTATTGCTGCTCCGTCGGGACGAAGACGGTACGAACGCGGCCCGTGAACTCGCCGGTGCCGGTGGACAGGTCGATGCGCATCTCCTCGGAGCTCAGCGCATTCTGGCCCTGGGTGAGCAGCACATCGCCACGCATAGTCAGAAACCCGGTGGAGACGTTGTAGTCGGCCTCGGCCCCCTCGGCTGCCTCAGTCCCGCTGGTCAGGAAGACGTTGCCGGTGGCCTGCACCCGCTCGATCTCCCCGTTGTCTCCGTCATAGGTCACGAGCATCCGATCGGCGCGCAGCGTCAGGCGGCCCTGCTGCGCCTCGACATTGCCGATGAACTCGGCCGTCTGCGCGACCTGGCTGACGCCGAGCCGGTCCGACACGATCTCGAGCGGCTGCTCGGGATTGTGCTGGAAGGTGGAGAAGGGCTGTTCCTGCTGGGCCGCGAGAGGCGTGGCGAGACCAAGGGCCGTGATCGTCAAAATCGCTCTCGTCAGGCTCACGGCTCGCTCTCCTCGCTCTCGGTCGGTGTGAGCTTTAGCCGAACATCGCCCTCGAACCAAATCATATCCGACCCGGGTTCTGTTCTTAGTGCATTTGCATTCAGCTCTATACCGGGTCCCGTAATCTCGACGGGGACTGGTACTTCGACCGTACTTTCAACTAATGCGAGAACGGCAACTTCACTTATCATCCTATAGCCGCTCTCGGTGGCCAGATCGACGCCCTGATCGAGAATCAGGATCTCGCCCTCACTGTCATAAGTACCCCGCGTCGCCGTCAGGTCGAGCGGATCGCCGGGTCGCTCCAGCCGCCCCTCGATATTGCGCAGGCGGTAACCGTCGAGGCCGGGCAGCGCGTAGTCCGCGGCGACCGTGAACGGATCGCCCGCCTCGGTGGTGCCGGAGAAGCGGGGGCTGACCAGCCCCTCCTCCAGATCCAGCCCCTCGGGCAGGTTGTCGAGGATGTCGGGGCGCAGGTCGATCCGGTCCTGGTCGATCAGGAAGATCGAGCTCAGCAGCATGACGGCGATGATCGGCAGCACGATCTTCGCGCGCCGGACGAACCGCGTATATCCCGGTCCGCGCCGCATCCGCCTCAGGCGATCCCGGCGCGCAGCAGGTCGTGCACGTGCACGATCCCCTGCGGCGTGCCGTCCGGGGCCGTGACGAACAGCGTGGTGATGCGGCCCGACATGGTGGACAGCGCGGCCTCGGCCAGCTCGTCGGGGCCGATGGTCTTGGGGTCAGAGGTCATGACGTCACCCGCAGTGCGTGTCAGCAGCCCCTCCATGTTGCGCCGCAGGTCGCCGTCGGTAATGACCCCGATCAAACGGCCGTCGCCATTGGTAACGCCTGCGGTGCCGAAACCCTTCTGCGTCATGACGAGGAGCGCGTCGTCCATGCGGATGTCGCTGGCGACCAGCGGCATCTCCTCCCCGGAATGCATGAGGTCGCCGACCCGGGTCAGGCGCGCGCCGAGCTTGCCACCGGGATGGAACGTGCGGAAGTTTTCCGGGCTGAAGTCCCGCTCCTTCATCAGCGCCACAGCGAGCGCATCCCCCAGCGCGAGGGTCAGCGTCGTGGAGGTGGTGGGCGCGAGGCCGTTCGGGCAGGCCTCCGGCGCTTCGGGCAGCTTCAGCGCAACGTCGGACTGACGCAGCAGGGTAGAGTTCGCCCTGGAGGCGACGCCAATGAGCGGGATCGAGAAGCGTTTCGCGTGTGCGACGATATCGGCAAGCTCAGGCGTCTCACCGGAGTTCGACAGCACGATCAGGCTGTCCTGCGCGGTGACCATGCCGAGATCGCCGTGGCTCGCCTCGCCCGGATGCACGAACTGCGCCGGCGCGCCGGTGGAGGCGAAAGTCGCCGCCATCTTGCGCGCGATGTGGCCGGACTTGCCCATGCCGGAGATTACGATACGCCCCTGGGTGGCGAGGAGCGTGCGGACCGCGGCGGCAAAGCTGGACCCGAGGCTGTCCGCGAAGCCGGTCAGCGCATCGCCCTCGATCCGCAGCACGGTGCGCCCGGCCTCCAGCAGTCTTTCGTCTTCGCTCATGGCGTCCCATCTAGGCAGCGGCGGCATCCAATCAAAGCGGGGCGGCCGTCAGGTTTGAAACGGTCTCGCAGGCGTGATCCGTCGCTCAGTGCGAGAAGATGTCCTCTTCAGGCCACCCGGCGAGGTCGAGCGCCGCGCGCGTCGGCAGGAAGTCGAAGCAGGCCTTCGCCACCTCCATCCGCCCCTCGCGGGCGAGCCGCAGCTCCAGCGCCTCCTTGAGCTGGTGGAGGTAGAGCACGTCGGAGGCGGCATAGGCCATCTGCGCCTCGGTAAGCTCCGCGGCACCCCAATCGCTCGACTGCTGCTGCTTCGAGATGTCGACGGCCAGCAGTTCGGAGAGCAGGTTCTTCAGCCCGTGCCGGTCGGTATAGGTGCGCACCAGCTTCGAGGCGATCTTGGTGCACCAGACCGGAGCGGTGGTTACGCCGAAGCGGTGGAGCAGGACGGCGATGTCGAACCGGCCGTAGTGGAAGAGCTTCAGCACGTTCGGATCGGCGAGCATACGGACGAGGTTCGGCGCCTCGGTCTGGTCCTGCGCGATCTGCACGAGATGCGCGTCGCCGTCGCCGGAGGAAAGCTGCACGACGCAGAGCCGGTCGCGGTGCGGGTTGAGGCCCATCGTCTCGCTGTCGATGGCCACCACCGGGCCGAGGTCGAGCCCGTCGGGCAGGTCGCCCTTGTGCAGATGGTTCGCCATGTCCCCCTCCTTGCCGCGGATTGCGCCCGGATAACGGCTCGCCGCGGCGAACTCAACGCCTCGCGGCAAGGCTGGTTGCCTCCGGCGGGGATATTTCGGGCAAGAAGAAGCGGTCAGCGGGCCTCTTCGAACCAGGCGGCGATCGCATCGCGCTCGGACTGTTCCATCCAGGTGAGGTTCGCGGGCGGCATGGCGTGGGAGACGCCGGATTGCAGGTAGATCTCCCGCGCGTGGCGGGCGATCTGCGCCTCTGTCTCCAGCATCACGCCTTTCGGCGCCCAGCGAATGCCGGGCCAGACGGGCTCCGCGGCGTGGCACATGGAGCAGCGGCCGATGACGCTGTCGGCGACCTGCGGGAAGGCGTCATGCTCCATGAACCGGGTCGCGCCGGCAGGCACCGCAGCCTCGGCCGCCGGGTCGAGATCGGGTTCGGTGGAGAGCCACGCCATGAGCAGAACAAGGATGATTGTCACCGGCCAGGTCCAGTAGGGCGAGCCGCCGCGTGCGTGGCGGGTGTTGAACCAGTGGCGGATGGTGACGCCGGTCAGGAACACAAGCGACGCGATCAGCCAGTTCCACTGCGTCGCGAAGGCGAGCGGGTAGTGGTTGGACAACATCAGGAAGATGACCGGCAGCGTCAGGTAGTTGTTGTGGGTCGAGCGCAGCTTCGCGATCTTGCCGTATTTCGCGTCGGGCTTTCGCCCTGCCTTGAGATCGGCGACCACGATGCGCTGGTTCGGCATGATGATCAGGAAGACGTTCGCCGTCATGATCGTCGCGGTAAACGCGCCCAGGTGCAGCAGCGCCGCCCGGCCCGTGAAGACCTGGTCGTAGCCCCAGGCCATCGCCGTCAGCAGCACGAAGAGAAGCAGCATCAGCACCGTGGGCCGTTCGCCCAGCGGCGACTTGCAGAGCGCATCATAGATCACCCAGCCCAGCGCCAGCGAGCCGGCAGAGATGCCGATCGCCTGCCATAGCGCGAGGTCGGCCTTGTTCGGATCGATCAGATAGAGCTCCGCCCCCGCCCAGTAGACGATGGCGAGCAGGGCAGCCCCCGACAGCCAGGTCGCGTAGCTCTCCCATTTGAACCAGGTCAGGTGTTCCGGCATCCGCTCGGGCGCGACGAGGTATTTCTGGATGTGGTAGAAGCCGCCGCCATGGACCTGCCACTCCTCGCCATCCGCGGGCCCGTCGATGTCGCGGTTCAGCCCGAGGTCGAGCGCGATGAAGTAGAAGGACGAGCCGATCCAGGCGATGGCGGTGATGACGTGGAGCCAGCGCACGGAAAAGGCCAGCCAGTCCCACATGACGGCGAGATCGTACATGTCAGCTTCCGCGATAAGTGGAATAGCCGTAGGGGCTGAGCAGGAGCGGCACGTGGTAATGCGCATCCTCCGCCAGCCCGAAGCGGATGGGGATCTGGTCGAGGAACAGCGTCTCACCCTCCAGCCCCTGCGCGCGCAGGTAGTCGCCCGCGTGGAAGATCAGCTCGTACTGGCCGGGCTTGAACTTCTCGGCGGGCAGGATCGGCGCGTCGGTGCGGCCGTCCGCGTTGGTCACCGTCTCCGCGATCTTGCGGTGGCTGTTGCCGGACACGCGGTAGAGCCAGATGGCCAGCCCCTCCGCCGGGCGGCCCTGCGCGGTGTCGAGAACGTGGGTGGTGAGGTAACCTTCGGCCATGCAGATCTCCTTGACCTTTGACCAACCGGTAAACTCTTCTGCCCCACAGAGCAATCGCAGGAGCCGACCATGACACCGCCCCGCTATCCCCGCGACCTGCACGGCCACGGCGCCGAGCCGCCCGAGGCCGACTGGCCCGACGGTGCGCGGATCGCGGTGCAGATCGTCCTCAACTACGAGGAAGGGGGCGAGAACAACCTCCTGCACGGCGATCCGGCCTCGGAGGCGTTCCTGTCGGAGATCGTGGGCGCCGCGGCCTGGCCCGGTCAGCGGCACTGGAACATGGAGTCGATCTACGAGTACGGCGCACGGGCAGGCTTCTGGCGGCTGCACCGCCTGCTCGGCGACCTGCCGATCACCGTCTACGGGGTCGCAAGCGCGCTGGCCCGATCCCCGGCCCAGGTGCGCGCGATGCAGGACGCGGGGTGGGAGATCGCGTCGCACGGGCTGAAATGGATCGAGCATAAGGACATGGGCGAGGGCGAGGAGGCCGCCCAGATGCGCGAGGCCATCCGCCTGCATGAGGAGGTCACCGGCGAGCGGCCGCTCGGCTGGTACACCGGCCGCTGCTCGATGAACACGGTGCGGCTTGCGGCGGACGAGGGCGGGTTCGCCTACGTGGCCGACAGCTATTCCGACGACCTGCCCTACTGGCAGGAGGCGGGCGATGCGGTGCAGCTCATGGTGCCCTACACGCTCGACGCCAACGACATGCGGTTCGCGACACCGCAGGGCTTCAACTCTGGCGACCAGTTCTACGCCTACTTGAAGGACGGCTTCGACTGCCTCTACCGCGAGGGCGGGCGGATGATGAGCATCGGGCTCCACTGCCGCCTCGCGGGCCGTCCCGGCCGGGCGGAGGCGCTGCGGCGCTTCATCGAGTATGCACAGGGTCACGAGGGTGTCTGGTTCGCCCGTCGCATCGACATCGCCCGGCACTGGGCCGAGCGGCACCCTTACGTGAAGCGGCTGCGGCCAAGCCGGATGGGGCGCGACGCCTTCGTCTCGGCCTTCGGCGGGATCTTCGAGCACTCGGCCTGGATCGCCGAGCGGGCCTACGCGATGGAGCTCGGCCCGGCGCATGACACGGCGGTGGGCCTGCACTCGGTGCTGGCACGGGTATTCCGGTCTTCGGGTCAGAAGCGGCAGCTCGGCGTGCTGAACGCCCACCCGGATCTCGCCGGCAAGCTCGCAGCGGCGGAGCGGCTGACGGTGGAAAGCACGGCGGAGCAGGCGAGCGCCGGTCTCGACGCACTGACAGACGACGAGCGGGAGGAGTTCACTAGGCTCAACATCGCCTATACCGAGAAGCACGGCTTCCCCTTCATCATCGCCGTGCGGGATCATGACAAGGCGGGGATCCTCGAGGCCTTCAACCGCCGGATCGAGCACGATCGAGAGACGGAGTTCGTCGAGGCCTGCCGCCAGGTCGAACGGATCGCGGAGCTGCGCCTGCAGGCCCTGCTGCCATGAGGCGCATCACGGCGGAACCGCTGACGGAGGAGGCCTTCGCGCCCTTCGGCGATGTGCTGGAGGTCGCGGGCGCGCCGGACAAGCTCATCAACCAGGGGCTCTGTGGGCGGCATCACGATCAAGCCCTGGTCGATTTCGGAGACGGGCGGGCGGGGATCAGCCTCTTCGATGCGGAGCCGCGGTCCCTGCCCTATCGGCTGGAGATGGTGGAGCGGCATCCGGAGGGCTCGCAGGCCTTCGTGCCGATGACCGAGCATCCGTTCCTAGTGATCGTGGCGCCGGACGAGGGCGGGAAGCCTGGCGCGCCGCGGGCGTTCCTGACGGCACCGGGACAGGCGGTGAACTACCACCGCGGGACGTGGCACGGCGTGCTGACGCCGCTCCATGCGCCAGGGCTATTCGCGGTGGTGGACCGGATCGGCGAAGGAGCAAACCTGGAGGAGCACTGGTTCGAGGCGTCTTACGAGGTGGTTGCGTGAGGTTGGACGACCCCGGCTCTGGGCCGGGGTGGTGGCAAGGGTCGGTACCGTCCCGGACTTGATCCGGGACCGTTCGCCTCAAAACCGCAGCTTAGCGCACGTACGGTGGACCCTGAGACAGAGTAACACTCGAAATCTGCAAGCTGTAAGCGTTACGTTCGATGTTCACGCTGGCTGCCGAAGGCCCCGGCTCGGGGCCGGGGCGGTGGCCACCCACTACAAACGTCCCGGACTTGATCCGGGACCGCTCACCACACCTTGCCGCGCGCCGACACCGGCCACAGCGTCTCGACCACGCCGCCGCGCACGCCGACATACCAGTCGTGCAGATTGCAGGTCGGGTCGCAGTGACCGGGGATCAGCCGCACGCGGTCGTTGATCGCCAGCCGTCCCACGGGATCGTCGATAGTGCCATGTTCGTCAGACGGCCCAACGTAAGCGACCCCTTCAATACCCGAGACCAGCGGCAGCCCACTCTCCATGCTCATCGCCTTCAGCCCCGCATCGCAGATCGCGCGACCCGGCGCGCGGCTCATGATCCCGGCGAGCACGAAAAGCGCATGGCGAAACGGTGAGACACCGTCACCCCCGCGCGCCCGGTAATCCGCGTCCATGAAGATGTAGGAGCCGCATTGCAGCTCGGTGTAGAGACCCGACGCAATCTCGTGCGCATAGCTGCCGGTGCCTGCGCCCGTGACCTCCGGGCAAGCGATCCCCTCCCCGTCCAATCCGGCGAGCGCGGTTCGGACGCCGTCCATCACCCGCGCCATAGCGGCGTCGCGATCCGGCAGATGCTGGGCAGCACCCTGATAGGCCTGCAGACCGGCGAGGGTGAGGCCCGGTGTCTCCACGATCCGGCGGGCGATATCGGCGGCGTCCTCCGGCGCGCATCCGCAGCGGCCCTGGCCGACGTCGATCTCGACATAGACATGGAGCGGCGCGCCTGCGAGCTCCGCCACCGCCGCCGGGTCATCGACGCACACGCCGATCCGGGCATGCTCTGCGAGCGCCTTCAGCCGGGCGATCTTGGCCGGGTCGCGGACCTCGTTGGTGACGAAGACGTCCGCGATGCCGCCAGCTACGAAGACCTCCGCCTCGCTCACCTTCTGGCAACAGATGCCGCGCGCACCGCCGCGCTCGATCTGGGCCTTCGCGACGTCTACCGACTTGTGGGTCTTGGCGTGGGGGCGCAGGGCGATGCCCGCCTCCTCCGCGATCCGGCGCATGGCGGCGAGGTTCGCATCGAAGGCGTCGAGGTCGATCAGCAGCGCGGGCGTCTGTACCTCCGCCTCCGCCATCCCGATCTCAGCAGGCACATCGAGACCGACGATCATAGCTTCATGTGCCGATTGACGTCCTTGTAGAGCAGGTAGCGAAACGGCCCCGGCCCGCCCGCGTAGCAGGCCTGCGGGCAGAAAGCGCGCAGCCACATGTAGTCCCCGGCCTCGACCTCCACCCAGTCGGTGTTGAGACGGTAGACGGCCTTGCCCTCCAGCACGTAGAGCCCGTGCTCCATCACGTGGGTCTCGGCGAAGGGGATGACAGCGCCCGGCTGGAAGGTGACGATGTTGACGTGCATGTCGTGGCGCAGGTCGGTCGGATCGACAAAGCGGGTGGTCGCCCAGCGCCCCTCGGTGCCAGGCATCGCGATGGGCTCGACCATGGCATCGGAGGTGACGAATGGCGGTGGGGTATCGAGCCCCTCCACCGCCTCATAGGCCTTCCGGATCCAGTGAAACGTGAGTGTTTCGGTAGCACGCAGGCTCCAGTCCGTACCGGGCGGGATATACGCATAGATGCCTGCCGTCAGCGAAAGCTCCTCACCGGCAAGCACCAGCGTCCCCTGCCCGCCGACGACAAACAGCACCGCCTCGGCGCACCCATCGGTCTCGGGCCGGTCGGAACCGCCCCCCGGCGCGACCTCGGCGAGGTAATGCGAGAACGTCTCGGCGAAGCCAGACAGCGGGCGGGCGAGGACCCAGAACCGCGCGTCCTCCCAGAACGGCAGGTAGCTCGTCACGATATCGCGCTGCGTCCCGCGCGGGATGACGGCATAGGCAGTGGTGAAGGCCGCCCGCCCGGTCAGAAGGTCGGTCTGGGGCGGATGCCCGCCGGGGGTGGAGAAATAGGTGCGGTCGCTCATCGGTCCTCCGGTCTCGACGCGATCAGACCGTATCGCGGGGTGAAGCGAAAGGCGAAACTCGGCTTTCGGTTGGCCCGTCGCGGCGAGGCGTCTAGGGTCCGGCCCATGACGATGTCCCCGGATCACCCCTACGCGCTCGCCGACTGGCGGCTGCGGATCTCCACGCTCTATGCCGAGGTGCGCGGGATGGCGCCGGAGGCCGGCTGGCGGCACTGGCACGCGACGCGCTCGGCGCTGTTTCGCGACCACCCGATGTCGCCGCTGCCGGAGGGCGATCGGAAGGGGGAGATTCCGGTTCAAGCCTATGACCCGGACCTGCGGTTCTCTGTCGAACTCCGCCCAGTGGACGGATCGGCCGTGAAAGTCGATCTCGGGACTGACGGCCAACTCGCTTACCGGCCCGTAGCGGAGACGATCGGTCTCGCGCAGCCTCTCGGCCGGGAGCTGACGCTCTTCTGGATCGGGGGGTATGGCGGTGGACTGTTCCTGCCGTTCCGCGATGCGACGAACGGCGACAGCACCTATGGCGGTGGGCGCTACCTGGTGGACGCGATCAAAGGCGCGGATCTGGGGCTCGATCCCGACGGCCGGCTGATCCTCGATTTCAACTTCGCCTATCACCCGTCCTGCGCGCTCAACCCGGCCTATACCTGCCCACTCTCTCCGCCAGAGAACAGCCTGGACGTGCCGATCCCAGCGGGGGAACGCCTGTGAGAACCATTGTCGAGGTGCCTGACCCGATCCTGTCCCGGGTCGCGGCGCCCGTGGTCCGCTTTAACCCTTGGCTCGACGCGCTGATCGCGGACATGGCCCGCATCCGGCGCGAGATGGGCGGCGCCGGGATCGCGGCACCGCAGGTCGGGGAAAGCCTCCGGGTCTTCTTGCTCGACGCCCGCCGGGCCGACGGCACCGTGGCGGAGCATCACGCGGGGATCGAGCCAATGGTCGTCGTGAACCCGCGGATCACCCGCACCGGCGACGATATCGAGCGGGGTGCGGAGGGCTGCCTCTCCATCCCCTCGACCCTGCTACCGGAGGGGCGGATCGAAGTCATGCGCCCCGTCTCGATCACATGGGAGGGCCTGTCGCCCGGCGGCGAGCCGATCGGCGGGGCACTGTCGGGCTTCGCCGCAAGGGCCTTCCAGCACGAGATGGATCATCTGGATGGCATCCTGATCACCGACCCCGCCCGGCGCCTCGACCCCTGACGCCTGCGGCCCGCCGCCGCGTCGCCGACGCCTCCCGCTTGATCCGCACCGCCGCGGCGTTACCTCTCCGCGATGCCGCAACAGGACTGCTGAATGACGAAGACGACCCTCATTGCCGGACCGCTCCTGATCGCACGGGAGGCCACGGACCAAGGGGTGTCCGTCCGGGTCGTCGTGATCGTGGCGGACGATCAACCCTGTCCGCCCATCGCGGTGGACGGCGGCGAGACGGTCGAGCCGCAGGTCCTCTATGAAGGGTTCGGCCGCCGGGCCCATGGCGCCGATCTCGTGCTGCCGCCGCGGGCCGATGCTGCCTACCTGGTGGGCGACGACCGCTACCCGGTCATGGCCGATCTCACTGGCGATCTGCGCCTCGCCTACGTCTCCTGCAATGGGGAGGAGGACGAGAGCACCGACTGGCCTTTGGAGAGCCGCAACGTGATGTGGCAGCGGCTGTGTGAGGATCATGACGCCGCCCCCTTCGCTCTGCTGATGCAGGGCGGCGACCAGATCTACGCGGACGACATCCTCTACTCCCACCCCGAGATCGAGCGCTGGGAGGAGGCGGATCCCGACGACAAGCACAGTTTCGACTGGACGGAGGAGATGCGGCAGGCGGCGGAAGAGCATCTCCTCGACCGTTACATCGACCTCTACAGCCAGCCGACGATCGCCTACATGCTCGCGCGCGTCCCCTCAGTGATGATGTGGGACGACCACGACATCTTCGACGGGTGGGGCAGCCATCCCGCCCCGAAGCAGGAAAGCGCTGTGGGCCAGGGGCTTTTCGCCATCTCCCGCCGGATGTTCGACCTGTTCCAGCAGGGCCGCGGCGAGGCCTTGGAGCCGGAGGGCGCAGGGGTGTGCTTCACCGGTCCCGGCTTCTCCGTCCTCGCGCCGGATCTCAGGAGCCACCGGACACGCGACACTGTCATGCAGGAGGTCGGCTGGTGCTGGTTCGAGGAGCGGCTGGAAGCGAACCGCGACGGCAAGCGCTGCTTCATCATGTCCTCCGTCCCCGCGCTCGGCCCGCGGCTGAGCTGGGTGGAGTTCGTCATCGACACCTTCTGGCCCGGCGTGAACAAGTACGAGGACGACCTGCGCGACCAGTGGCAGAGCCGTGCGCACCGCAAGGAGTGGCAACGCTTCCTACGCACCATCGCGACGGAGATGGAGGAGCACCGCCAACCCTGCACGCTCCTCTCCGGCGAGATCCACGTCGCGACGCGCGCGGAGATGCGGCTGAAGGACGGGCAGCGGCTGCACCAGCTAGTCTCCTCTGGCATCAGCCACAACGCGCCGGGCGGCGGTTACGCTCGGATGCTGGGCACGCTTGCATACTTCGGGGAGGACCCGCTATCGGGCTATCCGATCACGATCCATCCGCCCTCCGGCCAGAAGCACCGCTACGTCTCGCAGCGCAACTACCTGCGGCTGACGCGGTCCGGCCACGCCTGGTCGGCCGACTGGGTGTTCGAGGAGGACGGCGTGTCGCGGACCCTCGATCTGGGCACCGATCCGGAGCCCGCGGGGCGTCCGCTGGCCGAGGCCGCAAGCTCCTGATCACGACAGGCCGAAAACACCCTCCACGACGTGACATCCCCCCGCAGAATGGCTAGAACGGATCCCACAAGATAAGGGAAATCCGACATGGCAGAGACCGACGGGAACCAGCCCGAGTACGGCGCAGATTCGATCAAGGTTCTCAAGGGTTTGGAGGCCGTCCGCAAGCGGCCCGGCATGTATATCGGCGACACGGATGACGGCTCCGGCCTCCACCACATGGTGTATGAGGTCGTGGACAACGGCATCGATGAGGCGCTGGCCGGGCACGCCGACGAGGTGAAGGTCACGCTCCACGACGACGGCTCCGTCTCCGTGAGCGATAACGGCCGCGGGATTCCGGTGGGAATTCATGAGGAAGAGGGCGTGTCGGCGGCCGAGGTCATCATGACCCAGCTCCACGCCGGCGGGAAGTTCGACAGCAACTCCTACAAGGTCTCCGGCGGCCTGCATGGCGTCGGCGTCTCGGTGGTGAACGCACTGTCCGACTGGCTGGAGCTGCGCATCTGGCGCGAGGGCAAGGAGCATGTCGCCCGCTTCGAGCATGGCGACACGGTTAAGCACCTGGAGGTCGTTGGCGATACGGAGCACACGGGCACCGAGGTCCGCTTCCTTGCCTCCACCGACACCTTCTCCGACGTGAACTACAAGTACGCGACGCTGGAGCACCGGCTGCGCGAGCTCGCGTTCCTCAACTCCGGCGTCCGCATCACCCTGCGCGATGAGCGGGAGGCCGAACCGCTTGAAGTCACCATGGAGTACGAGGGCGGCGTGCGCGAGTTCGTCCGCTATCTCGACCGCTCCAAGACGCCGCTCATTCCCGACCCGATCTTCGTGACCGGTGAGCGGGACGAGATCGGCGTCGAGGTCGCGATGTGGTGGAACGACAGCTACCACGAGAACGTGCTGGCCTTCACCAACAACATCCCGCAGCGCGACGGCGGCACGCATATGGCGGGCTTCCGCGGAGCACTGACGCGGACGATCAACAACTATGTCGCCTCCTCCGGCATCGCGAAGAAAGAGAAGGTGACGCTGACCGGCGACGACGCGCGCGAGGGGCTGACCTGCGTGCTCTCCGTCAAGGTGCCGGACCCGAAATTCAGTTCCCAGACCAAGGACAAGCTGGTCTCATCGGAGGTCCGCCCGGCGGTGGAAAGCTTGATGAACGAAAAGCTCGCCGAGTGGTTCGAGGAGAACCCGAACGAGGCGCGGCAGGTGGTTTCCAAGATCGTCGAGGCGGCGCAGGCCCGCGAGGCGGCGCGCAAGGCCCGAGAGCTCACCCGCCGCAAGAACCCGATGGACGTGACCTATCTGGCGGGCAAGCTGAAGGACTGCTCGGAGAAGGACCCGTCCAAGACCGAACTGCTGCTGGTCGAGGGTGACAGCGCGGGCGGCTCCGCCACGCAGGGCCGCGACCGGGGCACGCAGGCCGTCCTGCCGCTCCGGGGCAAGATCCTGAACGTGGAGCGGGCGCGCTTCGACCGGATGCTCGGTTCGCAGGAAATCGGCAACCTCGTCATGGCGCTCGGCACCGGGATCGGGCGCGACGAGTTCAACATCGACAAGCTGCGCTACCACAAGATCATCATCATGA
This sequence comes from Pontivivens ytuae, assembly GCF_015679265.1. Taxonomy (NCBI): domain Bacteria; kingdom Pseudomonadati; phylum Pseudomonadota; class Alphaproteobacteria; order Rhodobacterales; family Paracoccaceae; genus Pontivivens; species Pontivivens ytuae. Next base: position 1,871,207 of record NZ_CP064942.1, read on the forward strand.
CCGATGCGGATGTGGACGGCGCGCATATCCGGACGCTGCTGCTCACCTTCTTCTACCGGCAGATGCCGGAGCTGATCGAGAACGGGCACCTCTACATCGCGCAGCCGCCGCTCTACAAGGTCGCGCGCGGCAAGTCGGAAGTCTACCTGAAGGATCAGGCCGCCCTCGACGACTACCTGATCGACCAGGGCCTGAACGACGCGGTGCTGGAGCTCGGCTCCGGCGAGCAGCGGACCGGGGCGGATCTGGCCGAGGTCGTGCGGCAGGCGCGCTCCCTGCGCGGCATCCTTGGCGCGTTCCCGACCCACGTGCCGCGCGTGGTGCTGGAGCAGGCGGCCATCGCCGGCGCCTTGCTGCCCGAAAGCATCCAGGGCGCCCCGCAGGAGGCTGCGGACCGTGTCGCTGCGCGCCTCAACCTGATCGCGCCGGAGACGGAGAAGGGCTGGCAGGGTCGGCCTACTCAGGATGGCGGCCTCCGCTTCTTCCGCACCGTGCGGGGGGTGGAGGAGGTCCGAACCCTCGACGGCGGCGTCTTCCGCTCGGGCGAGGGGCGGCGGCTCGCGCAGATGACCGAGCACCTGCAGGAGGTCTACGGTGCACCTGCGAGGCTGCATCGCAAGGACAAGCATGTCGCGATCTTCGCCCCGACCGAACTGCTCGACCTCATCATAGCCGAGGGCGAGCGGGGCCTCAGCCTGCAGCGCTACAAGGGTCTGGGCGAGATGAACCCCGATCAGCTGTGGGAGACGACGCTGGATCCGGAGGCGCGAACGCTGCTTCAAGTCAAGATCGATCAGATCGACGAGGCGGATGAAATCTTCACCAAGCTGATGGGCGACGTGGTCGAGCCGCGGCGCCAGTTCATCCAGGACAACGCCCTGAGCGTGGAGAACCTCGACTTCTGAGGCCGGGCCGGGGATCGCGCTCCGGCCTCACCGCTCCATCGCGCGTCCGAGCCAGGCCGCGATCAGGATGAGCACGGCGAGCAGGGCAATCGCCGCCGTCCAACCCACCGCCTCGAAGATCTGGCCCACGACAAAGGCCCCTACGATCCCGCCGACATAGTAGAAGGCGAGGTAGACCCCGTTGGTCACCGCGTGGTCATGCCCGGGCATCCGCCCGATGTAAGCCGTTGCAATCGACTGGCCGAAGAACAGCCCCGCCCCGATCAGCGTCAGTCCCGCGAGCACGGTGATCAGCATCGGCGTGGCCACGAGCCCCAGCCCCACCAGCGTGACGGCCATGGAAGCAAGGAAGCTCCGCCGCGCGCCATAGCGGCGGAAGGCGACGGCCGCCAGCGGCGTGGTCAGGATCGACGGCGCGAAGACAAGGTAAACGAACCCGATGGCGATCTGCGGCAGCTCGAAGGGCGGCGCCGAGATCACGAAGTTCACATAGGTGAACACCGCCACGAAAACGAAGAGCACGATGAACCCGATCGCGAAGATGCCCCGCAAGGCACGGTCGCGAGCGAGCGCCAGCATGGTCCCGATACCGGCGCCACCGCCCTGATCCTCCCGCGGCGGCGACGCCGCGCCGATGAAGCGGTAGGCGATGATGGCACCGGCGAGATTCAGCGCGGAGAAGGTGAAGAAGCTCTCCGACAGCCCGATATTGTCCGCAACGCCCGAGGCGAGCATCCGCCCCAGCAGGTTCGAGGCGACGTTGCCCGTGATGTAGGCCGCCATCGCCCCGCCGATGGCGCTGATATGACACTCCTCCGACAGGTAGGTGAGCGTCAGCGCGAAGGCCGTCGACATGAAGACGCCCTGCGCGATCCGCAGCAGCGTAAAGGTCGTCAGATCCTCGGTAACTCCCAAGAGCGCCGTCGGCACCGACAGGCAGGCGAGGCAGATCCAGATCCCGCGCTTCCGGTTGATCCGGCGGGAGAAGAGCGCGACCAGCAGGCTCGCCGCCGCCATCCCGATGGTGCTGGCGTTCACGGCGACACCCATGGCGGCGGAGCTGACGCCATAGGCCTCGGTCAGGGTCGGCAGAAGCGCCTGTGAGCCGAAAAGGTCGATCAACGTGAGGAACGCGACCGTGGCGATGATAGCGCTACGGCGCAGCACCGTCATCCGGGTCTCAGGCGGCGCATCCTCGAGCTCCGCGGCCATGCCCGTCATCGCAATGCGCAGATCGTCGGCTTCGGGTGAGGTCATGGCCATCGGAGCGTCCCCCTAGCTGCGGTGTTCGCCGTGGGCGAGGGTGCCGGTGCGCGCCAGACCCTCGGTTTCGGAGAGCGGCTCGACGGCGCCGAAATAGAGCACGGCGGGCGCGTCACTCGTATTCTGCCACCACGCGGTCGCGCCGCCGGAGAGGCTGGAGCCCTCGTGCTCTCCCAGAACCGAGGGATCGACGCCGGCCCGATGCTCCGTCACCTCGCCCTCCCAGACGAAGCTCTGCAGCGGCTCACCCGCGGCGGTGAAGGCGGAGAACGTACCGCCGGGGGCAATCGTGGTGCGGTAGGTGGTGAGGCCATAGCCTTCCCCGAACGCACCGTCGAAATGCGCGCCGATGTTCACGACGCCGAGCAGTTCGTGCTCCACGCCCACGGCCTGAGGCAGATCGAAGGCGACCGGGTCGGGCGTCGGCGCGACGTCGACAGCCTCCAGCTCGCGCACCTGCTGGTAGACGTCGAAGGCGATCAGGTGGACGGTCTCGTCGCCCTCGGTCAGCCACCAGTGGGCAAGCTCGCCTTCCTCCAGCGCGAGACCGCCCGCCTCGTGCTGCACGCGTTCCTCCTCACCGGACACGTACTCATAGATCTCGCCGCTCAGGACGGTGAAGACGGCGGGGCGGTTGGCATGGTCGTGGATCGGCACCACGCCGCCACCGCCCTCGATAGTCCAGAAGCGGGTGCGGAGCGTCCGGCCCTTCAGGCTCTCGATTCCCTCGGCGGCGAGCGGCGTCCGGGCGAGCACCTCGTTGGAGATCCGGTTTCCGGCCACGGGCCCTTCGAGGTCGTAGAGGGTCCGCGTCTCGACCTCAGTGAGGTCGAAGGCCGCAAGAGGCAGGGCGGTGGCAGCGAGTGCCGCCGCAAGGGGCAACGTCTTCAGCATCGTCTTGATCCTTCTGATCGGAATGTGGGGTCAGGTCTGGGTCTTTGGTGCCTCCGGCACGCGGTTCCGCGGGCTGCCCATCACGGGCAGCACGCTTCTCAGGTCGAGGGTCGAACGGTTGTCGATGTCGTCGAAATGCGTCTTCAGCCATCGGTCGGCGGCGCCGCGCCCGATGTCGCGCAGATGGGTCAAGAAGGCCCACTCCGCATTGAGCTTCGAGGAGGCGGTGAGGTTCAGCATCTCCACCGCGCCATCGATCATGTGCACCCGCATCTGGCGGTAGTCATCGGTCGACAGGTGCCCCTGCTCGATCATCTGGTCGACGAAATCGATGGTCCTGAGGTCGCTCAGCAGCGAGGCGTTGAACGTGATCTCGTTCACACGGTTCAGGATGTCGCGCGCAGCGCGCGGCGTGCCCTTCCGCTCCATCGGGTTGATCTGCACGATCAGGATGTCAGCGCAGGGCGAGTGGTCGATGAAGGGGAAGAGCACCGGGTTGCCGACGTAGCCGCCGTCCCAGTAGGGCACGCCGTCGATCTCCACCGCCTGGAACATGAAGGGCAGGCAGGCCGAGGCCATCACGACATCGAGCGTGATCTCATGCCGGTGAAAGACGCGGGGCTGCCCGGTCTCCACGTTGGTGGCCGAGAGAAAGACGCCCATATCGTCTTCCCCCGAAACCTTCTCGAAATCGACGAAGTTCTTCACCACATCGCGCAGCGGGTTCAGCCCGAACGGGTTCATGTCGTAGGGCGAGGCCAGCCGGCTCATCATGTCGAGCATCAGGTAGCCCGGCGCATTGTCGAGCGACCAGTTCCCCCAGGCGACATCGAAGGGCGTGCGCTGGATCGGGCTGCCACGCCCGGCGCGGGAGACCTCGGACCAGAAGTCATGCAGCGCCTCACGCGCGCCCGCCGCCCCGTTGTCGTACATGCCTTGGGCTGCGACGACCGCGTTCATCGCACCGGCGCTGGTGCCCGAGATCGCCTCGATCCACAGCGGGTCCTCCTCGAACATCCGGTCGAGCACGCCCCAGGTGAAGGCCCCGTGTGCGCCGCCGCCCTGCAATGCGAGGTTGATGGACTTGGTGTGCTGGGGCCCGCGGCCCTGTCCCTTTGCCATGATGTGTCCTCCATTCGCAGTCCGGTGACCGTGGTGCAGCAGCGCCCTTGGCTACAGTCGAGGTGGGGCCGCGGGCCGGCTTCGGCTCTCCGGTTTCGGTTTTGGTGAACCGGCGTGAGCGGATCCGTGAGGATCGGGCCGGCTATGTTTCAATGACCCCCGGGATGTGCACAGCCCTTGGGCAGATGCGGTCGTGACCCGTCCGAAATGTTTCAGGCGGCGGGCCGCACCGAAGTGGAGTGTGCCAGATTCGGGCCGCAGAGGGTTGAGGAACGACAAGAGCCCGCGCCGGAGGACCGGGCGCGGGCTGCACTGTCGTCAGGGATGGAGGGGTCCGGTCAGCCGACCCGGCAGGCCGCCATCACAGCCATATGGAGGATGTCATTCACCGTCGCCGTCGTCGTCGTGAGCTTCACCTGCCGGTCGATGCCGGTCAGGATCGGGCCGATCACGGTCGCACCCGCAAGCTCCTGCATCATCTTGACCGAGATCGACGCCGAGTGCCGCGCCGGGACCACCAGGATGTTGGCGGGGCCGGAGAGGCGGCAGAACGGGTACTGGTTCATCACGTCGGCGTTCAGCGCCACGTCCACCGTCATCTCGCCATCGTATTCGAAGTCCACATGGCGCGCGTCGAGCGCCTCGACCGCGTGGTGCATCTTCTCGGCGCGTTCGGACACGGGGTAGCCGAAGTTGGAGAAGGAGCAGAACGCCACTCGCGGCTCCAGCCCCAGAGAGCGGGCGACCTCCGCCGCACGCTCCGCGATGTTGGCGAGATCCTCGCGGTCCGGCCATTCGTGGACAAGCGTATCGGCGATCAGCACCAGCCGCCCCTCGTGCAGGATGGCGGAGATGCCGACAGCCCCATCCGCCGCTGTCGCATCGAAGACGAGCCCGATCTGCGCGAGCACCTGCGCCCCTTTCCGCGTCGCGCCTGTCACCATCCCGTCGGCATAGTCATGGGCGAGCAGCAGGGCCGAAAACACATGCCGATCGCGGCTCGCGAGGCGATAGCAATCCCGCTGGTCATATCCCCGGCGCTGGAGGCGGCGGTAGAGGAACTCCGTCATCTCCTGCAGGTTGTCGACGGTGCCCGCGTTCACGATCCGCAGCTCGCTGATCGCGTCGCCCTGCCCCGCCTGGTCGAGGATCTGCTGCACCTCATCCGGCCGCCCGATGACGATGGGCTCGCCCAGGCCGGAGCGGGCATAGGCCAGCGCCGCACGCACCACCCGTTCGTCATCGCCCTCGGCAAAGATCATCCGCGCCTGGCTCTCTTTCGCGCGGTTGAACAGCCCTTCGAGGATGGAGGCCGTGGGATCGAGCCGCGATTTCAGCGTCAGCTCGTAGGCCTCCATGTCGATGATCGGACGGCGGGCGACGCCGGTATCCATCCCGGCCTTCGCCACCGCGGGCGGGATCGTGTGGATCAGCCGCGGGTCGAAGGGGGTCGGGATGATGTAGTCCGGCCCGAACTGCAGCTTGCGCCCATAGGCCATGCCGACCTCGTCGGGCACATCCTCCCGTGCCAGCTCGGCCAGCGCGCGGGCACAAGCAATCTTCATCTCGTCGTTGATCTTGCGCGCCTGGATGTCGAGCGCCCCGCGGAAGAGATAGGGGAAGCCGAGCACGTTGTTGACCTGGTTGGGATAGTCCGACCGGCCCGTCGCGACGATTGCGTCCTTGCGCACGGCGTGGGCATCCTCCGGCGTGATTTCCGGATCCGGGTTGGCCATGGCGAAGATGACGGGGTTGTCCGCCATGCTCGCCACCATCTCCGCCGTCACCGCGCCCTTGACCGAGACGCCGAGGAAGACGTCGGCGCCCTTCATCGCCTCCTCTAGCGTCCGGTCCTCGGTGTCGGCGGCATGGGCTGACTTCCACTGGTTCATGCCCTCCTGCCGGCCCTTGTAGATCACGCCCTTCGTGTCGCAGGCGATGCAGTTGTCGTGCCGCGCGCCCATCGCCTTGATCAACTCGATACAGGCGATCCCGGCGGCCCCGGCGCCGTTCAGCACGATCTTGCAATCGGCGAGCTTCTTGCCGGAGAGGTGCAGCGCGTTGATGAGCCCCGCCGCACAGATCACCGCCGTCCCGTGCTGATCGTCGTGGAAGACGGGGATGTCCATCTCCTCCTTCAACCGATCCTCGATGATGAAGCACTCGGGCGCCTTGATATCTTCGAGGTTGATCCCGCCGAAGGATGGACCCATCAGCTTGACCGCGTTGATGAACGCCTCCGGATCCTCCGTATCGAGTTCGAGGTCGATGGAGTTCACGTCGGCGAAGCGTTTGAAGAGCACCGCCTTGCCCTCCATCACCGGCTTGGAGGCCAGCGCACCGAGATTGCCGAGACCCAGGATCGCGGAGCCGTTGGAGATCACGGCGACCATGTTCCCCTTGGTCGTGTAGTCGTAGGCAAGTGACGGATCCTCCGCGATCGCCTTCACCGGCACGGCAACCCCGGGGGAGTAGGCAAGGCTCAGATCCCGCTGCGTGGTCATGACGGTGGAGGCCCGCACCTCCAGCTTTCCGGGCACCGGGTTCAGGTGGTAGGCCAGCGCCTCTTCATCGGTCGTGCGGGTCTTCTGCGACATGGCCCATCTCCTCCCTCGTGTTTTGTCCCTGTTACGGGGCCGCGGCGCGCGGCACAACGCAGGCGTGCCCTTTTCCCCGCGATGGCGGGGCGGTAGACAGGGCTCCGGGTTCGGGACGAGGGGCAGACATGGCCGACGGCGCGACGCCGATGATGGCGCAGTATCTGGAGATCAAGACGCAGTATCCCGACGCGCTCCTGTTCTACCGGATGGGCGATTTCTACGAGCTGTTCTTCGACGATGCGAAGGCGGCGAGTGCGGCACTCGACATCGCGCTGACCAAGCGCGGAAAGCATGCGGGCGAGGACATCGCCATGTGCGGCGTGCCGCATCATGCGGCCGAGGGCTATCTGCTGACGCTGATCCGCAAGGGCTTCCGCGTCGCGGTGTGCGAGCAGATGGAAAGCCCCGCGGAGGCGAAGAAGCGCGGCTACAAGGCCGTGGTGAGGCGCGAGGTCGTCCGCCTCGTCACGCCCGGCACGCTGACCGAGGACACGCTGCTCGACGCGCGGCGCAACAACTTCCTCGCCGCCTTTGCCGAGGTGCGGGGCGCGGGCGGTTATGCCTGGCTCGACATGTCCACCGGGGAGTTCCATGTGGCCCTCTGCCCGCGTGTCATGCTCGGGCCGATGCTGGCGCGGACGGCGCCCCGCGAGGTCCTGCTCGCCGATGAGGATGCGCGGGAGGCGGTGGAGGAAAGTGGGGCCACCGTCACCCCACTCGCCCCCGCGAGCTTCGACAGTCAGGCGGCGGAGGGGCGGCTCGCGGAGCTCTATGGGGTGAAGTCGCTGGAGGGCTTCGGCACCTTCACCCGCGCCGAGCTGTCGGCAATGGGCGCGCTGATCGACTACGTGGAGATCACGCAGAAGGGCCAAATGCCGCTGGTGCGCCGCCCAATGCAGGAGGTGCAGGGCGCCGCGATGCAAATCGACGCGGCGACCCGGCGGAACCTGGAGCTGACCCATGCGCTTTCGGGCGGGCGGGACGGTGGTCTGCTTGCGGCGATCGACCGGACGGTGACGGGGCCGGGCGCGCGGCTCCTCGAAACGCGGCTCTGCGCGCCCTCAACCGATCTCGGCACGATCACAGCGAGGCTCGATGCGGTGTCGCTCTTCGTCGAGGATCGGCGACTGGCCTGCGACCTGCGGGAGGCATTACGCCGTGCTCCAGACATGGATCGCGCGCTGAACCGGCTCGCGCTCGACCGCGGCGGTCCGCGCGACCTCGCCGCTCTGCGCGACGGTCTCACGCAAGCCGAGGGAAGTGCGACGCTGCTGGACCGCGCGGCCGAAACGCCGGAACTGGTTGAAACGGCGGCCGCGCGGCTTCGGGGGCATGACGAAGTGTTGGGGCTGCTCGACAGCTCGCTGGTCGCGGAACCGCCCCTGCTCGCCCGTGACGGTGGCTTTGTCGCCGAAGGCATCGACGTCGATCTCGACGAGGCGCGGACCCTGCGCGACGAGGGCCGCTCGGTCATCGCCGCGATGCAGGCGCGCTATGCGGAGCTCTCCGGCATCTCGGCGCTCAAGGTGAAGCACAACAACGTGCTCGGCTACTTCATCGAAACGACGGCGACCCATGCCGACAAGATGATGTCCGAGCCGCTGTCGGAGACCTTCATCCATCGCCAGACGACGGCGAACGCCGTGCGTTTCACCACGGTCGAGCTGTCGGAGATAGAGACGAAGATCCTCAACGCCGGGGCGCGGGCGGTGGAGCTGGAACTCGCGATCTTCGCCCGACTGCGCGACGCGGTGCTGGAGGCCGCGACGTCGATCAATGACGCGGCCCGCGCGCTGGCGGAGCTCGACGTCGGAGCGGGTCTCGCCGAGATCGCGGTGGAGGGGGATTGGACCCGGCCCAAGCTGGACGCCTCCCGCGCCTTCGCAATTACCGCTGGCAGGCACCCGGTGGTGGAGCAGGCGTTGCGGCGGCAGGGCGCCGAGACCTTCATCCCCAATGACTGCGAGCTGTCGGCCGAGGGTGATGCCGCGCGGATCGTGCTGCTGACCGGCCCCAACATGGCCGGTAAATCGACCTGGCTGCGGCAGAACGCGATCATCGCCCTGCTCGCCCAGATCGGCGCCTATGTCCCGGCAGAAGCCGCGCATGTCGGCGTGGTCGATCAGCTATTCTCCCGCGTGGGCGCGGCGGACGATCTGGCGCGCGGTCGCTCGACCTTCATGGTCGAGATGGTCGAGACGGCCGCAATCCTGAACCAAGCGGGGGAGCGGGCGCTCGTTATCCTTGATGAGATCGGACGGGGCACAGCGACCTATGACGGTCTCTCGATCGCCTGGGCAACGCTGGAGCATCTGCATGACGGCAACCGCTGCCGCGCGCTCTTCGCCACGCATTACCACGAGATGACGGCCCTTGCAGGCAAGCTCGACGGCGTATCGAACGCAACCGTGGCCGTGCGGGAATGGGAGGGCGATGTGATCTTCCTGCACGAGGTCCGAGCCGGGGCAGCCGACCGATCCTACGGGGTGCAGGTGGCGAAGCTCGCCGGGCTGCCGGCGGCCGTGGTGGAGCGCGCCCGCGTGGTGCTCGACGCTCTAGAGGAAGGCGAGCGGGATCGCGGGGGCAAGGCACAGACGCTGATCGACGATCTGCCGCTCTTCTCGGTCCCGGCGACCCCTGCCCCGGCGGCGCGGGCGGAAGCGTCCGAGCTCGAGAAGAAACTGCGCGATGTCCTGCCGGATACGCTTACGCCGCGAGCAGCGCTTGATCTTATATATGAGTTGAAGGACCTCGTCCGCGGCGATTGATGAGTCTTTTATAAGACTTCAGGTCGCGTTGTGAAAGATGATCCCCAGCGTGTGCCGCTGCCCTGCCCGGACGCGGCTGACGCCGTGCCGCTGCTTTACCCGGTAGGAGCCTCGGGTGCCCTGCCGCGGCCGCTCGTTGACCGGGAAGACGACGCCGTGGCCCCGCTTCAGCGGTACTACCTCGGCGCGGGATTGCATCCGGGGGCGCTGCTCCGTCAGGACAAACTCACCACCCTCGAAGGCGGTGGGCTCATCGAGCAGGATAACGACCTGCAGCGGGAAGGTCAGGTCGCCGTAGATGTCCTGATGCAGGCAGTTGTAGTCCCCGGGTCCGTAGCGAAGGATCAGTGGCGTGGGCCGATGCTGCCCGGCAGCAGCACAGCGTTCAACGAGCTCCGCGTGGGTGTCAGGCCAGCGCCGGTCGGTGCCAAGCTGCTCCTCCCACTCATTGGCGATGCGGGCAAGCGCCGGGTAGAGCGCCTGACGGAGATTGGCGATCAGGTCGGGCAGCGGGTCGGCGAAGTACTTGTACTCGCCCTGCCCGAAACCGTGCCGTTTCATCTGGATGTGACTGCGGTAAAGATCCTCGCGGTTGTAGTCCGCGATCAGCCGGTCCGCGTCGGCATCTTCGATGAGGCGGCCGAGATCGGCATAGCCGAACGCGTCAAGATCGTCGCGTACGGCGTTCCAGTCGGGCGAGGTCGTTTCAAAAGGCATGGGCAGTCCTCCCGGATCGGCTCAATCCTAGGACGCGCTACCGCCCGCCTCAGCCCGTTTCTTGCGATTGCCGAGCCGGGTCGTGTCAGAGCCCCCCGACACGACCCGAACCCCCCGCGGCACCGCCCCGTCATGAGGAGGCGGACACGCCAGCCGCGAGATCTGGATCGACGGCTCGGCGCGGTCGATCCGTTGTCGGTTCGCCCACCCTACAACTCTGTGGGACACCACATGACATGACATCAATTGGCGCGTGCGTCGATCCCACGTTCGCATTAGCAAATCAAATCAGTGCACTCGGGGAACAGTGTGCGCGCTTCAGTACAAGTTCTGGCGGTAGCGCGCGACCATGTCCTCATCGCTTTCCAGCGGTTCGGTCCGCTGCGCGTGGTCCCGCATCATCTCGGCCATCGTGCCGACGGGGCGGTCCTGCGGCCAGGTGTCGGGCTGCCAGAGGCCGGAGCGAAGGGCCGATTTGGCGCAGTGCATGTAGGCGCGCGTGATCGAGATGCGGAGCACCGTGGCCGGCAAGTGGCCCTTGTGCGCGGTCCGCTCGCGCAATGCCTGGTCGTCGCGGATCTCCGCCGTACCGCGGATGCGTAGCGTTTCCCGAACCGTTGGGATCAGGAAGATCAGGCCGATCTCGGGATTGGTGAGCAGGTTGGTGAGTGCATCGAGCCGGTTGTTGCCCGGCCGATCGGGCAGGAGCAGTGTGGTGTCATCGTCGACAACCACGAACCCTGCCTCGTCGCCGCGGGGCGTGAGGTCGAGACCCTCGGTTCCGGACGTGCTCATCACGAGATAGGGCGAGGCGGCGATGAACGCGCGGCAATGCGCGTCCAGCGCCGTCAGTTCCTTGTCCACCGACCGGCCGAGCTTGGGCCCGTAGAGGGCGCGCAGGCTAGCCTCGTCGGTGATGCGGCTCATGCGTCCGGGCTGCCGGACGAGACGCCTACCTGCGCGGGGCGCAGGAGCCGGTCGCCGATCATGAAGCCTTCGGTCATGACCTGGATGACGCAGCCGGCCTCGATGCCGGGCATCGGCGCCTCGAACATCGCCTGGTGGAGCTTGGGATCGAACTTGTCGCCCATCTCCGGATCGATGCGGGTGATCTTGTGCTTCTCGAAGGCGGCGACCAGTTCGCGCTGCGTGAGCTCGATCCCCTCGATTACCGCTGCCGCGACCTCGCGCTGCTCATCGGTCACGGCCTCTACGGCGCGCTTGAGATTGTCGTGCACGGGCAGCAGTTCACGCGCGAGGCGGGTGCCGCCATAGGTCTCGGCGTCCTTGCGGTCACGCTCGGCGCGCTTGCGGAGGTTCTCCATCTCCGCATAGGCGCGCAGGAGCTTGTCCTGCAAATCGTCCCGCTCGGTGCGCAGGGCGTCGATCTCGGCATCCGGGTCGGCGTAACCGATATCGGTCTCGGTCGTGACGTCCTCGGCATCGGCCAGGATCTCGTCGATCTGCTCTTCGATCTGTTTTTCGTCGGACATGCGCGGCCCTTCGTCTTCCCCACTCGGTGCCTGCTCAGCGGCCGTCCTTGATGAGACGGCTCACGAGCTGGGCGGTGTAATCCACGATGGGAACGATGCGACCGTAATTGAGCCGGGTGGGCCCGATCACGCCGATCGCTCCGATGATCTTCCGGTCCGCGTTCATATAGGGAGATACCACCAGAGAGGAACCAGAAAGTGAAAAGAGCTTGTTCTCCGCACCGATGAAGACACGCACGCCGTCACCTTCTTCGGTCAGGGAGAGGAGCTGCGCGAGGTCGCGCTTGCGCTCGATATCGTCGAAGAGCTGGCGGATGCGGTCGAGATCCTCCTCCGCCTGACTGCTGTCGATCAGGTGCGAGGTGCCTCGGACGATGAGGCGGTCGCGGTCGGTGCCTTCGCGATCGGACCAGAGGGCAACTCCGGATTCGACGAGCCCAGCGGCGAGCGCGTCGAGTTCGCGGCGGCGAGCGGCGATCTGCTCGGTGACGACGCCGCGAGCCTCGCTGACGGTGCGGCCTTCGAGGACGGCGTTGAGGAAGTTCGCGGCCTCCCGCATGGCAGAGGGTGGCAGGCCGGCGGGCGGGGTGAAGAGGCGGTTCTCCACCTGCCCATCGGCAGTGACGAGGACGACGAGGGCGCGGTCCTCGGCTAGCGACACGAACTCGATATGGCGGATGGGCGCTTCGACTTGCGGGGCGAGAACGAGGGACGCGCCGCGAGTAAGCCCGGACAGAACGCCGCTGGCGCGGTCGAGAGCGGCGGCGATGTCGGCGTCATCCTGGCCCATGGCGCGCTCGATCTCGGCCCGGTCCATCGCGTCGATCTCCGCCCCTTCGATGAAGCCGTCGACGAAGAGGCGTAGGCCCTTGTGGGTGGGCACGCGGCCGGCGCTGACATGGGGGCTGTCGAGGAGGCCGAGCAATTCGAGGTCCTGCATCACGTTGCGGATCGTCGCTGGGGAGCCACCATCGGGGAGTGCGCGCGACAGGGTCCGCGAGCCCACCGGCTCACCCGTTTCGAGATAGGTCTCGACAAGGGAGCGGAAGACGGATCGCGCGCGATCGCTCAGCTCGGTGATCGGTGCGGTGCGGTCGGACATCGCCGGCGTTTCCTCCTTCGATCCGAGGTAGGCAGATGTGCGGGACCCGTCAATCGCGGTGGTCCGCTCGCTGGACGTTGGGGGGGCGAGCCGGTACAGAAGCGGCACACTTCAAAGGAGATCCTCATGCGTCCCTCCGGCCGTGCCGCAGATGCCCTTCGCCCCGTCTTCATCGAAACCGGAGTCACCAAGCACGCCGAGGGTTCCTGCCTCATCCGCTGCGGTGATACGCATGTTCTGTGCACGGCGTCGGTCGAGGAACGCGTGCCGCCTTTCCTGCGCAATACGGGGCTCGGATGGGTCACGGCGGAGTACGGCATGCTGCCGCGCGCGACGACCACGCGGAACCGGCGGGAGGCACAGGCCGGGAAGCAGTCGGGTCGGACGCAGGAGATCCAGCGGCTGATCGGGCGCAGCCTGCGGGCCTCGGTCGATCGTGTGGCACTCGGGGAGCGGCAGATCACGGTGGATTGCGACGTGATCCAGGCGGATGGCGGGACGCGCTGCGCCTCGATCACCGGTGGCTGGGTCGCGCTGCGGCTGGCAGTGAACACGCTGCTGAAGGCGGGCGAGATCAAGTCGGATCCGCTGACGGATCACGTCGCCGCGGTGAGCTGCGGGATCGTCACGGGGACGCCGGTGCTCGATCTCGACTACACGGAGGACTCGAATGCGGGGACCGATGCGAACTTCGTGATGACGGGCTCCGGAGGGCTGGTGGAAATCCAGGGGTCGGCGGAGGGCGCGACCTTCAGCCGGGCCGAGTTCGACCAGCTGATGAACCTCGCGGAGATCGGCGTGCGGGACCTCGTCGCAGCACAGAAGGACGCCGTGGAATGACGCGGCGCCTGACGGAGCGGCGGCTGGTTCTCGCCTCCCACAACGCGGGGAAGCTGCGGGAGATCGCCGCGCTCCTAGAGCCTTTCGGGATCGATGTGACCTCGGCCGGTGAACTCGATCTGGAGGAGCCGGAGGAGACCGAGGACAGCTTTGCTGGCAACGCGCGGCTCAAGGCGCATTTCGCGGCGAAGGCCGCAGGCCTTGTGGCGCTGAGCGACGATAGCGGGATCGAAGTGGATGCGCTGGATGGCGCTCCTGGTGTCTACACCGCCGACTGGGCGGAAACGGAATCGGGTCGCGACTTCATGCAGGCAATGACGCGGACGTGGCGCGAGGTTCAGGAGAGCGGTGCGGCTGAGCCGCACACGGCGCGGTTCGTGTGCACGCTGTGCCTCGCCTGGCCCGACGGCCATGACGAGGTCTTTCGCGGGGAGGCGCCGGGGCAACTCGTGTGGCCACCGCGGGGGACACAGGGCTTCGGCTATGATCCGATGTTCCTCCCGGATGGTCAGGATCGGACTTTCGGCGAAATGCCCTATGCCGACAAGGAACCGCTGAGCCATCGGGCGGATGCGTTCCGGAAGCTGGTGAGCGCCTGCTTTGACTGAGGCAGGATTCGGCATCTATGTGCACTGGCCATTCTGCGCCGCGAAGTGCCCCTACTGCGACTTCAACTCGCATGTGCGGCGGGAGGTCGATCACGCGGCTTGGCGCGCGGCACTGCGGCAGGAACTGCGCTGGTATGCGGAGCGTGTTCCCGGTCGGCCGGTGGATACTGTGTTCTTCGGGGGTGGTACGCCGAGCCTGATGGCGCCGGAGACGGTGCACGATCTGTTGCAGGAGATCGATGCGATCTGGGGTTTGCGCCCTAGGGCCGAGGTGACGCTGGAGGCAAACCCGACATCCGTCGAGGCTGGTCGTTTTCGTGATTTTCGGCAGGCCGGGATCAATCGGGTATCGATGGGAATCCAGGCACTGCGCGACGATGATCTGAAACGGCTTGGGCGGCTCCATAGTGTGGCGGAGGCGCGAGCTGCCTTTGACATCGCCCGAGGTGCGTTCGAGCGGGTGAGCTTTGACCTGATCTATGCGCGGCAGGGGCAAACGCTTGAGGAGTGGCAGCGTGAGTTGCGTGAGGCCTTGTCGATGGCGGTCGATCACCTATCGCTATATCAACTGACGATCGAGCCGGGCACGGCGTTTGGCGACCTGCACCGGGCGGGACGTTTGCGGGATTTGCCGGATGATGGGCTGTCGGCGGACATGTACATGGCAACGCAAGAGATGACAGAGGCGGCCGGCATGGGCGCCTACGAGATCTCCAACCACGCGCGGGCGGGAGCGGTGTCGGCGCACAACATGATTTACTGGCGGTGCGGCGACTACGTGGGCGTCGGGCCTGGAGCGCATGGGCGGGTTGAACTCGAGGGTACGCGTTCGGCTACGGAGACGGTCCGCCAGCCGGAGGCCTATCTGGCTGCGGTCGCGGAGCAATCGAACGCTGTGAAATCGGTCGAGGTGGTATCACGCGAGGAGCAGGCCGTGGAGCATCTTCTCATGGGGCTGCGGCTCACTGAAGGGGTGAGTCTGGCCCGGCATAAGAAGATCGCGGGGCATGCGCTCGATCTCTCGGGAGTTGCTGCGTTGATCGAGCAGGGACTCGTTGATGTCAGTGGCGATCGGCTTCGCATTCCTGCCGTGGGGCGACCGGTTACGAATGCGATTCTTAGAGAACTGTTAAGCTATTGATCTGAAGACAAAATCTGACAGATTTTGTCGAGTTGATCGAGATCACTGTAGGCAAGCAGAACCTGACCGCCGGTGCCATCGCGGCGATGATTGATCGACACTTTCAGGCCGAGAGCCGCCGAGAGGTCGCCTTCAAGAACACGCGTATCGGCGTCTTTTGCGGCCGCCCGTGGGGTCGCGGTCGAAGGTGCTCTTGGTGTCTTTGCGAGCTGCTCGGCTTGGCGGACGGAGAGGCCTTTCTCGACAATCTGGCGCGCCAGCGGGATGGGATCGGCGAGCGGTACGAGCGCCCGGGCATGGCCGGCGGAAAGTTTGCCCTCGGAGAGCATCAGGAGGATCTCATCCGGGAGTGTCAGGAGGCGCAGAAGATTGGCGATGTGCGAGCGGCTCTTCCCGAGGGCCTCGGCCAGCTTTTCCTGCGTATGGCCGAAGCGATCCATGAGCTGGCGGTAGCCTTGTGCTTCTTCGACCGGGTTAAGGTCGGCGCGCTGGATGTTCTCGATGATCGCGACTTCGAGGACTTCGCTGTCGTCGAGTGGGCGGATTACGACAGGGATGTCGTGCAGCTTCGCGCGCTGTGCCGCGCGCCAGCGACGCTCGCCCGCGACAATCTGGAAGCCGTCGGAGCCGTCTGGTGCAGGGCGCACAATGAGGGGTTGAATGACGCCCTTCTCCCGGACCGAACGAGTCAGATCCTCCAGATCCACCTCCGTGAAGATACGGCGGGGTTGGTCGGGATTGGGCTGCAGATGCTCGATCGGAACGGTCTGGATACCGGCAGGCTCTGCGGCAGTCTCGGTCGTATCGATGTCGGCGAGGAGCGCGGAGAGACCCCGGCCAAGACCCTTGCGTTCGGTTTTCGATGCCATGTTGCGCCTCCCTTAACCTACAGCCGCGACGTCCTGCCGACGGCGCAGGAGCTCCGCGGCAAGGCGTTGGTAGGCGAGGCTTCCTGCGCTCGTCTCGTCGTAGAGCAAGGCAGGGACAGCATGTGATGGCGCTTCCGAGAGGCGGACGTTGCGCGGGATGACCGTCTCATACACCACATCACCGAGCGTTGCACGGGCGTCGGCGGCGACCTGGTGGGATAGATTGTTTCGTCGGTCGTACATAGTCAGGACGATGCCCTGGATCTCGAGATTCGGATTCAACGCAGAGCGGACCTCGCGGATCGTGTTCATAAGCTGCGAGAGCCCTTCGAGTGCAAAGAACTCGCATTGGAGCGGGACCATGACCGCGTTCGCGGCGGTTAGGGCGTTTACCGTCAGCAGGTTTAAAGACGGTGGGCAGTCGATCAGGACATAGTCGTAACTTTGATCCAGCCCGCGCAGTGCCTGCTTGAGTCGACTCGCGCGACCTGTTCGGCCCATGAGTTCCATATCCGCAGAGCTCAGATCGGGCTGCGCCGGGGCGATGTGAAGGTTCGGCACGATGGTTTCGAGCACAATGTCGGAGAGTGGCTTGTCCTCGATCAAAACGTCGTAGGTCGACAGTTTCCGCTGGTCCCGGGCGATACCGAGACCCGTCGACGCGTTTCCCTGCGGATCAAGGTCGATCAGAAGCACGCTCCGATCGGACGCCGCCAGCGCCGTGCCCATGTTGATGGCGGTGGTCGTCTTGCCCACGCCGCCCTTCTGATTGGCGAGCGCGATGACGTCAGGTTTCTGGCTGATGACCGACACGTCGGGCCCCCGTGATCTTGAGAATACTGCTCGCCGGGTCCGTCTGGCTCGGGATCCGATCTACATCGAATGTCCAGCTTTCACGCGCAACGGTCAATTCCTGATCCGCGGTTCGGCCCTTTGGAAAGAGAAGCGTTGCCTTTGAATACGCGTGACGTTCGGCGAAGGCGAGCAGGTCGGGCAGGCTCGCGAGCGCGCGGGCGCTGAGAATGTCCGCTTGGAGCGGTTGGGCGGCCTCAATGCGTTCGTTCAGGACGTCGACGTTCAGCGACAGGGTGCGGGCGACCTCACGCAGAAAGAGGCACTTTCGCTGGTCACTCTCAACGAGTGTGATTTGGTATTCGGGTGCTGCGATGGCGATGACAAGGCCCGGGAAGCCACCGCCGCTGCCGAGATCGACCCAGTGTCCGCTGGCGGGTGCGAGCTTCACGAGCTGCAGCGAATCCTCGAAGTGTCGGCGCTTTAGATCATCAAGCGTCGTGCGACTGACGAGGTTGATCCGCGGATTCCACTTGCGGAGAAGCTCTGCGTAGATCTTGAGCTGATCCGCTGTTTCACGTGAAACATCGCGCAGCGCGTCACTCATGCAGAGATCCGGTTCTCGCGACGTACGACGGCCAAGATGAGCGTCAGTGCAGCCGGCGTCATGCCGTCGATCCGCGATGCCTGCGCGAGCGTCGATGGCCGGACATTTGAAAGCTTCAACTTCAGCTCCGACGACAAACCATGGACAGAGCCATAGTCGAGATCAGACGGAAGCGCGACCATCTCATCCCGGCGCATCGCGTCGATATCTCGCCGTTGGCGCTCAATATAGCTGCTGTAGAGCGCGTCCCGCTCGAGTTGCTGCACGATCGGGGGCTCCGTCTCCTGGAGCTCCGGCCAGATCGATGCAAGCTCAGAGAACTCGACGTCCTTGTAGGACAAGAGCTCCATGCCGCTCCGCCGTACCCCGTCGCGGTTTACCTTGATCCCGTGGGTGCCCGCCTCCTGCGGCGTCAGGCTGTGTTTCTCCAGCAGATCGCGCGCGGTGTTCAATGCCTCCTGCTTGCGCGCGAACACAGCTGCCCGCTCTTCGCCGACGCAGCCGAATACCCACCCCTTCTCGGTCAGGCGTTGATCGGCGTTGTCGGCGCGGAGCGCGAGGCGATACTCCGCGCGTGAGGTGAACATACGATACGGCTCGGCGACGCCGCGCGTGACGAGATCATCAATCATCACGCCAATGTAAGCATCTGCCCGATCGAGGATGAATGGATCACGATCCAGGGTTGCCGCTGCCGCGTTAAGGCCGGCAACCAAGCCCTGCGCAGCCGCCTCCTCATAGCCCGTTGTTCCATTGATTTGACCCGCAAGGTAGAGACCCGACAGACGCTGTAGCTCCAGCGTATGGCTCAACGCACGCGGATCGACATAGTCGTACTCGATGGCATAGCCCGGCTGAACGATACGCACCTGTTCGAGGCCTGCGATCGAGCGGACATAGTCCTCCTGCACATCGACGGGCAGCGAGGTCGAGATACCATTCGGATAGACGAGATCGCTGTCGAGGCCTTCCGGTTCCAAGAAGACTTGGTGCGCCGTCTTGTTCGCGAAGCGGACCACCTTGTCTTCGATGGACGGGCAGTACCGCGGGCCGACGCCATCGATATGTCCGCCATACATGGCAGATCGATCCAGGTTGTCCCGAATTACCTCGTGCGTACGCTCGTTCGTGTAGGTGATGCCACAACTGACCTGCCGAGCGGAAACCGAGGTCGACATGAAGGAGAAGAGCTCCGGCTCCTCATCACCGGGCTGGAGCTCAAGCTGCGACCAGTCAATCGTATGTGTATCCAGACGCGGCGGGGTCCCGGTCTTCAAGCGGCCCAGAGGAAGCTCTAGAGCCAAGAGCCGTTCAGCGAGCCGTGTCGCTGCCGCATCCCCCATCCGGCCGCCCGTCTGACACTTATCACCGATGTGGATTACGCCATTCAGGAACGTGCCAGTGGTTACCACACACGCCCCGCAACCAACGATATCACCAGTCGCCAATTCAACGCCCGACGCGCGACCGCCCTCAGTTCGCAGATCAGTAACCTCGCCCTCGATAACATCAAGGTTCGATTGATGCTGAACCACTTCCTGCATCGCAGTGCGGTACAACGCCCGATCAGCCTGTGCGCGAGGTCCCTGAACAGCCGGCCCCTTCCGCCGATTCAGAAGCCGAAACTGGATGCCTGCGCGGTCAGCCACCCGACCCATGGCACCATCAAGAGCGTCGATTTCACGAACCAGGTGGCCCTTTCCTAGGCCCCCGATGGCAGGGTTGCACGACATCTCACCGATGCGATCGGAACTATGGGTGATGAGGGCTGTACGTACGCCCATACGCGCGGAAGCGAGCGCCGCTTCCGTGCCCGCATGCCCGCCGCCGATGACAACGACATCATAGTGTTTCACGTGAAACATCTCACTTACCGATACAGAACCGACCAAAGATCTCGCCGAGGACGTCCTCCACATCGACCCGTCCGACCAGCGAGTCAAGAACCGTCACTGCGGCACGAACATCCTCCGACACCAACTCCAAATCAGCGCCGGAAATCTCCAGAGCCCCCAACGCAGCATCAACCGCCGCACTTCCACGAACCAACGCATCCCGCTGCCGCGCACGAATGACTAGCGAGGCCCCTTGCGATCGGAACGTCAAGCGCGAGGTCACTTCCGCGATCAGAGCATCGATCCCCTCACCCGTCAGCGAAGACAAATCACCCGAACCCAAATCCGACTTGCCTCGGACGACAAGATCCGCCTCATCCACAGCAACGCCTCCATCCGGCGCATCCTGCCCCGGCTCCAGAAGATAGATCCGCATGTCGGCAGCCGCCGCACGCTCTTGGGCCAGCGCGACCCCGATCGCCTCAATCTGATCCTCACTGTCCCGAAGACCAGCCGTATCCAGCAACGTCACCGCCAGACCGCCGAGATCCATGCGAACCTCGATTACGTCGCGCGTCGTACCTGCAACGTCGGAAGTGATTGCAGCTTTGCGACCAGCCAGACGGTTCAGCAGACTCGACTTCCCCGCATTCGGTCGACCCACGATGGCAACCTCGAACCCGGATCGCACACGCTCCGCCGCATCAGCTCCAGCGAGCTGACCAGCCAATTCGTTCCGCACGCTGGTAAGCTCGGCAACAACATCCGGCACGACGTCCACCGGCACGTCCTCATCTGCAAAATCGATCGTCGCCTCGATCAACGCGAGCGCGTGCAATAGATGGTTCCGCCAGCTCTCCGTCTGCGCAGACAAACCGCCACGCATAACCAGGAGCGCTTGATTTCGCTGCGCATCAGTCTCTGCATCGATGAGATCTGCGAGTCCCTCCACCTGAGCCAAATCCAACCGACCGGCATCCATCGCGCGGCGCGTGAACTCCCCGGGCTCCGCCATGCGAACCCCCTCCATCGAGCCAAGCGCATCCAACAGAGAAGAAACTACCGCCACCGATCCGTGGGTTTGAAACTCGACCAGAGCCTCCCCCGTAAAGCTCGATCCCTTCTCGAACGCCAGCACCAATGCCTCGTCGATCATCGCGCCCGTTGCCGGATTAGCGACCGTCCGCACACCCGCCCGCCGCGGCTCCGGCAAGGATCCACACAAAGCCTCTGCAGCGTTCCAGGATAGCGGTCCGGACACCCGCACCACCGCTACACCCGCCCGGCCTTGAGCCGACGCCAAAGCGAAGATCGTGTCCGTCATCACCACATCTCCCTGCAACGAAAAAGGGCCCGCGAACGGGCCCCTCCACTAACCTGTCGCGCTCAACTCACGTATTCATTGAGTCGAAGAATTCCGAGTTGTTCTTCGTCTGTTTGAGCTTGCCGAGCAGGAACTCGATCGCATCAGTCGTACCCATAGGATTGAGGATCCGGCGCAGCACAAACATCTTCGTTAGATCCGCCTTTTCGACCAACAGATCCTCTTTCCGCGTGCCCGACTTCATGATGTCGATCGCCGGGAAGACGCGCTTGTCGGCGATCTTCCGATCCAGAACGATCTCGGAGTTACCGGTCCCCTTGAACTCCTCGAAGATCACCTCGTCCATCCGGCTGCCCGTATCTATCAGCGCCGTCGCGATGATGGTGAGCGAGCCGCCCTCCTCGATATTTCGCGCCGCACCGAAGAACCGCTTCGGACGCTGCAACGCATTTGCATCCACACCTCCGGTCAGAACCTTACCCGAGGACGGAACCACCGTGTTGAAAGCACGACCTAGGCGCGTGATCGAGTCGAGCAGGATAACCACATCCCGCTTGTGCTCCACCAGCCGCTTTGCCTTCTCGATCACCATCTCGGACACTGCCACGTGCCGCGTCGCCGGCTCGTCAAATGTCGAGGACACGACCTCGCCCTTCACCGACCGCTGCATGTCCGTGACTTCCTCGGGCCGCTCATCGATCAGCAGCACGATGAGGTAGCACTCCGGATGGTTCTTCTCGATCGAGTTCGCAATGTTCTGGAGGATCACCGTCTTACCCGTCCGCGGCGGCGCCACGATCAGTGATCGCTGTCCCTTCCCGATTGGTGCCACCAGGTCGATCACCCGCGCCGACTTGTCCTTGATGGTCGGATCGTCGATCTCCATAGTCAGCCGCTCATCGGGATAGAGCGGCGTCAGGTTATCGAAATGCACCTTGTGCCGCGCCTTCTCCGGCTCCTCGAAATTAATCTGGGAGACCTTCACCAGCCCGAAGTACCGCTCCCCGTCCTTCGGCGCCCGGATCACCCCATCAACCGTGTCACCCGTGCGCAGGGAGAACTTCCGGATCTGTGACGGCGAGACATAGATGTCGTCAGGACCCGGCAGGTAGTTCGCTTCCGGAGAGCGCAGGAAACCGAAGCCGTCCTGCAGCACCTCCAGCACCCCGTCGCCCGAGATCTCGACCCCATCCTCAGCCATCTCCTTCAGGATCGAGAACATCATGTCGCCCTTGCGCATCGTCGACGCGTTCTCGATTTCCAGCTCTTCGGCCATGTGCAGGAGATCAGCAGGGCTCTTCGCCTTCAGCTCGGCGAGCGAGAGTCGTTCAATATCCATAAATTCTGTTCCGACTGGACGTTCCAAGCGCCAATTGCGTCATCGAACGGGGGAAAGAGGGGGAGCGGGCCAGAAACCCGATTACCGCAAATATGGCGTTGTGTCCGCCCCTGTCAACCTTGGCCGCGTCAGAAGGGCTTGACGATCACGAGAACGGCAATTGCGATCAGTAGTACCGTCGGCACCTCGTTCATCAGCCGATAGGTCCGCCCGCTCCGCACATTCTCATCGGCCAGGAATTCCTTCCTCCGCTTCCCCAGCCAGATATGAAACCAGGTCATCGCGATCACGGCAGCGAGCTTGCCCAGAAACCATCCGCCGATCACACCCGGTATCGCCGCCAGCCAGAGACCGAGCACCCAGCTCACCATCATCGCCGGGTTCATGATGAAGCGATAAAGCTTCATCTCCATCACCTTGAAGGTCTCGCTGACCTCCGACCCCGGTGTCCCCCGCTCCACATGGTAGACGAAGAGCCGCGGCAGATAGAGCAAACCCGCCATCCAGGACACCACCGCCACGATGTGCGCTGCCTTCACCCACAGGTAGCTGCCGATCAGCAGATCTTCGATCATTTTCGTCCTCCAGAACCGCTGTCACGCTATGCCGGCGCGAACTGAATTGACCAGACGGTTTCTCGGTCGATCCTTATCTCTCTCTCAAAGAAAGAATCTGAAAAGGCTGTGGTTGAAGAGGGTCTGTGGGCAAAGCGGGGATTACCGCACCTCGCCGGTTCATCCACAGAGTTATCCAAGTGCTGCCGCCAACTACCTTTCGTATTCCTTAAAAATGTAACGAATCTGCAAACACTGTAAGCCTTTGCTGCACCGCACATTTTTCTCGCAAAAATCCGGACGCAAGATCTTGCGAATTTTTGAGCGCCTCATTTCCGCCGTGAACGAGTCGCCAAAACGCGGTTTTCCACATTGCGTCTCGGAACCGATCCCCGCCGAACAACTCAGTGTGAGACGAACCGCGGGTCGAGGATGAACTGCGCCTCACTGCACTCTCCACAACACCGCATCGCAGCGCTACACAGGGCTGTCCACGGAACCATCCCCAGGATTGTTGATCTTGACAGGTGCCAGCCCACTCAATCTTCACCTGATCTCGGATTCGACCGGCATGACGCTGGCGGCCGCGGCCCGTGCCGTCGTCATTCGATTCGATCCGAAGTCCATCATCCAGCACCCGCACGTGTTCGTCCGCGCCCCGGCACAGCTCGATGCGATCCTGGAAACCATCACGCCGCCGTCCCTGATCCTGCACACTGTTGTCGATGAAACATTGCGCGCCCATCTCGAGCGGCGCATCGCGGATCTGGGGCTCGATGCGCAGCCTCTACTCGATCCTCTCGTCGACAGAATCGCAGAGTTCCTCGACGAAGCACCGCGCGCCCGTCCGGGCCAACAATACCAGACCGGTCTCGACGATCAGCGCCGGATTGCCGCGATCGACTACGCCATCACCCAGGACGACGGACAAAGTCCCGCCCGTCTGCTCGCCGCCGACGTGATCCTCGTGGGTGTCAGCCGCACCTCCAAGACACCG
Source organism: Pontivivens ytuae (assembly GCF_015679265.1). NCBI lineage: Bacteria > Pseudomonadati > Pseudomonadota > Alphaproteobacteria > Rhodobacterales > Paracoccaceae > Pontivivens > Pontivivens ytuae. The sequence goes on from NZ_CP064942.1 coordinate 1,894,977, forward strand.
ACAAGCATCTACCTCGCCTACCAAGGCATCCGGGCGGCCAACGTCCCGCTTACAGGAAACCCCAAGGCCCTCGAACCGCTCCTCCAAGCCCTCGCCGCGGGCATCCCCGCCATCGGTCTCGTCGTCACCCCGAACCGCCTCGCCCAAGTCCGCGCCCACCGCCTCGAAGTGCTCGATCGTGGTGACGCCCCCGGCTACGCCGATCTCGACAGCATCCGGGAGGAGGTCGCCGACGCGCGCCTCTTCTTTGAGCGTCACGACATCCCTGTCGTCGACGTCACCCGCCGTTCCATCGAGGAGATCGCGGCCGCCATCCTCGCCCATCTCAGAAAGCGCAGCGCGTGACTGAAATCGTCCTCGCCTCGGGCTCATCCGCCCGCTCCGCCATGCTCAGTGCGGCCGGCATCGCCCATCGCATCGATGTCTCCCGCGTCGATGAGCAGAGCGTCAAGCAGGCCATGCTCGCCGAGGGCGCCCCACCCCGCGACATCGCCGACAAGCTCGCCGAGCTGAAAGGTCTGCGCGTTTCCGCCCGCAACAGCGATGCGCTCGTGCTGTCCGCCGATCAGGTCCTCGTCTGCAACGGACAACTCTTCGACAAGTCCCCGGACATGGAGACGTTGCGCACCCAACTCCTCAACCTCCGCGGCCAAGCCCACGAACTTCTCTCCGCCGCGGTGATCTGCGAAGGCGGAAAGCCCGTCTGGCGTCATATAGGCCGCGCGCAACTCATCATGCGGTCCTTTTCCGACGCCTTTCTCACACAATACCTTGAGGAGGAGGGCGAAGTGTTGCTCCAATGCGTCGGCGGCTACAGGCTCGAGGGGCGCGGCGCGCAGCTCTTCTCCAGGGTTCAGGGTGACTATTTCAGCGTCCTCGGCCTGCCGCTGCTCGAGGTTCTGGGTTTTCTGCGTGCGCGCGAGGTCTGCATCGAATGACGGAGTCGTCCCCCCCTCTCGCCGGTGTCGTCGGCTGGCCCATCGGCCACTCGCTCTCGCCCAAGTTGCACGGTCACTGGCTGCGCCGATACGGCATCCCGGGCCACTACGTGCCCCTCGCGGTTGCCCCAAACGACTTCGACGAGGCGATCCGGACCCTGCCGAAGCTCGGCTTTCGCGGCGTGAACATCACCATCCCCTACAAACAGCGTGTCCTGCAGGTCGCGGACAACATCAGCGATCGCGCTGCGCTGATCGGATCCGCCAACACATTGATATTTCGTGAGAATGGTGGGATCTACGCCGACAACACGGACGGCTACGGCTTCATCGAGAACCTGCGCCAGTACGCCCCCGACTGGTCCGCGAAGTCCGGTCCGTGCCTTGTCCTCGGTGCCGGAGGTGCGGCCCGCGCCATCATCTCCGCCCTCCTGAGCGACGGCGCGCCCGAGGTCCGCATCGCGAACCGTACCCGTCAACGCGCCGTGGCCCTCAAGGAGGCCTACGGTGCCCGGATCACCGTTGTCGACTGGAACCGCGGCGCCGACGCGATGGAGGGAGCCATGACAATTGTCAACACGACGTCCCTCGGTATGACCGGCCAGCCCGAACTCAACATCAGTTTTACCCGCGCCCACGGTGCGGCGCTCGCCACCGACATAGTCTACGCGCCGCTCCGTACGCCTTTCCTGCAGGAAGCCGCCTCTATCGGCCTCCGTACGGTGGACGGTCTCGGCATGCTGCTCCATCAGGCTGCACCCGGCTTCCGCCAATGGTTCGATCAGGCGCCGGAGGTGGACGACGAACTCCGCCGCGCGGTGCTCGCCGAATGACGGCGCATGTCATCGGGCTGACGGGCTCCATCGGCATGGGCAAGTCGACCACGGCGCAGATGTTTGCCGACGCGGGCGTTCCGGTCTGGGACGCCGACGCTGCCGTCCACGAGCTTTATGCGCCCGGCGGCGCGGCAGTAGCCCCGCTCGCCGACCTCATCCCCGAAGCTATCGAAAACAGAGCGGTCAACCGGGATCGCCTCCGCACCGCAATCCTCGCCGACGACACGCTACTCCCGAAGATCGAGGCTATCGTGCACCCGCTGGTCGCCGCGCACCGCAAGGCTTTTCTAGAGCGCCACTCGACCGGTGAAGTCCTCCTCGACATCCCCCTCCTCTTCGAAATCGGTCAGCAGCGCGGCGTCGACACCCTCGTCGTGGTCTCCGCCCCCGCGGATGTCCAGCGCCAGCGCGTCTTAGCCCGTCCCGGCATGACGGAGGAAAGCTTCGCCGCCATCCTCTCCCGCCAGGTGCCCGACGCCGAAAAACGCGCCGCCGCCGATTTCGTCGTCGACACCTCGCGCGGACTGGACAACGCCCGCGAACAGGTCCACGCCGTTCTGGCGAGCATAAGGGAGCGTCACGATGCGTGAGATCGTCCTCGACACCGAAACCACCGGCCTCGACCCGCTCGAAGGCCACCGCATCGTCGAGATCGGCGGGGTCGAACTCAACGGTCACATGCCGACCGGCCGCACCTATCACCAGTACATCAATCCCGAACGCGACATGCCGACCGAGGCGTTCCAGGTGCACGGCCTCGGCAACGACTTCCTCGCCGACAAGCCGGTCTTCAAGCAGATCGGGCAGGAGTTCCTCGACTTCGTGGGCGATGCGAAGCTCGTCATCCACAATGCCGCCTTCGACATGAAGTTCCTGAATGCGGAGCTGAAATGGATGGGCCTGCCGACCCTGCCGAATGCGCAGGCGGTCGACACCCTCGCCATTGCCCGCTCGAAGTTTCCGGGCGCGCAGAACTCCCTCGACGCGCTCTGCCGCCGCTTCGGCATCGACAACTCGGCGCGGACGAAGCACGGTGCGCTGCTCGACTCCGAGATCCTGGCGGAGGTCTACCTGGAGCTCGTCGGCGGCCGGCAGCCCGATTTCAGCCTTTCGGTCGTCTCCAATACCGGGCCGAAGGTGGAGGCCGGCGACTGGACGCCGCCGCCCCGCCCGCGCCCGCTGCGCGACCGGATGACGCCGGACGAGCAGGCGGCCTTCGAGGGTTTCGTCTCCAAGCTGGGCGACGATGCCCTCTGGAAGCGCTTCTCATCCTGACTTTCAGCGGTGCCGGAACGCGCCGTTTCGCGTTAGCATCTCCAGATGCATAAGACCGCGGTCAAAGCTGATATTCCGTTCGAGAGCCCGAACCTCGAAGCGGCGTTCGCGTCGTTCCCTGAGTCCGAACGCGATGCCCTGCTTACCCTCAGACAGCTCATCCTCGACACGGCCAAAACCATCGGTCCTATCGAGGAGAGCCTGAAATGGGGCCAACCCGCCTATCGCACGCCGAAAGGCTCCACTCTACGGCTGGGCCTGCCGAAGAGTGGCGGATACGCGATCTATGCGCATTGCCAGACCACGATTATCTCGGATTTCCGCAGCCTGTTTCCCGATGACTTCCGGTATGACGGCAACCGTGGCGTCCTGTTCGCCACCGGCGAAACGCCAGGTCAGGAGAAGCTCCGCCTCCTGATCCGCAGCGCTCTCACTTACCAACAACGCCCATGAAAAAGGGGCCCGAAGGCCCCTCGATCATGCCGTTCCGGTCGGCGATCCGGCGCTGGCCGCCTGGGCCTGCTGCCGCCGCAACAGCTCGTTGCGGTAGAGCGCCAGGAAGTCGATCGGATCGACGTTGACCGGCGGGAAGCCGCCGTCGCGCGTCATGTCGCTGACGATCCGCCGTGCGAACGGGAAGATCATCGTCGGGCACTGGATCAGCAGGAACGGATGGATCTGGTTCTCCGGCACGTTCGACACCTCGAAGATCCCGGCATAGTCGAGCTCCATCAGGAAGACCTTCTGCTCGCCTGCATCCGCGTTGACCTTCAGCGTCATCACGACCTCGTAGACGCCATCCGCGCCCTCAACCTTCTTCGCATCGAGGTTCACGCCCACCCGGACCTGCGGTGCGGTCTGGGGCACGATGCCCTTCTGCGCGGCCAGATTCTCGAAGGAGACGTCCTTCACATACTGGTTGCGGATGCGGATCTGGGGCTGCGACTGCTGTGCCTGCGCTGCCGCGGCGTCGGTCTCTGGGGTCTGGTTCTCGTCGGCCATGCCGTCCTCGTGCCTTGTCGTGTCTGACAGATGGCACGGACCTAGCAGAGCGCTTGCTGCATCACAACGTCAGTCCCGCCGGGTCCAGCCCGAGTTGCCGGGGATGTCCTGCCCCTGCGGCGGCTCGACATCATATTCCGCGTCGATCACGTCGCCTGGGCCGCCCCGTCCCGCCTCGCGCGGCTGGCTCATGGTGCGCACGACCACGCGGCGGGCAAGCTCCGCGATCACGATGTTGCGCACCGCCGGGATGAGGAGGAGGAATCCGATCGCGTCGGTAAAGAAGCCCGGCGTCAAAAGCACGACGCCCGCGATCAGGATCAGCGCGCCGTGCGCCAGAGGCCCCCGTGGATCACCGCCCTCGCGCAGGATGTGCTGCACGCGCCGCAGCGCGTCGCCCCCCTGCAAACGCAACAGCCACGTCCCCGCGATGGCGGTCAGGATGACCGTCGCAAGCGTCGGCCACAGCCCGATCAGGTCGCCGACCTGGATGAACAGTGCGATTTCGATCAGCGGCACCAGCAACAATGCCAGAAAAATCCACATGGCGTTCCTTTCTCCATCCATGCGGTCGCATGGACTCGTTCCCTTCGCCCTCCTAGATATGCAAGAACGAGGACGAACCAAACCGCCTGGCGGTTCCGATGCCGATCGGAGAAAGACATCGAACCTATGATCCAACTTATCGTACTGGCCGCGGTTGCGGTCTTTCTGATCCTCCGACTGCGCAGCGTGCTCGGCACGCGCACGGGCTTTGAAGGTCCGCCCAAGACGTCGCGTGTCCCCGGGCCGGAGAATGATCGCCAGGACCATCCGTTCGAAGTGATCGAGGGCGGCGGCACCGATCAGGACATCGCCGACCACGTCGATCCCGAAAGCGATGCCGGCCAGGCCATCGCCAACATGAAGAAGGTCGAGCCCGATTTCAGCCTGGGCGAATTCCTCGGCGGCGCGCGTCAGGCCTACGAGATGATCTTGATGGCCTACGAGAACGGCGATCTGAAGACGCTGGAGCAGTTCCTGGCACCCGACGTCTTCAAGGGCTTCGAGCAGGCGGTCGAAAGCCGGGCCGAGGCGGGCCTCACGGTGGACGCTCGTTTCGTCGGCGTGCGGGAGCTCAAGCTCAAGGATGCGAAGTTCGATGAGATGGACAATGTCGCCGACATCACCATCCGCTTCGTCGGGGAGCTGACGTCCGTGGTCAAAAACGCCACCGGTGAGATCGTCGAGGGCGATCCGCAGGAGATCAAGCGCCAGGCCGATGTCTGGACCTTCTCCCGCGTGATGGGCTCCGAAAACCCGAACTGGCTGCTCGTCGCAACTGGCGCGTGACATGCTGCACCGCCGTGTCGTTCTCGCGGCGGTCGCCGCGCTCTCTCTTGCTTTGCCTGCGCTCGGCCAGACCTCCATGCAGCCGCTAAGCTACGATGCGCTCGACGGTTGGGCGCAGGATGATCATGCGGCGGCGCTGCGCACCTTCTCTCGCAGCTGTGCGAGCACTGCGACGGGCGATCGGATCAGTGCCGAGGAATGGGCCGCGCTCTGTCGCGCGGCCGAAAGTGCGACGGATGCCCGCGCGTTCTTTGAGGCGGCGTTCACGCCTGTCCTGGTGACAGATGGTAACGATCCGCTCTTCACCGGATATTACGAGCCCGAACTGCCCGCCAGCCGCTTCCGCACCGAGCGCTTCCGCTTCCCGCTCTACAAGCGCCCGCCGGAGATCGAGGGGCGGAACAGCCCTTGGCTAACGCGGGAGGAGATCGAGCGCGGCGGCCTCTCCGGTCGTGGGTTGGAGCTCGCCTGGCTCGAGGATCCGGTGGAGGCGTTCTTCCTCCACGTTCAGGGCTCCGGCCGCCTGTCGCTCGCGGATGGCTCTACGATGCGCGTCGGTTATGCCGGGCGGAACGGCCACCCCTATCGCTCTGTCGGGCGGTACATGGGGGAGGCGGGGCTGCTGCCCAGCCACAACCTCTCCGCCGCCGCGATCCAGACCTGGGTGCGGGAGAATGGGCAGCGTGGCCTCGACGTGCTGAATGTGAACCCCTCCTACATCTTCTTTCACGAGGTCGAGGGGCTGTCCCCCGATGACGGCCCGGTCGGTGCGATGAGCCTGCCGGTCACTGCCCGCCGCTCCATCGCCGTCGACCGCGACGCGGTCCCGCTCGGCCTACCGGTCTGGGTGGAAACGGAGACGGCGAACGGTCCCTTTAAGCGTCTTATGGTGGCGCAGGACGTCGGCGCCGCGGTCAAAGGCGCCCAGCGCGCCGACATCTTCTTCGGCTCCGGCGAGGCGGCCTTTGCCGTGGCGAGCCGTCAGCGGGCGGGCGGCCGCATGGTCGTCCTGATGCCGCGCGCGGCGCTTGCCGGGCGCTGACGTGGCGCGCCGCAGGCGGACGCTGAGCGAGGAGGAAAAGGCGCTGTGGTCCAAGGTGGCCGAGAGCGCCGTTCCCTTGCATGAACAGTCCGCCGCGCCCGAGCCAGACCACGAGCAGCGACCGGTCGAGCTTGCCCCCACCTCACCCGCCTCCCGCGGCATGATCCTGCGGCCGCAGGGCCGCCCGGCGCCGCCCACGCGCTTCGACCCGGCGCCGGCACCCGGTGCGGAGCCCGTCAACATGGACCGTCGTGCCTTCGAGCGGATGACGCGCGGGCGGCTCACCCCGCAGGCTCGCCTCGACCTGCATGGGATGACCACTGCGGATGCGCATCTGCGCCTGCGTGGCTTCATCCTGCGCGCGCATTCCGAGGGCTTGCGCCTCGTCCTTGTGATCACCGGAAAGGGCCGAAGAGGGGCCGAGGACGCGATCATACCGGAGCGTCACGGCGTGCTCCGCCACCAGGTGCCGCACTGGCTGCGCCTGCCGCCACTCGGTCCACTCGTGCTGCAGATCGCACCGGCGCATCGCAGGCACGGGGGTGAAGGGGCCTATTACGTCTACCTTCGGCGCAGCCGCTAGGGTGCGGCGGCCAGAACCTCGACCTCCACGACGAACTCAGACCGGGCGAAGCCGCTGACGATCATCAGGGTCGAGGCGGGCGGCGGATCGACTTTTTCCAGCCACGTGTCGCGGGCTGCCATGTAGCCCGGCAAATGCTCGCGCCCGGTGACGAAGGCGTTGACCCGCACCACATCCTCACGGCCCATCCCGCCCTCCGCCAGGATCGCGTCGATGGCGACGAAGCACAGCTCCGTCTGCGCCTCCACCCCCTCCGGGATCGTTCCGTCCGCGCGGATGCCGAGCTGGCCCGACGTCGCGATCAGCCGGTGCCCGGCCGGAACCGCGACCCCGTGCACGTAGCGCGCGAAGGGCGGATGGATGGTCTGTGGTCGAAGCGCGTCCGTCATGTCCCGTCCCCGGCGAGTAAACCGCTCAGTCTTTCGGCAGATACATAAAATTCTGCTCAAAATGGGTGCGCCTGCCCGCAGAAGGGGCAGATGGCACTTTTTAGTGCTTGGCCGTGGCCGGAAAGCCGACCTAGCGTCAAGCTGACAGGGTATGCAGGGAGACAGGCGAATGAAACGGAAAATCCAGATCCTCGCCGCAGGGGCACTCGCCGCCACCGGAACCGCGGCACTCGCGCAGGAGGAAGTGACCTTCGGCACCAATTGGGTCGCACAGGCGGAGCATGGTGGCTTCTATCAGTCCGTCGCGGACGGCACCTACGCGGAGTGCGGTCTCGACGTCACCATCGTGCCGGGCGGTCCGCAGGTGAACAACCGCGCGCTGATGCTCGCGGGGCGGATGGATTTCCATATGGGCGGCGACCTGCTCCAAGCGTTCTCCGCCGTAGAGCAGGGCATTCCGGTCGTGTCCGTCGCCGCGATCTTCCAGAAGCACCCGCAGGTGATCCTCGCCCACCCGGGTGCAGCGGAGAGCTGGGAGGATCTGAAGGACCTGACGCTGCTGATCGGCGACAACGGCTTTCAGTCCTATTACCAGTGGATGATCGCGGCCCACGGCTTCACGCCCGAGCAGCGCCAGCCCTACACCTTCAACCCCGCGCCGTTCCTCGCCGATACCGGCATCGGCATGCAGGGCTATCTCAGCTCCGAACCCTACCTGGTGGAGCAGGAGGGCGGCTTCGTGCCGGAGGTCTTTCTGATCGCGGACGCGGGCTACTCGACCTACGCCACGACGATCGAGACCATGGCCGACACGATCGCGGAGCGGCCGGAGATCGTGACCTGCTTCGTCGAGGGCTCGATCCTCGGCTGGTACAACTATCTCTATGGCGACAACGCCGCCGCCAACGCGCTCATCATGGAAGCCAATCCGGAGATGACGCAGGACAAGATCAACTACGCGATCGAGAAGATGCTGGAGAACGGCATCGTCATCTCCGGCGATGCGGAGGAGGTCGGAATCGGCGTCATCACCGATGAGCAGGTCGGCGGCTTCTACGAGGCGATGGTCGAGGCGGGTGTCGTCTCCGACGGGCTCGACTGGCAATCGGCCTACACCACCGATTTCGTCGGCAACGGCCTCGGCATGGATCTGGTACCCGAGTAAAGCATGGATGGATCGCCCACACGGCAGCGCCTGCTGACCCTCACGGGCGTCGACAAGGTCTTCGGCGGCGAGGTCGTGGCCCTTCGCGGCCTCGACCTCGACGTATTCGAAGGCGACTTCATCTCGCTGCTCGGCCCGTCAGGTTGCGGCAAGTCGACGGCCCTGCGCCTGATCGCGGGCCTGTCCCATCCCACCAGCGGCCGCATCGCGTGGGAGGCGGGGGAGCAGTCCCTCTCCGTCGTCTTCCAGGAACCGACGCTGATGCCCTGGGCCACCGTGGCGCAGAACGTCTGGCTGCCGATGCGGCTCAAGGGCCAGGGCTTCGCCGCCGTACGGGGCGAGATCATGGATGCGCTCAAGCTGGTGGGGCTGGAGAAGTTCCAGAATGCCTACCCGCGGGAGCTTTCCGGCGGGATGAAGATGCGCGTCTCCATCGCGCGGGCCATGGTGACCCATCCGAAGCTTATCCTGATGGACGAGCCCTTCGCGGCCCTCGACGAGATCACGCGGTTCAAGCTCAACAACGACCTGCTCGCGATGCAGGCGAAGCTGGGCTGCACCGTGATCTTCGTGACCCATTCGGTGTTCGAGAGCGTGTTTCTCTCTGACCGCATCGTGGTAATGGCCGCACGGCCTGGCCGCGTGATCGAGGAACTGCCGGTTACGGCTCCTTACCCGCGGACGGAGGAGTTCCGCACCTCCGCCGAGTACGCCGCGTGGTGCCGCGGTGCCTCCGACGCCCTCAACCGAGCCATAGGAGCTGCCTGATGGCCGTGCTCGACGCCCCGCAAACCTTCGACAGCGAGGAGGCCGCCCGCGCGCGCCGCGCCCGTATCCACGGCATCGCGAGGTGGACCCTGCCGGTGGGCGTGATGGCGTGCAGCCTGCTCGCCTGGCACTTCTACGTCACCTTGTGGGAGGTGCCGCATTACGTGCTGCCCGGCCCGGTGCTGATCGCGCAGACCCTGGTGACCGACTGGGCGATGCTGTGGGACGCGACCATCGTGACGAGCCGCCTGACCCTGCTCGCCCTCATTATGGCGATCATCGGTGGCGTCTCCCTCGCCGTCGCCTTCACCCAGTCGAAATGGGCGGAGATGTCGTTCTTCCCCTACGCCGTGATCCTCCAGGTCACGCCGGTCATCGCCATCGCGCCGCTGTTGCAGGTCTACATGGAGAGCGCCTTTGCCGCGGCCCTCACCTGCGCCTGGATCGTCGCGTTCTTCCCGATCCTGTCCAACACCACCATCGGGCTGAAGAGCACCGACCCAAACCTCGACGACCTTTTCACCATCTACGGGGCGAGCCGGTGGCAGCGGCTCTACCTGCTCGCGGCCCCCTCGGCGCTACCCTTCTTCCTCGGCGGGCTGAAGATCGCGGGCGGTCTCGCGCTGATCGGCGCCGTGGTGGCGGAGTTTGTGATCGGCCGCGCTGGCACGGGCCTCGGCCTCGCATCCACGCTGCTGGAAGCCTCCTACCGCTTCAACTTCGGACGGCTCTTCGCGTGTCTCTTCCTGATCTCTGCGCTTGGCGTGGTGATCTTCGGCATCATGAGCACCATCTCCCACCTTGCCCTGCGCAAGTGGCACGAAAGCGCGTTGGCGAGAGAGAGATGAGGGATTTCCGCACGCTGCCCGACGGGCCGCTTCGGCTCGTGAACCTGCACGCGCCTGCCTGCCTCGCGGGGCAGGAGGGTGATCTGGTGCGCATTGAGCTGACGCTCGACGGCCCGACGCTGAGCGACGCGCGCGTGCCGGAGGTCGACATGGACGGCGCCATGGTCTTCCCGGCCTTCGTCGACATGCACACCCATCTCGACAAGGGGCATATCTGGCCGCGTGCCGCCAACCCGGACGGCACCTTCATGGGTGCGCTGACCACGGTGGGAGAGGACCGCGCGGCGAACTGGAGCGCCGAGGACGTGCGCGCCCGCATGGATTTCGCCCTGCGCTGCGCCTACGCCCATGGCACGCGCGCGATCCGCACCCATCTCGACTCGATCCCACCGCAGGACGACATCTCATGGCCGGTCTTCGACGAGATCCGGGCGGAGTGGGCCGGGCGGATCGAGCTGCAAGCCGCCTGCCTCGTTGGGATCGAGAATGTGACCGCCGACGGCGCCTACCTACACACGGCGGAGTTCGTGAGCCGCTACAACGGCGTGCTCGGCGCCGTCGCGTATCCGGTCCCGGATCTGGACGAGAAGCTCGACATCGTGTTCCGGATCGCCGCCGAACGCGGCCTCGACGTCGATTTCCACGCCGATGAGACACAGGACCCGGACAGCGCCTGCCTCCGCGCCATTGCCGAGGCGAAGCTGCGCCACTCCTTCGACGGCCGGGTCGTCGTCGGCCATTGCTGCTCTCTCGCCCGGCAGTCTGATGATGAGGCGGAGCGAACGCTCGATCTGGTGGCGGAGGCGGGGCTCAACATCGTCTCCCTGCCGCTCTGCAACCTTTACCTTCAGGATCGCCACGCCGGGCGCACGCCTCGCTCGCGCGGCGTAACGCTGGTGCACGAGATGGCCGACCGCGGCATCCCTGCCGCCTTCGCCTCCGACAACACACGCGATCCGTTCTATGCCTATGGCGATCTCGACATGATGGAGGTGCTGCGCCAGGCGACCCGCATCGCCCATCTCGACCATTCCCGCGCCGACTGGCCCTGCGCCGTGACGACCACGCCGGCCGAGGCCTGCGGCTTTACCCCCGCCACCCTCGCGCCGCGCCAGCCCGCCGACCTCGTGATCTGCAATGCGCGCAGCTGGACCGAGCTCTTCGCCCGCCCGCAATCCGACCGCATCGTGATCCGGGGCGGCCAGCGGATCGACCGGACGCTGCCCGATTACCGCGAACTCGACCACCTGATGGAGCCCGCATGAAACCGAATGTTGCCGCCGCCCGCGACGCGCTCTCCCATCTCGAGATCGACGACAAGGAGGTCTCCGTCCGCTCCAAGAGCCGCGATTTCTTCTGGTACTCGCCGGTGCTGAAGGAGCGGCTGGACCATGTGGTCGGTGATTTCGTCGTCGCGCCGAAGACCGAGGCGGAGGTGATCGAGGTCCTCAAGACCTGCTACGCCCACGATGTGCCGGTCACGACCCGAGGTGCGGGAACGGGCAACTACGGGCAGGCGATGCCATTAGAAGGCGGCTGCATCCTCCACCTCAAGAACATGGCGGCGGTCAAGGAAATTCACCCCGGTCGCGTCATCGTGGAACCGGGCTGCCTGCTGAAGGACCTAGATGCGGCCTGCATCGAGCAGTCCGGCCAGGAAATCCGCATGTACTCCTCCACATGGGCCACCGCGACCATCGGCGGGTTCATCGCGGGCGGCTCCGGCGGTGTCGGATCCTGCACCTGGGGCAGCTTGCGTGACCTCGGCAACATCATCCGCCTACGCGTCGTGACGATGGAGGAGGAGCCGCGCATCCTCGAATTCACCGGCGAGGCGCTGGCCCGCGTCTCCCACGCCTACGGCACGAACGGGATCATCACCGAGATCGAGATGCCGCTGGCCCCCGCCTATGACTGGGTCGAGATGTTCGTAGCCTATGACGACTTCACCCCGGCCATGGAGCTCGCCGAGGCGGTGGCGAACGAGGACGGCATCCTCATCAAGCTCGCGACGGTGTTCGAGGCCCCGATCGCGCATGCGTATTTCCAGAGAGTGAAGCCGCATGTGGAGGAAGGCACCCATATGGTCGGCCTCATGGTGGCGCCGCACTCGATGGACGGGTTCCTCACGCTGCTCGCCCGGATGGGCGGCACGCTGATCTACCGCTCCGACGACAACGACTGGGAGCGGACGCCGGGGCCGGTCTTCGAATACGGCTGGAACCATACGACTCTGCGGGCGCTTAAGGTCGAGCCGTCGATCACCTATCTTCAGGTCCGCTACGGCTATCCGCAGCACAAGGAGCTGATCGGGAAGATGCGGGCCGAGTTCAGCCCCGAGGTGCTCCAGCATCTCGAAGTGCTGCGCGAGCAGGGCAAGGTGATGTTCGCAGGTCTGTCACTGGTGAAGTTTACCACCGAGGAACGGCTCGACGAGATCATCCGGATGCACGAGGAGGCGGGCGCCATGATCTTCAACCCGCACCGCTACACCCTAGAGGAAGGCGGGCGGCAGACCGTGGACGACCGGCAACTTGCCTTCAAGCGGGAGGCAGATCCGAAGGGCCTGCTCAACCCCGGTAAGATGATCGCGTGGGACGATCCGAACTGGGCGTTCGACCGGATGTACGCCTACCCGAAGATGCAGGCGGCCGAATGATGTACCCCCTCCCCGGCCCTCTACCGTGGACGGTTGAGGGAGAACGCATCGCTCGCCTCAACGCACGTCCCCTCCCCCTCCCAAGGGGGAGGGTTAGGGAGGGGGCCATCCCGCTCGCAACGGCGCGCCCGAAGAGAAAGTCATGCGCGCCCTAGTCCTCTACGCCCACCCCGTGCCCGACAGCTTCGGCTCCGTCCTGCACGCCCGCACCGTGCGCACGCTGCGTGACCGCGGCTGGGACGTGGACGATTGCGACCTGAACGCCGAGGGCTTCTCCCCCGTGCTCACCGAAGCCGAGCGGCGCGGCTACCACACTGAGCCTGCAAATATCGAACCGGTCCGCGAATATGTCGAACGGCTGCGCGCCGCGCAGGCGCTGGTCCTCTGCTTCCCGGTCTGGAATTTCGGCTACCCGGCGATCCTCAAGGGCTTCTTCGACCGGGTGTTCCTGCCCGGCGTCTCCTTCAAGCTGGTCAACGGCAAGGTGCGCCCGAACCTCACCCACATCGAGAAGCTCGCCGCCGTCACCACCTATGGCGGCAACCGGACGCGCGCGTTCCTTGCCGGTGATCCGCCGCGCAGGATCGTCACCCGCTCGCTGCGCTATGTCTGCCACCCGCGGGTGAAGACGAAGTACCTCGCGCTTTACGATATGAACCGCGCGACGGATGAGAGGCGGCGCGGCTTCCACAAGCGCGTAATGGAAGAGATGAGAGAGTTCTGATGAAGGTCCTCGTGATCTATTGCCACCCCAATCCGGAGAGCTTCACGGCCGCCGTGCGCGATACCGTGCTCGCCCGGATCGGCAACAAGGCCGAGGTGCGGGTGCGCGACCTCTATGCCGAGGACTTCCAGCCGCTGCTGACCCGTGAGGAGCTCGCCAACCACTACGACCCGAGCAATGTCGAGCCGGTGAAGGATCATGTCGAGGACCTGAAATGGTGCGACACGCTGATCCTGATCTATCCGACCTGGTGGTACGGCCTGCCCGCGATGATCAAGGGCTGGCTCGACCGGGTGATGCTGCCCGAGGTGGCGTTCCTGATGCCCGATGCGGTGAACACAAACATACGGCCGGGGCTGACCCATATCGAGCGGCTGGCGGTGTTCACGACCTACGGCGCGAGCTGGTGGCTGACCCGCTTCATCGGTGCGCCGGGGCGGCGGACGATCCTGCGCGGGGTGCGGCTGCTCTGTGCGAAACGGTGCCGCACGGCCTTTGCCACGCATTACCTGATGGACAGCTCGACGCCGGAGAGCCGGAAGCGACACCTCGACCGCGTCGCGCGCAAGACCGACCGGCTGATCGCATGATCCCCCGGCTCGACATCCGTCAGCAGGGCTTCGCGCAGGCGCTGGGGGAAGCGGCACGCGGGCCGGGTTTCTTCTTGCTCGACGGGCACGGGCTCGACCCGGCGCCCGTCTTTGCGGCGGCCGAGGCTTTCTTCGCTCAGCCGCAGGAGGCGAAGGACGCCGTCTCCATCCGCCATTCCGCCCACAACAGAGGCTACGTCACGCTCGGCGAGGAGCGGCTGGACGACACGACCGGCGCGCCCGACCAGAAGGAGGCGTTCAATGTCGGCCTCGACCTCGCGCCCGACGATCCGCGGGTCGTGTCCTGCGAGCCGTTCCGCGGCACCAACCTCTGGCCCGACCTGCCCGGTTTCCGGACGGCAACGCTCGGCTGGTACAACTCGGCCTGGGCGCTGGGTGTGGACCTGATGCGGGCGGTGGCGGTGGATCTGGGGTTGGAGGCCGAGCGCTTCTCCCCCGACTTCGACGCGCCGCTGGCGACGCTGCGCCTGCTCCGCTACCCCGCTGAGGATGGCGCGGGCGGGATCGGCGCTGGGGCGCACACGGATTACGGCGCGCTCACTCTGCTGATGACCGACGGCACCGCCGGGCTGCAGGTGAAGCCGCGCGACGGCGACTGGATCGATGTGCCCCCCGCCGAAGGAGCCTTCGTTGTCAACATCGGTGACTGCCTCATGCGCTGGACCAACGGGATCTACGCCTCCACCCCGCATCGCGTGCTGCCCCCGCCGCGGGAGCGCTACTCCGTCGCCTTCTTCCTCGACCCGAACCCGGATGCCATGATCGCGGCACTGCCCGGCACCGGCGCGCCGCAATGGCCGCCGGTGAGCGGGGCCGACTACCTCCGCTCCCGGCTGGAGGCGACCTATGGTTGAGGTGGTCGGCGTATTTGGGGAAAGATGAAGGGCGGGCCGATGCGCAGGATGTTCTGGAGCGAGTATCGCACGACCGAGTTCGAGGGGATGGATCCCGACCATACCGTCGTGATCCTGCCCACCGCGGCGGTCGAGCAGCACGGGCCGCATCTGCCCACCGGCACCGACACGATGATCGCCGACGGAATGCTGGCGACGGTGCGAGAGAGGCTGCCTGATGACCTCGACATCCTGATCCTGCCGACGCAGGCAGTGGGCAAGTCGAACGAGCATCTGCATGCGCCGGGCACGCTTACGCTGCCCTACGACCTTGCGCTGCCCGCGTGGACCGAGATCGGGCTCTCCGTCGCGCGGGCCGGGCTGACGAAGCTGGTGATCGCCAATTCCCATGGCGGCAATCTCGACATGATCGGTATCCTCGCGCGGGAGCTGCGGGTGCGTGCCGGGATGCTCGCCGTGCGCTGCCAGTGGGGCAGCTTCGGGCATCCGGAGGGGATGTTCCCGGCGGAGGAGCTCTCCTTCGGCATCCATGGTGGCGATGTGGAGACCTCGCTGATGCTCCATTTCCGGCCGGAGCTCGTGGACATGGCCCATGCGCAGGATTTCCGCTCTACCGCCCAGGAAATCGCGCTGCAGCCCATCGGTCCGGTGGCTTATGGTTGGATCGCCTCCGACCTCAACACCGAAGGTACCGTCGGCAATGCCTCCCTCGCGACGGCGGAGAAGGGGCGCGCGGTGGCCCAGCACCAGGCCGACGGTTTCATCGGCCTGCTGCGGCAGGTGCGCGACTTCAACACCGCGCTGATGGACCCCGTGAGCGATCAGCCCGTATAGGTGCCCCGCGTCGGGTAGTCGTTGTCGAGCACGTATTTCAGCCCCTTCACGAGCTGATCGAGCGGAGGCCGGGTGAAGGGCGCGTTCTGCACCTCCACGAAGAAGACCTTGCCTGTCTTGTCGAGCACCACCAGCCCTGGCTCGGCGAAGACGTTCGGCTCGCTCGACCCCTCCCGCTTTGAGGAGAGCCACAGACCCCAGGCCTTCGCCACCTCTGCCGTCATGCCGAAGGCGACCGGCAGTGTCGTGAGACCCCAGTCGGAATAGGAGGCCGTCGCCCGCTCCTCCACATCCATCGAGACGGCGACGACGTCGGCGCCGACCTCAGCGAACTCCTCCATCGCCGCCTCGACCTTCGGCAGGTAGCCGCCGCAGATCGGGCAATGCTTGCCGCGGTAGAAAACGATGATGGTGAAGTTCTCGGGCGATTGTTGGGCGAGGTCCCATGTCCCGCCTCCGACCAACGGCAGGGTGAGCGGCGGGGGAACCTGTGCGGGAACGATCATGGGAGCCTCCTCTGCGAGATGTTGCGCGGCAGGACATGGTTCGCCGCGCCATCGCGCCAAGAGGCTAGGTGTTCACAAAGCGGCCTGCCGCTTCAGCCGCCGTTCCATCGTCGCGATGTTCCGCAGGGAGTGGAGGTGGAGATAGCAGAGCTCCAGCTCGTCCGTCTGCGCCATCGCGTGCAGGGTGTCACCGGGCAGCGCCTTGAGCTTGTCCCGGTTGATCGTGCGGAATCCCGCGATGCGGGTCGCGCCGCCGTTGGAGGCCCCGAACTCGGCGCGCGCGTCCTCCAGCAGATCGAGGTCCACGAGGCGCCTCATGTAGGCCCGGGTTCGATTGAACTGTGCCTGGTAGTCGGTGGAGAACTTCAGCATCCGCTCGAGATATTCGGTCCGGTTGCCGTCCGTATCGAACAGCCGCTCGCCGGAGCCGTCCGTCTTCAACCCCTCGTATGCCTCGTCGATGCAGAGCGTGAAGCTGCCTTCTTTCTGCCCGGCGGCGAAGACGAAGGGATAGCGGCGCAGGAAGGCGGGGATATAGCCGCCGATCCACTTGCCCTCACCATTAATGAAGGCGTTGTCGCCTTCCTTCCGCCCGAGGATCACCGTGGGCATCAGGTCGTCGCCGCTGCCGACGAAGACGATCACGTGCTCGCTCGCTGCCGCTGCGAACTCCGCCGCCGCCAGCGGGACCGAGTTGACGGTCGATGCGAAGCTGTAGCCCGCCTTCGTATCGACCGACAGGCTGCCATGCTGCTCCGGCGTGACCGGCACCGCGCGTTCGTAGATGATCATCTGCTTGCTCATGAACCCCTCCCCAGAGCATTTTCAACGCTTATCGCAAAGGGATCGGGGTCCGCCTACCCCCAAATCCCGCAGGGAGGCGGGACTTCGCATCACGAAAGATGCATTTCGCGACTAGTGGGAGAGAGAGGGTCTGATGCTGCAACTCTCGGGTCGTGTCTGGCCGGTGCAGACCGGCAGCGAACCGCCGATCCGGGCGCTCGATCGGCGACAAATCACCTGCGACACCTTTGCGCTTCGTGAACTTCGGGCAGATCTCGCGTGTTCGTTTATTGCAAGGAAACAAGGGAGACAGCGCGACATGCTCGTGAAATACCGTGATCTCAAAGGGTTGACCCTCGACGGCGACAATGCGGAGGGTAAGGTCTCCGACCTCTATCTGACCAAGGATCGTCAGGTCGCGCGCGTCGCCGTGGAGTTCGGAGGGCTGATCGACCGCGATCCGCGGCTGGTCCCGATCGCAGCACTCGGCGCACCGTCTCTCGACGATATGAGCTGGCCTGCAAAGCCGGATGCCGGGTCCGCCGAGCCGGCGGTGGAGGACGAACCGCTGCGCCGTCTCACCGGAAACCTGCCGGATACGCATGGCGATCTGCAGCGGGCCGGAGCCTTCGCAGGCATCAGCCTCGACATGAATGAGGGGCCGATGGGCCGAGTCCTCGACCTCGTCATCGATACCGAAACCTGGGCCGCCCCCTTCGCCGTGGTCGAGACGGGCTCGTGGCTGCCGGAACGGCAGGTGCTGCTGCCGATGGAGAAGATCGCCGAAATCGACTGGTCGAAGCGCTCCGCCCGTGTAACCGTGACACAAGAGGAGGTCAGCAAGGCACCGGACGTGTTCAAGAACGACCAGATCGAGACCCGCGGCACTGGCACGCTTCTGACCTATTACGGTCTTAGCGCCTGAGGCTGTGCCAGCGCGCACCGCATATGGACTGCGGCCCTTCTTCCTCTTCGCCCTACGCGACTGGATGGAAACCTTGGGCCGCGTCACGCGGGGTATAACGGAGCGCAACCTTTTCCTCGCATCGGGCGGCATGGCGTTCTTCGCCACGCTGTCGATTTTTCCGTTCCTGGCCTTCCTCATCTCGCTCTACGGCTATATCGCCGACCCGACGATCATCCTGCTGCATATCGACCGGCTGGAGGCGTTCGTGCCCCCGGCTGCCTACGATCTGATCGAGGGGCAGCTCATGTCGGTGCTCACGACGGATCGGTCGGGACACGGGCTGACCGGGGCCATTTCCATCGCCTTCACCCTCTGGGCCGCGCGGGCCGGATCGAATGCTTTGCTGCAGGGTTTAGACCTTGTTTACCCTGATACGTCGCTTCGGGGGTTTCTGAGGCATACCATGACAGCCGTTGCCTTAACGTTAACGCTGGTCGGTGTGGCGATCTTTGCGTTGCTGGTCGTGGTGGCGGTTCCAGTGGCGCTGCAATACCTGCCGCTCGCCCGATCGGCGGAGACGGTGATTACTGCCGTGACGTGGCTCACCGGCTTCGGCGCCATGCTGCT
The DNA here is from genome assembly GCF_015679265.1 of Pontivivens ytuae. Classification (NCBI taxonomy): domain Bacteria; kingdom Pseudomonadati; phylum Pseudomonadota; class Alphaproteobacteria; order Rhodobacterales; family Paracoccaceae; genus Pontivivens; species Pontivivens ytuae. Next base: position 1,913,660 of record NZ_CP064942.1, read on the forward strand.
CGCCATCGGGGTGATCTACCGCTATGGGCCGAACCGGCGGGGGAACCGCGCGCCGCTCCTGTCCTTCGGAGGGTTGGTGGCGGGGCTGCTCTGGATGGCCGCCTCGACGCTTTTCTCCTACTACCTCAAGAACTTCGGGAACTACAACGAGATCTACGGGTCCATTGGTGCGGTTGCCGCGCTCATGATGTGGTTCTTCGTTTCAAGCTTCGTCATCCTGCTCGGCGCGCTTTTGAACCGGGAGATCGAGCAGCAGGCGCTGATCGCGTCCGAGCCGCTGCATCAGCGATCCGAGGATGGGCCGGTGGACGAGTTCATCGGGGATCAGAGCCTGCTGCCGCCGAGCTGAGGGTTAACGCAGCACCCTCAAAGATGAAGAAACCTCGCTGCCGCGGTCACCTTTGTTAACGCTGAAATCGACGTATGACATGCGTATGATTTGCGTATGACATCCGTGCACCGATCCGGTGCACGCCGCCAGTCGTTAACGCTCGCGCCCTCATCTGTCGCGAAATATCCCCGCCGGAGGCATCTACCCTCTCAGTACTCGATGACGGCGCGGATCGACTTGCCCTCGTGCATCAGGTCGAACCCTTCGTTGATCCGGTCGAGGCTCAGCTTGTGGGTGATCATCGGGTCGATCTCGATCTTCCCGTCCATGTACCAGTCCACGATCTTCGGCACGTCGGTTCGGCCCCGCGCGCCGCCGAAGGCCGTGCCGCGCCAGCTGCGCCCGGTGACGAGCTGGAAGGGGCGGGTGGAGATCTCGGCGCCCGCGGGCGCGACGCCGATGATGATGCTCTCACCCCAGCCCTTGTGCGCCGATTCCAGCGCCGCGCGCATCACCTGCACGTTGCCGGTGGCGTCGAAGGTATAGTCCGCGCCACCCTTCGTCAGGTTCACGAGGTAGGGCACCAGGTCCTCCTCCACCTCGGCCGGGTTCACAAAATCGGTCATGCCGAAGCGGGTCGCCATCTCGACCTTGCCGGGATTGATATCGACGCCGACGATCTGGTCGGCCCCGGCGAGGCGCAGCCCCTGAATCACGTTGAGCCCGATCCCGCCAAGGCCGAAGACGATGGCGCGGCTGCCCTGCTCGACCTTCGCGGTGTTGATGACCGCGCCGATGCCCGTGGTCACGCCGCAGCCGATATAGCAGACCATGTCGAAGGGCGCGTCCTCCCGGATCTTCGCCGCCGCAATCTCCGGCATCACGGTGAAGTTCGAGAAGGTCGACGTGCCCATGTAGTGGAACACCGGATCGCCATCGAGCGTGGTGAAGCGTGAGGTGCCGTCGGGCATCACGCCCTGCCCCTGCGTGGTGCGGATCGCCTGGCAGAGGTTCGTCTTGGGGTGCAGGCAGTACTCGCACTCCCGACATTCGGGGGTGTAGAGCGGGATCACGTGATCGCCCGGTTTCAGTGAGGTTACGCCCGGCCCGATCTCCCGCACGATGCCTGCGCCCTCATGGCCGAGGATGGCGGGGAAGATGCCTTCGGGATCGGCGCCGGAGCGGGTGAACTCGTCGGTGTGGCAGATGCCGGTGGCCATGATCTCGACCAGCACCTCGCCCTCACGCGGGCCGTCGAGATTGACTTCGGTCACTTCGAGGGGCTTTCCGGCTTCGATCGCCAGCGCGGCACGGCTCTTCATGGTTGCGTCCTCCCGTTTTGGCCGACGCTGGGGCAAAGCTGCGCGCCGCGCAACCCTGCTATGCCTTGGTCGAGCCGCACCTACGGGCCTAGGTTGCGGTTCATGACGGACATCTGGATCAGGACGCTCACCGCGCTGGGCATAGGCGCGGCCGGAGCAGCAGTGGCGCATGTCATCGGAGCACCCGCGGCGTTGCTGACCGGACCGGCGCTCGCGGTGTCGCTGGCGGCCTTCGCGGGCGTGCGCCTCGCCCTGCCTGCGTCGCTGCGCGACGTTGCCTTCGTCGTGCTGGGCGTCGGGATGGGGACGGGCGTGACGCCGGCCTCGGTTGAAGCGGTAGTGGCCTGGCCGGTGAGCTTCGCCGTGCTGGCCGCCGCGGTCACGGCGATCCTCGTTTTTGGTGCGCTCGCCGTGCACGGGCTGACCGCGCGCGAGCGCAACACGTCGGTGCTCGCCGCTTCACCGGGGCATCTGAGCTACGTGCTCGGCCTCAGTCTGGAGACGCGGGCCGATGTGGGCTTCGTGACGGTGGTGCAGAGCCTGCGTCTGCTGGCGCTGACGCTAGTGGTGCCGCTGGTCGTGGGCTCCGGCACCGCGGTGGGGATGGCGCAGGGGGAGACATTGGCGGTGCATCACCTCGCGTGTTTGATCGCGGGCGCGGTCGTGCTGGGCCTCGTGCTGATGAAGCTGCGAGTGCCCGCGGCACTGCTGATCGGCGGAATGATCGTCTCGGCAGTCGGCCATGCTGGGGACTGGACGCCCGGCGTGCTGCCGAACTGGCTGGCGCTGCCGGGGTTCGTGGTGCTCGGCACGCTGATCGGGACGCGGTTCGACGGGATGGACCGGGCGGCTTTGCGCTCGGCGGCGGGGGCGGCGACGGTGCTGACCGGTCTCGCCGTGGGGCTCGCGGCGGTCGGGGCATGGATCGTGGCGACGCTCACGGGCCTGCCACTGGTCACGCTGCTGATCGCCTTCGCCCCCGGCGGGGTGGAGACGATGGCGGCAATGGCGGTGGCGCTGGATGCCGACCCGGCCTTCGTCGCCGCGCATCACGTGTTCCGGCTGTTGTGGCTGACCCTCGTGATACCGCTTTTCGTCGAGCGGGGCGCGCTCAGTCGGGAGTGACGCGGCCGCGCAGCGCCTTCTTCTCCCCCACCTGCTTCTTGGCTTCGACGCGGCGGCGCTGGCTCGCCTTGGTGGGCTTGGTGGGAATGCGACGCTTGGGACGCACGAGGGCGGCACGGATCATGTCGGTGAGCTTCTTCTCCGCCTCCTCCCGGTTCATCGCTTGGGAGCGGTGCTTTTCGGAGGTGATGATCAGCGCGCCGTCCTTGGTCCACTTGCGGCCCGCGATGCGGCGCAGGCGGGCCTTCACGTCGCCCGGCAGGTTGGGCGAGCGCTGCGCCTCGAAGCGCAGTTCCACGGCGGTGGAGACCTTGTTGACGTTCTGACCGCCGGGGCCGGAGGCGCGGGTGAACTGCTCGGTCAGCTCCCAGTCCTCGAGCGTGATGCGGTCGTTGATGCGGATCGGCATGGGTGTTCTCAAATGGAGGAAGGGGCCGCGAGGGCCCCTTCCGGTGTTGTTCGTGAGCTGGGGCGGATGACCGGCAGGCCATCGCCTGAGCGAAAGGATCATGTGAGAGGGCTGCCTCTCAGATGGTGACCTCGCGCTTGAACCCGACCACCTGCTCCAACGTCTCACTCGACATCAGATCACCTCCTTTCTGCTGTTGCGTTCACCGCATAGGTTGGCAGAACGGCGGCGAAATTCAAGCCGTGCGATGCCGCACCGCAAATCCGAATGGGATGAGGGCGACGGCGGCAAGCGCGAGCTTCACGCCGAAATCGGCGACGGCGAGGCTGACCCAGAGCGGTAGCTCCGGCCCCATACCCAGAAGCGGCACGATCTCCCGCGCCCATCCGTTGGGCTCGGCGGGGTCGAGGAAAGTGAGCGCGCCCGAGAACGCGATGAAGAAGAACAGCGCCGTGTCGAGCGACGAGCCGACCAGCGTGGAGGCGAGCGGTGCGCGCCACCAGCGGCCCGCGCGCAGACGGTCGAAGATCACCACGTCGACCAGCTGGGCCACGAGGAACGCGATGCCGGAGCCCATCGCGATGCGCAGCGTCGTGAGCGGCCCGTACTCGCCATGGATCTGGCTTGCGATCAGCGAGCAAAGCACCCCGACGGCGAACCCTGCGACCACGACCCGGCGCGCGGCATCGCGGCCCAGGAAGCGGTTGGTCAGGTCCGTCACCAGGAAGGCGATGGGATAGGTGAACGCACCCCAGGTCAGCCAGTCGCCGAAGAGATGCTGGACGAGGATGTTGGAGGCCACCACGACGGCGGCCATGGCCGCGACGCCGATGAGAAAACCACGAGACATGAAAGTAACCTTTCCGTTTTTTATAGAGGGTCGCGGAAGACCTCTGGCCGCACCATTGCGGACTGGCGGGCACTACCCGAGATCAATTTTCAACGCAAGTAGCAGATCGTGTATTGGTTCGCAGCGCTCCCGGTCTATGGTTCCGCCACCCATAGAATAAGAGGATGCCATGCGCCCCCTACTCACCCTTCTTGCCTGCCTCCTGCTTGCCTCGCCTGCCTTTTCCCAGTCGCTGTTCGTCGGTGTCGGGGCGGACAGCATCGGTGAGGGGGACGATGACGACGCCGAACTGTTGCTCTCGCTGGAGTACCGCGCGATCCCGATCTTCGCACTGGGCCGGGTGGGCTTCGAGCCGATCGTGACCGGCGAGGTCGATGCGGAAGGCGATGTTTTCGTCGGGGCGGGGCTGCTGGCGCGGGCGCCGATCGGCAATCCGGTGACGGTGACGCTGAGCGTGGCGCCGGGCTACTACAACGAGGGCGACGGGCAGGATCTGGGCGGGCCCTTCGAGATCCGCTCCCAGATCGGGCTCGCCTACCGGTTCGTGAGCGGCAACGAAATCTCGATTGCCTATCAGCACAAGTCCAACGCGGGGATCTACGACGAGAACCCGGGCGTGGACTCGGTTCTGGTGAGCTACGGCTTCGGGTTCTGAGGTTGGTTTTTGCTGAGTGCCGTTCCCGGAGCTGGTTCGGGGGTGGTGTCAGTCAGAAGCACTTCCCGCCCGGCTGATAGGCCGGGCCGCGCCCGACCTCCCCACGGAGGGCGCGTTGGCGATGTCATTCACAGAATGCATAACTTCAATGCTTTCGGGCGCGCGCTCAGCAACACGCGGTCACGAGCGCCCTCCAGGTCGAGCGCAGCCCTTGGTGCTTTGTTGATTATCGAGACGTCGCAACTGGTGCGAAAGGTCCCGGCTCTGCGGCCGGGACGGTTCGGATTACTACCGACCCGGACCTGATCCGGGGCCTTCTGCTCCCTTAGACTGGCAGTCCCCGGCTCTTCAGTGCCTCGCGCAGACCGGCGGGGCCTTCGAAGAGATGGGTCTGCCAGCCGCGCGCTACAGCGGCATCGATGTTGTCCGCGCGGTCGTCGGTGAAGAAGAGCTCGGCGCCGGTCAGGGCCGTCTCCTCCTCCACGATCTCGTAGATCCGGGCCGAGGGCTTGGTGACCTTCAGGTGGCCAGAGATGAAGCGGGTGTCGAACTCGTCGAGGAACGGGTAGTGGGTGAGCGCGTAAGCGAAACTCTCGATCCCGAAATTGCTGAGCGCGTGGCAGGGCACGCCGCTCGCGCGCAGACTGCGCAGCATCGCGACGCTGTCGTCGATGGTGGGGCTCGCCATCTCGATCCAGCGGTCGTGCCACAGGCGGATCTCGTCGCGATACTCCGGGTGCTTCTCCGCATGGGCGTAGATCGTCTCGCGGAAGGGGTGGCCCTGGTCGACGAGCTCGTTCATCTCGTGCGGGTCCACGGTGGCGAAGAAGTGCTGCATCTTCTCCTCGCCCATGAGCTCGCGATAGAGCCGCTCCGGGTTCCAGGTGATGAGCACGTTGCCGATGTCGAAGATGACGGCGCGGGGGGTCTCAGTCATGGATGGTCAACCATTCGTTCGAGGGCGCGCGGGAGGTGGCCAGCGCATTGACGGAGGCATCGGGGTCCGGGTGGCCGATGGCCAAACCGCAGAAGAGCATCAGGTTTTCCGGCACATCGCAGAAGGACGCGACGGTTTTGTGATGGACGGCCCAGGCTTCTTGCGGGCATGAGGCGAGACCGGCCTCGACAAGGAGCAGCATTACAGTCTGCAGGTAGCCGCCGAGGTCGGACCATTGCGCGGCGCCCATCTCGCGGTCAACGAAGAGAAAGAGGCCCGCGGGCGCCTCGAAGAAGCGCCAGTTGTTCTGGAACCAGCGCAGGCGAGCGGGCTTGTCCTCGCGCGGGATGCCGAGGCGGGTATACATCTCCTCACCGACGGCGAAGCGGCGGTCGCGGTAGGGGGCGGCGAGCGGGCTGGGATAGATCGGGTATTCGGGCGTGTCGGCATGGCCGGCCTCGAGTTTCGGCTCCATCACCGCGCGAAACCGCTCCATGCCCGCGCCGCCCAGCAGGTGGATATGCCAAGGCTGGAGATTGCCGCCAGAGGGGGCGCGGGCGGCGCGCTCCAGGATGTCGCGCAGCAACGCGGTCTCGATCGGACGATCGAGGAAGGCGCGCGTGGATCTGCGCGCGGCGACGGCTTCGCTGACCTGCATTGTACCCCGACGAATTGGCGCGCGACGGGCGCGCGTTGCCCGTGATAAGCCAAGGGCCTGCATCCGCGAAGGGGTATGAGATGGATTTCCGCGCATTGGGGATGGGAGTGGCCTTCGCGCTGATGTGGTCCTCTGCCTTCACCTCCGCCAAGATCGCGGTGGTCTATGCGCCGCCCTTCGCGATCCTGTCGGTGCGGTTCCTGATCTCCGGCCTCATCGCGGTGGGGATCGCCTACGCGCTGGGCCAGCGGGCGGCGCTCACCCGGCGGCAGTGGGTGGCGGTGGTGCTGTTCGGACTGTGCCAGAACGTGGTCTACCTGGGCGCGAACTTCTTTGCAGCGCAGTATATCGAGGCGTCGCTCGCGGTGATCGTGGCAAGCCTATTACCGCTGCTGGTGGCCGGGGCGAATGCGCTGCGCGGCGAGCGGTTGGGTGCGGTGGCGCTAATGGGGCTGCTCGCGGGACTTGCCGGGGTGCTCGTCATCATGGGCGACCGGCTGAGCGGCGGGGCGGATTCGTTCGGGGTCTTCGTCGTGGTCGTCGGTGTGCTGGCGCTGACGGTGGCAACCCTGCTGGTGCAGGGAGCCGCGCCGCAGGGCAACGTCATCATGATCGTGGGCCTGCAGATGCTGGTGGGCTCGGCCGCGCTGTTTCCGCTGAGCCTTCTGACGGAGACCTGGGTAATCGACTGGCAGTGGCCGCTGATCGCCGCCTTTACCTACACCACGCTGGTGCCGGGATTGCTCGCGACCGTGACGTGGTTCCTGCTGGTGAAACGGGTCGGGCCGACGCGGGCGGCGACGTTCCACTTCCTCAATCCGTTCCTGGGGGTGGCGATCGCCGCGATTATCCTGGGCGAGGCGTTGAGCCTGCGGGATATCCTCGGGGTCGCTGTCATCATGGCGGGCATCCTGGCCGTGCAGTTGAGCCGGATGCCCGCCGAAGCCTTGGCGCGTCGATAGCGCTTCCTTAATGCGGCACCGTGAGGGAGTGCTGCGCCGCCTTGCCGTTCTCCTTGACGAAGGCGTGGACCGGGTCGGCGCGGCGCGCCCAGGCGGCGGTCTGCGCGACCTTGGCCTTCAGGTGCAGGACGTCGAAGCCGGAGATGATGCGGTAGCCGTGGGCGAAGCGCTCGGCTGCGTCTTCCTCGGTCATCGCGATACCGCCGAGCGGGATCTTCGCCGCGTGCACTGCCTGCTCGACCTTGGCGCAGGCCTTCACGAACTGCGGATGGTCGAATTGGCCCGGGATGCCCATGGTCGCCGAGAGGTCGAAGGCCGCGAGGATGATGTAGTCGATCCCCTCTTCGGCGACGATCTCGTCGATGTTGGCGACCGCCTCGACGGTCTCGACCAGGATGCCGCAGGTCAGGCGATCCTCGATGCTGGCCGCGTAGCTCATCATGTCGTTCGGCCAGCGCGAATGCGCGATGAACGGGCCAAAACCGCGGGTCCCCATCGATCCCGGGTAACGCATGGAGGCCACGGCGCGGCGCACATCCTCGGCCGAGCGCACCAGCGGGAAGATGATGCCCTCGGCCCCCAGATCGAGAACGCGCTTCACCTCAGCGTCATTGATGTCGGAGACCCGGATCACCGGCGCGCAGTCGCTGCCTTGTGTCGCAGCGATCATCGCGTGACACGTTCCATAGTCTACTGCGCCGTGCTCGCGATCAATGACCACGACGTCGGCGCCGGACGCTGCGATGGCCTGAGTCGTGACGGCTGAAGGAATCACGTTGACGTGCATACTCATGCGGATCGTGGGGTCTGCAAGTTTTTGTTTAAAGCTTGGCATGTCGCTCTCCTCTAAGTTGATGAGGAGAGAATTGCGACGAAGTTTTCATTCGTAAACCCCTCAATTTATTACATTTTTTATTAAAATCTTAACTCTAGGTTAAGCTTTGCATTGTGGAGGTTTAGCGGGTTGCAACGCCCGAAGTGCTCGAAAGAGACCGCTTATTACTTGACAGAGCGAATCTCTTCCAAATTGCTCACGCCATCCTGCTCTGTGACGTGGAGAATCACTCCGGGGGCGTCCCGAAATGCGAAGAGTTCGCGGTCCGTCCCGGTCATCCAGGCCTGGCAGCCCAGCGCATCGATCTCACCGTAGAGCGCCTGCCGCCGGTCGGGGTCGAGATGGGCCGCGACCTCGTCGAGCAGGAGGATCGGCGGCGTGCCGATGCGCTGCATGACGGCGCGGGCATTGGCGAGGATGAGAGAGATCAGCAGGGCCTTCTGCTCCCCGGTGGAGCAGAGCCGCGCGGGTATGTCCTTCGCCCCGTAACGCGCGTCGAGATCGGCGCGATGCGGCCCGGCGAGGGTGCGCCCAGCGGCGAGGTCGCGAGGTCGGCCCTCGGCCAGCCGCGTGGCGAAGTCGTCCAGCGCGAAGGGCGCGCCGTCCGGATCCGTCAGTGCGAGATCGGCGACGGGGAAGGTGGTCGCCGCGCCCTCCTGTGCCTCGGCAAGTGCGTCGAGCGTGCGCTGGCGGGTCGCGGCGAGCGTTTCGCCGGAGGTTGCCATCTGGGCTTCGAGCGCGGCGTACCAGGACGGGTCGCGGACTTGGTCGCGCAGGAGCCGGTTCCGCTCCCGCATTGCCTTTTCGTAGGTGAGGACGGTTTCGCCGTGGGTGGGCTCTAGGCTGAGCGCGATACGGTCGAGGAAGCGGCGACGCTCGGCCGCTCCGTCGAGCCAGAGCCGGTCCATGGACGGGATCAGCCACAGGACGCGGAGGATGCGGCCGAGTGCGACCTGCGGGGCGGCTTTGTCGTCGATGCGGACGGTGCGGGGCTGTTCGCCCTCTGCCCCCGTCTCGATCTCGTGCCCGTCGACGGCGGCGCGGACCCGCCAGCCGAGGCGCTTTGGCGCTCGGGCGAGCTCGGCCGGGGCGGCGCGGCGCAGGCCGCGGCCGGGGGAGAGGAGCGAGATCGCTTCGAGGATATTGGTCTTGCCCGCCCCATTCGGCCCGTAGATCGCGATGCGCCCCGGCGTCGGCTCGAGGACGGCGCGGACGTGGCTGCGAAACTGGGAAAGGCGAAGGGACGTGAGGTGGGACATGGCCCCCGCACAGTTCGTTATCCGGGGCTTGGAGGCAAGCTTGAGGGGTCTCGGCTGGCCCCCCTCCCTAGCCCTCCCCCCTCGGGGTGAGGGGATTGGGTGTGCGTCGAGACAAGGGTGGGTCTTAGACGCGCATCGGCATCACGACGTAGACGGCGCTGGTGTCGCCCGCTTCCTGCATCAGTGTCGGATCGCCGGAGGAGTTGAAGAGGAAGACCGCGTTTTCCCGGTCCACCTGGCTCGCGATCTCCAGCAGGTACTTCGCGTTGAACCCGATCTCCAGCCGCTCGTCGCCATAGGCCACCGCGAGTTCCTCGTCCGCCGCGCCGCTGTCGGGGGCGTTGACGGAGAGGACGAGGCGATCCTCGTCCAGCGCCATCTTCACCGCGCGGGAGCGTTCGGAGGAGACGGTGGAGACGCGGTCGACGGCCTGCGCGAACTCGGCCGCATCGACCTCAAGGCGCTTCTGGTTCGACTGCGGGATGACGCGGGAATAGTCGGGGAAGGAGCCGTCGATGACCTTGGACGTCAGCGTGATCTCGGGCGTGGCGAAGCGGATCTTGGTCTCCGACACGCTGACCGCGATGTCGGCGTCGTCTTCGGAGAGGAGCTTGAGGAGCTCGTTGACCGTCTTGCGCGGCACGATGACGCCGGGGATCGTGTCGGCGCCGTCCGGAAGCTCACCATCGATCCGGGCGAGGCGGTGGCCGTCGGTGGCGACGGCGCGGAGCATCTGGGTGCCCTCCTCCGTCGCGGAATGCAGGTAAATGCCGTTGAGGTAGTAGCGCGTCTCCTCGGTGGAGATCGCGAACTTCGCCTTGTCGAAGAGGCGGCGCAGCACCCCGGCCTTGGCCCCGAAATTGCAGTCGTATTCGGAGCTTGCCATCACCGGGAAATCCTCCCGCGGCAGCGTGGCGAGCGAGAAGTGGGAGCGGCCGGCGCGCACCTCGATCCGGCCCGCGGCAGTGTCCTCGGTAAGCTGGACGGTGGAGCCGTCGGGCAGCTTGCGCACGATCTCATGCAGGGTATGGGCGCCGACGGTGGTGGAGCCTGCCTGCTCGACCATGGCCGGGGCCTTGTCCACGACCTCGATGTCGAGGTCGGTGGCGCGGAAGGAGATCGCGTCGCCCTCCGCCTCGATCAGCACGTTGGAGAGGATCGGGATGGTGTTTCGACGCTCCACGACCGACTGAGCGCGGCTCATGGCCTTCAGCAGGGCGCTGCGTTCGATGCTCACTTTCATCGCGGTCGTCTCCGTAAGGGGTGAAACGGATCGAAACGGTAAGGGGATCGTGAACGGAGTGCAAACCCCTTTCAGCCGTTGGATGAGGGGGATAGCGTGGATGGATGACCGATCCCTACATCGACCCCACGCGCGAGCAGTTTGGTGCCTTCGCCAAGCTGCCGCAGGACACCCCGATTGCGATGCTCAACCTCGTCCGGCTGCGGGCGCGGGCGGCGTATGAGGATGAGGAGGTGGACGGGCGCGCGGCCTACCGGCGGTATTCGGAGCTGAGCGCGCCGGTGCTCGCCCGTGTCGGCGGCCAAGTGGCGTGGTCCGGCGGGTTCGAGGCGGTGCTGATCGGGCCGGAGGACGAGCGGTGGGATCTGGTGTTCATCGCGCGCTATCCGAACGCGGCGGCCTTCATCGAGATGGTGCGGGATCCCGAGTACAAGCAGGCGGTGCGGCACCGGACGGCTGCGGTGGAGACGTCGCGCCTGATACGGTTGCGTCCTGCGTCGGCCGGTCGGGGGTTCGGATGAGCGCGGTTTTGTGCGAGGTGTGACCGTCCCGGCCGCAGAGCCGGGACCTTTTGTGATCTAGGTGCACCGCTGGTGAACGGCCCCGGATCGGGGTCCGGGGCGGTATCACTTTAAATCACCGTCTTGCCTGGCCGCCCTCGGCTCTAGATCAGCGCGGCAGCGGGTTGGAGGCGGTCTTGTAGCTGCTCCAGTCCTCGATGTCGGGGTAGAAGCGCTGGCGCCACTCCTTCACCCTCGGGTTCATCATCCGGCGGAAGACCGGCGGACAGAGCGCCGCGATCGTCATCAGTGGGTAGCCGAAGGGGAGCTGCGGCGCGTCGCTCTCATCATAGGATTGCAGTAGCGGGAAGCGGCGGTCGGGCTTGTAGTGGTGGTCCGAGTGGCGCTGCAGGTTGATGAGGAACCAGTTCGAGAAGCGGTGATTGGCGTTCCAGGAATGGTGCGGCCGCACATGCTCGTACTTCCCCTCGCCGAGATGGCGGCGGGTGAGGCCGTAGTGCTCGATATAGTTGGTCATCTCCAGATGCAGGATCGCGATGAAGGCCTGCACGGCGAAGAGGGCGACGCCCCACCAGCCTCCGATAAGAGCCGCGAGCAGGAGGAAGGCGCCGCTTTGCACCGCGTAGCGCCAGTAGGGGTTCTTCAGCGACCAGGCGGGCAGGTTCTTGCGCTTCAGAAGGTCCGCCTCGGCGCGGAAGCCGCTCACCACCTGTTGCCACAGCACGCGGGGGAAGAAGCGGTGGAAGCCCTCGTTATAGCGGGCGGTTACCGGGTCCCGGGGCGTGGCGACGTAGCGGTGATGGACGAGGATATGCTCGGAGCGGAAATGGCCGTAGAGCACCATGGTCAACAGGAACTCGCCCAGCCGCGGCTCCCACCGGTTGCGCTGGTGGATGAGCTCATGGCTGAAGTTGATGCCGACCGCACCGGTCGCAACGCCGATCGCCGCCATCAGGCCGATGGCCTCCGCAGTGGAGCCTGCGTGGGTCACGGCCCACCAGAGCCCGCCGAAGACCAGTACGAACTGCATCGGCGGCCAGACCCAGGTGACGAGCTTGTGCCAGAAGAGGCTGCTGTCGTCGTTGGGATCCGCGTTCGTTGTTTCGTGCGGGGTGAGGCTGTCGAGCAGGGTGAAGATGACGATGTTGTAGGCCGTCACCAGCAGCAGCCACCAGCCGCCGAGATAGGCCCCGAGCGCGATAACCGGGACGATGGACAGGGACAGCCAGAACGGCAGGGCAGGCGCGAGCATTGTTTTCCTCCGGTCTTTTTCCCTCGATCTTGTAAGAGACCGGCGGTCTCGGCAAGCGTCCGGAGGATGGCTCGCGCGGGATTGACCCAAGGTTAAATCGGGCCGAGTGCCGATTGGCCGAGCTTGAAGGCTTTCCGGAACAGCGTCGGCAGTGCGTCGGGATCGAGAGCGTGGCGCTCCACCCACATGCCACGGTCGGGGTTGGCGAAGCTTTCGGCCACGGCGACGTCGAGGATGAGGTGGAAGTGGGTGAAGGTGTGGCGGACCTCGCCGACGTCGCGCCATTCGGTGGTCAGGGGCGGTGCGGGCGCGGGAGCATCGGACCAGTCGGTGGTGGGCAGCGCCAGCATACCGCCGAGCAGGCCCTTGGGCGGGCGCGTCTCCATCAGCACGGCGCCGTCGGGGCGGCGGGCGAAGTAGACGGTGCCGTGGCGGGTGGGTTTCGCCTTCTTCGGGCGCTTGCGGGGGAGCTCCGCAGCGATACCGGCAAGGCGGCCCGTGCATTCCTCCATCCACGGGCAGATGCCGCAGGCTGGGCTCTTCGGTGTGCAGATCGTGGCGCCGAGGTCCATGACGGCCTGGGCATAGTCGCCCGGACGATGCTGGGGCGTGTGGCGGGCGGCGAGGGTGCGCAACGTCTCCTTGCTGTCGGGCAGCGGCTCCTCGATGGCGTGGCGGCGGGCCATGACTCGCTCCACGTTGCCGTCGAGCACCACGGCGGGGCGGTCGAAGGCGATCGCGGCGACGGCGGCGGCGGTGTAGGGGCCGATGCCGGGCAGGTCGAGGAGGTCGGCCTCGGTATCGGGGAAGCCACCGCGGGCCGCGACCTCGCGGGCGCATTTCAGCAGGTTCCGGGCGCGAGCGTAGTAGCCGAGGCCTGCCCAGGCCGCCATGACATCAGCATCCTCGGCCGCGGCAAGATCGTCGACCGTCGGCCAGCGGCTGGTGAACTTGACGAAGTAGTCGCGCACGGCGGCCACCGTCGTCTGCTGCAGCATCACCTCGCTGAGCCAGACGTGGTAGGGATCCGGGCGGCGGGCCTCTCCCGGCGGGACGCGCCACGGCATCTCCCGCGCATGCACGTCATACCAGTCGAGCAGCGTGTCTGCGTCCATGTTTCCCCTGCCCCCGGCCGGTGATAGCGTGGCTGCCTGAGTAGCGGGGGAGTCGGTGATGCGCAAACAGGGCAAGCGGACGCGGCGGGGGTTCACCCATGCCGGTGGCCTGATCGCGCCGCAACTGCGCAAGGCGTCCGAGAAGAAGGGGTTCGCCCACTCTCGCCTGCTGACCGACTGGGCCGAGGTGGTGGGCGAGGACATCGCCGCCCTGGCACGTCCGCTCAACGTGAGCTACGCGCGGCAGGGCTTCGGCGCGACGCTGAGCGTGCTGGTGGAGGGGGCTGCGGCCCCTCAAGTGCAGATGATGATCCCCACGATTATCGAGCGGGTGAACGCCTGCTACGGCTACTCCGCCATCAGCCGCGTCACGCTGACGCAGACTGCACCGACGGGCTTTGCCGAGGGGCGCACGCCGTTCCAGCACAAGACGGCCAAGCGGCTCGATGACGCGGAGCTCTCGGCCCTGCGATCAGAAGTCGGTGAGGTCGGGGACGAAGGGTTGCGTGCCGCGCTGCTCTCTTTAGGTACGAATGTGAAAGCTTCCGCGAAGCGCTGAGACGAGGACCATTCGATGACGATTTCCCGCCGCGACAGCCTGAAGACCGCCGCTGCCCTGGCCGCACTGGGCCTGATGCCGGGCGCGGCCTTCGCGCAGGAGGGCGAGGGCCCGCTGACGCGCACCTTCTCCATCGGGGAGGATGACGCGCCGGTGCACATCATCGAGTATGCGTCGCTGACCTGCCCGCATTGCGCGACCTTCCACACCAGCGTCTTCCCGCGGCTGCGCGAGGAATACGTGGATGGCGGCCAGGTGCGTTTCGAGTTCCGGGAGGTCTATTTCGACCGCCTCGGCCTCTGGGGCGGGATGCTGGCGCGCTGCGGTGGCGGGATGCGCTATTTCGGGATCGTCGATCTGCTGCTGAAGAACCAGCCGGCGTGGTCGCGCGCGGCCTCCCCGACCGATGCGGTCGCGGAGCTGCGCCGGATCGGCGCGCAGGCGGGCCTGACCGAGGCGCAGATGGACGAATGTCTCGCCGATGCGGAGCTCGCCGAGGCGCTGGTCGCAAAGTACCAGGAGCACATGGAAGAGCACGCGATCTCGGGCACGCCTGCCTTCGTGATTAACGGGCGTATGCACTCCAACATGAGCTACGACGACTTCACCCGGCTGATCGACGCCGAGCTGAGCTGAGGCGCCCGGGGCGCTGCCGCGGTCACTTGCGTATTTCCGGAAAGATGAAGGCGCGCCCCTGGGGTTGGGCGGGCGCAGCGAGTGGCGCCCGGACTGACTCAGGGCGCTTCGTCAGCGGCCAGTTCGGCGTCCTTCTCATCGCGCTGCCAGGCTTCGAGCAGGACACCGAGGAGGCCGCGCAGAGCCTTGTCCGTTCCGGGATCTTCCATGAGCTGATCGCGCTCGAGCACGCGCTGAAGTCGGAAGGAGCGCTTCGTCTCGCAAATGCGCTGAAGCACGCCCGGGAAGAGACCTGCCGCCGACCCTGCGATGACGAACCCGCGAAGCTGTTCAACATCGTCGATCTGGCTGTCCACGCACCAGGTCCGCTCGAAAAGCATCATGATGAAGTCGAGCACCTCGTCACGCGGATGCCGCCGGTCGTCCTTGTAGGGCTGGGCGAAGGCATCGGTGACGAGCTCGTAGGACGGCCAATAGTGTAGCACGCCCTCGTCACGCAGCTCGCGGTAGAGTTCATCGATGGCAACGCGCAGAACGCCCTTCGACACCGCGTTCGAGGTGATGCAGGAGTTGTCGCGGAACGTCGCCTGAAGCGGGATGGGTGACAGAGTGTAGATGATCTTCGCGTCGGGGCGATGCTTGCGGATCAGATCGTAGATCCGGCGCATGTTCGCCTTGTTTTCCTCGACGGTGGAGACGCGGAACTTGTGGCGCTCAGGGTCGTAGGCGTCCTTCGGGATGGTGCGCCAGAAAACGTTGCCCGTAGGCTCGTCATACCAGATCTCGCTGAGGCCGAAGGTCAGGATGAAGACGTCGGTCTCATCGAACATCTTGCGCGTCTGGGCCTGCACCTCCGGATCGTAGCCATAGGATTGGGTGTCGTAGCCGTGCCAGAGCTCTTGGTCGAAGACCTTATCTTCCCAGGCCCATTCGAATTGCTGGAGGATGACGAAGGAGTTCACCATACCCTCGCCGCATGCAACCACATAGGCGCGGCCCGCATCCTCGGCCTTGTTGAGGACGTTGTAGTTCCGCTTCGACAGCCAGTTGGAGATATTGGCTGCAAAGCAGGAGCCGAAGGCCGTCACCTGGGTGTTCACGTCGATGACCGGCTTTTCCGGTTGCCAGCCCTTGAGCACGTATTTTTCGATCGCGCCCGGTTTGTAGAAGTGCCGGTTGTGCGGGAGCACGTTGGTATGCTCCCCCCGGAACCAGGTGCGATATTCGGGACCCTGACGCGAAGTCGTCTGAAACTGCAGCTTTGCGGCCTTACGAGGTCTGCTGGCCATGGGCGGTCCTTACATGCGGCAACGATACTTGGACAGGATAGGCGGTCCGCTTGACGGGTGCGAGGGGGAATAGAGGCGGCCCGGCTCGCGCTCCGGTCGTGTGTCACTTGGCCATGAGCTCGCGCGCGTAGGGAACGTCGGCGATTTCGGGCGCCTTGAGCCGGATCAGTCTCCGGTTCGCTGTGTTCGCGTGGCGGAAACTGATGGGCAGCCGAGCGGCGAGGCCAACCAGAAGCCGATCGTTGAATGGGCTGAGATAGAAGTTGTCGGTGAACGACAGGCACAGACGCCCGAAGTTCGGCAGGTGATGCTCGACGAAGGACAGGTCGAAGGGGTTTGACTGCGCATCTTCCGGCAGTCCGTCGCGCCAGCACACGTAGCTGTCCAGCCATCGGTCCACGAAGGTATCGGTAAAGTTGGTGCCACCCACGAAGAGGCATCGGCGCAACCCGAAGACCGGATCGTGTTTGGATGATCGGTCGCCGCGTTTCCAGTTCGAGGCGCGCATCAGTTCGATGACGTTGCCGCGCAGGATCTGCGCACCTTCGGGCGGAAGGCTGAGCAAACCGGAGGTCAGCTCACCGATGGCTGGAACGGTGTAGCCGGTCGCGGCGTGGGCCCAGCTTTCTCTCCTCCGGATAGCGCGGGGCCGAAGCGGCGCGAGATCGGACTTCATGTGCTTGTTGTGGGTGAGGCCGAGCGTCTTGGCGACGTACTCTGCCGACTCGCTATCCATGCGGCCAACGCGGTTCTGCACGTGGGTATAGAACTCTTTGACGTGTTGCAGGTGCGGTTTTCCGCAGGCCACCAGAACGCGGGAATCGTTGCCGCCCGTCAGCGGGACGGCGCTGGGCGCATGGCGGACCAAAGCGCCGAAGGTCGTTCCGAGCCGATCGCCGATCTGCTCGATGGCGTCCTCGACCTCGGTCTCCGGAAGTTCTTCGAGATCGCCGGCCCGGGGCCAGAAGCGGCCCTGCTGCCAGGTGCCAAGCTCGAGCCAGTGGTTGCAGGGCAGGCTTCGGACATGTCGGTCGCGCGTGTTGCCGAAGCAGAAACGTTCCTCCCCCGCGATTGCGCGGCGGTAGTCCTGAATGTCGCTTTCTTCGATTGGCCGGCGCAGGCACATTAGGAGGGAGGATGCCACGATGCCGTCCACCGGATCGTAGACGCAGGGCATGGACATCGTCACATCGCCGAAGAGCCGCAGGCCGATTCCGTTCCGGGCGAGAACTACGTAGCGCCCGGCGAGGCCGCTGACGAACCGCTCGATGGCGTGCCAGTCTGGCTGGTCTACTCCGGCCATGATGTGGCCGGGTCGCACGACCTCGCCCTTTGCGTCGATTGCGGTTCCGATGCAGAGGGCGACCGGACGGCCTTGGGTATCCATCAACTCCGCGACACCGAGGTCCGGGCAGTGGGTGATCGCGCGACCCGCAAAAGATTTCTGCGCGAAGCCCGGCAGGTTCAGGGGGCCGTCGGAGATCGCGTACTGGTAGCGGAAGCAGTCCGTGACCCGGACCTTGTTCGTCTCCGCGAAGTCGGTGGCAAGCATCGGGGTGGTCCGTCGCGGCCTAGCGACTGGTCTTGCCGAAAAGGCCGCGCTCGATGACGTCGAGGTTGGCGTGGGCGGCCTGGGCGGCTTCGGAGGGCTGGACGTGGTCGATCAGACTGCGCATTTCAGCGGCGAGGCGCCGGAGGCGCTTGGCTGGATCGGGATGCGTGCGCTGCGGCGGGTCCGCGGGTCCGTCCGCGGCCACGGTTGCCGTTCTGATGGTCATTGGGGCGGTATCTCGCGTCCGCAAATGGTCGCCGCCCTCGGACAGGGCGAGGATTTCGCGCTTGAGCGCGGCGAATTCGGGGTGCTGTTCGAGCTCCTCGATCTTCGATCTGTGCCACTCGACGGCGGCGTCGTGCAGGCGGGCGACCTCATCGTCCGCGCGCAGGGCCGTGATCTCGGCCTCGATGGCGGGGAGGTGTCGCTGGATGGAGGTATCGCGCTGGCCGCCGCGGCACATCTTTTGCCAGTAATCGGCGCCCAGGATCTGCTTGGTATGGTTGGCCCGACCGCGGTCCCGTTTGACGAGGTAGCTATCGACGGATCGGACGGCGTAGTGGTTCATCTGGGCAGCGGTGTAGGCGAAGTGGGTCTTGGCCTTCGCATCGCGTGCATCCCCGTCGAAGATCGTCCCGTCGGGATGGCGGCTGACGAAGTCGTCCACCTCGTCTGCTGTGACGATGGGCCGGTGCAGGCCGAACCGCTCGATACGGTCCGAGGCCCGGAACAGGGTCTTCACGAAGCGGTCGGGAAAGCCGCCATCCTCCAGATCACGCTCCGCGTCAGTGAATTGCGCTATCACCGGCCGATCGACAAAGGCTACTTGGCCGTCATGCGAGAAGAGGCGCCACGTGATGGAAATCGCGTCAGTGTCGTCCGACATGCTGTCGATCAGAGCGCCGACGCTACCGTCGCCCACGCGGATGTCGAGAAATTCGTCCACGTCGGAGATCAGGATCCACTCGGCCGACAGGGTCAGCGGATGCGACTGTGCATACTTAAGCGCGCTTTTGTGCGGCCCGCGGCGCAGCACCTTGTTGCGCTCATGCTGCACGATGCCAAGCTCAGTCAGGCGGTCGAGCAGCTCGGTCGTGCCATCCTCGCAATCGTTGGTGTAGATCAGGAAATCCGTGAAGCCGATGACGCGGTGATAGGCGACCCATTCGAGGATGTAGGGCGCCTCGTTCTTCATGGTGGAGATGACGAGGGGGCCGCGTGCCGTCGTCGATGTCATGTCGCTGGTCCGTCGCTTCGGTCGTTGCGCGATCCTAGACTGTAGCGGGCAGGATGGGCCATGGCCTTTGCATGTTCGAAAGGGCCAAGTGTAGCGATTGAAATGCCCCGGCAGGCGCGTCACAACGGATGACGCGAAGAAAGGAACCCTGGACTATGTCTGATCTGCCTCGCGTTGCCGCCCTCTGGATCGGCGGCTCGCTCACGTGGCTCGAACAGCTTTGCCTGACATCCTTCGTCGAGATCGGGCATCCCACCGTGCTTTACACCTATGGCGAGGTCGGCGGTGTTCCGGCGGGGGTCGAGGTGCGGGACGGCAATGAGATCATGCCCGATCCGGAGGTCCATACCCATGAGCGGTCGGGCTCGGTCGCGCTGTTCTCCGACATTTTCCGGTTTCACCTCATGGTGCAGGCGCCCGGCACGATCTGGGTCGACACGGATATCTACTGCGTCCGTCCGCTGCCGACCGGACCGCATCTGTTCGGCTACGAGAATGACAAGGGGCGGCTGAACGGCGCGGTGCTGGCCCTGCCGCCGGAGAGTGAGGCACTGGCGCTGCTGCTCGATCTGACCTCCGATCCCTATCGTATCCCGCCGTTCTATGGCGGTGAGGCGCGCAAGGAGCTCGAAGCCGCCGCGGCTGCGGGCAAACCCGTTCATGCCGGGGAGATGGTCTGGGGTGTCTGGGGGCCGGTCGCAATCACTTGGGCGGTGAAGGAAACCGGGGAGGTCGAGCACGCCGCCGCGCGGCCGGTCCTCTACCCCGTTCACTTCGCGGATCGCACGCAATTCTTCAAGCGGCCGATGCTGGTCGAGCGGCAGGTCACGCCCGAGACTTTGACCGTGCATATCTGGGGCCGGATCAAGCGCATCGCGGCGAAGCGCTATGCCGGTGGCGTGCCGGAGCGGTGCTGGCTCGATCAGAAGCTGAGGCAACATGGGATCGATCCGATGGCGGCGCCGATCACCAGCCACGGCAAGTTCGACTATGGCGCTGCCGCGGATGCTGTGGACGAGACGACCTGAACGCATGACCGCTCCGATCGTCAGCTACTGGACGGGGGGACCGCTCGACTACATCGCGTGGGCGAGCCTCGTCTCGGCTGTTCGTGCGGGGCATCGGGTGACGTTGTGGGCCCACTTCCCGGTGCCGGAGGTGCCCGAGGGCGTGACGCTTGCCGACGCGAACCGCGTCGTGGACTGGAGCGGGACTGCGCGCGCGAACCGGAGCGTTGTTGCGAGCCGCATGCGTTGGGAGCTGCTGTCAGCCTTTCCAGGCGCCGTGTTCATGACGCCAACCGAGCTGCTGCTTCATCCGCTGGAGCCTGATGCCGACGGGTACCTCTTTGGGTGGGAAGGCCCTGATCACGTGGGCGTCGACGTGGTTGCTCTAGCGGCAGACAGTGCGGAGTTGGAGACCTTGCGCCGTGCTGCGGCGGATCCGACCCCGATCCCGCCCTGGGCTCCCGACGAGTTGCGAACCGTTCTGGAGGCGGCGGCTGCGGAGGGGGATGCCGTGCCAGCGGGGCAGTTGCCTTGGGGGATGTTCGGTGCCACCGCGCTGACGCGGGTCCTTCAAGACAGCGGGGCAATCGCGCGAACGCGACCGGCAGAGACGTTCCATCCCCTACCCTATGCGGAGCGGAGCAAGCTGCTGGAGCGTCGGCGCAAGATCGCAGAGCTGACGACAGATCAGAGCGTGGCCCTGCCCCTCTTCCGCGCTGAGACGCTGCGGGCGGTGAACGCCGGCCTCGCCGGGCTGCCGCGCTACTGGTGCCCGCTAGGTGAAGCGTTGCGGAAAATGGATGTGAACCCGCGCGACCGGCTGCCGCGGGGTGTGCGCCTGCATCCCAAGGACGATCGGTGGGAGCCCGCCGATGCTCCGCTGAAACCCGTGGCGCCGGTGAGCGTTGCGGAAGCCGCCCCTGCTGTGGAGGCCGAGGAGCCACGCACGACCATCATCACGTGCATGAAGAACGAAGGTCCGTTCATCCTCGAATGGGTGGCGCACCATCGCGCCATCGGCGTGACGGACTTCATCGTCTATACGAACGATTGCACCGACGGCACGGTCGAAATGCTCGATCTGCTGGCCGAGAAAGGGATCATCACCGCGCGCTACGACAATCCGTGGCGCAACTCGACGGACAACAAGGCGGGCGACCCGCAGCGCGCGGCGCTCTGGCACGCGCAGACGCTGCCGGTGATGCAGGACATCGACTGGATCATGCCGATGGACGTGGACGAGTACCTTACGATCCATGTCGGCGAGGGGCTTCTGGCGGATCTGCGGGCCGCGCGGCCCGACGCGGATATGGTGTCGGTCCTCTGGCGTCTCTTCGGCAATGACGGGCAGCGCTGCTTTGAGGATGGCTTCGTGACGGAGCGCATGCGCCGGGCCGCCCCTGAGAACTGCAAGAAGCCGTTTCAGGCGTGGGGCTTCAAGACGCTGTTCCGCAATGATGGCGCGTGGGGCAAGTTCTCGGTGCATCGCCCCCGCAACATCGCGGAGGAGCGCAGCGAGAGCCTCGTCTGGATCTCCGGCTCCGGCGCGCGGATGCCGCCCGACTACTTCAAGAGCGGGTGGCGCGCGTTGCGGGATCAGGCGGGCTATGCGCTGGCGAGCCTCAACCACTACGCCGTGCGGGACGCGGAGAGCTACCTCGTCAAACGGGAGCGGGGGCGCGTCAATCACATCGATCAGGACCAGGGCCTCGCGTACTGGCTGCGCATGAACCACAACCTCGTCGAGGATCGCGCGATTGACGCCCGGCTGCCTGCGACGCGGGCGGAGTACGATCGCCTGCTGTCCGATCCGGAGATCGCGGCGCAGCACGAGGCCTGCGTCGCGGCGCACAAGGCGAAGATCGCGGAGTTGCATGGCCGGACCGATATGGCCGCCCTCTATGCGGCGATCACGGCCCCGCTGATGGAAAAGCTGTCGCGTCTGACACCGCATTTCGGCAATCGGGTCTTCGATGCGGGGCCGCAGGCGCTGCCGCAGGACGTGCTCGACTGGGTCGATGCTTGGGACGGCACCGAGCCATTGCCGGGAGAGCTGAGCGATCCGGTTCCGCTGCCGCCCGAGGAGGCCGATGCGGACCGGTTGCTGCCGAAGGGATCCGACCTGCGGTTCCCGGAGATGCCACGCGAGCGTCCCGTGCAAGCCCCGGTTGTTCCCGAGGAGCAGCAGACGGTTGAGGAGGAGCCGGAGCCCGAGCCGCAGCCTGCGGGCCGCGCGCCGTCAGGTGATCCGATCTGGCTCGGTGAGGCGGATGACCGAGCTTTCGCCAGCCTTCTGGCCCGGACGCAGCCGCGCTATCCTCCTCTTGCACCCGTTGCCAGTCCTCTGCCCTCCGACAATATCGTGGTCGTCACTGCGATGCGGAACGAGGCGCCGTTCATACTGGAGTGGATCGCCTGGCACCTCGTTGCCGGTGTCCGCCATTTTCTCGTCTACTCCAACGACTGCACCGACCCGACGCCGCAGATTTTGGATCGGCTTGCCGAGCTGGGTCTCGTCACGCATCTCGAAAACCCGTTCAATCGCGCGAGCGGACAGAAGCCGCAACGTGGTGCGCTCAACGATGCATGGACGCAGCCGGTGGTTCAGGAGAGTGACTGGTATCTCGTCGTGGACTGCGACGAGTTCGTGAATGTCCATGTCGGCGACAACACGCTTCAGGGTCTGATCGCCGCGATGAACCACCCGGACATCGTCTCCATGACCTGGCGGCTCTTTGGCAACCACGGGATCGCCGCTTACGAGGATCGGCCCGTCACGGAGCAATTCGTGCGCTGCGCGCCGCAGTACCTGCCCCGCCCGCGGCTCGGCTGGGGGTTCAAGTCGATGACCCGACCGTCGGCGCCGTCGAACAAGATCGGCGTGCACCGGCCGCTCGACCTCGATCCGGATGCGGAGCTGCGCTGGGTCAACGGCTCCGGCCGCAGGATGCCGGAGAAATCCATGGGCAACTCGACCTGGTTCTCGCGCAAGGCGTCCATCGGCTACGATATGGTGACGCTCAACCACTATATGCTCCGCTCGGCCGAGAGCTTTCTGGTGAAGCGGGAGCGGGGTCGCATCAATCATGTCGATCAGGATCAGGGCCTCGATTACTGGCGGTTCCGCAACTACGCAACGGAGACCGATACGCGGGCGGCGGAGTTCATGCGCCGCTGTGTGGCGCCGGAGCTTGCGAAGCTGAAGGGCGACCCGGTGCTGGGACGGCTGCATGACGAGGCCGTCGCCTGGCACAAGACCCGGATCGCGCATCTGCGCAGCCTGTCCGACTACGCGACGCTGTATGAAGCGATAACCGATCCGGATCTCAAGGACGCGGTCTATGTGGCTGAGGCTCTGGAGGAGCTGGGCGACGGCTGATGCGGTCGGGGACCGGTTTCCTGGTGCTTTCGATCGGGCTGCCAGGCGTGTATCGAGGAGCAGTCGGAGCGGCGTGGAGGCTCCAGTTTTACTCAGGAGGGCCCGAAGCTGCCGTCGATTGCCGTTTATAGCTGCTATTTCGGTGCGCATGAGCCCTTCAATCCGGGGTGCCTTGGCCCCGTACATCCAGATGTCGAGCGCATCGTATTCACGGATGCGGCGGATCTGGAGGTGCCCGACGGCGTGCGATCAGTGCGGGTGGAGGCGAACGGCCTGCCGCCGGGGCGGTTGTCGCGTCGCTACAAGCTCGCGCCGCATTTGGCGCTCGATGACTACGACTGGACCATCTACCTCGACAACCGCGCGAAGCTGTCGGCGAATCCGCATGAGATCGTCGCGGATATGCAGGAGCGTGGTGGCGGTGCCTTTCTCGGCCTTTTCGCGCATCCGGAGCGGACCTGTGTGTATGAGGAAGCGCGGGTCGTCCGGCGCAAAAAGCCTGTGAACAAGAAGCGTCTGGACGAGCAGGTGGCGGTATATCGTTCGGCGGGAATGCCAGCCGATGTGGGGCTTTATGCCGGTACGTTCCTTGTGCGACCGCGCGCCGACGCGCGGGCCGCTGCATTTGCCCTTCGATGGTACGAGGAGTTCCTGCTGCATTCGGAGCGGGACCAGCTCGGCCTTGCCTTCCTGAGCTGGCTCATGAATGTAAAACCGTATCTCTTTGAAGGTCAGTTGACCGACAACCGGTTTTTCCGATGGCCGGTCATTTCCAACCGTGCGCGGAGGCAGTACCAAGCCTCCCAGATGCCGATACAGACGAACGCCTGATCATGTCCGAACAGACTTTTCGCCGCGCTGCTGGGCCTGACTATTTCAGGCTGTTGAAAGCCATGCATCTGACGCTGAAACCCGACCTCTACCTTGAGGTCGGGTCGCGCACGGGCAACTCGTTGGCGCTGGCGCAAGGTGATTTCATCGCGGTTGATCCGACCTTCGTATTGAAGCGGTTCGCGACCTTTCCGGGTCGGCAGGGGCACCTGTTCCAGATGCCGTCCGACGATTTCTTCGAGACCGAGTTTCTGGAGGGGATGGGGCGGAAGGTGGACTTCGCCTTTCTCGACGGGATGCATCACTTCGAATTCCTGCTGCGCGACTTCATGAACACCGAGAAGCGCGCGGCGCCGGGTGCGACGGTGACGCTGCATGATTGCTGTCCGTTCAATGCGAACATGACCGAGCGGGACAGAGCCAATGTCCGCGGCCGCGCGTGGACCGGCGATGTGTGGAAGGTGCTCGTGATCCTGCTGCGGCACCGGCCGGACCTGGAGATCGCGGTCTACGATGCGGCGCCGACCGGCATCGTCTCCATCACCGGGCTCGATCCGGAGAGCCGGACGCTCGACGCGGCATATGACGACCTGATGGCCGAGTTCATGGAGCTGCATATCGCATCGTTTGGGCCGGAACGGTTCTACGATCTCTTCGACTATGCCGACAGTGCGGCATATATCGGCGCCGTCGCCGAAGGCGCGGTGGATGGCTGATGAACCGCTATCCATCCGCCTCAAGATTGCGCCGACCAACATGGCCAGGGCGCAGCGATGGGGCGATTTCTTCTTTGCGCGCTCCCTCGGCGAGGCGCTGAAGGCCCGCGGTCATTCGGTCGAGATCGATGCGCGGGACCAGTGGTATGCGGATCGGACACCCGGCGGCGTCGATCTGGTGCTGCGCGGCTTCGGCGGGTTCGAGCCGATCCCGGGCCGTGCGGCGCTGATGTGGATGATCTCGCACCCCGGCAATGTCCAGCTTGAGGAAATGAAGGCCTATCACCACGTCTTCACGGCGGCGGGCGGTGGTCTGCGGCGATTGCGGATCGCGCTGGGCCGTGGCCGTATCTCCCACCTCTTTCAGGCGACGGATCCCCAGATCATGCGGCCGCGCGACGTGCCGGTCGATGGCAGCATGCTGTTCGTGGGCATCAACCGGCGGGGCGGGCGGCCGGCACTCGCGATGGCGGAGCGCTGCGGCTACGAGGTGGCGCTCTGGGGCAACGGCTGGGAGGAGCATCCCAACTTTTCGCGCTTCGCACGGGGCAGCTTCATCCCGAACGAGGAGCTGGGAGCTTACTACTCCGCGGCAGGGGTGGTTCTGAACGACCACTGGCGCGACATGCGACTGAACGGTCTGATCTCGAACCGTGTATTCGACGTGCTGGCCTGCGGCGCGCCGCTGCTGTCGGACAAGGTGCGCGGCCTGCCCGCTGACCTGGCGGAGTGGATCTACACCTTCGACGACGAGGCGAGCTTTCGGGAAGGGGCGAAGGCGGCGCTGGCGGAGGGGCCGGAGCGGCGGGCGGAGCGTCGCGCCTTTGCCGAGGTGGTGCGGCGGGAGCATTCCTTCCACGCCCGTGCTGCGTCGATCGAGGCACAGGGGCGGAGGGTGCTGGCCGAGCTCTAGTGCTCAGCGCTTGTGAATGACCGCCACCTGGTCGCGCCGGGCCTTCTGATATCGTGCCTGGAAGACGAAACAGCCGGAGATGTCCGGTATCAGAGCGTTGAAGGCATCGGCAACGGCCGGATCGGAATGCTCGAACGTCCGTTTGTGCAGCCAGCTCTGGAACAGGGCTGCGGTCTTGGTGATCCCCGGCTTCTCATAGGGCGCGGGCTGCCAGCGCAGATCCTCGATAATGTAGAGGCCGCCGGATGGCAGACGCGGGAACAGTTCGAGAAAGGCGTTCTGCTGGTGGTGGGAGGCGTGGGACGCATCGTCCACGATGATGTCGGGCGCGCCGATCTGCTGTGCTGCCGCGGCGATGTTGACCCGCTCGTCCATGTCGCATTGCACAAAGCGGAACCGCTCATGCTCGAACCACGAGAAGTCGGAGATATCGAGGCCGACGATCTGTGCCTTCGGGAAGTAGTCGAGCCACATGCGGATGGAGGGAAGGTCCGTCGTCTCGCGGCTGGCCGGCTTGCCATGTTCGGGCCCGCCGATGAGCAGGCCCATTTCGAGAAACGTGATCTCCTGCCCGCGGAAGGGCGAGAAGAGCATGTGGTAGAGCTCGGTATAGCGGTGCTTTCGCGAACCCTTGTCGGAGCCGTACTGGTCGGCGAGGTCGGTGAGGTTCGGGCCGTGTGAAAGATCGCTCACGCCTTGGCTCCTTCGTGACGGGTCCAGCGGTGCGCGTAGTCGCCCTGGGACGTGTTGGTGATGCGTTCGACCGATACGGCGTCGGCCGTGCGGCTCACGGCGTAGTAGAGATACCACCGCCCCGCCATCCCGCGACCGCGGAAACGGCTGCCGCCCTTGCCCGTGTCGGTGACCTCGCGCATCGGCAGGCCGGGGCCGACCGGTATCGCGGCGCAGCGATGAACGGTGCAGCCGCGCGCGTCCTTCCAGTAGCGCCAGACGAGCTCTGGACTGAACTGATAGAAACCGTGCCCCGGCCAGCCGGTCATCCCGTTGATCGAGATGAAGAGCCCGCCCTCGGCCAGCATGTGGAACACGTTGTCGAGCGCTTGAGGGGTGTTGAAGACGTGCTCGATGGTGCCGCCGTCGAGGATGAAGTCGAACGCGCCGCGCAGCTTCTCAGGCACCGGGTCGTTCAGGTCGTGGGTGATGTCCGCCCCCTCGAAGTCGGAGTAGTCCATCACCCGCATCGGGGGCGCGCCGATTGCCTCAAGAAATCCGTCGGCGTAGCCATCGGGCCGGCGCATCGCGGCGACGCTGGTCGGCAGCCGCTTTGCCCGAAGTGCATAGCGGAGCAATCGGGACGGGCGCCCCTCACGGATCGCGAGCGACTGGCGGCCGAGCATCAGACCCCGTGTCCGGCCGGTGAGCAGATCCGAATTCTCGATCAATGCGCGCCCGAACTGTAGATCGATGCCCATGAAGCCGTGTGTCTCCTCGTATCGTGACGCAGAGACTGATCATGCCGCCTTGGCGTGGTCAAGCGGGCGGCCGGCGGTGGCTACCAAAGGTGTGATGCTCTTGTCCTCCGCAGGCAAACATGCTGCCCTCGCGGGACGTATAGATCCCCAACATATGGACCAGCGTGATGACGACCCTGACCTGCTTCAAGGCTTATGACATCCGCGGACGGCTGGGCGACACGCTCGATGCGCGGATCGTGGAGGCCGTGGGGCG
The DNA here is from genome assembly GCF_015679265.1 of Pontivivens ytuae. NCBI lineage: Bacteria > Pseudomonadati > Pseudomonadota > Alphaproteobacteria > Rhodobacterales > Paracoccaceae > Pontivivens > Pontivivens ytuae. The sequence goes on from NZ_CP064942.1 coordinate 1,940,942, forward strand.
GGGGTTCGCGCGGGCGCGGGGTGCGAAGCGCGTGGTGGTCGGCCGGGACGTGCGCGCCTCGTCGGAGGAGCTGTGCGCGGCACTCGCTCGCGGCCTGATCGCCGAGGGGTGCGAGGTGATGGACCTCGGACTTTGCGGGACTGAGGAGGTCTATTTCGCCACCGATCATCTGGGCGTGGATGGCGGGCTGTGCGTCACCGCCTCCCACAACCCAATCGACTATAACGGGGTGAAGCTGGTGAAGACCGGGGCGCGGCCGCTGTCGCCGGAGGAGCTCGACGCCGTGCGGGTTGCAGCGGAGGGGGCGCTTGATGAACCGCCCGCCGCGGATGTGGTCGCCACGCCGGTCGACGCCCGACCCGCTTACGTGGAGCGGGTAGTGAGCTTCGTCGATCCCGCGGCGCTGCGGCCGCTGCGGGTGCTGGTGAACGCCGGAAACGGCGCGGCCGGCCCGACCTTTGACGCGATTGCCGAGGTGCTGGGCCGTGCGGGGGCTCCTGCGGAGTTCGTGCGGATGCACCATGCGCCCGATCCGACTTTCCCGAACGGGATACCCAACCCCCTGCTGCCGGAGAACCAGCCGGTCACGGGCGATGCGGTCGTACGGGAAGGGTGCGATCTGGGCCTTGCCTGGGACGGGGATTTCGACCGCTGCTTCTTCTTCGATCACGAGGGGCGGTTCATTCCGGGCGAGTATATGGTGGGGCTGCTCGCTGCCGCCTTCCTCGCCGATCATCCGGGGGCGAAGATCGTGCATGACCCGCGGGTGACGTGGAACACGATCGACCTCGTGAAGGAGCTCGGCGGGGAGCCTGTGCAGGCGCGGACGGGGCATGCCTTCCTGAAGGCCGCAATGCGCGAGGCGGACGCGGTCTATGGCGGCGAGATGTCGGCGCATCACTACTTCCGCGACTTCATGTATTGCGACAGCGGGATGATCCCGGCGCTGCTGGTGATTGCCCATGTCTCGGCCACCGGCCGCTCGCTGGCCGATCTGGTGGCGTCGCGGCGTGCGGCATTTCCGTCGTCGGGTGAGATCAACTTCCGGGTCGAGGATGCGGATGCGGCGACGGCCCGCGTGCTCGACCGTTTCGCGCCGGAGGCGGCGCGGCGCGACGATACCGATGGGGTCAGCCTCGAATTCGCCGACTGGCGCTTCAACCTGCGGCGCTCGAATACGGAGCCGCTGTTGCGCCTGAACGTGGAGACGCGGGGCGACGCGGCGCTGCTCGACCGGCAGGTGCAGACGCTGACGGCGTTGATCGAGGGCTGATCGCGGCGCGTGCCGGGCTATGTGGCGCGCAGGAGGTCCGCGATGCCCATCCTGCGTTCGATCCACCGTGTTGCCCTGCGCGTCGAAAAGCTGTTCGAGCGCGTGCTGCTGCGTCGCAGCCGCCCGCCGCTCTTCGAGGCCTATCGCGGCTATGCGAAGCCCGAGACGCTGGTGGTGCGGGGGCGGGTGCTGACGGGCCTGCGCCGCGGGACGCCGCGGGAGCAGCAATCGACCTTCACCAATTTCCGGCAGATGCTCGCACTGTTCCTGACCGACGAGGTCGCGGGCGTGGAGGTCGTGGCCCAGGGCCGGAGCGTTCGGAGCGACGAGGAAGGCTACGTGACGCTGGAGCTGCCGCGGGGCAACGCTCCGCCCGGTTGGCAGCATGTCTCCGTGAGCCTGCCCGACGCGGTGGATGTGACGGTCGGGGCGCCGGTGCTGATCCCGTCGGCGGAGGCGGCGTTCGGCGTGATCTCCGACATCGACGACACGATGATGCGGACGGGGGCGTGGAACGGCGCCCGCAACCTCTGGACCTCGCTGACCGGGAATGCCGCGACGCGGGAGGTCTTTCCGGATGCGGTGGCGCTGATGGAGCGGCTGCATGACGGGCGCAACCCGGTCTTCTACGTCTCGTCGAGCCCGTGGAACCTGCACGGCTTCCTCGACGAGGTGCTGTTCCAGCGAGCTGGGCTAGTGGCCGGGCCGGTCTTCCTGCGCGATTACGGCCTGTCCGAGACGCAGTTCGTGACGGGCACCCATGGCAGCCACAAGGGGGCGGCGATCGACCGGATCATGGCGGCGAACCCGGAGCTGGGCTTCGTGCTGATCGGCGATACGGGCCAGCATGATGCGGAGGTCTATGCGGCCGCGATGAAGCGGCGTCCGGGCCGCGTGCAGCGCGTCATCCTGCGGGGGACGGTGGCGCGGCGGGATGCGTCGGCGGAGCAGGCGCTGGAGGACCTGCGGTCGGCCGGGATCCCGGCCGACGTGGTCGCCGACTACGGAGCGCTGGAGCTTTAGCGCTCAGAGCAGGAAGGCGTCTGCGTCGACGAACTCTGCGACCGGCTCATCCACGTGATGCGGCGTCAGGTCCTGGGAGAGGGCGAGGCGTGCCTCCGGCAGCTCCAGCATGAGAACCTCCTCCGCCACGAGAACCGGGGTGTCCATCTGCGGGCCCTCGTTGAAGCGGAACTCGTCGGCGCCCAGCGTGTCGAGGTCCAGCTTCACGACCGAGAGACCACTGTCGGCCTGGCCAGCGGTGACGAGCAGCGCCTCGCCCGCGGTCTCACCGGCCAGCAGTTCGAGGCCGGAGACGTCGTGGAGCGCTACCTCCGCGCTGTCCTCCACGGTCGCGATCTCGTTCAGCGTGCCCTCCTGATCGAGGGCGAAGATGGTGGCGCCGCGGTCCGCGCCACCGGCGGCGATCAGCGTGACGCCGTCGATGGTGGCCGAGGCGATGGTATCCACGCCGCCGAAACGGGTCATCATGTTGTCGAAGATGTGGTCCGTGATGCTCAGCGTGCCGTCGGCCCCGATGGCGAAGACGGTGAGGGAGGAGGAGGCGGAGGCCCCGACGACGAGGTAGTCCTGATCCGGCGTCTCCACGATCTCCAGAGCGGAAACCTGGTAGTGACCGAAATCGCCGCCCGGTAGGTGATGCTCGACGGCGACGGGCGCGCCGCCCTCATCGAGGCGGAAGACGGCGAGGCCGCTGTCCCGGCCGCCACCGGCGAAGACCAGCGTCTCGGTGCCCGTGTCGTGGATGGCGAGGGCGCGGACATCGTCGATGGGCAGCGCGTCGTCATCGGCGACGGCAACCACGTCGGTGGCGGCACCGGTTGCGTCGAGCGTGGCGACGGAGAAGCCCTCGCTGCCAATGTTGGCCCACGCGATGACGGTCTCGCCGCCGGTGGTGGCTGCGTCGAGCGCCTCGATCCGGCCGCCGGTCACGCTGCTCGCCACCATCACGTCGGTGGTGAGGCTGTCGAGGCCGATGCGGATCAGGTCGTCGCCCTGGCGGGTCATCGCGATGGCGGTGCCGTCGTCGAGGGACACGAGACCTGACAGGCCCTCGTGCTGACCCCGCTCGACGCTGAGACCGGAGGTCAGAAGACCGGCGGTCGAGAGCGAGAAAGTCGCGAGCGCATCCTCACCGGCGACGGTGGCGGTGATCGTCCAGCCGACACCGGCCTCGGTGACCTGAAACCCGCTGAGACCCGCAAGAAGGCTGTCCTCCGTGTCGAACACGGAAGCGACGACCGTAACACCCGGCTGCATGAGAAACCCCGTTCTCCCGGCCGGACGGCGCTGTTTCGATCCGACCCCTCGAACCGATGCGCCGCCCAGCGACCACCTAAAGAACGGACCGTGATCTGCGCCGACCCCTCGGCGCTGTGGTCCGTCCCACCCATGTCAGTCCAACGAGTGGCAGGCGGTTGCGATCCTCTCGGAGCAGGGCTTCAGTACCTAAAAATGATTTAGAATTAGTGGGTTAACCAAGGAAGGGATTGAGTCGCCTCGACAATCCGCGTGGGGCGGCGGAGCGTCCTTAACCAAAGAGAATTCTTTACGCTCGGGGCGGGAACCTTTTCAGGCGATTCTCTTACGAGACCGTTGGTCACGCGATCATTCAATGGATGTGATTTCTGCGTGACTGTTCACGATCGCAGAACACTGTGCCCCCGCTTCCGCCCCTACTGACGCCACGTCCCCCTGCCCATCTCGGGTGCATCGGCGGCGACAACTCGCGCCGCCCCAGACAAAGGACCAAGACCATGACCCGTACCATCGCACTCGCCGCCACCGTCGCTGCCCTGCTCGCCACCCCGGTGCTCGCCGACAAGGCCGGCTATGCCCGCTCGCTCGGCATCGATCCGGCCGTGGCCGAGACCATGACCCTCGGCGAGCTCGCCATCGCGGCCAGCCGCCTCGACAACGAGGGCGTGCGCAACTCCTACCACGAGCGCAACGCCAACTGATCCTGACCCCAAGGCCCGCCCGGCCGGAGAACGCTCCGGCCCGGCGGACCCTCCGGGGCCGATGCCGGGCGGCGCGACGCGCCTCTCCGGCGAGCCGAAGGAGGATGACATGACCCGAACCACGCGTTTTCTGACCGTACTGACCCTGGCGCTGGCCGGGATCGCCACCGCCGCCGGGGCGCAGAGCACCCCCGCCTCGCTGTTCGCCTCCGCCCAGGACGGCGTCGAGGTGCGCCTCGCGAGCTTCGGGGGCAACCCCGGCGACCTGGTGACCTGGCCCCAGGGGCGCGACGCGGGCCAACGGCCCTAAGCGCCACCGATCTCCAGAGCCGGCCTTCCTGTCCCGGGGCCGGCCACTCCCTCGCCCCGCTCGCGAACACGCAGCGGGGCGCTTTTTTGTTTAGGCCGTGCTTGCGGAATGGTTGCTCTCGCGCGGAGACTCCGCCCGCGAGGATAACCTTTGGGGGATGCCGTGCTGAACGAGGACGTGCGGAGGGCGGCGCGGAAGCTTTGGGATTTTCATTGCATCTATGACGCTCTTGGGCCCGCCGACGTGATCATTGGGCTCGGCTCCTACGACATTCGCGTCGCGCTGCGCTGTGCCGAGCTGTTTCACGCAGGTCACGCGCCACGGATCGTCTTCACCGGTGCTTCTGGCAACTGGACGCGGGGCCTATTTCCGGGCCGCGAGGCCGACGCCTTTCGCGAGGCGGCGGAGCGGGCGGGCGTTCCGGCCGGCGCGATCGCCGTGGAGGCTGAGGCGACGAATATCGGTGAGAACATTCGCTTCAGCCGGGATCTCGCGCCCGGTGCCCGCGATGTGATCCTGGTGACGAAGCCGCAGACGCAGCGGCGGTGTCGAGCGACCATGGATCGGCAGTGGCCGGAGGTGCGAGCCGCGATCACGGCGCCGCTGACGGCTTACGAGGATCAGCCTTTACCGCATCACGACGAGCGTGCGCTGATCTGCGAGATGGTCGGCGATCTGCGGCGCTTCCGTCCGTATGCCGAGCTTGGGTTTCAGACCGCGGTGGCTGTGCCGGATGAGGTGGCCGCTGCTGCGGACCTTCTGGTCGATGCTGGGTTCACTGACCACTTGCCCAAGGAGGCGCTCGGCGGTTGAGCGCACACCTCGGCAGCGGTTTTGGGCGATGGGCTCACAACTGGTCTGGAAGCGCGGCGAGGTACTGCGCATAGCCGCCCTTGCCGAGGGCGCGGGCGGTGGCCAGCAGCTCGTCGTCGCTGATCCAGCGCTGGCGCCAGGCGATTTCCTCGGGGCTGGAGATGCGGATGCCCTGGCGGCGTTCGAGGGTGGCGACGAACTCGCCCGCCTCCAGCAGACTGTCGGGCGTGCCGGTGTCGAGCCACGCGAAGCCGCGGCCGAGCTGGCGGACATGCAGGGCCTCGCGGTCGCGGTAGGCGCGGTTGAGGTCGGTGATTTCGAGCTCACCGCGGGCGGACGGCGTCAGGCGCTCGGCCAGGGCGGCGGCCTCCCCATCGTAGAAGTAGAGGCCAGTGACGGCGAACGACGACGGAGGCCGGTCGGGCTTTTCGAGGATGGTGAGCACGCGCCCGGTCTCATCGAAGGTCACCACGCCATATCGTTCGGGGTCTGCGACGCGGTGGGCGAAGATGACGGCACCGCCCCGGGTCTCGACCTGCTGGCGCGCGGCGTCCAGATGCTCCGGCAGGCCGTGGCCGAAGAAGAGGTTGTCGCCGAGGATCAAGGCGAAGGGCTCGCCGGCAGTGAAGTCGGCGCCGATCAGGCAGGCCTCCGCGATCCCGGCCGGCGTCGCCTGCTCCGCATACTCGATGGAGATGCCGAAGCGACGCCCGTTGCCGAGGAGGGAGGCGAAGGCCGGGCGGTCGTCGGGCGTGGTGATGACCAGGATCTCGCGGATGCCCGCCAGCATCAGAACGCTTAGTGGGTAGTAGATCATCGGCTTGTCGTAGACCGGCAGAAGCTGCTTGCTGACCGACAGCGTGATCGGCCAGAGGCGCGAGCCGGTGCCCCCGGCGAGGATGATGCCTTTCATCGGGTCGTCTTCCTTTCGGCAACCAGGGCACGCCTCACGAGGTCATCGAGGCGCGTCCGGATATCGGCGAGGCGGGCGCCATGGTGCGTCGCAAGGCGGCTGCTGTCGAGGCGGCTGTCGGCGGGGCGCTGTGCCGGGCTCGGCCAGTCGGCTGCGGGGATGTCGTGGCAGTTGGCGGTCGGCCCGCCTGCTCGGGCAGAGGCGTCGAAGATGGCGCGAGCGAAGTCAGCCCAGCTTAGTGGTCCTGCGCCCGCGGCATGGAAGATGCCGCGCAGGTCCGGATCGGGGCGCGCGGTAAGGTTCTCCGCGACCTTCAGCACGGCGGTGGCGAGGTCGTCGGCGCTCGTCGGGGTGAGGGTCTGGTTGGCCACGATGTTGAGGCTGTCGCGATCCCGGGCGAGGCGCAGAATGGTGGTCAGGAAGTTGCGGCCTGCGGGCGAGACGAGCCCGGCGGTGCGGAGGACGGCGGCGTTGGGGTGGACGTCGAGCAGTGCCTCCCCCGCCAGCTTCGCTTCGCCATAGGCGGAGAGCGGGTTGGGCGTGTCCGCCTCGGTCAGCGGGCGGCCGAGCGTGCCGTCGAACACGTAGTCGGTGGAGATGTGGATGAGCGGTGTGCCGAGCTCCGCCGCGATGGTGGAGAGCGCGACGGGTCCGCCCGCGTTGATGGCCGCGTTGAGTTCGGAGTGGGTCTCGGCGCCATCGACATCGGTGTAGGCAGCGGCGTTGATGATGACGTCTGGCTGCGCGGCGCGGAGGGCGGGTTCCAGGTTGCCGGGATCGGCGAGGTCCACCTGTGGGCGGCTGAGCGGGATGAGGCGATGCGGGCCGGGATTGGCTTGTAGGGCCAAGGCAAGCTGGCCTGACCGCCCGATGACCACGATCGCGAGGCCGCTCATGTGCTCAGCGCCTCCGGGTGGTCGAGATACCAGCGCACCGTCGCCTCCAGCCCGTCCTCGAAACTGTGGCGGGGGCGCCAGCCGAGGGCGTCTTCGAGGTGGCTTGGGTCGAGGGCGTAGCGCTTGTCGTGGCCGGGCCGGTCGGTGACGTGCTCGATCAGGTTCGCGTAGGGCTTTGCGCCCGGGCGCAGGCGGTCGAGAATGGCGCAGAGCTGCTGGACCACGTCGATGTTGCGCCGCTCGGCCCGCGCGCCGATCAGGTAGGTCTCGCCCAGCGCACCTTGCGAGCCGATGGTCGCTAGCGCGTTCGCGTGGTCCTCGACATGCAGCCAGTCGCGGATCTGATCGCCGGCGCCGTAGATGGCGAGCGGCTGACCGGCGAGTGCCCGCGCGATTGTCGCGGGGATCAGCTTCTCCGGATACTGGCGCGGGCCGTAATTGTTGGTGCAGTTGGTGACGATCGTCGGCGTGTCGTAGGTCCGCCGCCACGCTCGCGCGAGGTGGTCGGACGCGGCCTTCGACGCCGCATAGGGCGAGGACGGCGCGTAGGGCGCGCTGCCAAGGCTCGGCCGCGCATCGGGCGCAAGGTCGCCGAAAACCTCGTCGGTGGAGACGTGCACGAAGGTGATCTCGTTCCCGCGCGCCCGGACGGCTTCGAGCAGGGTCAGCGTGCCGGTCACGTTCGTGTCGAGGAACGCCGCGGGGCCGCTGATAGAGCGGTCGACGTGGCTTTCGGCCGCGAGGTGGAACAGGGTGTCGGGGCGGAACTCGTCCAAAGCCTCGCTGACTGCCGCTGCATCCCGGATGTCCGCATGTCGGAACGTGTGGTCTCCGTCGAGCCCCTCCAGCCACGCGCGGCGTCCGGCATAGGTGAGCGCGTCGAAGCTGAGCACGGCGATGCCGTCAGCGAGGAGGCGGCGGACGAGAGCCGAGCCGATGAAGCCGGCGGCGCCGGTGACGAGCGCGCGCTTCATGCGGTGGCCGTCATCGGTGCGACGTCGGCGAGACCGGGCCACCGGCGGTCCTTCTCGGTCAGCGTTTCGGGGTCCGCGCAGTCGGGCCACGGGATGCTGAGTGCCGGATCGTCCCAACGCAGGCCGCCCTCCGTCTCCGGCGCGTAGCGGGCGGTGACCTTGTAGTCGACGATGGTGTCGGGCTGGAGCGTGCAGAAGCCGTGGGCGAAGCCAGCCGGGACCCAGACTTGCGCGCCGGAGGCCGCGTCGATCGTGACATGAGCGCTATGCCCATAGGTTGGCGAGCCTTCGCGCAGGTCCACCATGGCGTCGAATATCGCACCGGCGGCGATGTCGATGAGCTTACCTTGCGCGAAGGGCGAGCGCTGGAAGTGCAGTCCGCGCACGGTTCCGATACGGGCGGAGAAGGAGCGGTTGTCCTGGGCAAAGACAGTGTCGAAGACCTCAGCCCGAAAGCGCGCGTCCGAAAACCGCTCGACGAACCAGCCGCGCGCATCGCCATGGCGGGTCGGGCGGAGCAGAAGCGGCCCGCCCTCTCCAAAGGAGCCCACGGGTTGAATGGCCGGATCGTTCGACATGCTCTGCCCCCTCGCTGCCCTTGGGTCTCGCGCACGGGTGGTCAAGTCAAGAGGCCGATGGGGATCGTTTGAATAGACTTGCGGCTCTGATCTCAACGGGTTGTTGAGCTTTCTCGGTCAACGTTCCGCGCGCAGCTTTCCGATGCCGAACGAAGACGAGACCCGCCGATGCCACAGACGATCGATCCGTCCCCTATTCTTGCAGGCTTCGATGAGCGCTGGAACGCCATGGTCGGCGACGGTGCGCCGGTCTTCGTGTCCTACAGCTTTGTTGCGAGCGACTTTGCCACCTACTTCCCGAGCGCGCCGCAGGAGGTGACGAGCTTCGGCGCGTTTACGGCGGAACAGCGGGACGATTTCAGATCGGCGTTGGCGGTGTTCGAGGCTGTTGCCGGTGTGCGGTTTGTCGAGGTGGACGACCCTGACGATGCGATGATCCGGGTGATGAACACGAACGACCTGTCGCCGACGACGGGCCTCGCCAACCTGCCGCGGGTCGTGGATGAAAGCGAGCTGATCTACCGCGAGATCTCGTCCAATGGTGTGCTCGCGATGACGGTCGGGTTCGGTCAGGACTACAGCCCAGGCACGCAGAACTTCCAGACGCTGCTGCACGAGCTGGGCCACGCGCTGGGCCTCGAGCATCCGGAGGGCAGCGGCTCCAACCCGGACTTCGACACCGACACGACCATCATGAGCTACAACCATTCGGGACCGGCGCGGACGACGCTTGCCCCGATGGACATCGCCGCGCTGGAGCAGATCTATGGCCCGGCGAGCGGGTTCGACGGGATCCAGTTCGGTTTCAATCCCAACAACGGTTTCGAGATCGATGGGACCTCCGGCGACGACATCCTGATCGCCATCGACAGCGACAGCGTGCTGACTGGCGGCCTCGGCCATGACGGGCTCCACGGACGGGACGGGAACGACTACTTCGATCCGGGTGCTGGCGATGCGACTGTCGACGGCGGCACGGGCGATGACATCCTGATGCTGACGGGCGCGCGGAGCGATTACCTGGCCGCGGTCGGCACGGGACGCGATGGCCTGATCCTCACCGGGCAGGGCGGTGGCGCCGTGGAGGGCGAGGTCGTCTTCTCCGGCATCGACACCGTTGTCTTCAGCGACGGTGCGATGAGTATCGCGGAGCTGCGGCAATCCTTCCTGCCGGATCTCGGACTGACGAGCCTGTCCCGCGTGGACGACCTGACGGCGGGTGAGGAGACCACTGTCACGATCGGCGTGGGGAACTTCGGTGGTGGCGTCGCGCCGGCGGGTACCGCGGTGGTGCTGTTCCTGTCGCCGGACAGCCGCTGGGACTCGGGCGATTACGAGATCGGGCGTCTCGTGCTGGGCGAGATCGAGCCGTCGGAGTCGCAGGACGCGCCTCTTACCTTCGCGCCGCCCACGGATGTGCCGCCCGGGGACTACACGATCTTCTACGTGATCGACCCAGACGGCGAGCTTGTGCAGTCTGACAACTCCAAGGTTTATGCGCCGTCCGTGAGCCCGGTGATCACATTCAACAATGATAGTTATGTCGAGCCGCAGGCGCCGTTCCATGTGACGGCCCGGCAGTCGCTGCCTGAGGACATCGATACGCTGTTCGTCTCGGCGCTCTACACCGCGAGCCAGACTGAGATCGACGGCGGCACTGTGCGCTACGACGCAACGGACGACTCCGGTCTGGCGGCACTCGTCACTGGAACGGGCTTCGACAGCACGGATCTGACGCAGGGAACCGTGACCAGTCTCACCTTTCTGCGGGGCAGTATTGGAGCCGAGCAAACCGTTCTATCTATGCAGGGACTTTGGGTCAGCCGGGGTGAGCTGAGAGCGGCGCTCAGCAGTGCGGCGCAAGGCAACGAGGCGCCGCTGGCCCTGCTCTTCGACGAGATGCGCTTCGATTATGTGGGTTCCAATGGCGCCGATCGTTTCGCCGCGGGAGGTCAGGATGACTCGCTTGTGGGGGGCGAAGGCAATGATACGCTCGAAGGCGGCTTTGGAGCCGATGAAGTCTTCGGTGACGGCGGGAATGACAGCCTGATTGGTGGTGTCGATGGTGCCGTAGACACGCTCAATGGTGGCGCAGATAATGACACCTACGTCATCGGCGAGGCAGGTGAGATCATTGACGAGGCGGCGGGTGGTGGCACTGACACTGTCCAGACCTCGATCGACTTCATCCTGCCTGATGAGGTAGAGAACGTTGTGTCGATGGCCGAAGTGGCCATTACGCTGACCGGCAATGGCGGTGCCAATACCCTCACAGCTTCCGATGCAGGCGACACGTTGAGCGGCATTGCCGGAGACGACACGTTGCAGGGTGGCGCCGGATCGGACGTGTTGGATGGCGGCACGGGCGACGACATGCTGGAAGGCAGCGGCAGCGCCGATACCCTCCGCGGTGGCACTGAGGATGATACGCTGAACGGCGGTGCCGACCCAGACCTGCTCGAAGGCGGGGCAGGCAACGACGTCCTCGATGGGGGGAGCGGTAACGACGCCCTGCGCGGTGGCAATGACGCGGACCTGCTGATCGGCGGCGAGGGCGACGACGATCTCCGCGGGAATGATGGTGACGATACCATCAAAGGCGGTTTGCAGAGCGATTACGCTCTTGGGGGCGAGGGCAACGACTCCATCGAAGGCGCTTCCGGCTTCGACACGCTCATCGGCAATGCGGGGCAGGACACGCTTCGCGGTGGCAACCAGGGTGACGAGCTGCGCGGTGGCGAGGACGGCGACGTGCTCTATGGCGATGCGGGCAACGACACACTGTTTGGCGACAACGGGGCCGACACTCTGTACGGCGGTGACGACGTCGACAGTCTCGCGGGTGGCGACGGGAACGACGTCCTGGACGCCGGCGAGGGACGCGACACGATCTCCGGCGGCTTGGGCGACGATCAGATGATCGGGGGGCTCGGCGACGATCGGATCCAGGGCCAGGACGGTGATGACACGGGCTTTGGCGGCTTCGGCAACGACCGGATGTTCGGGAATGCGGGCGCCGACACGCTCTATGGCGAGGAAGACGATGACTTCCTGCTTGGCGGCGAAGGCAATGACAGCCTGTTCGGCGGTGAAGGCGCCGACACGCTGAAAGGTGTCGATGACGACGACATGCTGTTCGGCGAGGGTGGTACGGATACGCTCAACGGTCAGCTCGGCAACGATTTCGCCGACGGTGGCGATGGCAATGACACGCTGCGCGGGGAGGGCGGTTTCGACACGCTGCACGGTGGCGCGGGAGATGATCTCCTCCTTGGTGGCGACGATGGCGATACGCTGGATGGCGGCGCGGACAACGATACGCTGAGAGGTGGTCTCGGCGATGACTCGCTTTTCGGATCCGGCGGCTTCGACCGGTTGGAGGGCATGAACGGCGCAGATCTGTTGGACGGTGGGGACGGCGACGACGTTCTGCTCGGCGGCAATGGGCTGGATACTCTGATCGGCGGCAGCGGCTTCGATATGCTCACCGGTGGTAGTGGTACCGACACATTTGTTTTTGAGATCGGGACCGGGCAAGACACCGTGACCGACTTCGAAATGGGGCTCGACATCGTTCAGCTCGGCATGGCGCGGGATAGCGTCTCACTGCTCCAGAACGGCGACGACGTTGAGGTCACTGCCGGGAGTGACCAGATGATTTTTCTGGGCACGACGGTGGAGGCTGTGGACGCGGCTTTAATCGACCCGCTTTGATTTCGTTGATGGCGCCGCAGGCGTTGAGCAGATCAGCGGCGCGCAGCGGCGACGGCATTCGCCGCCTCCCTCGCAAATGGCTCGATCGCGCAGGTCGCGTTCACAGAGCGGGCAGCGCAGAAGCTCTCGAAGGCAATCAACGTGTTGGTGTCGAAGACACCGTGAACGTCACCAGCGTAGAACTGCTCAGAGAAGAGCGTGTCCTGCACCAGAATGGTGTAGCGACGCGGTGCCAATCGGCCCAGATGCCAAAGCGCGGCGCCGGAGCCCTGTTCCGCCAGGTCTTCGATCATCGCGAGGCCGCGCGCTTCGGACGTCTCGATCCCCCGACCATTGAAGAGTGCGAGGGCAAATTGGAGCGTCGATCGCCGATCTCCGGCAACGACGCCACGCTCGAAATAGGAGAGTGACCGACGGAGGTCCCGGTCGACGATCTCACCCTTGCGGTAGATCGTGCCGAGGGCAAAGAGCGCCCGGCCATTGCCGGATCGTGCGAGCTGTTCGTAGAGCGCGAGGCCTCGCTCCGGATCGAAAGCCACGCTGCTCGGATCCACTAGAAGCGTGGCGAGCTCGAGCTGGGCCTCGGCGTCTCCCCGCGTTGCAAGGTCCTCCCGGATCCCAATGGCCCGATTTGGATCGGAAGCGTCGAGGAGACGAGCGAGTTGGAGTGCGGCCGCGGCATCTCCATCCTGCGCTGCGGCGTCAAGCAGCTCGCGTCCCCGGATCGGATTGTAGGCGGGCGATGCTTCCGTCAGGTACAGACGCGCCAGAGACGACCGAACGTCCTCGTGCCCGGCCGCCAAGAGCATTTCCTGGTACTCTGCCGCACGCGCGAGATCTTGGTTGATGTCGGGCCCACGCCGGAAGTGGCGTGCAAGGATGCGCGCTGCGCGCTCATCACCTTGCTGCGCGGCTTGATCCAGCTGCCTTACGGCGTAAGCGCGCTGCGGTTCGTTGTCCGAACTGCGCAGGATGCGATTGGCATCGCCAACCGACAGGCTTGCCTCGAAAAACGGCCGATCAGGCAACGAGTTGCACGCCGTCAGCGCGGTAATGCAGAGAGCGTAAAGGCCGAAAGACGCATGAAACTTCAACCCGGCAAGCATATTTGAATGTCTCCCGTTGCGTTCATATCTTGAAGCTCTTCTGAGGTGTTATCGTTAAATAACTGTAAATATCAGATTCCCAGTCTCAGAATTTATATTCTTGATTTAGTTATTCATTAACCTCTGCATCATACTGATTTGTAGTGTTTGAGAAATTCCTCGCAGGTCAGCTTTGGTTATTAGGTCGCTGAGAAAGGCTGATACATCTGTTTCGCGCCAGTCCGTTGGTGAGGGCTGACGTGAAAGCGCTCCACATGTCACAAGTGCTGCACGCTGGCGTAGGCAGTGTCATCGAGGAGATTGTTCCGCATCAGATCGCGCGCTGGGGTGCAGAGAACGTCGCGCTGGTTGTGCCCGAAGACCAGCTCGCGAAGGCTTCGCCGCTACGCGCGGCGCGCCTTTTCACCTTTCCAAGCAGCGATCGGTCTGCAACCAGCCTTCTGCGCGCCTGGCGCACTCTTCAGGGAGCCCGGGCCGTTTTTCGACCGGATATCGAGCACCTGCATTCGACATTTGCCGGTATTCTCGGCCGCCTCGGTGGGCGCTGCGACGCAGCGCGTGTGTACTGCCCGCACGGCTGGGCCTTCAGCCGTGATGTCCAAGGGTGGAGCGGGCGTTCCGCTGTGCGCGCCGCCGTTTGGCTGGAGCGCCATCTTGCCCCTTCGACCGACGCGATGGTGCTCGTCTCGACCTCCGAACGCGACGCGGCTCGCGCCCGCGGGATCCGCAGTCGGTCCGACACCGTGATCCTGAACTCGATTGCGGACCGGCCCGTGAAACTTGCTCCGCCGCGCCTGTCCGATCGGCTCGAAATCGTTTTCGTTGGCCGTCTCGTGCGGCAGAAGGCCCCGGAAATTGCGCTCGAGATGATGCGCTCTCTTCCACCGGACCGTGCGCATCTCACGCTTATCGGCGCGGCACCCGATGGCTCGATCCTTTCGGATACGCCGAATGTAAGTTGCCTCGGCTGGATCTCGCGGGAGGGAGTGCACGCGTGCCTTGCTGCTGCCGATATCCTTGTCCTGCCGTCGCGGTGGGAGGGCCTCCCCATGTCGGCGCTGGAGGCATTCCGGGCCGGCACCGCCGTTCTGATTTCCGACGCCGCGAACTCGCCAGAACTGGTGCGCGACGGGGTCGAGGGGCGGATCGTCGCGGACCTCTCGGCGGAGGCGTTTCGCGCGACCCTCCTGTCGCAGTCGGTCGAGGACTGGAGGGCGCAGGGGCGACGCGCGCGCGCCAGCTACGAAGAGCGCTTCACGTCGCAGAGAATGAACGCCGACCTCGACGCGCTTTACGTGCGTCTTTTGCGGGCACGGGATCGGTAGCGGTCCGCATCTCACGGTGTGCAATCATGGCAAAGGCCATGGCAGCATGTGAGGGCAGATCGGCAAAGCCGCCTGCCCCGCCGAAGGTGATCCGAATAAGGAAGATCGTGCAGCAGAGCACCACAAACGCGGACATGCGATCACCCGTCTTCATCAGTTGCATACAGTGCAGGATGGCGAGCCTCAGAACCAAGATGTAGAGCGCGCTCGCCAGCACCAGCCCTGGCAGCCCCAACGTCAGCCCGCTGAAGAGGAAGAAGTTGTGGACAACATGTCCGCCGTAGGTCGTGAGGCTTGAGCCAAGCAGGATGCTGCTATCGATGTCAGAAAGGGAGCCGAGATACTGCGCGATGCGCGATGACCTCGAGTAGATGTCTCCCGCCAGGATCCGATCGACGAAGCCGCTATCGACGACCGTCAGAGCGACGATGAGCCCAACCAACCCGGCGGTCAAAGCCCATGCTGCGCTTCGATAGACAAAAATGGCGAAGAGGCAGAACGCCAGCGTCAGGAGGAAGAGGAGGTAGGCTGTCGAGTTGATCGCGAGCGTCGCGACGGCGACGGCCACGACGGCAGTCCCCGATGGCGACAAGGGGGCGCGGGAGATCAGCAGAAGTGCTACTGCAACGCTCACTGCGCGGCTGATCTGGTTCACTGAGGATACCGCGTAGCCAAGGGTGTCCAGCGAGTTCGAGTGGAAATTGAACAGGGGCCGCCAGAAGTTGAAGTTCACGTACTGGAACGCGTACTGACCCGAGATCGCACCAATGATCCCGTCGAGGATATCGATCTCCGCCGCGATGGCAGAATAGAGCACGCAAATCGCGATTCCGCCTACGATGGCTAAGAACATGCGTGGGCTGCGAAGCTGAGCGGTGTCGAGCATGTTGTAGAGGCAGAGCGTGGCCAGGATGTAGACGAGGTTTCTGACCGCGACGATCGCCATTCCCGAGTCGCCGCGCACGGCCAAGGCTACGCAGATCAGGAATGTCAGCGCGAGGTAAACTACGTAATACGGTGTGAAGTGAAGGCGCTCCGTTCTTAAGATGTGGAGACCGCCTGCGAAGGTCGTCAGCGCGGCACCGATTGCCGGCAGTTCGATATCGATGCCCGCCACGCGTGCCACGCCGATCCACGCGACACCCATTGTCGCCAGCATGGCCAGTACGAAGGTGTGGGGACGCCGCGTCTCCATCAGCTTGGGAGATTTCCGTAGATGTGGCACAGCTCGCCAACGTGATCCGACAATGATGTTGCAAACTGGTTTCTGTTGGCGTGTGCCCTCATGCTCATATCGGTCACGGCGGCATCGTCGCGCGCGAGTGAGGCAAGTGCGTTGGCCCATGCGGCTGGCGAACGGTCCTGCAGGATGAGGCCGGCGCCATCGGGTATGGCCTCGCAGGCTGCATTCCAGGCGCCGCAGATGACGGGAAGGCCGTGGGCCAGAGCCTCCATCGGTACGAGGGGCTGACATTCGTGCCAGAGCGACGGGAACACGAGCGCGCGGGCGATGCGCATTTGTTCAGCTACGCCGGCGGCATCGCGCCAGCCAGTGAACTCGGCCTCCGGGAGGATCTGACAGACAATCTCCGCCTCGGGACCGTCACCGACGAACCTGGCATGGATGCCTGCCTGCCGCGCCGCTTTGGCGAAGAGAACGGCACCCTTCTCCGGGGACAGACGACCGACGAAGAGGAGGACATCGCTGTGTTCCGCTTCTGCCCGCGGAGCCTGTGGTAGCGCGATGGGGTTGGGAACGTGGTGCAACCGGACATCTGGTCTGAGATAGGGCGCCATCACGCGCCGCTGCGTCTCACTAATGCAGATGACATCGCGCAAGGCCCGAGGCCATCTCGCGACATGGCGCAGCGCTGCCGTCCGGGTCGCGCGCCACGCCTTGTGGCTGCGGGCGCGCGCGTCGCAGTGCGTGGCCAAACAGCTTCGGCTGAGCGCGCGGCGCTGACAGATCTCGCCAGCTTGGAAGTCGAAGAAGCCGCCATTGGGACAGGCCAGGAAGTACTCGTGCATGGTGTAGATATGCCGATGGCCGGACTGCGCGATCACAGGCGCGATCGACGGTGTCAGCGACTTCGCCCAACCATGAGTGTGTACGATCGTGCGTTTCGGCTCGCATCTTTCAAGCAGGCTAGTGAGCGCACGGGCGACGCCTCGGCTCCAGAGGTTTGACGTCATCGCATCGAGTAGCGACGGATTGTCCAGCATGCCGGGGCGGTTCAGACACGTGACCTCTACACCGGCCGCCTGCAGGTCGCGGTCCACGGGTCCCGCACCGGCGAAGTAGTGGACGCGCTTACCGGCTTGCGCGAGGCCACAGGCCGCGTCGATGGCCACGCGCGCCTGCCCACCCGTAACGGCGGCATGATCGTTCACGATGACAACGGTATCGAAGTCGGTTGTCATCAGGCAGCCGCCGGTATGCGCGCCGTCAAGGCGGTGTCCACGTCATAGGTCAACTCAAGGACTCGGATGATCTCCTCCTCGGTCAGAACATCCTGCCAATAGGTGTTTGCCGCCGCTACGGAACGGGACCAGTCATGCGTTCGCCGTGGAGAGGGCAGAGGGGCCCCGTTTGCCTTGTTCCGCTCAGCGAAATGGCGTGTCAGCCTCGGTGACCAGTCGAGACCCAGCTCCTGTAGCAGGCGTCGATAGGTGCCGACCTCGTCCTGCTCTAGCTCGGTCGCGTGGACTATGTGCAGTCTCGGCGCCGGTGCAGTTGAGAGCACGGCCCGGTAGCACATGCGCCAGAGGACGGCGGCGGATGTGACGATATCCGTCGCTGCAGTCTTCAGCGCCAGTTCGATGACGGGATCGCGGCCGAAGCGCGCGGACCAGCGTGGGTAGATCTCGGCGGCACGGGAGATCCAGCCGAGCCGTTTGTAGCTCGCCGCGTGTGCGGGGGCGCTGCGGACCGTTACGACGCAAGGAATGCGGCGAGCAAGAAGATCAGGCACCAGCATTATAGCGTGTGGATCCTTCCAGATGATCCGGCGCAGCCCCGGCGTCAGCGCCGCCATGCGGCGGCTGTGAAGCGTTCGGCTGCCGATGATGACGCTACGTGCGGTTGGCCGCTGGCCCTCCCGGGTCTGGGTCTTGAGTGCACCGCGGAGAGTACTGATGTCCTCAAGTGCCATAGTCAGCTCTGCATCATCGAGGTCGCCCGTGGTTCGCATCGGGAAACGGTTTCGGATGCGCCTGAGTCCCGTTGGGCCGAGTGGTTCGTAGAATGAGCCGGATCCACGGGTGAGCGCGAGCGTGTTGCCGACGGGCGTCGTTCCGCTGCGCGGTGCTCCGGTAACGAGCAGGAGTTCGCGGTCACGCATCGATACGATCCGTCTGGCGCAGCAGGAAGAGCAGGAGCAGGAGCCGGATCGCGGCCATCAGGGCGAGCGAAATGCCTGCGCCGGCTAGTCCTCCGACGTGGATGAGGGTCAGTGTGCACGGGATAGACAGGGTGAAGAGCGTCGCTTGCAGCGTGCCGAAAGTTTGGAAGGCACGCCGGGACAGGAGGCCGGATTGCGCAATGGCCGATAGAAGTCGGAGGCCAATGGTGAGCAGCACCCATTTCAGCAGGGCACCTGCGTCTGCGAAGTCCGGGCCGAACGCGATCTCCAGCATGGTCGGGCCCAGAGCCAATCCCAGAGCGCCTCCGAGTAGAGAGCACGCCGCCGCGAGGGCCATCAGGCTGCGCAGCATTTGACCGAACGCGGCGCGTTGACCCGCATACCAATATCGGGCGAGCCGGGGCGTGATAACCTGCCCGACTGCGTCGAACACTGTCATCGCTGCTTGCTGCAGGTAGGCGATGACAGTGAAGAGCCCGAGTGCTGCGCTACCGATCATTACTTCGATCAGAATGCGGGGCACGCTCATCTGCAGCACGCTCAGGAACTGGCCGAGGCCGAGAGAACTGTTTGTGCGCAGCAGCCTCAGGACACCATGCGCCCGCAGCGATGGCCGTAGTGACCCCTCTCGCGGGCGCGCGGGCATGTCATGGAGCAGAAAGACGAGCAGCCAGATCAGTGGCTGAGCCCAGAGAGCGGCCTCGACGTCTGTCCCGTAGAGAAGGAGGATGGCGAACAGACCTGTTCCTGCGACCGATCGTAGGACCAGGGATCGGGCCATGTGGCCCAATGCACCGCTCCGTTGGAAGGCGCCGTATAGCGTGAGACTGACGAGCTCCACAGCCTTCGCGACTGCGAGTGGGAAGGCCAGTGCCACGATGTCTGGCCGGAAACTCGCCAGAGCTGCCAAACACAGCACTGACGAGGCGACGGCCAGCATCAAGGAGAGCCGCAGATAGGTCGAAAGCGCGTAGGTCTGTTCGATTTCCGTCGCGTGGCCGCAACGTAATCCCATGCGGCCAAGTACGAACACGGGTTGAAGAATCGCCATTGCGAGGCCGAACTGCCCCACCGTTTCCAGATCGGAGAATCGCGCGATCAGCCAGAGCACGATGAACTGAGACAGGACGAACGCGATATTCGCGCCGACCGTGGAGATGACCTCCCCTCCAATCTTGAGAAGGGGACGCGAATCCCCATGCGGGGAGGTTTTCGTGCTGGCTTGGTTTCCCTCTACCGCACTGTCCAGATCGACAGCGCGAAGCTGATCGAGGTTGGCGCCGTCAGGAGGCATTTGCTTCCCTCCAGGGCGACAGGTCGAGGTCGAACTCCTGTGCGAGTGCGGCGTTCTCAGCCGCGAACCTCTCCTTCAGCGTCCTAGCCGCCGCCTCAGAGCCCAGCCGTGTGGCGGGCGTCGTGTTAAACGCGCGGTAGACGGTGCGGATCGCATTGTAGACCGCGCCCTTTGGCAGTCGCTGGCGCAGGGCAATATTCACGCGCTGAAGAGCGTGGCTGCGGACCGCATAACTTTCGTTCTCGATAGGAAAATGATAACTGTCGTAGTGACTTGGTGAGATACCGAGGCGTTCGGCGAGCGACCTCATGAAGGCCTTCGGGTTGGTGCGCATGTCTTCGAACAGGCAGACGATCATGCGCTCGGCACCGACAGCATCGCGCCAGGCGCGCAGGTGGTGAACGTAGTTGGCGGTTCCCATCGGATCGCCTGCCAGCTCGTTTCCGCGGAAGGCGGCTGGCCCCGACGTGGTCCCAACCCACTCGTCGAACCGCATCCCTGGCGGAATCCAGTGCCAATTGTTCCGGAAATAGTCGTAGCTGGATTTGATCTGCGCTACCGGCTCACGAAGGATGAAAAGCACGAGGGGCTTCGAGGGCATGTCCTGGACCGCCGCCCGGGCGGTCTCGTGAACCATGTAGGCCGGCGTCGCCTCCACCCGCACGCGTCCGTCATTGGCGTCCGTCGGGAACAGGTTGGCATAGCCTTCCAGGCCTCGGGAGACATGCCGATCCGGGCGATGCATATGCGAGCCGGGATCGACGAGGAAGTAGGTCTCTTTCTCCAGCGAGCCCACCACATCGGGATGATCGCTCAGCCATCGGAAGAGCGACGTGCTGCCCGATTTCGGGGCCCCGGCGATGATAAGGTCCGGCAGGACGAGAGAGGACACGTCGAAACACCCCAGGCTGACACACTCACTGTGCAGCCCGTGATAGCGGCGGTATCCTTAAGGAGGGGTTACGACGGCCACCGCCCGTGGCGGGACCGCGGTGCGGCCCCTAGCTGTTGCCGAAGCCGATTCCAACATAGTCGAACTCGGCGGCTGCGGCCTGGTCGGGGCCGTAGATGTTGCGCAGGTCGGCGAGCTTTGGTGTGCGCATGATCTCCTTGAGCTTGCGCAGGTCGAGGGCGCGGAACTGGTTCCACTCGGTGAGGATGACGACGGCGTCGGCGCCTTTAGCTGCGGAATAGGCATCCTCATGCCACGTCACGCCCGGCAGCAGCCGCTCGCCCTCGCTGCGCCCCTCGGGATCGACCACGTGCACTTCGGCACCGGCGCCGATCAGGGCGGGGACGACGGCGAGCGACGGCGCCTCGCGCATGTCGTCGGTGTCGGGCTTGAACGTCACGCCGAGAACGGCGATGCGCTTGCCCGTCGCCTCGTAGTCAACGAGGTCGAGCACCTTGTCGATCATCCGGCGCTTCACCGCCTCGTTGACGTCGATCACGGTCTCCACGATGCGCATCGGGTGGGCGTGCTCCTGCCCGATCCGGGCGAGTGCGCGGGTATCCTTCGGAAAGCAGGAGCCGCCATAGCCCGGCCCCGCGTTGAGGAACTTCGGCCCGATCCGGCTGTCGAGGCCCATGCCGCGCGCCACGGACTTCGCGTTGGCACCCGTGCGCTCGCAGAGGCCCGCGATCTCGTTGATGAAGGTGATCTTGGTCGCGAGGAAGGCGTTGGCGGCGTACTTGATCATCTCCGCCGATTCGAGATCGGTGTAGATCACCGGCGCGTCGCGGAGGGACAGCGGACTGTAGATCGCGGCCATGACCTCGCGCGCCTGCTCGGTCTCCGCCCCCACGACGACGCGGTCGGGGCGCATGAAATCTTCGATCGCCGCCCCTTCGCGCAGGAACTCGGGGTTGGAGGCAATGTCGAACTCGGCTTGCGGGTTGGCCTTGCGGATGATCTGGGCGACGGCGCGGTTGGTGCCGACGGGGACCGTCGATTTGGTCACGACGACCGTGTAGCCGGACAGGTGCTCCGCGATCTCCTTGGCAGCGGCATTGACGAAGGTGAGATCCGCGTGGCCGTCGCCGCGCCGCGTCGGCGTGCCGACCGCGATGAAGACGGCGTCGGCTGCGGCCACTGCGCTGCCGAGATCGGTGGTGAAGCTTAGGCGGCCGCCCGCCACGTTCTTTTCCATCAGCGCATCGAGGCCGGGCTCGTAGATCGGCACGTCGCCGGCGCGCAGTTTCTCGATCTTGCCCGCATCGCGGTCGACGCAGACGACCTCGTGGCCGAAATCCGAGAAACAGATGCCGGAGACGAGGCCGACATAGCCGGTGCCGATCACGGCGATGCGCATACGGATGCTCCCTTGCGAATAAAGGCCTCTGATACGGCAAGGGTCTTGGGGCCGACAAGCGGGAGTTTACGAGACCGTTGGTCACGGGTTCGTTCAATAGATGTGATTTCTGCGTGACTGTTCACGTTCGCAGAACACTGTGCCTCCGCTTCCGCCCCTACTGACGCCACGTCCCCCTGCCCATCTCGGGTGCATCGGCGGCGAAACGCGCGCCGCCCCAGACAAAGGACCAAGACCATGACCCGTACCATCGCACTCGCCGCCACCGTCGCTGCCCTGCTCGCCACCCCGGTGCTCGCCGACAAGGCCGGCTATGCCCGCTCGCTCGGCATCGACCCGGCCGTGGCCGAGACCATGACCCTCGGTGAGCTCGCCATCGCGGCCAGCCGCCTCGACAACGAGGGCGTGCGCAACTCCTACCACGAGCGCAACGCCAACTGATCCTGACCCCAAGGCCCGCCCGGCCGGAGAATGCTCCGGCCCGGCGGACCCTCCGGGGCCGATGCCGGGTGGCGCGACGCGCCTCTCCGGCGAGCCGAAGGAGGATGACATGACCCGAACCACGCGTTTTCTGACCGTACTGACCCTGGCGCTGGCCGGGATCGCCACCGCCGCCGGGGCGCAGAGCACCCCCGCCTCGCTGTTCGCCTCCGCCCAGGACGGCGTCGAGGTGCGCCTCGCGAGCTTCGGGGGCAACCCCGGCGACCTGGTGACCTGGCCCCAGGGGCGCGACGCGGGCCAGCGGCCCTGAGCGTCGCAACCGATCTCCAGAGCCGGCCTTCCTGTCCTGGGGCCGGCCACTCCCTCGCCCCGCTCGCGGAACACACGCAGCGGGGCGCTTTTTTGGGTCCCCACTGGTTAACGAAAGCCTTCTACCTATCGAGTGCTTGCGCCTGAGGCGGCGCCCGGCGTACCTCCGGCAGACGCGGTGTCTGTGCCGCGCGGCCAGGAGGGATGCTTCATGACGACGCCGACGATCACACCCGTCCTGCTCTGCGGTGGCTCGGGCACCCGGCTCTGGCCCTTGTCGCGGCGATCCTATCCAAAGCAGTTCGCGCCGCTGACCGGACCCGAAAGCCTGTTCCAGTCGTCGGCCCGCCGCCTCTCCGCCCCCGGTTTCGCGCCGCCGCTGGCCGTCACCGGGGAGGAGTTCCGGTTCATCGTCGGTGAGCAGCTCCGCGCGATCGGGATCGAGGGCGGGACGATCCTGATCGAGCCCGCCGCGCGCAACACGGCGCCTGCGGTGCTGGCCGCGGCGCTGTGGCTGGAGCGGACCGATCCCGATGGCCTGATGTTGGTCGCACCCTCGGATCACGAGATCCGCGATCCCGAGGGGTTCCGCCAGACCGTCCTGTCCGCCGTGCCCGCGGCGCAGGAGGATGGCATCGTCACCTTCGGCATCGTGCCCACGCGGCCTGAGACCGGTTATGGCTGGCTGGAACCCGAGGCCGCATCCGATGCGAAGGGCCCCGCCCCCCTGCGCCGCTTCGTGGAGAAGCCTGACCTCGAGACGGCGGAGCGAATGCTCGCCGACGGTGGGTATCTGTGGAACGCCGGCGTGTTCCTGTTCTCCGTCCGCGCGATCATCGCGGCTTTCGAGAAACACGCGCCTCAGTTGATGCCGCCGGTGCGCGATGCGGTGGGCCACGTCCAGCCCGACCTCGACTTCCACCGCCTCGATGCGGAGGCGTGGGCGAAGGCGGAGGATATCTCGATCGACTACGCGGTCATGGAGAAGGCCGAGCGGCTCTATGTGCAGCCCTGGGCCGGGCACTGGTCCGACCTCGGCGGTTGGGATGCGGTGTGGCGCGAGGCGGGACCCGATGAGACGGGTGTCGTCACCTCGGGTGCGGCAACCGCGATCGATTGCTCCGACACGTTGCTGCGCGCCGAGGATCCCACGCAGGAGGTCGTCGGCCTCGGGCTCAAGAACATGCTGGTGGTCGCCACCTCCGACGCCGTGCTCGTCGCCGACGCCGATCGTGCGCAGGAGGTGCGACGTGCGGTGGATGCGCTGAAGACGAAGGGAGCCGCTCAGGCGACCCAGCATCCGAAGCATCACCGCCCCTGGGGCTGGTTCGAGACGCTGGTGATGAGCGACCGTTTCCAGGTGAAGCGCATCGTGGTACGGCCGGGGGCGACGTTGAGCCTGCAGTCGCATGTCCACCGCGCCGAGCACTGGGTGGTCGTCTCAGGCACGGCGAAGGTGCGTGTGGGCGACGACGAGCATCTGCTCACAGAAAATCAGTCGGTCTTCGTCCCGCTCGGGACGGTCCATCGGCTCGAGAACCCGGGCCGCGTGCCGATGGTCCTGATCGAGGTTCAGACGGGCGCCTATCTCGGTGAGGACGATATCATCCGGTATGAGGACGTGTATGACAGGGTATAGGTATCGTTAACGAAACCTCTAAACGCGCCGGCGGGACTTAGGGAATCATTAAGCATATCAAGCCGATATCTTCACCCGTTATTTAGAGTGACATGATCTTTCTGCTGCCAGTCTTTGGGCCGGCACGCTGGGTCCGCGCTTCAAGCCGTCGGGATCGATGTGAGCCCGCGCCTCGGCGTCAACCGGCGATGCTCCACAGCTGGATAAGAATATGGGTCTACATGTTTCGCCAACTCCTGCATCATATGCTCCGGCGACTCCGGGCCGGTCTCTGCGAAGACCAAAGCGTCCAAGTCGCGCGTCGTCTTCCCTGCTCTCCTATCCTCGCCTCGGCAAACGCCTGCTGGATATCGCAGGCGCCTCCGCGGCTCTCCTGATCCTGAGCCCCATCATGCTGCTCCTTTGGGCGCTCGCGCGGCTCGATGGCGGCCGCGGACTCTTCGGACACGACCGGGTGGGTCGGGATGGTAAGGTCTTCAAATGCTGGAAGTTCCGGTCCATGCGCGTGGACGCCAATGACGCGCTCCAAAAGCATCTGAAGGGGAACCCGGCTGCCGCTGCCGAGTGGCGAAATGTGCGAAAGCTGGCATATGATCCCAGGATAACGCCTATCGGTCGCATCATGCGGAAGTACTCGCTCGACGAACTTCCGCAATTCTGGAACGTTCTGCGCGGTGATATGAGTCTGATCGGCCCGCGGCCGGTCTGCTTGGACGAACTGCCGCGCTACGGCCGCGCCGCCACCCTTTACCTTTCGGTGCGACCAGGTTTGACAGGGCTCTGGCAGGTAAGCGGGCGCAACGCCTTGAGCTATGCACAACGGGTCGTTCTGGATGTTGAGTACTGCAATCGCATGGACGCTCTTCTTGATCTTCGCATCTGCCTCGCCACAGTCCGGGTCGTCATTGCTGGGCATGGGCGGTAATCGTAGATCTCGCGGCCACGGATTGAGCTTTTTCTGCGTGGTGGTGGCGTGGTCTCCGCGGGAGGTAAGATGGCGACAATTCTGGTGACAGGGGGGGCTGGCTACATCGGCTCCCACGCGTGCAAGGCCTTGAAAAAGGCCGGCCACCTACCCGTGACCTATGACAACGTGTCGACCGGTTGGCGGGACGCCGTTCGCTTCGGCCCGCTGGAGGAGGGGGACCTCACCGACCGCAGCCGCCTCGATCAGGTGCTGGCGGAGTGGAAACCCGATGCCGTGCTCCACTTCGCGGCCCTGTCGAATGTGGGCGAGGCAACGCGGAAGCCCGGCCTCTACTGGCGCAACAATGTCGGCGGCTCTCTGACGTTGCTCGAGGCGATGACGGCCGCAGGTATCGCAAAAATTGTCTTCTCCTCCACCTGCGCCGTTTATGGCGAGTGTGACCGTCCTGCGGAGACCACGACCTTCTCCCCCCTCAACGCCTACGGCGGATCCAAGGCGGCAGTGGAGCGCATGCTCGCCGATTTCCGCGCCGCGCATGGCCTGCGCAGCGTCTCGTTCCGCTACTTCAACGTGGCCGGAGCCGATGCGGAGGCGGAGATCGGCGAGGCCCACGATCCGGAGACACACCTGATCCCGCTCGCCATCCAGGCCGCTACCGGCCGTCGCGACGCGCTCAGCGTGTTCGGCACCGACTACGACACGCCCGACGGGACCTGCATTCGCGACTACGTCCATGTCGAGGATCTGGTGGACGCGCACCTGCGCGGCCTCGACTATCTCGGCGCTGATGGTGCGGAGACGACGTTCAACCTCGGCACAGGACGCGGCTTCTCGGTCCGCGAGGTGATCTGCGAAGTGGGCGAGGTGCTGGGCACTGCCGTGCCGCATGTCGAGGCACCACGGCGGATCGGCGACGCGACGGCGCTGGTCTCGGGCTCCGACCTCGCGCTGAAGGAGCTCGGCTGGCGGGCGGAGCGGTCGACATTGCCCCAGATGATCTCGTCGGCGATCGCCTGGCACCAAAAAGGTGGCGGTTACAGCTAGTCGTTTGTTCAGTGCTTCTATGCCGTGTTCCGCTTTATAGATCCTCAAAGCGCTTCATTTTAAATATTTCAGGGGCGCGTTTTCTATGATGTGTATGACGCGTTCAGCATCCGTTAAAGCTCCGCTGACACCAGTAGTGATATCTTGAATGTCCCTGATTTGTTGAGGAGCCCTTCGACATGTATCGCCTTCCTTCCCTTGTTCTGAGCGCTGCTGCCCTCGCCTTGTCCTCCGCCGCTTCGGCTCAGAATGCGTCCGACGATGTGTTCCAGGGTCTCGACCTTGATCTGAGTTACGATGCCTTGGTCGAGCAGAGCTGCGGCGCGAGCGCGTCGTCCTGCGCCGCAGTGCTGGCAACGGCGCCGCCGAACAACCCGGGCCTCGTGCAGTACGGTCTGGATATCGCGGCGCAGAACCCGAACATCTCGACCGAGGAACTTGGGCAGCTCCGATCCGACGTGGCTGCATCCAATGCGGGTACCGACATCGGAGCTGGTGGTGATGAGACGGCTGACGCACCGGCTGCCGACGACCCGCGAACGCCGCAGGACATCGCCCGCGACCGCGCGGTCGAGATCGCAGACGCGAACGTGTCCGAAGACCGCGACGACGCCGATGAGGAAGAGGACGCGAGCCCGAGCTGAGGCTCAGTAGCCGAGCGCGCAGCCGTCCTTCCGTGGATCGCTGGCGCCAATCATGACGCCATCTTCCGTCAAACGGATCGCCTGAGCGCCGCCGATGGCGGTCTCCGGCTGGCGAAGGACGTGGCCCTTGGCTTCCAGCGCTGCCCGGACCTCGGCTCCGTAGCCGTTCTCGATGTCCAACGGGCCGAGCGCCCCGAAGCAGCGGGGGCCGTCGATGGCAGCCTGAAGGTCTAGCCCGTGGTCCAGCAGATTCGAGATGAGGCGCACGTGCCCGTTCGGCTGATAGGCCCCGCCCATCACGCCGAACGACATCTCGATCCGGCCCTCGCGGTGGAGGAGCGCCGGAATGATGGTGTGCATCGGTCGTTTGCCCCCGCCCGCCTCGTTCGGATGGCCGGGTGTTAGGTTGAAGCCCGCGGCCCGGTTCTGGAACCCGATCCCAAACTTCGCGGAGGCCAGCCCAGAGCCAAAGCTGTGGAACACGGAATAGATGAGGCTGACCATCATCCCGTCCCGATCCACGACGGTGATGTAGATCGTGTCCCTGTGCACGGCCTCGGCCAGCGGCGGCGGTGCGGGCATCGCGCGCTCCGGATCGATCAGATCGGCGAGCCGCGCCGCGGTCTCCTCCGACAGCATGTGATCGAGGCGTGTGACGTGATCGGGATCGGCGATGAAGCGGTTGCGGGCGTCGTAAGCGAGCTTCGCCGCCTCCGCCTCCAGATGCGCGCGCTCGGCGCCAAAGGGATCCAGGCTTGAAAGATCGAACCGCTCCAGCATCCGCGCCATGAGCAGCGCCGTCGCACCCGAACCATTGGGCGGCAGCTCGATCAGCTCGGCACCGCGATAGGGCCCGCTGATCGGTGTGACCCACTCGCAGGACTGGGCGTCCAGATCGTTCTGGCTGTGCGTTCCGCCGAGGGCGCGCAGGGAGGTTACGAGGTCCTCGGCCACTTCGCCCTCATAGAAACCGGCGCGGCAGTTGCGAGCGATCCGGCGCAGCACGTCCGCCTGGCCCGGCAGCGCAAAGCGCGTGCCGGCGGCTGGTGCCTGACCATCGACGAGGAAGTGCCGCCGCCCATCGCCTGACAGATGCGTCGCCTTCGACCAGTCGTCGGCAACGCGTGGGGCGACCGGAACGCCATTCTCGAAGTAGGGGATCACCGGGCCGAGGATGTCGGCGAGGCCGAGTCGCCCCCGCTCCTCCGCCAAGCGGCAGAAACCATCCACGGCGCCCGGAACGCTGACGGCATGAACCGAGTAGGGCGGCACGGCATCGTGGCCCTCCGCGCGCAGGGCCTCGGCATCAAGGCCCGCCGGCGCGCGGCCGGAGGCATTCAGGCCCGAGACCTCTCCGCCCTCCGCGATCAGCGCGAACATGTCGCCGCCCAGGCCCGTCATCTGCGGCTCGCACACGCCGAGCAGGATGGCGCCTGCGATCGCGGCATCTACCGCGTTACCGCCCCGCTTCAGCGTGTCGATTGCGATCCCGGCAGCGAGGGGGTGCGACGTCGCGCACATCCCGTTCGTGGCATAGACCGCCGAGCGGCCGGGCAGATGAAAGTCGCGCATGAAACGGTCCCCACGGTTGAGCGTCCCAGAAGGGGTAGCCACCGCGCGCCGGATTGCAAGCTTGAGGGAGGTGCAACGCACGGACCAACCCGAAATCAGTTTGGGGGCATGAAATTGAGCTGCCCCGCACGCTGCATCCTCTTTACACTCTACCAGTGCGGCAGCATTCGGCCCGGATTTCGACTCTTTGCAGATCGATTGGGGCAGCGGCGCCACAATCGCTTGCCGACCCGGAAAAAGGCCGTAATCTCTTTGACATGAAAATCGTGCCACCCCCGGCGGGGCCTGTCCGGCCCGTGCCATCGTCGGTCCATTTTCACCGCACCGAGCTTGCGGTCATCCTGTCGCTCTATGGCCGGATGGTCGCAGCCGGGGAGTGGCGGGACTACGGGATCTCGGCGCTGCGGGATGTCGCGGTGTTCTCGATCTTCCGGCGGACGGCGGAGCATCCGATCTATCGCATCGAGAAACGGCCGAAGCTCGCGCGGGCGCAGGGGATGTACTCCGTGATCGGGATGGACGGGCACATACTGAAGCGCGGGCACGATCTGAAGACCGTGCTCCGGGTGCTGGAGCGCAAGCTAATCCGGGCGGTGGACTAGGGGGCGATGCCCCCTCCGGGTCCCCGGACCCGCTCACCCCCTAGGACATCAAGTAAGAGAAAAGATCAGCGACGGCGGCCGGTCTTGTTCCGCTTGATGCGGGAGCGGGCGAGCTTGCGCTTCGGCGCGCCCTTCCGCGGCGTGCGGGTCTGCGGCATCGCGCGATCCTCGATGGAGAGGAGCTCCAGCAGCAGACCGCCGGTGACGGGCACAGCCTCGGCAAGCCGCACTGTGACCTTCATGCCGAGGCCGATGACGCGTCGGGATTTTTCCGCTGTCAGGGTCTGGGTGTCGGGGTCGTGGTGCCAGTACTCGCGCCCGAGGCGGGAGATCGGGATCAGGCCGTCCGCCCCCGTCTCGTCGAGCTTCACGAAGAGGCCGAAGCGGGCGATGCCGCTGACCTTTCCCTCGAACTCATTGCCCACGCGCTCGGACAGGTAAGCGGCAAGGTAGCGGTCGGTCGTGTCGCGCTCAGCGAGCATCGAGCGGCGCTCGGTCTGGGAGATGTGTTCCGCCGTGTCGGGCAGGCGGTCGACCTCGTCCGGGTCGAGACCGTCATCGCCCCACTTGTGCGCCGAGATCAGGGCGCGGTGCACGATCAGATCGGCATAGCGGCGGATCGGCGAGGTGAAGTGGGCGTAGCGGGCGAGGTTCAGGCCGAAATGCCCGAAATTCTCCGGCGCGTAGTAGGCCTGCATCATCGAGCGCAGGACGGAGAGGTTGATCATCTCCGCATGGTCATGGCCCGCACTGTCGTTGAGCAGCGTGTTGAGATGCCGGGTCTTGAGCACCTGCCCCTTTGCCAGTGTCAGCCCCACGCTTTCCACCACGTCGCGAAGCTGGTCGAGCTTCTCCGCGCTCGGCTCCTCGTGGACACGGTAGAGGAGCGGTCGGCCCTTCGCCTCCAGCGTTTCGGCGGCGCAGACATTTGCCAGCACCATGAACTCCTCGATCAGCTTGTGCGCGTCGAAGCGGTCGAGGAAGGCGACGGAGAGCACCTCGCCGCTGTCACTCAGCACGATCTTGCGCTCCGGCAGGTCCAGCTCCAGCGGCGCGCGGTGGGTGCGGGCGTGGCGCAGCGCGTCGTAGGCTGCCCAGAGCGGGCGGAGAACCCAGTCGAGCAGCGGCTCGGTGCGGTCCGTCACCTCACCGTCGATGGCCGCCTGCGCCTCCTCGTAGCTGAGCGCGGCGGGGGAGCGCATGAGCGCGCGGGTGAAGCGGTGGCCGAGCTTCCGCCCATCGGCGTCGAGCACCATGCGAAGTGCGATGCACGGCCGCTCCACCCCCTCGTGCAGGGAACAGAGATCGCCCGACAACTCCTCGGGCAGCATCGGTACGACGCGGTCGGGGAAGTAGGTGGAGTTGCCGCGCTTCCGCGCCTCCCGATCCAGCGGCGAGCCGGGTGTGACGTAGTGGGCGACGTCCGCGATGGCGACCCAGAGGATGTGACCGCCCGGGTTCTTCGGATCGGTGTCGGGCTCGGCGGCGACGGCGTCATCGTGGTCGCGCGCATCCGACGGGTCGATGGTGATAAGCGGCAGGTGGCGCAGGTCCTCGCGCTTGCCGAGGGCGACGGGCTTCGCCTTGATCGCCTGCTTGACGACTTCGTCGGGGAAGCTGTCGGGGATCCCGTGCTCGTGGATCGCGATCAGGCTCACGGATCTGGGAGCGGCGGGGTCGCCCAGCCGCTCGATAACCTTCGCCTTCGGCAGACCCATGCGATCACCGCGGCCAACGTGCTCCCCCTCCACCAGCTCGCCATCGCGGGCGCCGTTGCGGTCGCCGGGGGCGACGACCCACTCGCGGTCGGACTTCTTGTCGACCGGCACGATGCGGCCGCCGAACTCGTGCTGGCGGAAGATGCCGAGCACCTTGGCGGGGCCCGAGCCGATCTTGCGCATGATCCGGCCGGAATAGCCGTCCTCGCCCCGCTCGATCTTGGTCAGGATGCGGTCGCCGGCGCCGATCGTGGGATCGCCCTTCTTCAGGCGTAGGGCAACACGCGGGACCGCGTCCTCGCCCTCCCAATTCTGCGGCTCGGCCCACATGTCGCCGTCCGCGTCCGGCGGCAGAACGCGGAGCACGGTAACAGGCGGCAGCTCGCCGGACTTGCGGAACTGCTTGCGGCCTTTCTCGATCAGGCCCTCGGCGGCCATCTCGCGCAGCACGCGCTTGAGCTCGACCCGGGCGTTGCCCTTGATGCCGAAGGCGCGGCCGATCTCACGCTTGCCGCTCGCGCCGGGATGGGCGCGGATGAACTCCAGGATCTCGTCCTTGGTGGGAAAGTCTCTCATGGGCCGCATGTAGCACGGGCCCTGCGCGAGAACGAGGGTCAGAGCGCCGCGATGGCCCAGCCTGCGGCGAGGATCTGGATGAAATTGATCGCGACCGAGAGGCGGTGGAGCAGATCGAACCGTTTCTTGGCTGTGGCGTCGCCTGCTAGTTCGCGATCCCGCAGCCGATTGATGGCCGGCATCAGGCCGAAGAGGTTGAGTGCGCCCAGCAGCGACATCGCCAGCAGGACGACGGCGATCAGCGGCTGCGACAGGCTCAGCACCGCGCCAAGGGCAAAGAGGGCGGCGACCGCGGCGAAGTAGGCCGGAAAGACCTGGCGGATGAACGGCCCCGCCACCTCGATCGGCAGGCGGATGAAGACGAGCGGCGAGAACAGGAAGGAAAACCCGACCATGCCGCCGAACAGCGTGGCGAGGGTGAGGCTGGATGCAATCTCGATCATGAGGCGAGACATGCGGCGGCGATCCGTGGCGGGCAATGCGGCGGAACGTCCGGCGAGGCCGTCGCATTGGTTGGGCGTGGTGTACCGCAGGAGGATGCGATGGAGTTCTATGCCCCCAACACGCAGCGGATTGTCGGGCCGGTGGTCATGCTGCCGCAAGAGGGCTCGGCGAGCGGTGGCACGAACCGGCCGCTCAACTCCTTCGCCATCCTGCGGCCGGGCTATTCGATCCTGCTCGACGCGGCCTATTCGTGGTGCCTCGCCGGGATCCGGCGGCTGGCCGAGGAGGGTCATCCACCGCAGGCGCTGGTCCTGTCCCATCGCAACACGGCCGGATCGGGCGACGCGTTCGCCGAGCTCCGCTCGGAGTTCGACATCCCCGTTCTGCTCCACCCTGACGATCAGAGGCACGAGGAGGCGCGCGATGCCGGGCCCTACGCCGATCCGGTCGGGGACCCGGCGCTGGAGGAGGCGGGCGTCCGGATGATCCACATGCCCGGCCACACGGACGGGTCGATCATGCTGCATGTCGAGGACGAAGGCGGGATCCTGCTCGCAGGCGACAGCGCCGTCGCGCCCGGCCCGGAGCAGGACGCCGAGCCGCCCCGGCTGGAGCGTCCGGTGATGCCCGGCGCCGCCGAGGATCGGTTCATCGCGGAGTGGCAGGAGATCTGGGCCTACGCCCAGCCCGACGCGATCCTGCCGCTGCACGGTCACTGCTACCTGAAGCGGGATCTCGGCGACGACGCCTACCGCGCCGCCGTCGAGAACATCTGGACCGGGCCGCCGATGGATCCGCGCGGCTGAGGCGGGTTACTCCGCCGCCTCGCCGGTCGCGGCCTTCTTCTTCGCCGCGGGTTTCTTGGCGGCGGCCTTCTTGGGCCCCGTTTTCTTCTTCGTCGGCTTCTTTTTGGCCTTGGCGCCCGCCTTCTCCTCGATCAAGGCGAGGGCCTGTTCCATCGTCACGTCCTCGGGCTTCACGTCCTTGGGCAACGTGGCGTTCACCTTCTCCCACTTCACGTAGGGGCCGTAGCGTCCCTTCATGACGTTGACCGGCCCGCCGTCGGGGTGGTCACCGAGCGCCTTCAGCGGCTCGGCCGCCTGCCCTCGCCGACCCGGGTTGAGCTTCTTCTGCTCGATCAGGTCGACGGCCCGGTTCAGGCCGATGGTCAGCACCTCCTCGGGGTCGGAGAGGTTGGCGTAGATCTTCTTCGGTTTCTCCTTCCCCTCGGTCGGGGCGGTGTGCATTACGTAGGGACCGAAGCGACCGATATTGGCCTCGATCGGGCCACCCTCCGGATGGTCGCCGATGAAGCGAGGCAGCTGCAGCCAGTCGAGCGCCATTTCCAGTGTGACGTTCTCCAGCTCCTGACCCTTAGGGACCGAGGCGCGCTTAGGCTTCGGCACTTCCTCGGTGGGTTCGCCGAGCTGAACGTAGGGGCCGAATCGCCCGGCGCGTAGCGTCACTGGCGTGCCGTGCTCATCCTGGCCGAGCAGCTTGCCGTCCGGGCCTGCGACATCACCGCCTTCTAGCTCACCCGCGAGCGGCCGGGTGTAGCGGCACTCGGGGTAGTTCGAGCAGCCGATGAACGCGCCGCCCGAGCGGGCCGTCTTCATCGACAGCCGGCCGATCCCGCAATTCGGGCAGAGGCGCGGGTCGGAGCCGTCCTCCTTCGGCGGGAAAAGGTGCGGCTCCAGCACCTCGTTGATCTTCTCGAGCACGTCGGTGATCGAGTGCTCCATCGCCTCGTCGAGCGCGGCGTGGAAGTCGCGCCAGAACCGGTCGAGCAGCTCCTGCCAATCCGCATCCCCGGCGGAGACGTGGTCGAGGTCCTCCTCCAGCTTCGCGGTGAAGTCGTAGCTCACATAGCGGCGGAAGAAGTTCTCGAGGAAGGCCGTGACCAGCCGGCCCTTGTCCTGTGGAATCAGGCGGTTCTTGTCCTTCCGCACGTAGTCCCGGTCCTGGATCGTCGTGACGATCGAGGCGTAGGTGGAGGGCCGCCCGATGCCGAGCTCCTCCATCCGCTTGACGAGCGTCGCCTCGGTGTAGCGCGGCGGCGGCTGGGTGAAGTGCTGTTGGCCGAGCACCGCGCCCTCGCCTGCGAGGATCGCCTTCGTGTCGCCTTCGGAGAGCTTCTTGTGATCCGCGGCGAGCCCGTCGGCGAGCCGCTTCAGCGCCTCGCCCTCCATGATCTGGGGCAGCCGCTTCGAATCCTCGTCCTCCGCATCGTCGCGCCCTTCCTCATAGACCTTGAGGAAGCCGTCGAAGGTCACGACCTGGCCGGTGGCGCGCAGCACGACCTCGCCATCCGTCGAGCCGACATCCACCGTCGTCCGCTCCAGCTTCGCACTCGCCATCTGGGAGGCGATGGAGCGCTTCCAGATCAGGTCGTAGAGCTTGCGCTGGTCCGCCTCGACGTCGATCTCGTCCGGACCGCGGTTCATCTCGGTCGGGCGGATGCACTCGTGCGCTTCCTGCGCGTTCTTCGCCTTGTTCTTGTAGAGGCGCGGCTTCTCGGGAACGTAGTTCGTGCCGTAGCGGGCGGTGATCGCCTCACGCGCGCCGGTCACGGCCTCGGGCGCCATGTCGATACCGTCGGTCCGCATGTAGGTAATGTAGCCCGCCTCGTAGAGGCGCTGAGCCACCTGCATGGTCTGCCGCGCACCCCAGGAGAACTTGCGCGACGCCTCCTGCTGCAGCGTGGAGGTCATGAAGGGCGGCGAGGGGTTGCGGGTCGCCGGTTTCGCCTCGACGCTCAGCACCTTGAGGTCGCGGGAGGCGACGGCGGTCACGGCGAGCTCCGCGGCCTCCGCCGTTTCCAGGTCGTAGCGGTCGAGCTTCTTGCCGCCGAGCACCGTCAGGCGCGCTTCGAAGCTCTGGCTGCGGGGCGTTTCCAGAACGGCGCGGACGGACCAGTACTCGCGTGGACGGAACGCCTCGATCTCCATCTCCCGCTCGACGATGAGCCGCAGGGCGACGGACTGCACGCGGCCCGCGGATTTCGCGCCGGGCAGGCGGCGCCACAGCACCGGTGAGAGCTTGAACCCGACGAGGTAGTCGAGCGCGCGGCGGGCGAGATATGCCTCCACCAGCTCCATGTCGACCTGGCGCGGGTTCTTCATCGCCTCGGTCACGGCGGACTTGGTGATGGCGTTGAAGACCACCCGCTCCACCGCCGTGGACTTCTTGATCGCGCGGCGCTTGGTCAGCGCCTCCGTCAAGTGCCAGGAGATCGCCTCGCCTTCCCGGTCGGGGTCGGTCGCGAGGATCAGCTTGTCGTCATCCTTCAACGCGTCCGCGATGGCGCGGACATGCTTCTGCGATTGGGAGGCCACCTCCCACGTCATCTCGAACCCGTTGTCGGGGTCGACGGAGCCGTCCTTGGGTGGCAGGTCGCGCACATGGCCGTAGGACGCGAGGACCGTGAAGTCCTTTCCGAGATACTTGTTGATCGTCTTGGCCTTGGCCGGGCTCTCGACAACGACGACTGGCATGGACGCTCCCTCGATGCGGGTCGACCCCGCGTTGACGCGGGAAAATGGGGACGGGTCTCTGGACTGTCAACGGTTGCCGCAGATGCGGCTCAGCCGATCGTGTCGCCCGGTCCATGTCTAAATATGGAAGGGCCGACGGTCACTTGTACCGTCGGCCCTCCGAAAGATGTGGAAAAGAGGATCTACCGGACGTCTTAGAGGCCCGCAGCGCGGCCGGAGGCCGCCTGGATCAGGTCCGCCCCGATCGCATCTTCAAACTGGTCCCACACGGGCAGGAGCGCATCGACCCACGCCTGACGCTCTTCGTCGTTCAGCGTGCGGATGACACCGCCATCCTGCAGGATGAGATTGCGGTTCACGTCGGCGAGCTGGTAGGCGAAGCCATTCCGCTCATGCGTGACCTCGAGGATGATCTGCTCGAGCTCGGCGCGCAGGCCGGGATCCAAGGAGTCCATGAACGCCTCGGAGGTGAACAGCATGTAGGCCAGCACCCCGTGGTTGGTCTCGGTCACGCCGTCCTGCACGGTGTAGAAGGACTTCGTGTAGATGTTGGACCAGCTGTTCTCCTGCCCGTCGACCTCGCCGGTGGCGAGGGCGTCGTAGACCTTGGAGAACGACATGGTGATGGTCTCAACCCCAAGCATGTCGTAGTAAACTTCGCCCACAGGGGAGCCGGACAGACGGAAGGTCAGCCCCTGGACATCCTCGGGCCGGCGGATCGGAACCGTGGCCGACATCTCACGCATCCCGTTCAGCCAGTAGCCGAGGCCGAGGTAACCGTTGAGGGACGCCGCTTCGAGAATGCTCTCACCCTCGGGCGTGTAGGTGAAGTCGATCAGCTCTTCCATGTTGTCGAACAGGAAGGGAAGATCGAACAGCTGCGCCTGCGGCACGATCGGGCTCATCTTGGCCAGCGATGGTGCTGCAAAGTGCACTTCGCCATCCAGCATCGCCTGGAAGAGCTCATCGTCGTCTGCGTAGAGCTCGGAGTTCGGGTAGACGGTCATGCAGGCCTGACCGTTCAGATCGGCATTGATCCGGTCGGCCAGCGCGGTCGCCGCCTCGCCCTTCGGGTGACCCACCGCCGCGGTCACGTGGGAGAACACCATCTCCAGCTCACCGGGATCGCACGCGGGATTAGATTGAGCCGAAACGGATGCCGCCGACATCGCGGTGGCCAGTAGAACGGTTTTTCCAATTAGACGCACGTCTCTCTCCAGCGAAATCAAAAACCTCGGCGCCAGTTTCCAGAAAAATATGTCGAACAGAAGGCCGACGCGGCACCATGCTTAAGGAAACAAGGCCCCGCCGCAACGCAGGGGCCTTATCCGGTTCATTTCGTTGCAAATTTTTCTGCAACACTTCGGTACAAATGTCAGATGCCGCCCTCGGCGGCCTGTGCTGCTTGAATCAGGTCGGCCCCGATCTCGTCACGAAACTGGTCGTAGACCGGCGCCAGTGCGGACACCCACGCCTCGCGCTCGTTGTCATCGAGGATTCGGATGGTCGCCCCTTCCTGCCGCACGCGGATCTTGTTGAGCTCGCCGAGCTCGAAGGCGAAGCGGTTCCGCTCGTGGGTGACTTCCAGCAGGATCTGCGCGAGGTCCTCGCGGATGTCGGGCTGCAGCCCCTCCCACCACTCGACAGAGGTGACGACGAGGTAGTCCACGATGCCGTGATTGGTCTCGGTCACGCCGTCCTGCACGGTGTGGAAGCCCTGGGTGTAGATGTTCGACCAGGTGTTCGCCTGCCCGTCGACGTCACCGCTTTGCAGCGCGTCGAACACGGCGGAGAAGGCCATCGGGAAGGGCTCGCCGCCCAACGCCTCGATCTGCGCCATCAGCACGGCGGAGCGCTGCACCCGGAACTTCAGCCCGTCGGCATCTGCCGGATCGACCAGCGGCACGTTGGCCGAGAGCTGCTTCATGCCGTTGTGCCAGAACTCGAGGCCCAGAAGCCCGTCATCGACCATCGATTCCTTGAGCTCCTGCCCGGCGTCGGAGTTCTGGAACTCCTCCACGGCGAGGATGTCCTCGAACAGGAACGGAAGGTCGAACACCTGGAGCTGCGGCGTGTACGCCCCGAATTTCGAGAGCGAGGGCGCGGCCATCTCGACCTCGCCGCGCAGCATGGCGGGCAGCACGTCGTCGTCGTTGAAGAGCTGCGAGCGCGGATAGACCTCCATGCAGGCGCGGCCGTCCATCTCCTCGTTCACGCGGGTCTGGAGCAGCAGCGCCGCCTCGCCCTTCGGGTGACCCGTCTCGGCCGTCACGTGGCTGAAGCGGATGAGGATCTCGCCCGGATCGCACTGTGCGAAAACTGGCGTGGATAACGCAATGAAACCGAGGCAGAGCCCCGCAAGAGCTTGGCGTGACACGATTGGAACCCCCTCCAGTGTCTTGTTCATGGTCCGGATGGCCGTGCCTCCCGCGAGAGTATGCGCACCCACTTTCTTATACTTAGAGTGGAATTGCGGCACGACCGTTGCTCCGTGCCGGGTCTCCTGCCATAACACCTGCCGCAGGGACAAGGCATAGCATGTTTGAGCACCGTCACCTTCTGGGGATCGAAGCCCTTTCCCCGGCCGATATCGTAGCGGTTCTCGACCGGTCGGAGCGTTACGCCGGCGCTCCAGATCCCGATTGGCGCACGCGACTGTCCGGGCGCACGCAGATCAACATGTTCTTCGAAAACTCCACGCGCACGCAGGCGAGTTTTGAGATCGCGGGCCAGCGTCTGGGCGCGAATGTGATGAACATGGCGATGCAGGCGAGCTCCATCAAAAAGGGCGAGACGCTGATCGACACGGCGCTGACGCTGAACGCCATGCACCCCGATCTGCTGGTAGTGCGGCACCCCAATTCCGGGGCCGTGGCGCTGCTCAGTCAGAAGGTGAACTGCGCCGTGATCAACGCGGGTGACGGGCGGCACGAGCATCCGACGCAGGCCCTGCTCGACGCGCTGACCATCCGGCGGCGGAAGGGGCGGCTGCAGCGACTCACCGTCGCCATCTGCGGCGATATCGCGCACAGCCGGGTGGCGCGCTCGAACATCATCCTGTTGGGAAAGATGGAAAACCGCGTCCGCCTCGTCGGGCCGAAGACGCTGATGCCCGCGGGGATCGAGCGCTTTGGCGTGGAGGTCGTCCACGACATGGCCGAAGGTCTGCGCGACGCCGACGTGGTGATGATGCTCCGGCTGCAGCGCGAGCGGATGGACGGCGGCTTCATTCCGTCGGAGCGGGAGTACTTCCATCGCTTCGGCCTCGACGCGGCGCGGCTTGCCAACGCGAAGGACGACGCGATCGTGATGCACCCCGGCCCGATGAACCGCGGGGTAGAGATCGACGGCGAGCTGGCCGACGACCTCACCCGCTCCGCCATTCAGGAGCAGGTGGAGATGGGTGTGGCCGTCCGCATGGCGGTGCTGGAACTGCTGTCGCGGAGGGCGGCATGAGCGGGCGCCCCTTCCTTTCTTTGCGCGGCGGCCCCCTCCCTGTCCCTCCCCCGCAGGCGAGAGAGGGGACGCAGCAGGCGGGCCGTGGGGTTCCGTCTCCGGTATGGCACCAGTCCGCGCGGGCGGAGCGCCCCCGTTCGGATGACATCCAAAGCCATCATCCTGCGTTCCTCCCCCTGGCGGGGGGAGGACAGGAGGGGGGCCGCCATAGGAGCGGAGGCTGCACATGACCCTGTTCCGCAACGCCCGCCTGATCGACCCCGAGACCCGCGCGGAGCGCATCGGTGACCTGCGCATCGAAGCTGGAGAGATCGTCGAAACCGGCGCTGGCCTCTCCGAACCCGGCGAGGTGATCGACTGCAACGGTGTCTGCCTCGCGCCCGGCATCGTCGATATCGGCGTGAAGATCTGCGAGCCGGGTGAGCGCCACAAGGAGAGCTTCGCCACGGGCGGCCGGGCCGCGGCGCGCGGTGGCGTGACCACTATCGTGACGCGCCCCGACACGCACCCCGTGATCGATACGCCCGAGATGCTCCGCTTCCAGATCGAGCGGGCGGAGGATGACGCGGCCGTGCGCGTCCTTCCGATGGCGGCGCTGACCAAGGGCCGTGCGGGCGCCGAGATGACGGAGATCGGCTTCCTGCTCGACGCGGGTGCGGTCGCCTTCACCGACTGCGATGCGGTCGTCGCCGATACCAAGGTTCTGAGCCGCGCGCTGACCTACGCGGCGGGCCTCGGCGCCTTGGTCATCGCGCACCCGCAGGAACCGCGGCTGAGTGCGGGCGCCTGCATGACCTCCGGCCAGTACGCCTCGCAACTCGGCCTGCCCGCCGTGTCTCCACTCGCCGAGCGGATGGGGCTGGAGCGGGATCTCGCCCTCGTCGAGGCGACGGGCGTGCGCTACCACGCCGACCAGATCACCACTGCAGCCGCCCTGCCCGCCCTGCGCCGGGCCCGGGCCGCCGGATTGCCAGTGACGGCGGGCACCTCGATCCACCATCTGACGCTCAACCTTCTCGACGTCGCGGACTACCGCACGTTCTTCAAGGTGAAGCCGCCGCTGCGCTCCGAAGAAGACCGGCAGGCCATCGTAACCGCCTTGGTTGACGGGGAAATCGACCTTATCTCATCCATGCACACCCCGCAGGACGAGGAGAGCAAGCGTCTCCCCTTCGAGGAGGCCGCAAGCGGTGCGGTCGCGCTCGAGACGCTGCTCCCCGCCGCCCTGCAACTGGTGCATGGGGAGGCGATGACGCTGCCGGAGCTGTTCGAGAAACTGTCCCTGAACCCGGCGCGCCTGCTCGGCCTGCCGCAGGGCCGTCTGTCGCCGGGTGCGCCCGCGGACCTCGTGCTGTTCGACCCGGACGCGCCCTACGTGCTCGATCGCTGGTCGCTGGCGTCGAAGTCGAAGAACACGCCCTATGACCTGCGCCGGATGCAGGGCAAGGTGCTGGGCACCTGGGTCGGTGGCCGCCGGGTCCACGGAGGCGCCGCATGACGGCCTGGCTTCCGGATATTCTCGGTTGGCACCGGGCGGGACCGTGGCTCGCATTCTTCGTGTTCTGCGGCTACCTGATCGGCTCGATCCCGTTCGGCGTGATCATCTCGCACCTCTTCGGGCTCGGCGATGTGCGCAAGATCGGCTCCGGCAATATCGGGGCGACGAACGTACTGCGGACGGGGAACAAGCTCGCGGCGTTCCTCACCCTGCTGCTCGACGGTGGGAAGGGGGCCGCGGTGGTCTTCATCGCCTACTACAGTTACGGCGAGCTCGCGGCGAAGACCTCGGCGCTGGGCGCCTTCGCGGGCCATCTCTATCCGATCTGGCTGAAGTTCCGGGGCGGGAAGGGCGTGGCGACCTTCCTCGGCGTGATGCTTGCCCTGCACTGGCCGGCGGGGATCCTGACCTGCCTGACCTGGCTCGCGACGGCGGCGGTGTTCCGCATCTCCTCGCTGGCGGCGCTGGTCGCGGCACTGCTGACGCCGATCTACCTGGTGTTCACGGGCAAGGAGCCCGTGATCTGGGTCGCGCTCATCATGATGGTGATGATCTGCATCAAGCACTGGAGCAACATCGCGCGGCTGGTGAAGGGCACCGAGCCGAAGATCGGGCAGTCCTCCGGCTCCCAGCATTAACGCCCGGTTAATATCTCTCGCCGTAAGGAGGTGGGTGGAGGTTTCTGCCCGTGTCCCGACTCTCTTCCGATCAGGTGGAGGCGCATCTCGCGCTTGCCCGCTCACCGCGTGTCGGGCCGGTCACCTTTCGCCGGTTGATCGAGACCTATGGCGATGCCGTCTGCGCGTTGGAGGCGTTGCCGCAGCACGCCGCGCGGGGCGGGATGCGCAGCTACCGCCCCGCGCCGATGGACCGGGTGCGAGAGGAACTCGCGCGGGGTCAGGACAGTGGAGCGCGTCTGCTCGTCATGGGTGGCCACGGGTATCCCGAGCGGCTGATGGAGCTCAATGACGGCCCGCTGGTCTTGTGGGCCCGCGGCGATGTCGCGCTGGTGGAAAGGCCGGTCACCGCGCTGGTCGGCGCCCGCAACGCCTCGGCGCTGGGCCTGCGCATGGCGCGGCAACTCGCGCTGGACCTGGGGGCGGTGGGCCACGTGGTAGCCTCCGGCCTCGCCCGCGGCATCGACACGGCGGCGCATACGGCGAGCCTCGAGACCGGGACCGTCGCCGTGATGGCCGGCGGGATCGACGTGATCTACCCGGCCTCGAACCAGGAGCTCGCCAGGCAGATCGCCGACACCGGTCTGCTGTTGAGCGAAGCCCCGCCGGGCCTGCAGCCGATGGCCCGCCACTTCCCCAAGCGCAACCGCATCATCGCAGGCCTCGCCACCACCGTTGTGCTGGTGGAGGCGGCGGAGCGTTCGGGCTCCCTCATCACCGCCCGGATGGCGCTGGAGCAAGGGCGGGAGGTGATGGCCGTGCCGGGCCACCCGCTCGACGCACGCGCAGCGGGATGCAACCGCCTGATCCGAGAGGGTGCCGGGCTGGTGCGAAGTGCGGAGGATGTGCTCGACGCCCTCGCCCTGCCCGTGCGGCCCGTCACCGGCTTTCACGAGGATACCGGTGAGTGGCTCGGCGACCGGCCCCTGCCCGACGAGACGCGGCAGATGCTGGTCGGCCTCATCTCGCCAGCACCGGTGGCGGAGGACGAGCTCATCCGCAATCTCGGCGTGCCCGCGGGTCAGGTCCTCGCCGCGCTGATGGACATGGAACTCGCCGGGCAGATCGAGCGTCACCCCGGTGGCCTCGTC
Source organism: Pontivivens ytuae (assembly GCF_015679265.1). Taxonomy (NCBI): domain Bacteria; kingdom Pseudomonadati; phylum Pseudomonadota; class Alphaproteobacteria; order Rhodobacterales; family Paracoccaceae; genus Pontivivens; species Pontivivens ytuae. Next base: position 1,982,926 of record NZ_CP064942.1, read on the forward strand.
GCGCGCCGCATCGCCTGAAGCTTTCGCTCCGCCGCCGTCGTTCGCGCTGGCAGCCCCCGGCGCGCCCGGATAGGGTCGCGCCATGTCGACCCCCATCATCTATTCCGACGACCAGGCCGAGGCGTGGGACAGCATCGCGGAGGCGCTGCTCGCCGCCGGTGTCGACCTGACCGAGAGCACGACGCTGCCCCCGGTCGAGGGCAAGACGAGCGTGATGGCGGTCCTCGGTAAGGCGGGCTCGGGCAAGACGCTGCTGCTCGCCGAGCTGGTGAAGGCGCTGCAAGCGGCGGGCCTCGAAACCGTCTCCGGCGATTGGGAGAGCCGCAAGCGTGGCGACAAGCGCACCCTCGCGATCCTCGCCCCCACCAACAAGGCGGCGAGCGTGCTGCGCAACCGTGGCGTGCCCGCGACGACGATCCACCGGATCATCTACACGCCGGTCTACGACCCGGAATACGAGAAGATCGCGGAATGGCTAGCCGGCGACGGTGACCGTCCCACGATCGAGGGCCTGACGGAGGAGGCGCTGGACCGCGCCGCTGCATTCTATGCCCAGCAGCCCAGCGTGCCGGGAGCGCTCGCTGCCGCGGGGCTGCGCGGCTCGGATTTCATCACCGGCTGGAAGCGGCGGGACGACCCGCTGGACATCGGGTTCGTCGACGAAAGCTCCATGCTCGACGACAAGCAGATGGAGGACCTGAAGGAGATCTTCTCGACCCTCGTGCTGTTCGGCGACCCGGCGCAGCTCGCTCCCGTCGGTCAGTCCGGCTCGATGGTCTTCGATGCGCTGCCCGAGGGGCGGAAGCTGAACCTCTCCCGCGTGCACCGGCAGGAGGCGGACAGCCCGATCCTCGACCTCGCCCACGCGCTGGCCGATCCGGAACTGGAGTTCCACGACTTCGAGCGGATGATTGAGGAGGCGGCCGCGAACGATGACCGCGTCGTGATCGCCCCGCGGGTCGATGCGGCGCTGATGGCCCGCTCCCCCGTTCTGGTCTGGCGCAACGCGACGCGGGTCCGCCTGATCACCGCCTTCCGGGCTGCACATCAGGCGCCCGAGATGGCGCTGCTGCCCGGCGAGCCGCTGATCTGCGACGGGGTGGAGCTGCCGCTCAAGCACCGCAAGAAGCGGATCGACCTGGAGGCCCGCGGGCTCATTAAGGGCGCGCAATGCGTCTTCATGGGCGAGGGGCGGAAGCCTGGCTTCTCGCGGCTCTTCGTGATGGGCGCGGAGGAGCCGCAGGTGAACGCCGCCACCATCATCAAGATCGAGAAGCCGGACGAGGAGGAACCCTTCATCCCCTCGGCGGCCCGCATGGGCGCGGCCTTCGTCCACGGCGCGGCCTGCACGATCCACAAGGCGCAGGGGAGCCAGTGGCCCGAGGTGCAGGTCTTCGCCCCTGATTTGTATGGTGCGGCCCGGATGGGGCGCAGCGAGGCGGGCATCCCGCTATGGAAGCGCCTCGCCTATGTCGCGATCACCCGGGCGGAGCACCGCATGCACTGGGTGACGAAGTACCGCCTCGCCCGCCCCGCGGAACCTCTGGGGATCGAGGATCTGCGAAAGCCCGAGCCATCCACCCTGGTGCTGGAGGCGGAGAGCGATCAGCCTTCCATGAGCTGAGGGGGGGGGGCTTTTGACGCCTCGCCCGGCGGCACCGCCGGGCCGCGCCCGACCTCCCCCCCGGAGGGCGCGTTGGTGATGTCGCTCCCAGATTGAGCGGCATGGATACTTGAGAGCGCGGACCCATCAACCCGGTGCCAATAGCGCCCTCCAGGTCGGGCGCGGCCCTCGTCACTCCGAAAACAACTCGCTGCGCGTGCCAAGGTATCCGTCCCACGCGAACCAGTAGGCGATGTGGCCCGCGACTCGCGGCAGGGCGCGTCCGTCGGGTGCGGTCAGCGCCTCCTCACTTACCGACCAGACCGCGCCGCCCTCGTCGGCGACGCCCCCCGCGACGGCCGTGAAGTGGTGCGGACCGCGTTCAAAGGCGCGCACGCTGCGGGTGCCCTCGTCGCCGATCAGCACCAGCGCCTGATCCAGCATCCCGTCGTTCAGCACCCGCCCTCCGGCGAAGGCGTCGAGCGGCCAGGCCTTCGCGCCGCCGAACTGCCGGATGCCGAAGACGTAGTCCTTCTGCGCATGCTGCCGCTGATCGACGAGCGTCGGGAACATCAGATCCGGCGAGGCGAAGTACTCGCGATAGACCACGCCCGATCCGTAGTTCCGGTTGTGCCCGGTGCTCAGCGACAGGACCTGCGTGGCCGGGTTCGCCCGCTTCCAGTTGGCCCAGGTGTCGATGACGACGGGCCGCTGCTCCAGCCGGATGCCGCTGTCCACGAGCGGCCCGCTGACCGGCTCCCCGGTGAACTGGTTCCAGAGCGAATGCGTCGCCCGGTCGAACATCAGCTTGTTGGAGCGGTAGAGGAAACCGGATGAGCCGAAGACGAGGGGCTCCGCCCGCCCCTCCACCGCCGTCTCGAACAGGATGCCGGAGCCGCAGAGCGTGCAGTAGGCCAGCGCGACGGGCACACCGCCGATCAACTCGTTGAACATCTCGTGCCAGCCCATGATCCGCAGCGGATAGGCGCGCACGTCGCCGTTGATCTCCACCCCGAAGACGAGATCATCGCCGCGCAGGTAGTCGGCCTCGTCCGCTGAGATCAGGCGCGGGTTGTCCAGGGACGGGATGCCGTCCTTGCGCACACCACCCCAAGTGATCTCCTCCAGCCGGATGCGCATGCGGTCGCGGGCGAGGTGCTCGGGCTGCAGGAACACGTCGAAATTCGGGTCGATCGACAGGAAGAGCCGTCGCTTGTAGGGCATGTAGCTGGCATGCGGCACGACCTGCGGATTGGCCTCCTGCCAGAGCATCCACTCGAACCAGTCGGGTCCGGTCGGCTCACCGGTGATGTCACGCAGGACGCGGGCGACTTCGTCGCGTGGGCCGCGCGTGAAGCGCAGGGCGGTGATGAGGCCTGCGGCCATGTCGGGCGTGCCGACGGCGGCGATGTCGGCGAGGCCGTCGCGAAAGCCATCCGGGCGGCCCATCGTGACCTCCCACAGCGCGCCGGTGATCGGATCACGGGTCTGGGCGGAAAGCGGGGTTGCCGCGGCGGCGAGGCCGATGGCGGAGAACTGGCGGCGGGTGAAACGCATGGGCGGGGCTCCTCGGGACGACTGTTCCGAGGATGGCGCGTGTGCCGTTCACGTGCACTGCAAAGGGTTGCGAGGTTGGGGTTCCCCCCTTCCCAACCCTCCCCCCGAGGGGGGAGGGAGATGTGCGCCTTAACCGGTGCCGCGCATGCCGTCCCAGAAGCCCTTCACCTTGGTGAAGAAGTCCTCGCTCTCCGGGTGGTTTTCCTTGCTCTCGGCCTCGAACTCCTTGAGGAGCTCCTTCTGCCGAGCCGTCAGGTTCACTGGCGTCTCCACCGCGAGCTCGATGTAGAGATCGCCCGTGCCCTGTCCGCGGAGCTGCGGCATCCCCTTGCCGCGCAGGCGGAGCTGCTTGCCGGATTGGACGCCCGACGGGACCTTCACGCGGGAGCGGCCGCCGTCGAGGTTCGGGGCCTCGATCTCACCGCCCAGTGCGGCCGTCGCCATGGGCACCGGGATGCGGCAGAAGAGGTTCACGCCCTCCCGCTCGAAGATCGGATGAGCGGCGACGTCGATGAAGATGTAGAGGTCGCCCGACGGGCCACCCTGAACCCCGGCCTCGCCCTCACCGGCCAGCCGGATGCGCGTGCCGGTCTCGACACCCGCGGGGATCGTGACGTTGAGCGTGCGCTCCTTCTCGACCCGGCCCGCGCCGCCACAATTGCTGCAGGGGTTCTTGATGATCTGGCCGCGGCCGTCGCAGGTGGGACAGGTCCGCTCGATGGTGAAGAAGCCCTGCTGCGCGCGCACCTTGCCCATGCCCGAGCAGGTGGGGCAGGTCACGGGCTCCGCACCGCCCTCGGCGCCCGTCCCGTCGCAGACCTCGCAGGTTGCGGAGCCGGGCACGGTGATCTGGGCCTGCTTGCCGTTGAAGGCCTCCTCCAGCGTGATCCGCATGTTGTAGCGCAGGTCGGAGCCGCGCGTAGCGCGCTGCCGCCCGCGGCCGCCGCGGGCCCCGCCCATGAAGTCGCCGAAGAGATCGTCGAACACGTCGGAGAAGGCGGACTGGAAATCCCCGCCGCCCTGCTGGCGATAGCGCGCTCCGCCGCCACCGCCCATGCCGCCTTCGAAGGCCGCGTGGCCGAAGCGGTCATAGGCCGCGCGTTTCTCGGCGTCTTTCAGGACGTCGTGCGCCTCGTTGGCTTCCTTGAACTTCGCCTCCGCCTCCGGATTGTCCGGATTGCGGTCGGGATGGTACTCCATCACCTTCTTCTTGAAGGCCTTCTTGATCTCGGCTTCGGACGCGCCCTTCGAGACGCCGAGCACTTCGTAGTAGTCGCGTTTCGACATACGGTTTCCGTGTTTCTGAGCCGGAGCGCACAGCCTACCGGGATGCCCGGAAGATAGGCGGCGGCGCGCGGCTTTCCCAGACCGAACGTGAAACGGCCCCCCGGCAGTGCGGGAGGCCGGTCACAATCATCCGGTCGCTGTGGCGATCAGGACGCTTTCTTGTCGTCGTCGACGTCGGTGTAGTCGGCGTCGACCACGTCATCGTCACCACGCATCGCCTCGTCGGCCGCCTGCGGCTCGTCCTCGGTCTCGCCGGCCTCCTCGGCCTGCTGCGCCTGGTAGATCGCCTCGCCGAGCTTCATGGCGGCTTCGGTCAGGTTCTGCATGGACGCCTTGATCTTACCGGCGTCGTCGCCCTCGGTCGCTTCCTTGAGCTGTGCGGAGGCAAGCTCGATGGCCTCGACCGTGGTGGAGCTGACCTTGTCCTTGTGCTCCTCCAGCGACTTCTCGGTGGAGTGCAGCAGGCTCTCGGCCTGGTTCTTCGCCTCCACGAGCTCGCGGCGGGCCTTGTCGGCCTCGGCGTTCTCCTCGGCTTCCTTGACCATTGCCTCGATGTCGTCGTCGCTGAGACCACCGGACGCCTGGATGGTGATCTTCTGCTCCTTGTTCGTGCCCTTGTCCTTGGCGGAGACGGACACGATGCCGTTGGCGTCGATGTCGAAGGTCACCTCGATCTGCGGCAGGCCACGCGGGGCCGGCGGGATGTCCTCGAGGTTGAACTGGCCGAGCATCTTGTTGTCGGCCGCCATCTCGCGCTCACCCTGGAAGACGCGGATCGTCACGGCGTTCTGGTTGTCCTCGGCCGTGGAAAAGATCTGCGACTTCTTCGTCGGGATCGTGGTATTGCGGTCGATCAGACGGGTAAATACGCCGCCCAGCGTCTCGATGCCGAGGGAGAGCGGGGTCACGTCGAGCAGGACCACGTCCTTCACATCGCCCTGCAGAACGCCGGCCTGGATGGCCGCACCCATGGCGACGACCTCGTCCGGGTTCACGCCCTTGTGCGGCTCCTTGCCGAAGAATTTCGACACTTCCTCGTAGACCTTCGGCATGCGGGTCATGCCGCCGACCATCACGACCTCGTCGATGTCGGAGGTGGACAGGCCCGCATCCTTCAGCGCCGCCTTCACCGGCTTCATCGAGCGTGCGATGAGGTCGGAGACGAGGCTTTCCAGCTTCGCACGTGTCAGCTTCATCACCAGGTGCACCGGCTGGCGGGTGTTCGGGTCCATCGAGATGAACGGCTGGTTGATCTCGGTCTGGGAGGAGGACGACAGCTCGATCTTCGCCTTCTCGGCAGCTTCCTTGAGACGCTGCAGGGCGAGCTTGTCGTCGCGCAGGTCGATGCCGTGCTCTTTCTTGAACTCGTTGGCGAGGTACTCGACGATCCGCATGTCGAAGTCTTCACCGCCGAGGAACGTGTCGCCATTGGTGGACTTCACCTCGAAGAGACCTTCGTCGATCTCGAGGATCGAGATGTCGAAGGTGCCGCCGCCGAGGTCATAGACCGCGATCGTCTTGGAGCCTTCCTTGTCGAGACCGTAGGCGAGTGCGGCCGCCGTCGGCTCGTTGATGATGCGAAGCACTTCGAGGCCCGCGATCTTGCCCGCGTCCTTCGTTGCTTGGCGCTGGGCATCATTGAAGTAGGCCGGAACGGTGATGACGGCCTTCTCGACCTTCTCACCCAGATACTGCTCGGCGGTTTCCTTCATCTTCTGGAGGATGAATGCGGAGATCTGGGAGGGCGAAAAGTTCTCATCCCGCACGCGGACCCACGCATCGCCGTTCTGACCCTCGACGATCTCGTAGGGGACCATGCCCTTGTCCTTTTCTACCATCGGATCGTTGATCCGGCGGCCGATCAGGCGCTTGACGGCGAACAGGGTGTTGGTGGGGTTGGTGACGGCCTGGCGCTTGGCCGGCTGGCCGACGAGCCGCTCTTCCTCGGTGAAGCCGACCATCGACGGGGTCGTGCGCGCACCTTCGGAGTTCTCGATGACCTTGGCCTGGCTGCCGTCCATGATTGCAACGCAGCTATTCGTGGTGCCGAGGTCGATACCGATGACTTTAGACATTCACAAAAGTCCCTTCTTACTGGCGATACCGGGGTCCGGGTCCTGCTCGGAGGCCCCCGCGCCCCATCCCATGCCAATCACGCGAACGCGACCGGCGAACATCTGGCAGGGATATAGGGGGGCGGCTGGCGGGCCGCAAGCTTTCCGATCCGCTCCGGACGGGGCGGAAATCGGAGGGGCAAACCGCTTTCGGGAGCGCGTTTGGGGGGCTGGAAGCGGTGGCTGCAGCGCAGTGCACGCCGTGAGAATGCAGCGCCACCGCTCCTGCTGAAGCCGCCCTAGCGGCCCTCAGCCCCTCGCGTTCAGCTCGTCGATGTACTGGTGCACGGCGGAGACGACGACGGAGCCCTCGCCCACAGCACTTGCCACCCGCTTGACGGAGCCGGAGCGCACGTCGCCCACCGCGAAGATACCTGGGCAGGAGGTTTCGAACTGCGAGCGTCCGCCGGCCTTTTCTCCGGTCACGATGAAGCCCTTCTCGTCCAGCATGCAGCGCCCGTCGAGCCAGTTGGTGTGCGGCGCGGCCCCGATCATGATGAAGAGGGCGCGCGTCGAAATGTCCTGCGTCTCGCCGCTCTGGTTGTTCTTGATCGTCACCTGCTCGAGGCTGCGCTCACCGTGGAGCTGGCAGATCTCGGTATGCGGGCGGATGGTGATGCGCGGATGGTTCTCCAGCCGCTGCACGAGGTAGCTCGACATGGTCGATTTGAGCCCCGCGCCGCGGATCAGGACGTGCACGTGCTTCGCATGCCGCGACATGAACATTGCAGCCTGCCCGGCGGAGTTGCCGCCGCCCACGATGATCGCCTCGGTGTTCTTGCAGAACCGCGCTTCGAGGTCGGTGGCGGCGTAGTAGACGCCCGCCCCCTCGAACTCCTCCAGACGGGTCAGCGGCAGGCGGCGGTACTGCACGCCCGTCGCCACCACCACCGACTTCGCGCAGATGTCGGCGCCGTTGCAGAGCTTGATGCGCCAGCCCTTTTCCGTCGGCTCCAGTGCTCGGGCCGTGCGGGGCGCGGCGAAGAGCGCACCGAACTTGATCGACTGGATCTGGCCGCGATAGGCGAGGTCGGAGCCGGAGATGCCGGTGGGAAAGCCCATGTAGTTCTCGATCCGGCTCGACGTGCCGGCCTGCCCGCCGATCGCCGTGTTCTCGATCGTGATCGTCGACAGCCCTTCGGAAGCGCCGTAGACCGCCGCGGCAAGGCCCCCAGGTCCCGCGCCGATCACTGCGAGGTCGGCATTGGTGCCGTCATCGACCTCCAGATTCATGCCGATCGCCCAGGCGATGCCGGGATTGTCCGGCGTCTGCACCACGTGATCGCCGCGCAGCACCACGTTCACCGTGTTCGGGTCGAGCTCCAGCCGCTTCACCATGCGCTTGCCGCTCTCGCTCTCGGGGTCGAGCCAGCGGTGCGGGATCCGGTTTCGGCCCACGAATTCGAGGGCGCGCATCACGCCGGGATCGGTCTCCGGCCCCAGGATGGTGAGGTTCGCCGTCGCCGTCTTCATCAGCACCTCGCGCCGGGCGGAGAAGGCGGAGACGACGACATCGGCGATCTCGGGGTTCTGGTCGATGGTCTCGCGCAGCTGGGGACAGGTGACGCGAACCACCTCCGCATCCTCCATGACCTTGCAGGTGATGAAGGGCTTCTGCCCGCTCAGGAGCCCCAGCTCCCCGATGAAAGCATTCTCGTCCGCCTTCCCGATCAGCCCGTCGCCGTCCTCGGTCGGGTCGATGAAGTGGACGAGGCCCGACAGGATAACGAAGAAGTCGTATTCGTCCCCACCGGCGGTGTAGAGCATGGTGCCCGCGGGCACCTTCTCGACCGTGCCGACGCCCTTGAAGTACTCGATCTGGTCGGGGGTGAGGGACCGGAAGGCATCCTCGCGCACGAGCGCGCTGAGTTCGTCCTTGATCTCGGCATTTCGGGTGATGGGGCTGAGGCTCATCGGGGGATCATCCGCTCTCGTCGTGGTGTGGTTGCGGGACATATAGGTTGCAGATGACAGATCGCCTCCCCCCACTGAACATCGCCGGGTTCGAGATCCACAAGGGCTTCCTCGACCGAGCCGCGCAGGCTGCGCTCGTGGAGGCGATCCGCGGGGTGGCGCGGGCCGCTCCCTTCTTTGCGCCCGTCACGCCGTGGGGCAAGCCGATGCGGGTGCGCATGACCTCCGCCGGGCGTGTCGGCTGGATCACCGACCGGCGCGGCTACCGCTACGAGCCGACCCATCCGAGCGGCACGCCCTGGCCGCCGATCCCGCAGGAGGTGCTCGCGATCTGGGACGCGGTGGCCGAGGACGCGCGGCAACCGGACTGCTGTCTCGTCAACTTCTACGGCGAGGGCGCGAAGATGGGGCTGCACCAGGACAAGGACGAGGGGGATTTCTCCTACCCCGTCGTGTCGATCTCACTCGGGGACAGCGCCACGTTCCGCATCGGCGGGACCGAGCGGGCCGACCCGACGCAGAGCTTGCTGCTCGAAAGCGGCGACGTGGTGGTGATGGGTGGGCCCGCGCGCCTTGCCTATCACGGGATCGACCGCATCCGCTTCGGCAGCTCGACGCTGCTGCCCGATGGCGGGCGGATCAACCTGACACTGCGGGTGGTGGCCTAGGGCGCCATCGTGCAGCATCCGGCCAGGAGCTGCGGCGGCGTGCCGTCCTTCTCTATTAAAAGTCGGCTCGTGAGGCCGTAGAGGCGGTCCGACGCGCCGTCGCTGCACTCCATCGCCGTCGACATCAGCGTCATGCGGCGGTCTGAGAGCTCGACGATCACCGTCTCGCCCAGCGCGTCGGGAAGCGGATCGGGCAGCACCGTCATCAGGCCGCTGCGCCGCCGCTCCTCGGGCGTCTTCCACACGGCCTGTTCGTCGTCGTGGCTCAGCTCCCAGAACGGCTCCACCCCGAAGCAGCGGGGGCCGTTCGCCGGGGCGGGTTGCCGCTCCATGAAGCGCAGGCTTACCCAGCCGATCCCGTCGCGATGGTTGATGCGGCCCCAACCTTCCGCATCCTCCACCGTCACCTCGATCGCGACCGCGTCATGGGCGAGGCGCCCGATGATGTCCGCCTCGATCGTCGGCTCGGCCCGGATGTTGAGCACGTCGTCCGGCTCCACATCCACGACCCGGAACAATGCGGGCAGCGTGTCCTGCGCCGTGACGGCGGTCGGCAGAAGCAGGATCAGAACGGTCAGAAGCAGTTTCATGGCAAGGCCCTTTTCTGTCCGCCCTCATCCACGGCCACGAAGGTGAAGACGGCTTGCGTCACCTTCAGATGCTCGCCCGTGGGCTGGCGGCTTACCCACGCCTCCACACCGATCCGCATGGAGGTCGTCCCCTCTTTCAGCATGCTGGCGTAAATTGAGACCACGTCGCCGACATGTACAGGTTTGTGGAACGTCATCGCGTCCACTGCGACCGTGGCGACACGCCCGCGCGCCCGGGTCCGGGCCAGCACCGATGAACCAAGGTCCATCTGCGCCATCAGCCAGCCGCCGAAGATGTCGCCATTGGCGTTCGTATCGGCCGGCATCGCGATGGTCTGGAGCGTTAACGTGGCGTCGGAGTCGATGGTCATGAAACTTTTATCTGTCCCACTCGTTTCTAGCATCGTGCCCTTTGGGGCCGAATGTTCAAGTGATTGAGTGTTACCGGCTTAACGTCGTTTTCATCCCTCATCGTGCATTCGGGGGCCAGCCTGACAAGAGGACGGGATGGCCACGTATATCTATCGCAATGCGATTATTCTTAATCGCACGAATAACACTGTTCTTGATACCGGCATCACGATCCGGATCACGGATGACGACGACGCCTATTCGGGCTCCGGCACCGGTGGCGGCAATTATTCGGACAGCGACACCAATCAGCGGATCGAGGTTTTCGGTGCGGGCGGCAATCGCAGCGGGTCCAGCACGCAGGACGGGCAGACCGGGCGCACGACCTTCATCGACGCCAACGGGAACGAGATCACGGGGACGTATATCTTCGTCAATCTGCCCAACTCCGGGGCGGACTACCGCGTCTTCATCCCCGATGACCCGAATGCAAACTTCTCCACCGGCGACAGCTACAGCGAGCAGGACCGGACCGTCGAAAGCGTCCGATACGGTGACTTCTCGGGCGAGGGCCGGGACAGCGCGCAGTTCGACGCGGACGAGGGTCAGCGCTTCGACGCGGGTGGCGGCGCGGACACCGTCATCGGCTCCGATCAGGCGGATGACATCTTCGGGGGCGAGGGCGCGGACCAGATCGACGCGGAGGCGGGCGCCGACCGGGTTTCGGGCGGCAGCGGCGCGGATCTCGTCTTCGGCGGCAGCGGCAACGACACGCTCAGCGGCGGCACCGACGCGGACACATTGGTCGGCGAGACCGGCAGCGACGTCGTGCGCGGCGAAGGCGGTGCCGACTACCTCACCGGCGACGGCTTCGGGGAGACGGGCGCGGCCGACACGCTCGACGGCGGCGCGGGCCGGGACACCATCGTCGGCCAGGCGGGCGACGACAGCATCTATGGTGGCGCGGGCGACGATTATATCGAGGGCGGCGTCGGCGCCGACACCCTGATCGGCGATGGCGGCACACCACCGCGCCTCGGCCTGAAGTGGTCGGAACTGCCCGACCCGCAATCCGGCGGCCCGATCGACGATGGCGACGACTTCGCCAATAGCGACGACGCGACTGCGGTTTCCACCGATGTCGGCGGCATCCGGGTCACGGTCGGCTACGACCGTCAATCCGGCGGCACCGTCTTCGAATACGAGAACAACGCCCAGGTCATCGACGGGATCGAGGGGGACGGCCGCCCGGTCGAGAACAACTCCGCCGCCGCCATCCGCGGCTCGCGCGCAGACGGGCAGGGGCAGAACACCGCGACGTTGGAGTTGTCCTTCGACAGCACGGACGAGACCTATTCCGGCGCGGTCGAGAACGTGCAGTTCCGCGTCAACGACATCGATCTTTCCTCCAGCTCCAACGGCCATATCGACCGTGTCACCATCCGGGCCTTCGACGCGGACGGCCAGCCGGTCGAGGTGAACCTGACCTCCGGCGTCGGCGGCACCACCGGGCCGACGCTTGCCGATGCGGACGGTGTCGCGGGTCAGGAGCGTGCCACCGGGCGCGCCGACGGGGGTGAGAACGACGCAACGGGCTCGATCCTCGTCCAGATCGACGGGCCTGTCTCGCGGATCGAGATCGACTACGACAATCTCGGCGGCTCGTCCCAGCACGTCACTGTCACCGACGTCTACTTCACGCCCGAACTGGTCGAGGCGGACGGCGCGGACACGCTGGTCGGTGGTGAAGGCGACGACGTGCTCAGCGGCCTCGGCGGCGCGGACAGCCTGGTCGGGGGCGCGGGCGACGACACGATCTCCGGCGGTTCTGGCGATGATACCATCGCGCTGACCGACGATTTCGGGGCGGACAGCATCGTCGGCGGCACCGGGACGGACGTGCTCGACGGCACGCAGATCACCAGCCACGGCATCACCCTCGACTATGCGGGTGACGGCACGGCCACCCTCTCCGACGGGGCGGGCGAGACCGGCAGTGTGGAGGGGGTCGAGCGTCTCATCCTTACCTCCCAGGCCGATGTGGTCGAAGCAGCATCGAGCGTTGATCCGCTCGACATCTCCGGCCTCGGCGGCGCGGATACGCTCACCGGCGGCACGGGTGCGGACACGATCCTCGGCGGTGACGGCGACGATGTGGTGAGCGGCGGCGGCGGCAACGACGTGCTCCGCGGCGACGGGGAGGGCTTCACCTCCGAACGGCTCGCCTTCCGCTGGTCCGAGCTCGAGGACCCGAACCGCGCCTCGATCAATGCCGAGCCCAACGATGCCATCGACGATGGCGACGACCTGAACGACGGAGTGAGCCAGGATACCGGAGGCGTCCGCGTCGACGTCAGCTTCACCGATCAGGGTGACGCGGATCCGACGCAGGGGTTCGACTACGACAACCGCACCGTGGTCGCGAGCGACATCGCCGGGACGGCGGGCACGACGAACCCGAATTCCTCGGCCTTCCTGCGCGGCTCCGGCGGCGAGGCGGGCACGCGCACCGATACCTCCACGCTCGAGTTCGACTTCAACGCCACCGATCCGGGGGTGAGCGACGAGGTGTCGAACGTCGCCTTCCGCATCAACGACATCGATGCCAACGGCTTCCGTGACATTCTCACGATCCGCGGTTTCGACGCCGACGGGAACGAGGTCACGGTCCGCCTGACTGGCGGCGCCAACATGACCGTCGACGGCAACACGGTGCGGGCCAATGTCGGCACCAATTCGACCGCCGACAACCCGGCCTCCTCCCTGCTGGTCGAGATCGACGGCCCCGTACAGCGCATCGTCGTCGACTACGACAACGAGGATGCAGGCGGTCAGGCGATCAACGTCACGGATGTCTATTTCGACACCCTGCCCGCCACCGGCTCCGACACGCTGACGGGTGGAGAGGGCGACGACGACATCGCCGGAGGCCTCGAAAGCGATGTGATCCGGCTGACGGACGGCTTCGGGCAGGACACGATCGCGGGCGGGGAGGATGCCGACGGCGAAGATGTCGACCGACTCGACGCCTCCGCCATCACGGAAAGCGGGATCGACGTCGTCCTGAGCGGCGACGAGGCGGGCACGGCGACCGCAGGCGCCAACCGGGCCGAGTTCGTCGAGATCGAGGCGTTCACCCTCACCGAGCAGGCCGACACGTTCGACGGCAGCGCCAGCCGCGAGGGCCGGAGTGTCGAGGCCGGTGGTGGCGCGGATACGCTGGTCGGGGGCTCCGGCGCGGATACGCTGAGCGGCGGGGAGGGCGACGACGACATCACGATCGGCGTCGGCGACACCGCAATCGGCGGCGAGAACCCGAACGATTTCGACGTGCTGCGGATCGAGGACAGCGACGAGACCCGCTTTCGCGAGATCATCTACGACGCCGCCTCCGAACCCGGCAACCTGAGCGGCGAGGTCGTCTTCTACGACCGCGCCGCCGACGATCCGGAGCGGCGGGAGACGGGGCGCAGCAGCTTCTCCGAAATGGAGGCCGTCGTCTGCTTCGTCGCCGGCACGCGGATCGAGACCGATCGCGGTCCGGTTCCGGTCGAGGATCTTGCCCCCGGCGATCTGGTCGCGACGCTGGATCACGGCTTGCAACCGATCCGCTGGGCGGGGTCCCGCGACGTGCCGGCGATGGGGCGCTTCGCCCCGATCCGCTTCTCCGCCGGAATGATCGGCAACCGCCGCCCGCTCTACCTCTCGCCCCAGCACAAGGTTCTGGTCCGCGATCCGGAAGCGGAGCTGATGTTTGGCTCAGCCGAGGTTTTCGTCCCGGCGAAGGGCCTGATCGGGGGCCGAAACATCCGGCGCGAGGAGGGGGAGGAGCTGGTGAGCTACCACCACATCCTCTTCGACCGCCACGAGATCATCTTCGCCGAAGGCGCGCCGACCGAGAGCCTGAACCCCGGATCGATGCTATTCGGGACCGACGACGATACGGCGAAGGAGATTCGCGCCCTCTTTCCGGAGCTGGAAGCGCGACCCATGCGCCCCGCCCGCCCGACCCTGCGCCCGCGCGAGTATCAGCTGATTGCGCGGGCGGCCTAAACTGCCCTTGGCCCGCAGGCAAAGGCTTCTGGAACGCAACGGGCTGGAGAGCCCAAGGCGGCGGCGCTTCTGATGGGAAAAGAAGGCGGGCGTCGATAATCGCGCCCGCCTATTTGATCAGCCCGCTGTCGCCTCGGCCAATTCGGGTTCCGCCTCCAGCCGGGCGGCTTCCCAGGCCAGCATTGCCCGCTTGACCGGCAGGCCCCAGTGGTAGCCGCCGAGCCCGCCGGATTTCCGCATCGCGCGGTGGCACGGGATCAGCCAGCTCACCGGGTTCCGACCGACGGCGGTGCCGACGGCACGCACGGCCTTCGGGTTGCCGATGGCTTCCGCGATGTCGGAATAGGTCGTGACGTGGCCCGAGGGGATGCGCAGCAGAGCCTCCCAAACCTTGATCTGGAACGGCGCGCCGATGAGATGCAGCATCAGCTCGCCGGAGCCGCCGAAGACGCCCTCGACGAAGGGTGCCACGGCCGCCCGATCCTCGACCAACTCTGCGTTGGGCCAGCGGCCGCGCAGATCCTCCATCGCCTCCGCCTGCCCGGTCTCAGCCGAGAACGCCATGCCGCAGAGGCCCCGGTCGGTGGCCATCGCCAGCACCTCCCCGAACGGGCTGTCGAACCAGCCGTAGCGGATCGTCAGCCCCGCGCCGCCCCGGGCATAGTCGCCGGGGCTCATCGCCTCCCACCGGATGAAGAGGTCGTGGAGCCGCCCCGGGCTCGACAGTCCCGTCGCATAGGTGGTGTCGAGCACCGTGTGCCGGTCCTGCAAGAGCCGCCGGGCATGGTCCAGCGTGAGGTACTGGAGGTAGCGCTTCGGGCTCACCCCCACCCACTGGCTGAACACCCGCTGGAAGTGGGAGGGGCTGAGGCCGATGGCCGCTGCCAGCTCCTCCAACGTCGGTTGGTCGCCGCCGCGCTCCTCGATCACGCGCAGGGCCGCGGCCATCAGTTCGTACTGGAAACTGCTCTGATCGTCCTGACGGGTCATGGATCCGCTCCTCGTTTGCTTGGACCCGAGAATAGGCGTTGGCGCGCGTCGCACCCACCCGTTTCCTGCGTCGGGACGAACGCTTGCCCGACCCGTGCCGACCGTGCCATGAGGGCGCGGATGACCGCACCGCTGCCATACTCCACGATCCGAGAGATCTTCACCCGATTCCGCGACGACTGCGCGGAGCCGGAGGGGGAACTCGAACACCTCAACGCCTTTACCCTCGTCGTTGCCGTGGCCCTGTCCGCCCAAGCGACCGACAAGGGGGTGAACCGCGCGACCCGCGATCTCTTCGCCATTGCCGATACGCCCCAGAAGATGCTGGCGCTCGGCGAAGAGGGCGTGATCGGTTACATCAAGACGATCGGCCTCTATCGCAACAAGGCCAAGAACGTCATCAAGCTGTCCCGCATCCTGGTCGAGGACTACGGGGGTGAGGTCCCCTCCTCCCGTGCAGCGCTCGAGAGCCTGCCGGGCGTGGGGCGCAAGACCGCCAACGTGGTGCTCAACATGTGGTTCAAGCACCCGGCGCAGGCGGTCGACACCCACATCTTTCGCGTCGGCAACCGCACCGGCATCGCGCCCGGCAAGGACGTGGTCGCCGTCGAGCGTGCCATCGAGGACCGGGTGCCGGTGGAGTTCGCGCTGCACGCCCACCACTGGCTGATCCTGCACGGGCGCTATGTCTGCAAGGCGCGCAAGCCCGATTGCGCCCACTGTCTTATCAACGATCTCTGTGCCTTCGAGGAGAAGACCATATGAGCAAACGCTACCAGGTCGTCGGCATCGGCAACGCCATCGTCGACGTGATCGCCCAGACGGATGAGAGCTTTCTGGAGCATATGGGCATCCACAAGGGGATCATGCAGCTCGTCGAACGCGAGCGGGGCGAGACGCTCTACGCCGCGATGGACGACCGGGTGCAGGCGGCGGGCGGTTCCGTGGCGAACACGCTGGCGGGCCTCGGGAACATGGGGCGCAAGACGGCGTTCATCGGCCGCGTGCGCGACGATGCGCTGGGCCGGTTCTATGCCGAGGCGATGACCGGCGATGGCACGGATTTCCCCAACGGGCCGGTCGGTGCGGGTGAGCTGCCGACGTCGCGCTCGATGATCTTCGTCACCCCGGACGGGGAGCGGTCGATGAACACCTATCTCGGCATTTCGTCTGAGGTCGGACCATCTGACGTGGACGAGGATGTCGTGGCCGATGCCGAGATCCTGTTTCTGGAGGGCTACCTTTACGACAAGGATCAGGGGAAGGAGGCGTTCCACGCCGCGGCCCGCGCGATCCGAAAGGGCGGCGGCATGGCAGGGATCGCCCTGTCCGACCCGTTCTGTGTCGATCGGCACCGGGCCGACTTCCAGCGGCTGGTGGCCGAGGAGCTCGACTACGTGATCGGCAACGAGGCGGAGTTCACGACGCTCTACGAGGCGAACGATCTGGAGGAGGCGCTTGCCGCCGCCTCCTTCGCCTGCCCCTTGGTGGTCTGCACCCGCTCCGGCGACGACGTGGTGCTGATCCGGGGGGAGGAGCGTGTGACGGTGCCGGTCGAGCGGGTCACGCCAGTGGACGCAACGGGCGCCGGCGATCAGTTCGCGGCGGGCTTCCTGAACGGGCTTGCCACGGGGCGGTCGCTGGAGGTTTCGGGACGGATGGGCTGCATCGCGGCGGCGGAGGTCATTTCCCACATGGGCGCACGGCCGGAAGCGGATCTGAAGGCGCTGTTCGCACAGGCGGGTCTCTAGCGATACCGCCCCGGACTTGATCCGGGGCCGTTCCGATCAGTTGCGAAAGGTCCCGGCTCAGGGCCGGGACGGTTGGGCTGCCGCTAGCCGATCCCAGTTCGCGTCCGAGATGTTGGAGCCGCAGGCGATAATGGCCACACGCTTGCCCGCCAGCCTGTCGCGCAACGGGCCGGTGAGTGCTGCAAGTGCGGCCGCGCAAGCAGGCTCGACCATCAGCGAGAGAGCCTCCCGCATCCGGCGCATGGCCGGGGGAAAGGCCGCGTCCGGCAGGCGGACGACCTCGTCCACGTGCTTTTGGATCGCGCCAAAGGTCAGGGGCTCCGCGCGAGGCGCCGCGAGGCTGACGGCCATCGTCTCCACCTGATCCAGAACGACCGGCTCCCCGGCGGTCAGCGAGCGGGAGATGCTGTCGGCGCCCTCGGGCTCCACCCCGATGACCTCGCAGGCCGGGGAGAACAGCTTCACCGCCAACGCCACGCCCGCGATCAGCCCGCCGCCGCCCACCGGTACGATCACCGCGTCGAGCTCGGGCTGCGTTTTCACGATCTCATAGCCGCAGGTCGCGGCGCCCAGGATCATGTGGCGCGACTCGAAAGGGTGGAGCGGGACACGGCCCGTCTCCTCCGCCCGCGCGGCCAGCAGGGCCAGATCCGTCTTGGTGCCCGGCGTCCGCTCGATGGTGGCGCCCAGCGCCTCGCACGCGGCGACGGTGCCGGGATCGGCAGCCTCGGGCATGATGAGATGCGCGCGTGTCCCCGCCGCACTCGCCATCGCGAGGGCATGGTTGCCGCCCGAGGCCGCGATCACCTCCGCCCCGTCCGGCAGCGCATCGACGGCGAGCGTTACGCCGCGCGCCTTGAAGCTGCCGGCCTTCTGGAACAGCTCCATCTTCATCCAGACCCGCGCGCCCTCGGGAAGGTCCGGCTCCAGACGGGAGCCCGTCAGGTCCATCAGCGGCGTGCGCGCAACCCGGCCCCGCAGCCGTTTCCACGTCGCATCGATCTCGGCGAGGTCGGGCAGCCCGTCCCTATTTCGCGAGCTTCGCATGAACCTCATCGAGGTCGATCTCCTTCGCGGGCGGGTTCCGGTTCGGCTCTTTCGCGTACTTGAAGAGGTTGAAGTCGCGCCGGTAGATATCGAGCATGATGAAGTTTGACAGGTCGTCGAAATAGTCCTCGATCGGATGCGCCTGCCGCGGGCCATGATCCGCGCTCTCGTTGAAGCGGGGCATGGTGTCGACATCGATCTCGTGCGCCGTCTCGATCTGGCCGAGCACATGCTTCATCCCGTCCGCGAATTGCTCCGTCGGGAAGATGTGGTTGTAGCGCCCGCCGTTGCGGATCATCGTCGAAACGTGGCCGGAGCAGGCCGACCAGTGAATGTCCGGGTCCATCGGCTTGTGAAAGCGGATGGTGTCGCGCACGAAGAGCAGGAAGCGGCGGAACGACTTGATCTGGTCGAAGTCGCCCTCGACCTCTACGCCGTAGCGCTTGGTGAGCATCGGCACGAGGTTGCCGCGATACCGCTTTCCGTTGCGCTGGATGCCCGCGATCTTGTCGAAGAAGCTCGACAGGATGCGGCTGTAGGGGTTCCGCACGGCGGTGAAGGCGTAGATCTCCCGCTCCGTCACCGCCCTTTCGAGGAGCGGCTTGCTCTCCTCGATCGCCCATTTGTGGATGCCGTCCTGCGCGTCGTGGATATCGCCGTCGAAGTACCGCCCGTGATCGGTGTAGTACATGATCTGCCCGATGGTGGAGCAGGCGCATTTGGGCACCACGCGGTACACCACCGAGCGGCTTTCGGTCATCCAGGTGCCTGGGAAGGGCATGAAGCATCCTCGTTCGACGGAGAACCCTTCCTTGACCTCAGCGCCGGACGGGAGTCAAGAAAGCGGGGTCACCGGACGGGAGCCGCATGGTCCAGATCGCCTATATCCTTCTGTGCCACCGCGACCCGGAGCGCGTGATCGAGCAGGCACGGTTGCTCGTCAGCCACGGTGACCGCATCGCGATCCACGTGGACAAGAGCGCGCCGGAGGTCTTCGAGAGGATACGCGATGCGCTGAAGGACGACGATCGCGTCACCTTCGCCGAGCGGGTGAAATGCGGCTGGGGCGAGTGGAGCCTCGTGGCCGCGACCCTCAACGCATTGCGCGCGGCCCGGGAGGCGTTTTCGGAGGCGACGCATTTCTACTTCCTCTCCGGCGACTGCCTGCCGATCAAGCCGCGCGCCCACATCGCCCGCTTCCTCGCCGACCACGACGCCGATTTCGTGGAGCATCACGACTTCTTCGAGAGCGAGTGGATCAAGACCGGCATCCGGGAGGAGCGGCTGATCTATCGCCACTTCTTCAACGAGCGCACGCGCAAGCCGCTGTTCTACGGCAGCCTCGCGGTGCAGAAGACGCTGGGCCTCTCCCGCACGCTGCCCGAGGGCCTGCAGATCCACATCGGCTCGCAATGGTGCGTCCTGCGCCGGGTGACGCTGGAGCGGATCCTGAAGCTGATCGAGGAGCGGCCCGACATCG
Organism: Pontivivens ytuae; assembly: GCF_015679265.1. Classification (NCBI taxonomy): domain Bacteria; kingdom Pseudomonadati; phylum Pseudomonadota; class Alphaproteobacteria; order Rhodobacterales; family Paracoccaceae; genus Pontivivens; species Pontivivens ytuae. Next base: position 2,002,331 of record NZ_CP064942.1, read on the forward strand.
TCCGCTTCTTCCGCACGACGTGGATCCCGGACGAGACCTTCTTCCAGAGCCTCGTAATGCACGTCACGCCGAGGAAGGAGGTTCGGAACCGGACGCTGACCTTCCTCGCCTTCTCCGACTACGGTCTGCCGCTGGTGCTGCATGATGACCATTTCGATCTGATCCGGACGCAGGGCTACCTCTTCGCCCGCAAGATCTCGCCCAATGCGGATGATCTGCGCCAGCGGTTGACGGAGCTCTATGCAGATCCGGCGGAGGAGGTGGCGACCTCCGACACCGCACCGCAGCTCTACTCCTACGTCACCGGCCGCGGGCGCATCGGGCGGCGGCATGCGCGGCGGTTCTGGGAGCGCGGCGGCCAGATCGGCCGCGGGCAGGAGATGCTGGTCGTCGTCTGCAAGAAGTATCACGTCGCCAAGCGCTTTGTCGCGGCCGCCCGCCGCGCCGGCGGCCCACCCGCGCTGGGCTACGTGTTCGATGAGGATGCGGGCGCGTTGCCCCCGCTTGGCGGGATCGAGACGTCGAAGGCCAAGCGTGGCCGCCACCGGCGCGCGGTCCTGCGGATGCTCTTCGAGTATCACGAGACCGACCGGCTGATGATCTGCCTCGACCCCGCCAACATCGACGCGCTGCGCGACATCCGCTCGGACCAGTGCAGCCTGCGCGTGATGGAGCTGCGCACCAGTATCGATGATGACTACCTGCTGGGCCACGCCAAGCGGAACCACCTGGTGCCTGAAGGCGCCGCGCTTGCCGAGGCGGGCTCCCTGATCGGCACGCTCGACCGCCAGTTCAAGGATGAGAGCGAGGCGATCCGCGACATGGAACTGAGCCGCTTCCACAGCCTCGCACCCTCCGATGGCGCAGATCGCGCGGCCGAGGAGATCGCCCGCTTCCTCGACCTGCCGCTGGCCGCCGCGCGCGAGATGGCGGCCCAGGAAATCCCCTTCGACTGACCCGTGAGGAGAGCCCGCATGGCCTACGATTACGACGATCAGAACATCTTCGCGAAGATCCTGCGGGGCGAGATCCCGAACAAGACGGTGATGGAGACGGAGCACTCGCTCGCCTTCGAGGACATCAACCCGCAGGCACCGCAACACGTTCTGGTGATCCCGAAGGGTGCCTATGTCACCTTCGACCACTTCGCGGCGGAGGCGAGTGACGCGGAGATCTCGGACTACGTCCGCACGGTCGGGGAGGTCGCCCGCAAGCTCGGCGTGACGCCGGACATGGCCAGCGGCTACCGCATGCTCACCAACGCAGGGCCGGACGCCCACCAGGAGGTGCCGCACCTCCACGTCCACATCTTCGCCGGGGCGTTCCTGGGGCGGATGATCGACGTGCCGAAGCAGCGTTGAATTGAAGAACCCTCGACGCATGGAGGTCCGCGCCCGACCTGGAGGGCGCTTTTGAAACGGATTTGAGGGGCCAGCACCCTAAAGCATCCACGTCGCGCTCTCGGCGTCCGACATTGCCAACGCGCCCTCCGTGGGGAGGTCGGGCGCGGCCCGGCGGGCAGGCAGGCTGAGTACTCAGATTGCAAACCCTATCGCACCCACAGCCGCGCATCCTTCAAACGCCGCCGGATAACGGCCTCGTCTTCCGCCACCCCATCGGCAAACATGGCGCGCACCTCGGCGCCGCCACCGCGATAGAGCATCTGGTGAAACGGTGGATACCGCTTTAGCAGCTTCTTGATCCGCGGCACCTGCGCGACCTCCTCCAGCCGCGCGATCACCGCATCACTCTCCCGCGCATAGGCGAGCGGCAGAGTGCGCCAGTGACAGGTAATGTCGCCGTCCAGCCCTGGAACGTCCCGCTGCACCCCACCTTCCGCCGCGATGGTCAGCGGTAGCGCGATCTGGTCGAGCCACGGCGTCAGCGCCTGCTCCTCCAGCACAGGTCCCGGCTCCCGCCAGATCGCCTCCGCGATCTCGTGCCACTGCGCACCGAACCTGTGCGGGCAGGGCCCCAGAACCCAGCCTGCATTGAAGTAGGGAAAGCGCCGCCAATCGCCGACGGGCCACCGTTCGTCCTCCTGCAACGCGATGCCGAACCGGTTATAGAGCGCCTGCCATATCTCAGCGCGCTGCTCTTCGGAGCTCACCTTCGGCCAACTCGCCACGCGCCGTAGGCTGGCTGCGGGCCGCTCGAAGAGCTGATCCGGCAGGTCCGGCTCCCGCAGAAAAAGTGTGTCGGTGTCGAGGAACAGGAACGGCTCGCCCTCGGGCAGGAGACCCAGCGCCTCGATCTTGTTGCCGTGCGGGTAGGCCGCCCCGAACACCCGGTTGCGCAGGGGAACAACCTCGGCACCCCGCGCGCGATAAAACTCATAGAGATCATCATCCCCGACCCGCGGATCCTCCGGCCAGAGCGGCCCGGGCTGCGGCTCCGCCAGCAGAACCCGCGTGCTCTTCGGCAGCGATGCGAGCGCCAGAACGGCCTCGTAGGCGAGCCGCCCGCGCTGCACTACCATCAGGATGTTGAAGCACATACCCCGCCCGAAGAACCGTTTGCGCTGCCGGCTCTTCTACAGTAAGACCCGCGGCGACGCACCCATAGCTCAGCTGGATAGAGCGCTGCCCTCCGAAGGCAGAGGTCTCAGGTTCGAATCCTGATGGGTGCGCCACCAATTCCTTGAATTGATCCGCTGAATAATCCGTCCACCGCAGGCCAGTCGGCACTTTCGTGATGCGGTCCAGATGTTGTCGCTTGCTTGGGGTTCCTGAGGGGCGATCGATCGTCTGCCGGTCATCGCACTTGGTGGAGCGATGGCTGCAGTACGCCGCGAGATCCGATGCCTTACGACCTCCGCAGACCGGAAAGAATGCCGCTTCCTTCGGATCGCACGCTTGATACATGTTATGTTATAACATACTAAGCGTCTATCGAACTCGAAGAGGTGGTTGATGAGCAGGCCTGTGGTCACGCAACAGCGGCTCTCACAGGTGGCGCCTAAGCGTGCCGTTGGCCTGTCCAAGCAGATCTTCACCAACACAAGCGCGCTGTCCGACCCCGCGCCCGCTGATCCAGACATGATGCGCCACAACGCGACGACGCTCGCGCGGGCGCTGAGCTCCTGAGGAGAGGAAACCCCATGAACGTTCACGATCCCCGCCTGCCCGTCACCGTCCTCTCCGGCTTTCTCGGCGCGGGCAAGACGACGCTCCTGAACCGCGTCCTGAACAACCGGGACGGCCGCCGCGTCGCGGTCATCGTCAACGACATGTCCGAGGTGAATATCGACGCCGATCTGGTGCGCGCCGACACGGAACTCTCCCGCACCGACGAGACGTTGGTGGAGATGTCGAACGGCTGCATCTGCTGCACCCTGCGCGACGACCTGCTGGCCGAGGTGCGGCGCCTCGCGGCGGAGGGGCGGTTCGATTACCTGCTGATCGAGTCCACCGGCATCTCCGAGCCGCTGCCGGTCGCGGCCACCTTCGACTTCCGCGATGAGGCGGGCGACAGCCTGTCCGATGTCGCACGCCTCGACACGATGGTCACGGTCGTGGACGCCGTGAACCTGCTCAAGGACTACTCCAGCCACGACTTCCTGCGCGACCGGGGCGAGACGCTGGGTGAGGAGGATGAGCGCACGCTCGTCCACCTCCTCACCGACCAGATCGAGTTCGCCGACGTGGTGATCCTCAACAAGGTGGCCGACGCGACGCCCGAGCAGGTCGACGCGGCGCGCAAGATCATCCGCAGCCTCAATGCCGACACCCGGATCATCGAGACCAACCACTCGGACGTACCGGCCGACACGATCCTCGACACCGGGCTCTTCGACTTCCAGAAGGCGCATGAACATCCGATGTGGGCCAAGGAGCTCTACGGCTTCGCGGATCATGTGCCGGAGACCGAGGAATACGGCGTGACCAGCTTCGTCTACCGCGCACGCCAGCCCTTCGTGCCGGAAAAGATCATGGAGGTGCTGAACAACGACATGCCGGGTGTGATCCGTGCGAAGGGACACTTCTGGATCGCGACGCGGCCGGACTGGGTCGCCGAGTTCTCGCTCGCCGGGGCCCTGTCCTCCGTCACCCCGCTCGGCACGTGGTGGGCCGCGGTGCCCAAGGACCGCTGGCCCGATCACGACGGCGCGCGTGAGTACATGACGCAGCACTGGCAGGAGCCGTGGGGCGACCGCCGGCAGGAGATCGTCTTCATCGGCAGCGGCATCGATTGGCCGGCGCTGAAGGCGCGGCTCGATGCAGCACTGCTGCCGGCGGTCGTCGCGGGCGGTCTCGATGAGCTGCCCGACCTTCCCGATCCGTTCCCGGCCTGGCGCCGGGCGGAGGCTGCGGCATGACGCTGGTTCGGGAAGTCGTCGAAGACGCCGCGATCGGCGTTGGAGTTGCCGACACGGCGGAAGGTCTGTCGGCGCTGCACCAGCCGGGATGCGCCGCCGTGATCTGGCGGCGTCAGACCCCGCCGCACGTTCAGCACTGGCTCGACACGCTGAAGCCCCAGCAACTGCCGCGCGGCCGCATGATCCTGCATGCGGAAGATGTACGCGATGCGGTGGTGAAGACCTGTGATCTCGCCGGACTGCCGGAGGGGGCGGAGCGGAACTGGCTGATCGACGACGCCGTGGACCTCGCCGACATGTTCACGGGGCTGGTGAAGGCGCGCCACCTCCGACTGCGGTTCGACGTCGTGACCACGAATGCCTGCGAGCGGTTTCACATCGACGCGGTCACGTCGCGGCTCGTCTGCACCTATCGCGGCACCGGGACGCAATACGGGATCTCCCCCGACGGGGCCGAGCCGCGCCGCGTCTTCACCACACAGACCGGTGCGCCAATCGTCCTGCGCGGCACGCTCTGGCCGGAGCATCCCCGCTCCGGCCTCCTGCACCGTTCCCCGCCGATCGAGGGAACGGGTGAGACGCGGCTGGTCCTCGTGCTCGATCCGATCTCCGATCCGGAGGAAGAATCCTGATGTCAGGAAACCGCGGCCGGACGAGCCTCAAGTGCCGCCGCCGATCCGAAGACCCGATGCGCGAATACGACCGCCTGCCGACGGAGCTGCGGGCGTGGCTCGCCTCCGCAGCCCTACCGTGGCGCCCCCGCTCGGTGCGGCGCGCGTTCGAGGCCGCTTACGCTCGCACGCGGGACGAAGCGAGCGCCCTGCGCGAACTCGATCGCCTTCAGAGCAGACTTCTGGCAAAGGATGCTGGTAAGATCTGGGGGCGAGGGCATCCCCTCGCGATGGGGGAGTTCGAGACATGACGCGTATTCCGGTCACGATCCTGACCGGCTTTCTGGGAGCCGGGAAGACGACGTTGCTCAACCGCCTGATGACGGAACCGGGTTTCGGTGACACGGCGGTGATCGTGAACGAATTCGGTGAGGCGGGCGTCGACGGCGGTCTTATCGCGCAGGCCGATGACCGCGCCTTCGCCATGTCGACGGGATGCCTGTGCTGCACAGTGACGGGCGACGTCCGGCTGACCCTGCTGCGCCTGCTGGATGAGGCCGAGCGCGGCGTCGGCCCCAGCTTCTCGCGTGTGGTTATCGAGACGACGGGTCTCGCCGATCCGGCGCCCGTGCTGCAGACCTTCATGACGAACGACTACATGCTCAGCCGCTTCACGCTGAACGGCGTCGTGACGCTGGTCGACGCCGTGGGCGGTGCGGACGCCATCGAGCGCTTCGATGAGGCGCAGCGGCAGGCCGCGGTCGCGGACCTCATGATCGTGACGAAGGGCGACCTCGCGCGGGACCCGGCGTCGCAACGGGAACTGGCGGAGCTGCGCCAGACCCTCAGCCGGTTGAACCCGAACGCACGTGTGCTCGACGCCGATCAGGTGTCCGCGGAGACGGTCTTCTCCCTCGCCGCCTTCGATCCGTCGGGGAAAGCGCCGGACGTGCAAGGCTGGCTGCGCTTCGGCCACGACGACCATGCTGGATCCGGCCATCATCACGGTCACGGCCATGATCACCACGGGCACGACCACCATCACCACCACGACATCAATGCCCACGGCGACACGGCGTCGGCCTTCTGCTTCTCCGCCACAGGACCGATCGATCCGTGGGCGCTGGAGGATGCGATCGCGGCCCTTCAGGCGAGCTTCGGCCGCGACCTGTTGCGCATCAAGGGCTTGGTGGAGATCACCGGCCAGCCCTCCAGACCCCGCGTGCTCCATGTCGTGGGCCATATCGCCAGCCCACCGCGGCTCATCGACGGGTGGCCGGAGGGGATCGACGCAACGCGCATCGTGGTGATCGTCAGTGGCGATGGCCGCGCGGCCCTGCCCGAGATGCTCGGACGGTTCCTGCCCGAGCTCCGCCCGTTCGACCGCCTTGCCGCCGAGCCGGTCGCCGCACCCGCATGATGCCTTCCCTCAGGAATATCGGCCTGGCGCTTGGCGCCCTCGCGGCGGCGCCCGCCTTCGCCCATCCCCACGTCTTCATCGACGGCGGTGTCGACTTCGTGCTGCGCGAGGGGGCGGTTCTCGAAGCGCTCGAGGTGACCTGGCTCTACGACGAGTTCGAAACGCTCTACATTCTGTCATCCTACGATATCAGCCTGAACGACGAGGGGGGGCTCGATGAGGCGGATCGACAGCAGTTGGTGGGGCAGCAACGCGAATGGCCGGAGGATTTCGAGGGCACCGCGCACCTCACGGTGGAGGGCGAAGACATCGCCCTTGAGCGGCCGAGCGCGCTCGGCGCCCGCCTCGTCGAGGGTCGTCTGGAATTGACCTTCACCCGGCAACTCGAGAGGCCCATCGCGCTGGAGCAGAAGGACGTCGAACTCGCCTTCTACGAGGCGACCTATTTCTACGCTCTGTCGATCGCCAATGCGCCGCAACTGCTTGGCGAGCCCGGCGGCTGCGCGGCGCAGGTGGTCCCCTTCGAGCCCGACACGCAGCTCGCGGCGTTGGAGATGACCCTCTTCGAGCTCGGCCGCGAGGAAACCCCCGCGATCGAGAATGTCGGCGCCCTCTTCGCCGACAGGATTGCCCTGCGATGCGACTAATCCTCCCCTTCATTCTGGTTGCGGCCGCGATCCTCGCCGTGTCCCTCAGCGTCGATTTCGACAGCGTCGCGCGGTGGGCGGCCGAACAGCAGCGCAGCTTCCAGAACCACATGGCGACTGCGATCCGCGCCCTGCGATCCGGGGATGCGGGCGCTGTCGCGGCACTTCTCGCGGCGGCAGGGGCCTATGGCTTCGTCCACGCCGTGGGGCCCGGGCACGGCAAGTACCTGATCGGCGGCGTCGGCCTCGGGACCTCAGTCTCCGCCACCCGCCTGTTGGGCATCGCGCTCGTGTCGAGCCTGATGCAGGCGCTCTGGGCCATCGCGCTGGTCTATGGCGGCTTTCTGCTGCTGGAGGTCTCGGCCCGCCAGATGACCACGCTGGCGGAGGACATCCTCGCCCCGGCCAGCTACCTTGCCATCGCCGCCGTCGGCCTGATCCTCGTCTGGCGCGGCGGGCGGGCTCTCATTCGGCGCAATGCGCCTGAGCCGAGCCACCACCACGCGGAACACGATTGCGGCTGCCATTCGCACGGGCCGTCCCCGGACCAGGTCGCCCGCCTCGCATCGTGGCGCGAGGCTGCCGTTCTGGTCGCGAGCATCGCGATCCGCCCCTGCACCGGCGCGATCTTCCTCCTCGTGATCGCCTGGCAGATGGACATCCGCCTGGCCGGCGCCGCCGCCGTCGTGGTCATGGGCATGGGCACCGCCGCCCTGACGAGCATCGTGGCGGTGTCGAGCACCGCCGCCCGGGGCCTCACATTCGCCTCGGCCGGCGGCAGGGGCATGTCACTCGCGGTGCCAGCGCTTCAGATCGCAGCCGGTGCTGCCATCGCCTGGATCAGCATGGTGACGCTCAGCCTTTCGCTCTGACGACGAGGTGGCGCTTTACGCCACAACAACGGCTTCTAAAGAGAAAGGCCCGGCGCAATGCCGGGCCTCCCTTTGGATCAGCCGATAGGGTCAGACCGCGATGGGCTCGCCGTCTTCCTTGGTGACGACCACAACCGACGGGCGCGGCGGCATGTTGTCGTCGAAGTCGGGCCAGCGGGTCGCCGGGTCCTCAAACGTGGAGTCCCGCTCGAAGCCCGCGAAGTCCGACGTGCCGTCCGTGCCCGGGTGCTGGACCGCGAGGAACAGCGTCCGGCTCTCATCCGCGAAGTACGGCCCGCAGAGCTCACCGCCGACCGGGCAGCGGAAGAAGAGCTTGGAGTGGCCGCGCAGCTCACCTTCGGTCTCCAGCGAGTAGAGGCCGTCGGACTTGCCCGTCCTGCCCCAGTTGCCGCCCTGATCGGTCGAGATCCAGAGCCGACCCGCATTGTCGATCGCGCAGTTGTCCGGCGAGCCGAACCAGCCGTTCTCCGAGGTTTCGGGGTTCCACTGGGCGCCCACCTCCTCGATCTCGGGATCACCGCAGAGGACGAGGATCGACCAGGTGCCAAACTCGGCGGAGTGGTTGCCGCCTTCTTCCTTGATCTCGATGATGTGGCCGAAATTGCTCTCGGGCCGCGGGTTGGCGGCATCCACCTGCTCCGGCGCCCGGCGGGAGTTGTTGGTGAGCATGATGTAGGCCGTGCCGTCGCCGCGCGGCTGCGCGTCCTCGGGCCGGTCCATCGGCGTCGCACCCAAGAGGTCGGCGGCGAGGCGCGTGTCGATGGCGATATCGGCCTGGCTCTCGAACCCGTTCTCCGCGGTCAGCGGGCCCTGGCCGTGGACCAGCGGCAGCCAGTGCACCGTGCCGTTGTCGTCGAACCGCGCGACATAGAGCGTGCCCTCCGACAGCAGCGTCGAGCCGAAATGGCTGTTCTCCTCCGTCACTGGCTCGGCGGAGACCCACTTGTACTGATAGTCGAAGCGGTTGTCGTCGCCCGAGTAGATCACCAGCCGCCCGTCGGAGGCGATGGTGGTCTCCGCGCCCTCGTGGCGGAAGCGGCCAAGCGCGGTGTGCTTGATCGGCATCGCGTCGGGGTTCAGCGGATCGACCTCGACGATGTAGCCGAAGCGGTTGGGCTCGTTCGGCTCGCGGTCGATGTTGAAGCGGTCATGGTACTGGCCCCAGGCATACCAGCGGCCGGGCACGCCGTAGCGCTCCATCGACGCGGCCTCGGGCTGGGCGGAGACGTCCGGATCGCCCTCGCCATCGAGCACGTCGGTCCAGAAGTAGCCGTGGAAGTTCTCCTCGGCCATCAGGTAGGTGCCCCAGGGCGTCATGCCGCCGGCACAGTTGTTGATGGTGCCCAGCACCGTCATGCCCGCGGGATCGGCGGAGGTGCGCAGGCGCGGGTGACCGGCGGCAGGGCCGTCGAAGGTGATCGGGGTGTTCGCGGTGATCCGGCGGTTGGCCGGGTTGTTGCGGTTGACCGACCAGCGGCCGTCGTCGCCCTTCACGATCTCGAAGACGGAGCCGCCATGGGCCGCCATCTCGATGTTCACCAGCTCCTCGGTCATGCCCTCGAACCCGGCGCGGTCCTGACGGCCGAGACCCGGGAACATGACCTCCTCGTTGGTGTATTCGTGGTTGACGCAGAGCATGCCGCGGCCCGGCTCGATCTCGGCAAAGCCCACATAGTCGTTGTTGTAGCCGAACTGCTGGGACTGTGCCTCGGCCGTCTGGTTCATGACGTCGAACTCGGGCGCGTCCGCGGTGATCGGATCACCCCAGCGAACCAGGATGTCGGCGTTGTAGCCCTCCGCGATGTGGTGGTTGACGTCGTTGCCCCAGGCAAGCTCGTTGAACACGTACCGGCTGTCGGCGGCGGTCTGTGCAGCCGCCTGGCGCGGCGCGGTCAGGGCCGTCGCACCGAACAGTGCAGTGGTCGCGGTGACGCCGAGCGAGCCGCGCAGGAAGTCCCGGCGACCATAGCGGCGCGCGATCACATCCCCGATCGTATTCCCCAGATTCGGGTTGGTCGGGATATCGTCGAACGCCTCGAATGCTTCGGCCTTGTTGCCGTGCTCGGGGCTCGCAATGATCTCTCTTCGGGACATGACTTCCTCGCTACTTCATCTGGCTTGGGGGGACCGGCTGTGCGCCGGTGCGCGAGCGCATCCTGAAAAGCGACCGTTACAGTTGTGTGACAAAACCTTCGGGGCGCAACTTTGACGCGCCTGCTAGCCTAGCTCGGAGGCCAACCGCCGATGCTGATTGGCGGCAAGATCGCTGCCTGCGCGCCCGAGATTTTCGGTTCGCGTAACTTATCAATAGCGCAGGACAGGTGCTCAATCCTACATGCGTCCTTGTCCTTCCCCCCTAGAACTGGGCCATTACATTGGCCGCGAGAGGGGGATTGGGCATGGCGAGGAAGCGACATTCAGACGAAGACATCTTGAAGCTGCTGCGTGAGATCGAGCTGAAGCTGACGGCGGGCGATGACGTGGCCACTGCATGCCGCGGCGTCGGGATCAGCGACGCGACATACTACAACTGGCGGAAACGGTTTGGCGGGATGGGCCGGTCGCAGCTGTCGGAGATGAAGAGTTTGGAGAAAGAGAACGCCCGACTGAAGAAGATCGTCGCCGAGCTCGAACTGGACAAGCTCATACTCAAGGAAAGCCTGAACCACCTAAAGCCCAGGGCCTGACCACAGAGGAGCTTCGTCAGGCCGTCCTTCACACACGCCAGAAGCTTGCCACGTCTGAGCGGCGGACCTGCCGGGTGATTGGCCTGGCGCGGAGCTCCCTGCAATATCAGCCAACACAGAGAGACGATGATGCGCTACGGTTGGCTCTGATCCGGTTGGCGAAGCAGTACGGGCGATATGGCTACCGCAAGATCACGGAGCTGCTTCACATGGAAGGCTGGCGGGTCAATCACAAGAAGGTCGAGCGGCTCTGGCGTGAGGAAGGATTGCAGCTTCCGCAGCGGCACAAAAAGCGCAAGCGGCTCTACCACAAGGGCAGCTCGATCATCCGGCTTCGGCCCACGCACCCGAACCATGTTTGGGCAATAGACTTCGTGCATGACAAGCTCAGCAATGGGCGCAGTTACAAGATGCTGACGGTTCTCGACGAGTTCACGCGGCAGGCCTTGGCTGTTGTGGTCCGCACCAAGATGGGTGCCGACGAAGTTCTCGAAGCACTCTATCCGCTCCTGCTGCGCCACGGTTCCCCGGAGTATATCCGGTCCGATAACGGACCCGAGTTCGCAGCAGAGGCGATGCAGGGCTGGCTTCGGCGTGTTGGGATCAAGCCCATCCGCATCTACCCAGGATCACCCTGGGAGAACGGATACAACGAGCGCTTCAATGGGACATTACGGCGAGAGGTTCTCAATGCGGAGTGGTTCACGACGACCAAGCAAGCTCAGATCGTCATCAATCACTGGCTCAGGCAGTACAATCACACCCGACCGCATCAGGCACTCAACATGCGCCCACCCGTTCCTGAAACAATATTAGAGAAACCCCTGATCAGTGGCCCAGACACAGGGGGCTAGACAACTCTGAGGTCGATTTCTCGGCTTCGGGAGGCAGGTTTTTGGGTGTTTCGGCCACGTTTGCTAGTCTATCTGATACATGTCCGATAAGGCAAGCTTATTGGACGTCAAATAGAGCTGCAGAGTAGGGCGGTTTGCACATCATATTGTGGACGAAAGCGCCGTAAAGGGATAGTGTTGTGCTATGACATACCAGCCCGCCACCATTTCCGACGACTTGAGCAAGCTACCGCACCTACCCCGTTGGGTCACCTCCGGGCGATTGCAAACGCTTGAAACTGTGGCCTTTCGGTCCGGGGTAGCCCTAACGGTGCTCGACCAGCTCGTCAGCGATCCCAGGTATGGCGTGCCGGTGAAACTGCTGGCCAACCGGCTGGCGCTGAGCGCGGCGACGGCGACCTCGAAACTGGAAGGCCGCATGGCACGAGGGGCAGATATCCGCGACGCCTGGTACCTGACGCCACCCGGCGAGGCCCGAGGCCCGGACGGTGATCTGCTTGCCTTGTGGCGCGAGACTGTGCGGCTTCGGCTGAACGGACCCGGCGAGATCGCCGACTTGGTCGGAGCGGAGTTTGCAGACGAGGTGGGCGTCTGGCTCGATGCGGGTTTGGAGGAGGCAAGGGCCCATGGACCGCTGTCGGGTTGTCTGGCCATCCTGCGCGCCGTGCTCGACGCCGACGACCGGGCGGAGCGGGTCGCCTGCCTGTTGTCTGATATCGTCATGGCACGGACGCTGAATTGGAAGCGGGTGCTGCCCGTGACTGCGCAGCGTCTGACAAAGACGGTTCTGCGCGACCTGACCGCAGGAGGGCAGGGGGCCGATCTGCCAGCCGAGGTGCGGATCCTCGAGGCCATCGAAGAGTCGGTCCGGGTGGCGCGGGATCTGACCCGACGCGCCGAGGCCCTTCGCGCCGTTGCGCCGAAGCTGCGGGCCAAAGGGTCGGACGCTGCGGTCGAGCTGTTCCTGACCGAGGATGCCGTGGCGCCGGCCTCAATGCTCTCGCCGAGAGTCCGCGGCACGTCGATTCCCATGTCGCCGCGCGCTGCGCGGCGGTTTTGTGACCGCTTAGTCGAACTCGGTGTCGCGCGGGAACTGACCGGGCGGCCGACTTTCCGGCTGTATGGGGTCACGCCATGACGACTGCGACACGGAAACGGAAACCGGCGGATGATAGTGAAGCCGTTTTTGACCAGGAACTCGAGGACCTGCCACAGGAACTGCGTTGGCGCGAATGGATGGGGCGGATCGAGGCGGTGCTCTTTGCCAGTGCCTCGCCGGTGAGCCGGGAGGACCTGGCCCGCGTGGTGGGGCAGGGGGCGTCGGTCGAGATGCTGATCGAAGACATCCAGACCGAGCTGGCCGGCCGTCCCTATGAGTTGGCCCAGGTCGCCGGTGGCTGGATGTTCCGGACGAAGACTCAGTTTGCCGATGCCATCAAGGCCGCGGCCGACCTAGGCGACCCGTCGCTCGCCTTCACCGAGATGGAGATGAGGGTACTCTGCGCAATCGCCTACCACCAGCCGATCGACCGGGCGGGTCTCAAGGACATCTTCGGCAAGGACGTGAGCCGCGATCTATTGGCCCGGCTGCGGTACAAGGATCTGATTGCCAGTGGTCCGCGCTCACCGCGGCCCGGTGCGCCGCATACCTTCGTGACGACGGAGACGTTTCTCGTGACGTTCGATCTGCAGAGCCTGCGAGACCTGCCGGAGTTGACCAGTGATACAGCGGCGTGCTCGGGCGATACATCTGAGTAGCTCGTGTACAGCTTGTTGTAGTGGAAGCTTACAGCTTTCGAGGGTATTGTTGGTCGAAAGAATGTTCACTGTTTCAGGAGTTTGGATTTTTCAGGGATGATTTTGATTGTTTGACGCCGAACCACTCTACGTGCTTCTCAAACGCGTGTTCTCAAAGTATCCAGAAGCCCATGTTGATCAGCAGTCTCAACTTGCTGAAAAGTTGCAGCTCATTCGCGCCCTGTCCGGAGAAAAACCGTCTTTCTTTGCGATGACACATCAACCCGCGCGCCGAGAGATGTACGATGACCTTGCAAAGGAGATTAGTGATCAAAACTGCTTCTATGGTGCAGGAGAGCTTCCAGTATACTTCGTCGGACGTGAGCTAAAGATCGATGACCCTCGTGTCAAAAAAGCTTTCACAGATCGTATGTGCTTTCCTCAGCCAATTTTCTGGCTCACATGCGTTGAAAGTATCGCGCATTCCTACAAGTCTGGGCAGCTTCACTCCCAAAGTGAAGAGCTGACCCTTGGCTATCCACGCTGCTGCAGTGATTGGCATTTCGACTGCTATCTTGCCCGTGGTGTCGAGGCCTTTTGCGCGGTTTTCCAACGCAGTGCTACACCAGATGACCTCGTCAGATATGCAAGGTCAGAGTGGGTGCCGAACTCCGGCTTTTTCCTACCCGACGAACTGTACCTTACGGGCTTGCTGGCAGGAGAGCAGCGCTTCCCGTTTCTAGGTCACTTGGCATGTCCTGACTGTCGCCTCCGAGAGGATAGCCCTTCAGCAGTCTTGAACGAGACATACCGCCGTTTTGCACACGAAGTTGATCCTGCCGAAGCAGAGCAAGTTGCAAAATGGGCAGATGAACTGAAGACAGGTCTGGAAAGCAGGATGAATAGCATCCCGAGGTTAATCAGGGAGGCCTCCAGTGAAACCGGCCTCTCCGGAGTAGATAGGGAAACCTACGAGCGACACAGCAGATATTTATCAAAAGCACTTGGTCTCAAGAAGTAGTCCTTGGCAACATATAAGTATCCTTTTGATGTACCTGTTTGGTCAAAACAATCACTTGAAGAAGAAATGAAAATCGCTGCTTCAACGGGCGGCTGTTTCAATGCTACCGGTTTGGGCAATTGGAAGCACAACAAATGAATGAGGCATTCTAGCAATGACCATCGATGTTAAGGATTCTTTTCGGGCGAATCCGCGTAGTGTTCGAGAATTTTTACTTGAGCCAGGGCAAGGCTGCTACATCCCAGCGTATCAGCGCGAGTATCGGTGGGATAAGGGAAACGTTGATCGGTTATTCGAAGATGTCGTGATGGGGCTGTGTCAACTTCCCGACCGAGCCAAGACGATCAGCTTTCTTGGTACGGTGATCGCCATCCACGACACGACTTATGCGACAGTTAAGCCAGTTCATCGAAACGAAATGCCTCGTTCGGTCATGACAATCATTGATGGGCAGCAAAGACTTTCGACATTTATTTTGATTTTCATAGCTCTCCACGATCAACTTTGTCGACACAGACGAACCTTCGATCGCATCGAAGGTGAAGCCGAAACCTGGCTCAAAACCGAGATCGACAAACTATCACCCGAGCTCCAAGACTGCGTCATTCTCGATAGAAGGACCGGCAGTGGTCTCAATCGGTACTACCCGCGGATCATCAGGTCGTTCGTGGATGTCTGGTCGTCGCAACCGGATACTGCAAAATATGATGGCGCGATCGCGAGCATGATATGGCAATACATCTCACACGTTCTCGGAGAAGAGCAATCGCAGCGAGAATTTCGGCCTAGTAACCTTGGCGATGACGACGGACCTTCTGCTAACGTGCTGCGGGTGTATTCGCACATTGTGAATAGGCTTAAGCGTTTGGGCCGGCAGTCAGAAGACCAACCGGAGTTACTCGACTATGCAGTTAAGCCTGGATTCGGAATGCAATTGTTGGGCTACGAAATTGATGAAAGCGTCGTATCACGACTTCAATCGCTCGAGGATAATCCTGCGGATAGACGTTTCCGAGACGCATTTTGTGGCCTTATATTTGGCCACTATGCGCAACAGCGGATGGCCTTTACGGTGGTGCAAACCGGTAGCGAAGATGATGCATTCGATATGTTCGAAGCGCTGAATACGACAGGCGAACCGCTCACAGCATTCGAAACATTTGAGCCAAGAGTTATCGAAGCAGAGGGTCTAGAAGCTTATGAAGCCTCCGAGGCACATAGGCAGATGAAGCGGGTCAAGACCTATCTCGATCAATTCATCGAACAGACTGACAAAGTTCAAAAAGCTACTTCGAGTATGCTCGTTTCTTTCGCACTTGCAGATACTGGTGAGAAGCTCGGCGCGAAATTGAATGAGCAACGTCGATATCTGAGAAAGCGTTTCGATGATCCGGATGGCGGCGAAGGCTTTCGGGCAGCTTTCATTGAACGTCTAGGAGACGTTGCTGACTTCATGGCCGTTGCCTGGACAGCAGATGGTTTGGCCGGGTTCGGTGACTTGTCAGTGTCCGACGCTCAATCCATTGTGAGCCTTGAGTACCTTAGAAACCTGAATCACACAGTGACAGTAGCCCCGCTTTCTCGGTTCTTTGGCCACGCTCTAGCCGCAAACGAACCGGAAGCGCGCCGCCGAGCAGTGGCGGATTTGTCCAAGGCTATGAAAGCTTGTGCGTCCTTCAGTGCACTTTGGCGTGGGGCATTTGGCGGAACAGCAAACATTGATGCAGTTTATCGGAAGGTGATGGCGGAAGGGGATGGTACTTCCGCGCTTTCGGCAGATCCGAAAGGACGAGTGGGCACTGTTGATATAAGGCTTCTGAAGTCGCTGCTTCGTAGCGCGTTAGAAGACAAGGAGATCGATACAGTCGAGCGATGGACTGCAAGAGCTGAAAGGTGCCCGATTTATACAGGCTCGAAACCAACGGCGCAGTTCCTCCTTATCGCAGCCGCTCATGACGCGGAAGCTGACAGGGATGCGTCTGGCTTAACCGTTAGAGGCCGTGTCGGAGTTCATCCGACCCTTGAGCCGGTAGCGTGGTCAGATTTATCTGCGAAGGAAATCGAGCATGTAGCGCCGCAATCTGGCGTGGGGTCAACTTGGGATCAGCGCATTTATGAGGACCGGGACATCCTACACTCGCTGGGAAACCTGACCTTGCTTCCGAAGCTGCAAAATATAGTGATGTCGGATCATCCTTGGCCAATGAAACGCGCGGGTCTGAAAGCACTGGCGGCACGCACACCAGAAGATTTTGAGGCTCTTCGGCAAGAAGCGCGTGAGCTTGGTTTGGAATTGCCTGCTCAGGGCGAGGCAATCCTAGCATCCGCAACCTATTCGCCTTTCAATGTTCCCATTTCGTCGCTTCAGGGCGACTGGGATCTTGATTTTCTCTTGAGTAGATCGTCTCGCCTAGCCATGCGGGCGTGGGAGACACTGCGCCCGTGGCTTGATGACTAAGGTCGGTCATATCTTGCGACACTGTCGGTGTGCTGCGGCTTTGGCCTCGCATGATCATCTGTGCAGTGCGGATGTCTACCTAGTTTAGGGCGGACTGAGATAAACTGGTTACAACCTTTCTGGAATCATCTATAGCTAGTTTAGCGAAGCAGACAATAAACTAGCTACAGGCTCTAACGTTGGATCCACAGACAAATCCGTATGCCCCTGGCGCGGGAACCCCTCCGCCTGAGTTGGCCGGCCGCGATGTCATCTTGAACGAAGCTCGCACAGCAATTCAGCGCAACAGGTTGGGAAAAGCTGCGCGAAGCTTCATTTTCGTGGGTCTTCGGGGTGTCGGCAAGACTGTGCTGCTCAACGAGGTTCAAGCCATCGCAGAGGAAGACGGCGCTCTGACTGACTTCCTTGAGGTCAGTGCCAACGAGCCACTCTCGATCAGTATCATAGGCACTCTTCGCTCGACCCTCTTGAAGCTCGACCGCGCCAAAGGTGTCAGCGAGAAGGTCAAGAAGGGCCTCCGGGTCCTCAAGAGCTACGTCGGTGCCATCAAGATCAAGTACGAGAACGTCGAATTCTCAGTCGATGTCGATGCTGAGACTGGCATCGCAGACAGCGGCAAGCTGTCTCGTGATCTAGCTGATCTCTTTATTGCCGCAGGGGAGGCTGCAAAGGCCCGCGAAACTTCGATCGTCATCCTAGTCGATGAGTTCCAGAACCTGTCGGACGAAGACTTCGAAGCCCTCATCATGGCTATCCACCGAATTGATCAAAAGCAGCTGCCTTTGATGGTTGTGGGGGCCGGCCTCCCGCTCCTTATCAAGCTCACGGGAGACGCGAAGTCTTACTCCGAGCGCCTTTTTGACTATCCAGATATCGGCCCTCTAGACGCAACAGAAGCGCGCCGCGCTCTGGTCGCTCCAGCCAATGAGGCCGCGGTGGAATTCGATGATGCTGCGGTCAGCCACATCATAGAACGCACTCAAGGCTATCCGTATTTTCTTCAGGAATGGGGTTACCAAGCTTGGAACTGTGCTGACGGGTCGCCGATCAGCGCCGACGATGTCGAAAAAGCCGAAGTGCGGGCAGTAGAACGGCTCGATAAGAACTTCTTCCGCTCGCGCTACGAACGACTGTCCGACCCTCAGAAGACCTATCTGCGTGCAATGGCGCAGTTGGGGCCAGGCCCGCACAAAACTGGCGATATCGCCGATGTCTTGGGCAAGACCTCCTCGCAGCTTGGTCCTACGAGGGATGCTCTAATCACGAATGGGATGATCTACAGCCCAAAGTATGGATACGCCGCGTTTACCGTTCCGCTCTTCGACGAATTCATGCGGCGGGCTGAACCATGAGTCCGCTCTACTTCGATTTCGCCGCATCAACCCCGCTCGCTCCGGAAGTTGCCGATGCTATGGCGCCTTGGCTAAGCGGGCTTTACGGCAACCCACATTCGGACCACCTGACCGGATTTGCAGCTGCTAACGCAATTGAGCGGGCCAAGGATCAGGTTTCATCGCTGTTGAGCTGCAGCCCCGAGGATATCATCCTCACGTCAGGAGCGACCGAGGCGAACAACTTGGCACTGAAGGGCGTGCTCCTGTCCAACAGTATTCCAGGCCGGCATTTGATTGTGAGCGCGATTGAGCACAAATGCATCTTGGAGGCCGCTGGTCATCTCGAAGACTCTGGTTTTGATCTTACCATCATTCCGCCAGCTGCTGACGGGCAGATCAGAATTTCTGACGTCTCGGCTGCGCTCCGCGACGACACTGCGCTTGTCTCGATCATGGCCGTTAACAACGAGACCGGGGTCATCCAGCCTGTCCGAGAACTCGCCAGGCTTTGTGAGGCCCGAGGCGTCTTTTTTCACACCGATGCGGCGCAGGCGGTTGGACGAATCGAATTGGACTTTGACGTTCTGCCCAACACTCTTATGAGCCTCTCCGCCCACAAGATCTACGGGCCACAGGGCATCGGAGCTTTGATCGCTCCGCGGCAAATCCAGCGCCAGATGGTGCCGCTTTTCCACGGCGGAGGTCAGCAGGGCGGTATTCGTAGCGGAACAATCCCGACCGCTTTGTGTGTTGGCTTGGGGAGAGCTGCGGAACTCGCAAGAGAGCGGCGAAACGAAGACAATACATACCTCAGCGATATTCGTACAAAGTTCGTGCACTTGCTGCGGGAACGCGAATGCGTGCCCGAGTTGAATGCGGATGCCGAGATCGTACCAGGTATCATGAGTCTCCGATTTTCCGGTGTTGATGCTGCTGAATTGGTTTTGACCGTCCAGAAAAACCTATCTATATCAATGGGTTCGGCCTGCAATGCGGGATCGATTGAGCCATCGTATGTCCTGCAGGCCATGGGCATCCCAAGCTCTCACGCCAACGAGAGCGTGCGGATCAGTTTCGGGCGAACGACCACTAAGGAGGACATCCTTGAAGCTGCCGATGCGCTCGCCGCCGGCATCAGGAGAATTCGTGACCGTGGTGAAAGCCCCGGTGTGATTTCGGAAAGTGGTCTTCAGTTGCCACTTCCAACTGGAGGAAATCCCCAGTAGGGTAGAAATATGCTTCGAGGACCATTGAATGACCCCGCCGTCAAAACCCGATTTGCCGGCCACGAGACCTTCCCCCTTCGACGCCTTTGGCTGCGCAAGGCCTATGAAGCTGTGCGGGAAGATGAAAAATCCAGTCAAAACAATACTTTCGATAAAGACTTCGGCATTGTTAGATTCGGCGTCGGCAAGAATATGGTCGCGGCGATCCGCCATTGGGCCCAGATATTTCGCGTCATCGAAGAGGATGGCGAAAGCGGCACCTACCGTGTGAGCCGGTTAGGGCAGCTTATATTTGACGATGAGACCGGCCTTGACCCCTACATGGAGAGCATTTCAACGATTTGGTTGCTGCACTGGTTCGTTGCCAGCGATTTTGAGCGGGCAACTACTTGGTTCTATGCCTTCAATCATCTCAATGCGCAGACCTTTGATCGCGACAGCCTTACCGAGTCTTTGGGTCTTTTGTGCAAGCGCCTTGAGCGCGCGCGATCTTCGACGGCGACATTGAAGCGAGACGTGGAGTGCTTTGTGCGGTCCTATGTTGCGAAAGCTGGAGCAGGAGCGATCGACGATCAGATCGAAACGGTGCTCGGTGAATTGGGCCTGATCAAGGAGGTGTCGTCACGCTCATTCGAGTTTCGCCGGGGGGCCAAGCCCACGCTGCATGATGGCATCTTCCTTTTCGCTTTGGAGGAGTTCTGGCAAAACTGGGCGCCTCAGCAATCCACCTTGTCGGTTGAAGCGATTGTCTATGAGCCCGGATCGCCGGGCAGGGTCTTTAAGCTCGACGAGCATGCTGTGGTCGATCGCCTTGTAGCCATAGATACTGCCTCAAAGGGTGCTTATGCTTGGTCTGACACGGCGGGTGTTCGTAACGTCGCCCGTCGGAGAGACGATGTGGACCCCCTCGACTTTTTGCCGGCCGCTTTCGACGCTGAGACGTCTCAGGAGGCAGCATGAGCGATACAGCTTCACTTAGTGATGTCGTTTCTGTCGAGCGGCGCTTTCAGCGGTCTATCCGGCTTGACGCGGATCTCGGCCAGCCGGAGCCGCTCTTGGGCTATGTCGCTCACGAAACGTCGAAAACGACACTCGCCACGACGCTGAAACTCGTCGCCAATCGACAGGGAGCTTTCACTTGGACCGGCCCTTACGGTGGAGGCAAGTCCAGCCTCGCGCTGATGTTCGCATCGTGCCTGCATGCCCAAAAGGACATTCGCAAGCTCGCACGCGATACGCTCAAGGACGTTCAGGGCGCTAAATCCTTTTTCAAGGAGGCATCCGAAGACTGGCTTACGGTAGCCATCACGGGCCGACGAGGTGATCCTGTTGCCGATTTGCGGGATCAATTGTCGAAAGCCGTTGCGGATGCGCCGGGTAAAGCGCGAACGAAACGGTCGCGGTCTGAAGATCCGTCGGGGCGCGATGTAATCGAGCGGCTGACGAGAGAGGCCGATGCGCGCATCGATGGCGGTGTCCTAGTCGTCATCGACGAGATGGGTAAGTATCTCGAAGGCGCTGCCGATCGTGCTGTCGACATTCACTTCTTCCAGGATTTGGCAGAAGCGGCCAACCGCAGTGACGGACGGCTGATTGTCATCGGTATTCTTCACCAAGCATTCGAACGGTACGCTGAACGACTTGGGTCGCGCGTTCAGGACGAGTGGGCGAAGATTCAAGGCCGTTACGTCGATATCCCCGTCATTACCGCTATTGACGAGGTGATCGATTTGTTGGGCAAAGCGATCTCAAGCGGTGCCGATCATAAGAAAAGCCTCAAAACGGCCAAAGCAATTGCGAAGGTCGTAACTGTTCGAAGACCGGGCGCGCCAGATGACCTTGCTGAGCGCCTAGATCGATGCTGGCCCCTTCACCCTGTGACTGCTGCACTCTTGGGGCCGATCACGCGTCGCAGATTTGGACAGAACGAGCGGAGTCTCTTCGGGTTTCTGGCGTCGGCAGAGCCGGGTGGATTTTCAGAGTTCCTGCAGCGCGCCGACGTGAACGAAGAGCGCATGTATGAACCATCGGATCTTTGGGACTACCTTCATCTCAATTTAGAAGCGGCCATCCTAGCCTCAAGTGACGGACATAGGTGGGCGCAGGCGATCGATGTCATCGAGCGATCACGCCGGAGTGGTAACCCTCTTCATGAACGGGTCGCGAAAACGGTCGCAATCATTGACCTGTTTCACAACGGTTCGGGGGTTGCTGCAGAGCTGTCAGCGATTGCAGCTTCGATTTCGGGCGCGAGCAAGAATGATATCCGTGATGCCCTTGAGCACCTAAGCCAAAGCTCTTGCCTGGTATTCCGCCGCCATCTTGATGCCTATGCGATTTTTGCAGGTAGCGACTTCGATATCGACAAGGAAGTTGCAGCTCGACTCGAAAGTACGGAGACTCTCAACGTCGCCACTTTGAGCCGCCTTGCGGATTTGCGTCCCATCCTTGCCAAGAAGCATTACTTCGATACTGGAACGCCCCGTTGGTATGATGCAGAACTGGTTGAGCTGACGCAGGAGGGCATACCGGCTAAGGCTCTCGCACCGAGTGCAGGATCTGCCGGAAAGTTTGTTCTGGTCTTGCCATCTCTCGATTTGACGGTCGACGAGGTTAGGGCCGAGCTGGCACGAGAAGGTGATGCGCGCTCGACCGATCTGCCCGTCGTGGTCGGCTTCCCGAAGAATTACGAAACGATCCGCGCGCTTGGCCGTGAGCTTGCTGCAACCGCGGATGTTCAACGCGATAGTTCGGAGCTCGAGGGTGATGCAGCCGCGCGTCGTGAAATGCAAGCCCGGCTCAGTGCACTGCATGCTAATCTGGAGGAGGAACTCCGGATCGCATTTGCGAGTGCGGAGTGGTTTCTGGATGGCAAAACGCTTCCATCGGCCGGGGACATGTCAGGTCTCTCGCGCCTGGCCAGCGAGCTCGCGGAGACGACCTTTGGTGAGGCGCCAACCATACGGTCAGAACTCATCAACCGGCAGAGACCTTCGAGTAACACCAATGCAGCTCTTCGCGCGCTTCTTCATGCGATTGCTGGCTCGGACGGCGAGCCCAGCTTTGGGATAGAAGGCTACCCTGCGGAGCGCGGTCTGGCATCGACAGTGCTCGAGGCAACGAGCCTCTACCAGGAAGTCGATGGAAAGTGGCGATTTGTTGTGCCGACCAAGCGGCACAAAGCGCCATTCAGTACCTTTGCGCCGCTGTGGCAAGAGGCTGACCGTCTTGTTGAACAAGACGCGCAAGTGTCTTTCCAGGAGCTCTACGATGCTTGGGAGCGGCCACCTTATGGACTCCGTCGCGGTGTCATGCCGCTTCTTGCCATTGCCTATTTCAAGTCGCGTCGGGATCGAACGGCAATTTATGTCGAGGGCGTCTTTCAACCTAATGTGACCGATCTGGTGATGGACATCCTGCTGCAGGATCCGAAGCAGGTTTCTATGCGGGGGGTGCGCCGGGACAAGTCTAGCGGAAAAGCGCTGGAGATGCTGGCTAAGCGTGCAGAAGAACTGGTCGGTTGGGCACCACCTGCCGAACCGCTTCCCGTTGCGCAGGCTCTAGTCGAGTTTGTCTTCACCCTGCCGAACTGGTCCAAGAAAGCCCAAGCCGCCATATCCAAGCAGACTTTGGACGTACGGCGCATTCTGATTGATGCGGACGATCCGCATCAATTGTTCTTCGTCGATCTGCCAAAAGCCGTCGGGGCAACCGGAACTGCTGCAGCCGAAAAGATATCAGCCGCGCTGGACGAGCTTGGGAACGCTTATCCGAAAATGATTGGCGAGTTGATGCACATTATGCTGACGAGCCTCAAGCACACGGGAACGGATTTGGGTCCACTTCGCAATCGAGCCGCAGCAATCAAGGGTATGGCTGGTGACGACCTTAAATTGAACGGCTTTATCAGCCGGCTGGCGGAGTTTGATGGGTCCACAGAGAAAATGGCCGACATCTGTGGCTTGGTGACCAGCTCGCCTGTCTCGACTTGGCACGATCTTGAGCCAAGCCGTGCCGGGCTGCAGCTCTCAGACTATGCATACCGGTTCCGCCGGGTCGAACTCTTCGGAACTGGCCTCGAGGAGCCAACGCAAACCGCCGTCATGGTGATGGCTGGGGTTGGAGAAACCGAACGGAGCGTTATTCGAAGGGCACAGGTGTCTGTCGATGCGAAGGTCGCGTTGGAGCCTGTGATTGAGCAAGTCGGGCAAATTCTCGATGCGGCGCAGCTCGATCAGGATCTCTTGTTGGCGGTCTTGGCGGAGGTCGCACAACGCAATCTCGAAAGCGACGGGGAAACTGACATCAGCGTGCCGCTCGTCTCCGAGGAAAGAGCAGAACAGTGACAAAAGAAATCCATGTTCTTGGTCTCTCGGGAGGCCGTGACAGTGCTGCGCTTGCAGTTTGGATGCGGGAGAACAGACCCGATCTCGACATCAACTACTTCTTTACGGACACCGGCAAGGAGTTGGACGAGGTCTACGACTATCTCGGCCGGTTAGAGGGATTCTTGGGTAAGCCAATCACATACCTTAACCCCGGGCGGGATTTCGATTTCTGGTTGAAAGAGTATGGCAATTTCCTACCTTCGCCGCGCACTCGCTGGTGTACGCGCAAACTCAAGATCCACCCCTTCGAGCAGTGGTTGCGACCGGAACTCGTGGCGGGAACACGTGTCCATAGCTATGTTGCAATCAGAGCAGACGAACCCGAGCGATCGGGAATGATCGCGACGCACCCGAATATGTCTGTCCATTTTCCGCTGCGCGAAGTCGGTTTGAACAAAGCTGCGGTGATAGGGCTTCTGGAAAGTTCAGGGCTAGGATTGCCCGCCTACTATCGTTGGCGGTCGCGCAGCGGGTGCACGTTTTGTTTCTACCAGCAAAAGATCGAATGGGTGAGATTAATGCGGGAGCACCCAGAAGCGTTTGAAGAGGCCAAGAGCTACGAGAAGACTGCACTCGAGCACGGTTCTCCGTTCACCTGGACCGAACGAGAGTCGTTGGAGGAGTTGTCCCGGCCCGAGCGAGTCGCACAGATCGAAAAAGACTACGAGGCTAGGGTTGCCCGCCTAAAAGCGCGCAAACCCGTCAATGCCCTACGCGCACGCCTCACCGATGCGCACATCGATGAGGCCTACGGTGTTGATGAGGCAGATGGGTCGTGCCTCGTCTGTCATAAGTAGCTTTCGAACTCAGGCGTTATTGGCCAATGCGTCCTCTTTTGTGAATGTGTCGCCTTCAACCGGTGTCGGCAGGTCCTCGACCAAACCGTCTTCGCCATCGCTTTCAAGCCATTCATCAACATCATGACCACGGGCGATATTGAAACGCTTCCAGATGCCAAACTTTAGAGCGGGCGACAGTCTGTCGGAGGCAATCAGATAGACAAGTAGATCCGCCATACGGCGCTTGGCATCCCGTCCGGCGTCAATCGTGCCGTTTTGCTTGATAATGATCCCCCGCCACATATCCGCATCCATCGACCAAGTCGGGATCTTTGCGGCGCGCACAACGGCCTCCTTGATCTTGAGTTTACCTTGCTCGGACGTTCCAGTCCGAAGCAGCGCGTCGATTAGGGCGAGCTGTGATGCCGGTTTGAAGAGCAACGACGTCGGCGCAGTATCTTCGCGCAGACCTGGGATCGTGCTGGGGTCAGCCAAGGCACCACCAAATGCGGGCATTCCTTCCAGAATTGGCTCCCAAACAGTCTTGACCATCTCCTGATGGGTCTCGATTTCGTTGTCTGTGGGGCGGGTCGCTGGATCGAGCTTGATGCCGTTGGCGTCGAGGATCAGCTCGACACTGTCATAGACCGTGCTCAAGGTCGTCAGCTGGGTCGAGCGTTTCGTCAGCGTGTTCGACTTCCAGTTGACTAGACTGACCGGCTTTCCGTTTACAGCGCGATCTGCGAGCGGCTGATCAGCCGACAGCATCCGCCGTGCTACGATCGCCGCGCCATCATCCTCCGACGTGATGATGTTGTCGCCTCTGCTGGTCACTTTGGCGTAGCGATTCACAGTGTTGAATATGCGGCGCGTCTTCATATCAGATTCATGTTCGATCAGAATCACGCACACCTCGTCGTTTACGATGTTGTTGGCACCGTCGCCAACATGCTTGCCGTCTCGAATGTCGCGCAGGGCCAAGTAACGGTGCTGGCCATCGAGGACGACGAGCTTGCCGCCGTCAATTGATACGAAACCCATTTTGGGAGCCGCTCCCTTATAGGCGGCCGGAATCTTGGTCGCGAACTCGGTTACTGGTTCAAAGTCGACACTGCCTTGCCAGATCAGGACGACAATCGATCCGAAAAACCGGTCGCCGTTGTTCGCCAGGTAGGGGACAAGCTTGTCACGGATGCGGTTCATGTCGGGTTCGCGCTGCATCTTTTCTTCAAGCCCCATATTTGCCCACTCGTCGAGATCGCTGGGGGGCGTTACGGAGCTCAGGAGATCGCTGACGCGCATCGTGGCTTCGTAGAAGGTCGTGTTTCCGAGTTTGCCTTTGATGGCTGGGATAAGAGTTGCCATGATGAATGTCCTTTCAGTTTAGCTTGTGGGGATCAGACGGTTGCAGGCAGGCTGAAGCCAGGAGATGAGCCAGGTTTCGAGCTGCTGGGTTTCTTCGGGGGTCGTGGTGCGGATCCAAGAGAACCGCATCTCGCCGAACGGTTGGTTCAGCGCCACGATGAGGTACGGGTTCGACTGGCGAAGCCGGTGTTCATCGAAGCGGCGCTGCAGGTCATTGGACTGGCCTACATACAAGACGCCGCGAAGATCGTGGATGAGATAAACACCTTCCTCATCAGGAACGAGCTGTCTTTGGATGCCCCGGAACAGCACTGTTCCATCCACATCGATTTCACCAGAATGAGAGAGGAACGCCGCGCGGCGGTCGCGGGGCGAACGCCAAGCATTGTTGAGGGAGGGAGATGGCAACACGGCAGATCCTTTCACGCTTCGAGCAAACAAATCCTGTGTTTGCAAACATACGATCACTGTTTGCACAAACAATATAGAAATGCCTGCAAACAGTATTTTCTATCTAATTAAATAGTTGACAAATAAGGAGAATCCTCGCCTTTTCAGTGTATTGCGTTGTCTGACGCCTGGAAGCGACTTGGTTGAGAATGGCGAAAAAACCGGCCCCTGCACGCTCTTCTACGATCTCGGCGCGCGTAAGCGATGAGTGTCGGTACGAATTTCGGATGTTTTGCCTGAAGCGAAAAATGACCATGCAGGTCGCTATCTGCCAAGCCCTAAATGCTTGGATGAAAAGTCACGATCAGCCTGCGATATTCGACGAAACTGAGCTTCCGCGGGGCGCTGCGGCGCATCGCAGCCGTCGTTCAGACTAACGCCTCTTGTCCGTCGGATCCGCAGTAGGGGAACATAGTGATGACCGTCTCTAAAGAAGCCTACGAGCAGAACTATCAGCAGTTTCGGTCTCTCAACCAGATCATGTGGCAGATACCGGTCCTAGCCATGACGCTGACGGGCGGACTTTGGTTCGGCGTTTCAACAATCGAAGACAACCCGCTTCTCGTGTCCGTCCTTCTCCTCACAGCGACGTTTGGAAATGTCGTCTTGTCGGGCGTATTGCTCCGATTTCGTCACGTAATGGGGTGCTACCTCGATTGGCTTGAACAAGCAGACCCTGAAGGCTTTGTAGATGCCAGCGCGGGGACAGATTCAGGACATTGGGTCGAGCGCTTCTGCAACCGCGACAAAACTGTTCGTACTTTGTTCTCGTCGATGTTATGGTGGGCCGCCGCATGTAGCCTCATCGTATTCTTGGGCTACTGGAACAACAAACTGGGAATCATTGAATTGGGATCGAGCGACACATCCATCAGCTATTATGACGCGCACGCGACGGCGCTAGCCGACGGCTACGAGTCCGTTTCCTTCGAGAGCGCTTATCCCTACCTGGCAGATAAAATAAGAGCCGCCGCCCAGCCGCTTGACGTTCTCGACATTGGTGCCGGCACGGGTCGTGATGCATCGTGGATCGCAAATCGCGGACACAATATGGTGGCTGTCGAGCCTTCGACATCGATGTTGACGGTTGCGCAAAACTTGCACTCTGAAAGCGATGTCACCTGGATCGAAGATCGGCTTCCCCAGCTTGCATCCCAAGAGTTCGCAGACGCGACATTCGACATGATACTTCTGAACGCCGTTTGGATGCATGTTGAGCCAGCAGACCGCGCCGCTTCTCTGGCGCGCATTAAGGCCTTGCTGCGCCCCGATGGTTCCGCGTTCGTTACGCTACGATTGGGACCAGTCAATGAAGGACGCGGGACCTATCACATTTCAGCGCCGGATTTTGTCGCTGACGCGGAAGCTGCTGGCTTCAGTGTTCAACCGAGAGGCGATTTCGCAGACCTGCTTGGCCGTCCAGAGGTGAGTTGGAAAGCCTTTGAGCTCACACATTGAAGGCCTGTAGCGCGAGCCAGGGTGCTGAGAAACGTGTCTAGCCCCCTGTGTCTGGGCCACTGATCAGGGGTTTCTCTAATATTGTTTCAGGAACGGGTGGGCGCATGTTGAGTGCCTGATGCGGTCGGGTGTGATTGTACTGCCTGAGCCAGTGATTGATGACGATCTGAGCTTGCTTGGTCGTCGTGAACCACTCCGCATTGAGAACCTCTCGCCGTAATGTCCCATTGAAGCGCTCGTTGTATCCGTTCTCCCAGGGTGATCCTGGGTAGATGCGGATGGGCTTGATCCCAACACGCCGAAGCCAGCCCTGCATCGCCTCTGCTGCGAACTCGGGTCCGTTATCGGACCGGATATACTCCGGGGAACCGTGGCGCAGCAGGAGCGGATAGAGTGCTTCGAGAACTTCGTCGGCACCCATCTTGGTGCGGACCACAACAGCCAAGGCCTGCCGCGTGAACTCGTCGAGAACCGTCAGCATCTTGTAACTGCGCCCATTGCTGAGCTTGTCATGCACGAAGTCTATTGCCCAAACATGGTTCGGGTGCGTGGGCCGAAGCCGGATGATCGAGCTGCCCTTGTGGTAGAGCCGCTTGCGCTTTTTGTGCCGCTGCGGAAGCTGCAATCCTTCCTCACGCCAGAGCCGCTCGACCTTCTTGTGATTGACCCGCCAGCCTTCCATGTGAAGCAGCTCCGTGATCTTGCGGTAGCCATATCGCCCGTACTGCTTCGCCAACCGGATCAGAGCCAACCGTAGCGCATCATCGTCTCTCTGTGTTGGCTGATATTGCAGGGAGCTCCGCGCCAGGCCAATCACCCGGCAGGTCCGCCGCTCAGACGTGGCAAGCTTCTGGCGTGTGTGAAGGACGGCCTGACGAAGCTCCTCTGTGGTCAGGCCCTGGGCTTTAGGTGGTTCAGGCTTTCCTTGAGTATGAGCTTGTCCAGTTCGAGCTCGGCGACGATCTTCTTCAGTCGGGCGTTCTCTTTCTCCAAACTCTTCATCTCCGACAGCTGCGACCGGCCCATCCCGCCAAACCGTTTCCGCCAGTTGTAGTATGTCGCGTCGCTGATCCCGACGCCGCGGCATGCAGTGGCCACGTCATCGCCCGCCGTCAGCTTCAGCTCGATCTCACGCAGCAGCTTCAAGATGTCTTCGTCTGAATGTCGCTTCCTCGCCATGCCCAATCCCCCTCTCGCGGCCAATGTAATGGCCCAGTTCTAGGGGGGAAGGACACTACGACGACGGCTGCTGGGGCTACAAGGACATGGAGGAAAGCGCGGGCCCGGTGGAATCCCGCGCGCCACTAAGCATCCTGAGCCTGCTTTCAGAGATCAAGGATCCCGACAGCTACGCCCGTGCTTGGCGCCAGCGCTGCCGCGACTGGGCCGACATCCCGGAATATGAGGAGGGCGACAAGATCAGGCTCGCAAAGCCGGTGACGCTCACGGACGGCAGCACCTGCCAGATCGTGACCGCGACGCATTATCGCCGCGGGCGGCAGAACCGGCGCTGCTATCGGATCGAGGAAACCGGTGGCCTCGTCCGGTTGTTCAAAGCCTCACTCGCAGGTTCGACATTGCTCAGTTCGAGTAAGGCGGAGGCAAGCCCGGTGCTCGCCGAGTTCTTTTGCGGGCCGACGAAAAGGTGAACCATTCAAAACTTGCTCGCGTATCTCAAATGAGATACAACTTATGCCAGACGGAAGGAGACTTAACATGCCCGCCCAGACCTCCATGATCCACGTGCGTGTCGATGATCAGCTGAAGACCGATGCGTCCGAAGCCCTTGCAGGTGTCGGTCTGACGGTCTCCGACGCTGTTCGTATATTGCTGACGCGCGTTGCTGCCGAGGGGGGGTTGCCCGCTGGACTGACTGCTGATCCCGATGCCTACGACGCTTGGTTCCGGGCCAAGGTCCAGGAAGCGATTGACGATCCGCGCCCTCCCGCACCACATGCGCAAATCATGGCCGAAGCCCAGGCGCTGATTGACGGAAAGCGACGTGCCAAGACTTGAATGGAAGATTGCCGCCGTCTCTGACCTCTTAGCAATCATCGACTACATCTCAGACGACAATCCGGATGCCGCGCAGGCGCTCAAGAACGAGATCGAAGAGAAAGTCTCCAGACTTCCCACGAACCCACACCTCTATCGCGTCGGTCGTGTCGACGGCACGCGAGAGATGGTGGTCCGTCCGAACTACATTGTCGTGTATTCGGAGACCCCAGAGGTCGTGACCATCCTACGTGTTCTTCACGCGGCACAGCTCTGGCCCTGATCACGGACCTTCGAACCGGATCGCAGTTAAAGCTTCTTAGCCCACGCTCCCACAAAGTGGAGAATGGGCTTTTGTCCCGTCAGACCTGCAATCTGACATGAGAGGACAAACTGATGGCTGGCACTGCTGTACGCACTAAACATCCATTTCCCACGAAGACGGTTTTGAAGGAGGCGCTTGCCCGTATCGGCGAGGAAATCCAACACGGCCCGCTGAAGAGCTCCACCCTTGCCCGCATCATGCGAGACACCTTCGGGGGCAGCGATGCAAGTGGTGCCTGGGATTGGCGCATGGCCTACGACATGATGCAGGCCGCGGCGGTTGTGTCCTTCCCCCCTAGAACTGGGCCATTACATTGGCCGCGAGAGGGGGATTGGGCATGGCGAGGAAGCGACATTCAGACGAAGACATCTTGAAGCTGCTGCGTGAGATCGAGCTGAAGCTGACGGCGGGCGATGACGTGGCCACTGCATGCCGCGGCGTCGGGATCAGCGACGCGACATACTACAACTGGCGGAAACGGTTTGGCGGGATGGGCCGGTCGCAGCTGTCGGAGATGAAGAGTTTGGAGAAAGAGAACGCCCGACTGAAGAAGATCGTCGCCGAGCTCGAACTGGACAAGCTCATACTCAAGGAAAGCCTGAACCACCTAAAGCCCAGGGCCTGACCACAGAGGAGCTTCGTCAGGCCGTCCTTCACACACGCCAGAAGCTTGCCACGTCTGAGCGGCGGACCTGCCGGGTGATTGGCCTGGCGCGGAGCTCCCTGCAATATCAGCCAACACAGAGAGACGATGATGCGCTACGGTTGGCTCTGATCCGGTTGGCGAAGCAGTACGGGCGATATGGCTACCGCAAGATCACGGAGCTGCTTCACATGGAAGGCTGGCGGGTCAATCACAAGAAGGTCGAGCGGCTCTGGCGTGAGGAAGGATTGCAGCTTCCGCAGCGGCACAAAAAGCGCAAGCGGCTCTACCACAAGGGCAGCTCGATCATCCGGCTTCGGCCCACGCACCCGAACCATGTTTGGGCAATAGACTTCGTGCATGACAAGCTCAGCAATGGGCGCAGTTACAAGATGCTGACGGTTCTCGACGAGTTCACGCGGCAGGCCTTGGCTGTTGTGGTCCGCACCAAGATGGGTGCCGACGAAGTTCTCGAAGCACTCTATCCGCTCCTGCTGCGCCACGGTTCCCCGGAGTATATCCGGTCCGATAACGGACCCGAGTTCGCAGCAGAGGCGATGCAGGGCTGGCTTCGGCGTGTTGGGATCAAGCCCATCCGCATCTACCCAGGATCACCCTGGGAGAACGGATACAACGAGCGCTTCAATGGGACATTACGGCGAGAGGTTCTCAATGCGGAGTGGTTCACGACGACCAAGCAAGCTCAGATCGTCATCAATCACTGGCTCAGGCAGTACAATCACACCCGACCGCATCAGGCACTCAACATGCGCCCACCCGTTCCTGAAACAATATTAGAGAAACCCCTGATCAGTGGCCCAGACACAGGGGGCTAGACACTCTCGCGCCGTTGGAAAAAACCCGTTCGAAGGGCGGAGCCAGTCTGAGCGGACCGAAGAGGTGTCGCTTCTGCCGGAAGACGAGGCACGCCGGTTGCCGCTGGATGAAATCATCGTCGTGGTGGATGCGCAGATGCCGGTGCGCGCGAAGCGGGTGGTGTATTTCGAGGATCCGTTCTTCAAGTCGATCCATGCCGCGCAGGAAGGCGAGCTTCCGTTTCCTGAGGGGCCCGTGCCGCCGATGGGAGAGCTGCCGTTGAGTGTAAGGGCGATGCCAACCGCGCCTCGCGGGCCCGGTCTGACCGAGCAGGATCTTGAGGCGCGAATGGGGATTGGCAAAAGGGATGCAGTCTTGCCTTTAGATGCCGGCCAAAGACCTGGCAGGAGAAGGGCGCGGGCGGCTGTTCTAGCAGAGGATCAGCGTCAATTCGAGATGGATTTTAATGCGCAAGCCGAATTGAGCGTCGAAGCTGTCGGTGCGGATGATGTGGCGCTCGTTGAAAATGCGCTTGGCGATCTCGAGCGGTTCGAGGGGGAGATTTCGGACGTGGGAACGATTCGCGAAAAAGTTGTTACTTCGTAAACGGTCGCTCGGAACGATTGCGGCGAGGGTCTGGAATGAGCCCAAAAAACCGGATACTGCAACGTGCACCAATGTGCGTTTGTCGGAGGGCAACCAACAATGAGCCGGAATCAAATCGCTTGAAGCCACAGGTTTGTAGGACAAGGCTTTTGGATCATATCAGGCCAGCGCAAGCAGGTTAAGCTGCGACATGGTCCTTGGGTTGAAGCAGCCAGTCATTGGTTGGTCAGAAAGGGTCACCTAGTCCAAACGAACTGGGCTGCGTTAGACTACTCCGCTTTGATATGTGACCAGCGCTGCAAGAATTGCTGGTCATGCGGCGTACACTGAAGATGCGCAACCTTGCTAGTCAGCTATGAACAGGATGCACTTGACAGGCATAGACAATCCATGTGGAACTTCGGGAAGGAATTGAACACATTAGGATTTTTTGACTAGTAATGCAGTTACCAGATCGTAGCATCTCATCAACTTTGATACAGGCGATCTCGACCGGTGAGTTTGACCCGGAGTGCGATGAGACTGCATTGTTTTTCGACCTAGATTGGCTAGATGAGCGACTGTCCAGTCTAAAGAGCGCTTTCCCAAGTGGAACTAACCATGCAATTGCAATAAAGGCAAATCCACTGCTGGGCGTTCTCAAAAGAATTGTTTCAAGAGGTTTTGGTCTGGAAGCAGCCACCTTGCCAGAGCTCCACTTAGCGGTTTCAGCTGGTTGCGAACCAAAGAAGATTGTTTTCGACTCACCTGCAAAAACGTCGCGGGACATCGAATATGCCTTGGATTTGGGATGTCACATCAACTGTGACTCAATAGAAGAGTTAGACCGCGTTGATAGAATTATTAGAGCCAATGGGAATAACGGCGGCGCCACTTTTGGGCTTCGACTGAACCCACAAGTTGGCGCTGGTTCAATTGCAAGCACGAGTGTAGCAGACCAATACTCAAAATTTGCGGTGCCGGTTGGGATAGGTACTGAGAGAATAGTACAACTTTTTACCAACTACGAGTGGCTAACTGGAATCCACTGTCATATTGGCTCACAAGGGTGTTCACTGGAGATGTTAGTCGAAGGTGCCCAGGTCATATCGAAACTCGTTTTTGATATCGAAGAGTCTACGAACAGAAAGTTGATCCACATTGATATTGGCGGTGGACTGCCTGCTCAATATAAGTCTTCAAACTCCACTGCGTCGTTTTCGGACTACGCAAATGCACTCGAAGTTAATGTTGCCAACTTGTTAACTAATGGCCGAAGACTCATTACAGAATTTGGAAGACATGTCCACACAAACGCTGGGTGGATGGTTTCTCGAGTTGAGTATGTAAAGTCCGCAACGAGCCCCAAAACCGCTATTATTCATGTCGGAGCAGACATGTTCTTGCGTGAGTGTTACCGACCGGACGATTGGTATCACGACATTATTGCATTGGATTCTTATGGATCCGAAAAAGATCATTCTTCTGGAGACGTTTATAATATTGCAGGCCCTTTGTGTTTTGCTGGGGACATAGTGGGCTACGATCGGAAATTACCGAGGCTAGTCGAAGGCGACCTCCTAGTCATCAAAGATGCTGGAGCCTATACCTTTAGTATGTGGTCACGATATAATAGTAGGCAGTTCCCCAAAATCTTTGGCTATTACAAAACCGATACCGGCACGGTTTTCGAGCAGTTAAGAAAAAAAGAAAGCATACCTGAAGTAATTGATTTTTGGAGCTAAAATGGTTCTGGTCTATGATGACTATGCTGAAGATGACCTCATAGGACATTCCTACGCTCGAGACGCACTCGCCGATCTCATTTCAAAGTCAGATAGTATCGGAAGTTCCTCCCTTACGTTGGCCGTTTATGGAGATTGGGGAACGGGAAAAACAACGATCCTAAGACAAACTCAGCGCATTCTTGACGCGAACAAGTCCTTTATAACGGTGTGGTTCAATCCGTGGCAATTCAACCAAGATGACGAGATCATGTCAGCATTACTGTACACCATCTCTAGACGCTTTGCACAGCTAGCCGACACAGTTCAGGAGTCTGGCGCTCAGCCTGAGAGTTTCGAAGGCGTTGCCGAAAAACTCAAAGTTGCAGCACGTGCCATTCAGTACAAACCAAAAGTAAAGCTCGACATACCTCTTGTCGGCAAAGCCGAGTTTGACTTATCCCGCAAGAGCGCCTCATTCGACGAAAAGTCACTTAATGAACTCGCGACCGTTTTTGAGGACAGGATCGCTGATACTTATTTCGATTTAGTCCGCCACCTCGAGCGCGCATGCGAAGCAACAGAGAAACGCATAATAGTGTTTATTGACGACTTGGACAGGTGCTCAGAACAGCAAACGATGCGCCTTCTCGAAGGGCTTAAGACACTATTGGATTTGCCGAAATTCGTCTTTGTTCTCGGTATGGCAAATCGAATAGTAGAAGCTGCCGTGAAAAGATCACTGAATCTGGACTCGGCTACCGAGCAAAGCATCGATAATAGATCAGAACAGCAGAATTACCTAGATAAGATTATCCAGTTCTCGTTCCACCTTCCAAGGCCTGACGTGCGGAAAGTGAAAGAGAACATAGTTGCCCCGCACCTAAAGGGCGCGGACAACATCAATGAACTTCTTGATATCATCATACAATCGGTCGGCGTGAACCCTAGATCACTGAAGAGGTTTTTGAACACTCTTCATTTCTCCAAGCTGCTCTTCCTTCAGCGAAAAGGCGACGAGGAGCTTGACTTCGAATCACTGGTCCGCTCATCGTTATTGGCTCATAGCCTTCCAAATCTATTTCGAGAATTCCAAAAGTTTCCAATCGCATTGGTGGAAGTTTCCGCCTCGATTTCTGCAGAACATGATGCAGATGCGCAAGATGCTTCTGACATTGTTTATACGAGGAATGGTGCGATCAGTAGGCTTATCGATAATGAAATCGCCGTAAAATTGCATCAGATCTTGCGTCGGGGAAACGGAAAGACTGTCTTCAACAGTGTTTCGCAGGTAGAGGACTACGTGGCGTTGGCGCTAGATGCAATCGATGCGACTGGTCCGCATCAAATCCAAGCGAAGGAGGGGAATACACGAGTTTTGAAAGACGAGCGTTCTTTGAAGAGGTTTATCGAAGACTCCTTTGTCAGGTTTGTGTCTGGACAAGTAGACGTTCCAGTCGACAAGACATCTTTGACCATGGAAATTGAGGACGACTATGAACTCTTCGATGAGCCTGTTTCTCAAGCACTGTACGAGCGGGTAATCGGATTTAACCCGTCCAAGTTTGTCGATCCGGAAAAGCCGGTTGAGAATATTACATGGATCGAAGCAGTCGAGTTCTGCAACAAACTATCTATACTTCTTGGTGTGGAGCCGTTCTACGATAATCTAGAATCTGGTCGACCCAAAGAGGTGATCTTTTCTGAGGGGGGCGTTGGTTTCCGTCTTCCAACGGAAGGTGAGTGGCTGAAAGCCTGCACTTACACAGACGAAGATCTCTCCGACCATCTTCATGAGATTGCATGGTACATCGACAACGCAGCAGCATCGACACAGAGGTTGGCCAGCCTCAGGCCAACCAACGAGGGAGTTCATGATCTCTTGGGCAACGTTTGGGAGTGGACAAACTCGAGCCCCAAATACGACAATGGAAATGACGGTATAGGGAGCCACCTCACTACATCTGGCAGCCAAAGGGTTACTAAAGGAGCTGCGTGGACAAGCTTCGGGGGGCAGGTAAGCAGATCCGCACGCGGTGTGGTTTCTCCTTTGTCGTCTGAGAGCAATACCGGTTTTAGGATAGCAAGAACGTCGATAGGGTAACAAAATGGCTGAACATAAAACTCTTCTCATCTCCACTGGGGGCACGATCGCTGGAGAAGTTGCAAGCTCCAAGAAAATGGAAGGCTTTCAAGTTAAGAGAGCCGGCGAATTTCAAGAGATTCTCAGTGACACGATAACTTACCTAGAGGAAACCGCCAAGATTGATCTCACGATTGACGCTGTCGCACCAATCGAAGTGGACAGTTCCAATATCAATCCCGCCCACTGGCAACAACTCGTAGATATCGTGAAGGAAAAGTATGACGAGTACGATTCCTTCGTTATCACTCATGGCACAAATACTCTTGGATACACTTGCGCAGCTCTCTCCTTTGCAATTGAAAACCCAGGAAAACCTATTGTTCTAACCGGCTCCCAGGTTCCAATGGGTCAACCAGGTTCGGACGCAAAAAGCAATTTGGAAAACGCCTTTCGCGTAGCTACTTGGACGAGGGATCCTATTTATGGGGTCGTCGCTGTCTTTGGAAGCCACATTATCACGGGCACACGGGTAAAAAAGGATACAGAATTTGATTACGATGCATTTAAGACATTTAACGCGGGGAGTCTGGGTCGTATCGGGCGGATCATTGATATCAATAAACCGAACCTTGACAGGCACAACCGATACAAGGAAGATCAGTTCGATCTCAGACTGGCGAGGAGCAGCAAATCGCTCCAGATAACTAATGAGTTCGACACCAACATTATCTCTCTTACAGAGTTTCCAGGGATGGACCCTGCGATCATGCGGACGCTCGTTGAGCGACATCAGGTTTCTGGCTTCATTATCCGTGCTTTTGGAGCAGGAGACCTTAGCGAGACCTTTATCGAAACTCTGAACTTTTTGAAGACCAGCCGAGTGCCCGTGGTTGTTACTACGCAGGCGCCGAATGGCAATGCTACGCTACAAGTCAATGAGCCGGGTCAGTATCTGGCCGAACACAAGCTTGTGATTCCAGCATATGACATGAGCCATGAGTCTCAGGTCGCGAAGCTCTCTTGGCTTCTACCTCGTGTTAAGCGAGGCGATATTCAATTCGAACAGCTTCCTAAGGAGATGATGCGCGATTACCGTGGTGAAATTCAAGTCATCCACGAAGAAGATATTGGTGAGCTGATTTAGTGTTGGAAACACTGAACGAGGTTACTACTTCGCGCCTTGAGCAGACAGGCGCATGGTATGTGGTTAGGAAAAACAAGCTGAAAAAGAATGGCGAGCCTATGGAGGCTCGGAGTTGTAGACAAGCAGTGAAAGTGCGCGATCGGCTCGGATCTGGCGAGACCGGAGGGGTCCCCTTGTGGTCCGAGTTGAAGTCCGAAGTAGGCGTTGCCGAATGCGAGGTATCTGGAACTCGCCGATACTATGCATGCCATACGCGAGCAAATACCATTTTGAATCGAGAGCGGTTGGCTGAAGCGCTAGAGTTAGATCCACAGAATTGTAGTTTCAGCAGGATCATCGACGAAGACGGTGATGATAAGGACGAAATAGACTTCTTTGGATTGGTCAATCCACTTAACGTTGATCAGATTATGAAAATAGTTGGGCTTGATTGTACTACTGATGAGATATGGCAGCTCATAGATGATTCTGTGTTTTGGGAAGAAGGATATCCGAACACACTTGTTACCAATTGTGGTAGAAGAGACATGGCTCTGGAGATGTTCTCATCTGGGCTGTTCCGAAGCCTAACTAAGTACTTTCCTAGAACAAAAAGGGGATCATTTTCGGACTTCGACCCTATTTGGCTTGGGAAAAGTGGGAATTTTGTAAAGAAGGAGTGGCTTAACTTTCCTCCACCCAAAGCGCCAAAAATTGGAGTACTTACAGGAAATTCGCCTGAGTCTGGAATCACCCTCGTGAATGAGTTTTTTCAAGAGTTTCGCAAGATATTCGAGGCCAATGCTACGGATGTAACGATGCCTGAGATACACATGCACTCGGCACCGTCAATGGGCCTTACGATGGAGTTGATTGAAAGGGAGGAGAGAGTCTGGACCCTCATCGAACAGGACCTAAGACAGCTACTAGAAGCAGGCTGTAAAATTCTTACGATACCATGCAATACAACTATCTATTTTTCGGATAAGATTAGATCGCTTTGTTCGAGCTACGATGCAGAGTTTGTTTCCATCGCAGAGGCATGTCTGCCCGTACTTGAGCGCGTTGGTGATACAGAAGTTGGCCTGATCGGAATCGCACCCGTAGTAGATTTTGATCGCGGCTTTAGTGGATACGACACGGAATTGTCACCTAAGGGTTACAGGATACTGCCGTGCAATGGTGAAGCACTCGCCTGGGAAGTGAAAAATAGAGGCGACAACATCAGAAAATTCAATCAGCCATACCAGTCCTTCGAAAAGCTGGTAAGTAAGCAATTTGATTCAGTCAGAACGATCATATTAGCTCTTACTGAAGTATCTCTCGTTTATCGAGAGAACGTTAAGCGAGCGCACAAGAAGTTTCCTGAGACGGTATTCGTCGATCCATTGTTAGAACTCTCAAAGTATCTTCTCTTTCGATATCTCTCTACTGGGTTGCGCGAGTCAAAGGTGTGTGCGCTTCCAAGAGACTTTGAGATCGATAACGAGATCCAAGAGCTTATCTTTGAAGATCCGGCATAGGCTCAGCTTCGCAATACGGAATTCAAGGCGATGCCAACAAAATAATCCTTAGCCGCATTCGTCAGGCCGAAAGCTGAAGTTGGGCAGGGTAACGCCGACAGCGGCTTTGCCCGTCAAGCCGCCAGTCCCCGTGAAAGGATCCAAGTCAGCTTCAGCGAAATTCTATCGTCTTCCCAGCCGCCCAAGCCGTGCCAACTGCGCGAGCATTTGAGCACCTGTCCCAGTCGAGGCGCCGCCCGGACTTACCGGCGTATTCTCATTCAAACCTCGCCGCTGTGGCATCTGCTGTACGCCAAAGAACTGCCGCGCCCGCAGCGCTGCATATTCGGCCCCGGTAGCCCCTCCAATTAGGTAGCGATTGTAAGCTTGTTGGCTTCCACCAAGCGCCCGGCCAAAGCTGTACGCCCCTCCAAGACCACCTGACAGAGCGGGCATCATGATGTTTCCGGAGATTGCCCGCACAATGAACGGGGTCGCGATGATGAAACCCTTGGCCATGAGGACCATCATGAAGAACGGAATGAGAGCGCCGATGTTGGACGCCCCTACCGGATCACCCAGTTCACCGATGAGCGCGGTGGAGACGTCCGTGATCGTCGCGAAGACCCCTGCCACGACGATCGGGTAGATCGCAAATGAGACGAGCGCAGATAGCCAACGCGCGAAGTAATCCTTCGTCACCTCGAAGAGCGTCAGAAAGATCATCACCGGAGCTATGCCGATCAGCAACGCGATCATGAGCCGGGAAGCAACGAGGATGAACGCGGCAAGACCGCCAAGGATCGACAGCAGCAACACACCAAGCACATCAAGAAGAGCCCCCGCCATCCATTGAAGCTCTGAGCCTGCTGCGTTGAGATAGTCTCCAAGTTCGGCGATCAGTCGGTCGAACTCTTCCGCAAAGGTTCCGGAGGGACCAGGCGTGCCGCCACCCACAGATGCCACCAGCGATCCGGCAATGCTGTCGATGCCGTTTAGGATGGCCGAGGAGAGCGCGTTGAACTGCACCCAATTGGTCGCGAATATCCCGATCAGCCCAACTTTCACCGCCAGCCAGAAGGCCGTTCGTCCGTCCATCGCGCGATATTGGTAGATCATGTTGATGCAGACGAGCGCGAAGACGAGAGTGGCCCCTAGCGCGAGGATGGTCCCGACTGTTGCCGCGACTGCGCCGAACTGCGTCTCAGCGGCTGAGTCCAGATAGCTCTGGGAGGTTTCGACGAAGTAGGTGACGACGCTCATGAACTACCTCACCAGTTACCAGCATCTTCGCAGATCGCCATCGCCTCTGGCCGGGCCGCGCTGGAACGACGATTGAACTCGTCTGAGGCCTCAAGCATTTCCCATCGTTCGGCATCGGCGAACCGTTCAAAGAATACAGCCTCTGCGGCGTCCCAAGAGGGGAAACGCGTGTCACAATCGCAGTTGCTTTCCTCAACGACGCGCTCGAGGTTCTGCGCGCTGTAGATGTCTTGCACCAGAACACGCTTGTACGCCTCGCGGAGGGCGATGTTTTGCATCCAATCCGGTTCGGCGGGTCGGTCAGCGCAGACATTGGGCGCGTTCTCTAGGCTTGGAACCAGATCGCGTTCGGTGAGGGCGGGGAGTGCGAGGAAGGCAGCCAGAGTGGCCAGTAGGACACTACGCTTACTCATCAGGTGGCCGCCTCTGCTTGATCGAGGCCGATCTCGCGCTTCAGGAAGGCCGTAAGCCCGACATTCGCGAACTCCGACGTGCTGACGGACACCACTTCCCAGCCTTGGCTTCCGCGTAGGTTCAAATCCTCCTGCATCTCGATGAGGCTGGTTTTGCGATCCATTGGGAAGGTCGCGATCTGATACTCAAAGCGTTTCATGCGGCGGCCTCCGTCGTCAGTTCGGTTCCCGGCAGATAGAACTCGGTGATCCCGCGCTTGCCGCTCTCCCGGCCCGCCTGGATGATCACGTCGATTGAGCTTTCGATGTAAGTGACCATGTCCTGGTAGGTCATCGGGATCTCCGTCTTGAGGGCGGCGATGGCGAGGCGCTGGACCGCGAGTTGCGGCGTTTCGGCGTGGAGCGTCGTCATCGAGCCGCCATGGCCGGTGTTGATCGCTTCGAGGAAGGTCATCGCTTCCTTGCCGCGGACCTCGCCGAGAATGATCCGATCTGGGCGCATGCGGAGCGTGGCTGTCAGGAGCACATTGGCTGATTGGAACTCCATGTCCCGATTGGCAATCAAGGTTACCGCGTTCGGTTGCGTTGGCAGAAGCTCCGCCGCCTCTTCGATCGTGACGATGCGTTCGTCATCCGCGACATAGGAGAGGATTTTCCGGGCGGCGACGGTTTTGCCGGTCGAGGTGCCGCCCGAGACGATCATGTTCAGCTTATTCTCAACGCAGAAGCGGATGGCGGTGTAGATATCGCCCGCTGCAACAACCTCGCGCAACGCCCGGTTCTTATCCTGGCGGAGGGATTCCAGTTTGCGCTCTTCGCCATAGAGGTACTGCAGTTCAATCTCATCAAGCGGGAGACTGGAGAAGAACCGCAGCGAGATCGACATGCCATTACTGACCGCAGGCGGCGTGATGACCTGGGCGCGGATCGGACGTTGGCGGTAGGTGATCGAGACCGAGACGATGGGTTTGTCCTTGCTGAGCGTCGTGTTCGCTCCCGAGGCAATCTGATTGCCGAGATCACGAAGTTCGGTCGCGCTGAGTGTCTGACCGAGTCTGCGCATGAAGTGATCCCCCTGGAATTCACCCCAACAAGAGCCATCGGGATTGATACAGATCTCGATCACATCGTCCCGGGCGGCATCGGCCAGCTTGTCGAGAGAGGCTTGGAGATAGCTCAGCGTCATGCTCAGAAGATCTCCAAATCGCGGTCGACCATCACGGTGACGCGCGCGCCCTGATCGACATAGATGACGGGACCGATGGAGAGGTACTCGCCGATCACGCTGTCAGTGGCGTCGGCCAGATCGTCGCCGACATCCTCGAGAACGTCCGCCGCCGT
The DNA here is from genome assembly GCF_015679265.1 of Pontivivens ytuae. Taxonomy (NCBI): domain Bacteria; kingdom Pseudomonadati; phylum Pseudomonadota; class Alphaproteobacteria; order Rhodobacterales; family Paracoccaceae; genus Pontivivens; species Pontivivens ytuae. The sequence goes on from NZ_CP064942.1 coordinate 2,043,793, forward strand.
TTCGTCTTCGACTTCGCCGGCTGCAACAGACGGTGCGGCAGAGATGATGGAGATGAGCGCGGCTGAGCCGAAGCGTTCATCAAAGCGTGTCCTTCCCCCCTAGAACTGGGCCATTACATTGGCCGCGAGAGGGGGATTGGGCATGGCGAGGAAGCGACATTCAGACGAAGACATCTTGAAGCTGCTGCGTGAGATCGAGCTGAAGCTGACGGCGGGCGATGACGTGGCCACTGCATGCCGCGGCGTCGGGATCAGCGACGCGACATACTACAACTGGCGGAAACGGTTTGGCGGGATGGGCCGGTCGCAGCTGTCGGAGATGAAGAGTTTGGAGAAAGAGAACGCCCGACTGAAGAAGATCGTCGCCGAGCTCGAACTGGACAAGCTCATACTCAAGGAAAGCCTGAACCACCTAAAGCCCAGGGCCTGACCACAGAGGAGCTTCGTCAGGCCGTCCTTCACACACGCCAGAAGCTTGCCACGTCTGAGCGGCGGACCTGCCGGGTGATTGGCCTGGCGCGGAGCTCCCTGCAATATCAGCCAACACAGAGAGACGATGATGCGCTACGGTTGGCTCTGATCCGGTTGGCGAAGCAGTACGGGCGATATGGCTACCGCAAGATCACGGAGCTGCTTCACATGGAAGGCTGGCGGGTCAATCACAAGAAGGTCGAGCGGCTCTGGCGTGAGGAAGGATTGCAGCTTCCGCAGCGGCACAAAAAGCGCAAGCGGCTCTACCACAAGGGCAGCTCGATCATCCGGCTTCGGCCCACGCACCCGAACCATGTTTGGGCAATAGACTTCGTGCATGACAAGCTCAGCAATGGGCGCAGTTACAAGATGCTGACGGTTCTCGACGAGTTCACGCGGCAGGCCTTGGCTGTTGTGGTCCGCACCAAGATGGGTGCCGACGAAGTTCTCGAAGCACTCTATCCGCTCCTGCTGCGCCACGGTTCCCCGGAGTATATCCGGTCCGATAACGGACCCGAGTTCGCAGCAGAGGCGATGCAGGGCTGGCTTCGGCGTGTTGGGATCAAGCCCATCCGCATCTACCCAGGATCACCCTGGGAGAACGGATACAACGAGCGCTTCAATGGGACATTACGGCGAGAGGTTCTCAATGCGGAGTGGTTCACGACGACCAAGCAAGCTCAGATCGTCATCAATCACTGGCTCAGGCAGTACAATCACACCTGCCCGCATCAGGCACTCAACATGCGCCCACCCGTTCCTGAAACAATATTAGAGAAACCCCTGATCAGTGGCCCAGACACAGGGGGCTAGACAGGATATTCGGGAGTAGGATTTGGGTTGGGACCGCCTCGACAATGGTTTTGCCGGTTCGCGTTCGTTCCAGCTGGCTGGCATACTGGGTCACCATGACCGCGACCGTGTTTTGCTTTCGGGCTGTCACGAGCCAGTTCGAGAGCCGCTCTGCGAAGTATGCGTTGTCGAGCGCCTTCCAGGCCTCGTCGATGACAATGATGGTCGGACGCCGGTCTTCGATCTCCCGCTCGATGCGGCGGAAGAGATAGGACAGCACGGCCATGCGCTCCTTCTCACTCTCGCTGTCGAGAATGCCGGTCAGATCGAACCCGACCACATCGCCTTCAAGCGAGAAGGTGTCTTCCAGGCTCTGGCCGAAAATCCAGCCGTAGCGGCCGTTTTCGGTCCATTCGAGCAGGCGCAGGTGCAGATCGCCGTCATCATCCGTCGAAACAAACAGCGATGCGAAATCTTTCCAGTTCCGCAGCTGCGGATTGGCGGCACCCGCGTTCTGACGAACGACCTCCTGAATGCGGTTTGTTTGGGCCGGCGTCAGCGGTTTGTCCGCGCGGTAGAGCAGGGAGGCTAGCCAGTCTGAGAGCCACGCGGTACCGCGGTTGTCGATCTCCGTCCAAAGCGGGTTGAGACCCGTGGGTTGTCCGGCCTTGATGGACGCGTAGCGCCCACCATTCGCGCGCACAGCCATCTCCATGCCGAGGCGGTAGTCGAAGACAAAAATGCGCGCCCCACAGCGCCGCGCCTGGGTCATCAGGAAGGCTGAGAGGACCGACTTGCCCGAGCCGGGGCGACCGAGGATCAACGTGTGCCCGCTGGTCGGTTCTTTCTCAGGCGCGCCCTGCTCGTGGTAGGAGAAGCGGTATGCACTCTGCTCCGGCGTCGGAAAGAGCGTGATCTCCTCGCCCCAGGGCAGTTGGTGCTTCTCTTTTCCGAGCTGTGTCCGGTGCAGTGCCGCGAAATCCGCAAAGTTGCGGTTGGTGATCGCGCTGGCGCGGACGCGCTTTGGCTGATTGCCCGGATGCTGGCTGAAGTAATGGGTCTTCGCCGCCATCCGCTCGCCGATCATCTTTACGCCCTCGGCTGCGGCGTCGTTCACGATCTCCGCGCCGAGGGTCTGAAGCTCGTCAAGACTGTCACAGAAGACAGTGACCACCATGTGGTGCTCGCCAAAGCTTTGCCGCTTCGCCTCGAGATCGTCGTGAGCGATGTCGAGCGCTTCCAGCAGCGAAAGCGCCGCGTCCTGCGAGGCCTGCATTTGCCGTTTCTGGCGTTTGATCCGCCCGGCCATCAGGTTTGAATTGATCGGCGTGAAGGAGTGGGTGACGATCATGTCGACCGGCAGGTTCAGCATGTCGAACATCGTGCAGGTCGTGCCTTCGGCGTATTCGCCGATGGTGAAGCTCTTGCCGTAGCGATGCCCGACGACCCCTTCGGACAGTTCGAAGTGTTCGTCGAAAAAGGTCACACGGGTATTGGCGACATTCGCGGCTAGGAACCCGTAGCGATTGGCCGGGTAGAGGGGCATCTCCTGGCCCGTGTTCAAAGCCCCGAGAAAACCGATAAGCTCCCCGGAGGATGCATCGAGCACCCTTGGTTTGAGGTCCGCGAGACCCGAGGTGAAGACGCCAACCGCCTCCTTTAGGCGGCGCACGCGTTTGGCAGTCTCTTCTTTGAAGCGCTCCGGCGCGCTGCGGCCCATGAACCCAAGAAAACTCTTTGGCGGCGGTCGATGGAGGATGGTGAGCGTCAGGGTCTTGTCCCGGAGACCCGCGCTCCCAAGCTTCTCGCGCCAGGTCGCATCGACCGCCGCCGCGAAACCATCACCTTCGACGGGGAGGAGGTCCGGAGTGATGGCTTTGGACACTTTGTGGACGTAGTAGCTGAACTCCGGCCCGAGCTGCGCGACGATCCGCGCAAAGAGCGCGGTGACCTTGTCGAGATAAGCATCGTCGGTCGTGTAGCTATTCACGCCGCTCAGACGGATACATTGGAAGAGCTCATTGACCCGCGTGCGCACCGTCTGATCGTCGACGAGGCTGACATAGGGCAGCATGTGCGCGAGGCGTTTTTCGCGGGCGTACCAGTCCGGCATCAGCGTGCGTTCGTCGATGGTCTCGTCACGGGGCATAGCTGTCGCCTCCGTGAATTTGGCGGTTCCGCGTGGGCGGCGTTTCCTGCAGCGCTGTCATAATCACATCGATGAACCGCGGGTCCCAATCGGCGGCTTTCCACAGCAGCGGATACATGATGGCGGCGATGCCGAGTACGAGAAGGTGCTGAATCCAGACGAAGAGCAGAACTGAGCCAAAGAGCCAGACCATGGCATACATGATCGGCAGGCCCAGAAGCTTCGGCGGGCGGACAAGGCCCAGGAAGAGGGGAGACCGTTCTGCCACGCCCGCCTCCGCTCACCCGCCAAACACGGCTGCGACGATCGTCGGGGCTGCTGCCACGCCCGCGATGCTGACGAGCACCCATAGCGCCTGTCGCAGATCGATGATGTTGAAGAACCAACTCAGGAAGACACCAAGGACGGCGAGAGTGGCGATGACTACGCCAAGCGGGCCTGTGAGCGCGTCGACAATGCCCTGCAGGAGGTTCTGGATTGGGGAGAGGTCGATGCTCTGCGCGAGCGCCGGTTCGGCGATGAGCAAAAGGACTGACGAAATGGCCAAAAGAAAATGTGTCTGCGGCTTCATGGGGTCGCTCCTTCCAGCCGGTTGAATACGGTCAGCACGCGGCTGACATGATTTTGAGTCTCGCGATAAGGGGGAATGCCGTCGTGTTCACGGACCGCCTCCGGACCGGCGTTGTAGGCTGCGAGCGCGAGCCGCACGTCGCCGAACTCGGCGAGCATCATCGCGAGGTAACGGGCAGAGCCATCGAGATTCTCACGCCAGTCGTGCGGATCGACGGCAAGCATGCGCGCGGTGTCTGGCATGAGTTGTCCGAGACCGATCGCGCCGGCATGGGAGACCGCATCAATGCGGTAGGCACTCTCGATCTCGATATTGGCACGGAAGAGATTGAGCCAGTCCGTCACGGTAATATCGGCCGTGCGCAGTCCACGGTGACCCGCATATCGGAGAGCGATCTCTTCCATGCCGTTCAGAATGTCTGGATGCGGGACCACGCGCTGCGGCACGACAACAGCCGCCAGAACCTCTTCTTCGCTGCTTGGCTGCCCAAAAAGCGGCATCTCAGCGGCACCAGAGCTTTGTCCAACACCATCATTGTAGTTTCGGGCGAAGTCAGATTGAGACCGCGACGGGGAGAGGGAGCCGTCGCCCTCCATCACCAGCACCATCTGTGCAGAAGCTAGGCCAGGCAACAGAAGTGCCGCGAGTGCGGCGCTAGTCCTGCAGAGACGCCAACTCGTCGTCAGAGAGCTTGAGGACGGTCCGCTTGTCGGCCTGGAGAGGAATGTCTGCGTGGGAGAAGCCGATACCTTGCAGGAAGGAGATGACACCGGTGACGGTGCGGATTTCGCGGATCTTGATGTCGTTCCGGGACGTGCGCGTTCTTGCGGTGACGAGGAGCTTCTCCAGCCCTTCGTCACTGACAGCGCGGACGATCCACATGCCGTGCCAGTTGGGGCCTTTCTTGTAGGCCTCTTCCTTACATACAACCTCGACGCGATAGCCGCTCGCAACGAGGTCGCGGAATCTGGGTTCCGTGACCACATTCGGTGCTTCTTTTTCTAGGTCCGTCACCTTGGTCTCGTTCTCCAATAAGGCGAATGACCAGGCATCAGGAGTTGATACCTAGACATACGATGCTATACAAATGGCCGCAAGCTATATCTTTGATGCTGCGGCTGTATGACGGTCACGCACTCATTAGGCATGGCGCATGGATTCTATCAAGGGGATAAGGGGTTTGCTCAACCGGCGGTCGCATTGGTTCAGGGCAGGGGCGGGTATAGTATTGGCCGGTGCTTTTGCTGGCATGGCCGCGTCTGGCACGTGCCTTGCGCCGCCCAGGCCGTTTGTTCCAAGCGACCCCGAAGCCGCACGCGAATATGCCGATTTCATCCGGCAAGACTTCGATCTCTATATTCGCGATATCCAGAGTTACTTCCTCTGCTTGGAGGCGGAGCGTGCTCGTGCCTTTGAGGAGGCGCGTGAAGTGTCCGAGGAATACGGAAGGTTCTTGGCGGTCACTGGCGACTGAGGCTTCGACCACTCCGTTGGTTGCGCTTTGCCTGGACGTTGAACTCAATTCATTGAGCCAAGCCGCGTGGCTCAGCGATATGCAACACATCCGACGATACTCCCATTTTGGGGTTAATCCTATATCGGGAGCAGCTGGTCCTGTCGAGAGGATGGACAGGACAATTGGCGGGGACCCTTCATACAGAAGCTTATCGAGCGGCCGTGCGGTTCTTAGGTGAGCTTCGCGCGCGTGAGGGGCTTTCGCAGGCTGACCTTGCGAAGCGTTTGTCGAAGCCGCCATCGTTTGTAGGCAAGTACGAAACCTACGAGCGGAGGCTCGATGTAATCGAGTTTTTGGTAGTGCTGAGAACGCTGAAATCGAGCTTCAGCGGATTTGAAGAAGCAACAGCCATCAAGCTTCCAGAGGCTCTCTAGAACTCACCAATCTAGTATTCGTAATTCGGTGGTGGTTTGGGTGGACGTGCGCGCTCTCCCGGTCAAGATGAGTCTTGGGAGGCTTGTTTGAGATTAGTTCCTTGCGTTAATCAAACGACTATCAGCGAAAGATTGGGCGCCTGCCAGTCTATGATTTTCTGCGCTTCGATTGCATACCCCTCCGACCAATTGGTATCGGACCCTATAATCAGTCCGCACCATTCGGTTCCGGACGACCCGGCTGTAAGTAGCCAAGCCCCAGAATCTCCGGGCAGTGGGCCTCTGACAACGGCACGAGAGATCGACGGATTCAAGATTGGGCTAAGCTTTGGCTTGAATACAATTGTGTCCTCGAAACAGAAGTAATTCGTTCCTGAGTGAAATTTTTGAACTACAGAGAGAGCTTTCGTCGCAGAGGCTATGGAAGAACTGCTTGCAGTTGAGGCGCCATTATATTGCAAGGAGACCAGTGGATGTGGAACGCTAGTTATGCCGCTAGCCGCATTCAAACAGGGGGCTGCGGAGTTCACGTCCACCAGAGCAACATCCAACTCATTTGTGTGTCCCGGTGCACAGATGACACCCGGCGGGCTAGCAGACGGCTCAACGGAATCGATAACGTTAAATCGATTTCCCGAGTTGTCAGCAAGGATAGAGCCTTTTCGCCCTGCCACGTGCCCACAAGTTACACCAAATAAATTCCCGCTCATTCCATCTTGCAAAAAACCACCAATGGTTCCTCGCCCACCGCCGCCGCCACTGACACTATCGCCCTCCGAAAGCCTGAGTTGGGGGATGCCAACCTCTCGAAATCTAATGTTGAGCCTTAATTCGGATGCCAAAGAGTACATGTTTGCGATCTCATCTTGAAACTCTTTTGACGCTCCAAGAGCGAGGTTCAAATCAAATTGGACGGCATCGATCTCTTCTTCTTTGCGTAGTCTTGCGCGATCATAGTAGTCATCAAAAAATCTCGATTGCCAGTAATAGCGGAATCTCGCATCAAGAAACTCCGGCAGTCTATCAAGCACCGGAGCATTGAATGTAAACATGGCACTTGCGAGATCATCCAAGTCGGGCATTAGGCGGAAATCGGAAGAGTGGCCGGGAAAGGACATCATTGTCAGATTCGAGAAAATGGACAACAATCGCCGATCATCTTCATAGTCCCGCAAAAGCCTATTCAAAATGTCAGAAACTGGACTGTCGTGACCTATCCAGAATATTGGATCGATCCGTGCGTTAATTCCGTGCCAAGATTTGAAACTCGAGATTTGCTCCCAGAATTGATAGATGCGCCTGTCTTCCTCTAATCTTCGACGTAGAATTTCCATCAGTTAATCTCCTTCGCTGCTGGCAACCGGCCAAATCAGCCAAGCAGCCAGTGCCGATAATGCCATACCCAAAAGCGCGACACCTCCGTTATAGTAACTTGGAAGCGCAGCGCCTGATACGCTGTAGCCCCACGCAAGAAATGCGATGTTCGACGCTATGCGATGAGCCCTTTGGGACTCGTTGGGAATTTGATCACCGAAAAGCCGCTTTGTGAAAAAAATAATTAGAAGGCAGAAAGTTAATGCGACGCCGAGCAGTATATAAAGAACAACATCTTCGGAAAACCCCATAGCTGCACATGCAGCTACGCAAGCTGTAAAGGTGCTTACCAGTTCTGCGGGAATATACTTGAGCAGCCGATCACGGAATTGGTCTGTTTCGGAGTCGCTGGTCATAGTCCCAGCTGGCGGTCGAGGCACGACGAATCTTGTCATTATCAGTCTCCTTTTGGGCAATCGCGCCGAGGCTAGGTTGCCGATTGCGTTGCTCCAAGTGCTTTTTTGAAGTCTCTGATCGTTGATAAGTGACGGGTAGACTTACCGGTGTCTTGAGTGAAGTCACACATGATACAAGCGTCTTCGTGTGTTGATCTGTAGGAACAAAACTGAATCCGGTTGGACTTTTGCGGGGCCGTCGTTGGATGGGATTTCGTCGGGAAACCCAGAAGCCATAGTCTTGGTCCCACCGCTGATGATTTCCCAAGCGCTTGCAGCCCGGCGACCGAACGCGATGCTGAGCTCACGTTTTCTACTAGCGGAAACTTGGGGCTGATGGTTTTGATCAGTACTGCGATCATGTGTCAAACTTCTGAGATTGAATTACTTTATAGATCTCGAAAACAAGTCATGTGTAGTGCTGGGTTCCGGTAATGAACGATCAATCATGAGGCAAAGTTAGTGATCGGGTGGAAAATGAATACTTGGTTGATGTCTTCCACCAGAACAAACATGACAGCGTTGACCCTGCTTGCCATGCTTGTAGCTCGGCTAAGTCACGGCAGCTATCGCGTCAGGTAGCGCGACGCTTCTGAAAGGTTGGATCAAAGCCCGTTTTCCTAAGAAAGGGTCTTGCCCGAATCCAATGCTGTCACGCATGTTACCAGAAGACAGGGTGGATGATTTATGCTGCACTTAACGCATGGCGCTTTCTCTTGCGTCCTAAGGATAATTTCTCTTTTTGCTTTTGCATTTGCCCTTACGAGTTGTGCGGTTCCCCGCATTCCCGATGTGATTGAGCTCAATTCCCAAAACGCCGGCTCTTCCGGATTTGCACATAGAATGAACTTTTCTGTTCTGCCAAGGCCTTCCGAGCCCACACCACGGAACTACGGTCTGAATACCTCTGATATGGTAGTGCTGACCTGTGGCGAAGGGGAGCTTGTATCCGTTGCGTCTGACCTGGCTGATCTTCTCAGAAATCATCCTGAGCCGCGCTTGCCCTTAGCGCTATTGGCGGGGCTTCAGACCACGGAATTTACTTGCTCTGACGGCGCGCGCACTACTGTTCGGCTCTGTACTGGAGGATCATCTCAGTGCCCCGCTCCAATTGGGACGATGACCTGGGCGGGTCTTCAAGAGCAAGTGCCCGCTCCGTTCGAAATCACTTTGCAGCGATCCGAGGATTTCGCCTTTTTGCCGAGGGACAGAGTTACCATCGCGTATGACTTCACTCGGTTGGAGCCTCTGTCGCTACAGGTAATGGGACCATTTTATCGCGATATGATGGGTAGCGTTGCAGCCCATGGAGCTTTGGATGTACCTGTAGTTTCCCGCGCACCGCACGCGCAATCCGAGATCCCTGAATACCCCATGCATCTCAATCTGTTGAGCGTGGGCACTATGGCGGTTCAGGCTCACCGACCTGGAGAATGCAGGGCGCACCAACCAACCGTCAGCTCGTTAACGGCGTGTCTGAATATTCTGCCGACGGTTGGATATGCCGGAAACGGGGCCTACGCGCGATATGCCATTGGCCAATGTCGTGCGATGGGGATTGACCCAAGCCTGTTCAATAGTGGCGACAGTCCGGAAAGTGCTTTGCTCAATGTGTTTCGGGTGGCACTGCGTGATCCAGAGTTCACAGTTCTATCTCAAGATGGCACGCGCCATGTCGTCCCGTTTGAAAGTGGCCAGCCGGTTGTAGCCACGCTTGCCCGCCTGATGCCCGAATTGACTGGGACCGAGTTATTCTATCCACAGTCTCAATTCGGCATAGGCGCTTTCTTCACCGTGATCCCTGCCGAGGCCAGTTGTATGGCCGAAGCAAGACCCTTCTACTTCTATGCGGATCAAGCGTCCGGGCCAGACTTTGGGCCCGTTTTGATCCGCCGAGGAGACACCATCATCGTTTCCAGCCAACGGCCGATATCCCCTGACTAGTTCTGCCGCGGGCATTGGCATCAAATCGGAGGCCAGAGCATGTCCTTGATCGTTTCCCTCAAAGCTATGGGTGCTACGGCCTATCTGGAAGGTGATGCCGCTGCGACAGTCACGGCTAGTGGGGAGATGTTAGGCAATTTCGCTATGGTCCTCTTCGGTCACGCGTCTCGTTCGGTGGGCTTTGGGCCTCAAGCCCTGCATCAAGCAGAGGCAATTCAAACCACGGATGGGAGATGGGAGTTAACAGACCTGTCATCGCGTGTAACCTTCCGCTGGGCGACGCGTTGCTACATCACAGATTCAGCCGATGCTGCGGTGACTTTAGGATTTGCGACCGCTGAGCTTAAAAATGCAAATAAAAACAATACTACAGCCGTAGTCGCGTTGCCAGATATTAGCGCTTCGATCATTCCGGATCGGGCGCCTGATCGCGCGAATACATTCTTCTATGCAGACACAGGTGTCGAAACCCGCGAAGAACTTGTAGGGCGAAGTTGGCCAGAGTTAAATGAACGCACCGGGTTTTATCTCAAACCGGGGGCTGATGGTGTAGTTCAGGCGAGCTTGGGAGTCCTCAAGAACGGCATCAACGTCAGCACGCGCGACGATCTTTCGGTAGCAGTGTCCGTCTTGATGGAACTGCTGTTCCTCCGGGAGAATAGCGGTCCTGAAGCGGGTGCTTTTTCGCTGAAGCTTGAGGCTACTCGTAGTGGCTTTCAGCGTGTGCTGCTGCGTACGTTCGGAGCGGCGGGCAAGGACACCGGGCTGCGGTTTGCCAGCGCTCATAATGAGCCGGGAATGAATATTGCGCTTGCCGCGTCTTGTGTGGTTACGGGTCAGGCGTTGCGCCTTCGAAACTTCCTTGATCGCACGGGGCGCAAGCCGATGAGCCGGCTCGAAGTGCGCGCCGATGCTGGTGATCCCGCTTTTGAGGATCCCTTGGGGCGCTCTTCCATCGAGGGTCCGCAGGATAGGATAACCTTCGCTATGGAAATCCCAAAACGGGCTGATCTTAGTTCGGGTCGGGTGCAGGTTCTATACGGCAGTGAAGCCCCGCAGATCACAGAGTTCGAGGCAGCTTTCGGTGAACGGTTTAATGGTGTGCGAGTACGCGGTGTGGGAGATGACCGAGGTTTACAAGCAAGGTTTGACGCCGACTGCGCAATTCTTGATTTGGCTTCTGGGGAGGATCGGTTTCACCTTCTGGCGGGTGCCGCCATAAACCCGCGCGAGGCCACCCAAGCGCCTTTGATTGAGATGCCGCAGATTTCGGGCAGCACAGCGGTACTGACGCCTAAGCTCAACATCTCTTCTGGTGCACGTCACCTCGATATTCCGGTTGCGACTGCGGTGTTGCGGGTCGAGAAGGCCAGAGCGAACGAGTCGCCCATGACAGTGGATGAGCGTGGCAACTTGTTGCAGATGGGCGCGCCGCTCTTGGTGTCGAACCCAGTCGGGATTGCGTCTGTCCAAGGTGAGGCCTCAGAATACGCGGAATGGGCTTTGGCGCTCGACCCAAATTACGCAGGGCTCACATTTGATTTGACTGATGAGGGGCTCGGCAAACCGCGCGCCGCGCCTGCAGTTGTTCCGACCCCCGCGCCGCTTGTTGAGGCCTTAGTAGCGGATGCGGAGAAGGCTGTGGACGCGGCAGCCCCACAATGGGTCGATAAATTCCGTACGCAGGAGCCCGGTGTTGCCTATGCCTCTGCAGAAGATCGTAATCTGCTCGTCAAGATTGATGACCAACCCGTGGGACGTGGTACTACGCCGGGAGAGGTAACAACCGTCAAGACGGTTAAAGACCCATCCGGGAAAGAAAGGCTTGCCTACACCGCGTTCTTTGTGACACTCGGCTATGCTCTTGTCGAGTTGATTGCCTTTGGCGTCGGTCGCAAATGGGAAGCGATTGGATCAGAAGAGCTTAAGATCGGTCTTAAGGATCTCGACAAGCCCGTTGACCCCGGCAAGCCTGAGGACTTTGTACGCCGGAACGGGTTGGATGATCTTCTGGTCACCTACAACATGCCTGATGGCAGTGAGACCTTCGGGCGCCAAGAGTTCAAACGCCTGATCGAGCGCAACCGCCCTACGAAAGAGCATGACCGTCTCCTGCTTCCGATCTCAAAGACCGTGGGTCTTGTCCTATGGGACAAGGATAAAGACGGTCAGGTGCGCTGGATGGATCAACTGGTCCAGCGCATGCTCAGCCCAGATGGCGAACCGCCAGTCCATCCGGACACGATGCTGGCGCTTGATTTCAGCACGCAGGCTGGCCTCGCGCCTGGCGATATTGGGCGCAAACCCGATGGCACCCCCTGGACATCCTGGGATGATATCCCAAAAGACGAGGAGGTGCTTTGGCCTAAAGCACGGGCGAAAAAACAACCTGCGCCTGGTGCTGCCAAGAAAGACAAAAAGGGGCCCCTGCTCGACCCATCTGACCCGAAGTGGCGCGGCATTTTCTTCAGGAATGCGCCTGCATCTGTACTCATTCCGCCCTTTGTAGACGAGACGCTCACCGCAAAGTTCCCAGCGATCGCAGGCCTGCTGGAAACGCTGCAAAACAAACTCCTGATCCGGTATGGCTGGCGCGATCCGAACGGGGCAACGTTTGTCGCCAGCATTACGGAACGGCGCCGAATTTCGCCCGAGGTGATCGAACGGATTGCGGTGCTGGAAGTGGATCAGATGGGTGTAAAGGGCGCGCCACTCAACGGCTCGTCCAGTGCGATCGTCCAGGCCGGGGGTAGTGTCATCCTGACTTTGCCATGGTGGAAGGCCGAAGGCGCCGGTGACGACGAGGCCATGGAGGTTACGGGCACCTTCCAACTCGATCTCACCAACAAAAAAGACGTGCTGCAATCTTTGCGTATCAGGGTTAACCGCGACTTTAACGGCCCCGCAGACATTCCCGGAATCGACCGGATCGTTCTCTCAGACCTCGATTGCGATCTCAAGAGCGCGACGCTTGCGATTGATGTCTTCCCCGATGACAAGTTGAAATCCGTCCTGCCGTTCCTTACCAAGGACAAGCCGCTTAGCGCGTCCGTCTACATTAACCTGAGCAACGAGCAGGACGCGGCCAACAGCAATATTAATTTGCTCCTTCCGACGGAGATCGAGACCAAGCTCTTTGGTCGATGGAACTTGTCGGTGACCCATGCCGCCTTTGTTTTTGAGGATGGCACGCAAGGCAACGATATTTTCCTTCGGTTCCAGGGGCGCATTGATCTGCGACTGCCGGGGTTGCGCGCCATCGTTGCCGAGATCACGATCCGCCGCCGACCGGGGGCCACCGACTGGGAGGTCGATGTGACCTTTCAAGGCATCGATATCGAGTTGGAAATTGGCGACACGCGCATAGCAGGGAATCTTGAATGGGTCCGGTTGCCAAAAGATGGGACGAAACCGCCGGAAGACGGTGCGGTATCGCAACCCGAAATCCTCAAGGCCGGGCGCGACCGCGAGATTTACGGGGCCCTCAGCGCAAAGGGCGGGGTGTTTGGCGAGGGTTGGGAACTACTCGCTAAGTCGGGGCACCAAGGCGGAAAAACCTATTTCGCTTCTCTGTTGCAGGGCGACTTCGACATTTCCCTGGGCAGCATGGAGATTCAGCAACCCGGGCTGTTGCTGGCCCACGATGCGGATTTCGAGCACAAGACGTTCAAGCTTTCCGAAGCTTTTGCCGAAGGCAATAACGACGTAATCAAACAACTCAGACCCGATGAGTGGGACGATCAGAAACTCAACCGCCGGACTTGGCTGACAAACTGGAAACCCAATGACGATATGGGCACCCTTGTCGCCGTGTCGGGCTATCTTAACACGAAGAGCGCGTTGGCCAAACCGGTAGACGAGAAACGCTATCGGACGACGGTGGCCTATTCCGATCTAGGGTACTTCAGGGTCGATGCGTACGCCAACCTCTTTGGCCTCAAGGACCCACAACGCTTTTCTCTGACAATCAACACAAAGCGCAAATATATCGAGGCAGGCTTTAGCTTTCCTGAAATCAAAATCGCCCCGCACCCTGCGCCGAATCCGCAATATATTGTCAGTCCGGGATATTTTGCTTTGGGCGCCTCGTATGGCGGGCCGTTCAAGCTCAAGCAATCCATGGGTTGGCCTGTGCTCACCGGCGAGGATGACTACGAACGCGATTGGACGCGCGCATCGAGGGTCAAGATCACAGGCATGTGGCCGATTAATACCTTCTGGGGTGGTGTGCAGACCGAGGTCCGGCTCAATCCATTGGTGTTCTATCAAGGCTTTGCGGTGCGTCTAGGATGGACGGAAACCTTCGAGTTGACAGGAAGCAAGCTCGCCGACGCTCGCGCAGAACTTGGCGTTGCCCTAGGCGGTGTATTCGAGTTTGAGTTCAGCCTCTCGCAACGCAGCAGTGCCTCCCTTCAATCCATCGAAGGTATGGCGACGCCCCGGCACGCCGTTCTGCATAATGATGCAAGCCTCATGCTCGAGGCGACACAAGCCAGTTTGCGTTCTGTTAAAGCGGACCCATCGCTGGCAGAACACGCGGAGTGTATTGATTACTGCTTGCAGATCATGGCCGAAGCGGGCCTCCGCAGTACGAAGATTGAGGCGCGCTTGAGCGCGAGCATTTACGCTGATGTTTGGGGCAGCGGCTCGGTTGAGTTCCTCGGTGTCACGATTGTATCTGCCTCCCTGCGCGCGTACGTGCGTTTCCTTGCCTGCGGCTCAATTCGAACAGGCGTGCGCAAACTAAAGGGGGCGGCTGGGTTTGAGTTCTCGGTCACCATCTTGTGTGTGACCTATACCACAACGGCGCGATTCGAGATCGTTTTGAAGGATGAAGACTGCAGCTTCCAGGCAGGGGAGCGGGTGGGCTTTGAGCCTGTGTCGCTTCCAGCCCCACTACGGTTTCTCGAGGAGGTTCAGAAATGAGCGAGATGACAGTTGTCGCGAATTTGTACAAATCCGATGACGCGACCTATTCGTTCCGACTGCGCTGGGTTCTCGGACAGAACGAAAAGCCTGGCGGTGCCTCCGAAGCGACGCTGCCTTTAATCGATGATGTGTTCCTTACTAGCATTCAGCAGCGTGACAAGACCTTCCTGCAAAGGGATCTGACATGGGGCGCTGCGAAGTACGAGTTCGAAACATCGCCCATGCTGGATGTTATGCTCGATCCGCCAAGGAGAGTTGAGGAGGTCCGGGGTCTTGGAGAGCCTGCGTATCGACGTGAGGCACAAAAGCCCACCAAAGCTGTTGATCCAGGCGCCGTCGATTGGCAACCGGGCGAAATGCCCGGCGAGATGAAACGACAGATCAAAGATGGCGAAGGGTTCGGGGTCCGTCACCTTCTCGAGAATACCGACAGGCAGGCGAATTACCGGGTGGTTAGAGGGCTAACCCGGGATGGCCTCACCACGATCGCGCAAGATCTTAAAGGGACCACGCGAGGGGCGGCGCTCCGGTTCGATGTTGGCTTTACGGAACGTGTAGCCGGACGCGTTGCCGAATTTCTCGTTTCATCCGCAGTCAATCCCTTCGAGTTGGCGGATCAATTCGCACAGTTGCACCGGACGCTCGCGCAGCAGGCCCAAGATCGTGAATTGCTGTCCAACAAGGCATTTGACGCCTTTTTTGACGAAGCGAATGCCGAGGCGCCCTTGATGGAGCGTTTGGGCTTACGCGATGCCACTAGCATCCCCGAGCTCTTTTCCATGGCGGCCATGCTGCAGGTCGCCTTCTCGGATGAAGTTTTCTGCCGTGCACTCAAGAGGGAAGCTTTCGACCCCGAACAAGTACGGCGCCAACTCAAGCTAAAGGCACTGCAGGGCGGGCGAATGATCGACTTCTGGGCGCAATCCGGAGATCCAGTAGCCGACGACAGTTTGCGCGGTGAGATTTACAGCGCGAGCCGTATCCTTGGCTTAGGTATCGACATTCACGGAGTCGCGCAAAGTGTCATCGAAGATTTGTGGGCAAGCGGAGCAAATCCTACTCTGTTAATCTCTGCAAGTGACGCCAACGGGCGCTACACGCCGGCAAAATCGATCCTACACCCGGACGACCTACAACGCGCGCGCGATGAGGGCATCGCCTTTGCGCCGCGTCCACCCAAGGCTGCTAGACTCAATTTCGATCTAAATCGAGCGGATCCCAAACTCACGCAACACCCTAACGGCAAGGATCGCCAGTTCGACGCGGACGAACCAGCTTTCAAGACCGGCAATGGTGCTGTCGAGGTTCACATCACGCCGCGTATGCCAAATCACGTTCCGCGGGACAAAGCTGGAAAGCAACTCAGCGACGCTGATAAGGTCGCCACAGAGACGGCGTTCAACATTTATGCAGTTCCTGAAGGTTCGCAGGGCATGGAGGATCTGTTTAGCGCCCCGGACGCCGCCGTCAGCCCGGGACTGCTGAAACGATTGCGGCCCTATCTCGTGACCCGACGCTATTCCTATCAGCGCGATTTGCACGGTGCTTTTCCTGACTTGGGCGGCGCTGTGCATCCCAAACTCAAATCAATCCTTGAGACCCCGCCATGGGAAGCTGTCCCTGTTCGGCCCCGGCGTGTGCGCGATTTCAGTGACCACCAAGCCTCTGACGCGGTAATCGTGTCGCCGGAGGCGCGTGTTGAAGATGAGGCAGAGGAGATTCCCGAACAACTGTATGGCGGGCCCGATGGGCCAACGATCTATTCGTTTGATCTTCGCATGGGTGGCAATGCGCAGTTCCGACCGCCTGCGGGATTGCCGCGCGGATGGGATGCTCGCGCCGAACGCAACTATGATTGGGCACCGGATCTTGATGCGGCGGGGGAACCCGTAATGGACCGGCCACTGGCCTATCGCTTGTTTGTGACTTCGGTCGACAGCTTCGACACAGAGAGCGCTCCACTCCCAGTTCTAGCGGCAGACCCGGACGTTGCTGTGGAGCAAGAACGCTACTTGTTTTTTCCAACCTATCGCAGTCAAATTAGGCCCGTCGACCAGATCACGGTGGCAGTGGAGGATCTCGAGAAAGCACCGAAACTGGTGGTTAATGTGGCAGTGCCGGATCAGCCCTCCGACTACGGTCTTAGCGCGATGCTGAAACGGTTTGAGGACCGTGGTCATCCGGTCGTCGGTGAGTTGCGCATCTTCCGCCGCCGCGTCATTTCAAGTGATCTCGAAGATGACGTGATCTCGCTGCGCAGGCTTTCAACGGGAAGCGATGTACAATGGCGCTCGACGATGGCGCGCCTGGGCGAGCGGGGCTGGACACTGCACGAGTCGGCGCACTTTGATGCTGGGGCCAGCGCGCGGGTACTTAGGACCGAGTTTGAGCTAGAGTATAAAGATCTCGGTTTTGAATACGTCGCTGCGGTTCTTTTGAGCGTCCCAGATGCGGCTAAGCCCTTCTGGAGCGCACCTACCGACACACGGCGCATGCTGCAATACCTCGTCGATGAAGAGACTGGAGATCGGCGCGTGGAAGACACCACTGAAACGATCGATGCGCCCTCTGCCAGCACCGTAGGTGTTTCGGAAGAGGTGGTTTCTGCGGCAAATCCCGACCAGCCTCGCGCGCCAGACTTTGGCTCGCTGCGGGTTGCAGAAGCGCAGGCGCGCCCTGTTATTCCCATCCCGGGCATGCAGCGCGACCCAATCCTTGCACGGATTGCTATGATGCCAAATCGCGCCGAGGAACTACCCCCTTTTGCTCCGCCGACAAAGCGTATGCACAGCGAACCGCCGCGCGTGCCTTGGCGTGACACCGGTTTGATCCTAAACGAAGGACAGGCGGCGAGCGCCGATGCTGCGTTGTTGCGCGCGCGGCCCGCATTGCGCGATCTTTTGCGGGACCCTGACTTTGACATCGGTGCGCCCGCGCTGAAACATGCACGACGCATCTTGGCAGAGAGCTTTCTGCGTTTTGCGGAATTTGCGCAAAACAGCGATGTTGACCCCAATTTATCACCTGAGGTTGGATTGCATCCCAGCGTCGGGTTCCGGGGTATTCTTTTGCTCGGCTGGACGTATACGCCGCACATCCAGCGTCCGCCAGGCTCAAATGATGCTGAGGCAACGGCGTTTGATGTCTTCCAGGCTATTGTACCTGATGGGTCGGACCTCGATAAGGCGCAAGGTCGAGGCCTTTTGCCCAACAGCATCGCAGCACAAGGTAGCGCCGTGGCGCGGGGGAATGGCTATGACATATCCATAACAAAACTATCCGCGGGCGACTTTGACGACCAGGAGTCCTTTGAAGACGCACAGAGCGAAAGCGATTTATTGCTCGAACAGCTTGTATCGCGCAAACAACCGCTGTGCGGGGTCTTTGTTCCTGAGGGTATAGACGCGCCCGGTCATCCGTTCTTAGTTAGCGCTGGGGAACTCCTCGCTGGCGACAAGCTGCGTCTCAATGCGCAGGCCCTTACGGAAAACGGTCTGGGCACAGGGCTCGGAACGGTTTGTCTCTTTTATGGCGACACGGTCGCGCAGATGCGTACGAAGCACCTCGATGGCGATGCGGCAACTCCCGGGCCTGTACCCCATAACGTCATGCTTCCGGTCCGGGGAGGGGCAGGCGAATATGGCTTTTGGTGGATCGTTTCTCGCTCTGGGGCAAACCGTCGCGGGAATATCTCTGACAGTCTGTCGCATTTCGCGGTCTTGCCGGATACGGTCGAGCCAGAAACGCCTACACGTGTGACACTTGGCCCCGCACTTGATCGGAAGCTTGAGGCGCTAGATCCGAATAATCCGCAACACGCTGATTTTTTACCGAAGATATTTGACCCCTCATCACCTGAGGACACCCGTAGCAACCCTCGGCTTGTTCTTGCATGGGCCAAGCCTCGCGCCGATGGGCTCTTGGTCGTCATCGACCGACAAGAGGAGGCGGTGGATCAGGAAGACCGACGCGCGCAATCTCTCGAACGCGATCTGGCGCTACAACTGAATAGTATTGAAGAGATTCGGACCTTGCCTTCGAATGGTATTCTCGAGGCTGGTCTCATTGAGCCTTTGATGGACGAGGAGAAGGGCTGGTTACTGGGCAACCCTCCGCCCGTGGATGACATGCCGGAGCAAGATCCACTTGTGGGGCTTGCCAGTGCTTTGAATGCACAGGAAGGTCTGAGCGTCAAAGACTCAAACAATCAGACCATCTGGCCCGCCGATGCTGCCGGGTTCATCGACTACCGCCAATCGCTTGGCGATCCGGTCAACGCGATGAGCGGTAATTTACGTTACCGCTATCAACTGCGCTTTGCGGTGCCGCCTGCAAACGGAACACCCGCGCTCTACTCTCCTGCAACGGCGTGGACGGAATGGATGGTGCCAGAAGCTCCGCCAATCCAAGCCGTTATCTCCGCCGAGCGCGATGAGGCTATACGCCGTGTGGCTCCGGCAGTGCGGTTCCGGTTCTCGCTCGATGTCAAAAGCCAAGTCGTGCGTCGTCTTGCGGGAGACAAAAACCCTAAAACGCTCGAACTGGACTGGAAATATCGGATAGTTGTACGGCGGCGGGTCTCCAGTGTGGCACCTAGCGAAGAGGGTAGCCTAGTTATCGTAAATGCCCGGGAGGTGGGGCGCCCGATCGAGTTCAATCCAACCACTTCAACCGATTTCGCAGAACTTATCGATACAAATATTGAGCGCCAGTTTGAAGACGATGTGCCGGAACTCGACTATGATATTTACGTCCAGCAATTTGCGTTAAGCGGCGTCAGCGGTGCGAAGGTAGAACGCCCTGTTCGTAGCCATGAAGAAACGCCAACGCTTGAGTTGGAAAAGCTTAAAATTCCAATCACTTCAGGCAATAAATCGGGGGTTTGGGAAACAATGAAAACCGTTGATGTGAAAATTTCGTAATGGACGGAGCAGGCGACCACAAAAATATCGAGGAACTGCGTGCCGCGGTGCGGGCTCTCGTGGCCGAGGCTGCGGATCTTGAGGAAGATGCCGTCGGCTGGGACGATACTCTGGTCGATGACTTAGGTCTCGATAGCATAGGAATCGTTGGTGTGTTTATTGATTTGGCCTACGATTTCGACGTGGCCGAACCCGAGCGCGATGAAGATTGGTCGGTCTACAACACGCCGGAGAAAATTTTTCAATTTGCACTCGAGCAATGGAAAGCGGCACATCGTGCCTGATTCGGACCTGCTTTACCTTTCGCCTTACGGCGCGGCTATGGACTTGGTGGGCCGTGTCGTTCAGTTTGATGGCGACGAAGGCCAGATTTCCACTGAATATGTGTACGCTTCAGATGCGCCAATGATTGTAGCGCATACGCAGGCCGCAGGCCCCGTAGTTCCTGGCGTTTTTCTGATTGAACAAGCGGCGCAGTCGGCGCTTGCGCTACTACGCTTGTCTGAGGATGTGGTGGATTGGACGCCGCGTTTGGTTAATACTCGTGCAGAATGGCATCTTCCGGTACCTCTGGGTCTTCCGATCCGTGTCGATGTCCGGGCCAAACCCGTGGGCGCGCGTATGTATAGTTTCGTTGCCCGGTTTGAACAGGCCTTGGGCTGCGCTGCTATTGTGCGCGGCGTTGTTGCGTTGGTCAAAGACCATGAACCCGAAAGCTGAGGCGGGTCATTGGTCCCTCACAGTGGTGCGATGTGACACCGCGCTGGGGGAAGACTGGCCGGCCTGTTGGGAGGCGCTTTGCGCGGGTCAAAGCGCTGCATTAATGCCTTACGCAGGGGAGGGTCTTGTACCAGTCAGTAGTGTGATTGCAGTTCCGCACTGGCGGACCTCTCATCAGGAGGGAATGTCCCACGTTGCCCTCTTCCCGCGTCTATACCGCGCCTATATGGCGGCCGTGGTGCAGGATCCGTCGTATCTCCCGGCCTCCACGGTTTTTCTCGCGACAAATCACGGCGATGCCGATGTCGCCGTGCGGGATATGCCGGAGACTTTACCGATGATGTCGCGGCTGCATCGTGGCCCGGACTTGGAGGCTGTTGCGGTGCCTACGCTCATCCAATCCGCCTGTTCCTCTGGCATGACCGCACTGATCAGCGCGGCCATATCGGCGAGGGCGCAAGGCATGCCGAGCTACGTTGTGTCGCTCGATACTTTGGCGGATGTTGAGATCCTAGGGTTCCGGGCGGCAAAAGCTCTGGCGCCGGAACGCGCGCGGCCGTTCTCGACGCAGGTGGATGGGTTGACCATTGGTGAGGCAGGGATGGTGATCAAAGTCGCTTGGCACCCGGCATCTGCGTACCCGAGTTCTAAACCGGATTGCACAGTTATAGCTCTGCTTGGCTTTGGTGTTTCTTGCGATGCATACCACCCAACCGACCCCGATCCGGACGGGCATGACATTGAACGCGCCTGGTGCCATGCGCTGACAGTTGCGGGTCTCCGTTCCGAAGACGTAGACCTAGTTTATTTGCATGGCACGGGCACACGAGCGAACGACGCAGTTGAAACCAAAGTCTGCCGACGCATGTGGCCTGAGTCGCTTCCGGCCGTTGCCTCAATGAAATCTGCGTTGGGGCACACTATGGGCAGCGCTGGCGTACTCAACACACTTGCCACGGGGTCAGCCTTGCAGGAAGCTCGAGTGCCACCCACATTGGCGAAGTCAGAACGCAATCTTATGCTGCCTGTGGCTACCGGTGCTGCTCAAGACTTGGTAGCGCCACGGGTCGGTCTGGCGGTGAGTTCCGGATTTGGGGGCTTGAATGCAGCTTTGGTTCTGGCACGGTTGGATCGGGCAAGCTGATGAGTGAGATCGTCTATCTGTCCATCCATGAGGCGGTGCACGATCTGGAGGCGATTAGCGCATCGGACGCCTACCGAGATATGGCACGTCGCGCAGATCTGAGCCGCTGGAAACGCTGCAGCCATGTAACCGTGCCATTGCTGTTGGGTGCTAGGGAGGCCATGGCGCAAGTCTCGCTCGCCGGTAAAGAAATAGGTGTGATCTCGGTGGGTGCGGATTTGAATGTCAATCACACTCAGGTGTTCTTGACACGAGCTCGCCGCGGCCAACCTGATCTCATCAACCCGCTTGATTTTCCGCATACATTAAACAGTGGCGTGCCATCAAGCTTGGCGCAAGCGCTGGGTGCGAAGGCCTTTGCGCTGGTATGCGGCGACGGTCCATCAGGCGTTGTCGCAGCCCTGAAAACTGCGTCTGGATTCTTCTCAGTCGGCTTTGGGCGGGCTGCGTTGATCACAGTTTCTCAAGAGGATCCCATTTGGACGCAGACCGGAAGTGATATTGCGGTACGGGGCGCGCGCGTGGTGCTTGTGACAGCGACCCCTCGGCAGCAGGCCTGTTGTCTCGATCTTGCTGATGTGGAGGGCAGGGACGCATGGTGCGCAGACGTCATGCTGCCTATGTACCCGTTGCCCTAGCAACTGTGCGTTGACTAGGGCGAGCGAGGAGGCGCGCGCATTCTTTGAGACGTCACAAAGTAGTAGCCCTTCAATTTCGGCAGCTCGCCGTTTCAAAAACTGTTACGGCTGATCTCGCGATAAACCGTTGAACGATGCCTGCCGATCTCAGTTGCGATCTTGCTCACAGGTACTTTTGCGTTCAGCATGTCTTCGATCGCGCGTCGTTCACGCAAATCCAGCTCTGTGTGGGCCATGTCCGTTCTCCTTGCTTTTCAGCAAGTGTCTAGCCCCCTGTGTCTGGGCCACTGATCAGAGGTTTCTCTAATATTGTTTCAGGAACGGGTGGGCGCATGTTGAGTGCCTGATGCGGTCGGGTGTGATTGTACTGCCTGAGCCAGTGATTGATGACGATCTGAGCTTGCTTGGTCGTCGTGAACCACTCCGCATTGAGAACCTCTCGCCGTAATGTCCCATTGAAGCGCTCGTTGTATCCGTTCTCCCAGGGTGATCCTGGGTAGATGCGGATGGGCTTGATCCCAACACGCCGAAGCCAGCCCTGCATCGCCTCTGCTGCGAACTCGGGTCCGTTATCGGACCGGATATACTCCGGGGAATCGTGGCGCAGCAGGAGCGGATAGAGTGCTTCGAGAACTTCGTCGGCACCCATCTTGGTGCGGTGTCCTTCCCCCCTAGAACTGGGCCATTACATTGGCCGCGAGAGGGGGATTGGGCATGGCGAGGAAGCGACATTCAGACGAAGACATCTTGAAGCTGCTGCGTGAGATCGAGCTGAAGCTGACGGCGGGCGATGACGTGGCCACTGCATGCCGCGGCGTCGGGATCAGCGACGCGACATACTACAACTGGCGGAAACGGTTTGGCGGGATGGGCCGGTCGCAGCTGTCGGAGATGAAGAGTTTGGAGAAAGAGAACGCCCGACTGAAGAAGATCGTCGCCGAGCTCGAACTGGACAAGCTCATACTCAAGGAAAGCCTGAACCACCTAAAGCCCAGGGCCTGACCACAGAGGAGCTTCGTCAGGCCGTCCTTCACACACGCCAGAAGCTTGCCACGTCTGAGCGGCGGACCTGCCGGGTGATTGGCCTGGCGCGGAGCTCCCTGCAATATCAGCCAACACAGAGAGACGATGATGCGCTACGGTTGGCTCTGATCCGGTTGGCGAAGCAGTACGGGCGATATGGCTACCGCAAGATCACGGAGCTGCTTCACATGGAAGGCTGGCGGGTCAATCACAAGAAGGTCGAGCGGCTCTGGCGTGAGGAAGGATTGCAGCTTCCGCAGCGGCACAAAAAGCGCAAGCGGCTCTACCACAAGGGCAGCTCGATCATCCGGCTTCGGCCCACGCACCCGAACCATGTTTGGGCAATAGACTTCGTGCATGACAAGCTCAGCAATGGGCGCAGTTACAAGATGCTGACGGTTCTCGACGAGTTCACGCGGCAGGCCTTGGCTGTTGTGGTCCGCACCAAGATGGGTGCCGACGAAGTTCTCGAAGCACTCTATCCGCTCCTGCTGCGCCACGGTTCCCCGGAGTATATCCGGTCCGATAACGGACCCGAGTTCGCAGCAGAGGCGATGCAGGGCTGGCTTCGGCGTGTTGGGATCAAGCCCATCCGCATCTACCCAGGATCACCCTGGGAGAACGGATACAACGAGCGCTTCAATGGGACATTACGGCGAGAGGTTCTCAATGCGGAGTGGTTCACGACGACCAAGCAAGCTCAGATCGTCATCAATCACTGGCTCAGGCAGTACAATCACACCTGCCCGCATCAGGCACTCAACATGCGCCCACCCGTTCCTGAAACAATATTAGAGAAACCCCTGATCAGTGGCCCAGACACAGGGGGCTAGACAGCGGACCACAACAGCCAAGGCCTGCCGCGTGAACTCGTCGAGAACCGTCAGCATCTTGTAACTGCGCCCATTGCTGAGCTTGTCATGCACGAAGTCTATTGCCCAAACATGGTTCGGGTGCGTGGGCCGAAGCCGGATGATCGAGCTGCCCTTGTGGTAGAGCCGCTTGCGCTTTTTGTGCCGCTGCGGAAGCTGCAATCCTTCCTCACGCCAGAGCCGCTCGACCTTCTTGTGATTGACCCGCCAGCCTTCCATGTGAAGCAGCTCCGTGATCTTGCGGTAGCCATATCGCCCGTACTGCTTCGCCAACCGGATCAGAGCCAACCGTAGCGCATCATCGTCTCTCTGTGTTGGCTGATATTGCAGGGAGCTCCGCGCCAGGCCAATCACCCGGCAGGTCCGCCGCTCAGACGTGGCAAGCTTCTGGCGTGTGTGAAGGACGGCCTGACGAAGCTCCTCTGTGGTCAGGCCCTGGGCTTTAGGTGGTTCAGGCTTTCCTTGAGTATGAGCTTGTCCAGTTCGAGCTCGGCGACGATCTTCTTCAGTCGGGCGTTCTCTTTCTCCAAACTCTTCATCTCCGACAGCTGCGACCGGCCCATCCCGCCAAACCGTTTCCGCCAGTTGTAGTATGTCGCGTCGCTGATCCCGACGCCGCGGCATGCAGTGGCCACGTCATCGCCCGCCGTCAGCTTCAGCTCGATCTCACGCAGCAGCTTCAAGATGTCTTCGTCTGAATGTCGCTTCCTCGCCATGCCCAATCCCCCTCTCGCGGCCAATGTAATGGCCCAGTTCTAGGGGGGAAGGACATCGTCGGCAGTCTGTTCCGCCAGACGTCGAACACGCAGAACCGCAGTGAACTCCTGGTGATGATCACCCCGCGGGTGGTGCGCAACAGCAATGCGCTGAGCGGCCTGACCGAGCAGATCCGCTGGGCGGGCAGCATGCGCGCCGGCTCCTACTAGGCGCGAGTACTGTTTGTCACGCCGCGCCGCGGGAATCTGACGTAGCGAGAGGATGAAGGGATTGTCGAGTATGGACGAGAACAGCATGACCCAGACCACGCAGACCGACGCTCCGTTCGGTTTCAGCAGCCTCGAAGAGGACCTCTACGGCGAGGGGGCCGGCGAAAAGGTGCTCGAACGGCTCGACTGGGTCACCGCGCAGCGCGACCGGTTGCGGGGTGAGCTGGAGAAGGGGGTGGATGCCGAGATGCATGGCAAGCTCGCCCGCCAGCTCGATGCGTTCGAGGCCGCTCAGACGATCCTGAAGACACGTCCACTGAGAAAGGGATAGACCATGGCCTCCACCGATACCGGCACCTACAGCTACTTTGGCCTGACGGGTAACGTCGAGACGACGGCGTCCGGCAGCCCGGCGCAGTTCAGCAGCGCCACCTTCACCGAGCGTGACGGTTTCGACCTGATCTGGCGGCAGGAATACCTGCAGACCCAGATCGCCGAGATCGAGGACGATATCCGCGCCATCGAGCAGAACGCCAACCTCTCCGACACGGAGAAGATGTACTCTATGCAGATGGCGATGAACACGTGGTCGGCGGTGACCAACCTGCGGACCAACATCATGAAGTCCGTGGCCGACACGCTGAAGACCATCGTCCGCAACGTCGCGTGACCAATCGCACCGCGCCGCTTGGCGCGGTGCCTGATACCTCAGCCGGAGCCTACCCGTGCCCAAGGACCACGATGTGATCCCTGCCAGTGGCGGCGGGAGGCCCGCTCGGCGGCGGCGCGGCACACGATCCGCGCCGCGCCTCACGGCCCGAGAGCGGGCCTACATGATGCTCGCGATCTTCGTGCGGGCCCAACATCTGCAGTTCGACGCGGCCGAAAAACTCGTCGCGGCACTGGAGGCGCTCGGCGAGGACGGCGCTGATCTCCGCTTCGCCAAGGCCGTGGTCCTCTTCCAGCAGGAGCGCTATGCCGACGTGCTCGAAGAACTGCGCGAGCTCGACCGGCTCGACCCAGCGGACACGACGGCCGGGGCACGGCAGAGCGATCGGCTCCAGGCCCGCTCCTACATGAAGGCGAAGGCCTGCTACGCCCTTTATGGTTCCCTCGACGAGGAAGGCCGCGCCTCCCTCGACTTCTACCTGCGTCGCCGGCGGAGCATGCCTTAGGGTGCTTGCCACCTCCCATGTGATGATACGCGCCGACATGTTGGCGGTGCATCTCCTGCGGCGCCGTTCGGACGCGAGCCTTCGCAGTCGAGGTTTCATGTGGATCGAGAGGCGCAAGACGCTGGACGGGGATCGGTTAACGTCCTCTGATCCTGACTGTTTCTATATGCAGCAGTTGTTCTGTTGCTGGCTCAAACAGTAATGCCAGTCCCCATTTGGGGATTACTCGCACGATAAACAGCTTGTTAACGGTTTCGCTGTGGGGCGGCGACCGGACGCGATCAATGCCGCTTTGTTCGAGGTTGCGCTGCGTTCTCGGCGCGGCGGCGGACAGAGCGAAGATCAGCCTAAGGCGTCGTGTGGAATTGACGTGAAATCGCGTCCGACACAGTAAGCCGGATCGTCGCCCGACAGGAAGAGGAGGTGGTCTTTGGGGCCATGCCGTTAGGCATGGATGCGGTCGTCTCGGATCTGGAAAGCACCAATCGGGTGCGGGTGGGGCGATGATGATCGATTTGCATTCTGTTCTGAAGCTGCAATCAGCCATGAGAGATCGGGTGGCAGCGTTTATCCGGCTTGCATGTCATCTCGGTATCGCCATCGCGCTCCTGATTGCGCCGACGCAGCCGACCCAGGCGTTTGGCGGAAACGACTCGGCGGCAATTGATTTGCCTGCGACGGGCGGTCTTTTTCAATGTAGGTTGACAGCCCGAGCCATAACGGCCAGTGGCCCCTTTGATGTTTCTACGGAATACAGAATCCGAGTGGGTATTGGCTTGGATTTTGTTACATCTGTTTCTGCAGTTTTAGGGAGCGATGAGGTTACATTAGATTTATCTGCGAGCGAATCTCAGTTTCAGAATATATGTAATGTTGAAAATGTTCAAATATCGATTAATACAGATCTTTCTCTGGATGAAACTGCAGATAATTTGAGAAACGCATCCCTTCTGGAGATGAAAATTCGTTACAGAGGGCAAGATGGTGAATTTTATAGAGCAAATGCCGCTTTACGAGGCCAGTCAAATACTCAGGCATCGGCCAGCGTCGTCTCCATCAACGGCGATCCGGATATCACTCTCCTGTCTCAGGGCAGCGTTATCGCCAACAACGGAACGATCGACATTGGAACGGTGGAACGTGGCCGAGTGCAGTCGTTCGTTCTGGATGCGCGAAATGACGGCATTCTAGGACTTACACGCGGCACGCCGTCTCTATCCAACGAGTCGAATTTCGATTTCGAGTCCATCGCCTTCAGAAACAGAACTCTTGCGGGAGGCGAGTCCGACCTTGCTGCGCGGGTAGAGTTCAGGGCTCCCAATACAGGTCCATTTAGCTTTCGTATCAACGTACCCAACAACGATCCCGATGAAAATCCGGCGACGGTTACCGTTCGCGGTGTCGCTGTCGTAACGCCGCCGTCTGGCCTCTCGATTGTCCAAGCGGTCCCTTCGCCCACCACCGTCGACGCGGCGCGACCGTTTCGATTCCGCTCTGACCGACCGGGAACTTTCTCAGCCGGCCCGGAGTGCGATATTTCTCCAAGTTCCGGGACCGCGATCGCAGGCGTGAACCAGGTCGATGTGCGTGGGCCCGTCAGCATTGGTCCTGCAGTGCCGCCGGGTACGGAACGGACCGTGACCGGATGCAGGATCACGTTCAGAAGTTCGACGGGTGACTTCTCCGACGATCTGACGATACCGGACTTCGTCATCGACAACCGGCAGCCGCTTTTTCAGAGAACGGATGGTATTCCCGATGTCGCGAGACGCGAACTCATAACCCGCATCTTCTTCTCCGAACCCGTGCGGGACTTCCAGGCCGAGGATATCATTGCATCTGGTGCAACTGTGACGCTTCCCGTCCCGTCGACGGGCTTTCGTGATGTCCACCTGATCAGCGTGGAACCCATACGAGATGGCGAAGTCACGTTGCAGCTTCGGCCAAACAGCGTGTTCGATGAGGCCGGTAACGGAAATCCAACCGCATCCATAGCTTCATTTGTGTTTGACGTATCCGACCCGGATGTGACTCTTTCGGGCAATCCTGCGACGGCGGCAGGACCATTCAACATCACCATCGACTTTTCAGAGCCGGTCTTCGGATTTCAAGCCAGCGACGTCTCGGTGACGAATGGCCGCTTCGTTACCACGTTCGAGACCATTGCTGTGGGTACGCCAGGGGCGCTCGCGGCTGTAAATGGGCGCGTTATCCCGGATGCAGATGGCGAGGTTACGGTCATCGTTCCTGCAAACAGCGTGGAGGACCTGCTCGACAATCCGAACCCGGCCTCGAACCAGATCTCCACCATGGTGGACCTGAGCGCCCCTTCCGTGTCCATCTCAGCACTGACGGGACCTGCCAACGGCGTGCAGACGGCCACGATCATTCTGTCCGAGCCCAGTAACGATTTCACGGTGGAGGATCTGACCCTCGTCAACGCCACGGCTACACTCGCGGGCTCGGGGACCGACTACACTGTTACCCTGACACCCCTGGCAGACGGAGCCGTATCTGTCGCGGTGTTGGAGGGGGTGTTCACCGATGCGGCTGGCAACCCGAACACCGCGTCCGACACCATCGAGCGGAACATTGATCTGTCCCCGCCCTTCGTCGCGATCGCACCGTTTACCGGACCGGCCAACGGGGTGCAGACAGCGGAAATGACGCTGTCGGAGCCCAGTGACGATTTCACGGTCGAGGATCTGACCCTCGTCAATGCGACCGCCACGCTGACCGGATCGGGCGTCGACTACGTCGCGACGCTCACGCCGCTGGCCGACGGACCGCTGTCGCTTACGATTACATCCGGGGTGTTCACGGATGCGGCCGGCAACCTCAACACCGCCTCGAATGTAGTGGACGGCAGCGTCGACCTGATTGCGCCCTCCGTGACCATCGCGCCGCTCGCTGGCCCCGCGAATGGAGTGCAGACGGCTGCGATCACGCTGTCCGAGCCGAGTTCGGATTTCGCGTTGGAGGATCTGACCCTTGTCAACGCGACGGCCACGCTCACCGGTTCCGGCGCCGACTACACAGCCACGCTGACGCCAGTGGCGGACGGGCTTGTGTCGCTGTCAGTGGCCGAAGGCGTCTTTTCGGATGCAGCCGGCAACCTCAATACCGCCTCGGGCGAGGTGACGGTTCAGGTCGATGTGAGCCGCCCGACCGTAGCCCTGGAAACGGAAACGACCGAGATCACGAGCCGTCCCGACCTGATCGTCACAGTCACCTTTTCCGAGGAGGTCACCGGTCTGACAGCAGAGGATTTCATCCTTTCGAATGCGACGCTTGTGACGCTCACCGGAAGCGGTGCGTTCTACTCGGTCGCGCTGACCGCGGCAAACGGGGGAGACGTAACCATATCGCTACCGGCAGACGCGGTCGCCGATCTTCGGGGCAATCCCAACGTCGCCTCCGAGACGCTTTCGATCCGCAATGTGACGGTCGAGGTAACTCAGCGCCTGATCGCCCAGTTCATGCAGTCGCGCACCAATCAACTGCTGACGAACCAGCCTCAGCTCAGGTCTTTCCTCAGCGGTGATCCGGAGTCCGGGCTGGGTTTCGATATCGGCGAGGTTGCGGGTCTGCTGCAGTTTGCGGCCAACGATGTGGCGAGCGAAAACTTCTGGGTGCGTCTATCGAGCAGTTGGAGCAGTGAAGGCGATAGCGAGGCTCAATACGCCCTCGGCACTCTCGGCGTGCATAGCGAGGTGAGCGAGAACGCGCTCATCGGGCTGATGCTCCAACTCGATGATATCGAGCAGACGGAAGGTGGTGCCACGGTCGAGGGGTCCGGTTGGCTGATCGGCCCCTACATTGTTGCGCGCGCGCCCGATCACCCGCTTTTCGTAGAGGGCCGGCTGCTCTACGGCGGCTCCGCGAACGATGTGTCTCCCTTCGGGACGTACACGGACAGTTTCGACACCGAGCGGCTGCTGGCACAGATCGAGGTCTCCGGCGCGGTCAACCGTGGGCGCACCACTTGGCGACCCGCTGTGCGCGCCTCCTATGCCCGTGAGGATCAGGAGAGCTACGTCGATGCGCTCGGCAATCCGATCCCCTCACAACGGGTCGGTCTGGGGCAGGCCGCTCTGGGCTTCGATGTCGAAACACGGCCCTTGCTCGACATATTGGAAGGCGACCTGATGCTGAGGGGAGGTTTTGAGGCCATTCAGTCCTTCACGGATAACAGCGGCTTCGCGCAAAGCATTGATCCCGCTTTCAACGGTGCCCGGGGCCGGCTCGATCTTGGCGTCGGTTACAGCTTCACAGGTGATGCAGCGGTAGCGGTCGATGCCTTCTATGATGGCATCGGAGCCGGCGCATTCGAAGGCTACGGGGTTGGCGTCGGCTTTGAGATGAGGTTCTAACCTGGCGATGAGGCTCGCGGGAAGATGTCTCCTCCAGCGCGCCTAAATATCCCCGCTCAGTCCCGCACCACCTGAACCGAGCACTTGGCGTGCCGCACGACGCGCGCCGTGTTCGGGCCGATCAGGTAGTCGGCGAGCGACGGCCGGTGCGCGGCCATG
Organism: Pontivivens ytuae; assembly: GCF_015679265.1. Taxonomy (NCBI): domain Bacteria; kingdom Pseudomonadati; phylum Pseudomonadota; class Alphaproteobacteria; order Rhodobacterales; family Paracoccaceae; genus Pontivivens; species Pontivivens ytuae. Next base: position 2,074,260 of record NZ_CP064942.1, read on the forward strand.
ACGATCTGCGCGGCGGGCAGTTCGTCGGCGACGTTCAGGATCTCCTCGTAGACCGTGCCGTAGCGGGCGATCACGTCGAAGCCGGTGCCGTCCGCCGCATGCTCGTTGCCGATCTGCTCCAGCCGCTTGCGGGCGTCCTGTAGCAGGTCGTCGACCTTCAACTCCTCGGATCCGCCGGTCTCGCCCCGGATGGAATAGCGCCAGTCAAGGCCGCCCACGACCTCCGGCACCACGGTCATGATGGTGACCTCGGCCCCCGTCGCCTCGGCCAGCGCGAAGGCCTGCGGCAGCGCCTTGAGCCAGGACGACTTGTGCGACAGATCGATCGGGATCAGCAGTTTGTCCGCCATGGTGCTACCTCCGCTCCGGGCGCGCATAGAGCCAGATGAGCCAGCCGAACATGAGGAGCACCAGCGCCGTCATGAACGAGATGGCCGAGGATGGATTGACCGCCGCGGGCGGCGACGGGAGCGTCGGCGCGAGCGCCGGTGCCGCCCGGATCGCGGGGTCGAGCCCGATCAGCGTGCCGAGCGCGCCGTTGATCGCCAGCACGGTGTTGTCGGGCAGCGCCGCGACCTCGGTCGGGATCGAGGCGCCGGGGCCCTGCGGCCCTACCGCATCGGTATTCACGACGATCGGCCCGGCGAGCACGAGCTGCGAGGATAGTGTTTCGATCGCGCGGAGCTGACCGTCATAGCTGCCCGCCGGTATGCGCGCCTGCCGCAGCTGGGGGAAGCGGACCAGCGTGTTGCCGCTGTCCCAGCCCTCCAGCGCCAGCAGACGTCCGTCCTCCAGCAGATCCTCCACGACCGCCGAGCCAATGGGCGCGACGACGAGTGCCGCATCCGCATCGCCCGGCGCGCCGTCGGCCGTCGGCGACAGCGTGATCCCGTCGAGCACCGCCGTCATGATCTGACCCGTGCGGTGGGAGGCCGAGCCCTCCGGCCCCGTCGCCAGCGTCCCGACATCGGCGAGCCGGCGGGTATCGCCGAGGCCGATCAGGTGGACATAGGACTGGCCCACGACGCCGAAGGCCTCGAAGGGCCGGGTGGCGAGGTCGCCATCCTCCTCCAGCTCCGTGAATTCGACCGCGGCGGCGAGCGCCAGCGGCGCACCGCCCGTGCCGACCACGCCCAGCGGGTCTGCCTCGGACTGCAGCAGCACGCGGCGGCCGGGATAGGCCTGGCGCACCGCGCGCAGGGCCGTGCCCGTCTCCGCATCTGCGCCGATCAGCGGCGAGTGGGCGACGACGACCGGCTCCGTCACCTCCAGCGCATCGTCGGTATCGATCAGACCCAACTCCGACAGCGCCGCCCGCGCGACCTCCCGCGGGGAGAGCGCGTCCTGATCGACGCGGCTGTTGAGCTCCTGCATCATCTGCGCGTCGAGCTGGCCCGACAGCCGGTCGAGCGCGCCCTGAAGCTCCGGAAACCGCACCAGCGCATCGGATCGGACGAGCGGTGCTGCCTCGTAGACCGGAAAGAAGTTCAGATCGTCCTCCAGCAGCACCAGCCCCAGATCTGCGATCTGCCCGTCGGTGGTGAAGACCTCGATCACGTCCACCGATCCGGCGAGCAGATCGTCGTAGAGCGTCGGCCGCTCCTCGGACGAGACCGTGCTCACCGATCCGAACTCCATGCCATAGCGCGCCGTCATCGGGCCGAAGCCGTCGAGGGGGCGGGTCTCGAAATTCTCCTCGATCCCGATGGTCAGGCCACCGGCCTCTGCCACAAGGTCGGAGATCGAGGTGACCCCCAGCTCCTCCGCCCGTCCGGGCCGCATGGCGAGGCCGTAGTTGTTGGCGAAGCCAAAGCGGTTGCCCCAGACGATTCCCAGCGGCTGGTAGAGCGAGCGCACCCGCTCCATCGCCGCATCGCCGTCCGCCATGGCGGGCTGGCCCAGCATGAGGAGACCCGTGCCGTTATACTCCGCATAGACGTCGATCTCGCCACTGCGCAGGCTCTCCAGGTTGACCATGGTGTCGCCCAGAAAGGTGCGGCGCGTCACGGGGATCCCGGCGTCCTCGGCGAGGGCGGCCATCATCTCCGACAGGATCGAGCTCTCGCTGAAATCCTTGCCGCCGACGATCAGGCTGTCGGAGTTCTGGTCGCAGGCCGTGAGGCCCAGCAGCGTGAGGAGGGCTATGGCAAGTCTCATCGCGCTCACTCCGCCGCCATCTTGTCGACATGGCCGCGCGCCTCCCGCGGACGGGTCCGATCGGGCCGTTCGCTGCGGATCGCGCGCATGAAGCCGACGATCTGGAGCAGCAGGATGACCGAAAACGGCAGCGCCCCCGTGATCGCCATCGCCTTGGCCACGGTGATCGAGCCGGTCAGCAGCGTGCCGGAGGTCAGCACCGCGATCAGCACACCCCAGACCATCTTGTGAAACACAGGCGGGTTCAGGTTCCCGTCCGTGGTCATCATCGACAGCACGAAGGTGCCCGAGTCCGCCGAGGTCACGAGGAAGATGAAGATCAGCAGGCAGGCGATCCCGCCCAGCAGCGCCCCCGCCGGGAAGTAGTCGAGGAAGGCGAAGAGGGCCGAGGTCACGTCCGCGAAGACCAGCTCGCTCAACCCGCCGCCGCCGAAGAGCTCGATATAGATGCCGGTTCCGCCGAAGGCCGCGAACCAGAGGATCGAGAACATCGTTGGCACGAAGATCACGCCCATGCAGAACTCCCGGATCGTGCGGCCGCGGCTGATCCGCGCGACGAAGATGCCGACGAATGGCCCCCAGGCGAGCCACCAGATCAGATAGGTGAGCGTCCAGCCGCTGGTCCAGCCAACGAGGTCTTCGTAGGGGAACATGCGGAACGCCATCGCGGGCAGCCGTGCGAAGTACTCTCCGATCGAGTTGACGAAGGTCTCCAGGATGAAGCGCGACGGACCGAACACGATCACCACGAGCAAAAGGGCGATGGCGATCAGCATGTTGAGGTTCGACAGGATCTTGATGCCCTTGTCCACGCCGGTCGTCGCCGACAGCATGTAGCAGACGAAGAGCACCGCCATGATAATCAGCGACAGTGTGGTATTGGCGTCGAGACCGAAGACCTCGCTCAACCCGCCGCGCACCTGCAGCGTACCCATCGTGAGCGACCCCGCGAGGCCGAAGACGACCGCCAGCACGCCAAGCACGTTCGCCAGCGTCCCGATCGGCTTGCCCTCCGGCCCGTTGAAGACCGACTTGAGGGGGGTCGAGATCTCCGACGTGTCGCGGCGGCGAAAGGTGAAATAGGCGATGACCAGCGCGCAGACGCCGTAGATGGCCCAGGCATGCAGGCCCCAGTGGAGGTTGGTGATCACCATCGCCTCCCGCGCGGCCTGCGGCGTGCCGCCCTCCATTCCCGGCGGTCCTTCGAAATGGTAAATCGGTTCGGCAACGCCCCAGAAGAGGAGGCCCGCGCCCATGCCGCCCGCGAACAGCATCGCGATCCACGACCCGGTTGAGAACTCGGGCCGCTCGTCATCCGCACCCAGCCGGACGGAGCCATAAGGCCCGAAGGCGAGGTAGCCGCTTAGGATCAGGAACCCGGTGGTGATCAGTAGCCAGTACCAGCTGATCCCCGTCAGCATGTAATTCGTGAAGCCGAGGAAGACATTCGTCATCCCATCCGGGTCGACGAGACCCCATCCGCCGATGCCCGCGACACAGACCAGTGAAATGACGAAGACGGCGTTGAACAGAGGCGGGCGTTCCGTCTCTGCGCTGTCGGCATTCTCGGACATGTTCGCTCCCCCGGGTGGTGACTGGACTGGTCCGCGGGGCGCATATCACTCCGCAAATTCAGTTGTCTGTGTGATGTGACATAGCGTCACCGCTTCGGAGGTCCGGTTTTATGTCCAAACGCGACAGGCCCGTGTCGCAATTGATCCACCTCGGGTTGAATGTGTGACGCCCTGGTCGCGGCACCCGTCGGCAGGTGCCGGTCGTCGGAAGACGGCGATGTCAGATGGCGTCGCGATTCTGCGCCTCGTTGCCATCTCACCCCGGCGGCAGCCGGACGGCGGCTCCGCATTTCACCCGTGAAAACTCCCTTTCGGATTTGGAGCGTCCCCCGCCCGCCCTACTGCGCCTAGATCGCGAAAAACGCGAGAGCACCGGGGAGGTCGGGATGGAGATGCGACAACTGGGGCGATCGGGCCTGAAGGTCTCCGCCTTCACGCTCGGCTCCATGGAGTTCGGCGGCAAGGTGGCGGAACCGGAGGCCGCCGACATCTTCGCCTGCGCCCTCGACCATGGTGTCCGCGTCATCGATACCGCCAACTGCTACACCAATGGCTGCAGCGAGGAGATCGTGGGCCGGCTCATCGCGCCGCATCGGGAGCGCCTGCTGCTCGCCACCAAGTTCTCCGTCCCGCTCGACCCAGAGCTACCCCATTCCGGCGGCACCAGCCGCAAGGCGGTGGTCGAGAGCTGCGAGGCGAGCCTGCGGCGGCTCGGCACCGACTACGTCGACATCTACTACATCCATCGCCCCCATCCCGGCACCCCGATCGAGGAGACGCTGCGCGCGCTCGACGACCTCGTGCGCGCCGGGAAGGTCCGCGCCATCGGCACGTCGAGCTTCGCGAGCTGGCAACTGGTCGAGGCGCAATGGTGCGCCGACCTGCGCAACCTCGCCCGCGCGACGGTGGAGCAGACGCCCTACCACCTCCTCGACCGCCGGGTGGAGCGCGAGCTGGTGCCCGCCGCCCGCAGCCACGGCGTCGGTCTCACGATCTGGTCGCCGCTCGCCGGGGGCCTCCTGACCGGGAAGTACCTGCGCGACGGCGCCGGGGAGGACCGGCTCAAGGCCGACGATGCGGCGTGGGGTGCGAAGCACTTCTCGGATGCGGCGACCCGGGCGGTTGGCGCGCTCGACCGGATCGCGCGGGAGGCCGGCCACAGCCTCACCGAGATGTCCCTCGCCTGGACCCTCCGCCAGCCGGGCGTCAGTTCGATCGTGCTGGGCGCCCGCACCGTTGCGCAACTGGAGCAACAGCTTGCGGCGACCTCCGTCGAGTTGGCGGACGAAATCCTGGAGGCCATCGACGAGGTCGTCCCCTTCGGCGGTGTGAAGGTGCCCTACTACCTCGACGATGCCTTTGCCGACTTCACCCCAAACCGGTTCGCGTGGTGACCGCATGAGCGTGCCCAGCCATATGCGCGCCGTCGTGGTTGAGGCCTTCGGCGGCCCCGAGGTCCTGACGCCCGTGGATCGACCCATGCCGCGCCCCAGGCTCGGACATGTCCTCATCGAGCAAGCCGCCATCGGCATCAACTTCGTGGACCTGAACCACCGCGCAGGCACGCCCTACCCGATGACCCTGCCCTTCGTCCCGGGGATCGAGGCGATCGGCCACGTGATCGCGCTGGGCGATGGCGTCGACCCGGGATGGGAGGGCGCGACCGTGGGCTATGCAGGCCCGATGCCGGGCGCCTATGCCTCCCACACCGTGATCGCGGCGGATGACCTCGTCCGGATCCCCGACGACCTTCCGGCCGAGCGTGCGGCGTCGGTGCTGATGCAGGGGATGACGGCCTGGTATCTTTCCCACCTCGTCACAGAGTGCGGCCCGTCCGACCGCGTCCTTGTCCTCGCCGCGGCGACCGGCGTCGGCCGCCACCTCGCGCGCTGGCTCACGGCGAAGAGCGCCACCGTGATCGGTACGAGCCGCCGCGCCGCCGGCGTTGCCCGGATGCGCGAGGACGGAATCGCGCACGCTCTGCTGGTGGAGCATGCGGACGACCTGACGGATCTGGTGGCTGGTGAGCTCGGCACCCGGAACGGCGTGCACGTCGCCTTCGACAGCCTCGGCGGCCCGTTCTGCCGCCCCGCACTCGGCACGCTGGCGGCCAAGGGCCACTACATTAGTTACGGCCTTGCGGCAGGCCCCTCACCAGACCTGTCCGTCGCCGCACTGTCCGGTTTCTTCGACACAGATCTGGCCGGGTCGCTCCGCATGCAGTGGGCGAGCCTCGGCGACTATCTCGACACCCCCGAACTGCGTCAGCAAGCGGCGGATGCCGTGTTCAAAGCGCTGGCGGAGGGCATCCTGCTACAGCCCCCAACCGAGACATTCCCCCTCGACCAGGCGGCCGCGGCGCATGCGTGGCTCGACACCCACGACGGCAAGGCGCTGCTCACCCCTTGATCATGACGATCCCCGCGCCGGTCGCGGGCAGCTCCTGCTTCAGATGCTCGATGAAGAGGCTCAGCCGCGCGGGGCGGTAGCGTGTCTGCGGATACGCCACCGACAGCTTCAGAGGCGGTGGGAGCCAGCCTTGGCACACGATCCGCGCCTGATTCGCATCGATCGCGGGCTGCATCAGCCAGAGGGGCAGGATCGAGTAGCCGCGCCCGCCCAGCGTCAGACGCTCCGCGGCGAAGATGTTATTGGTGCAGATCGTGACCTTCGGCACCAGCGTCACCGCTTTCCCGTCAGGCCCCGTCAGCTCGATCTCCGTCCCGACATACGGGCCGAGCACCACCGCCGGCGCATCGGCGAGCTCGCCCGGATGCGCCGCCGTGATCCCGCTCGACGGCGCGGCAATGACCGCCCGCTCGATCTGCCAGAGCCCGCGCACGATCAGGCTTTCATCCGTGATCGGTCCCACGCGGATCCACAGGTCGATCCCCTCGCCGATCAGGTCGCGCGGCGCGTCGTTGAGCTGCCACTCGATCGAAACCCCCGGAAACCGCTCGACGAAGGAGCCCGCGATGTCCGCCATGATCGTCTGACCCAGGCCGCTGGGCGCCGCCACGCGGATCTTGCCCCGCACGTCGTCCTTCTGCAGGCGGAACCGCTCGGCCACCGCCTCCCACTCGCCGAGGAGCTGGCGCGCGTCGCTCAGGAACTCCTGTCCCGCGTCGGTGAAGGAGAGCTCATGCGTCGTGCGCATGATGAGCTGCGTGCCGAGCTCCGTCTCCAACTCCCGCAACTGCCGGCTGGCCGAGGGCTGCGACAGCCCGAGAGAGCGGCCCGCGGCGCTCAGAGAGCCCGTCTCAGCGATGCGCACATAGAGGCGCATCAGGTCGAACCGGTCGAGTGTCTTGGCCATGAAAGGGGTCCGTCATCCGGAAGGCGGATGACCACGATAGGCCAGTGCGGCTCATTGCGAAAGCTGTTCCGGCCCCGGTCGCCGTCGAGCGGCAAGGATGTATCGCAACCTGACTTGAACCGAGCCGCGACTAGCCCCTCCGTAATCCGCAAAATGGATATCTATCAGAGATTATATCTGACTACCGAATGAAAGCACTCATCGGCATCTTCCCAGGCAACCGGACCACCCCGGACAGCAGAGGATGCACGACATGACCACCTTCAACGACAAGATCGTCCTGATCACCGGCGCCACCTCCGGCATCGGTGAGGCCGCCGCCCATGCCTTCGCCCGCGAAGGCGCCACCGTCATCGTCAACGGCCGCCGGGCCGAGAAGGGCGCTGCCGTCGTCGCCGCGATCCAAGCGGCCGGCGGCAAGGCGGAGTTCCTGCAGGGCGACGTCTCCGACGAGGGCACCATCGCCGGGATCGTCGACATCGTGGTGGCGAAGTACGGCCGCCTCGACATCGCCTTCAACAATGCGGGCGTCGAGGGGAAGATGGGCGATCGGACCGCCGACCAGACCCAAGCCGATTACGACGAGAATATCGGCGTCAACATCGGCGGCGTCTTCTGGGCGATGAAGCACGAGATCCGCGCGATGCTCGCCCATGGCGGCGGGTCCATCGTCAACACCGCTTCGATCTTCAGCCAGATCGGGATGCCGGGCATGGCGCTCTACACCGCCTCCAAGCATGCGGTGCTGGGCCTGACCCGCGCGGCCTCCATCGAGTATGCGAAGGACGGCATCCGCATCAACGCGGTCAGCCCCGGCGGGGTGGAGACCGAGATGTTCGAGCGGGCCGCCGGTCCGCTGGAGCAGAACTCCGAAGGCCGCCAGTTCTTCACCAACTTCCACCCGATGGGCCGGATCTCCCAGCCCGAGGAGCAGGCGGAGGCGGTGCTCTTCCTCGCCTCCGAGAAGGCGTCCTTCGTGAACGGCGCGAACCTCGCGGTCGACAGCGGCTGGAGCATTTCCTGAGCGCGTGCCGGTGCCGATCCCCGGCACCGGCTTTCCCCTTTTTGCGGAGAACCGTCATGGCCCATGTCACCCTTACCCGCCCGGTCGCCGCGCCGACCGTCGATACACGACTGGTTGCGGGGATCGGTTTCGGCCTGATCGCGGCCATCGCCTGGTCGGGCTACACGATCGCCTCGCGCGCCGGGGTGATGTCGGGCTTCTCGGCGACGGACCTCACGGCGCTGCGGTTCATCGTGGCGGGCCTCGTCATGCTGCCCTTCGTGCTTCGCCGCGGTCTTGCGACCCTCGCGGGGATCGGCTGGCGGCGCGGGATCTTGCTGGCACTGGGCGCCGGGCCGCTCTTCAGTGGGCTCTACACCTACGGGCTTGGCGTGACGCCCTACGCGCACGGGCCGGTCATCAGCCCCTCGGTCGTCACGCTGGGCGCCCTTGGCCTTGCCGCCCTCGTGCTGGGCGAGCGCCCGGGCCCGTGGCGCCTGATCGGCACGGCGGCGGTCGTCGCGGGGCTGGTCCTTGTCGCCGGGGGCGAGGCGCTGTTCGGTGCGGAGGGTGACTTCACGCCATATGACCTGCTCTTCGTCGGGTCCGGGCTGCTCTGGGCCGGCTACACGGTGCTGCTGCGCCGCTGGCAGCTCGACCCGATCGCCGCCACGGCCGCCGTCGCCGTCGTCTCGATGATCGCGATCGCGCCCGCCTATCTGCTGACAGCGGACTACGGCCGCCTCTTCGCCGATCCGGGCGCGCTGGCGTTCCACGCGCTGATGCAGGGCGTCGTGGCGGCCGTGGTGGCGATCCTCGCCTTCAGCAAGGCCGTGGCCCTGCTCGGCGCCGGACGGGCCGGGATCTTCCCCTCGCTGGTGCCGGTCCTCGCCGTCGTGCTGGGCATCCCCTTCCTCGGCGAATGGCCGACCGCGGCACAGGTCGTCGGCATCGCCGTCGCCACCGCGGGGCTGTTCCTCGCCAGCGGGATCATCGGCGGGCGGAAGAGCTGAGCCCCCGGCCATTCGCAGAACGAAAGATGGTCAGTCTCGTCAGCCGCCTACAGAAACCCGCGCGTCCGAAGCACTTCACCACCCAACGAATACACACAGCCCATGGAGATGGCACATGTCGAAGAAACCTCTTCTTGCCGCACTGCTGTTGGGAACATCCCTCGCCGGCGGCTACCACGTCTATCAAAGCCAGCTCGGTGCCGCGACCGCGGCCCCGGCACCCGAGGAAGCCCCGCTGCCCCGCGTCGTCGTGGCCGCGGCCGTCGAGCAACCGGTCACCGAATGGGACCGCTACCCGGCCCGCTTCTCGGCAACGGAAGCCGTCGAGGTAAGCGCTCGCGTGAGCGGTCACCTCGTCGCCGTCCATTTCGAGGAAGGCCAGATCGTCGAGCAGGGCCAGCCGCTCTTCACCATCGACCAGCGCCCGTTTGAGGCCGCCCTGCGCCTCGCCGAGGCCGAGGTGGCCGAGGCCCGCGCCCGCGTCGGCCTCGCCCAGGTCGAGCTAGACCGGGTCAGCCAGCTCGTGGCCAACGGTCACTCCAGCCAGTCGCAGGGTGACGTGGCCGAGGCCGAGATGGCGAGTGCCGCTGCAAGCCTCGCGGCGGCAGAGGCGCGGGCCGAGCAGGCCGCGCTCGACCTCGACTACACCATCGTCCGCTCGCCCATCTCGGGCCGCATCGACGAGACCCGGCTCGACCCCGGCAGCCTCGTCCGCGGCATCGGCGTGGGGGCGGAGACGCTGACCAGCATCGTCGCCCTCGACCCGATCCACGTCGTCTTCGACGTCGATCAGAACGCGCTGCTGCGCTACAACCGCCTGGCGCTCGAAGGCGTCCGCGGCTCCTCGCGCACCACGCCGAACCCGGTGCGGGTGACGCTGCCCGACGGCAGCGACGCGACGATCACCGGTCAGATGGACTTCGTCGCCAACCAGATCGATGAGGGCACCGGCACCATCCGCGCCCGCGCCCTCGTCCCCAATACCGACTTCCTGCTGACGCCCGGCATGTTCGCCCGGGTCGACCTGCTGGCCCGCCCCGACGCGCCCACGGTGCTGATCCCCGATCAGGCCATCGCCATCGAGCAGACCAGCCGCACGGTTCTCGTCGTCGATGCCGAAGGCACCGTGGAGAGCCGTGTAATCGAGACCGGACCGCTCCACGAAGGCCTGCGCGTCGTGCGTCACGGCCTGGAGCCCGGTGAGCAGGTCATCGTCGAGGGCCGCCACCGCGCGCGTCCCGGCGCCACCGTCGCCGCCGAAACCGTAGAAGACGCTGGCCTCAACGTCGCCAGCGCCGAGTAAGGGAGGTAAGACCATGAAACTCGGACAGTTCTTCATCGAAAGGCCGATCTTCGCGATCTCGATGTCGGTCATCGTGCTCATCATGGGCCTTGTGGCCATGATGCGCCTTCCCATCAGCCAGTTCCCCGAGGTCGTGCCGCCCACCGTCGTGGTCGTCGCGCAGTACCCCGGGGCCGACGCCGCTACCATCGCGGAGACGGTCGCCACCCCCATCGAGCAGGAGGTGAACGGCGTGGACGGCATGCTCTACATGCAGTCGAACGCCACCAATGACGGCGAGATGCGCCTGACGGTCACCTTCGCCCTCGGCACCGATATCGACGAGGCGCTCGTGCTCGTGCAGAACCGAGTCGCGCTCGCCGAGCCGCGGTTGCCGGAGGAGGTGCGGCGCACCGGGGTCGCGGTCCAGAAGGACTCGCCCGACATGCTGCTGGTCGTCCAGCTCGTGTCGCCCGACGGCAGCCGCGACCAGCTCTTCCTGTCGAACTACGCCACCCAGCGGGTCGAACCGGTGCTGCGCCGGCTGCCCGGTGTCGGCTCGATCAACTCGATCGGCGCGCGCGACTACGCGATGCGCGTCTGGCTCGACCCGGAGCGGATCGCCAACCTGTCCCTCACCCCCGGTGAGGTCGTCGACGCGATCCGGGCCCAGAACGCCGCCGTCGCGGGCGGCCAACTCGCCCAGCCCCCGGTCGCCACGGACCGGAGCTACCAGCCCGCGGTGACCCTGCGCGGTCGCCTCGACGAGGTCTCCGAATTCGAGGACATCGTGGTCAAGCGCGGCGATGATGGCCGCGTCGTGCGGCTCTCCGACGTCTCCCGCGTGGAGCTCGGCGCCCAGACCTACACCACCAACGCCCGCATGAACGGGCAGTCGATCGCCGCCCTGCTGATCTTCCAGCAACCCGGCGAGAACGCGATCGAGACCTCCGAGGCCGTCAAGGAGGTCATGGAGGAGCTCTCCGCCGACTTCCCCTCGGGCGTCGAATACCGCTCGACCTACAACCCGACGGACTTCTTCACCATCGAGTCGATCCTGGCGCTGGAGCACACGATCATCGAGGCCATCCTGCTGGTGGTTCTCGTCGTGATCGTCTTCCTGCAATCGGGCCGCGCGACGCTGATCCCGGTGGCCGCGATCCCGGTCAGCCTGATCGGGACGTTCATCGTGATGTCCGCACTCGGCTACTCGATCAACACGCTCACGCTGTTCGGCCTGGTGCTCGCGGTCGGGATCGTGGTCGATGACGCCATCGTGGTGGTGGAGAACGTGGAACGCTATCTCGCCAAGGGCCTCTCGCCCGTCGAGGCGACGAAGCGGACCATGGCCGAGATCTCCGGCGCGCTGATCTCCATCGCGCTGGTGCTGAGTGCGGTCTTCGTGCCGACGATGCTGCTCGATGGCATCTCGGGCGAGTTCTTCCGCCAGTTCGCGGTCGCCATCGCGGTCGCCACGCTGATCTCCGCCTTCAACTCGCTGACGCTCAGCCCGGCGCTCGCCGCCCTGCTGCTGCGCCATGAGAAAACGGAGCGCAAGCAGAGCCTGCCGGCCCGTCTGGGCTCGGCCGCGGCCCGGCGGTTCAACCGCGGCTTCGACCGGCTCGCCGACCGGTATGCCGCACTCATTCGTCGCCTGATCGCGGCGCGCTGGGTGATGCTGCCGATCTACGGCGTATTGGTGGCCGGTGCGGTCGGTTTGCTGATGACGACGCCCCGCGGCTTCGTCCCGGCCTCCGACCAGGGCTACCTGATCGTCACGGTTCAGATGCCCGCCGGCTCCGCCCTGTCCCGCACCGACGCGGCCGTCCGCGACGTGGCCGAGGCCGCGCTGGAGGTCGAGGGCGTGGAGTTCGTGCATGAGTTCACCGGCCTCGCGCCGCTGACCAACACGACCTCCAGCGCCTCCGGCGTGGTCTTCGCCCAGCTCTCATCGTTCGAGGAGCGGGGTGAGACGGGCCGGTCGCTCGACGTGATCCAGCCGGAGCTCGAGGCCGCAATGGCCGAGATCGCCGGTGCGCAGATCAACGTCATCGCACCTCCGACGATCCGCGGGATCGGGACGGGTGGCGGCTTCGCCCTGCGCGTGCAGGACTACGATGCCCGCGGCTCCGAAGACCTCTCGGCGGTGACCGGTGACCTGCTGGCCGCGCTCAACGCCGACCCGCGGGTGGCCTTCGCCTTCTCCCCCTTCACCGTGGACGCGCCGCAGGTCTATCTCGACGTCGATCACGCAAGGGCGGAGCAGATCGGCCTGCCGGTCGATGAACTGTCGGAGATGCTGGAGGTCTATCTGGGCTCCCGTTACGTCAACGACATCAACCTCCTGGGCCGGACCTACCAGGTCCGCGCACAGGCAGCACCCGAGTTCCGGCTGGATGCCGAGCAACTCGCCAGCCTGCGGACCCGGACGGCCGAGGGCCAGATGGTGCCGCTGGGCGCCGTCGCCACGGTGGAGACCCGGACGGGGGCGGAGCGTGTTCCGCGCTACAACCTCTTCCCCACGGCCGAGATCTTCGGCCAGGGCGCCAGCATCAGCTCGGGCGAAGCACTCGACCTCGTCGAGGAGATCGCCGCCGAGGTCCTGCCGCAGGGCTACGGCATCGAGTGGACGGATCTCAGCTACCAGGAGCGGCTGACGGAGGACGGGACGGTTCTGTTCCTGCTCGCCATCGTCTTCGTCTTCCTGGTGCTGGCCTCCCAGTACGAAAGCTGGACCCTGCCGCTCGCGGTCATCCTGATCGTGCCCACGGTGATCCTGTCCGCACTGGGCGGTGTGGTCTGGATGGGGATGGACAACAACCTGCTCACGCAGGTCGCCCTGATCGTCCTTGTCGGTCTGGCGTCGAAGAACGCGATCCTGATCGTGGAATTCGCCCGCCAGCTCGAAGCCGAGGGGCGGAGCGCGGTGGACGCCGCGGTCGAGGCTGCCCGGCTGCGGCTGCGCCCGATCCTGATGACGTCCTTCGCCTTCATCCTCGGCACCGTCCCTCTGGCCATCGCCGAAGGCGCGGGCGCCGAGCTGCGGCAGGCGATCGGCATCGCCGTCTTCTTCGGGATGTCGGGCGTGACCTTCTTCGGCCTGATCTACACGCCGATCTTCTACGCCCTGATCCGGGGCTGGGTCGCGCGGCCGAAGGCGGTTCCCGCCGCCGCCTGATACCCGCTGTTCCACGCGGCTGACACGAGCCCCGGCGCCCTCGCGGTGCCGGGGTTCTTCCGTGTTCAGAGGGGGTTGTGGCCCTGCGGCCAGGTGAACTCCGGCCGCCGCAGGGCCTTCCGCGCAAGATGCCGCACGGTCGCCGAGGCACCCGCCCGGCGCATCGCGTGGAGCACGAAGCGCACCGGGTTCTTCCGCTTGCCGATGTATTTCAGCAGGTAGCTCGCCAGCCGGCGGCGGTAATGCGTCTCGCCCAGCCAGTCGCGGTGCTTCTCGATCACCCGGGTCCGCTTCTCGAGCGCTTCCACACTCTCTGATTGTGCGCTGAGCGTGATGCCAGAGTGGCTCCCATACCGCCGGGCAAAGAGCGGTGCTGCGGCATAGGCGAGCGGGCGGCGGCGGGCGAGGCGGATGTAGATGTCCCAATCCTGGCCGTTCGGCAGCGTCTCGTCGAGCGGCTCCTGCAGCAGCACGTCGCGCCGCGCGATAAGGCCCGACATGCCGCAGAACGGGTTGCCGCCGCGCAGATGCGCCTCGGTCACGCGGGCCACGGGGCAGATCTGGGGCGATTTCCCGTCGATCTGCTCCAAGCCACAAAGGGCCGCCTCGTCCCCGTCGGACATCGCGGCGAACTGTTCCTCGGTCTTGTCCGGCCGCCAGATGTCGTCGTCGTCAAGGAACGCGACCCACTCGCCGGAGGCCGCGCGAACGCCGGCATTCCGTGCCGCATTTGCGCCACTGTTGGCATCGAGTCGGATCAGACGGACACGGTCCTCGAACTCGGTGAGCACCGGCGCCGGATCGGTGGGCGAGGCATCGTCGACGACGATGACCTCGGTCGTGCGAATCGACTGCATGAGCACGCTCCGCACGGCGTCACCCAGAAATTCCGTTCTGTCATAGGTCGTTATGACCGCGGTGACGGTAGGATGGGCGCTCATTTTTCCCGTATCTCCGACACTTTCCGGGATGCGGAATCATACCGCATGTGCTAAGCAACTACAGGTTGAGCCACGAAAGCCATCGGTTTTCAAGCCGCCATCGTTGCGCCCAGAACGCACCATCCTCCTGACATACAACCTTAGGTTGCCGAATCAGAAATCTGTGCCATGATGCGGTGCAGTAAGTACGCCAGCTTGCTCCAAATTTTGACAAGAAACCGCAACTTAAGGTTGAGCGCGGAGCCCTCGGGTGTACCTTTGTGTATGCCTCGCGCCAGAAAGGTCTCGTCGTGCAGCACGATCACGCCAGCTACACGCAGAAGACAGCATCCTCGATTGCTCAGACTTCTGATACGTCGCAACGCAGGTCTTCGCAATTTACGCCCTTCGGGCGCACCATCGTTTCCTCGGTCGCCGACTTCCTGATTGTGGGGGCGGCGCTTTTCGTTTGCGCCGCGGTCGCCGGCATCGACGGATCGCTCCTCGTGATCCCGTGGGAAACGGTTGCGGGCCTTGCTGCCCTGCAGATCTGGCTGCAGCTTGCCTCGGGTCTCTACGACCGGGCCGAGCTCGACGCCCGCGCTCTGCGCTGCATCGCGATGTCGGCCCTCGCGGTCACGGCACTCGCCGCCGTGTGGCCCGCCGACAGCATGACGGTCGGCCTGACCTGGACGCTGCCCGCCTGGCTGATCGCCGCGGTCGGCATCGCCGGTCGCCGCCTTCTGACGCCCACGCCGCCGCTGCTCGGCCAGATCGCGGGCAGCCGCCCGGTTCTGCTGCTCGGCGCCGAAGTCGATGAGCAGAGCGAGCGCCACGTCGCCCGCCGGATCGATCTTTCGCAGATGGCGGCCGCATCCGACGCGGCCCTCTCCTACGTGATCGACACCACCGCGGATTCCGCTGGCCTCGCGCCCTGCGACCTGCGGGTCGTGATCGCGCCCAAGGCCGATGAAATCCGAATGGCGGAGCGCGTCATCGAGAGCCTGCGCCGCCTGCGCCAGCCCTACGCGGTCGTCCTTCCGATGAAGGGCCTCGTCGGCGGCCGGACCCGCGGCATCGTCGCCACGGGCGCGGACAGCCTTGTCTGGTCGGTCGAGCGCAACGACGTGCCCGGCAGCTCGCTCATCAAGCGGCTGTTCGACATGACGGCGGCGGGCCTCGGCCTGATCGCGCTCGCGCCGATCTTCATCGTCTTCGCAGCGATTCTGTCGATGGAGAAGGGTCCGGTGTTCTTCGCCCAGCCGCGGGTCGGCCGGAACGGTCGGCGCTTCATGTGCCTCAAGTTCCGCTCCATGCGCCCCGACGCGCAGGACCGGCTGGAGGAGCTGCTGCGAACCGATCCCGAGGCGCGCCGCGAGTGGGAGACGCACCAGAAGCTGGAGAACGATCCGCGCATCACGCCCTTCGGCCACTTCCTGCGGGCCACCTCGCTCGACGAGCTGCCGCAGCTCATCAACGTGGTGAAGGGCGACATGAGCCTCGTCGGTCCCCGTCCGATCATCGCACCGGAGATCCCCGGCTATGACGGCGACGCGCAGTACTACGAGGCTCCGGAATTCGGCGACTACACCTGCTGCAACCCGGGCATCACCGGGCTCTGGCAGGTGTCGGGCCGGGCGAAGACGAGCCACTCCGAGCGCGTCCGGCTGGACGGCTGGTACACGCGCAACTGGTCGCTGTGGCTCGACTTCGTGATCCTTGCACGGACGGTACGCGCCGTCATCCGCCGCACAGGCAGCTGACACGATCCCCTCCAAGGACCCCCGCGTACTGTCGGAAGGGGCGCATCGAGATCATCGATGCGCCCTTTTTACGTTCGGAAGGTCCTGTGCCGGATGGGCGGGATCTTCTGTAGTGGGGCTCTGAGCAGCAAAAGGCCCCGGATCACGTCCGGGGCGGTACCGCCTCGAATGGACGCCCCGCCCGGCCGACAGGCCGGGTCGCGCCCGCCCCGTGCCCCGCCCGTTCACGCCTCAAACGCTCCACCGGAGCGTTTGCGAGACGGCGTTCACTCTCTCCCGGAGGGCGCGTTGGCGGTGTCTTTAGTCGAATAAGTGAGATGGATGCTTGAGGACGCGGACTTCTAAATCCCGTCTCGCAAGCGCCCTCCAGGTCGGGGGCGGCCCTCCTCACATCGAACCAACAGCCCAAACAAAAGGGGCGCGCCGCAGCACGCCCCCTTCGTCAGTGTCTTGAGAAGCGTCAGGCGCTCTTGATCAGCCGGGCGGCCGGGGCGGAGACCGGGTCGCGGCCCACCAGCACGGCGGAGAAGCCCGCGGCCTGCAGTGCGTCCGGCGAGTAGACGTTGCGCAGGTCGGCCATGCGCGGCGTCTCCATCGCGGTCGCCATCCGCTCCAGGTCGAGCGCGCGGAACTCGTTCCACTCGGTCAGCAGGACGAGCGCGGTGGCGCCCTCAGCGGCCTCGTAGGCGTCCTCGACCCACTCGACGCCCGGCAGCAGCGCCTCGCCTTCCTTGCGGCCCTCAGGGTCCACCACGCGGACCTTGGCGCCTGCACCCACGAGGGCCGGCACGATGGTCAGCGACGGGCTCTCGCGCATGTCGTCGGTGTTCGGCTTGAAGGTCACGCCGAGCACGGTGATCGTCTTGCCGCTGACATTGCCGTCGCAGAGGTCGAGCACCTTGTCGACCATCGAGCGCTTGCGGCGGTCGTTCACGTCGATCACCGTCTCCACGATCCGCATCGGGCTCGCGTAGTCCTGACCGATGCGGGCGAGCGCCAGCGTGTCCTTCGGGAAGCAGGAGCCGCCGTAGCCGGGGCCTGCATGCAGGAACTTCGGCCCGATCCGACCGTCGAGGCCGACGCCCCGCGCCACTTCCTGCACATCCGCGTTCACCTTCTCGCAGAGGTCCGCGACCTCGTTGATGAAGGTGATCTTCGTGGCCAGGAACGCGTTGGCGGCGTACTTGATCATCTCGGCCGACGCGAGCGTGGTGAACATCACCGGGCTGTCACGCAGCTTGAGCGGGCGGTAGACCTCGGCCATCACGTCGCGCGCGTGGTCGGTCTCGACACCCACGACGACGCGGTCGGGGCGCATGAAATCCTCGATGGCGGCACCTTCGCGCAGGAACTCCGGGTTCGACGCGACGTGGAAGCGGATGTCGCGGCCGATCTCCTTGAGCTTGGCTGCGATCCGGTCACGGACGGCGGCGTTGGTCCCCACGGGCACGGTGGACTTCACGACCACCACGGTATCCTCGTCGATGAGCTCTGCCAGTTCCTCCGCCGCGGCGTAGACGTAGGAGAGATCGGCGTGCCCGTCACCGCGCCGGGTTGGCGTACCCACGGCGATGAAGACGGCATCGGCACCCTTCACCGCTTCGGCGGTGTTCATGGTGAAGCCCAGGCGGTTGGCGGCCACGTTGCGGGCCAGAAGCGCGTCGAGACCCGGCTCGTAGATCGGGATTTCCCCCCGCTCCAGCGCTTCGATCTTGCTCGCGGACTTGTCGACGCAGATGACGTCATGGCCGAAATCCGCGAAGCAGACGCCGGAAACCAGCCCGACATAGCCTGTTCCGATCATTGTAATTCGCATGGGATATCCCTTTCGTGGATACAACTTACAGTTGTTTTGCGTTGCACAATAATTCGCGAATCGCAATCACCCGTGCGCTACACTCGCCGGGAAAGACTGCCGTGACGTGCGTTTTTTCATTGTGAGAGGTGGAGAGCTCCATGTCGCTCCGATCACCAGGGCGTAGAGGATGTTCCCCTCGATCTGCCAGAGCGGCATCGTCGAGAGGTTGAGGATCACGAAACCCACCTGGATCGACACCGACCGCAGCGCCAGATGCCGGTCGGCGATCAGCATCCCGCGGATGATGTTGGTCAGGAAGAAGATGCAGAGCGCCGTCACCCCCACGATCCCGAACTCGTGGATGTAGGACACGAAGGTGTTGTGCGCGTAGAGCGGTAACCGCCGGTCCCACACCTCCGGCCCGAAGCCGATGATGTGCACATGCGTCTGTCCGCCGAGCCACTGGTTGATGTAGAGCGACCAGAGGTAGACCCGGCCGGAGAAGAGATCCTGCTCCGCCTCCGTGAACCGCAGCGGATCCTTTACCAGGTCCGCCCCGGTCTGGGCCACCACCAGCACGTCGATGAAGCGGTCGGGCAGCATCTCCCGCGCGCCGAACAGCAGCGCAGGCACCGCGATCAGGATCGTGAGGACCACGATGGGCCTGAGCTGCCGGGCGAAGCCGCCGAGGGCCACTGCGGCGGACAGGGCGAACATCACCGGCAGCGTGCCGAGGATCGTGGTGCGGTAGTTCGTCAGCATCACGCAGACGATGCCGAAGGCCACGATCGCGGGCCCCACCACCGGCCAGCGCCAGCGCACCAGCGCCGCCGTGCACAGGAAGCCGAACAGCATCACCGAGAACGCGGCCTCGTGGTAGTAGCCGCCGATATAGCTGATCGAGCCGTCATTCTCCGTCGCCTTGGACACGCCGAGCGCCACCGACAGCATTTGCAGGATCACCGGCGTGAGCATGGCCACGACCACCGCCTTCAGCACGTCGTCCTTGCCGTAGATGCGGAAGGCCCGCCAGCTCAGCATCGCGAGCGCGAAGAAGTAGGCCCACTTGATCAGGTCGTTGATCATCCCGCCGAATTCGCCGTTGATCACGGCCGACACGGTCACGATCAGCACGATCAGCCACGCCGTCACCAGCATGTTGAGGCGGAGCAGCCGCGGCCCCGCCAGCAGCAGCCCGATCCCGGCCACCGCGACCGACGCCAGCGCGTTGATCGACAGGCCCGCCGCCATCGGCGTGAAGGTCCATTCGTGGAACGCCGACAGCACAAGCCGCAGCCAGATGGCCATGACCAGGAACTGCGTCGGCCGGTCGAAGTCCTTCACCATTCGCAACGTGGCGAAGAAGGTGAAGACCGAGACCCCTGCGGCGATGGCGGGCCACATGGCGCGCGCTCCGTTCTAGACGCGACGCGCGCGCATGGCCGTCACCACACCCAGACGCCGCTTGCGACGGCGCAGGAGCGACCAGCGGCGCGGCTCGGGCACACCCGTCAGCACGACACCGGCGAGCGGTGCGTCGACGCGGGCCAGCTCCTCGGACGACAGCTTCAGATCCGCCATCGTGGTCCAGGACTGACGGGCGGTCAGCACCACCCGGTCGCTGCGCGCCGCGATGTCGAGTGCGGCGGACAGCGTCAGCACCGGTGCCGCATGGATCACCACCATGTCGAACGGCTCCTGCCCGTCGTCGAGGGCCGCGTCGAGCTCCCGGATCGGGTTGTCGTCCGGCGCGCTCATCAGCCGTCCGACGGCCAGACCGTCGGAGATTTCCGACACGCAGCCGGGCCCGATCGGGGCCAGCTCCGGCGCCAGCGTCTCGACCAGCATCCCGTTCTCCGGATCCGCTTCGGCGAGCAGCACGTTCCGCCCGGCTTCCGCGCCGGCACGGGCCAGCAGCAGCGCGAGCTGCTCGGTGTCGTGGCCGTTGCCCGCGCTCGTGACGAGGATGGAGAGCGGCATCGCCCCCCGGTCCCGCTGCATCGAACGGACGGAGCCCTTGGCGCCCGGCCGCATCAGCAGAGCGCGCAGACGCCGCGCGACCTCCGCTTCCGTGGCGGCCGTGTCCCCGGCGTCGAGCCGGTTGAACAGCGCACGCGGCGTGGCATCCCGCAGCTTCGGCATGGTGGCGAGCAGCGACCGGTTGGTGGCCGAGCGCACGTCCGCCGTACCGCGCACCAGCGGCCGCTGCAGATCGCGCAGCACCACGCTGGCCGAAGCGACGAGGCCACCGGCGAGCATCGCGAGGATCAGGAGCGGCACCTTCTGCGGCCCCGCCGGATCGACCGGCGGCTGCGCCGGCGTCACGAGGCGGGCGTTCGCCTGCTGGAAGCCACCCCGCTCGCTCGTCTCACGCAGGCGGGTCAGGAACTGTCCGTACACGAGACGCAGCGCCTCGGCCTCCCGCTCCAGCTCGCGCAGGCCGATCAGGGCGCGGCGCTTCTCGGACTGGAGGCGCTCCATCCCGGTAATCTCGGCGCGAAGCTGATCCACCCGCTCCCGCGCGATGTCCACGCGGGCGTTGAGCGCCGTGGCGACCTCCGCCGTCTCCGCGTCGATCTCCGCATCGATGGCAGAGAGCTGGTTCTGCAGGCCACCCACGGACCCGCCGCCGCTCTGCGACACGACCGTCGAGATCTGGCGGCGCAGGTTCGCCCGGCGCTGCTCCAGCGTCGCGAGGACCTGCGATTCCCCGATATCGAGGGCCGAGGCGTAGTTCCCGCTGTCCACCAGTTCGACGAAGCGCTGGGCCTGCGCCCGCTCCTCGGCCAGCTGATCCCGGGCGCGCACCAGAAGGACCGCGAGCTCGGCGAGCTGCCGGTCGATCACCTCGGGGCTCGACCGATCGTCGAGGAGCTGGTCGGCGCGGTAATCCTCCACCGACTGCTCGGCTTCCTCTAGCTGCCGGCTCAGATCCTCCACGCGGGTCGACAGCCAGGCGATGGCCGTCTCGCTCGCCGCGAACTTGTCGTCGAGCTGACGCTCCAGATAGACCTCCACGATCGTGTTCGCGATCCGCGCCGCACGGCGGGAGTTCGACGAGGTCACGCGGATGTCGATCACGTGGGACAGGCCCTGCTGAGCCGCCCGCGTCTTGGACCGCAGGATGTTCGCCGCGACCTCCTCATGGGTCCGGATCACCGGCGCGCTGTCCGTGCGGGCCCGTGCCGAGCCGCCCTCGTCCCCGTCGCCGAGGATGTCGCGCACCGCCTGCCGGGCCGCCCCGGTCACGACGCTCATCGTGCTCTTTTCCTGCAGGTCCG
The DNA here is from genome assembly GCF_015679265.1 of Pontivivens ytuae. Lineage (NCBI taxonomy): Bacteria > Pseudomonadati > Pseudomonadota > Alphaproteobacteria > Rhodobacterales > Paracoccaceae > Pontivivens > Pontivivens ytuae. Next base: position 2,095,545 of record NZ_CP064942.1, read on the forward strand.
GATTGAACTCCGCATACCGGTGGAGCTGCAGCCGCCGCGCGACCTCCTCCAGCACACCGCGGGAGCGCAGGATCGCGATCTCCGACAGGATGGTGCCGGTGCCCAGCGTCGGGTCGTCCACCACGTTCTCGATCGCGATGACCCGGTTGCCGCCGGTTTCCAGCAGCAGTTCGGCGCGCGCGACGTAGATCGGCTCCAGCCGCACGAGGATCGCCGCGGCGATCACGGCCGAGAAGAACGCGACGGCGCCGATTAGGATCTTGTTGCGCATGATGGAGGCGAAGAAGCCCCCGGTGTCGACGACTTCATCCTGGCCTGGAACGGCGTCCTGATAGCCTGAGCGGGACCGACGGGGGTCCTGAATGGGATTGTATCCGGTCATGGCGTGGCCTTCTGTCGGGCGCGATGCCCGCTCCTCAAGCGGAACGGGCGCGGGGGGAACTGAGATCAATGGCGGAGAGATGCGCAGGCCGGAGAGTCCCTTCCGGCGGCAGGTGGCGCACCTCACAGTCCATGGCGATACCCGTGCGCTCCGCCACGCGGGCCCGGGCCAGCGCGATCAGGTGCAGCACGTCTTCGGAACGGGCGCCGCCTTCATTGACGATGAAGTTGGCATGGCGTGGAGAGATCCGGGCGCCCCCCCGGCCCGTCCCCTTCAGCCCCGTTTCCTCGATCGCCCGACCCGGAGGGCCGAGCGTGGCGTAAAGGGCCGGGTTCGACAGGAACACCGACCCGCAGTTGGGTTGGGTGCGCGGGAACTTCCCGCGCCGTTCGGCCAGGATCGCGATCGCTTCGCGCCGCATCTCCTGTGTATCGCCCTTCTCGTAGCGGAAGCGGGCGGACACGACGGTCGCGCCCCGGTCCTGAAGGGCCGAGCGGCGGTAGGAAAAGGCGCAGTCGTCGCGGGTGAGCGTGCTCATCCGCCCGTCCTTCTCCACCACCTTCACATCGACGAGCTGGTCGCCGATGCCCTTGCGCTGGCTGCCGCCGTTCATCACGACGAGCCCGCCCAGCGTGCCGGGAATTCCTGCAGCATGCACGTTGCCCTGCAGGCCTGCCCGGATCGTCTTGAGCACGAAGTATGGAACCCAGAGCCCGGCCTCGGCCTCCACCAGACCCGTCTCCGGGTCCGCGCGGAACGCCGACATCGCAGGACCGACCACCACGAGCACGCCGCGATAGCCGTTGTCGTCGAAGAGCAGGTTGGACCCCTCGCCGATCACGACGTGGCGCGTGCCGCTCTCATGCAGCAGGCCCAGCCCGGCGGAGACTTCCTCGGGCGTCTCGGGCGTGAAGACGGCATCGGCGATGCCGCCGATCTGCCATCGGCCCAGCGTCGACATGTCGACCCCGGTGCGAAGCCGGCCCGGCGCGTGCCGCTCCAGCTCCGCCAGGATCTCGGGCGAGGGGGCGCGCATCAGTCCGCCGTCTCGCGGATGTCGATCTCCACGCCCAGTTTCGCGAGCTTGCGCGGCAGGCCGTCATAGCCCCGCAGCGCCATCTGGAACGCCCCGATGGTCGAGGTGCCCTCGGCCGCCAGCGCCCCGATCAGCAGGGACATGGAGCCTCGAAGATCGGTGGAGGTCAGCTCCGCCGCCTTCATCGGTGCGCGCCCATGGGTCACGATACGCCCCGGCTCTGCCTCGATCGCGTCGATGCCGGTGAGCTTCGTCAGCTCGCGAGCATAGGCGATGCGCTCAGGGTAGCGGTAGTCGAAGATCCGGCTGGTGCCGTCCGCGATCAGGCCCATCAGCGTGTAGAACGATTGCATGTCCGAGATGATGCCCGGATGCGTTCCGCAGGCGAGTTCGAAGGGCTGCACCGCGCGGCCCGTGATGCAGCCCGGATGCACCCACAACGAGTTGGAGTTGCGGAAGAGGTCCACACCCATCTTCTCGATGTGCAAGAGCGGCACTTCCATCTCGGAGAAGGGCACGTTGTCGATCTGGATCGTGCCGCCCAGCATCAGGGCCACGACCACCCAGGTGATCGCCTCGATCCGGTCGGGCATCACGTCCATGCGGGCGCCGGACAGCTCCGGCACGCCCTCGACCTTCACCAGGCTGTTGCCGAAGACCTCGATCCGCGCACCCATACGGGTCAGCAGCTCGATCAGGTCCTCGATCTCCGGCGTGATGTAGGCGTTGACGATCTCGGTCGTGCCGTTGGCGACGGAGGCGCAGATCAGCGCGTTCTCCGTTCCACCGACCGTCGAGATCGGGAAGGCGATGCGTCCGGCCTTGAAGCCGTTGCCGCGCACTTCGATCGCGTCGGGCTTTTCCTCGACCTCACAGCCGAGCGCGCGCCACACCATCACGTGCAGGTCGTAGCCCCGGCTGCCGATCTTGCAGCCGCCCGGATAGGGGATGCGGGCAAAACCGGTCTTCCGAAGCTGACCGGCCACCAGCAGGTAGGTCGTCCGAATCGGATAGTCCTGCTCCTCGGTGAAGGGCGAGGTCTCCATGCCGGAGGCGTCGATGGTGACCGTCTCCCGCTCCGAATCGCGTTCTGCAACGGCCCCCATGCCGCGCAGGAACCGCAGCTTGTGGTTCAGATCGACGAGTTCGGTCGGCGCATTGCCGAGCACGACAGGCTCATCCGTCAGCAGGGCCGCAGCAATCAGGCGCGTGGCGGAGTTCTTCGCTCCGCTGACCCGCACCGATCCCGTGGGCACCTGACCGCCCCGCACGGTGGCGGTCAGGCCGCCGGGCCGTGTGAGCAGTTCTTCGCTGAGCCATGTCCTGTCGAGGGCGTGATCGTCAGGCATCAAAGTCTCCGTGAACTTGGGTCACGCGCAGGCGTGTTCGGCGCGCGCCACAATTTTTCCGTTCGCAACTGCAAAATACACTGATAGGTTGTGCCACGTAAACGCATAAGGTGCAGGTCCCGTGTTTCATACAATCATGAAGTGTGCCGTGAGCACACTCGCCATCATGACGGGAGCGCTCCCCGCGGCGGCTCAAGCCACGCTGCAGCCGGGCGACGTCCTTTCTATGCAGGTTATCGGCCTGCCCGAACTCGCCGTGCAGGCGCCCATCGGATCGGACGGGCGCGCGCGCCTGCCGCTCGTCGGCCCGGTGGATGCTGATGGCGAAACCATCGAATCGTTGGAGAGCTCCGTGCGCGCCGCGATGGAGAACGAGGTCTACCGGCGCTACGACGCCACCGGCACCGTTTATTTCATAGCGCTCGCGCCCGAGGACGTGTTCCTGACCGTCGCCGAATGGCGCCCGGTTTTCGTCCAGGGCGACGTCGCCCGCTCCGGCGCGATCCCCTACCGCGCGGGCAAAACCGTGCGGATGATCATGGCCGAATCGGGTGGGCTGCTGCCCGGCGGTATCCTGAATGGCGACCCACGCGCTCTCGAACGCCTCCCCGATTTGCAAGCTGCGAATCGGCGGCTGTCGCTGCAGATGGCACAGGCTGAAGCCATCGCGCTTCGCATCGAAGCGGAGCTGTCGGGCGAGCAAGCCATGCCGCCCGTGCCCGTCCCGAGTGGCGCGGATGCAACAGATGTCCAGGCGATTCGCGATCTGGAAAGCCGTCGCCTCGAATTCTCCCGCGAGAATGACGAGGCTGCCCGCGCCTTCCTCGAAGCCGCGATCCGGCAGGCGGAGCATCGTATCCGCGTGCTCGAACAGCAGGTTGGCGCGCAGCGCGAGCAGGTCGAAGCCGATGCCGAGGAGGCCGCGCGCCTCCAGAGCCTGCTCGACCAGGGTCTGACGCAGGCCGGCCGCCTCGTCGACTTCCGCCGAGCGCAGCTCGCCTCCTCCACCCGCGTGCTGCAGACCGAGAGCGAGCTCGCGCGTGTCGCACTCGACCGTACCCGGCTGCTCGACGAGCTCTCCCGCCTCGACACCGTCCGCGACGGCGCTCTCCTGGCCGAGCTCTCCGAGACCCGCGCAAACCTGCGCGAGATCGGCATCTCGCTCCAGGCGACGCAGGAGGAGATGGCGAGCCTCGGCGTGATCGCCACGCCCAGCTCCGAGCCGCCCGAGACCGTCATCACCCTCTTCCGCGACGGGGAGGAGATGCCGGACGTGACCCTCGACAGTGAGGTTCTGCCCGGCGACGTGGTCGAGATCCGCTCCGTCATGCCCGAGCCGACCCTTGTCGGCGCGGCGCCTGACGAAGCGGCCCAGACCGGTGACGCGGTCCTGTCCGCACAGCCCACGCCGCTGGAGCGCCTGAACACCCCGATCCCGACCGGCCCGGATGACGGCGAAACCGCCGCAGCCCCGGTCGAGAGCACCCAGGAGCCCGCGGCCACCCCGGTGGAGGTCGTCGAGGAACCGGCCGCCACTCCGGTGGAGGTGGTCGAGGAGCCCGCCCCGACCCCGGTCGACATCGTGGAGGAGGACGCAACCGCCCCCGCCCCGGTCGAGATCGTCGAGGACGAGCCCGCGCCCGCCCCCGTCGAACAGCAGGCCGCCGGTGAGGAAACCGAGCCTCGCGT